>NZ_JBIDCQ010000023.1:0-1584 GCF_043204655.1 Micromonospora sp. NPDC047762 | reverse complement strand
GAGGGCGTTGACGAGTGGGAGCCGGTGGCGCCGTTCGCGTTGCTGTCGGACGCGGACCGGGCCGCGCTGCCGGACGACCTCACCGACGCCTACCCGGCCACGCAGGCCCAGGTGGGCATGGCGGTGGAGATCGCCAAGGACGAGACCGCCGCGCCGTACCACATCGTGCACACCATGCGCGTGGACGACGAGCTGCCCTTCGACGTCGAGCCCCTACGTGCCACCCTCACCGAGCTGGTCGCCCGGCACGACACGCTGCGCACCTCGATCGACCTGACCGGCTACTCGGTGCCCATGCAGCTCGTACACGCCGACGCGCAGGTGCCGGTCGCGGTGCATCCCGAGGTGAGCGGCCATTCCGCGTACGTCGCCGCCGAGCGTGACCGACCGTTTGACCTGGCGACGCCGACGCCGCTGCTGCGGGTGGCCGTCCACCGCGAGGACGTTCGGGCCTGGTGGCTCACCGTCTCCGTCAGCCACCTGATCACCGGCGGCTGGGACCTCAACCTTCTGCTGGCCGACCTGCGCGACGGCTACCACCGGCGGCGGCGCGGCGAGCAGCCGACGCCCGCCGAACCAGTGGCCGTCCGGTACGCGGACTTCGTGGCCACCGAACTCTCGGCGCTCGACTCCGAGGCCGACGCCGCCTACTGGCGCGAGGTCGTGACCGGTACGCCGAAGCTCACCCTGCCGGGCACCCAGGCGACCGACTCCGGCCCGCGGCAGGTGTGCCGCACCGAATTGGACATCGCCGACCTGGACTGTGCGCTGCGCCAGCTCGCCAGCAGCCTCGGCGTACCCATCAAGGCCGTTCTGCACGCGGCTCATCTGAAGGTGATGAGTCAGTTGACTGATGAGCGGCGTTTTTACACGGGGTTGGTGTGTGATGCGCGGCCGGAGGTGCGGGGTGCGGAGCGTGTGCATGGGATGTACATCAATGTGTTGCCGTTTGGTCATGAGCGGGGTGGGGGTTCGTGGGGTGATCTGGTGCGGTCGGTGTTCGACGGTGAGGTGGAGTTGTGGCCGCATCGGCGCCTTCCGTTGCCGGCGGTGCGCAGGCTGACGGGTGCCGACACGCACCCGATCGACGTCGTCTTCGGCTACACCGAACCCCGTACCGACCCGTCCGGTAGGGGAGGCGCTGCCGGGCCGGGCGACGCGCCGACGCCCGACGGCCACACCACGCCCGCCCCGGTCGCCAGTGACGTGGCCGCCACCGAGTTCGTCCTGTCCGTCGGTGCCAGCCCGACCGTGATCCGCCTCGTGGCTGATGGGCGGGTGTTTGGTGCGGCGGGTTTGGTGCGGTTGGCGGGGATGTTCCGGGTGGTGTTGGAGTCGATGGTGGCGGATCCGGGTGGGGATTCGCGGGTGGTGTGTGTGCCGGCTGGTGAGGCGGGGTGGTTGTCGCGGGTGGGTGTGGGGCCGGTGGTGCCGGTGGAGGGTGTGGCGTATTCGGCCTTTGCGGCGCGGGTGGGTGTGCGCGGCGATGCGGTTGCGATTGGTGATGGTGGGGTGTCGTTGTCGTATTCGGAGTTGAATGCGGCGGCGAACAGGTTGGCTCGGTATTTGCGGTCGGTGGGTGTG
>NZ_JBIDCQ010000022.1:0-1594 GCF_043204655.1 Micromonospora sp. NPDC047762 | reverse complement strand
CTTGATCTTTAACCTGTGCGGCGTGGCCTTGGGGTATTCGAAGTGTTCGTTTTCTTTGTGTCGCGTTTCGGTTTTGTGCTGGTGGCGGTGGTGACGATGTGGACGTCGTGGCGGGCTGCTGGGTGGCGGTTGGGTAGTCCGGGTGGTCGGCCGGGTCCTGGCCGGGAGGGTTTCGGTGCGCAGGCGGGGTTGCCGGCTTTGGTGCGTAGGTGCCGAAAGCCTCGGCGGACACGGGCTGGGGTGAGTCGTTCGGGTGGTGCGGGGCGTTCCCAGGGCCGACGTAGGTCGCCGACGGCGCCTCGGGCGAGGCGTAGTTGGGTGTAGGCGGCTAACACGAGCCAGGTCCACCGGTCGGCGGCTTTCGGGTCTCGTAGCTTCGGGCTGGTCCAGCCCAGGGTTTGCTTGAGCATGCGGAAGGTGTGCTCGATGTCGAAGCGGCGCAGGAACGCCTGCCAGAGCAGGTCGACCTCAGCGGTGGTGGCGGTTGCTTGCGAGGACCACAGCCAGACTGGTTTCGCGATAGCGCCTGATGGCAGCCGGTCGACGGTCAGCAGGATCACGGTGCCCTCGATGATCGGCAGCGGGCCGTGTTCGGCGGTCCAGGCGGTGCGGTGGGTCAGTCTGGGGTGCAGTCGGTGCCAGGCCCGCGCGGTCGCGGTGCCGTAGAGACGGGTGTCGGTGGCCGTGGCGACGTCCGGGTCGCCCCAGCTGCCCGGGTCGCCGAAGATGAACTCGCCGCCATGGCGTCGTGGACGGCCGGTGGTGCCGGGCAGCCGCGGTGGCGTGGGTCGGCGCAGCACCCGGTCCGAGCGCATCCGCACCAGAACCTGCACCGGCAGATCGGCCAGCAGGAACGCCAGCCGGGGCCCGTCGTAACCGGCGTCCGCGACGATCCACACGTCCGGATCACCAGGGCGCCACTGCCCGACAGCGATCAGCCGCTGCACCACGTCGCGTAACTGGCCGGCGGTGACCGTTGCGGCGTCGTCGCCGGGCGCCAGCCGGCGAGCGTCCAACGGCCCGGTCCATGAGGTGCGCCCGGCCTCCAAGGCGGTGACGAACGAGTACGGCCAGCCCGGCACCCCTATGTGGGTGTCCTTGCCGCGCCCGTAGGTGTGACACAACACCCGCTGCGGGCAGGTATGCGCCTCCGGCCGCAACCAGCACGTCACATCCACCGCCAACACCACCCGCCCATCCGCGGCCCGCGGCAACGGCACCGCCGCCACCGCGCTGCGCAGCCGCTCGACGTCGATCCGACCCCGGTTCAACGCCGCATACAACGAACCGTGACCACGGCGGTGCTCACCCACCAGCGACAACTCCACCAGCGACCGCACCGGCGCATCACCACACAACAACGCGTCCGCCAACTCGAACAACGCATCCCGCCGAGCGGTCAGACAGGCGTGGAACTCACGCCGGAACGCCGCCAGCCGGCCGACCCCACCGTTCGTCCCGGCATCGTGCACACTGATCACCAGACAGCCCTTGGTTTGCGATCTTCTTCCCTAGACAAGAGGAATGATCGACCAAGGGCTGTCCCCATGATCAGCCGGGGTCGATGCCACCGCCCCGCAGGTTAAAGATCAAG
>NZ_JBIDCQ010000021.1:0-5051 GCF_043204655.1 Micromonospora sp. NPDC047762 | reverse complement strand
GGGTGGGATACCTCATCTTGAAGCAGGCTTCCCGCTTAGATGCTTTCAGCGGTTATCCCTTCCGAACGTAGCTAACCAGCCGTGCCCTTGGCAGGACAACTGGCACACCAGAGGTTCGTCCGTCCCGGTCCTCTCGTACTAGGGACAGCCCTTCTCAAGTATCCTACGCGCACGGCGGATAGGGACCGAACTGTCTCACGACGTTCTAAACCCAGCTCGCGTACCGCTTTAATGGGCGAACAGCCCAACCCTTGGGACCTGCTACAGCCCCAGGATGCGACGAGCCGACATCGAGGTGCCAAACCATCCCGTCGATATGGACTCTTGGGGAAGATCAGCCTGTTATCCCCGGGGTACCTTTTATCCGTTGAGCGACACCGCTTCCACTCGCAAGTGCCGGATCACTAGTCCCGACTTTCGTCCCTGCTCGACCTGTCAGTCTCACAGTCAAGCTCCCTTGTGTACTTGCACTCAACACCTGATTGCCAACCAGGCTGAGGGAACCTTTGGGCGCCTCCGTTACCTTTTAGGAGGCAACCGCCCCAGTTAAACTACCCACCAGACACTGTCCCTGAACCGGATAACGGTCCGAAGTTAGATACCCAAATCAACCAGAGTGGTATTTCAAGATTGCCTCCACCCATACTGGCGTATGGACTTCACCGGCTCCCACCTATCCTACACAAGCTAATTCGAGTACCAATGTCAAGCTATAGTAAAGGTCCCGGGGTCTTTCCGTCCTGCCGCGCGTAACGAGCATCTTTACTCGTACTGCAATTTCGCCGGGCCTGTGGTTGAGACAGTGGGGAAGTCGTTACGCCATTCGTGCAGGTCGGAACTTACCCGACAAGGAATTTCGCTACCTTAGGATGGTTATAGTTACCACCGCCGTTTACTGGCGCTTAAGTTCTCCGCTTCGCCCCGAAGAGCTAACAGGTCCCCTTAACGTTCCAGCACCGGGCAGGCGTCAGTCCATATACATCGAATTACTTCTTCGCATGGACCTGTGTTTTTAGTAAACAGTCGCTTCCCCCTGCTCTCTGCGGCCATACAACGCTCCACCCGCGCGGGGCTTCACGTCTCCGGCCCCCCTTCTCCCTAAGTTACGGGGGCAATTTGCCGAGTTCCTTAACCACAGTTCGCCCGATCGCCTCGGTATTCTCTACCTGACCACCTGTGTCGGTTTGGGGTACGGGCCGCTAAGAACTCGCTAGAGGCTTTTCTCGGCAGCATAGGATCACTGACTTCACCTGAATCGGCTCGGCATCACGTCTCAGCCTTCATGTGTTGCGGATTTGCCTACAACACGGCCTACACGCTTACCCCGGCACAACCACCGGCCGGGCTCAGCTACCTTCCTGCGTCACCCCATCGCTTGACTACTACCCATCAGGTTCCCACGCTCCCTCAACTCAGTCCGAAGACCTCATCAAGTTCGGGCGGTTAGCACAACGAGGTTCATCAGGGACGCTCTTTCGCGGGTACGGGAATATCAACCCGTTGTCCATCGACTACGCCTCTCGGCCTCGCCTTAGGTCCCGACTCACCCAGGGCGGATTAGCCTGGCCCTGGAACCCTTGGTCATCCGGCGGAAGGGTTTCTCACCCTTCTTTCGCTACTCATGCCTGCATTCTCACTCGTGCCGCGTCCACAACTGGGTCACCCCGCTGCTTCACTCGCGGCACGACGCTCCCCTACCCATCCACACACCTGCACAAGGAATCACGTCCAAGCGAGGATAAAATGTGAATGCCACAGCTTCGGCGGTGTGCTTGAGCCCCGCTACATTGTCGGCGCGGAACCACTTGACCAGTGAGCTATTACGCACTCTTTAAAGGGTGGCTGCTTCTAAGCCAACCTCCTGGTTGTCTATGCGACCCCACATCCTTTTCCACTTAGCACACGCTTAGGGGCCTTAGCTGGTGATCTGGGCTGTTTCCCTCTCGACTACGAAGCTTATCCCCCGCAGTCTCACTGCCGCGCTCTCACTTACCGGCATTCGGAGTTTGGCTGATTTCGGTAAGCTTGTGGGCCCCCTAGACCATCCAGTGCTCTACCTCCGGCAAGAAACACGCGACGCTGCACCTAAATGCATTTCGGGGAGAACCAGCTATCACGGAGTTTGATTGGCCTTTCACCCCTAACCACAGGTCATCCCCCAATTTTTCAACATTGGTGGGTTCGGCCCTCCACGCGGTCTTACCCGCGCTTCAGCCTGCCCATGGCTAGATCACTCCGCTTCGGGTCTAGGACACGCGACTGAATCGCCCTATTCAGACTCGCTTTCGCTACGGCTCCCCCACACGGGTTAACCTCGCCACATGCCACTAACTCGCAGGCTCATTCTTCAAAAGGCACGCCGTCACCCCGCAAGGCTCCGACGGATTGTAGGCGAACGGTTTCAGGTACTATTTCACTCCCCTCCCGGGGTACTTTTCACCATTCCCTCACGGTACTTGTCCGCTATCGGTCACCAGGAAGTATTTAGGCTTACCAGGTGGTCCTGGCAGATTCACGGCAGATTTCAGGGGTCCGCCGCTACTCGGGAACACCCACAGAAGGTCAGCAACTTTCACCTACCGGACTCTCACCGTCTACGGTCAGCCATTCCAGACTGTTCGACTAGCCACTGACTTTGTAACTTCTCGAACAAGTGTCAGCTTGTTCAGCAGGGTCCCACAACCCCGACCACGCAACCCCTGACAGGTATCACACGCAGCCGGTTTAGCCTCGATCCGCTTTCGCTCGCCACTACTCACGGAATCACTAAATTGTTTTCTCTTCCTACGGGTACTGAGATGTTTCACTTCCCCGCGTTCCCTCCACACACCCTATGTGTTCAGGTGTGGGTGACACCACATGACTGGTGCCAGGTTTCCCCATTCGGACACCCTGGGATCACAGCTTGGTTGACAGCTCCCCCAGGCCTATCGCGGCCTCCCACGTCCTTCATCGGCTCCTGGTGCCAAGGCATTCACCGTTCGCCCTTGACAACTTGACCACAAAGATGCTCGCGTCCACTGTGCAATTCTCAACAAACGACCAACCCACAACCCGATCCGCCCCACACCAAACCCGATCCTCAAACCGGCGGTATATGGGGCCAGGCCATGCCTGGCAGACTCCCAGCCCCCACCAAGGAGGGCCGGCGCGTCTCTGAAACAACAACACAACGGTTGTTCCTTCAGGACCCAACAGGGTGCTCACATTCTCCCTCAGCCGCACCAGGGCTTCGTTCCCACCACCCCGAAGAGCAGCTGTACTAGAAGGAACCCGGCCGTTGCCGAAGTAAAACTTGCCAGTGTCTCCGCCATTCGAGCACCCCACCACCACAGTCGGGCGGCGCGGGCTCCTTACCGACTTTCGTCAGAAGGTGCTCCTTAGAAAGGAGGTGATCCAGCCGCACCTTCCGGTACGGCTACCTTGTTACGACTTCGTCCCAATCGCCAGCCCCACCTTCGACGGCTCCCTCCACAAGGGTTGGGCCACCGGCTTCGGGTGTTGCCGACTTTCGTGACGTGACGGGCGGTGTGTACAAGGCCCGGGAACGTATTCACCGCAGCGTTGCTGATCTGCGATTACTAGCGACTCCGACTTCACGGGGTCGAGTTGCAGACCCCGATCCGAACTGAGACCGGCTTTTTGGGATTCGCTCCACCTCACGGTATCGCAGCCCATTGTACCGGCCATTGTAGCATGCGTGAAGCCCTGGACATAAGGGGCATGATGACTTGACGTCATCCCCACCTTCCTCCGAGTTGACCCCGGCAGTCTTCGATGAGTCCCCGCCATAACGCGCTGGCAACATCGAACGAGGGTTGCGCTCGTTGCGGGACTTAACCCAACATCTCACGACACGAGCTGACGACAGCCATGCACCACCTGTGACCGCCCCCGAAGGACCTCACATCTCTGCGAGTTTTGCGGCCATGTCAAACCCAGGTAAGGTTCTTCGCGTTGCATCGAATTAATCCGCATGCTCCGCCGCTTGTGCGGGCCCCCGTCAATTCCTTTGAGTTTTAGCCTTGCGGCCGTACTCCCCAGGCGGGGCGCTTAATGCGTTAGCTGCGGCACAGGGAACCGGAGAGGCCCCCCACACCTAGCGCCCAACGTTTACAGCGTGGACTACCAGGGTATCTAATCCTGTTCGCTCCCCACGCTTTCGCTCCTCAGCGTCAGTATCGGCCCAGAGACCCGCCTTCGCCACCGGTGTTCCTCCTGATATCTGCGCATTTCACCGCTACACCAGGAATTCCAGTCTCCCCTACCGAACTCTAGCCTGCCCGTATCGACCGCAGGCTTGGGGTTGAGCCCCAAGTTTTCACGGTCGACGCGACAAGCCGCCTACGAGCTCTTTACGCCCAATAAATCCGGACAACGCTCGCACCCTACGTCTTACCGCGGCTGCTGGCACGTAGTTGGCCGGTGCTTCTTCTGCAGGTACCGTCACTCTCGCTTCGTCCCTGCTGAAAGAGGTTTACAACCCGAAGGCCGTCATCCCTCACGCGGCGTCGCTGCATCAGGCTTCCGCCCATTGTGCAATATTCCCCACTGCTGCCTCCCGTAGGAGTCTGGGCCGTGTCTCAGTCCCAGTGTGGCCGGTCGCCCTCTCAGGCCGGCTACCCGTCGTCGCCTTGGTAGGCCATCACCCCACCAACAAGCTGATAGGCCGCGAGCCCATCCCAAGCCGAAAAACTTTCCACCACCAGCCATGCGGCCAGCAGTAATATTCGGTATTAGCCCCCGTTTCCGAGGGTTATCCCAAAGCTTGGGGCAGGTTGCTCACGTGTTACTCACCCGTTCGCCGCTCGAGTACCCCGAAGGGCCTTTCCGCTCGACTTGCATGTGTTAAGCACGCCGCCAGCGTTCGTCCTGAGCCAGGATCAAACTCTCCAACAAAAAATTAGTTGAACAGCATCCTGACAACAAACAAATGTTGCCAAAGGAATCCCAACCAGCCAGCAAAAACTGACCAGTCCGGGGTATAAATCATAATTGGCACTGGCTTTACAAGCACCCTGTTGAGTTCTCAAAGAACAACCACACACCGA
>NZ_JBIDCQ010000020.1:3009-17704 GCF_043204655.1 Micromonospora sp. NPDC047762 | reverse complement strand
GGCGCGGGGCGCGGGGCGCGGGGCGCGGGGCGCGGGGCGCGGGGCGCGGGGCGCGGGGCGCGGGGCGCGGGGCGCGGGGCGCGGGGCGCGGGGCGACGCGCCGTAGTGGCGTCGGACCTCGGCGGAAGGGGGTGGCTGTCGGTCGACGGAGCTAGGCTTGTCGTCGCGCCCCCCCGTCCGGCTGGACGAGGGGCCGCCGTCGTGTGCGTCGACTCCCCGGGAAGGATTTCCCTTGCTCACCGGTCTGTTCACCGCCGCCCTGGCCGACCCCGGGCTGGCCCGGGCGCGTGACCTGGCGCGCTCCGGTGCCGCCCAGGTCGACGGCCTCGACATCACCGCTCCGGCGGCACTGCGCCCGTTCGCCGTCGCGGCGGTCGCCGCGGACAACGACGGCGCCGGGCGACCGGTGCTGGCGGTGACCGCCACCACCCGGGAGGCCGACGACCTGGCCGCCGCGCTGGGCGGGTTGCTGCCTGCCGAACAGGTGGTCGTCTTCCCCTCCTGGGAGACGCTGCCGCACGAGCGGCTGTCCCCCCGCTCCGACACGGTCGGCCGGCGGCTGGCCGTGCTGCGCCGGCTGGCGCACCCGGAGGCGAGCGACGCGCACGGCGGCACCGGGCCACTGCGAGTGGTCGTGGCCCCGGTCCGTTCGCTGCTCCAGCCGCAGCTGAAGGGGCTCGGCGATCTGGAGCCGGTGCAGCTCGCCGCCGGCGAGGAGGCGGACCTGGAAGAGGTCGCCCGCCGGCTGATCGACATGGCGTACGCCCGGGTCGACCTGGTCACCAAGCGCGGCGAGTTCGCGGTGCGCGGCGGCATTCTCGACGTCTTCCCGCCCACCGACGAGCACCCGTCCCGGGTCGAGTTCTGGGGCGACGAGGTGGAGGAGATCCGCACCTTCGCCGTCGCCGACCAGCGGACCATCGAACAGGTACCGCTGCTCTGGGCACCGCCCTGCCGCGAGCTGCTGCTCACCCCGGCCGTCCGCGACCGGGCCGCCGCGCTCGCCGAGCAGCACCCCGAGCTGGCCGAGATCCTCGACAAACTGGCCGAGGGCATCCCGGTGGAGGGGATGGAGTCGCTGGCCCCGGTACTGGTCGGCCCCGACTCGCTGGAGCTGCTGCTGGACGCCATGCCGGCCGGCACCCACGTCCTGCTCTGCGACCCGGAGCGGATCCGCACGCGGGCGCACGACCTGGTGCGTACATCGGAGGAGTTCTTGCAGGCCAGCTGGGCCGCCGCAGCGGTCGGCGGCCAGGCCCCGGTGGACGTCGGCGCCGCCGCCTTCCGCACCCTCGGCGAGGTACGCGCCGCCGCGGGCAAGCTAGGTCAGCCGTGGTGGACGCTGTCCCCGTTCGGCTTGGTGGAGGGGGAGACCGCCGAGACGAGGCAGCCCTGGGAGGACGCGCCGGAACAGGCCGCGGTCACCCCGGACGACGCCATCGCGGTGACCCTCGCCGCCCAACCGGCGCCGCTCTATCACGGCGAGACCTCGCGGGTGGTGGAGGACCTCAAGCGCTGGGCCGGCGAGGGTTGGTCGATCGCGCTGGTCTTTGAGGGGCACGGTCCCGCCCAGCGGGCGGTGGAGGTGCTGCGCGACGCCGGCCTGGGTGCCCGGTTGACCGAGGAGGTGCCGACCGCGCCCGTCCCCGGCGAGCTGGTGGTCACCTGCGGGGCGCTGAGCAGCGGGTTCGTCGACGAGGCGTCCCGCTTCGTGCTGCTCACCGGCAACGACGTGACCGGCGGTCGGGGCACTTCGACGCGGGACATGCGCAAGATGCCGAGCCGGCGGCGCAACACCATCGACCCGCTGGAGTTGAAGACCGGCGACCACGTGGTGCACGAGCAGCACGGCATCGGCCGCTACGTCGAGCTGGTGCAGCGCACCGTCAACGGCGCCAGCCGGGAATACCTCGTCATCGAGTACGCGGCCAGCAAGCGGGGCCAGCCCGGCGACCGGTTGTTCGTCCCGACCGACCAGCTCGATCAGCTCTCCCGCTACGTGGGCGGCGAGCAGCCGACCCTGCACAAGATGGGCGGCTCGGACTGGCAGAAGTCCAAGGCCCGGGCGCGCAAGGCGGTCCGGGAGATCGCCGCGCAGCTCATCCAGCTCTACGCCGCGCGCAAGGCGTCCAAGGGGCACTCGTTCGGTCCGGACACCCCGTGGCAGCGGGAGCTGGAGGACGCCTTCCCCTGGCAGGAGACGCCGGACCAGCTCGCCGCGATCGACGAGGTCAAGCGGGACATGGAGCAGACCGTCCCGATGGACCGGCTGATCTGCGGTGATGTCGGTTACGGCAAGACCGAGATCGCGGTCCGGGCGGCGTTCAAGGCGGTGCAGGACGGCAAGCAGGTGGCGGTGCTGGTGCCGACCACCCTGCTGGTTCAGCAGCACTACAACACGTTCGCCGAGCGGATGAGTCAGTTCCCGGTCCAGATCCGGCAGCTGTCCCGGTTCCAGACGGCGAAGGAGACCGAGCGCACGATGGAGATGGTCGCCGACGGCACCGTCGACATCGTCATCGGTACGCACCGGCTGTTGCAGACGGCGACCCGCTTCAAGCAGCTGGGTCTGGTGATCGTCGACGAGGAGCAGCGCTTCGGTGTCGAGCACAAGGAGCACCTGAAGACGCTGCGCGCGTCGGTCGACGTGCTCAGCATGTCGGCCACCCCGATCCCGCGCACCCTGGAGATGGCGATCACCGGCATCCGGGAGATGTCCACCATCGCCACCCCGCCGGAGGAGCGGCACCCGGTGCTCACCTTCGTCGGCGCGCAGGACGACCGGCAGGTGGCCGCGTCCATCCACCGTGAGCTGCTCCGCGACGGGCAGGTCTTCTACCTGCACAACCGGGTCGAGTCGATCGACCGGGCGGCACGGCGGCTGCGGGAGCTGGTGCCCGAGGCGCGGGTCGCGGTGGCGCACGGCCAGATGGGCGAGGACGCCCTGGAGAAGGTCATGGTCGGCTTCTGGGAGAAGGAGTTCGACGTCCTGGTCTGCACCACGATCGTCGAGTCGGGCATCGACATCCCGAACGCCAACACGCTGATCGTGGAGCGGGCCGACCTGCTCGGCCTGGCCCAGCTGCACCAGATCAGGGGCCGGGTCGGCCGGGGCCGGGAGCGGGCGTACGCCTACTTCCTCTACCCGCCGGAGAAGCCGCTCACCGAGCACGCCCACGAGCGGTTGGCAACCATCGCCCAGCACACCGAGTTGGGCGCCGGCATGTACGTGGCGATGAAGGACCTGGAGATCCGGGGCGCCGGCAACCTGCTCGGTGGCGAGCAGTCCGGGCACATCGAGGGCGTCGGCTTCGACCTGTACGTGCGGATGGTCGGCGAGGCGGTCTCCGCGTTCAAGGGTGAGCGGCCGGAGGAGGAGACCGACGTCAAGATCGACCTGCCGGTCGACGCGCACCTGCCACACGACTACGTGAGCGTGGAGCGGCTTCGCCTGGAGATGTACCGCAAGCTCGCCGAGTCTCGCGACGAGGAGCGGCTGGGCGAGGTGATCGCCGAGATGACCGACCGGTACGGCGAGCCGCCGGCCCCGGTGCAGAACCTCGTGGAGGTGGCCCGGTTCCGTCTGCTGGCCCGTCGCTACGGCCTGACCGACGTGTCCATGCAGGGCAAGCACGTACGGTTCGGCCCGCTGCCCCTACCGGACTCGAAGCAGTTGCGGCTCAAGCGCTACCACCCGGATGCCGTCTACAAGCTGGCCACCGACCAGGTCAGCGTGCCCCGACCGACCACCCGTCGCATCGGTGGCGAGCCGCTGCGTGACCAGGCGCTGCTCCAGTGGTGCGCGCAACTGCTCTCCGATGTGCTCGGTGCTCCCGCCCCACTCGCCGTCGCCGCGAGCGCCTGAGCCGGCGGCGTGCTCTCGACCAGGGACGGTCAGCCCATCGACGCCGTCCCTGGTCGTGGGGTGAGCGAAGGTGGGGGGTGTCACAACCCGGGGTGACGGCGTGAGAGAGTGACGGCTATGCGTGCTCGCCGTCTTGCCGCCGTCGCCACTGTGGCGCTCGGCCTCGTCGCCCTCTCCGGTTGCCGTGCTGAGCCTGGTATCGCCGCTTACATCGGTGACCAGCGCATCACCGACGTTCAGGTCTCCACCGCGATGAAGGACCTGCGGACGAAGAACCCGGCGCCGGAGCCTTCCGCCAGTGGGCAGCCCGGGGCGTCGCAACCGACCCTGCCCAAGGTGGCCGACGTGGTTCGGACCATGGTGCTGACCAAGGTGTGCGAGAAGCTCTCCGCCGAGAAGAACTACCAGCCGCGCGGCCAGGTGGCTGCCGACCAGGCCGCCCAGCAGCTCGGTCTCGACCCGGAGACCGGGCACGTGCGGGAGGTGGCGAAGCTCTTCACCTGTCTGTCCGGGTTGCCGGCCGAGCCGGTCGAGCCGACCAAGGAGGAGATCGCCGACGTGATCGCCGCCGGTCGTGCGGCCGGCAAGATCCCCGCTGAGGTGACCGATGAGGCCGCCGCCCAGCAGCTCGACGGTGAGCAGCTGCGCGGTGCGCTGGCGACCAAGAGGATCCTGGCCGAGGCGGCCGGTCGTTACGACGTCACTGTCAGCCCTCGGTACCGTCCGCTTGAATTCCCGCTGCTCAGCTTCGCCGGTGACGCACCCGCCGTGAGCGTGCCGCTGGGTGAGCCGGGCTCCGACGCGGTCACCGACATTTCCACCCCGGAGGGGCCGACCGGGGCACCGGAGGCCGAGGGCACGGCCAGCTGAGCATGACGGCACGGATCGTCCTCCTGGTCACCTCACCCCGGTTGCCCGCCGGCCTGTTGACGGCTGCGGCCTGGGACGTCGTACGCCAGCACCCGGTGTTGGCCGGCGCGGACAGCGAGTTGACCACTGCCGTTCGCCAGGAGGGCGCCGAGGTCACAGTGGTGGACGGCCCGGCGACGCAGCCGTTGCTGGACGCGGTGGCGACGCACGGCACTGTGGTGTGGCTGGCCGGTCCGGCGGGTGACGAGGCGTTGGCCCGGGAGTTGGGTCTGCGGCTGGCCCGGCAGCCGGGGTTGGCCGAGATGGAGTTGATGTACGGCTCGTGGGATCCGCCGGGTGCCCGGCTGCTCGACGCGGTGGCCGTGCTGGATCGACTGGCCTCTCCGGGTGGTGACCCGTGGAAGCGGGCGCAGACGCACCGCAGCCTCGCCGGTTACCTGCTGGAGGAGAGCTACGAGGCGTACGACGCGATCAGCGCCGACGACACCGACGCGCTGCGCGAGGAGTTGGGCGACGTGTTGTTGCAGGTGGTGCTGCACGCGCGGCTCGCCGAGGAGTTGCCCGAGGACGAGCGGTGGACCATCGACGACGTGGCCGGTGGCCTGGTCGACAAGATGATCCGGCGTAATCCGCACGTCTTCGCCGGTGCCGAGGCGGGCACCCTGGAGGAGATCACCGAGAACTGGGAGCGGATCAAGCGCGCGGAGAAGGCACGGCACTCGGTGTTGGACGGGGTGGCGCTGAGTCAGCCCGCGCTGGCCCTGGCCGCCCAGATCCTGAAGCGCGCCGCAGGCAGGGGCATCGAGGTCCCACCTCCGTTGGCAGACACTCAGGTGGACGCCGAAGCAAGGTTGGGCGCAAGTCTGCTGGCCACGGTCGCCGCCGCCCGCGAGGCGGGCATCGACCCGGAAGCGGCCCTCCGCCGCGCCACCCTGGCCTACGCAGAGGCCATCCGAACAGCCGAAACCCCCACCCCCGAGCTCTCTGACCCGCGTTGATCATGAAGTTGTTGCCACGACACGCCGAGGTCGACGGCAATAACTTCATGATCGACGTAACAGGTGGCGGAGGGTGGGCCGGTCGGTAGGGTGGACCGGGTGGAAGCGTTCGGGGTGCTGGCTGAGCGGGTTGTCGAGGCTTTACTGGAGTCGCGGCCGGGGGTTGCCACCGCCGCGGGTGACCACCGCTCCGACGACCGGCTGCCGGACCTGTCCGCCGACGGGTTGGCCGCCGATCGAGCGATGCTCTTCGACGCGGCGAACGCACTGTCCGAACTGGACCCGGACTCGCTCGACGTCGACGAACAGGTCGACCACGCCCTGCTCACCTCATTCGTGGACCGGGAGCTGTTCGAGCTGACCGAGATCCGCTCGCACGAGTGGGACCCGCTGCGGCACAACCCCGGCTCGCTGCTGCACCCGTTGCTGGCCCGCCCGTACGCCCCCGCTGACGTGCGGCTGACCCACCTTGCCGGACGGCTCACCGCCGTACCGGACGCCCTCGCCACCGCCCGCGCGACGCTGCGGGACATGCCACGCATCCACGCGGAGACGGCCGTCGGGCAGTTCACCGGCGCAGCCGCGCTGATCCGCGACGAGCTGCCGGCACTGCTCGCCCAGGCGCCGGGCCACCTCGACCGGGTCGAGCCGGCGGCCACCGCCGCGATCGCCGCGCTGGACGAGTTCGTCGCCTGGCTGCGCACCGGCCTGGCCGCCGACGTCGGCCCCGGCCGTGACCCGCGACTGGGCCGGCGTCGCTGGGAGGCCCGGCTCTGGCACACCCTCGACACCGAGCTGGGCGCTGCCGAGATCCAGCGTCGCGCCTGGGCCAACCTGGACCGCGTCACCGCGGAGATCCGCGAGGCCGCCGTCGAACTGGTCGGTGGCCCGGCCGACGACGCGACGGTACGTCGGGCGTTGGACCTGCTCGCCGCCGAGCACCCGAACGACGCGACGATCGTCGAGCTGGCCGGGGTGACACTGGACGAGGCGACCGACTTCGTCCGCGCACACGACCTGGTCACAGTGGTCGACGACCGGTGCGTCATCCAGGAGATGCCGGAGTTCGCCAGGGGGGTCGCAGTGGCGTACTGCGACGCGCCCGGCCCGCTGGAGACCGCCGTCGTGCCGACCTTCTACTGCATCGCGCCCACCCCGTCGGACTGGCCCGCGCAGCGGGTCGAGTCGTTCTACCGCGAATACAACGACCACATGATCCGCAACCTGACGGTGCACGAGGCGATGCCGGGGCACTTCCTCCAGCTCGCCCACGCCCGCCGTTACGTCGGTGGCACCCGGG
The DNA here is from genome assembly GCF_043204655.1 of Micromonospora sp. NPDC047762. Lineage (NCBI taxonomy): Bacteria > Bacillati > Actinomycetota > Actinomycetes > Micromonosporales > Micromonosporaceae > Micromonospora > Micromonospora sp. NPDC047762. Next base: position 10,671 of record NZ_JBIDCQ010000020.1, on the reverse strand, counting down.
TTCGCGCGTTGGCCGAGTCCGGCCCGTTCATCGAGGGCTGGGCGGTCTACGCGGAGGAGATGATGACGGGGCTCGGCTTCGGCGGTCTGCCGGTGCGGTTGCAGCAGCTCAAGATGCAACTGCGAATGACCATCAACGCGTTGCTCGACCAGTTGGTGCACGCCGAGGACCTGCCCGAGGCCGAGGCGATGGCGTTGATGACCGGGCGTGGCTTCCAGGAGGAGGGCGAGGCGGCCGGCAAGTGGCGGCGCGCCCAACTGACCTCCACCCAGCTCTCCACCTACTTCGTCGGGTACAGCGAGGTGGCCGAGATCGCCGCCGCCCGCCCGGACGGGGTGTCGGTCCGCGACTGGCACGACGCGATGCTCGCCCACGACTGCCCGCCCCCGCGCCACCTGCGCACCCTGCTCGGTCTCTGAGGAGAAACGCCGGGCCGCGCGGGTTTCAGCGCCGCCCGGCGGTCACCGTCGCGTCGATCAACCAGCGCGAGATGGAGTACGCGGGCGGCAGTTGCGCCGGCTCGACAGGTGGATCGGTCACGAGCCGCCGGGGCGGCGGTCGACGACATCGGCGCCGGTGGGTGGTTCGAACGCGCCCTCGTCGACGGCTGCGGAGTAGTTGCTCATCGCCAGCTCCATCGGCTTGCCGTCGACCGGTCCGGTGAAGCTGCCGAGCACGCCCTCGGTGGTCACGCAGGCGGTGAAGTCGCCGGACGACGAGCTCTGCACCGCGACGCAGGCGGCGTGGTGCCCGGCGACTGTGGTGTCACTCTGCTTGATGACCGCCTGTGGGTCGAGCGCGGCGGCGGTGAGCAGCCCGACCACCACCGGCGGCGTGACGAGGCCCTGCTGGTTGGCCTCGCCGAACAGCGTCACAGTGGGCTTGCTGCCGGGGGTGGGCGGGGTGACCAGCGTGCACTGCGGGCGGGCGCCGGTCGTCGTGCACCGGGTGACGGCCTCCGGGGTGACGGTGAGTTGCCCTCCCGGATAGGTGTACGTGGATCGCGCCGGGTCCTGCGCCTGCACGATCGCGGCGCGTTGGCCACCGGGCAACTGGTAGTCGGCCGAGTAGGTCAACTCCAGTGCCCGATCGAGCCGGGCGGCGAGGTCGTTGACGAGTTCCGAGCGGCCCATGGCGACTCCGGCGTCCTCGAATGTCTGACAGCCGGTGACCGTGAGCGACGCGATGACCGACACGGCGAGCATGCGGAGGGTGGTCGAGGCGGCGGGCATGGCGACCAGCCTGGTGGATTTGGTCCGCGCAGCGCAAACCCGTTGCCGGTTGACGCCCGGAAATCCGGGAATGTCCGTCAGTGCGGGGCGACTCGGGTGCGCGGGCGACGCCGTGCCGTTTCCCGTGGCCCGATACGCTGCGTTCAACACCTGCCTCAGCCGCACCGTCGCGGCCCACCCACGGACCGGATCACAACAACGAGGAGCGACTAAGTGGCAACCATCGAGGGAATCGTCGCCCGGGAGATTCTCGACTCGCGGGGCAACCCAACGGTCGAGGTCGAGGTCGGCCTGGACGACGGCACGGTGGCTCGCGCCGCGGTGCCCTCCGGCGCGTCCACCGGCGCGTTCGAGGCGATCGAGCTGCGCGACGGTGACGCCGACCGCTACCAGGGCAAGGGCGTGGAGAAGGCGGTCTCCAACGTCGAAGACAAGATCGTCGACCAGATCATCGGGTACGAGGCCAGCGAGCAGCGGCTGATCGACCAGAAGATGCTCGACATCGACGGCACCGACAGCAAGTCGGAGCTGGGCGCGAACGCCATCCTGGGGGTCTCCCTGGCGGTGGCGAAGGCCGCTGCCGGCAGCGCCGAGCTGAGCCTCTTCCGCTACCTGGGCGGCCCGAACGCGCACCTTCTGCCCGTGCCGATGATGAACATCCTCAACGGTGGCGCGCACGCCGACTCGAACGTCGACATCCAGGAATTCATGATCGCGCCGATCGGCGCGCCCACCTTCCGGGAGGCGCTGCGCTCGGGCGCGGAGGTCTACCACGCGCTGAAGTCGGTGCTGAAGAAGAAGGGCCTGTCGACGGGCCTCGGTGACGAGGGTGGCTTCGCGCCGAACCTGCCGACCAACGCGGCGGCCCTGGACCTGATCGCCGAGGCGGTCGAGAAGGCCGGCTACCGGCTCGGCACCGACATCGTGTTCGCGCTCGACGTGGCGGCCACGGAGTTCTTCGACAACGGCACCTACACCTTCGAGGGTGCCGCGAAGTCCGCCGAGGACATGAGCACCTACTACACCAAGCTGGCTGACGAGTACCCGATCGTGTCGATCGAGGACCCGCTGGCGGAGGACGACTGGAGCGGCTGGCAGACGCTGACCGCCTCGATCGGCGACCGGGTGCAGATCGTCGGTGACGACCTGTTCGTCACCAACCCGCAGCGCATCGCCCGGGGCATCGCGGAGAAGTCCGCGAACGCGGTCCTCGTCAAGGTCAACCAGATCGGCTCGCTGACCGAGACCCTGGACGCGGTGGACCTGGCCCACCGGGCCGGCTTCAAGTGCATGATGAGCCACCGCTCCGGCGAGACCGAGGACACCACCATCGCCGACCTGGCGGTGGCCACCGGCTGCGGCCAGATCAAGACCGGCGCCCCGGCCCGCTCGGACCGTGTCGCCAAGTACAACCAGCTGCTCCGGATCGAGGAGGAGCTGGCCGACGCGGCGCGCTACGCCGGCGCTGGCGCGTTCCCGCGCTACCGTTCGGCCTGAGACGCACGAAGCCTCGGGGGAGGGGTGTGACGATGCAGCAGCGCCGCACACCGGGTGGTCAGCGTCCCGCCCGCCGGCCGGGTCAGTCCGGTCGGCCGGGCGGTGGGCGTGCCACGCGGGGATCGGTCCGGGAGGCCGGCGTACGCGCCGAGCCGCGCGCCGCCGGTCGCGCGCCGGGTGCTGCCCGTGGCGCCGAAGGGGTGCGCTCCGCGAATCGTCCCGCCGCCGCTCGGCGTACCGCTGCCGCTGGTTCGGTGAAGCGGCTCGCCGCACCCCACCCCCGTCGCTTCACCGGCCGGGCCACAGTGCTGTTCGCGGTCCTGATCGCGCTCGCTCTGGCCTACACCTATCCGGTCCGGGTCTACCTGGACCAGCAGGCCGACATCGAGCGGATGGAGGCGGCCCAGGCGGTGCAGGAGCGCGAGATCGCCAAGCTCGCCGCCGAGGCGGCCAACTGGAAAGACGACGAGTACATCAAGACGCAGGCTCGGGAGCGGTTCTTCATGGGCGAGCCGGGCGAGAAGATAATGGTGGTCCTGCACGACCCGGAGGGCGCGGCGCGGGACGCCGGGAAGTCGGCCGGCGCGGCCCCGCCAGCCGGGCCGGTGACCTGGTACGACACGCTCTGGTCGAGCGTGCGGGCGGCGGACAGCCAGCAGCCGGGCCAGTGATCCACCGACCAGCACACCAGGAAAGATGGGCACCGTGACTGTCGTACCACCGTCGGAGCCGGCTGCGGATTCCGTTCCCCTGCCGCAGCGCGAGCCGGCCACCGAGGCCGACCTGGCCGCGGTGGCCGCGCAGCTCGGCCGGACGCCCCGGGGCACCCGCGCGGTGGCCCACCGGTGCCCGTGTGGCCTTCCCGACGTGGTGGAGACGACCCCCCGCCTCGCTGACGGCACCCCGTTCCCGACGCTCTACTACCTGACCTGCCCCCGGGCCACCGCCGCGTGCAGCCGACTGGAGTCGGCGGGGCTGATGAAGGAGATGGCGGACCGGCTGACGACGGATCCGGAGTTGGCCGCCCACTACCGTGCGGCGCACGAGGACTACCTCACCCGCCGGGAGGCGATCGGCGAGGTTCCGGAGATCGCCGGCATCTCGGCCGGTGGGATGCCGGGTCGGGTGAAGTGCCTGCACGTGCACCTGGGTCACGCGTTGGGTGCCGGCCCCGGGGTGAACCCGTTCGGCGACGAGACGTTGGAGCTGGTTGAGCCCTGGTGGTCGGCGGGGCCGTGCGTGGACGTGCCGGCAGCCGAATGAGCACGCAGGCCGCGGATCAGATCACGGTACGGCGGGCCCGCACCGGGGACGTGCGGGGCATCCGACGGCTCGTCGACACCTACACCGACGACCGGCGGCTGCTGAGCAAGGCCACCGTCACCCTCTTCGAGGACGTACAGGAGTTCCGGGTCGCGGTCCGGGCCGAGGACGACGTGGTGGTGGGCTGCGGCGCGCTGCACGTCATGTGGGAGGACCTGGCCGAGATCCGCACCGTGGCGGTCGACCCGTCCTGCCGGGGCCGGCGCATCGGTCAGCGGCTGGTCGGTGAGCTGATCGACGCTGCCCGCGAGCTGGGCGTGGCGCGGATCTTCGTGCTCACCTTCGAGACCCGGTTCTTCGGCTCGTTCGGTTTCCGCGAGATCGACGGCGCTCCGGTGCCGCAACCGGTCTACGAGCAGTTGCTGCGCTCGTACGACGAGGGTGTCGCGGAGTTCCTGGACCTGGAGCGGGTCAAGCCGAACACGCTGGGCAACACCCGGATGCTGCTGCGCCTGTAGGTCAGGCTTTGCGGGGGTGGGCGGCGAAGAACTCCCACATCAGGTCGGTGGCGGACAACCCCGCGGAGGATGCGGCGAGTTGGCCCGATGTCGCTCCCGGCCAACTGTGACCCATGTCGGCGATCGTGTAGACGCTGACCTCGCTGCCGTCCGCGCAGCCCGCCACCGTGTGCGTCACACCCGGCACCCCGGACGCCTTCGGGCTGGAAGGTCGAGGCGTAGCGGTCCTGGCCGCCGATGAAGGTGATCACGGAGACCGGGCTCTTCGGCACGTAACTGTCGGCGGTGGTCAGGTTTCCGCTGTATCCACCGCTGACCACCCCGATCGCGGCGAACGTGCCGGTGCTCTCCACCGCCGCCCGGAAGCTCATGTCGCCGCCGTTCGAGATGCCGGTGAGGAACACCCGGTTCGGGTCCGCGTGCCAGGTCTGCACCAGATGGTCGGTGAGGGCGTTGAGGAAGCCGACGTCGTCCTCGCTTCCGCAGCAGATCAGCGCGTTGAAGCCGCCGCCCCGCCCATCGGGGTAGGCGACCAGCACGTTGTCAGTGTCGGCTCTGGCGTCCAGGCCCGCCAACTCTCGCATCGACGATCCAAGACCGGGATAGAAGTGCAGCGCGATGACCAGCGCGGAGGGTCTGCCCGGGTCGTACCCCGGTGGCGCGTGCAGCAGGTAGGTGCGGTCGAGTCCGTTGTGCCGCAGGGTGAGCTGGTGGTCACCGGCCGCCGGCCGCTCGCTCGACGCGGACGGTGAGGCTGGTGGGGCCGACGAGGGTTGCCCCCGCTCACCACAAGCTGCGGCGACGATCATCAGGCAGAGCCCCGTTAACACCGCCAGTGCTCGCCGCACGCCGGCCACCCCCCGTCGACCTCGCCGTCCACACTGGAGATCGTTCAGCCGCGGATCAACCCTTTCGGTCCTGGCCGAAGGCAGGCAGGCTGTTGCCATGCTTCGACTCCGGCTCGGGTCTGCCGACCTGTGCCGGGTGCGGTTCGCCGATCGGCTGCATCCGGTCGGGATCGCGCTGCTGGCTGGTCAGTGGCTGCGCGATCCCACTGTCGCGGCGATGGCGCCGACCCTGGCCGAGCGGGTGGCGGCGGCCGAGGGCACGGCTGCCGCCCAGGCTGCCACCGCAGTCCTGCGGCATCTGCTGCCCGACCGGGGACGTCTACCGGACTTCGTCACTCCCTTCGACGGCCTGGAGTCGGTGGAGGCCGGGCTGGAGGCGATCCGGGCCACCCCGGCGCGGCGGGTCCGCGCCGAGGTCACCCTCGCGTACGCGGACACGTCGGCCAGCCCACTGCGGCGGCGGTTCGCGGCGGCCGACCCGGAGGTGCTGGACCTGTTCGGCGGGGCTGTGCGGACCTGGTTCGACGCGGTGCTCGAACCGCACTGGGCCGAGCTGGTGTCCGCGTACCGTCAGCAGGTGACATCTGCCAGCCAGCGGCTGGCGCAGCATGGCCTGGCCAGCCTCTTCGCCGGTCTGCATCCGGGGATCCGGTGGCGGGAGCCGGTGCTGGAGGTACGGACGTGGTGGGACGGCGATCTTCCCGGCACCGGCCACGGGATCATCCTGCTGCCCTCACCGTTGGCCGGGCCGCGGCCCCGGGTGCTTGTCGAGCAGGGTTACCCGATCCTGCTCGTCTACCCGGTGGTCATGCCCGCGCGCGGGTCTCCTGCCGCCGACGATGCCCTCGGTCGACTGCTCGGCGTCACCCGGGCGCTGGTGCTGCGCCGACTGGCGACCGACGGGGGTTTGACCACCACCGTGTTGTCCCGGGCGGTCGGTATCAGTCTCTCCTCGGCCTCGGAGCACGCCCGTGCGTTGCGGACCGCCGGTCTGGTGACCAGTGAGCGGGAGGGCGGGGCCGTCCGACACCACCTGACCTCGCTCGGTCTGGAGTTGTTGCGGGGCCCGTCGGGCGACCTGGGCGAGTCGTGGCCCACCGCCAACCAAGCCGCCGGGGGGCCGCCCGTCCTGCCGTAAGGTTGCTGCCGTGACGACGCGTGTGGCGGCCATCGACTGCGGGACCAACTCGATCCGACTGCTGGTCGCCGACCTGCCCGACGCCTCGGCCGGGCCACAGGCACCGCTGGTCGACCTGACCCGGCGGATGGAGATCGTCCGGTTGGGGCAGGGCGTGGACCGCACCGGCCGACTGGCGCCGGAGGCGATCGAGCGGACCAGGGTGGCGTTGGCGTCGTACGCCGCGGACATCGAGAAGCTGGGCGCGCAGCGGGTGCGGATGTGTGCCACCTCGGCCTCCCGCGACGCCGCCAACGCCGCCGACTTCACCGAGATGGTGCGGGCCACTCTCGGTGTCGCGCCCGAGGTGGTCAGCGGCGACGAGGAGGCCCGGCTGTCGTTCACCGGCGCGGTGCGCGGGCTGCCCGCCGACGCGAAGGAGCCGTTCCTGGTCGTCGACATCGGCGGTGGTTCCACCGAGTTCGTGGTCGGTGACCGGGCCGCCGGGGTGCGGTCGGCGATCTCGGTGGACATCGGCTGCGTCCGGATGACCGAGCGGCACCTGCCCGGTGACCCGCCGACGCCCGAGCAGGTCGCGGCAGCACAGGCCGACATCGCCGCGGTGGTGGACCGGGCGCTCGCCGTGGTGCCCGGTCGCGAGGCGGCCACCCTGGTCGGCCTCGCCGGGTCGGTCACCACTGTCGTCGCGCTCGCGCAGGGCCTGCGGGAGTACGACCCGGAGCGCATCCACCACGCCCGGGTGTCGTACGAGGAGGTCGCCCGGGTGACCGCGGAGCTGCTGGGTCAGACCCGTGCGCAGCGGTTGGCGAACCCGGTGATGCACCCGGGCCGCGCGGACGTGATCGGCGCCGGTGCGCTGGTGCTACGCGTGATCATGGAGCGGGCCGGGATGCCGTCGGTGGTCGCCTCGGAGCACGACATCCTGGACGGCATCGCCTGGAGCCTCCAGCCAGCCACGGCGCGCTAGCAGGGCGCTTGATCAACTCGCCTTCATTGAAGTCGCGGTGTCCGGGCGCCTCGGACGCCCCGACTTCCTGGAAACCGAGTCGATCTCGGCCAGCGCCCCTCGCGCGCCCCTCGCGCGCCCCTCGCGCGCCCCTCGCGCGCCCCTCGCGCGCCCCTCGCGCGCCCCTCGCGCGCCCCTCGCGCGCCCCTCGCGCGCCCCG
>NZ_JBIDCQ010000020.1:0-2912 GCF_043204655.1 Micromonospora sp. NPDC047762 | reverse complement strand
CCTGCGCCTCGGTGCACCTAGCGCGGCTCGGCGTGTCGGGGTGGATCCGTTGACGCTATTTCGCATTACGCACTAGTGTGCAATGCGTGGACACCACACAGTTGCTGAAGGGCGTGCTTGACCTGGCCGTCCTGGCCGTGCTTCGAGAGGAGGACGGTTACGGTTACGACATCCTGCGCCGGCTCCGCGAGGCCGGCCTGGAGGAGATCGGCGACGCCTCGGTCTACGGCACGCTGCGCCGTCTCTTCGCCGCTGGCCTGCTCACCACCTACGTCGTGCCGAGCGAGACCGGCCCACATCGCAAGTACTACTCACTCAACGCCGCCGGGCGTGACCAGTTGACCCGCTCCGGCAAGCTCTGGCGCTCGTTCGCCACCACCATGGACACTCTGCTCGACGATCGGGGGCTGGCGGCATGACCGTCACGGAGCAGGAGATCACCGACTACGTGGCGCGGGTCCGGGCCGCTCTGGCCGACCTGCCACCCGACCGGCGCGACGAGCTGACCGAGGATCTCGCCGACCATCTCACCGAGGTCGCCGCCGAGGGCGAGGGCACCCTCGTCGAGCGGCTGGGCGAGCCCGAGACGTACGCCGCCGAGCTGCGCGTCGCTGCCGGCGCCGGCGTGGGCGGTGGACGCAACCTCGACCAGCGGGTCGCCACTGCGGTGATCCGGGCTCGCGGCCGGCTGCGCGCCATCGACACCCGGCTGGGCCCACCCCTGGGGTACGAGACGGCGAGCGACTTCCTTCGTCTGCTGCGCCCGGGTTGGTGGGTGCTGCGCGGCTACCTGGCGGCGATGCTGGTCACCGTGATCACCACGGGTGGCAGCTTCGGTCTGCTGCCCCGGTTCGGTGGTGAGCTGCTGGCCGGCCTGATCATGCTGATCGGTTTCGTGCTCGCCTCGATCTGGCTGGGTCGCCGATCCGGTCAGTTGAGTCGCTGGCCACGGTCCGCGTTGCAGGTCGGCAGCGCGGTGCTTGTGGTGTTCGCGCTGTCCGCCCTGATGCAAGCCGAGGACCGGATGCGCTACGGCGACTACGGCTACGACCCCACGTCGGTCGACAACCCGTACGACCGGATCAGGGACGTCTTCGTCTACGACAGCGAGGGTCGGCTGGTGGAGAACGCGCGGCTCTTCGACCAGAACGGCAACCCGATCCGGCTCGGCTACCCGGACTGCGACGACCCTGCCGTCGCCTATGACAAGCAGCTGCTGCAGCCGTACCCGTACTGCCCGAACGAGGCGCCCTTCGGGCCCCGCGCTCCCGGCGTGCCGCTACCTCCCGCGGCCCCGCCGACAACCCCGGAGCCCACCGCGGCTCCCGGATCGGCCACCACGCCCGTGCCGACCACCACGCCGGTGCCGAGCGGGTCGGCCACCGCTGCGACGACGACCGACCCGAGCGCGACGCCGGTCAGTCCAACCAGCACCGGCTGATCCGTTGCGCGGCCGCCACCCCTACACCCAAGTCCACAACGCTGGGCCATGGTGAGCCTTTTCCAGCTGATCCCGCAGGCCGGGGTGGGGTGTGGTGAGCCCGGCAATCGATGAGGGTGAGGCTCCACGTAAGAAGCGGTCGACCAGGATCCGATGCCCCGACCGGGAGCACCTACACCCGGCTCGCCGCCGGGTTCGCCGTTGCCACCGCCTGGCGCTGTGTGCAGGAAGCGCCGTTCAAGAGGCGCCGCTTCCGGCCGAAGCTGTCACGCCGACAGCACGCCGACAGAAGGCGGTCAACCGGAACCACACGAGAATCCGCGCTTGGGGCGAACGAGCTTTCGCCACGCTCAAGACCTGGAAGATCCTGGCCAAACTGCCTGCTGCCCACACCGTGCCACCGCGATCGTGCAGGCAATTCTCGTCCGGCACCACGTCGACGCGAACCGCTACCCAGGATGAAAATGGCTCAGTGCATGATCTTGGCCCTGTCAAGGTCTTGCAGAGCATGATTTGGCTGTGGTAGAAATATCTATCGATCACGGTCGAGAACGAGCAATTCACCAACGTCACGGGGAGGAAAAGTAATGCAGGGTAGTAGACTAGGCCCCGCTCTGAGGCGGGTGGCAATCATTGCCTCCATTATCGTACCCGCAACCCTGTTCGGGGCTACCCAGGCCTCCGCTAAGCCCTCATACTGCAATCAGGGCCTCTATGGAACAGGGTCATATAGTCACGGCGTGACATACTGCGCCGGCGGATATGGCGAGCATGCAATCTCGGTCGAATGCGATGGATTTTGGTCCAACTACTGGGTTTCCACCGGCTGGACTCCGGTAGGCCAACAGCGGGAAGCGTGGTGCGACGCGGGCGACAAGACCACCGGGGCAGTGCTTAGAGGGCTAAGGGATTAGTTCCCGCACTAACGCTACTACTGAATCGGGCTCCGCCGGTAGTCTCTCCGGCGGAGCCCGATTTAGCCTTCTCTGCGTAGCTGATGCCGCGTTTCTGGGGTGATTTGACGGTGGTGGGCGACAATGAGGAATGCCTGGACTGCCCCATTGGTACTTCGCCCTCGATGGAAAGGTCCTAACGACAGAAACTCGTCTTCGCGAGGGCTTCACATGTTAGATGATTGAAAAGATTCTTGTTGGAATCACCTCACTGGGCCGAGCGGGCATGTGCAGCGGGTTCGAATGGTCTTGCTGGCCGCCGAGGGCTGCCGTCAATGGCAAAATCGTGCTGGCTTCCTTAGACCTCACACTGCCGTTTCAGCGGGCGGCTGATCAGCCCTCTAAGGGACGTCTCGTAACTGGGTGAAGGTGTTGCCTTGGGCGGGCCGGTGGTCAGCCGGTGAGGATGATGTTGTGGAGGTTGGCGATGCCGGAAGCGGCGTCGGCCAATGTGTGGCCGGCGCGGCGATAGTCGCGCAGGATCTTGAAGTTCTTCATCCTGGCCAGGGCGTGTTCTA
>NZ_JBIDCQ010000019.1:0-21353 GCF_043204655.1 Micromonospora sp. NPDC047762 | reverse complement strand
GGATCGCCACCCGCGGCTACGCCACCAGCTGACCCAACCCGAACCACATGACCGAAGGGCCGGACCCCACCACGGGGCCCGGCCCTTCGGCATGACCTCAGTCGGTGGTGAGGACGGCCAGGATCTGCTCGCCGTACTTGGCGAGTTTGCTCTCGCCGACCCCACTGACCTTGGACAGGTCACCCAGCGTGCTGGGCGCGTCGCTGGCGATCTGTCGCAGTGTCGCGTCGTGGAAGATGACGTACGCCGGGACGCCCTGTTCCTTGGCGGTGGTCGCCCGCCAGGCTCGCAGCCGCTCGAACAGCGACGCGGCGGCCGGGGTCAGCTCGGCCACGACGGTGGACGCGCCGCGCGGCTTCGATGAGCGGCTCGATGCCGGCTTCTCCGGCTCGCGACGCATGGTGACCGTACGGCGGCGAGCGAGGACGTCGGCGCTCGCCTCGGTCAGCGCCAGCGTGCCGTAGTCGCCCTCGACGGCGAGGAGCCCTTCGGCGAGCAGTTGTCGGACCACGCCCCGCCACTCGGCCTCGCTGAGCTCGGAGCCGATGCCGAAGACTGTCAGGGAGTCGTGACCGTACTGGCTGATCTTGTCGGTCTGTTTGCCGAGCAGGATGTCGATGCAGTGCCCGGCGCCGAAGCGCTGGTTGCGTTCGCGGTCGAGGCGGAAGACGGCGGAGAGCAACTTCTGAGCGGCGACGGTGCCGTCCCAGGTCTCCGGTGGGGTGAGGCAGGTGTCGCAGTTGCCGCACGCCGCCGTCGTCGTCTCGCCGAAGTATTCGAGCAGTTGGACCCGCCGGCAGCGCACCGTCTCGCAGAGGGCGAGCATCGCGTCCAGGTGTGCGGCCAGGTTGCGGCGGTGGGCGAGGTCCCCGTCGGACGTCTCGATCATTTTGCGTTGCTGGACCACGTCCTGAAGCCCGTACGCCAGCCAGGCGGTTGATGGCAGACCGTCACGGCCGGCGCGGCCGGTCTCCTGGTAGTAGCCCTCGACGGACTTGGGCAGGTCGAGGTGCGCGACGAACCGCACGTCGGGCTTGTCGATGCCCATGCCGAAGGCGATGGTGGCCACCATGACCAGGCCGTCTTCCCGCAGGAAGCGCTGCTGGTTGCGAGCGCGGGTGCCCGCGTCCAGCCCTGCGTGGTACGGCAGCGCGGCGACCCCGTTGGCGGTGAGGAACTCCGCCGTCTTGTCGACCGAGGCACGGGACAGGCAGTAGACGATGCCGGCGTCGCCGGGGTGCTCGTCGCGCAGCAGGGTCAGCAACTGCTTGCGGGGCTCGCGCTTGGGCACGATCCGGTACTGGATGTTGGGCCGGTCGAAACTGGCCACGAAGTGTCGGGCGTCGTCGAGTTTGAGCCGGGTCGCGATCTCGGTGCGGGTGGCGCTGGTCGCGGTGGCGGTCAGGGCGATGCGGGGCACCTGCGGCCAGCGTTCGTGCAGCATCGAGAGCGCGAGGTAGTCGGGGCGGAAGTCGTGCCCCCACTGGGACACGCAGTGCGCCTCGTCGATCGCGAACAGGGAGATGCGACCCCGGTCGAGCAGGGCGAGGGTGGACCGGACGCCGAGCGCCTCCGGGGCGAGGTAGAGCAGGTCCAGCTCGCCGGCGACGAAGGCGGCCTCCACCCGTCGCCGGGCGTCCAGGGTCTGGGTCGAGTTGAGGAACCCGGCGCGTACGCCGACCGCGGTGAGGGCGTCCACCTGGTCCTGCATGAGCGCGATCAGCGGGGACACGACGACGGCGACCCCGTCGCGGACCAGGGCCGGGATCTGGTAGCACAGGGACTTGCCGCCACCGGTGGGCATCAACACCAGCGCGTCGCCGCCATCGACCACGTGATCGATCACGTCCTGCTGGAAACCACGGAACGCGTCGTAGCCGAACACCCGGCGCAGCGCGTCGAGGGCGTCGGAGGCGCTACGCAGATCGGTGGGAGAAGCCATCCGGGGAGTCTACGAGCCGACCCCGACAGCGCCCGCCCGGCGCACCCGGGTCGGGTGGACCGGACGGGCGGGGCGGTCAGCCGGGCTGGCTGGACCGGTTGGCCAGTCCGCGCGGCGGGGCCTTCATCCCGATCACGATGTCGACGATCTCGATGTAGCGGGCCTTGTTGCCCATGCGGAAGGCGGTGGCCGCCGCGTTGATCTCCTCCAGCGTGTCGGCCTCGACCATGGTGACCTGGTCGTACGTGCCGTTCACCCCGGTGCAGACGACGTGGGTGAGCTGCTTGGCGAAGCGGCCCAGGTCGCGGGCGTGCTCGGCGGAGATCTCGTGGATGCCCTCACGTCCGAGGGCGAAGTACTCGGGGTTGATCCGCATGAACAGGAAGCCCACGTACTTGTTCTTGTCCGCCAGGTCGTGCATCGCACCCTCCCAGATATCGGCCTTGACCTGCGGTTATCGCAAGGAGCGTATAGACAGTCACTGATCGTCATCAAGTGCGCGCACTGTCGGGAGCGCGACCGCCGGGCGCTCGGCTGTGCGCCGTCCGGCCACGGGTGCCGGGCGGCGACCGGGTGGCGGGATAGAGTCGCTGATTGACCAATCGCGGCCGAGGGCGGCCGCGGCGCCACGGCTTGGGGGTACGGGTGAGCGAGGCGCGCACAGCCGGGGACCGGATCGACGGCCCGGATGCCAATGGCGAGCAGGTGGCGGCTGAGTCGGAGACCACACTGGTGGTGGTCACCGGCCTCTCCGGGGGTGGCCGCAGTACTGTGGCCCGGGCGTTGGAGAACGTCGGCTACTACGTCGTGGACAACCTGCCGCAGGCCCTGATGCTGGACATGGCCGAGCTGGCGTTCAAGGCGGGCGGCGCGGCTCGGCGTACCGCGATGGTGCTGGACGTGCGGTCGCGGGCCTTCTCCACCGACCTGGCCGGGGCGATCCGGGAGCTCAAGGAGCGCGGATTCTCGCCCCGGGTGGTCTTCGTCGACGCCGACGACGAGGTGCTGATCCGGCGGTTCGAGAGCGTTCGCCGTTCGCATCCGTTGCAGGGTGACGGGCGGCTGGCCGACGGCATCGCCGTGGAGCGCGGCCTGCTGGAGGAGGCCCGTGACCAGGCCGACGTGATCATCGACACCAGCCATCTGAACGTCAACCAGCTCCGGCGCCGCATCGAGGAGCTGTTCGGCGGCGAGGACGCCCGCCGGCTGCGGGTCACCGTGTTGTCGTTCGGCTTCAAGTACGGCCTGCCACCGGACGCCGACTTCGTGTTGGACGCCCGCTTCCTGCCCAATCCGTACTGGGTGCCGGAGCTGCGTGAGCACACCGGGCGGGAGGAGGCGGTCAGCGCGTACGTGCTGGGCCAGGAGGGCGCGGACGCCTTCGTCGCCTCGTACGCCGACCTGGTCAACGCCACCACGACCGGCTTCGAGCGGGAGGGCAAGCGGTACCTCACTGTCGCCGTGGGCTGCACCGGCGGCAAGCACCGCAGCGTGGCCATCGCCGAGGAGTTGGCCAGCCGACTGCGTCACTCGGGGTTGGCGGCGAACGCCCAGCACCGCGACCTGGGGCGGGAATGACGGCCCGGCGGGTGGTGGCGTTCGGCGGCGGGCACGGTCTGTCCGCCTCGTTGCGTGCGCTGCGCCACTGCGCCCCCGAACTCGACCTCGACATCACCGCAGTGGTCACGGTGGGTGACGACGGTGGTTCCAGTGGTCGGTTGCGGGCCGAGCGGGGTGGCCTGCCGCCGGGAGATCTGCGCCAGGCGTTGGTGGCCCTGGCCGGTGACCACCCGGCCACCCGGCGCAGCGCCGGGCTGTTCCAGCACCGCTTCGCCGCCGCGCCGGTGGGCGTACCCGGATCCGGCGCGACCGGCCGGGGCCCGGCGGCGGGCGACGACGCGGGCCGGGACGGCGCGGCTCCACGCGGCACCGACGGGGCGTCTGCCGGCACCGACGGTCTGACCGGGCACGCGGTGGGCAATCTGGTGCTCTGCGGCCTCATGGAGCTGCTCGGCGACCCGGTGGCCGCGCTGGAGCACGCCGGCGCGATGCTCGGCGCGGTGGGCCGGGTGTTGCCGATGTCCCGCCAACCGGTCGGCATCGAGGCGCGGGTACGCGGTGCCGACCCGGCCGCCCCGGACGACGTGTGCACTGTCAGTGGTCAGCACCAGGTGGCCGTGACCACCGGGCGGGTCGAGTCGTTGCGCCTCACCCCGAGCGCTCCACCGGCGTGCGCCGAGGCCATCGAGGCGATCCGGGCGGCCGATTGGTTGATCTTCGGGCCGGGCAGCTGGTACACGAGTGTGCTTCCGCACCTGCTGGTGCCGCAGTTGGCCGACGCGATCGTGTCCACCTCGGCCCGGCGGCTGGTTACCTTGAACCTCGCCGCGGAGAAGGAGACCCTGGGGCTCTCCGTCGCCGATCATCTCGCGGCACTGCACTGGTACCTGCCCGAACTCAAGGTCGATCTTGTGCTCGCCGACGCCAAGGCGGTGGGTGACCCCGAACCGGTCGAACGTGCGGCAGAATCGCTGGGTGCCCGCCTGGTCCTCGCCCCCGTCGCCGTTGTCGACGGGACTCCCCGCCATGATCCGGCTGCTCTGGGCGCCGCGCTGGTGCCTGTCCTGGGCGCCGATCGTTAGACACGTACGTAATCTCCGGCGACACGCCGGAACAGGTCCGTGAGGGGACGCACAATGGCGATGACGGCCGCGGTCAAGGACGAGCTGAGTCGGGTCGACGTGCCCAAGCCCTGCTGCCGGCGGGCGGAGATGGCCGCGCTGCTGCGCTTCGCCGGCGGGCTGCACATCGTCTCCGGCCGCGTGGTGGTGGAGGCGGAACTGGACACCGGGGCGGTCGCCCGGCGGCTGCGCCGGGAGGTCGCCGAGGTCTACGGCTACCCCAGCGAGATCCACGTGCTGGCCTCCGGTGGGCTGCGCAAGGGCAGCCACTTCATCGTGCGGGTGGTCAAGGACGGCGAGGCCCTCGCGCGGCAGACCGGCCTGCTCGACGTGCGGGGTCGCCCGGTGCGGGGGCTGCCCCCACACGTGGTGGCAGCCAACGTCTGCTGCGCGGTCTCCGCGTGGCGGGGCGCGTTCATGGCCCACGGCTCGCTCACCGAGCCCGGCCGCTCCAGCGCGCTGGAGATCACCTGCCCGGGGCCGGAGTCCGCGCTGGCGCTGGTCGGCGCGGCCCGCCGCATCGGCATCACCGCGAAGAACCGCGAGGTACGCGGGGTGGATCGGGTGGTCGTCAAGGACGGCGACGCGATAGCCGCGCTGCTCACCCGGATCGGCGCGCACTCCAGCGTGCTGGCCTGGGAGGAGCGTCGGGTACGCCGCGAGGTGCGGGCCACCGCCAACCGGCTCGCCAACTTCGACGACGCCAACCTGCGCCGCTCGGCGCGGGCGGCGGTCGCCGCGGCCGCCCGGGTCACCCGTGCGCTGGAGATCCTCGCCGACGAGGCGCCCAACCACCTGACCGACGCCGGTCGGCTGCGTCTGGAGCACCGGCAGGCGTCGCTGGAGGAACTGGGCGCCCTGGCCGACCCCCCGCTGACCAAGGACGCCATCGCGGGACGGATCCGCAGGCTCCTGGCGCTGGCCGACAAGCGGGCCCGCGACCTTGGCATCCCGGATACGGAAGCGGCAGTCACGCCCGACATGCTCGTGGTCTGATAGGACGGTGGGGCCGCACGGTGCGACCGGGAGCGCGACCCGGCGCAGCGTGGTCTCGCACGCTCGGATAAGGTCGCTGAGTACGGCAAGGGGGCCGACACCGGCCTTTCTCGTCGTGCCCACCGCCTCGGGCGGTCAGGTCCTCAGACCGCGCGGCGGGGTGGCCGAGATGAACCGTCGACGGCCGGCTCCAACGGTCGGCGCACACCATTCCCGCCGGCCCGTTGTCTGAAGCCGGCGGACCAGAACGCGAGGAGATGGGACCTGTGACCATCCGGGTTGGCATCAACGGCTTTGGCCGAATCGGCCGTAACTTCTTCCGGGCAGTGCTGGCGTCTGACGCCGACATCGAGGTCGTGGCGGTGAACGACCTGACCGACAACGCCACGCTCGCCCACCTGCTCAAGTACGACAGCATCCTCGGTCGCCTGCCGTACGAGGTCAAGGCCAACTCCGACGAGATCACCGTCGGTGGCAAGACCATCAAGGCGTACGCCGAGAAGGACCCGTCGAAGCTGCCGTGGGGCGAGGTCGGCGCCGACGTCGTCATCGAGTCGACCGGCTTCTTCACCGACGCCACCAAGGCCAAGGCGCACGTCGACGGTGGGGCCAAGAAGGTCATCATCTCCGCCCCGGCGAAGAACGAGGACGTCACCGTCGTCATGGGTGTCAACCACGACACCTACGACCCGGCGAAGCACACCATCATCTCCAACGCCTCGTGCACCACCAACTGCCTCGCGCCGATGGCGAAGGTCCTGCACGACACGTTCGGCATCCAGCACGGTCTGATGACGACGATCCACGCGTACACCCAGGACCAGAACCTCCAGGACGCGCCGCACTCGGACCTGCGTCGTGCCCGGGCCGCCGCGCTGAACATCGTCCCGACCTCGACCGGTGCCGCCAAGGCGATCGGCCTGGTCCTGCCGGACCTCAAGGGCAAGCTCGACGGCTACGCCCTGCGGGTGCCGATCCCGACCGGCTCGGTCACCGACCTCACCGTCAACGTGGGTCGCGAGACCACCGTGGACGAGGTCAACGCCGCGCTGAAGGCCGCCGCGGACGGCCCGCTCAAGGGCATCCTGGTCTACAACGAGGACCCGATCGTCTCCACCGACATCGTGACCGACCCGGCGTCGTGCATCTTCGACGCGCCGCTGACCAAGGTCGTCGGCAACCAGGTCAAGGTCGTCGGCTGGTACGACAACGAGTGGGGCTACTCCAACCGCCTCGTCGACCTCGTCAAGCTGGTCGGTTCGTCGCTGTGAGCATCCGGACCCTCGACGACCTGCTCGCCGAGGGGGTGTCGGGTCGGCGCGTGCTGGTGCGCGCCGACCTGAACGTCCCGCTCGACAAGCAGACCGGTGCGATCACGGATGACGGGCGCATCCGCGCGGTGCTGCCGACCCTCGGCGCGCTGGTCGAGGCCGGCGCGAAGGTGGTCGTCTGTTCGCACCTGGGCCGCCCGAAGGGCGCCCCGGACCCGCAGTTCAGCCTGGGCCCGGTCGCCGGGCGGCTCGGTGAGCTGCTGGGCGCGCCGGTGCACTTCGCCACCGACACCGTGGGTGAGTCGGCCCGCGCCACCGTCGCCGACCTGGCTGACGGCCAGGTCGCCCTGCTGGAGAACCTGCGTTTCAACGCGGGCGAGACCAGCAAGGACGAGGCCGAGCGGGGCGCCTTCGCCGACCAGCTCGCCGCGTTCGGCGACGCGTACGTGGACGACGCGTTCGGTGCCGTGCACCGCAAGCACGCCAGCGTCTTCGACGTGCCGGCCCGGTTGCCGCACGTGGCGGGTCGGCTGGTGCTGCGTGAGGTCGAGGTGCTCTCCAAGCTCACCGGTGACCCCGAGCGCCCGTACGTCGTGGTGCTCGGTGGGTCGAAGGTGTCCGACAAGCTCGCCGTGATCGAGGCTCTGCTGCCCACTGTCGACCGGCTGCTCATCGGTGGCGGGATGTGTTTCACCTTCCTCAAGGCCCAGGGCCTGGAGGTGGGCACCTCGCTGCTGGAGAAGGATATGGTCGACACCTGCCGCAACCTGCTGGAGCGGTCCGACGGCAAGATCATGCTGCCGGTCGACGTGGTGGTGGCGGACGCGTTCGCTCCGGACGCGGCGCACGACACGGTGCGGGTCGATGGCATCCCGAGCCACCGGCTCGGCCTGGATGTCGGCCCGGAGACGGTGGCTGGCTTCAGCGCCGCGCTGTCCCAGGCGAAGACGATCTTCTGGAACGGCCCGATGGGTGTGTTCGAGATGCCGGCCTTCGCTGCGGGCACCCGGGGGATCGCCGAGGCGATCACCAAGGCCGACGCGTTCAGCGTCGTCGGTGGCGGTGACTCCGCCGCGGCCGTCCGTGCCCTGGGGCTGGACGAGTCGTCCTTCGGGCACATCTCCACCGGTGGTGGCGCCTCCCTGGAATACCTCGAGGGCAAGACCCTCCCCGGCATCGCGGCCCTGGAGAACTGAATGTCGAGCACCACCCGCCGGCCGCTGATGGCCGGCAACTGGAAGATGAACCTCAACCACCTCGAGGCCAACCTGCTGGTGCAGAAGCTGGCGGCGAGCCTCACCGAGAAGCAGCTCACCGCCGTCGAGACGGTAGTGCTGCCACCCTTCACCGACCTG
The DNA here is from genome assembly GCF_043204655.1 of Micromonospora sp. NPDC047762. Classification (NCBI taxonomy): domain Bacteria; kingdom Bacillati; phylum Actinomycetota; class Actinomycetes; order Micromonosporales; family Micromonosporaceae; genus Micromonospora; species Micromonospora sp. NPDC047762. The sequence goes on along the minus strand of NZ_JBIDCQ010000019.1, from coordinate 13,108 downwards.
CGCACCGTGCAGACCGCGGTGGACGGGGACAAGCTGCTGATCGGCTACGGCGGGCAGGACCTCTCCCCGCACGCGTCCGGCGCGTACACCGGGGACATCTCCGGGCCGATGCTGGCCAAGCTCGGCTGCACGTACGTGGTGGTCGGGCACTCCGAGCGGCGGGCCTACCACCACGAGGACGACGCGCTGGTCAACGCCAAGGTCAAGGCGGCGCTGACGCACGGCCTGACGCCGATCCTGTGCGTGGGGGAGGGGCTTGACGTCCGCGAGCAGGGCACCCACGTGGCGCACTGCTCCGACCAGCTCGACGGGGGCCTCGCCGGGCTCACCCCCGAGCAGGTGCGGCAGGTCGTGATCGCGTACGAGCCGGTCTGGGCGATCGGCACCGGCAAGACCGCGACCCCGGACGACGCCCAGGAGGTCTGCGGGGCGGTGCGTCAGCGACTGGCGGAACGCTTCGACCAGGAGACCGCCGACCAGGTTCGGGTCCTCTACGGCGGGTCGGTCAAGGCGTCAAACATCGCCTCGATCATGGCCCAACCGGACGTGGACGGGGGCCTGGTGGGGGGCGCCAGCCTGGACGCCGAGGAATTCGCTCAGATCTGCAGGTTCCCGGAGCACCTCGCCCGCTGATCGCTCGGTATCCTTGACACCGCCCGTCCGCCGGTCGGTGCCGCCGTGCCCGATCAGACCGGGCGAGGATCGCTACGAGAGGAACTGACCCCAGCCATGCCGATCTGGTTCGCATACACGTTGATCGTGTTGCTGGTCATCACGAGCATTCTGCTCACCCTGCTGATCCTGCTGCACCGTGGCAAGGGTGGCGGTCTGTCGAGCATGTTCGGCGGTGGCGTCAGCTCCAGCCTCGCCGGCTCCTCGGTCGCCGAGAAGAACCTGGACCGCTACACCGTTCTGGTGAGCGTCGTCTGGTTCGCCGCCATCATCGGGCTCGGGCTCTGGCTGCGCCTCCAAATGAACAGCGGCGCCTGAGCAGGCTCAGTAAGTCGTACAATCTGCGCGCGGTTCGTCACTCGACGGGCCGCGCGCAGGCTTTTCTCCGCTGCACCGCGTCGCCCGCCGCTCCACCCCCGAAGACGGCGGGTCCCCTCCGACGACAGGAGCGAGCAGCCGTGCCGAATGGCAACGTTATCCGGGGAGCCCGGGTCGGGTCCGCACCGATGCGCCCCGACGAGCGGCACCAACCCGCCCCCCGACAGGACGTCACCTACTGGTGCCGTAACGACCACCGGGTCGACATTCGGATCGCCGCGGACGTCGAACCGCCGCCTCTGTGGGACTGCCCCCGCTGTGGCCTACCCGCCGGTCGGGACGCCCAGAACCCGCCAGGTCGGGTCCGCGCCGAACCGTACAAGAGCCACCTGGCGTACGTGAAGGAGCGGCGCACCGCCGAGGAGGGCGAGGCCCTGCTGAACGAGGCGCTCGCCGCTCTGCGTCGCCGGCGTGGCGAGTAGCGGAGCCGAGTTCAGCGCAGGCTGCGCAGCTTCGCCGGTACGTCGGCTGCCGCCGCCCGGTCGAGCAGCCAGCGGGTGCGGTTCACGCCGCGCACACCGGCCGCCGGCAACTGCACCGGGCCTGCGCCGGCCAACGCCATACCCACCGCGCGAGCCTTGTCGGCGCCGGCGGCCACCAGCCAGACCTCCTCGGCGGTGTTGATCGCCGGCAGGGTGAGGGTGGTCCGCGTCGGCGGCGGCTTGGGGCTGCCCCGCACCGCGCTCACCGGCCGGGTCTCGTAGCCCACCGGGTGCTCGGGGAAGACCGAGGCCACGTGGCCGTCCTCGCCGACGCCCAGCATCAGCACGTCGAAGTGCGGCAGTGTGGCGTGCCCGGGCCGGGCGGCGCGGGCCAGCTCCTGCGCGTACTCGGCAGCCGCCGCCTCGGGGTCGTTGCCGGCCGGGCCGTCCGAGGCCGGCATCGCGTGCACCCGGGCCGGATCCAGTGGCACCACGTCCAGCAGGGCGGCCCGGGCCTGCGTCTCGTTGCGGTCCGGATCACCGGCGGGCAGGAACCGTTCGTCGCCCCACCACACGTCGACCCGGGACCAGTCCACCGCGTCGCGGGCCGGCAGCGTCGCGACCGCCCGGTAGACGGCCGCCGCGACCCGACCTCCGGTGAGCACCACCGAGGCTTCGCCCCGGTCGGCCTGGGCGTCGAGCAGCTTCACCAGCAACCGGGCCGCCACGGCCTGCGCCAGCAGGTCGGCGTCGGCGTGGACGGCGACACTCGCCTCACTCATGGTTGCGCCTTCGTTCGAGGACCGCGAGACGGTCGCTGTCGTGCCCGGGGCGGTGTGCCCGAGGTGGTGGGGCGGAAACCCCGGAGATTGCGGGGCAGGGCCGGTGCGTACCGGCCCTGCCCGACGTTGTGCCCCGGCTGGGCTCAGCCCTCGCCGCTCGTGCCGACGTGCGCGGTCACCCCGGCCTCGGCGCGCTGTGCGGTGGCCGGATCCTTCCAGACGTGGACCCGCTGCGCGGGGCGCTGATCCAGCCCCCGCAGCCCGACAGTCGCGCCCAGCGCCTCCGCGTACACCTGGTCGGCGTCCAGCCGGCGCAGCTCCTCGGCCAGCTCGTCGCCGAGGGGGCGGCGCACCAGCGGCAGGGCCCGGTCGTCCTGGCCCGTGCGCCGGAACACGGCCATGCTGTCCTCGCGGGTCAGCGTCAGCTGATCGCCGTTGGCGCAGCTGAGCTGCACCTCCCGCATCCGGGGGAACTCGTTGCTGTCCACCCGGCGTGGGGTGATGCCGAGCCGGCTGGACAGCCAACCGGCCATCAGCGCCGCCGTGGGGTCGGTGGGAGGCGCGACGATCGTCGCCTCGGTGACCCGGGCGTTGGTGGTGTCGAACGCCCCGGCGACCAGGGTGCGCCACGGGGTGATCCGGGTCCACGCCAGGTCGGTGTCGCCCGGGGCGTAGTCCCGGGCCCGCTGCCGCAGCGCCTCCACCGGGTCGGCGGCCTGCGCGGAGTCGGTGATCCTCCGGTCGGCCACCACCCCGAGGAAGTCGGTGGCGATCTCCGCCGGAGGCTCGCCGTGCCACCAGGTGACCACCGGTACGTCGGGAACGAGCAGCGGCATCACCACCGACTCGGCGTGCAGGGACAACCGGCCGTACATCCGGGTGACCACCGCCTCGCACGGGCCGAGGCGGCCGCCGACCACGATCTCCGCGTCCAGTCGGTTGCGGTCCCGCTCGATCTCCGAGCGGACCACCACCACGAGGCGGCACGGGTGCGCCGCGGCGGCGATCGTCGCCGCGGCCTCAGCCTCCCGGACCCGCTTCTCGTCCACCACCACGATGAGGGTGAGCGCCATGCCGCTGGCCACCCCGCCGGCGCTGCGCCGCTCGGCGGCGAGCGCCTTGACCACCTCGTTGCCGGTGGTGTCCCACAGCCCGATCATGCTCGTCTCCAGGCGCGGCCCTCGCGGGCCAGCATCTCGTCGGAGGCCCGGGGGCCCCACTCGCCGGCCCGGTACGGCTCCGGGGTGGTGCCCTCCCAGGCGTGCTCCAGGGGGTCGATCACCTGCCAGCTCTGCTCGACCTCGGCCGCGTCCGGGAACAGGGTGCGGTCGCCGATCAGCACGTCCAGCACCAGACGCTCGTACGCCTCGGGGCTGGACTCGGTGAACGCCTCGCCGTACTGGAAGTCCATCGCGATGTCGCGGACCTCCATGGTCGTGCCCGGCACCTTCGAGCCGAACTTGAGCACCACACCCTCGTCCGGCTGCACCCGGATGACCAGCTGGTTGTTGCCCAGCGACTCCATGTCGGCGTCGTTGAACGGCAGGTGCGGCGCCTTCTTGAACATGATGGCGACCTCGGTGACCCGCCGTGGCAGCCGCTTGCCGGCCCGGATGTAGAACGGCACCTCCGCCCAACGGCGGTTCTGGATGCCCAACCGCACCGCCACGTACGTCTCAGTGGTGGAGTCGGCGGGGACGTCCCGCTCTTCCAGGTAACCGACAGCGCGTTCGCCGCCGACCCAGCCCGGCAGGTACTGACCGCGGACGGTGTCCCGGGCGACGTCGGTGGGCAGGGTGATGGCCTTGAGCACCTTCAGCTTCTCGGCCCGGATCTCGTCGGCGTCGAAGCTGGTCGGCTCCTCCATCGCCACCAGGGCGAGGAGTTGGAGGAGGTGGTTCTGCAGTACGTCGCGGGCGGTGCCGACGGTGTCGTAGAAGCCGGCGCGCGTGCCGATACCGACGTCCTCCGCCATGGTGATCTGCACAGAGTCGACGTACTTGGAGTTCCACAGCGGCTCGAACAGGTTGTTGGCGAACCGCAGGGCGAGGATGTTCTGAACTGTCTCCTTGCCCAGGTAGTGGTCGATCCGGAAGACGTCCTGCCGGGTGAACACGTCGTCGACGAGGTCGTTGAGCGCCTTCGCCGAGGGCAGGTCGTTACCGAACGGCTTCTCCACCACGACCCGACGCCAACCGCCGGACTTGTCGTTGTCGGCCATCCCGGTGCGGGCCAGTTGCTTGAGCACGACAGGGAACGCGGCCGGCGGGATGGAGAAGTAGAACGCCGCGTTGCCGGTGATGCCGTGGGTCTGGCGCAGATCGTCAAGCGTCGAGGCGAGAGTGTCGAAGGCGGCGTCGTCGTCGAACGAACCGCCAACGAACTTGATGTTGCCGGCCAGCCGCGCCCACACCTCGTCCCGCCACGGGGTGCGGGCGTGCTTGCGGGCAGCCTCGCAGGCCAACGTCTCGAAGTCGCCGTCACCCCAGTCCCGGCGCGCGAAACCGAGCACCACGAAGCCCGGCGGCAACAGCCCCCGGTTGGCCAGGTCGTAGACCGCAGGGAGCAGTTTCTTGCGGGCCAGGTCGCCGGTCACCCCGAAGATCACCAGAGCACAGGGCTCCGGGATCCGGGGCAACCGGCGGTCCTGCGGGTCGCGCAGCGGGTTCACCGAACCGCCTCCTCGCTCCGCCTCAGTCACGTCGTCCATCCTCACGCCCGCAGATCACCGGCCGCGTCCAGTAGTTGGGCGACACCGGTGGCCCGGTCGGTGAGGTGCAACCGCAGCAACGGCCGCTCCCGACCGGCGAGAGCCTGCCGGTCACCGGCGGCCTGCGCCGCCTGCAACTCACCGAAGGTGTACGGCTTGCCCGGCACCGCCAGGTCCTCGGCGACCGCGCCGGTCACCTGGAGGTAGCTGCCCACCTGCGGGCCGCCCTTGTGGTACTGGCCCGTCGAGTGCAGGAAGCGCGGACCCCAGCCGAAGGTGACCGGTCGGCCACCCGCCTGCGCCAGCAGCGACCGCAGCTTGGCCGTGTCGGCGTCGGCGAACCGGTCGAGGTACGCCATCACCGCGAGGTAACCGTCGTCGCCCAGCCCGTCGAGCAGCCAGCGCAGCACACCGGCCAGGTCCCCGGGGGCGCCCTGCGGGGCGTACACCTCGATCGCGCCCTCGGTGAACGACGGCGTCTCCGCCGGCAGGCCCGAGGCCAGGATCTTGTTGGTGTTCTCCTTGGACTCGGTGACGTTCGGCTGGTTGAACGGGTCGATGCCGAGCACCACACCGGCCACCGCGGTGGCGTACTCCCAGGCCAGGAACTGAGCGCCCAGCGGGCCGTTGACGGCCACGTCCGGGGTGGCCCCGCCGCCCGGCATGTCACCGGGGGCCAGCGCGCCGCCGTAGCTGACCGTCAGCACGTCCGCGCCGGTGGCGCCGGGGCTCTGCGGAGACTCCACGACCACCGGCAGGATGCCCACCCCGGCCTTGCCCGTCGACTCGGCGATCAGCTGCTCCGCCCAGTCGCCGAGCCCGTCGATGCCGGTGCCGTCGGAGACCAGGGCGACCTTGTCCCGGGCGAGCGTGGCCGCCGCGCCCAGAGCGGCGCCCAGCGCCAGCGCCGGGTTGTTCTGGTCCGCGCCGAGCGAGGTGGCCAGCGCGTCGGCCTGGTCGAGCAGCTCCGCGACCTCGACCCCGGCCAGCGCCGAGGGCACCAGACCGAACGCGGTGAGCGCCGAGTAGCGGCCGCCGACGTTCGGGTCGGCGAGCACCGTGAACGCGCCCATCTCGGCCGCGGTGGCCTCCAGCGGCGAACCCGGGTCGGTGACGATGACGAAGTGCCGGCCGGCCTCCGCCTCGGTCATCCCGGCGTCCAGGAACGCCTGCCAGTACGCGCGCCGGTGGCTGTCGGTCTCCACCGTCGACCCGGACTTGCTGGCCACCACCACGACGGTGCGCTCCAGCCGGTCACCGAGCGCCGCCCGGACCTGGCCCGGGTCGGTGGTGTCCAGCACCGTCAACGGGCGGCCCAACGTCTGGGTGATCACCTCGGGCGCGAGCGAAGAACCGCCCATGCCGGCGAGCACCACGTGATCCAGGTCGGCCAGCTCCGCGCTCAGCTCGGCCAACTGGACGAGCAGCTCGCGGCTGCGCCGGTGGGTGTCCACCCAGCCCAGCCGGATCTTGGCCTCGGCCTCGGCGTCCGGACCCCACAGGCTGGCGTCCTTGCCCGCCAGCTTGCCCGGGACGCCGGCCTTGACCAGCGCGTCCCGGGTCGAGGCCGGCGCGGCCTTGTCGACCGCGTCCGCGCCGTACACGGAGAGCCCGGCGGCTGCCTCCACCGGCCCCGCAAGCAGGTCGCTCATGCGCCACCCGCCTTGTCGGCGGCCTTGGCGTTGCCCTTGGCGGCCTTGTTCGGCGCGCCGGTGCCCTGCGCCGCGGCCTTCAGCGACTTGGTCACCCCGTCGAGCAGCTCCTGCCAGCTGACCTCGAACTTCTCCACGCCCTCGCGCTCCAGGGTGGCGATCACGTCGGCCAGGTCGACCCCGACCGACTCCAGGTCCGCGAAGACCTTCCGGGCCGCGTCGTAGGCCCCGGTGACGGTGTCACCGCGGGTCTCGGCATGATCGGCGTACGCGTTGACGACCGACTCCGGCATGGTGTTGACAGTGCCGGGGGCGATCAGCTCCTCGACGTAGATGGTGTCCTTGTAGTCCGGGTTCTTCGTCGAGGTGGACGCCCACAGCGGCCGCTGCGGGTGCGCGCCGGCCGCGGCGAGCGCCTTCCAGCGGTCCGAGGCGAACACCTCGGTGTAGCGCTCGTACGCCAGTTGGGCGTTGGCGACGGCGGCCTTACCCCTGAGCGACTTGGCCTGGTCGGAGCCGATCTTCTCCAGCCGCTTGTCGACCTCGGCGTCGACCCGGGACACGAAGAAGGACGCGACCGAGCCGATCTTCGACAGGTCGTGGCCGTTGGCCTTGGCCTGCTCCAGGCCGGCGAGGAACGCCTCCATGACCGCCGAGTAGCGGTCCAGACCGAAGATCAGGGTCACGTTGACGCTGATCCCCTCGGCGAGCGTGTCGGTGATCGCCGACAGGCCCTCCTCGGTGGCCGGGATCTTGATGTAGAGGTTCGGCCGGTCGACAAGCCACCACAGCGCCTTGGCCTCGGCGACGGTCTTGTCCGCGTCGTGCGCGCTGCGGGGGTCCACCTCGATCGAGACGCGGCCGTCGACGCCGTCGCTGCCGTCGTACGACGGGCGCATCACGTCGCAGGCCCACCGCACGTCGTACGTGGTGAGCATGCGGACGGCCTCTTCCACGTCCACGTCACGAGTAGCGAGGTCGCGCAGTTGCCAGTTGTACTCGTCGGCGTCGCTCAGGGCCTTGGCGAAGATCGTCGGGTTGGTGGTGACGCCGGCCACGTGCTTCTCGCGGCGGAGCTGGTCCAGCCCGCCGGAGCTCAGTCGTACCCGGGAAAGGTCGTCGAGCCAGACCGCCACGCCCGCGGCGGTCAGCTCATTCAGCTTGTCGGTCATGCCGTCCACGCTCCCTCAGTTGCCGGTCGTGAAACCGGTGATGTCGCCCACCCGGGCCAGCGAGGCGTGTGCCGCCGCCACGATCCGGTCACCGGTGAACCCGAACTGCTCGAAGAGCACGGTGTGCGGGGCACTCGCGCCGTAGTGCTCGATGCTGACGCTCTCGCCCAGGTCACCGACGATGCCGCGCCAGGACATCGCGATGCCCGCCTCCACGCTCACCCGTGCCTTTACCCCACGGGGGAGCACCGATTCCCGGTATGCCTCGTCCTGCTCGTAGAACCACTCCTGGCACGGCATCGACACGACCCGGGTCGGGGTGCCGTCGGCCTCCAGCCGCTCCCGGGCGGTCAGGCAGAGCTGCACCTCGGAGCCGGTGCCCACGATGATCACCTGGGGCTTGCCGTTGGACGCCTCGGCCAACACGTAGCCACCCTTGGTCACGCCCTCCGCGCTGCCCAGGACGTCGCGGTCCAGGGTCGGCAGCGGCTGACGACTCAACGCCAGCGCGGTGGGCCGGTCGGTGTGCTCCAGCGCCTGCCGCCACGCCCAGGCGGTCTCGTTGGCGTCGGCCGGGCGGACCACATCCAGGCCGGGAATGGCGCGCAGCGCGGTCAGGTGCTCCACCGGCTGGTGGGTCGGGCCGTCCTCGCCGAGGCCGATCGAGTCGTGCGTCCAGACGTAGGTCACCGGCAGCTTCATCAGCGCGGCCAGCCGCACCGACGGACGCATGTAGTCGCTGAACACCAGGAACGTGCCGCCGTAGGGGCGGGTGCCGCCGTGCAGGGCGATGCCGTTGAGGATCGCGCCCATGGCGTGCTCACGGATGCCGAAGTGCAGCGTGCGGCCGTACTCGTGGCCGGGGAAGTCCTTGGTGGCGTGGGCGGCCGGGATGAACGACGGCTCGCCCTTCATCGTGGTGTTGTTGCTCTCGGCCAGGTCGGCCGAGCCGCCCCACAGCTCCGGGAGCACCGGCGCGAGCGCCTCCAGCACCTTGCCGGAAGCGGCCCGGGTGGCCACACCCTTGGCGTCCGCGGGGAAGACCGGCAACGCGTCGGTCCAGCCGTCGGGGAGTACGCGGCCAGCCAACCGCTCGTAGAGCGCGGTGCGCTCCGGGTTGGCCTTCTTCCAGGCGTCGAACGCGGCGGTCCACTCCTGCTCGGCCGCGTCGCCGCGACCCATCACCGTGCGGGCGTGGCTGAGCACCTCCTCGTCGACCTGGAAGGTCTGCTCCGGGTCGAAGTCGAGGATCCGCTTGGTGGCCTTCACCTCATCGGCGCCGAGCGCCGAACCGTGGATCTTGCCGGTGTTCTGCTTGTTGGGCGCGGGCCAGCCGATGATGGTGCGCAGCGCGATGAAGGAGGGGCGGGCGGTCTCCGCCTTGGCGGCCACCAGCGCCGCGTACAGCGCCTCGGCGTCCTCGTGGTAGTCGCCCTGGTCGGCGTCGCCGCTGCGCCAGTCGACGGTCTGCACGTGCCAGCCGTACGCCTCGTAGCGGGCGGCCACGTCCTCGCTCTTGGCGATCCGGGTGTCGTCCTCGATGGAGATCTCGTTGTCGTCGTAGATCACCGTGAGGTTGCCCAGCTGCTGGTGCCCGGCGAGGGCGCTGGCCTCGTGGCTGATGCCCTCCTCGATGTCACCGTCGGAGACGATGCACCAGATGTCGTGGTCGAAGACGGACGCGCCGAGCTCGGCCTCGGGGTCGAACAGGCCGCGCTCGCGGCGGGCCGCCATGGCCATGCCGACCGCGTTGCCCAGACCCTGCCCGAGCGGGCCGGTGGTGGTCTCCACGCCCGGCGTGTGCCCGTGCTCGGGGTGCCCCGGCGTCTGCGAGCCCCACTGCCGCAGCGACTTGAGGTCGTCCAGGCTCAGCGGGTAACCGGAGAGGAACAGCTGGATGTAAAGCGTCAGGCTGGAGTGCCCGGCCGAGAGAACGAACCGGTCGCGGCCGGGCCAGTTGGGGTCGGCCGGGTTGTGCCGCATGACGCGGTTGAAGAGGAGGTACGCCGCGGGCGCGAGGCTCATCGCGGTGCCCGGGTGACCGTTGCCGGATTTCTCTACGGCGTCCATGGCCAGCACGCGGACGGTGTCTACGGCCCGGCGATCGAGGTCGGACCAGTTCAGTGCGGGGTGCTCGGGTCGTTTAACAGCCACGATGGTTGTGCTCCTCGGCAGATGGGCGGAACCCTCACCGATGACCTTATCGAGCGTCCCTAAACATGCGCCCGGGGATCTGCGCATGGTGTGCGCTACGTGACCATCCGGATGCTCGGTTCAACCCGGTGGTGTGACGGCCCGCACCGTTGTCGGGTCGGCCGGGCAGCCAAAACGACGACGCGTAGTGTGTGGGGCGGTATGCGGATCCGTGCGGTCCCGACCGATCCGATCTCCCCGTGCCCGATGCCGGAAGGTGGCAATCCGTGAGCATGATCACCGAGCGCCCCGCGAGCAACCCGGCCGGGCCACACCCGGCGCGGGCGGCCGAGGGCCCGGTGGCCCGGCGGGACGTACGCGCGGTTCTCTCGGCGTACGTGTCGCTCACCAAGCCGCGGATCGTCGAGTTGCTGCTGGTAACCACCATCCCGGCGATGATGCTCGCCGAGGGTGGGCTGCCGTCGCTCTGGCTGATGGCCATCGTGCTGATCGGCGGCTCGCTCGCCGCCGGTGCGGCAAGCGTCCTCAACTGCTACATCGACCGCGACATCGACCAGTTGATGCGGCGTACCAAGCGTCGGCCGCTGCCGGCACACACCGTGTCGCCGCGGAGCGCGCTGATCTTCGGTCTGGTGCTGGCGGCGGTGTCGGTGGCCCTGATGGCGGCGTTCACCAACCTGCTGGCCGCCGGGCTGACCCTCGCCGCGATCGCCTACTACGACCTCGTCTACACCCTGTGGCTCAAGCGTTCCACCCCGACGAACACCTTCTGGGGCGGCGCCTGCGGGGCGGCACCGGTGCTGATCGGGTGGGCTGCGGTGACCGGCTCACTGGCGCCGGCCGCCTGGGGGCTCTTCGCTGTGGTCTTCTTCTGGCAGATGCCGCACTTCTACCCGCTCGCCATGAAGTACAAGGACGACTACGCCCGGGCCGGCATCCCGATGCTGCCGGTGGTGGCCTCGACTCGCCGGGTGAACGCCGAGATCCTGATCTTCGCGTGGCTCACCGTGCTCACCTCCCTGGCCGTCTGGCCGCTGGGGCTCAGCGCGATCTACGGGGTGCCGACCCTGGTGGTGGGTGCCATCTTCATCCTCGAGGCACACCGACTCTGCCGGCGCGCGACGCGCGGCGAGGCGGTCAAGCCGATGCGGCTGTTCCACTGGTCGACGACGTACCTGACGATCGTCTTCGTGGCCGTCGCGCTCGACGCGCTGATCTGACCCGTCCCGGCCGACTCCGCTCTCCGCTCTCCGCGTCGAATGCGGTGGCCTGCGCCCGTCAGCTCCTCTCGCTGCCTTCTACCGCGCCGCGTGCGGCTTCGCGGCCCTGGCGATGTCCGTCTGCCGCGTTGTCCGTCCGGTCAGGTTGTCCGATCAGTTGGCGCGCAGTGGCTCGGGTCGGCGGCGATCGATGCCGCTGATCTGCTGACTAATCACGGACGTGGATGAGTTGTCCGGGTTTAACGTCACATCAGAGTAACTTTCTACATGAGTCGGATCGGCTCAACCTGGGAGGGTTCGAAGGCGATTTGCCTGCGCGCTTTGGGCGTAAAAGTCGGTAAATAATCGGACAGCAAACCTGTGGTCGTCCTTAAACCTGTAGGTAATTGGCATCACAAAAGGTTCATGGTTCTCGCCCGACGGGGTGCAAGTCTGCTTAGGCTTCGCGTCATGGCAGATGGTTCCGATACGACGCTGACCGCTGAGCAGACCGCCGGCGAGCAGGCGCCCCTAGGCCTGGTTGCGGGTCTCAAGGCGTTCGCCGCAGAACACGGCGGCGCGAAGGCGGTCATCGAGTACGTCGGCAAGCGCGGCGCGCGAATCGTCCTGGTCGGTGCCGACGGTGAGTGGGGCGACCAGTTCGCCGACGACACCGTCACCGCCCGGGAGGCGTGCGCCAAGGCGGGAGTCGCCGTCGAGAACGCCTGGGAGCGTGAACTGATGGACCAGATGCGTCCGAGCAACGACCTCTGGCGGTCGATGGCCCGGCGCACGATGGCCCGGTGAACAGACACCTGAATTGACCACATATCACCAGTCGACCCGGGGGGAACCCCGGGTCGCTCTCGTCACCTGCTCCGACCTGGCCGAGCTCGACCCGGACGACCGGCTGGTCCTCGCCCCGCTCGCCACCCGTGGCGTCGCCGTCCAGGCCGTCGTCTGGGACGACCCCGACGTCGACTGGTCGTCCTACAACCTGGTCGTGCTCCGGTCACCCTGGGACTACGCGCTGCGCCGCGACGAGTTCGTGTCCTGGGCGTCGACCGTGCCGACACTCGTCAACCCGGCCGACGTGGTCCGCTGGAACACCGACAAGCGCTACCTCGCCGAGCTGAGCGCCGCCGGCGTGCCAACCGTGCCGACAGCCTGGATCATGCCGGGGGAGAGCTGGCAGCCGCCCGCCGAGACCGGCGAGTACGTGCTCAAACCCGCCGTCAGCGCCGGCAGTCAGGACACCGGCCGGTACGACCTGTCCGACCCGGAGCACCGCGACCTTGCCGCCGCACACGTTCGCCGACTCTCCGAGGCCGGCCGGGTCACCATGGTCCAGCCGTACCTGCGGGCCGTCGACACCGAAGGCGAGACGGCTCTTCTCTTCCTGGCCGGTCCCGAAGGGCTCGCGTTCAGCCACGCGATCCGCAAGGGTCCGATGCTGTCCGGGCCGGACCTCGGTCCGGACGGGCTGTACAAGGCCGAAGAGATCACCGCCCGCACCGCTCGCCCCGAGCAGTTGGCGGTGGCCGAGCAGACCCTCGCGACGGTGCCCGGCGGCACCCGACAGCTGCTCTACGCCCGGGTCGACCTGATTCCCGGCCCGGACGGCGAGCCGGTCCTGGTCGAGCTGGAGCTGACCGAGCCGTCGCTCTTCATCGGGTACGCGGACGGCGCCCCCGAGCGACTCGCCACCGCGATCACCACTCACCTGGCCCGCAACGCCTAACCACTCACACAACAAGCAACTCCCGAACGGCCGCCCGCGCCGCGCGCACGTGCGTCCGGCTGCCGCGCGTCCGTGCTGCGGCCGGCAAGATCGCGCAACATCCTGGTTCTAGTGGCTTCCCGGCGTTCCGTGGCCGCTACATCCTGGTTCGAGTGCGATCTTGGTGGCCTGGGGCGCCAAGGCCGGGTTCCGATCTCCGAAAAGCGGTGTTCGTCGTCAAGATCTG
>NZ_JBIDCQ010000018.1:0-41408 GCF_043204655.1 Micromonospora sp. NPDC047762 | reverse complement strand
CGGGGCGCGGGGCGCGGGGCGCGGGGCGCGGGGCGCGGGGCGCGGGGCGCGGGGCGCGGGGCGCGGGGCGCGGGGCGCGGGGCGCGGGGCGCGGGCTCGTTGTGGGGGTCAGGCTCTGCGGGGCGCGTGGGTGCTGATGGCGGGGCGCGCGACGAACGAAGGGGCGCGGGGGCGCGGGCGGGTCAGGCGGTGACCGGTACCGGGGCGGCGGCGTCGGTCGGGGTGGCCTGGGGGGCCGGCGCGACCGGGCGGCGTTCCCGGGTGGACCACTGCACCGACAGCGCGGCCAGCAGTACCAGGCAGGAGCCGAGCATGTGTGCGCCAACCAGGACCGCCGGCACGTGGGTGAAGTACTGCACGAAGCCGATCAGGCCCTGGCCCAACTCCACGGCGACCAGGATGATCGCGGCGCGGGTGGCCCGCTGCGCACCGACGGCGCGGAACGCGAAGATCAGCGCCACCGACAGGCCGATCAGCAGGAAGACCCCGTCCGCGTGCACCTGGGAGATCGTCTCCGGGTCGAGCCCGTTGCGGGCGGCGCCGTGGTCGCCGGCGTGCGGGCCGCTGCCGGTGACCCAGGTGCCGACGACCAGCACGGCGACGGTGACGCCGGTGGTGACCCGGGCCAGCGCGCGCAGTGGTGCGGGCACCACGGCCGCGGTCGGGCCGTCGGGGTCGCCGATACGTCGCCAGAGGGCGTACGCGGCGGCGATCACGGCCATCGAGGCGAGGAAGTGCAGCCCGACCACCCACGGGTTGAGGTTGGTCAGCACGGTGATGCCACCGAGGACCGCCTGGGCGGGGATGCCCAGGAAGACCACCACGGCCAGTGCGAGAAGCCCGGGTCGGCGGGGCCGGTGCAGCAGTACGGCCAGCACCGTGGCCAGCGCGATCAGACCCACCGCGAAGGTCAGCATCCGGTTGCCGAACTCGATGACGCCGTACACGCCCATCTCCGGCGTGGTGACGTAGGAATCGTCTGTGCACCGGGGCCAGGTGGGGCAGCCGAGGCCCGAGGCGGTCAGTCGGACGGCCCCGCCGGTGACGACGATGCCCACGTTCGCGATGATCGAGGCGAGCGCGAGGCGGCGCAGCAGGATGCCGGAGACCGGACGGACGATTCGGTTCACGGCGCAAATCCTACGCACCGTAGTGATCGAGGTTCGTCCGACTCCGTCAGTGCGGTGGTTGGGATCACCGGGGCCCGGGTTTGCGACCCTCCGGGTAATTACGTAACGTTGGCGTTGTGAAAAACGCGGCGGCGCTCTTCGGGCACCAGCCGACGGCCGTGCCGGCCGTCGGTGCGTCCGCGCCTGCCGTGACCACGCCGGTCGGCCCCGCCGGGCCGGCGGCGGCCGAGGTCTCCACCCGGGATCGGGTCACCCAGTTGCTGTTGGAGCAGGGTGCCACCACCGCCGCGCAGCTTGGCGCGGCGCTCGGGCTCAGCCCGGCGGCGATCCGCCGACACCTCGACGCGATGCTTGCGGATGGTGACGTGTACGCCCGCGAGCAGCCTGTGCAGGGCAGTCGCGGTCGGGGCCGCCCGGCGAAGGTGTTCCTGCTGACCGAGGCCGCCCGGGTCCGCTGTGGCACACACCACTACGACAACATGGCCACCGCCGCGCTGCGCTGGATCGCCCGCAGCGGCGGCCCGGACGCGGTGGAGGCGTTCGCCACCGAGCAGGTGTCCGCTCTCGAGTCCCGCTGTCGGGCGGCCATGGAGGATGCGGGCGACGACCCTCTCGCGCGAGCCGAGGCACTTGCCGCAGCGCTCACGGGCGAGGGTTACGCTGCCAATGCGACCACGATCGCCTCTGGCGGCCAGCTCTGTCAGCACCACTGCCCGGTGGCGCACGTGGCCGCCGAGTTTCCTCAGCTGTGCGAGGCCGAGACCGCGGTCATCTCCCGTCTGGTCGGCACCCACGTGCAGCGTCTGGCCACCATCGCGCACGGCGACGGGGTGTGCACCACGCACATCCCGACCCAGCCGGGCCGTGCTCAATCCGGTAATCCCGTAACCACTGTGAGGACAGATAGATGACCGAGCAGATCGTCCAGCCCCTGACCCAGGAAGAGCAGCTCGCCGCCCTGGGCCGGTACGAGTACGGCTGGTCCGACCCGGACGCCGCCGGGGCTGTCGCCCAGCGTGGCATCAACGAGGCGGTGGTGCGGGACATCTCGGCCAAGAAGAACGAGCCGGCGTGGATGCTCGACCTGCGGCTGAAGGGCCTGCGGCTGTTCGGCCGCAAGCCGATGCCGGCGTGGGGCGCGGACCTCACCGGGATCGACTTCGACAACATCAAGTACTTCGTCCGGTCGACCGAGAAGCAGGCCACCAGCTGGGAGGACCTGCCCGAGGACATCAAGAACACCTACGACCGGCTGGGCATCCCGGAGGCGGAGAAGCAGCGGCTGGTCGCCGGTGTCGCGGCGCAGTACGAGTCCGAGGTCGTCTACCACAAGATCCGCGAGGACCTTGAGGAGCAGGGCGTCCTCTTCCTGGACACCGACACGGCGCTGCGCGAGCACGAGGACGTCTTCAAGGAGTACTTCGGCACCGTGATCCCGGTCGGCGACAACAAGTTCGCCGCCCTGAACACCTCGGTGTGGTCCGGTGGCTCGTTCATCTACGTGCCGAAGGGCGTGCACGTCGAGATCCCGCTGCAGGCCTACTTCCGGATCAACACGGAGAACATGGGCCAGTTCGAGCGGACGCTGATCATCGTCGACGAGGGTGCGTACGTGCACTACGTCGAGGGCTGCACCGCGCCGCTCTACTCCTCCGACTCGCTGCACAGCGCCGTCGTGGAGATCATCGTCAAGAAGAACGCGCGTTGCCGCTACACGACCATCCAGAACTGGTCGAACAACGTCTACAACCTGGTCACCAAGCGCGCCGTCTGCCACGAGGGCGCGACCATGGAGTGGGTCGACGGCAACATCGGCTCCAAGGTGACCATGAAGTACCCGGCGGTCTACATGACCGGCGAGCACGCCAAGGGCGAGGTTCTCTCGGTGGCGATGGCCGGCGAGGGTCAGCACCAGGACGCCGGCGCCAAGATGGTGCACGCCGCGCCGCACACCTCCTCGACCATCGTTTCGAAGTCGATCGCCCGTGGCGGCGGCCGCACCTCGTACCGGGGTCTGGTGCAGGTGCTGGAGGGTTCGCACCACAGCCGGAGCACTGTCAAGTGCGACGCACTGCTCGTCGACACGATCTCCCGCTCGGACACCTACCCGTACGTCGACATCCGTGAGGACGACGTGTCGATGGGGCACGAGGCGACCGTCTCCAAGATCAGTGATGACCAGCTCTTCTACCTGATGAGCCGGGGCCTGAGCGAGGACGAGGCGATGGCGATGATCGTGCGCGGCTTCATCGAGCCGATCGCCAAGGAGCTCCCGATGGAGTACGCCCTGGAGCTCAACCGCCTGATCGAGCTTCAGATGGAGGGCGCGGTCGGCTGACGCCGCCGTTCCCCCGTGACGGGCCGGAACCTCGGCCCGTCACACCCGGCCCCAACTCGTCGTCACGGAACAGACAGACCAAGGAAGACATGACTACCCAGGCTTCCGCGCCGCCGCCCAGCACCAAGTCGCAGGCGCTGCGCTCGTACGACGTCGCCGACTTCCCGGCCCTCACCGGCCTGGAGGAGGAGTGGCGCTTCACCCCGCTCAAGCGCCTGCGCGGCCTTACCGGTGACGCGCCGGCCGCTACCGGCGCGGTCCGACACGAGTACGGTGACCTGCCCGAGGGCGTCGCCATCACCCGGGTCGGCCGTGACGACGAGCGCGTCGGCAGCGTGCTGATCCCGGTCGACCGGGTCAGCGCGTTGGCTTACGGTGCCGCCGCGGACGCACTGCTGCTGCGGGTGGACCCCGACGTGGTGCTCGGCGAGGCGGTACGGCTGCGGGTGGTCGGCGAGGGCATCGAGCAGCCCGCGTTCGGTCACACCTTCGTCGAGGTGGGCCGGTTCGCCGAGGCGACAGTGGTGCTGGAGCACGTCGGGTCGGCCACCCTGGCCGACAACGTCGAGGTCGCCGTGGCCGATGGCGCGAAGCTGACGCTGGTCACGGTCGCCGACTGGGCCGACGACGCGGTCCAGGCCCAGCACCTGAAGATCAAGCTGGGTCGGGACGCCAAGGTCATCCACATCCAGGTCTCCCTGGGTGGCGACCTGGTCCGACAGTTCACCAGCGTGGAATACACCGGGCGCGGGGGCGAGGCCGAGCTGTACGGCGTCTACTTCGCCGACTCCGGCCAGCACCTGGAGCACCGGCAGCTGGTCGACCACAATGTGCCGGACTGCCGCAGCTACGTCGGCTACCGGGGCGCTCTGCAGGGCGAGAGCGCGCACACCGTCTGGGTGGGCGACGTGCTCATCCAGGCCGAGGCGACCGGCACCGACACGTACGAGATCAACCGGAACCTGCTGCTCACCGACGGCGCGCGGGCGGACTCCGTACCCAATCTGGAGATCGAGACCGGCGAGATCGCCGGCGCCGGTCACGCCAGCGCGACCGGCCGTTTCGACGACGAGCAGCTGTTCTACCTGATGGCCCGGGGCATCCCGGAGAGTGAGGCCCGCCGGCTGGTGGTCCGTGGCTTCTTCGCCGAGCTGATCAACAAGATCCCGGTGGAGTCGCTGCGGGAGAGCCTCGGCGACGCGATCGAGGCCCGGCTGACCAAGGCCGGCGCTTGATGATCCGGCTCTGCTCCACCGAGGACGTGCCGAAGGGCACCGCGATCCGCGCGGACGTCGAGGGCACTCCGATCGCCCTGGTGCACGGCGAGGACGGCAACTTCTACGCCGCGTACGACGAGTGCTCGCACGCCGCTGTCGCGCTCTCCGAGGGCGAGGTCGACGGCTGCACGCTCGAGTGCTGGTTGCACGGCTCGCGCTTCGACCTGCGCACCGGCGAGCCGACCGGCCTGCCCGCCACCGAACCCGTCCCCGTCTACCCCGTCGAAGTCCGCGACGGCGACATCTACCTCAGCCTGACGCCGAGTAATGGAGTGACCCGATAATGAGCACCCTGGAGATCCGCGACCTGAAGGTGTCGGTCAAGCTGCCCGAGGGTGAGCTCAAGCCGATCCTGGCCGGTGTCGACCTGACCGTGAAGTCGGGCGAGACCCACGCGATCATGGGCCCGAACGGTTCCGGCAAGTCCACCCTGGCGTACTCGATCGCCGGCCACCCCAAGTACGAGATCACCGGCGGTACGGTGACCCTCGACGGCGAGGACGTGCTGGCGATGACTGTCGACGAGCGCGCCCGCGCCGGTCTCTTCCTGGCCATGCAGTACCCGGTCGAGGTGCCCGGCGTCTCGGTGGCGAACTTCCTGCGGACCGCGAAGACCGCCATCGACGGCGAGGCGCCGAAGCTCCGTACCTGGGGTGGCGAGCTGCGCGGCGCTATGGAGCGCCTCCAGATGGACCCGGCGTTCGCCCAGCGCAACGTCAACGAGGGCTTCTCCGGTGGTGAGAAGAAGCGGCACGAGATCGTCCAGCTGGAGCTGCTCAAGCCGAAGATCGCGATCCTCGACGAGACCGACTCCGGTCTCGACGTGGACGCGCTGCGCGTGGTCAGCGAGGGCGTCAACCGGGTCCGCGACACCGGCGACACCGGCGTGCTGCTGATCACCCACTACACGCGGATCCTGCGCTACATCAAGCCGGACTTCGTGCACGTCTTCGTGGCCGGCCGGATCGTCGAGCAGGGCGGCCCGGAGCTGGCCGACAAGCTCGAGGCCGAGGGCTACGAGCGGTACGCCGCCGGGGCCGGCACGGCCAAGGCCTGAGCGAAAGAGGCGCTGCCGAGATGACCAGCATCGCGATCCCCGAGGGGATGCCGCAGTACGACGACGTGCCGCGTTTCGACGTGGCCCGGGTACGCGCCGATTTCCCGATCCTGGACCGGGAGATCAACGGGCACCCGCTGGTCTACCTCGACAGCGCCAACACCTCCCACAAACCGCGCCAGGTGCTCGACGTGCTCGACGAGCACTACGCGCGGCACAACGCCAACGTGTCGCGGTCGGTGCACACCCTGGGCACCGAGGCCACCGAGGCGTACGAGGGGGCGCGGGCGAAGGTCGCCGCGTTCATCAACGCGCCGAGCGTCGACGAGGTGGTGTTCACCAAGAACTCCACCGAGGCGATCAACATCGTGGCGTACGCCTTCTCGAACGCCTCGCTGCGCGCGGACGCCGACCCCCGGTTCCGGCTCGGTCCCGGCGACGAGGTGGTGATCTCCGAGATGGAGCACCACTCGAACATCGTCCCGTGGCAGCTGCTCTGTGAGCGGACCGGCGCGACTCTGCGCTGGTTCCCGGTCACCGACCAGGGCCGGCTGGACGAGTCGGGCCTGGAGGACCTGGTCACCGAACGGACGAAGATCGTCTCGTTGGTGCACGTGTCGAACATCCTGGGCACTGTCAATGCGACCTCCCGGATCACCGCTCGGGTCCGCGAGGTGGGCGCGCTGCTGCTGCTGGACTGCTCGCAGTCGGCGCCGCACCTGCCCCTCGACGTGGTCGACCTGGACGCCGACTACATCGTGTTCACCGGCCACAAGATGTGCGGCCCGACCGGCATCGGTGTGCTCTGGGGCCGGGCCGAGCTGTTGGCGTCCATGCCGCCGGTGATGGGTGGCGGCTCGATGATCGAGACGGTCACCATGGGCCGCTCGACGTTCGCCGCCCCGCCGGCCCGGTTCGAGGCCGGCACCCCGCCGATCGCCGAGGCGGTCGCGTTGGGCGCGGCGGTGGACTACCTGACCGGCGTCGGGATGCGGGCCATCCAGTGGCACGAGAAGGAGCTGACGGCGTACGCGCTGGACGCCTTCGGCTCGGTGCCGGACCTGCGGATCTTCGGCCCGACAGTGCCGGTGGGCCGGGGCGGCACCATCTCGTTCGCGCTCGGTGACGTGCACCCGCACGACGTGGGTCAGGTGCTCGACTCGCTCGGCGTGCAGGTGCGGGTGGGTCACCACTGTGCCAAGCCGGTGTGCAGCCGGTTCGGCGTCCCCGCCATGACCCGGGCCTCGTTCTACCTCTACACCACCACCGAGGAGATCGACGCTCTGGTGGCCGGTCTGGAGCAGGTACGGAAGGTGTTCGACTGATGCAGCTCGATCAGCTCTACCAGGAGATCATCCTGGACCACTACAAGCGCCCGCACGGGCGTGGCCTGCGCGATGCCGACGACCCGGGCGACCAGGTCGCGGAGGCGCACCACGTCAACCCCACCTGCGGTGACGAGGTCACCGTCCGGGTGGCCACCGACGGCACTGTGCTGCACGACATCTCGTACGACGGGATGGGCTGCTCGATCAGCCAGGCGTCGGCGAGTGTGCTCCACGAGTTGCTGCGTGGTCGGGGCGCTGGGGAAGCATTCGAGGTGCACGAGGCGTTCGTGGAGTTGATGTCCGGACGTGGCCAGGTCACGCCGGACGAGGACGTGCTCGGTGACGGGGTTGCTTTCGCGGGTGTGGCCCGTTACCCCGCCCGGGTCAAGTGCGCGCTGCTGCCGTGGATGGCGTTCAAGGACGCCGCGGCACGCGCCGGTGTGGGCGTGAGCCCGGAGGTGAAGGCGTGAGCGAGCGTCAGCGAGCGAATGACACAGTGGTGCCCTGCGGCATCACGCAGCGAAGCGGAGGGACGGCATGAGCGAGCGTCAGCGAGCGAATCAGTGGTTCAGCGCGTTGGTGCCTCATGGCGTCACGGAGCGAAGCGGAGGGACGGCATGAGCGAGAACACCGCTACTGAGGCGACGCCGGAGGCCGGTGACACCAGTGTGGTGCCGCAGACCGACGCCGCGACGACCGACGGCACCTCTGACGCCGCCGCTCCTGCGGGCGGCGTCAGCAAGGCCATGATCGCCGACATCGAGGAGGCGATGAAGGACGTCGTCGACCCGGAGCTCGGCATCAACGTGGTCGACCTTGGCCTCGTGTACGGCGTCCACGTCGACGACGAGAACGTCGCCACCCTGGACATGACGCTCACCTCGGCGGCCTGCCCGCTGACCGACGTCATCGAGGACCAGACCCGGCAGGCGCTGACCACCGGCCCCGGCGGTGGCCTGGTCAACGACATCCGGATCAACTGGGTGTGGCTCCCGCCGTGGGGCCCGGACAAGATCACTGACGAGGGTCGGGACCAGCTTCGCTCCCTCGGCTTCAACGTCTGAACTGATCCCACTTCGTCGAGCGCGGTACCCGTCCGGGTGCCGCGCTCGACGCGTTTCCAGGCCAACCCCGAAATTGGTGGAACGGATCGTTCCGGTCTGCTAGGCTGAACTCATCAAACGGAGCGGAATATTCCGCTCCGGCGACGGGTGGGTCAGCTCGCTGGAAGCCGGCGGAGAGGGCGGAACAATGAGCGGGATGGCGGCGGGGCAGTGGCGGACCGTGCTCGAAGAGGCGCACGCGGCGCTTCGGACGGCAGTCGAGGGAGTTCCGGCCGACGCCTGGGAGCGGCCCACCCCGTGCGAGCGGTGGAACGTCACCCAGGTGCTTCAGCACGCGGTCGGCGACCAGCTCGCCTTCGCGGCGGCGATCGACGGCGGGCCGGGGCCGGCGGAGGACCCGTTCGCACCCTCCGGTCGGGTCGACGGTGACAAGCTCGCCGGCCTGCGCGCCGCCCTCGACGCCTCCGCCCGGGCCTGGAAGGGCGTCGCCGACGACGACCCGGAGGTGCCCACGCCGCTGCCTCAGGGCAAGCTGCCGGCCGAGGTCGGCGCCATAGCGTGCGCACTGGACGCCGCAGTGCACGCCTGGGACATCGCGGTGGCCACCGGCCAGCCGTCCCCGCTCGACGCCGAACTGGCCCGCCCCCTGCTGGTGGTGGCCCGGCAGATCGTCGAGCCGTTGCGGGCCTACGGCGCGTACGCCCCGGCGATCGACTCCGCTCCGGAGGCCGACGAGGTCGCCGCCCTGCTCTCCTACCTCGGTCGCGACCCCCGACTGGCCGCCTGAAGTTCGGCTCCGCTCCCTCGGCCGATCCCAGAACACCCCAAGATCGCCCTCGGTCCTCGATGTAGTGGCCTCGGTGCGTCGCCGAGGCCGCTACATCCTGGTTCGAGTGCGATCTTGGTGGCCTGGGGCGCCAAGGCCGGGTTCCGATCTCCGAAAAGCGGTGTTCGTCGTCAAGATCTGCGCAGGATCAGGGATGTTGCTGTCTCCGGCGTGTCGGAGGCAGCAACATCGGGGATGTTGCTCGGATCTTGGGCGCGGGGCGCGGGGCGCGGGGCGCGGGGCGCGGGGCGCGGGGCGCGGGGCGCGGGGCGCGGGGCGCGGGGCGCGGCGGGCGGCGGGCGGCGGGCGGCGGGCGGCGGAATATCGGTGGCGGGGGCGCGGGTCCGGCGCGGAGGATGCGCGTGTGACTGAGGCGTACCCGAAGCAGGTTCCTGTCCGTGCGGCCACTGCCGTGCGTCGACAGCGCAGCCTGCCCCGGCCCGCCTCGATCCCGCGCCCGCCGTCGTGAGCGGCGCGTTCCTCGCCGGTCTCGTGGCCGGCTACGGCGTCGCCATTCCCGTCGGCGCGATCGCGATTCTGATCCTGGGGCTCAGCGCCCGTACGTCGTTTCGGGTGGGTGCGGCCGCGGCGCTCGCGGTGGCGACGGCCGACGGGCTCTACGCGGTGGTGGCCGTGCTCGGCGGCGCGGGCCTGGCCGGGATCATCGCGCCGGTCGCCGGGCCCCTGCGGGTGGTCGCCGCAGTGGTGCTGCTGGGTCTCGCCGGGCGCGGCCTGTGGCGGACGTGGGCTGCGCACCGCTCGCGGCGACCGCCGACGGCACGCGACGGTGGGGGCATGAGCACTCCGGGGCGGGCCTACGCGGCGCTGCTCGGGTTGACCCTGTTGAACCCGATGACGGTGCTCTACTTCACCGCCCTGGTGCTCGGCCGTCGGGACACTGCCGACTCGGGCATGGTGCCGGTGGCCCTCTTCGTGGCCGGGGTGTTCCTGGCGTCGGCGAGCTGGCAGCTGGTCATCGCCGGCGGTGGCACCGTGGTCGGCCGGGCGCTGACCGGGCCGCGTGGCCGGCTGGCCACCGGCCTGGTCTCCAGCGCGCTCATCGCCGCGTTGGCCGTGGCCGCGCTACTGCCAGACTGAACGGCCACGGCGACCATCCGACGCGGCGGCCGACCCCGCAGGAGGTCGCTGGGTCCAGGCCGAGCCGGACCAGGTTCACGGGCGGCTCAGCCACCCGGACGGCGCCCGACCGGTGTCGCCGGGCGTGTCCCTGGCCGGGCATCACGGGCCGCCCGGGGGCCCGGACGGGTTCGCTGTGCCGTACGGTCGGGCGATGACCAGTCGACCCGCAGCCGGCGGAGGCCGGTGGGTCGAGGTCGACCCGGCCCGCGTCGGCCGCTGGGTCGAGGGCTTCGCTGACCGGCACGGCCCGCCCAGCACCAGCACGAGGGAGTACGGCCTACTGCTCGCCGCCCCGGACGGGGCGACCGCCGAGCTGCACGCCCCGCCGGGTGCGCCGGCCGGCGCGGATGTGGCCGGGTTCGTGGCCTCCGCTGTCATGCCCCGCCGGATCGGCCTGCTGCTGGCGCGGAAGGGCGCGGTGGCGCTCGGGGTGGCCGAGGGCGGCGACCTCGTCGTCTCCAAGGTGGACACACGCTACGTGCAGGGGCGCACCGCTGCGGGGGGATGGTCGCAGCACCGGTTCGCCCGCCGGCGTGACAACCAGGCGAAGGCGGCGCTGGGCGACGCGGCGGACCTGGCCGTACGGCTGCTGTTGCCGGAGGTGGCGACGCTCGCCGCGTTGGTCTGCGGCGGTGACCGGCGGGCGGTGGACGGGGTGCTGACCGACCGACGGTTGGCCCCGCTCGTGCCGTTGCGGGCGGAGCGGCTGCTCGACGTGCCGGAGCCCCGGCACGCGGTGCTGGTCGCGGCGGTGGGTGCGGCCCGGGCGGTACGCATCCTGGTGCGCGACCCCGACTGACCTCGGCCCGCACCGGCGACGTCGGAGGCCTGCACGGGCGACGTCGGAGGCCTGCACGGGCGGCGTCGGAGGCCTGCTCGCGGCGGCGTCGGAGGGGAGACGGTCGCCACCCAGAACGGGGTTCGCGGCGTGCTGTCCGGCCGGCGGCTGGAGGATGGGCGCGTGGAGTTTCTGGTTGACATGGTGACGACGGTGCCCGACGGCACGTCGGAGGACGGCGTCGCCGACATGCGTGCGCGAGAGGCCGCGCGTTCGGCCGAGCTGATCGCCCAGGGCAGTCTCCTGCGGCTGTGGCGGCCGCCGCTGGCACCGGGGGAGTGGCGTACGTGGGGGCTGTTTCAGGCCGACGACGCCGATGAGCTGGAAGCCGTACTCGCGTCGATGCCGCTGCGCGCCTGGCGGCGCGAGACCGTGACGCCGTTGACACCGCACCCGAACGACCCGGGTCAGCCGCCTCGCTGAGCTGGCGAGGGCACGCCGCCCCGACAGGCACGCCACGGGACACGTCCGTCAGCAGGGAGATCATCATGTCCGACGCTCAGATTCTGCGTACCGTCCTCGACCGGTGGAAATCGGCTGTCGACGCCCACGAGCCCGACCGGGTCGCGGCGTGCTTCACCGACGACGCGATCTTTCAGGGGTTGCAGCCGTACACGGTCGGTCCTGCCGGCGTCGCCGCGTACTACGCCGGACAGCCGCTCGGCCTGACCGCCGCATACGACATCCGGGAGATCCGCCGTCTCGCCGACGACGTGGTCCTCGGCTACCTGGAGGTGGAGTTCGGCTTCACCGACCGGCCGGCACTGACCGTCAACCTCGGAGTGCTCCTGCGGCGGGTCGACGACGACTGGCTCATCGGCCACTACCAGGTCTCGCGGCTCACCTGACCCCGGAGCTACGGCCGGAATGACAATCGTGGCAGGCCCACCGGGGGCCTGCCACGATCTCGGAGCGGGTGTCAGAGCTGGTCGGTACCGAAGGTGTCGCAGGTCTTCGGGTCGCCGCGGTCGTAGCCCTGGGTGAACCAACGCTTGCGCTGCTCGGACGTGCCGTGGGTGAACTGGTCGGGGTTGACCCGCCCGCCGGAGCGCTCCTGGATGCTGTCGTCGCCGATCGCCTCGGCGGCCTGCACCGCCTCGCTGATGTCGGTCTGGGTGATGGACTTGAACAGCGGTTCCTGGCCGGTCTTGTCCTTGCTCTCGGTGGCGTGCTTGGCCCAGGCGCCGGCGTAGCAGTCGGCCTGCAGCTCCAGCCGTACGGAGGCGGACTGGGGGCCGCTCTGGTCGCCCTGGCCGGCCTTGGCGTTGGTGCCGAGGAGGTTCTGGACGTGGTGTCCGTACTCGTGGGCAAGCACGTACGGCTGGGCGAACTCGCCCTTCGCCCCGAACCGGGACGCCAACTCGTCGTAGAAGCTCAGGTCGATGTAGACCTGCTTGTCGGCGGGGCAGTAGAACGGGCCGACGCCCGAGTCGGCCTGCCCGCAGCCGGTGTTCACGGCGGCCTGGAAGAAGTTGGTGTCGGTCTGCTCGTACTCTCCCTTGCCCAACTCCGGGTACGCCTTCTGCCAGTAGGCCTGGATGCTGTTGACGTAGAGCGCGTTGCGGCAGCGCGCGTCGTCGAGACGCTCGGGGTTGTCGCGGGAGCACAACTGCTCCAGGTCGGTGCCGCCGGCCTGACCGCCCTCGTCGCCGTTTGTCATGGCGTTGAGGCCGAAACCGCCGCCGAGCAGCGCGACGAGCACCGCCACCACGATGCCGATGATGCCGCCCCGACCGCCGCCTCCGGGGATCGGGATGCCGAGGCCGCCTCCGCCGCCTCCACCACCGCGGCCCACGTCGTTGACCTGCGAGGTGTCGATTTCGGCCCGCTCGTTGAGTTCCATGGTGACCCCGATCGCCGTATGCCGGTGAGTGTCTTTTGTGTGTCGTTTCGTCCATCGAGTGCCGGACGGGGTCCGGACAGGCGTTCCGGTACCCGATGATCTTGATTGGTAATCCGGGCAGGCGCTCCGGGCGCGCCCGGTACACTTGTCAGGTGCTGCGCTGCGAAGGCTGAACCGCCCCGCGCCGTCGGGCCCTTGAGCCCGCCGGCCGTTTCGCGTGCCCCGAGTCAGCCTTCCGAACCCCGAGAGCGAGCCCCGCAAACATGATCACTGCCACCGGCCTGGAACTGCGTGCCGGTTCCCGGATCCTGCTGTCCGACACCACCCTGCGCGTGCAGCCCGGTGACCGGATCGGCCTGGTCGGTCGCAACGGCGCCGGCAAGACCACCACGCTGAAGGTGCTCGCCGGCGAGGGGCAGCCGTACGGCGGCCAGATCGACCAGCGCAGCGCCATCGGTTACCTGCCGCAGGACCCGCGCACGGGTGACCTGGAGGTCACCGGCCGCGACCGGGTTCTCTCCGCGCGCGGCCTGGACGTGCTGATGGCGCAGATGCAGGAGGTCGAGGCCCGCCTCGCCGAGGACGCCAACGACAAGCTGGTCCGTCGGTACGGCGCGCTGGAGGACCAGTTCGCCGCCCTCGGCGGGTACGCGGCCGAGGCCGAGGCCGCGCGGATCTGCGCCAACCTCGGCCTACCGGACCGGGCGCTCGCGCAGACGATCGGCACCCTGTCCGGTGGTCAGCGGCGACGCATCGAGCTGGCCCGGATCCTGTTCCGTGACGCGGGCGAGAACGGCGGCGGCATCCTGCTGCTCGACGAGCCCACCAACCACCTCGACGCCGACTCGATCACCTGGCTGCGGGGCTTTCTCGCCAACCACAAGGGCGGCCTGATCGTGATCTCCCACGACGGCGCGCTGCTGGAGTCGGTGGTCAACAAGGTCTGGTTCCTCGACGCCACCCGGTCGGTCATCGACGTCTACAACCTGGGCTGGAAGGCGTACCTGGAGGCGCGCGAGACCGACGAGCGGCGCCGCCGCCGGGAGCGGGCCAACGCGGAGAAGAAGGCCGGCGCGCTGATGGCGCAGGCCGACAAGATGCGGGCCAAGGCCACCAAGACCGTGGCCGCGCAGAACATGGCCCGCCGCGCCGAGAAGCTGATCTCCGGCCTGGAGGAGGTGCGGGTCGCCGACCGGGTGGCCAAGGTGCGGTTTCCCAGTCCCGCGCCGTGCGGCAAGACCCCGCTCACGGCGACCGGTCTCTCCAAGTCGTACGGATCGCTGGAGATCTTCACCGACGTCAACGTGGCGGTGGACCGGGGCTCCCGGGTGGCCATCCTCGGGCTCAACGGCGCCGGTAAGACAACCCTGCTGCGGATGCTCGGCGGGCTGCTCAGCCCGGACACCGGCGAGGTGCACGCGGGGCACGGCCTGCGGCTGGGCTACTACGCCCAGGAGCACGAGACGCTGGACGTGGAGCGGACGGTTCTGGAGAACATGCGCGCCGCGGCGGTCGAGCAGTCCGACACCGACCTGCGCAAGATCCTCGGCGCCTTCCTGTTCTCCGGCGACGACGTGAACAAGCCGGCCGGGGTGCTCTCCGGCGGCGAGAAGACCCGGCTGGCGCTGTCCACCCTGGTCTGTTCCGGCGCCAACGTGCTGTTGCTCGACGAGCCGACGAACAACCTCGACCCGGTCAGCCGGGAGCAGGTCCTCGACGCCATCGCCAACTACCCGGGCGCGATCGTCCTGGTGACCCACGACCCGGGTGCGGTGCTGGCGCTCAAGCCGGACCGGGCCATCCTGCTGCCCGACGGCGACGAGGACGCCTGGAGCGACGACCTGCTCGAACTTGTCGAGCTGGCCTGACCAAGCTTCTGGCCGGGCCTCAACCGAGCAGGTCCACCAGCCGGCCGACGACGCCGGAGCTGACCAGGATCACCACGCCGATGCCGATGAAGATCGTCGGCACCAGCCAGTGGCCGGCGCGTTCGACCAGCCGGACAACCCGTGGGTGTCCTCCCAGCCACGCGCCGACGGCACACCACAGCGCGATGAGCAGCACGAAGATCAGGAGGAACACCGCGCTGTCGGCTGCGCCGAGGGCTCGGAAGACAGGTACGTAGACGGCCACGTTGTCGGCGCCGTTCGCGATCGTCACGCCGGCCACGCCGAGCGCTCCGGTCACGACAGTGGGGGTCTCGTCCTCGTCGGAGTGACGCAGCGCGCGTACGCCGAGCGCGATCGGTAACAGGCCGAGAAGCCCCGTCCACGGGTCCGGCACCACGAGCAGCCCGGCCGCCACCACCGCGCTCGCCAGCGCGAGCGCACCGATACCGACGTATTGGCCGGCGACAATCTGCCACGGGCGGGGCCGACCGGTGGTGCGGGCCGCGACGAAGAACAGGGTCAGGATGACGATGTCGTCGATGTCGGTCGCGGCGAAGACCACTGCCGCTCCGGCCGCCGTGCTGAGCAGGTCGATCACGACGGCAGGTTACGGCTTGCCGGCAGCAGCCAGCGTCGGCGGGTGGTACGCCCGGACGCCGCGGCGGGCCGCATCGCCAGGATCACTCTATCGGGAAGCTGACATTGCATAGCGTGTCGGTTGGCGAAGAGTTGATATCTGGCGCATGATCGTTCGAGGCGGTCTAATAGGTGGGACCGTATCCGAACCGCACAGTCTGGGACGTGAGGACACAGCATGGCAGCCAC
This sequence comes from Micromonospora sp. NPDC047762, assembly GCF_043204655.1. Lineage (NCBI taxonomy): Bacteria > Bacillati > Actinomycetota > Actinomycetes > Micromonosporales > Micromonosporaceae > Micromonospora > Micromonospora sp. NPDC047762. Next base: position 25,853 of record NZ_JBIDCQ010000018.1, on the reverse strand, counting down.
TGGCACAGCCACCAGCACTGAGAAGGGTCGCCGGATCGTCGGAGCCGAGCGTCAGACGCTCGCCAAGGACCTGGTAAAGCGGTACACGTCGGGGGAGAGCATCCGCGCGTTGGCGGCCTCGACCGGCCGTTCCTACGGGTTCATCCACCGAGTGCTCACCGAGTCCGGCGTGCAGCTGCGTCAGCGCGGTGGCGCCCGACGCCGCAAGAAGGCGTGACCCGCCCCTCAGCGTCGTCCACCAGCGCCGCGCCCCGGGAAGTCCGGTGACCGCCGAGGCGACCGGGGTTCGGCTGACTTGCGACGGGCCGGTCGCCACGGTGACGTTGTGCCGGCCCGACGTGCTCAATGCCCAGACGCCCGCGATGTGGCGAGCGATGAGCGACTTTTCCCGCGACCTGCCCGGCGACGTGCGGGTGGTGGTGGTCCGCGGTGAGGGTCGCGCGTTCTCGGCCGGCCTCGATCTCGCGGTGGCGGGTGCCTCCGGTCCGGGGTCGTTCGCTGAGCTGGCCGCGCTGCCCGAGCAGGAGTGCGCCGAGCGCATCGCGGAGTTCCAGGCCGGTTTCACCTGGCTGCACCGGCCGGATGTCGTCTCTGTCGCGGCCGTGCAGGGCCACGCGATCGGTGCCGGCTTTCAGCTTGCGCTCGCCTGTGACCTGCGAGTGCTGTCCGCGGACGCGAAGTTGTCGATGGCCGAGGTGACCCTCGGCCTGGTGCCGGATCTGGCCGGGACGAAACGCCTCGTCGAGCTGATCGGCTATTCGCGGGCGTTGGAGATCTGTGCGACAGGCCGCCGCTTGGACGCCGCCGAGGCGGACCGGATCGGGCTGGCCACCCTGGTCGTATCCCCGGCCGAGTTGGACGGCGCGGTGCGGGATCTGACCGCCGGCCTGCTCTCCGGAGCCCGCGACGCGGTGGTAGAGATCAAGGCGCTGCTCGCCGGCGCCGCCGGGCGGTCGCACGCCGACCAGCAGCGCGCCGAGCGGGAGGCACAGACCCGTCGGCTGCGTGACCTCGCCGGCACTGGAGAATAGGTAAGGACCGCACGGGAAGATCCGGGTTACGACCGAGGTTGTCACACTCGTCGGGAGAATTGACCTGACGGTGCGGTCTGCCCGGCAACCCGGAGGTGAACGATGTCCAACCCGATGTCCGGCGGTGGCATGGCCGGGTGGAGCATGCTCCGGTCGATGCGCAACCGCGATGAGGTCTCCACCCACCGGCTCAAGCGCGGCGTGGCCCGCCGCATTGTCGATTTCGCCCACCCCTACCGGCGCGACATCGTCGTCTTCCTGGCCACCGTGGTGTTGGCCGCCATCATCGGCGTGGCCACTCCGGTGCTCGCCGGCGACGTGATCAACGCGATCAACGAGGGCGGCACCGAGGCCGGGCGGCTCGTGGTGCGGCTGGCCCTGTTCATCGCCGCGCTTGCGGTCGCCGACGCGCTGCTGTCGCTGGCCCAGCGGTGGTATTCCGCCCGCATCGGTGAGGGCATCATCTTCGACCTGCGCACCCGGGTCTACGACCACGTGCAGCGGATGCCGTTGCAGTTCTTCACCCGCACCCAGACCGGCGCCCTGGTCAGCAGGCTCAACAACGACGTGCTCGGCGCCCAGCGGGCGTTCACCTCCACCCTGTCCGGTGTGGTCAGCAACGTCATCCAGTTGGTGCTCACCGCGGCGGTGATGTTCACCCTCTCCTGGCAGATCACCGCGTTGTCACTGGTGCTGCTACCGATCTTCATCATTCCGGCCCGTCGGGTCGGCAAGCGACTGGCCGAGATCACCCGCGAGGCGTACAACCTCGACGCCAAGATGAACGCGACGATGACCGAGCGGTTCGGGGTGGCCGGCGCGCTGCTGGTGAAGCTCTTCGGCCAGCCCGAGATCGAGGCCCGCCGGTTCGGCGACCGTGCCGAGCGGGTCCGCGACATCGGCATCCAGTCCGCCATGTATTCCCGCACCTTCTTCGTGGCGATGCTGCTGGTCGCCTCGCTGGCGCAGGCGCTGACCTACGGTCTCGGCGGCTGGCTCGCGGTGACCGGCGGCGTCAGCGCCGGCACCGTGGTGACGCTCGCGCTGCTGCTCACCCGCCTGTACGGTCCGCTCACCGCGCTCTCCAACGTCCGGGTGGACGTGATGAGCGCGCTGGTCTCCTTCGACCGGGTCTTCGAGGTGCTCGACCTCAAGCCGGGCATCGTGGAGAAGCCCGACGCGGTACCGGTGCCCCTGGGCGCCGGCCGGGTCGACTTCCGCGACGTGCGTTTCCGCTACCCGAGCGCCGCCGAGGTCTCCCTCGCCTCCCTGGAGGAGGTCGCCACCCTCGACCGGACCGTCAACGAACCGGTGCTCAAGGGGGTCTCGTTCAGCGTCGAGCCGGGGCAGATGGTCGCGCTGGTCGGCCCGTCCGGGGCGGGCAAGTCGACACTGTCGATGCTCATCTCCCGGATCTACGACGTCAGCGACGGGCAGGTGCTCGTCGGCGGCGTGGACGTGCGTGACGCGACGCTCGCCTCCCTGCGCGACGAGATCGGTGTGGTCACTCAGGATTCGCACCTGTTCCACGAGACGATCGCCGAGAATCTGCGCTACGCCAAGCCGGACGCCACCGACGACGAGATCTGGGCCGCCCTGGCCGGGGCGCAGGTGGCCGATCTGGTTCGGGCGCTGCCCGACGGTCTGGACACCACGGTGGGGGAGCGCGGCTACCGGTTCTCCGGCGGCGAGAAGCAGCGCATCGCGATAGCGCGACTGCTGCTCAAGGCACCGTCGATCGTGATCCTCGACGAGGCGACCGCTCACCTTGACTCGGAGAGCGAGGCGGCGGTGCAGCGGGCGCTGTCGGTGGCGCTGGCCGGGCGGACCGCGCTGGTGATCGCGCACCGGCTCTCCACAGTGCGAGACGCCGACCAGATCCTCGTCCTGGACGGCGGACGGGTCGTCGAGCGGGGACGGCACGACGAGTTGGTGGCCGTCGGTGGGCTCTACGCCGAGCTGTACCGCACCCAGTTCGCGGTCGCCGACTCGCCCACCCCGTTCGTCGACGCGACCGGTGCCGAGCCGGTGGTCATGCCGCTGGGCACCTACCGCGCCGACGAGGTGCTGCCACCGGCCGCCGCCAACTGACGTCGTCGCAGCGTTGATCAACTCGGGTTCGTGCAAGTCGGTGTGTCCCGGGAAGCCGGATCGATCAAAGGGCTGGTAGCTCGGTCGCTGCCCGCAACTCGGCGAACGCCAGGCCCAGGGTGACCGGGGTGAAGTGCGCGTTCAGGCCGCTGGGGTTGGGTAGCACCCACAGCCGGGCGTCGGCCAGCGTCTCCGGTTGCGGCCCGAAGGCGGCCCTGGGCCGCTGGAAACCGATCCGGTAGGCGGTCACCCCCACCACTGCCACCCAGCGCGGCCGGCACCGGGCCACCTTGTCGGTCAGGATCGCCGCGCCGTCGAGGAGTTCCTCGGTGCTCAGCTCGTCCGCGCGGGCACTGGCCCGGGCGGCCATGTTGGTGATGCCGAGCCCGAGCGCTGGCAACTCGTCCTGTTCGCTGGGGTGCAGCAGCCGGGGGGTGAACCCGCCCCGGTGCAGCGCCGGCCAGAACCGGTTGCCGGGGCGGGCGAAGTGCCAGCCCGTCGCCGCCGACCACAGGCCCGGGTTGATGCCGACGAAGAGCACCTCCAGGCCGGGAGCGAGGACGTCGGGAATCGTCCGGTCCGCGGCTGCCGCGAGGTCCGCGCGGGAGGGCCGGGTCGGGCCGGAACGCCGTGCCTCGATCGACTCGGGTTCCTGGACGTCGGCGTGTCCTGGTCGCGTCGACAGCCCGGCTTCCGTGATGGCGAGTCGATCGACGCTGGGGTCGTCGTGTGGGGCCGGCTCTGGCGGCGTCACCGTGCGGGCGGGTCGGGCCCGCTCGGCTGTCACAGCGCGCGCAGCGCGCCGCCGTCGACCGGCAGGGTGATTCCGGTGAGGTAGCTCGCGGCGGGGGAGAGCACGAACGCGGCCACCCGGCCGAACTCGGCGGGGTCGCCGACGCGGCGCAGCGGGATGCCGGCCTCCGCCTCGGCGCGGGCTCGCTCCGGGTCACCGGTCGCTCCGAACAGTTCCCGGTTGCGGTCGGTCATGATCCGGCCGGGCAACAGCCCGACCACCCGGACCCCACGAGGACCGTAGTCGTCGGCGATGTCCTTGGCGGCCCCGACCAGGCCGGGCCGCAGACCGTTGGAGATACCGAGACCGGGCACCGGGCCACGCGCCGAGGTGGAGAGCACCAACCCGATCGCGCCGCCCTCGGGCAGGGCGTTGGCGACAGTGCGTACGGCGCGGATGGTGCCCAGGAAGACGGTCTCGAAGGAGAGCCGCCACTGCTCGTCGGTGACCGCTGCGGCGTTGCCCGGCGGTGGTCCACCGACCGAGATCAGCGCGCCGTCGAGCCGGCCGAAGTGTTCCTGGGCGGCGGCGACGAGCTGCCCCGGGGTCTCCGGGTGGGTCAGGTCCGCGGTCAGCCCGACGGCGTGCTCCGGGCCGCCCAGCTGCTGCGCGGCGGCGGCCACCGCGTCCGGGTCGCGGGCCGAGAGCACCACCCGCGCGCCGTCGGCGACCAGGCTCTGTGCGGTCGCGTAACCCAGACCGCGGGAGGCGCCGGTGAGGACGTACACGCGGTCGGTCAGTCCGAGATCCATAACTCCGATCCTGCCGCATCCGGTAACCCGTCGCCAGCACGGGTGGACAGCCGTGGGGCGGGGCGCAGCAGGCGTACCCGGCCGGCTATCTGCAGCGCGACGGCGCCGCCGGCGCGGCCCACCGCTGGCGCCCGGCGCGGGCGCGGCGCTCGAAGCCCGTCGTAGCGCAGGCGTGCCTCCCGGACGGCCAACTCCTCGGCGGCGGCCGGGGGGAGCGCCTGCTGGGCGCGCAGCGCCCGGGCCAGGTCCCAACCGTCGCGCAGCGATCCACAGGTGGGTCGCCGGGCGGCCCACTCGGCGAAGGCGGTCGACCAGCGGGCACCGAGGCCTGCGGCGAGCAGTGGCCAGTGCCGGGCCACCTCGCCGGCCCGTTTGCGCAGCAGGGCCGCGCGGGTGGCGGCCAGCGGGCCCGGCGCGAACCCCGCCGGTGGCTCACCCCCGGCGACCAGCGCCGCGACAAGTTCGGCCTGCCGTTCGGCCAGCCCGACGCGGGGCGTCGGCGCGCTGCCGCCCTCTGGGGTGCCCGTCATGTCACGGCGGGAAAGCCCGCGGTGGCGGCCAGGGCGTCCAGTTCGGCGCGGAGTTCGACGGCCGGCGGATAGTGGCCGTCGCGCTCCAGCAGCAGGGCCGGCGGTCGCCGTCGGGCGCAGAGCGCGCCGAGAAGCTCCAGCACCGCTGTCGGCACCGGGTCGGTGTGGGTGTCGTGGTAGAAACCGCCGTGTTCCGCGCCGCCGGCCACGTGGGCGTACGCGACCCGTTCCAGCGGCAGGCGGTCCAGTAACGCCAGCGGGTCGGCACCCCTGTTGCGGGCGTTGGCGTGCACGTTTGCCACGTCCAGCAGCAGCAGTGCTCCGGTCCGGTCGAGGATCTCGGTGAGGAAGTCCGCCTCGGTCAGCTCGTCGTCGGGCCAGTCGACAAGCGCGGCGATCGGTTCCAGCGCGATCGGCACCGGAAGCTCGGCCTGTGCCCGGGCGACGTTGGCGCAGACCGCGTCGACGGCCTCCCAGCTGCGCGGCAGCGGCAGCAGGTGGCCGGCCTCCAGACCGCCGGCCCGGACGAACGCGATGTGCTCGCTGACCAGCGGGGCGTCCAGGCGTTGCGCCACCGCGGCCAGGTGCGCGACCCGGGCCGGGTCGACCGGCTCGGCGCCGCCGAGAGAGAGCCGCACCCCATGGGGTACGACGGTCACCGCGCGGTCCCGCAGCTGGGTCAGGCCGGGCGGAAGCGGCCCGGAAGCGGGCACCCCCTCGGCCACCACCTCCACGAAGCGCAGGCCGGGCAGCTCGGCCACGAAACCGGCGATCTCCGGCCGCCAGCCGATGCCGACGCCGGACGGGCCGGTCATCCGCCGCACCCCCCGCCGCCGCACCCGCCTCCGCCGCCGCAGGAGCTGCCGCCGTCCGAGCCGGAGCTGTCACCACCGCCCGAGGATCCGTCGGACCCTCCGGACCAGCCGCTACCGGCGGCGGCCTGGCGCTGGATCTCGGCCTGCTCGGCGAAGCCAGGGTCGAGCGCCCAGAGCGAGGCGGTGCCGTACAGGGCCACGCCCATCGCCGCGCCGGCCGCTCCGTAGGTGGCGTAGGCCGGCGCGGAGGCGGGGGCGAGGTGGGTGTGCTGGCGGCGGACGGAGCGCAGCGCGGCCCGACCTGCCCGGGTGAGCATCGGGACCCGACGCAGCACCAGCGTGACGATCAGGAGAGCGACCAGGGTCAGCAGCAGGTAGCCGACCGGGCGGCCGCTGAACAGGCCGGAGACCAACCGGAGCACACCGAGACCCAGCAGGGCGATCAGGAGCGTGGCCCAGAAGCGGGCCCGCGCGCGTTGCGCGTCGTTGGTCAGCAGCCCGCGCTCCTCCAGGCCGTTGCGGATCTGGTGCAGCGCGACGCGTACACGCTCGTCCTGGGGCAGGTCCCGGACCCGCGAGTGCTGGTGGGCTGCCCAGTGGATGGCCTGGTCCAGTGGGGTGAGCCCGGTCGGTGCGGCACCGACGGTGGTCAGTCGGCGGTCCGGTCGTACGCCGACCGCGCCGCTGCCGCGCAGCCCGCCGAGCGCCGCGTGCACCGCGAGTTGGGGGCCACCGTTGAGGTACGCGACCTGCTGTGGTCCGAGGGGATCGGCGGTCATGGCACCGCTCGACCCGACCGCCAGACGGAACCGCTGGTACGCCACGATCGCCACCACCAGGATGGCCGCGGCGATGTAGTAGCGGAGGAAGGTCGGGCCGGAGATGCCCCAGGTGTCGCCGGACGCGGCGTGGACGGTCATCGACTGCTCCTGTCACCGGAGGGATCGGCGGACCCATTGTGGAGCAGCCTCGCCACGGTCGACAGACCGGTGTGCGCGCGGTCAGTGCCGGCGGACCGCCTCCTCGACGAGGTCGAGCACCGGGCCCAGGTCGCCGGCCGGTCGGCCCATGGCCAGGTGCAGCACCAGGCCGTCGTAGGCCAGCTCCAGGAACTGGGCCAGCACGTCGATCGGGACGTCCTCGCGCAGCACCCCGGCGTCGCGTTGGCGGGCCAGCCGGTCCCGGGTCGCCTCGGCGATCGCGGCGGACCGCTCCGCCCAGCGCTTGGCGAACGCCGGGTCGGTGCGCAGCCGACGGGAGACCTCCAGTTGGCTGCCCAGCCAGCCGGTGGTGTCCGGCGAGACGGCGCGAGCGAGAAGGTCGCGCATCACCTGCACCAGACCGTTGCGGGCCACCGTCTCGACCATGACGGCGGCGTCGTCCTCGGCGACGGCCAGGAAGAGCGAGTCCTTGTCGCGGAAATGGTGGAAGATCGCGCCACGGGACAGGCCGGTGGCCTCTTCGAGGCGGCGTACGGTCGCCCCCTCGTAGCCGAGCCGGGCGAAACACGCCCGGGCCGCGGCGAGGATCTCCTGCCGGCGAGCGTCGAGCTGGTCCTGGCTTACTCTGGGCACACGTCGATCGTCGCAGGTCAGCTCGGGGCATGCAAACCGTACGTACGGCTTGGGATGTTGCCGACTACCATCGCCCGGTGACCCAGCCCCACACCCTGCCCAGCTCCCCGCTGACGGTGGCCACCATCCAGGCCACCCCCACACCGGGCGACGTCGCCGGCAACACGGTCATCGCCGCCGACCTGATCATCCAGGCCGGTGAGCGGGGCGCGCGGGTGGCCGTCCTGCCGGAGCTGTTCCTCTGCGCGTACCACCCGCCGGTTCTCGCCGCCGACCCGGCCGGCACGGACGTCGCGGCCGACCCGGCCGGGATGGTCGCGGATCCCCGGCTCGACCCGCTGCGCGTCGCGGCGCGTGAGGCCGGCGTCACCGCGGTGGTCGGCGCGGCCGTCCGGCACCCCGATGGCCGGCGGACCATCGCGGCGCTGGTGGTCGACCGGACCGGCGAGGTGCGGGTCGGGTACGACAAGCAGCAGTTGTGGGGCGACGAGCGGGAGCTGTTCAGCCCCGGCGGCCGGGGTGCCACGCTGCTCGTCGACGACTGGCGGCTCGGGCTCGGCATCTGCTACGACGGCTGTTTCCCCGAGCACGGCCGGGCCGCGGCCCTCGACGGCGCGCACGCCTACCTGTGTCCCAGCGGATACCTGGCCGGCTCCGAGCACCGCCGGGATCTCTACTACGCCGCACGTGCCCTGGACAACACGATGTTCGTGGTCTTCGCCAACGCGGTCGGCGGCGTCGATCCGTGGCGGTTCAACGGCGGTGCGGCCATCTACGATCCCGAGGGGCGGGTGCTGGCCCGTGGCCCCGACGACGGCACGGCGGTGCTCGTGGCGACGCTGGATCCCGCAGTGCTCGCGGCCACCCGGACGGCCCACTCGATGCTTCTCGATCGGTTGCCGGACCAGGGCGGCGCCCGGCTGTCGATGCCTGGCTGAGCCTGCCGTCAGCTCGATACCCGCCGCATCTGTTAACAGACACGTCGGTCCCGTAGGGTGCCCGAGTGCCACTGCTCCTGCTGGACCTGGACAACACCCTGCTGGATCGGGCCGGGCCGTTCCGCCGCTGGGGTGAGCGCTTCCTGGACAGCATCGGCGCGCCCCACACCGACATCGACTGGCTGATCTCGATCGACGCCGACGGTCTGACCGACCGCTGGGACCTCGCCGACGCCATCCGGGACCGCTACGAGCTGCGGATTCCCTCGATCGACCTGGTCGAGGAGCTGCACGACGGGGTGGTGGCGCAGACCCGGCTCGACCCGCTGACCGCCTGCGCGCTGCGGATCGCCGACGACGCCGGCTGGGTGCCGGTGGTGGTCTGCAACGGCACCGTACGCGTCGAGGACGCCAAGATTCGCCGGACCGGGCTGGACCAGTACGTCGCGGACTGGGTGATCTCCGAGGAGGCCGGCGTCAGCAAGCCCAACCCGAGAATCTTCGCGCTCGCCGCCCAGCGGGTCCGGATGCCGCTGCGGGGGGCGTGGGTGATCGGCGACAGCCCGGAGGCGGACATCGGCGGGGCCGCCGCCGTCGGGCTGCCCAGCGTCTGGCTGCACCGGGGGCGCACCTGGTCGGACGTCCGGTTCGCGCCGAGCCGCACCGTGGACGGGTTGATCGCCGCGGTCGCCACCGTCCTGGCCCACTGAGGGTCTTCCGCGCTGCCGGCCGTACGTCCGAGCGGTCGTTCGGGTGGCGGCCCGGTAATTCGGTTGACCGGCCGACTGGGTCGTACGAGCATTGTCCGCGCATGGTGCATCCCGGGCGTGTGCCCGGTCGAGGAGAGGAGGCGGGTCATGGCCGTCTTTGCAGGTCGCTTCCAGCTGCCTATCTCAGCCTCGACCAAGGGAACCTCACCACAGTGCGCGATCATGACCTTCCGGCGCTTGAGCGCCGGAGCCGCGGCAAGAGCCGCTTCGACGACGACGAACAGCAGTTTCTGAAGCGCGGGCGGCCCACCGAGCCGCTCGCAGACCCGGACAGCGAACCTGACCCGGACACCGGCGAGCGCTGGTCGTCCTGGGACGACGCCGTGCACGGGCCACAGCCGCACCCCGCCTGGCTGGTCACCGAGTTGGCCGCCAAGGACACCGAGCTGGGTGTGTTGAAGACCGGCAAGGAGGCGGACGTCCACCTGGTCCGTCGGGCCGTGCCGGACACCGACCGGTCCTGTCTGCTCGCGGTGAAACGCTACCGCGATCCCGAGCACCGGTTGTTCCACCGCGATGCCGGCTACCTGGAGGGCCGTCGGGTGCGCCGGTCCCGGGAGAACCGGGCGATGGCCAGCCGGACGGCGTTCGGCCGGCAGATGATCGCCGGGCAGTGGGCGGCAGCCGAGTTCGCCGCGCTGAGCCGGCTCTGGGAGATCGGCGCCGGGCACGACCGCATCGCCGTGCCGTACCCGGTGCAGTTGCGGGGCACCGAGCTGATGCTGGAGTTCGTCGGTGACGCCGAGTCGGGGGAGGCGGCACCCCGACTGGCCCAGTTGCGACCCGGCCCGACCGAGCTGCGTGACCTGTGGGCCCAACTGGTGGAGGCGCTGCGGGTGCTGGCGCGGGCCGGCTACGCGCATGGCGACCTGTCGCCGTACAACCTGCTCGTGCACCAGGGTCGACTGGTCGTGATCGACCTGCCGCAGGTGGTCGACGTGGTGGCGAACCCACAGGGGCCGGAGTTCCTGGCCCGCGATGTGCGGGTGGTCGGCGCCTGGTTCGCGGCCCGGGGTCTCCCCGCCGAGCTGGTGGACCCGGGCATGTTGACCGGAGAGCTGCTGCACGAGGCGGGCCTGCGCTGATCGGAGCGGGTCGGGCGGCCGCACCGCCCGACCCGCCACGTCGGCTATTGCAGGTAGCGCTCCACCTCGGGCTTGGGGCGTTCGCCCTGGGCGTCCGGGTCGCCGTGGGTCTCCCGGGCGGCCCGTCGGCGGCGTAGCAGGTCCCAGCACTGGTCGAGGGACTCCTCCAGGGCGCGCAGCCGCTCGCTGGCCTCGCCCTCGGTGCCCGACTCGTGGGACTGGGCGTCGGCACGCAGCTTGTGTTCCTCGTCGACCAGCTCGGAGATCCGGTTCAGGATGGTCTTGTCGTCCATGCCACAGAGCCTGGCACAGGGTGTCGGGCGTCGCCCGGATTCGGGGGTACCGGTGCGTCCCGGATCACCGACCCGCATCGGTCGGCCCTCCGTCGCCCTGGCGGAGAGGTGGCAGCCCGGCCGGCGGGATGCGGCCAGCTTCCGCCCGTCGTGGTGGCGGGGTCGGCCACCCGGCGGGTGCAACTCCTGAATATCCATTCTGGATTTGCTCGACGTAGAACATCGATGGTTGTACGTGCGCTTAGATGGAAATTGCGCTGTCCGCAAGTCTGGAGGTGCCCTCCGTTTGGTGAGATGCTTCCGGCGGCCCATAAGGTGAAAGTTTCATCAACCTGACCGACCGAAGTGGACAGTCGCGGTCGTCGGGACGACGAGGAGACGTGGTTCGATGTCGCAGGTGTCCGAGACGCGCCCCGTCACCGTCAGCGCCGAGCCCCGGACGATCCCGTTACGACGCGTTCTCCCGGCACTGGCCCGCGATCCGCTGGGCGCACTCGTCGACTTCGCGCAGGACGCCGGCGGTGACGTCGTCCGACTCAACCTCGGCTCGTTCCGCCCCTATCTCGTCAGCCACCCTGAGCACCTGCAACGCATTCTGCGGGACAACGTTGCCAACTACACCCGGGACGGCGACGGGTTGCTCTGGCGCCCCGTACGCCGAATCGTCGGCGACGCCATCCTGGTCGCCGAGGGTGAGATCTGGGAATCCAGCCGAGGCGCGCTGCAACCGTTGTTCACCGCCAAGCGGGCCGAGATGCTCGTCGACAGGATGGCCGAGGCGATCAACGAGGCGGTCGACGAGTGGCTCGAACCGGCTCGCGCCGGTCGCCCGATCGACGGCGGAGCCGAACTGACCCGGATCGTCCTGCGCACCACAATGCGGGTGCTCTTCGCCGACCGGATCTCGGTGCCCGACGCGCTGCGGATCAGCGCCGCACTGGACACCGTCACCACCGCGATGCTCCCCCGACTGCTGATGCCCGTCGTGCCGTACGCGGTACCGATGCCCGGCGACCGGCGCTTCCGCGAGGCGGTGCGCACCATCGACGAGGTGGTGCTGCCGATCATCCGGGAGGCCCGGGCCCATCCCACCGACGGCGAGGACATCATCTCCACGCTCTGCCGGCCGCGCGCCGACGGCAGCGAACCCGACGAGTACGCGATCCGCGGCGACGTGGTCGCGATGTTCTCCACCGCCACCGAGACCACGATCGCCCTGCTCTCCTGGCTCTGGCCGGTGCTCGGGTTCCGGCCCGACGTGGCCGAGCGGATGACCGACGAGATCGAGCGGGTGGTCGGCGGCGAACGGGTCGGACGCGAGCACCTGCCCCAACTGCGCTACGGCCGGATGGTGCTCGACGAGATGCTGCGGCTCTATCCGGCCGGCTGGATGATCCCGCGTACCGCGGTCGGCGACGACGTGCTGGGCGGGGTACGGGTCAAGGCCGGCGGCACCGTGCTGGTCAGCCCGTACGTGACCCAGCGGATGTCGACCTTCTGGACCGACCCGACACTCTTCGACCCCGAGCGGTTCGCGCCGGAGCTGCCCCGGCGGCGTTACCGCTACTCCTACTTCCCGTTCGGCGGGGGCCCGCACCAGTGCCTCGGTCAGTACCTGTTCCTGCTGGAGGCCCAGCTCATCGTCAGCACCGTGCTGAGCCGCTACCGTTTCCGGCTGCGCGAACCGGTCGATCTCACCCCCCGGATGGGCGCCTCGCTGCAACCCAAGCAACGGGCCGAACTCATCCTCACCCCGGTCGAGCGCCCGGCCGCATCGTGACGGGTACCCCGCGACCGGCGCGGGCCGGTCAGGACGCGGTCGCCGAGCAGGGCCGGGTGTGCGCACTCGCCGTACGGGGCGTACGCGACCTTCAGACCGTCACCGCCGCCCATCCCGAGCTGTTCGACGCCGCGCCGTTCGACCCGGCACTGCTCAGTTCGGTGGCCACGGCCATCGCCTTCACCGCGCCGTGGCACACCGCCGCCGAACTGCGGATCACCACCCGTACCCTGCTCTGGGTCTTCGCCGCCGACTGGCAGGTCGACTACCTCGCCCGGTCCGTGGACGACGTCCGGGAGGTCGTGAATGACTGCCTGGCGGTGGCCGACGGTGCCGCGCCGCCACCCGGGCGGCACCTGGCCCGACTGCTGGCCGACCTGCGCGACGAGCTGACCACCGTGCCGGCGTTCACCCGGCGGCGCCCGATCTGGCGTGACGAGTTGGCCCGGATGCTCGACGCCGTGGCGCGGGAGTGGGACTGGAAGAACCTGCCGACCGACCCCACCACCGGGCGACGCCTGCCGGACCTGGACCGCTACCTGGACAACGCGGACAACCTGGCCTGCTCCTTCGTCAACGCCACCCACTGGATCGCGACCGGTGACGACCGGACACTTGCCCAGTTGACCGACCTGCTGGACGCCGGACGTGGCGTGCAGCGGGTGCTGCGGTTGGTCAACGACCTCGCCACACAGACACGTGACGCCGAGTGGGGTGACCTGAACGCCCTCTCGCTCGTCGACGACCCGGCGCAGGTGCACGACCGGCTGGCCGAGCTGACCGCCCGCTCCCGGGGTGACCTGGCCGCCCTCGCCGAGCGGTGCCCCCGTCAGGCGGACTACCTCAACCGGCAGATCTCCTTCACCGGCGGCTTCTACCAACTGTCGGACTTCTGGGGACTGCGCGATGAGTGACTGTGGCACCCGCTTCCTCGCCGACGCGGCGACGACCACCGAACCGGTCGCCGACGCCGCCCGCGAGCTGGTCGCCGGCCTCGGCCTGCGGCCGTGGGGGGAGGTCGCCGCGTCCGTGTACGAGACGGGGCGGCTGGTCGCCGTCGCCCCCTGGCTGACCGGGCACCACCAGCGGATCGCGTTCCTGGTGCGCACCCAGCGCCCGGACGGAGCGTGGGGCCCACCCGAGGGGTACGCCCTGGTGCCGACGCTGAGCGCCACCGACGCGCTGCTCGCCGTGTTGTCCGACGGCAGGGCCGGGACGGAGCTGCTCGCCCCGGTGGCCCGTGGGCTCCGCGCGCTCGTCGACACGCTGCTCCGCACGGACGCCCGGACCCTGCCGGACACCCCCGCGCTGGACCTCATCGTTCCGGCGCTGGTCGACACGATCAATGGCCGGCTCGCCGGGCTGAAAGGAGCCGCCGCCGACCGACTGGCCCGCGCGCCACTGCCGCTCCCGGCCGGGCTGAACCGGGACCGGCTGCGCGCGGTGCGGTCCGCGGTGGCCGCCGGAGCGGCGCTGCCGCCGAAGTTGGCCCACTTCTACGAGATCCTGGACGCGGCACCCCCCGACGCCGGCCCCACGCTCACCGCCGTCGGCGCTTCACCCGCCGCGACCGCGGCCTGGCTGAGCGTCGCCGGCCCGGCTGCCGGCCCCGCCGCGTACGCCTTCCTGCGGGCGTTGATCCGCGACGGAGGTGGCCCGGTGCCCTGCCCCGCACCGATCACCGTCTTCGAGCGCGCCTGGGTGCTGAGCGGTCTGCACCGGGCCGGGTTCACGATCGACCCGCCGGCCTCGGTCCTGGAGAGCCTGACCGCTGCCACCACCGGCCAGGGCATCGCCACCGGCGACGGCCTGCCGACCGACGCGGACACCACGGCGGTCTCCCTCGACGCGTTGGCCCGACTCGGCCGTCCGGCGGACCCGGCCAGCCTGTGGGCGTACGAGACGGCTGACGGCTTCTGCACCTGGCCGGGGGAGGACGGTTTCTCGGTCACCACGAATGCCCACGTGCTGGACGCCTTCGGTCAGTACGTGAGCCGGTACCCGGACGCGGACGGTCGCTACCACCGGGCGGTCGACCGGCTGAGCGCGGTGCTGACCGGGCGTCAACGCGCGGACGGTGCCTGGCAGGACAGGTGGCACGCCTCGCCGTTCTACGCCACCGCCTGCTGCGTCCTGGCACTTGCCGAGTTCGGGCGGGGCGCGGCTGCCGCCGAGGCGGTGGATCGGGCAGCCGCCTGGGTGCTGGACAGCCAGCGCGCGGACGGCTCGTGGGGGCGGTGGGACGGCACCGCCGAGGAGACCGCGTACGCCCTCCAGGTGCTGTTGACGGTGCCGACGACGGTGCCCCGGGTCGACGCGGCCGTGGCGCGCGGGCACGCCTACCTGCACGAATCCGCCGCGCGGGAGCACCCTCCACTGTGGTACGGCAAGGAGCTGTACTGTCCGACAGTCATCGTTCGCGCAGCGGTGCTCGCCGCCTGCCGACTGGCCGGCATCCGTGCCGCCGGCGTGGACCGATCGGTGGTGGATTGCGGTTACCAGTCAACAAAAACAGCGACTTGAGGGGTTGTGTGGACACTGCTAGCGTACGCAGAGCCTCAGCCCCGGATGCCCCGCTGTGGTGGGACGTCGCCCCCTCTGATCATTCGTTGATGAGCTGAGTCAACGCCCGGCCTGGGACGGTTCAATGCGCTCTCGCGGTACCAGTATCCGCACCAAGGTTGTCGCCCTGCTGCTCTCCCTGGTCGCGCTCTGGATGTTCGCGGCGTGGGTGACCCTGCGTGACGGCTTCAATCTCCTCGGTGTCCAGTTGCTCAACAGCAAGGTCTACACGCCGAGCGAGCCGCTGCTGCAGGAACTCCAGGTGGAGCGGCGGTTGACCCAGGCGTACCTGAGCAATCCCGAGGCCGCGCAGCGGACGGCCCTTGAGGCCGAACACCGCAAGACCACGCAGTTGGCCGGCGCCTTCGCCGACTCGGTGCGCAACTGGCAGGTCGACATGGCCGGCAGCTCCGCACTGGACAATCAGCTCCGTATGACGATCGCCCAGGTCGACACGTTGAAGCAGACGCGTGCCGAGGTGCTCGACCGCAAGATCGATCGGATCGCCGCCGCCGAGGCCTACACCGGCGCGATCGAATCGATCTTCCAGATCTACGACGTGACAGGCAGCCTGGACGACAAGCAGATCGCCGGCGAGGCCGCCGCCCTCATCCAGCTCAACCGGATGAAGGAGCTGGTCTCGCAGGAGGACGCACTGCTCAGCGGCCTCTTCGGCAACGGGCGGATGAGCGGTGCCGAGTACGCCCGCTACGTCGCGCTGGTCGGCGCGGAGCGGTTCGTCGGTGAGGAGACCCGGGTCCGGCTCGCCGACGCCGACCAGCGCCGCTACCAGCAGCTCGTCGAGGGTGAGGCGTTCACCCGACTGCACGCCGTGCAGGACAGCATCATCCGCGAGGGCCGGCCGTCGACGCAGCTACCGGTCGGCGCCGAGCAGTGGCGCGGCACCGTGGAACCCGCGCTGGCCGAGATCAACGACGTCGTGGTCGACGGCGGTGAGGGCATCGTGGACCGGGCCACCGGCGTCGCCGTGATGGTCGTCGTCCGGCTGGTGCTCGCCACCGGTCTGGGCCTGCTCGCCGTCATCGCCTCCGTCGTCATCTCCATCACCACCGCGCGGAACCTGCTGCGCCAGCTGGAGCGGCTGCGACAGGCCGCCTGGCAGCTCGCCGACGAGCGGCTCCCCCGGGTGGTGGACCGGCTCGGGCGCGGCGAGGAGGTCGACGTGGCCACCGAGGCGCCCCCGCTGGAGTTCGGCACCGACGAGATCGGTCAGGTCGGCAAGGCGTTCAACGCCGTTCAGGAGACCGCCCTGCGCACCGCCGTCGAGCAGGCCGACCTGCGTCGCAACGTCCGCGAGGTCTTCCTGAGCCTGGCCCGACGCACGCAGGCGCTCGTCCACCGTCAGCTCACCCTGCTCGACGCGATGGAACGCCGCGAGCACGACGCGGAGGAGCTGGAGGACCTGTTCCGGGTCGACCACCTCGCCACCCGGATGCGGCGCAACGCGGAAAACCTGATCGTGCTCTCCGGCTCCACCCCTGGTCGGGCCTGGCGGCGCAACGTCCCGATGGTCGACGTGGTGCGCGGCGCCGTGGCCGAGGTGGAGGACTACACCCGGGTCAACGTGCTGCCGCTCGGTCCTGTCTCGCTCGCCGGCCGCGCGGTCGGCGACGTCATCCACCTGCTCGCCGAGCTGATCGAGAACGGCCTGTCGTTCTCCCCGCCCCACACGACGGTCGAGGTCCGCGGTCAACTGGTCTCCAACGGCTTCGCCATCGAGATCGAGGACCGTGGCCTCGGCATGAGTGAGGAGGACCTGGCCGCGGCGAACCACCGGATCGTCGACCAGTCCGAGCTGAACCTCGCCAACGCCGCCCGCCTCGGGCTCTACGTGGTGAGCCGGCTGACCGAACGGCACGGCGTGCGGGTACGGCTCAAGGAGTCCGCGTACGGCGGCACCACCGCTGTCGTGCTGATCCCGCTGGAGCTGGTCACCGAGGCCGACGCCTCCCCGGAGGACTCCGGCTCGTTCCGGACCGGCTCGGCCATCCCGATGCCGCCGGCACCCGCCACGGACACCGGCCGTACGACCCCCCTCGCACCGGTCGCGCTCGCCGCACCGACGACCACCACGTCGGAGGTGGCGGTGACCTCGGCGGCGCCGAATCCAGCCGACGCCACCGCGCCGACGACGGACGGGGAGACCGAGGCGGAAACCGTTCTCCCCACCCGACAGCGGACCACCCCGGCAACCAGCGCCCCCGACCTGCCCACCCGCGCCCGGCGCGGGCCCGCTCAGCCAGCCTTGGAAGCCCCGACAGTGCCCACCGGGCTGCCCGCTGTCGACACCACCCGCCCGGAGACCCCCGGCGAAGAGGCGGCCCCGGCCGGCGACGGTGGGCCGGCGCCCGCCAGCGCCGATGCGGAGCGGACCGACTCCGGCCTGCCCGTCCGGGTCCGACAGGCGAACATCGTTCCCGAGTTGCGAGACGACCCGGCGGTGTCCGAAACCGACGACGAGGATGTGGTGCGCCCACCGGAGCAGGTTCGCCGGATGATGAGCTCCTACCAGACCGGCACCAGGCGTGGGCGGACCGACGCGGCGCGGCTGCTCGGCGGCGCCTCCGGCGCACCGGTGACGACGACGCCGTCCGAGCCGGCCGACGAGGATCCACAAGCGACCTGACCGAGCACCGACGACGCGCGGTGTGACGGTCGAGCCCCAGACGAACAACGGCGCACAGCCGGGCGAGAAGAGGACGACGAAGTGACCCAGAAGACGGCTTCGAGCGCCGACCTGACGTGGTTGCTGGATGACCTGGTGGGCCGGGTGAAGCAGGCCGAACACGCGGTCGCGCTCTCCACCGACGGCCTCCTGATGGCCTCCTCGCAGGGGTTGAGCCGGGACGACGGCGAGCACCTCGCTGCGATGGCGGCTGGCATCCAGAGCCTCGCGCGGGGCGCCGGCAAGCGTTTCGGTGGCGGGCAGGTGCAGCAGACCATCATCGAGATGCAGTCGTCGTTCCTGTTCGTCACCGCGGCGGGCCGCAACGCCTGCCTGGCGGTACTGGCCAGCGAGGACGCCGACGTCGGCCTGATCGCCTACGAGATGGCGATGCTGGTCACCCGGGTCGGCAAGTACGTCGCATCACCGTCGCGCGGCACTGATCAGCAGGTCGGCGAGAGGTAGCGGCGATGACGGTCCAGGGGGAGTCCGCAGACCATCAGTGGGTGGATGACCACGCGGGCCCGGTGGTGCGTCCGTACGCGGTGACGCGTGGTCGGGCCCGCCCGGTCACCGGCACGTTCGACCTGATCTCCCTGGTCACGGCGACTCGAGCCGAGGTCACGCCCGAGGTCGGTCTCGGTCCCGAGCACTTGGCGATCGTCGGGCTGTGCCAACGCATACAGTCCGTCGCCGAGATCGCCGCTCATCTCGACCTGCCGGTGGGCACCATCAGGGTGCTCCTCGGTGATCTGGCGGCCCGCAGCCTGGTGCAGGTCCGCGAGCCGCAGACCACGGCCGGTCTTCCCGACAACAGCATCTTCGAGGCGGTAATCAATGGACTACGGGCACTCTGACCGGCCGGCGGGAGCGACGCCACTGCCCACCGCGATCAAGATCCTGGTCGCGGGCGGCTTCGGCGTGGGCAAGACGACGATGGTCGGCGCGGTCAGCGAAACCCGGCCGTTGCGCACCGAGGAGGTGCTGACGGAGTCGGGGGTCGGCATCGACGACCTGTCCGGGGTGGAGAGCAAGACCACCACCACCGTGGCCATGGACTTCGGCCGGATCACCATCAGCGATGACCTGGTGCTGTACCTGTTCGGTACGCCGGGGCAGGACCGGTTCTGGTTCGTCTGGGACGAGTTGGCGTTGGGGGCGATCGGCGCGGTGGTGCTGGCCGACACCCGCCGGCTCGCCGACTGCTTCCCCTCGATCGACTACTTCGAGGGTCGGGGCACGCCCTTCGTGGTGGCGGTGAACTGCTTCCAGGACGCCCGGAAGTACCGGCTCGACGAGGTTCAGGCCGCGCTGAACCTGGACCCGGGTGTGCCGGTGCTGCTCTGCGACGCCCGGCAGCGTGAGTCCAGCAAGGAGGTGCTCGTCACGCTGATGGAGCACGCCATGAAGACCCGCGAGGCCCGCCGCCGCGCCGCCAGCGGAGACTGACCGGAATTTTTCGGGGGAGGGTGTCCGGAACGCTCCCGGCCGATCGTCATGCTGGCGACACCCCGAGAAAACAAGGGAGCGATCAGATGAAGTACATGATGTTCGTTTGCAGCGACACCGAGCCGGACACCGACCCCACCGAGCTTCCCGACATCGACAAGTGGGTGGCGGAGAACGACTCTCGTGGCCGCCGCCTGACCGGCAACGTACTGGGGCCGACCAGCGCGGCCACCACCGTCCGCGTTCGCGACGGCGAGCTGCTCGTCTCCGAAGGGCCGTTCGCGGAGACCGCCGAGGTGATCGTGGGCTTCGACCTGCTCGACTGCGCCGACCTGGACGAGGCGATCGAGGTGGCCCGCACCCACCCGATGGCCCGTGAGGGGCGACTGGAACTGCGTCCGTTCGCGGACCTGTCCGACTGACGAGGTTGTCCACCCCGCCGCGCCGGCCGGTGCGCAACCCGGCACCGTCCGTCGCGGCGGCGGAGGCCGTCGCGGTCGCCGGCGTCGAGGCGTACCCCCGGATCGTCGCGACCCTCATCCGGGTCACCGGGGACTGGGCGTTGGCCGAGGACTGCGCCCAGGAGTCGTTGACCGTCGCGCTGGAACGTTGGCCCACCGACGGTGTGCCGGGCAACCCGGGCGGCTGGCTCATGACCGTGGCGCGCAACCGGGCGATCGACGTGCTGCGCCGGGCCACAGTGGAGCGGCGCAAGCTGCACGACCTGGCGTTGCTCACGCCCGATGACGCGCAGCCCGAGCCCGAGGTGGGGCAGGACGTGGTGGACGACCGGTTGCGTCTCATCTTCACCTGCTGCCATCCGGCGCTCGCGATCGAGGCCCGGGTGGCGTTGACGCTGCGGACGGTCTGCGGCGTGCCCACCGCTGACATCGCCCGCCTGCTGCTGGTCAGCGAGTCGACGATGACCCGCCGGTTGACGCGGGCGCGCAACCGCATCGCCCAGGCTGGCATTCCGTACCGGGTGCCGAGCGGGCCGGCGCTGACCGAGCGGCTGCCCGGCGTCCTCGCCGTGCTGTACCTGCTGTTCACCAGGGGTTACGTCGCCGACGGCGAACCGGCCTTCGCCGACGAGGCGGTCCGGCTGGCCCGGCTGCTCGACCAGCTGATGCCACACCAGTCCGAGGTCGCCGCGCTGCTGGCGCTGCTGCTGTTGCAACACTCCCGTCGGGACGCCCGCCGCGACGCCGCCGGCAACCTGCTCACCCTGCAACGGCAGGACCGCGACCGGTGGGACCGCGCCGCCATCGCCGAGGGCCTGGCCGCCCTCGATCGGGTACGCCAGGACGGGCCGTACGCGTGGCAGGCCCGGATCGCCGCCAGCCACGCCACCGCCGCCTCGGCCGACGAGACCGACTGGCAGACGATCGCGCGGGCCTACGACGCGCTCGCCGACCTGCGCCCCTCACCGGTGATCGCGCTTAACCGCGCGGTAGCGCACGGCTACGCGTACGGGCCGGTCGCCGGGTTGGTAGTCCTCGACGCGGCCCGCGCCGGGGGCGGGCTGGACGACCATCCGCTCGCCGCGGCGGTGCAGGCCGATCTGGTGGCCCGGCAGGGCGACCGGAGACGCGCGGCAGGACTGTTCCGGGAGGCGGCGGCAGCGGTGGGCTCGACCGCCGAGCGCCGTGCGCTGCTGGACCGGGCCGACGAACTCGACCGGTAGCGGAGCGGCCGCACGGCACCAGGAGCGGTACGTCGGTCATCTGAACCGGCACCGCCTCGCCGATCATGGAGTTGTGGTGGGCGACAAAGCCCCCGTGAACCGCCAAACCAGGCACCACCACTCCATGATCGACGGACCGGGTCTGTCCCCGCTTCGCGATCTTGCATTTTCTGTCCCGACACAAGGGACAGAACCGCTCATGTCGACGACCGAAACTGCAAGATCGGCGCGATCTGTCGCTCGACACACGACCGCGGGGAGGGTCAGCAGCGCTTGGCCATTGCCACGAACCTGGTCCAGGCCGTCCTGTCGAAGGCGAGCGCCGGACCTGCCGGGTCCTTCGAGTCGCGTACGACGAGGAGGCCCGCGCTGTCGCGCTGCGGCTGCGCTGAGCAGTCACCCCTGTCGGCGCAGGCGGCGATCGATATGGTGGCCACATGGCACTGCCGTTCGTGGTTACTCTGCGCGGTTACGACATGCGTCAGGTCGAGAGTCTCTTCGCCGAGGTCGATGAGGCTGTGGCCTCTGACAGTGCAGTGTTGCGGGCTGCCGCGCGAGACGCGCTTCGGGCGACCACCCTGCGACGGCGGTTACGGGGTTACGCGTGCCGCGCCGTGGATGACGCGGTAGCCGAGCGACTACGGACGCTCTGACAGCATCCCTCGCCTGGAACGGTGAAGGCCGCCCCCGCCGGAGCGGGAGCGGCCTTCACCAGCCGTACGACGTCAGTTAGCGATCATGCGGCGCAGCACGTACTGCAGGATGCCGCCGTGCCGGTAGTAGTCCGCCTCACCGGGGGTGTCGATCCGCACCACGGCGTCGAACTCCACGCCGGTGTCGGTGCTGACCTGCACGGTGCGCGGGGTATCACCGTCGTTCAGGGCGGTCACCCCGGTGATGGTGAACGTCTCGGTGCCGGTCAGGCCGAGCGACTCGGCGGTGACGTCCACCGGGAACTGGAGCGGCAGTACGCCCATCCCGATCAGGTTGGAGCGGTGGATCCGCTCGTACGACTCGGCGATGACCGCCCGGACGCCCAGCAGCATCGTGCCCTTGGCCGCCCAGTCCCGCGACGAGCCCGAGCCGTACTCCTTGCCGGCCAGGATGACCAGCGGGATGCCAGCCTCCTGGTAGGCCATCGAGGCGTCGTAGATCGAGGTCTGCTCGCCGGTGAGGTGGTTGACGGTGAAGCCACCCTCCACCCCGGGCACCAGCTGGTTGCGCAGCCGGATGTTGGCGAACGTGCCCCGGATCATCACCTCGTGGTTGCCCCGGCGGGAACCGTACGAGTTGAACTCGTGGCGCGGCACACCGTGCTCGGCCAGGTACGTGCCGGCCGGGGAGTCCGCCTTGATCGCGCCGGCCGGCGAGATGTGGTCGGTGGTCACCGAGTCACCCAGCTTGGCCAGCACCCGTGCGGCGGAGATGTCGACGACCGGGCTCGGCTCCTGCTGCATGCCCTCGAAGTACGGGGGCTTACGCACGTAGGTGGAGTCGTTCTCCCAGGCGAAGGTGTCGCCGGTCGGGGTCGGCAGCGACTGCCACCGCTCGTCGCCGGCGAAGACATCGGCGTACGCGGCGCTGAAACCGGTGGCGCCGATCGCCTGGGCGATGACGTCCTGGATCTCGGCGCTGTTCGGCCAGATCTCGCGCAGGTAGACCGGGTTGCCCTCGGAGTCCTCACCGATCGGCTCGTTGGCCAGGTCGATGTCCATGGTGCCGGCCAGGGCGTAGGCGACCACCAGCGGCGGCGACGCCAGGTAGTTCATCTTGACGTCCGGGTTGATCCGGCCCTCGAAGTTCCGGTTGCCCGAGAGCACCGAGACGACCGACAGGTCGTGCTCGTTGACCGCAGCGGACACCTCCTCGGGCAGCGGGCCCGAGTTGCCGATGCACGTGGTGCAGCCGTAGCCGACCAGGTTGAAGCCGAGCTTGTCCAGGTACGGGGTGAGGCCGGCGCGCTCGTAGTAGTCCATGACGACCTTCGACCCGGGCGCCAGGGTGGTCTTCACCCACGGCTTGCGGGACAGGCCCTTCTCCACCGCGTTGCGGGCCAGCAGCGCGGCACCGATCATCACCTGCGGGTTGGACGTGTTGGTGCAGGAGGTGATCGCGGCGATCACCACTGCGCCGTGGTCCAGCTCGTACTCCACGCCGTCGCTGCCCGTGACCCGGACCGGGTTGCTGGCCCGGCCGCCCGCGCCAACCGCCGCGGTCTCCAGGTCACGCGGCTCGTCGGCCGGGTCGCTGAACTCGTTGGCCGGCGGGTCGCTGGCCGGGAAGGACTCGGCGCTGGCCTCGTCGGCCGGGCCGTTGGCGCCGCGCGGCAGCTCCTCGCGGGGGACACCCGGCTTGAGGTCGCGCTCACCGACGGAGTCGTCGGCCACGTAGTCGGTCAACGCGGAGCGGAACAGCGTCTTGGCGCTGCCCAGCGGCACCCGGTCCTGCGGGCGCTTCGGGCCGGCGAGCGACGGCTCGATGGTGCCGAGATCCAGCTCCAGGCGCTCGGAGTAGTCCGGCTCGGCGTCCGGGTCGTGCCAGAGACCCTGCTCCTTGGCGTACGCCTCGACGAGCGCGACCTGCGCGGCGTCCCGGCCGGTCAGCTCCAGGTAGCGGATCGTCTCCGCGTCGATCGGGAAGATCGCCACGGTGGAGCCGTACTCCGGGGACATGTTGCCGATGGTGGCGCGGTTGGCCAGCGGCACCGCGCTCACGCCGGGGCCGTAGAACTCGACGAACTTGCCAACGACACCGTGCTTGCGCAGCATCTCGGTGATGGTCAGCACCAGGTCGGTGGCGGTGGTGCCGGCCGGCATCTCACCGGAGAGCTTGAAACCCACCACCCGGGGGATCAGCATGCTGACCGGCTGGCCGAGCATCGCGGCCTCGGCCTCGATGCCGCCGACGCCCCAGCCCAGCACGCCCAGGCCGTTGACCATCGTGGTGTGCGAGTCGGTGCCGACCACCGTGTCCGGGTACGCCTGGCCGTTGCGCTCCATGATGGTGCGGGCCAGGTACTCGATGTTGACCTGGTGCACGATGCCGGTGCCCGGCGGGACGACCTTGAACTCGTTGAACGCGGTCTGACCCCAGCGCAGGAACTGGTAGCGCTCCTTGTTGCGCTCGTACTCCAGCTCGACGTTGCGGGCGAACGCGTCCTCGCGGCCGAACAGGTCGGCAATGACCGAGTGGTCGATGACCAGCTCGGCCGGGGCGAGGGGGTTGACCTTGGTGGCGTCGCCGCCCAGGTCACGTACTGCCTCGCGCATGGTGGCCAGGTCGACCACGCAGGGCACGCCGGTGAAGTCCTGCATCAGGACCCGCGCCGGGGTGAACTGGATCTCCACGCTCGGGGCGGCGGTGGAGTCCCACCCGCCGAGCTGGCGGATGTGGTCGGCGGTGATGTTCGCGCCGTCCTCGGTCCGCAGCAGGTTCTCCAGCAGGATCTTCAGGCTGTACGGCAACCGCGCGTGGCCGTCCACCTTGTCGATCTTGAAAATCTCGTAGCTCGCGTCTCCGACGCGTAGCTGGGTCTTCGCACCGAAGGTGTCGAGGCTCGCCACGTCGTACTCCTTCACACCAGCGACCGTGAGTAGTCCTGAGCAGTCTGTCGCACCGGCCGGGGTGCCGCCGAGGTTAGGTGACACTTACCGCCCGAATCCGCTTCCAACAAAACCGTACGTCCGTCTTGCTATATGTGCAAGCGAGTGCCAGGGTTCGAGACAGGAGGTACCGCAATGATCCACCACGTACTGCTGGCCTGTCCGCGCGGCACCGAGGAGGTCTCGCGCGCCTTCTACGCTGGCCTGCTCGGCCTGGTCGAGAAACCCAAACCCCCGGCCCTCGCCGCCCGCGGCGGTTGCTGGTTCATCGGGTACGACGCCGAACTGCACCTGGGCGTCGAAGACGACTTCCGCCCCGCCCGCAAGGCACACCCTGCCCTGCTCCGCCCCGACCTCGACATGCTTGCCGGCCGGCTGCTCGACGCCGGGTACGACGTCGTCTGGGGTGACGACGAACTGCCCGGGATGCGCCGCTTCCATACTCACGACCCGCACGGCAACCGGCTGGAGTTCGTCGCCCCGCTCGCCGGCTGACGCCAGCCCTCGACTCCCGCGGCTGAGCCTGAATGGCGGCTGGGCGGTGTCCGCGAGCACGCCGGTTCACCAGGTCCCAGGGTAGGGTCGGAGGCCGGATCGGAAGGGGTGCCGAGTGGTCGACGTCCAGCACTGGCTCTCGGCCCTGCCTCCGGGCGTGGTCTACCTCATCGTCGCCGGCGTGATCGGCGTCGAGAGCATGGGCGTCCCGCTGCCCGGAGAGATCGTGCTCGTCAGCTCCGCCCTGCTCGCCGCCACCGGAGTGGTGGAGCCGGAGTGGGTGGCCAGCGCCGCGGCGTTCGGCGCCATCGTCGGCGACTCCGTCGGGTACGCCGTCGGCCGACGCGGCGGTCGCCCCCTCCTCGCTCGACTGGGCAGACGGTTCCCCAAGCACCTGGGCCCGGCGCAACTCGCCCGTGCCGAACAGAGCTTCGCGCGGCACGGCGTCTGGGCGGTCTTCTTCGGTCGGTTCGTGGCACTGCTGCGGATCCTCGCCGGGCCGCTCGCCGGTGCGCTGCACGTGCCGTACCGCCGCTTCCTCCTGGCGAACGCGGCCGGCGGGTTGGTCTGGGCCTTCGGCACGACGTACCTGCTCTACTCGGTCGGCAAGGCGGCCGAACACTGGCTGAAGGACATCTCCTGGGCCGGGTTGGTCCTCGCGGTGCTCGCCGGGCTCGGCAGCACCTGGTGGCTGCGCCGCCGCGCCCACCGCGTCACGTCGACCGACAGCGCGTCCGGCGTGGAGGTGGCCTCCGACGGTCAGTCGCCTGCGGTGGCCTCTGACGTCGATCCGGTCCGCGCGGGCACCGAGCACTGATCTTTGACTGATCATGCCGAAGGGCCGGGCCCCGTGGTGGGGTCCGGCCCTTCGGTCATGTGGTTCGGGTTGGGTCAGCTGGTGGCGTAGCCGCGGGTGGCGATCC
>NZ_JBIDCQ010000017.1:0-51675 GCF_043204655.1 Micromonospora sp. NPDC047762 | reverse complement strand
CGATCTTCTTCCCTAGACAAGAGGAATGATCGACCAAGGGCTGTCCCCATGATCAGCCGGGGTCGATGCCACCGCCCCGCAGGTTAAAGATCAAGTTAGTCGAGCGGATCGACTGGATGCGATATCGCACCACAGAGTTGGGTCGCTTGCTCGCCGCTGAGCTGCCGTTGTCGGAGCTGCTCGGCGAACGCGTCGATGGAGCGCCCGACGAGCAGGCCGTCAACGCCGACGAACCGCCGGCCACTGCGGAGACGCTCGCGGGTCAACTACGCGCATGCGCATACCGTAGCGACGCGAGCGAGGAGTTCGAGGCAGCTGTGGCGACCACGTTCCGCTTCCTCGGGTTCCGCGCGGAGCATCTCGGCGGCAGCGGCCGGACGGACGTGCTGCTGACAGCCGAGCTGGCCGCAACCGAGCGGTACCAAGCCATCGTCGAGGTGAAGTCCTCGGCCACCGGGATGGTCGCGGAAAACAGCATCAAGTTTGACGCGCTCAAGGACCACCAGCGTAAGCACCTCGCCGACTACGGGTTGATCGTCGGTCCCGGCTTCGGCGGCCGCATCCAAGAATGGGCAGTCAACAACGGCTTCACGCTGACTGACCGTCGACGACCTCGCGGCCCTGCTCGGTAGGCATCAGATCAGTCCACTCACCCTAACCGAACTCCGTGTGCTGTTCGAGCGGACCGGTGACGACCTCACCGACATCGAGGAGCAGTACAACGGCGCCGAACGATCCATCGATCTGATCACCCGCCTGATGGATCTGCTGTACAACGAGGCCAACGACGAGGAACCGCTCAAGGGTGGCGCGATCAGCCGGGAGAACATCTCGTATGCGCTCAGGTCAATGAACCCCCGACCCACTAAAGCCGCGATCGACGAGTGTCTCCAACTGTTGACGCACGATCTTGTCCGCGGTGCCTTCCAGGACGGGCCGCATTACCGTCTGGCGGACGCCCCGTCCAATGTCATGCGGCGGCTTGCCGGCCTCGGCATGGCCTTGGGCCGGTTTCAGCGCGTGTGACGCGATACCGAGCGCTTGACATGTGATCGGTCATGAGCTCGGCGAGGCACACGAGCGCGTCGAGCAATCCCTCCGTTGGGCGAACGGGTCTGCCCTCGTTCATGTGACAGACGCCTGAAGACGTGTGCCAGCCTTGAGGTATCTCTGATTTCCATGCCCGGCCGCTCGGCCGGGGCATCCTTGATCGTCTACTCGAACCCGAAACTGGCTTCCACGATCAGTGACTGACCGGTCACGTTTCGCGTTTGCAGTTCTGTGACGTGCCCCGGCAGGAGATACACCTGCACCACGACGAGACATCCGAGGCGCCTTGAGCTGGGATTGCACCCGCATTGAGCTGCGGTGTCGAGTCGCAAATGCGTTGCAGGTTGGTTGTTCAACCGGCCCACAGCGCCGGGCCGGGGGCTCGGATGTTGAGGGCGGTCAGCCCCCCGCGGAAGGTGATCAGGGTCAGTAGGCGAATCCCCGGCTGGCGAATACCGCTTCCATTCGCTTTTTGTTGGTCGCATGCGCGATCTCCTCGGCGATCCCGTCTGTGGTGAGGTCGAGGGCGCGCATCTCGCCTGCGGTGGTGATGATGACGGCGAGGACCCGCCGCAGGTGTTCTGGGTGTGTTCGCGCGTACCGGGCCAGCGCCTCCCACTTTGGGGCAGCGTCTGCGAGGTCGTGACGGTGCGGGTCGATGATGTCGATCACGAGGTCCGGCCCGTCTCGGTGGATGAAGAGGAAGTCGGGGTGCATCAGCAGCGCCTTTTCGCCGAACTCGTACGGCACTGCGAGGGCATGGCGCCCCGAGCTCGGGTTGCGGTACCACCCGACTAGGGACTCGGCGTCGATCTCGCGTTCGAGTACCTGGCGTTCCCAGGTCGATCTGCTGGTGTCGACGGGGAACTTGCCGGCGTTCGGTCGACCGTCGGGGATGACGTAGAGGTGCTTGCCGTAGGTGGGGATGGTCCTGGTCTCATCGCCAACGGCTTTTTGGGTGGATGCCGGGTAGGTTTCGCGGGCCTCGACCGTGCTCGGGTGCGTCGATGAGGGCCCCAGGTACCAGAGCGGTTCGATGAGGTTGCGGACACTGCGCGGCTTCCGGGCCACGGCGGAGGCGTGCATGTCGCGCCAGGTCTGGATCTGCTCGGATGCCTTACTCTCGACGACGGCCTTGAATCCGAGGGCTGCCATCGCGGCGAGTCGCACGCCGCCCTCGACCTCGTCCATGCCGCGGTCACAGAGGTCGTTGTAGTACCAGGACGCTGAGCCATCGGGTAGGACGCGCTCGGCGCGGCCGAAGTAGCTATCAAGGTCGCGCTCGGCGGTGGCGACCGCGGCGATCGCGGTCTCGGTGGTGATGTCGGCGCCCATTCCGACGGTGAGTGTGCCGACGGTGAGGGTCAGGATGTCGGCGACCTTGGCGTCGACCTCTTCCTGTCGCTGCGTGTCGGCGGCGCGGAGCTGGTCGACGATCCACTGCTTGGCCTTGCTTGAGGCGTTGCTGAGGAGGTGGTGTTCGTTCAACGCGGCGGCCAGCTTCATCAGCTGCGCGGTGCGGGTGGTGAACGCGCCCCGTGGCCGTTCAAAGGACGGCACGGAGTCCAGGAGCTCGAACACGGCGCTGGGCACCTCGGCGGATCGGACACAGATCTCAGGGGCGATGAGGACCTCGACCTGGACGGTCTCGTCCTCGGTGAGCGCGTTGACCACTCGGGTCACATGTTCGGTCTTGAATCCGGGTAGGTAGGCGGCCACCTCGTTCAGCCGGTCGTCGCCGCCTTCCATGCGCTGGGCCAACGGGGTACGGACCAGCCGGCCGATCAGTTGGGCGATCTCGGTGTAGGACTCCTTATCCTGGAACGACACCAACACCTCGGCTCGGGGGCAATCCCAGCCGGTGGTGAGCGCGGACTTGAACAGCACTACCCGGGCGCGGTCATCACTGGAGATGGCCTCCGGGGCCAGGTACCGCACGATTCGGTCGCCGACCTGGAGTGGGCCGTGTGGGTCACCGAAGGCGTGCGCCACCGCGAAGTCGGTCAGCTCGGGCCAGGCGGATTCGATGGTCGTCAGGATCTCGTTCAGGCGGCCGTCAGTAACCTTCGGTTCGACCTGGACCACCAGAAGTGGCTGGACCAGCCGGTCCCCGGTGGCGGCGTGGTGTGCCCGCCAGGCGTCGTCGGACGCCTTGAGGTCCGCGACGGCCAGCGCCAGCATAGTATTGTCGGCCGCCTGGTCCTCAGCGATGTTGCGGATCAAGATCCGATCCTTCAACAGCCCGGACTCGCGGACATCTGCCGGCGGTACATCGACCAGGCGCAGTGTCCGGCCGGCGGCCGACATCGCTGCGCGGAACCGCTCCGGCGTGGCGGAGATACCGACGACGACGGAGGCAGCCGGCTGTTGGCTGCCCACGTTGGTAGTGCCTCCGTTGACGATCGTGCCCGCGATCGTGTTGCGCTCACTCGACGACGTGCCAGACCCCCGATGGGCCTCGTCCCAGACCACCACGAAGTCTTGGCCGCGTTCGCGGACGGTGTTCGCGATCATCTCCCACGCCCCATACGTGCGCCGGTCCGACCGGGACCCGTCACCTCGCACGGCGTGAAGGGTCGAGTTGCGCTGCAGCGCCTGGATGTGGACGAAGTAAATGTACCCCGGCTCCAGCGTTCGGGCGTCGGTGTCGCCCAAGAACCGGATCCGGTACACGTCTATTTTCCCGCCGGACGCCTGCAGGATCTTCCCGATCGTCTGGGTGTTCAGCGATCGGTCGTCGGTCACCCAGAGGATGGTGAGGTTCGGCTCGGCCTCGCGTGTCGAGGTGCCGTGGTACAGGCCTTCCAACACCGCCGTGGCGATCACCGTTTTCCCGGCACCGGTCGGGGCGGTGAGGCCTACGGCGCTGCGCTCGCCGTCGTCGGCGAAATCGCGACGCGCCTTCGATATCTGGGTGAGAAGGCGGTCGACGGCGGTCTGCTGGTACTCCTCCAGGGAAAACCTCACCGGACGCCTTCCTCGACGTTGATCGTGTAGTTCGACAAGTAGTCCTGGTAGAGCCGAACCGTCTCGACACCGATCGGGAGCCGCTCCGCGGCCGTCTGGTACTCCACCGGTGAGTCGGTCACGATGAACACGACTCTTGGAGGCGCACCGTTCTTCGCCGCTTCGGTGACAGCGGACGCGAAGGGCGCGAGGGCGTCGATGGTGAAGAGCACACCGTAGTGGGGGGTGAGTGACCAGCCCACCTCGCTGATCTCGTCGATACGTTCGCCCTGGCCACCTGCTTCGAACCACAGCAGGGGCGCGATGGCTTGGAACTCGCGTCCGCGGCGAACCATTCCGGGATCGAGGTAGGTGAGGTCGAACATTTCGACGTTCGCCGGCAGACCTTCGGAGTACTTGGACCCATCCGGTCGGGTGCCCGTCACGACGGTGCCGATGCGAGGCCGAGTGACGTACTGAAAGACCCCGTTTGTCTCCCATTCGGCGTCGCCCGGATGGTAGCCGGCCTTGCGTAGGACTTTCGCCTGCCTGGCCCCGACTTCGTTGTTGGTCACGAGGATCGACTGGCGGGTGCCGCCATCCTCGGCGTTCAAGCGCATGACCGACTCGGTGGTGGTTCCGGACCCACCGAAGAAGTCCAGGATCACGGCATCATCCGAGCCGGCGATCCGGATCCACCGTTTCAAGACCTCATGGTCTTTGGGGTTGGGGAACCGCGCGTCGCCCAGGATCGACTTCAGGTGTGCCCGCGAGGCTCGCCTGTCCCGCTCGAAGACGGAGCCGACCGTTTCGTCCGTCTGATCCGCGAGGAATCGCTTGAAGTATGCCGTGGAGGTGTGATCGACGCCGAAAAGGATGCGGTCCTCGGCGATCAGACGGTCCATCACTTCTGGGCTCACCCGCCAGCCGTTCGGGTGTCTCTTGACAGGTTCCCCAGTTGTCGGGTGGGGGACGTCGTACTGCAGGTTCGGTCGCGGATTCGGGCTACTCAGGTCGCCGGCGAAGTAGACCCGTCCGCTCGAATCGATGGCGTTGTAGCGGGCCACCCCGTCGGCGAGCGACGACCGATGCTCGCGCAGCCACAAACGGAAGGTCTTCTGGGCGACGTCCTGATCACCGCCCGACTCTGCCCATGCCCGACTCGCCGCGGCAAGCGCGTCGTCTACCCCGGGCTTTCGGTCGAACCAGCGGATCCCCGCCGATGAAAGCGCAGTCTCGTCGCGGGCGTAGATGAGCATGTAGTCCGCGCCGTTCGAGACGTAACGGGAGTCGTTCTTGCGCCCGCCCTGCCAAACAACGTCGGAAAGAAAATTCTGCGGACCGAAGACCTGGTCGAGCAGCATGCGCAGCCGGTGATGCTCCTCATCGCCGATCGCCGCGATGATGACCCCGGTCTCCTTGAGGAGGTCACGGGCGATGATCAGGCGGCGCTCCAGAAAAGATAGCCACTTGCTCGACTTGGCGCGGTCATTGGTGTCGACATAACGGTCGTTGTAGATCCAACCGTCGTTTCCGGTGTTGTAGGGCGGGTCAATGTAAATTAGGTCGACCCTGCTCCGGTGGGTGACTCGGAGCGCCTGAAGCACGTGGTAATTTTCGCCGTTGATGACGGTATGCCAGGGCGCGTCGGCCGGACCTTTCTGTATGCGCTCGACGCTGCGGAGACCAGGAAAGACGGCCTCCCCGAACTCGCGGATCACGACGAGGTCGTCCGCGTCCCGCTGACCGCCGTCGCCGTCGAGGACGGCGGTGGTCCTGCTGGGATCGGTGAAGCCAAGCACGCGCCAGGAGTCGGAAGTCGATTCATCGCGGAGGGTGACCTTGACGCCCTTGCGGATCGGGTGCTCGACGAGGCGTACGGACTCGGGAAGATGCCGATCGAAGACCAAACCGAACCGTCGGGAACCACGGAGCAACTCGACCTCGCGGGCAAGGCGCGCTCGTAGCGCCTCATCCGCAATCTGTCCGATCAGTTGGTCGAGTACGTTGGTCTCGTCCCCCAAGGGGCCAGCTCCTTCCTTGGTCACGCGGCCGAACCAACCGCGCCGGGGTCTGTGAAGACTTCAGGACGACGCCAGCGGGTCGCGGGGCTGGTGCTGAGCGTAGAACATCGATTCGCACTCGCCGAGGGGGCGTGCCCGAGCGCGGAATGCGAGCCCGGCGGGAACAGCGGGCGTACCGCGCAGTCGACGGCCCATCCGCTCCTCGGTCGACGATGCTAGTACTCCGACCCGGAACGTTGGCTGGGTGGGTTGACACGCCGGGTCGAGGTTCGTAGTTGGTGGGGCCCGTCGATTCAGGCTGTTGGGATGGCAGAACCAGTTCGGGTACGCCGACTGAGTGATCATGGGGGTCAGCGGCTGCAACAGATCGTGCGACGCGGAACGGGTTCACCGACTCGGTTGCGCCGGGGATGGTGGTGTTGGCTTCGGCGGGTGGGAACACCGTGGCGGCGAGCGCCCGGCTGGTCCAAGCCGATGAGGACACGGTGCGGCAGGCGATCCACCGGTTCAATCAGATGGGCCTGGCCAGCCTGGACCCTCAGTGGGCGGGTGGCCGTCCCCGCCGGATCACTGAGGACGACGAGCGGTTCATCGTCGCGACGGCCACCACCCGCCCCGGGAAGCTGGAGGGCCGTTCACCCGGTGGAGCTTGCGCAAGCTGGCCGACTGGCTCGCTTACAGCAAGGGGCTGCGGCGGGTCCAGATCGGGCGGGAACGGCTGCGGGTACTGCTGCACAAGTATGAGATCAGCTTCCAGCGGACGAAGACGTGGAAGGAGTCCACCGACCCGCAGCGGGAGGCGAAACTGGCGCGCATCGAGCAGGTCACCGCTCAGTTCCCTGCTCGGACATTCGCCTTCGACGAGTTCGGACCGCTGACCATCCGCCCCCATGCCGGTGCCGCTGGCACCGGCAGGACCATCCCGGCCGGCTTCCGGCGAACCACCACAAGGAACACGATGTGCGGCAGTTCCACGGCTTCCGAACGGGCCTTGTGTGGTGACGGCCGGCCTGTTGTCGGTGCCGTATCGCACCACATCATGTCGACCATGACGCGGACACGGATCTGCTTGCCGATGAGTGGAGGCTCTAGCTTCTACGCGGAATCCTAGAATGTGGCTACGAAAGCCTCCGCGGCCGTGCAAGTCGCCGACGCGGCAGGAGAGACTGGGCCGTGATGACAACGACGTGATCGGCGTCGCCTCGTTCACACGCATGCCGCGCTGCGTTCGAGGTTGCTGGCTGTTGGGCGGAGCGTGCACCGGATCACGCTGCGAGGCGACATTCCGGTCGGTCCGGGCGCCGAATAGTCAGTACAGTGCGGCGCGTGAAGATATATGCCTGACTTCTACCGGGTCATCGTCGATGCAGGTCACGACCTCGCGGCATCGGCTAGGAACATCGGTGCCTTCAGCACGAACACCTTTGACGCCGCCCGAAACCTCGGACGAGCAGACCTGCTGTCGGCCGACGAGGAGATCGCGAAGCTGCTCAAGCAGGCCAAACTTAAGCACGTAGTGATTGGCTTCGCGGCCGGTGCGGTCGCGGTCGGTGGCACCATCCTCACGGTGAAGGCCGCGCCGCACATCAAGGGCTGGATCAACGGTCTGAGATCAAAGCTCAGCGGCGAGGCTGATAGCCAGCCGGCCCTGGATAGCGACGCCGAGACCAGCTTTACGCAGCAGGTGGAGCTGGCGCTGGAGGACTTCCGAGCAGGTATGAGCAGCGAGGAAGCACAACGGCGGATCGCGATGATCATGATTGCCGCGGCTTTCATCGCAGACCAGATCCGAGCGCTGTCCCACGCTTGCGTTAAGGACACTGAGGCGCCACTGGAAATCCGAACCGCACTAGCAAAGCTCTCCGCCGCCGACCTCACGGACACCGTCAATCGGATGCTGGAGGTTAACTCCTCGCTGCTCAGCGAGGACACGTCGGCCGCGTTCATAAAGATCTTTGAGGGCGGCCGGTTTGTCGAGGGCGCGTACGTGCCGCTTCGCAACGAAAAGATCAGGGACGCGTTCCGTCTGACGAGCGGCGACGAGTGACCATGGCCCGGCCGGGAGCCACCCGGCCGGATCTTCCCGTCGACATGGCACGCTCCACACGCGGGCGACCACGCAACTTCGCGATTACCCAAGGCAAGTCGCGGCGAATAGCCCACGCATCAATTGCGCTTACCGATCTGCCAATTTGAGTGCTTTGGTCTTGGTTCGATGAGGGCTGTCCGTTGAGACCGACGGCGATGAGGCACGTGATCAACGACCGGAAGCGCCACCGGCCCGAGTGCTGACCCCTCTAATACTGCAACGGCAGATGGTCAGGGGTAGCCGTGTCGTCGGTAGTGGCAGGTTCGGGCTTGGTGTTGGCGTCGTCTGCGCCATCGGGACCAGGCCCAGACGTGCTCTGTTGGGTGCGTTGATCGGACTGCGAGTGCGGTGAGCAGTCTTCGGATCTCCGGTACGGTGTAGCCGATCATCATGTCGTCGTCGGAGCTGGTTCCCCTTTTGCGGTAAGGGATCGGGCCACGGACAGCCAGGCGTGGGCGGCCATGGACAGGGTGATGTGGGCGTACCAGGCTCGCCAGTCGCGGACCTGGTACTCGTCGAGGCCGGCTTCGTTCTTGGCCTGTTGGAAGCACTCCTCGATCGCCCACCGCGCCCCCGCGATGCGGGCCAGGTCGACCAGCCGGGTTCGGCGGGGTCCGTAACAGACGTAGTACGCGATCTCGCCGGTCGTCATGCTGCGCCGGGCCAGGAGCCAGTGCCCCCGGCCGGGCTGCCAGCAGATCCGCACCGGCACCCGCGCCCACCAGTACTCGCGCGGGCCGTGCGCACCGGCGCCAGCGGACAGCCGGCACCACGCTCGGGCCGGCAGGGCGGCGATCAACTTGTCCGCCCGGGCGGTGCCCATCGCGGTGGTGATCATGTCGTCGTTGCGGCGGGTCGCGACCACATAACCCACATCCCGGTGTTCCAACCACACCCGCAGGGATTTCGACTGCCCGTAGGCCTCGTCCATCGTCACCCACCCCACCGGCACCCCAGCGTCCAGGGCGCGGGCCAGCATCTGGCGGGCCATCTGCACCTTCGTGGCGAACTGCACCTCGTCCGGGATCCCCGCAGCCCGACCGGTCCCGGTCATCGGTCCACGACGCCGGCAGGTAAAGCTGCCGGTCGATCAGCACGTGGCCCTTCGCCGACCGGTAGGCCAGGAATGTTCCGACCTGGCAGTTCTCCGTCCGACCAGCGGTGCCCGAATACTGGCGCTGCACCCCGGCCGACCGGGTGCCCTTCTTCACGAACCCGGTGTCGTCGACGATCAGCACACCGGCCGGGTCACCGAGGTGCTCGATCACGTAGTCCCGAACGTCGTCACGGACCGCGTCAACGTCCCAGTCCGCCCACCGCAACAACCGCTGCATACCATCCGGCGACACATCACCGGCCTGCTCAGCCAGGGTCCAGCCATTCTTACGGCCCAGACCCGACACCAGCCCACACAGGTACTGACGCACCCGCAGCCGCGGCTCCGACCGCCGAGACCGAGGCCCGATCCGCGCATGCAACCGGTCCAACTCCCCATGCCACTGATCGACATCAACGTCCGTCACAGGCAGACCAACGAACACGAACCGAACTCGATTCGCCTACTGCCGTTGCAGTATTAAGCCAGACCGCTCTCGGCGTCGCATCAGACGCGAAGAAGATGGCGAATCGGCTCCGTGACTTGCGCAATGATTACGGCACCGGCCACGGCCGTGCACACGTTCCCGCCGTCGAGGACGAGACGGTCCTGCTCGCGCTCGACGGCGCGCTGGTCTGGGTACGATGGGCGCTGCGGCGCCTGGAACACCTACTCGCTGGGGCGTTGGCCCCGCTGTTGAACGACCTACAGCACGACGTTTTTCACAGCGGTGAACTCGCCGAACGGCTCCTCCAAGCCAACATTCCCGGCCTCGGCCAGGACGACCAGCGACGCCTTGGTGTTGCGGTTGGACAACGCGCCTCGCGGGGGACGTTCCTCGTACGCGAGGAAGGGCTGACTGCACCTGTCCGGGACGAAAACGATGCCCGCTGGCCGACGGCCTACCGTCAAGGCGCTGTCGAAGGGGCCTTCCTCAACGCCGTAGGCCAGCTTCAGGTCGACGACGGGCTGACAGTGATCCATCCGTCTGCACGACTCGCCGCATCCATGCCCGCCGCGACCGAGTTCCTCCAGGCGCTCCGCGCCAAGCTGGCGGAGGCGAGCTGGTCACCAGCCTTTACCCGCGTGTGGCCGCAGGTCCGCGACGTGATGCGGCACAACCTTCCTGAGTTCGCCGATCCGGTCATTCGTCAGCAGTGGGCAGGCCTTATCGAGGATCTCCAAACGGTGGGTGCCGCGCTGGAGCGTGACGATGCCCCACCCGCAGTTCAGTCAGACGGGGAGTAGCCCGCAGCAAACGGCCGCACCGTGAGTCAGCTTGGGTCCGCCGCGTCGCCCACTCGAACTGCCCGAGGTCGGTTAGCG
The DNA here is from genome assembly GCF_043204655.1 of Micromonospora sp. NPDC047762. Taxonomy (NCBI): domain Bacteria; kingdom Bacillati; phylum Actinomycetota; class Actinomycetes; order Micromonosporales; family Micromonosporaceae; genus Micromonospora; species Micromonospora sp. NPDC047762. The sequence continues at coordinate 41,144 of NZ_JBIDCQ010000017.1, read as the reverse complement.
CCTCGTCGTCGCGCCAGTTGCGGTCGCTCCTCACTCAAGCGTCCAAGCGCACCCCGGTCGATGCTCGACTTATGACCGGGTCCACCCCAGGGCCACACACTTCCCATCACCTCCGCGAGTGCTCGCAAGATCCCGGGCCGCTCGCGCGGCGAGGTGCCGCGAAGGCAGATCGTTACCAGGCAGCACAACCCGATCATTATTCCGATCACCGACATTGCCGCCGCCTCGCTAGCCGTCATGTTGCCCCCTCATTACGCACGCCCCAACCCCAGCGCGAGCCCGTGCGAGTGGACTTGCCGGAACTGATTACGCCACACACAGAATTCTGTGCAGAAGCGAAGTTCGCGGGGTTGTAACGTGGGCCGATGCCCCGTGGACCGGTAGGCGGCGCCACCGCCGCTCTCATTGACGCCCTAGCCCAGCGCGGGGTGCGGGTGTCCCAGTACCAAATCGAGCGGTGGCGTGCCAGCGGCGCCCTGCCACGTCCAACGCGGCGCGGCCTCGGTCGAGGCCGAGGGGTCGCCTCCGAAGAGCCCGACGAGCCGACCCTCAACATGGCGATCGCCCTGGCAAACGGCTCCCGACGCGGATCGCGTCGCATGGGCACCCACGTAATCGAACGCCTCGCAATGGGCCAACCAGTAGACGAACACGACGCCCGCCAGGCGTTCGAGGCCGTGCTGGACGATCTGGCCCGTCTCACCGGCGCCGACCTTGGCAACACCGATGAGGCATGGCAAACGCGCCACACCATCGCGGACCGGGCTGCCCGAGAACTTCGGACGGTAACCTGGCAGGATCTCATTGCCGCGTTTGACGGGCAGGACCCTGCCCCCGACCTGCCATCCGACAGGCGGCGGGCGGCTGCCGAGGGCTTCATGCATGCCTTCAGCCACGGTGATGAGGCATTGGCCGACGACGTAATCGAAATCTTCGGACTGTTCGGGATAACGGACCGACAGCGTGAGAAAATACGGCGCGCTCAGCGCGACGCGGAGTTGCTCGGCGAGGACCCGCTCGGCCGCGTCGCCGAGGCGCTGTCGCTGAGGACTCTGCGCCGGGTCGCCGCCACGGCCAGCATCGAGACGCTGAGCCGCGCGGTCCAGGCCATCGCCATCATCGGCCTCTACCAAGCGATTGTTCTCCTAGTCGGGGCTCTGGACATCGCGGGATCCCGTCCCGACCTTGGACCCCTCAACCGCTTCGACGCAAAGATGATTCGGACGCTGCAGGCCGACCCGATGTGGCAACAAGCCAGTACCGTCATGCTCAGCCCTCGGCCCCGGCCGAGGGTACGACAACTTGTCATTCTCTCCCTCAGCATGCTTGTCACCGGAACCTTGACAGCGTGGGAGGCATACCGTGACCGGCTTCTACAACTTGTCGAACACGAACATCGCGGGTGGATGTCTCAGACGCGAGGGGCCGATCAGGAGTTGGGTGCGGGGTAGGGGCCCGCCCGATAGGCCCTCATTGATCTTGATGATGTGGTCGCCGTGTAGTCTCCAGCGGGAAGCAGCCCGGGTCAATCCGCGCCACTTCAGGTTGATCGGGGTCAACGATCTGGTCGCTGACCCCGCCTGGTGTGGTCGGCGTGTGGTCGTCGGCCGGTGTGACTCGCCGGGTCAACGCCGGTCAACGAGGGTCACTCCACTCCCTGCCAACGCGGGTCGACCCGCAGGTCGTTACACTGACCATTCGCGCCCCCGTAGCTCAGGGGATAGAGCATCGGTTTCCTACCGTGTACCGCAGGCTCAGGTCCTCATCGGATGCTCCACAGGCCAGCAAATTAAATAGGCAACCCGACCTGTGTCCCAAATGCGAATGGGCGGCAAACCCTCCCGGCGTCGCCAACTTAGCGTGCCTACACTTCAGGGGCGCTTCGGTCCAGGCCGAGACAGGGAGTGTTCTCAAGGGGAACACCATAGTGACCCTTATGGAACGCGATCTCCGTCAGCAACGAGCAGAAGCCGACCAGTAGCGTCGCTCAGGCTGCCGCCTACCGCTTCGCCTCGGCACGCTGTCACCGATTCCGCTGTCGCGCCAAAGTGGTGATACCACCAGCTGCCACGAGCGCCGCCACGATGGCCACGATGTGCGGGGCCGACCAATTCGTTCCGTTGAGGATCGCCTAAGGGGCGTGTCGTAACTGGGTGAAGGCGTTGCCTTGTGCCGGCTTGGTGGTCAGCCGGCGAGGATGATGTTGTGGAGGTTGGCGATGCCGGAAGCGGCGTCGGACAATGTGTGGCCAGCACGGCGATAGTCGCGCAGGATCTTGAAGCACTTCATCCTGGCCAGGGCATGTTCAACCCCTGCTCGGACGGTGCGGTGCTCGACGTTGAGGGCTTGCTTCCAGTCCGGCAGTTCGCTGCCGTCAGACGGCTTGCGGTACGGCATGATCACTTCGGGGTTGCCGCGGTAGCCGCCGTCGGCCATCACCGGCCGCCCGTCCAACGTCTCGGCGACGCCCGAGGTGCGGTAGACGATCGTGTCGTTGCGGTTGCCCGGCTGCGGGTCGCCGACAGCGATGACCAGACGGGCGGAGGCGTCGATAGCCACCTGCACGTTCGTCGAGTACCGGTAGTTCTTGCTCCGGCCGGCCAGGCGGTGATCACGGGTCGGGATAGGCGTCCCGTCAACGATCGCGATCTGCTCGACCGGCCGCTTACGCACCGGCGCCAGGGCCAGCAAAGGCGCGAGGGCGTCGATGACCCGATGCGCAGCCGAGTGCGACACCCCGAACAGCGGCCCGATCTGGCGCATCGTCAAGTTCGTGCGCCAGTACGCAGCCACCAGCAACACCCTGTCGGCCAGGTCAAGGGCTGCCTACTGCCGGCCCGGCCGGCCGTCAGCGATGCCCTCACCGCCGCGCTCAGCGACAACCTGACCAGGCTGCGGAACTGTGCGGGCTGCAACCCGGCGAACGGAAAGATCCACCCCGGGAGGGCCGCCGTGATCACCTGCACCCAGGCATCCTGACCGACCATCCTCAGCAGACAGACACCGGGGTTACGTGACGTCCTTAGATCGCTCGGTCGGGGATGAGAATGACCCATCCGGCACTCCCATCGAACCGTCAGCCGCAGGTGAGAACACTACCAACCGGGGACGGGTGCCGCACCGGCGTCAACATGCGGTTGAGCCGTGTGCAACCGCTACGACGGACAGACGACAGACGCAGCGGCCTACTACGGCCGTGCCTAAGGGTGCGCGAGTTGTCGAACCAAGACCGCTGAGCCGCCGCAGCTGGACCGCGGCGCTGCCGTAGTCCGGTGTTCAGGGCGTCTGTACCCCCTCGCTGGGGAGCCTTCAAGAGAAGGGCGACCTACCTGCGCAGACGGCGCGTGATGGTGGTCAGGGCTCCGTGCCTGCGATGTGACACCGTTTCGCACACCGGCCGCGCTGGCGAGGTGGACGAGGGCTTGATCGTATTGACCCGCTACTCTGATCCCCGTGGAATACATCGCTGGCTCGTATGCGCGGTTCACGGCCGTGCGTCCGATCAGCGACGTGGACGCGGTGTCCCTGTTGGGGAAGCCCGGCGTGGGCAAGACTGCTCTCCTGGCCGGTCTCCTGGCAAATCAGCTATCGACCAAGCTGTCCAGGTACTACGACAAGGCCACCGGTTCGACGTTCGATGCCTATCCTGATCACAGGCCGGTCACCAGGCTGATCGCTGGCTCCATCGCACGTGCGTGGGGCTGGGCTGGTTCTTTGCCCAACAACGAGTCAATTAAGATCGACTTCACACCCCTCGATGCGTCTGTCGAAGTTGTGCCTGCGTTCAACGATGCGAGCGCCGCAGATCATAAGCGGGCTAGCGCCTCGTGGTGGTCTGCGCTATACCGCTCCATCTCGAAGAAGCTGTCGGCGGTCGAGCAGGAGCTAAGAGATCCTGCAACGCTAGAGCGGCTTGAGCAAGAGCAGGCTGCACGCTGGTCCGGATTTTATCGCCCGAAGATGTCGACGTCGGCGCTTTGGGCCCTCTCCCTAGCCCTTGCCGCCCCTGTTACGCCAGTTGAGGACGAGGGTCGCGGTCTTGCGTTTGGCGCGGACATCCGACGCGTACTGCTGCGCCGTGCACTGGTCCTCGTCCGACGGATGCTCGGCCGGACGAGCGTCAGGCTAACGCATGCTGCGCTAGCGGCCGCCGACGTCGACTACTCGATCGAAAGCCACCGCAGCCGTGCGCCTGGAAGTGCCCGAAAGACCTTGCCATCCCTTGTCTTTCGGGAGCTAGCGGCCGTGTAGATCCGCGCTCCCTCGTCTAGCGGGAGCCCTACGTGCCAACCTGGCCTTCGGAACTTATCGATCACCTGCCTTCGGAAGCCCTCGTGCCGCTGGGGGTGGCCTACTTCGGGTACAGAGCGGTCCGCCGCTTCCTTGAGTCACCCCTCACCATCGCAACGCTCTTCGGTGTGCTCGGGGGGCAGGAGCGCCGCAAGGACGCGATCGAAATCGTAGGCAAGCTATGCGCCGGGGATGACGATCAAGCGGACGATGAGCAGACCCCGCTGGTACCCCGGCGGTGGGGCCGTCGCCGACGCCGCAAGAAGCGGTGACAGGAGCCCTCGAGTCCGTTCGGAGGCGCTTGGCACGTACGGGGCGGGTATCCACGCGGGGTGCATCTCTGCTACGGGCTGTGACGGACTCTGAGCCGCCGGACTAGCTAGGTGTTGGGGGGATCGTGGTCGTCAACGCGGTGCCCTGGATATACCGTCGGGCGATCAGCGGTCGCCTAGGTCAGAGGTAGATGGACGGTCATAGTCGAGCATGGCGAGAGTCATCGGCCGGCTCCGCCTGTGTGGTTGATCAGCGGTCACCACCCTGTGCTTCCGATGGGAGTATGGGAATTTTACATGTCCAGGTTCGGACCCCAGCCGGCCCGTCTGCTGTTGCGGCGTTGCGGCTACATGGAAACCTTGCTGAGCATCTTGGGGCGGTGAGCGTCACTTCCTGAATCTGCTGGCCGGGTACACCCGCCCGATGCCCGAGGTCGTGAACGACCACCGTCTGGCTGATGCCGTACCACTTCACGGCCTACGCAAGCGATCTGGCCGCGTACAAGCTTTACCTCGAATCGCTGTTCGGCGTGACGTACACGCTCGGACGCTTGGCTGTTGATCGAGGACATGTACTCGATCTGTCGGCCGTCGCAATGAACGCAAGGCCGTCCGCCCTCGGGCCTTGGTGAAGAAGGCTGCCCGATGGCAGCGACCGCACGGGTGCTCGACCTACACGTCGTGGTCGACGGCGAGGCCATCTGAGTCCTCACCCCTGACGAGATCGAAGAAGCCGAGGGTGAGGAATTCGAAGCCCTCGTCCAGCAAGAGGAGCGGAGGCTCCCGGTGTGGCTGTGCGAAGGATGCACCCGGCCCTGGCCCCGTGCTCGTGGCCGCAGTCGGAGTGGTTCAACCGGCCGTTGTCAGTGACCTTGGGGGCGAACTCCAGCTTAGCCGCGATGGCCTTCTTCGCCGGGTTCTGCGGGCGGCCTCCGTGGCCTTCGTCGTGATGGTCTTCCGGGGTGGGCTCCGTCATGATGTCCTCCTCGGTTGTCACGCTCCCTAATGGAGCAAGCCTAAGGTGAGAGGACCGCAAGCTGGCATAGCCCCTACCCCACCTGGTCTGAGGCTCTGTCTCCATCAGTTGGCATCGAACCGGGTTTGGCGACGACATTGTTGAGGGCAGCTGCTAGCCGCCATGCGGCGGTTACGAATTCCCGTGCCTCGGGCGGGTCGGGGATGACCCGACCATGTACTACCCGGTTCCGAAGGTCCTGTAGCCGTCGTGCAAGGGCGAGGAGGTCATCGTTGATAACGCCCCCTCGATGCATGTCCCGCAGCCGGAGGTAGGGCGGAAGAGGTCTGGTCTGGTCAGCCGGTGTCAAGGCGTCCTCTACCAGGTGCCACGCCCGCATGACGCCGCCAACAGGATGCTGTTCGGCCTCATCGAGAAGATCGGTGAGCGTTGGGTTGGAGGTCAGCCGCCCCGTGTGTCCGCGAGGGACTTGTAGGTCTAGTTCCTCTGGCTTGTAGGGTGCCGCCACTTCGGCCAGCTCGCTCGTTGCGGCCAAATCCTCCTTGAACTCAGCCTCAATGCCGCCAGGGCCCGCAAACCGGGTGAGGCGCTTCATCAGCTTGGCGAGTTCACGCCGCAAGAGGAACACTGAAAGCCCCACCACGGTGGGCCACGCCAGCCCTGTGACGATCTTGACGGTCGCCTCAACCCATCCCACGCGACGCATGCTAGTTGCTTGATGCGACCCTTGTTGTCCGGCACTACCCTGGTCCGGCACTACCCTGGTCCGGTGCTCGTTGCTGAAGCCCCGAAGATCACCGACTGGATGCAGGCGTGGGGGAGCCTGGCCGGTCTCGTGATGTCAACCGCTGCTGTGATCTTTACCGGCTTGCTGTTCCGTCATGAGATTCGGGTACGGCGCGAGGAGCAGCGGGATAATGAAGCTGCGCAGGCTCGGTTGATTGTCTGCGGCGTTGCAGGAATCGACGTCCGGGGCGACGAGGTCCGGGGTGCCTCTTGGTATGTGGCAAACCATAGCTCAGCCCCAATTTTCGACCTAAAGGCATGGATCGTTGCCAACTATGCGGCAACCGAGGTGGTCTTCGAGGGTGCCGAGGAGCTAGAAACACTTCGTGTTCTTGAACCGGGGCAGACGCACCGTGGAATGTTGAACTTCCGAGATACGTATTCGGCGGAAATGGTGGGCCTTGACCATCTGGCCTGTGCCGCAGAATTTTATGATGCTGTTGGGCTTCAATGGAGGCGGGAGGGAGGGCTATCTCCTGATCGGATAATCGAATTTGATGACACTGAGCGGAGTTTACTCAACCTGGCATGGTTGTATCTCTGGCCGGTGTCCGACCCTCTCAATTGGCTCTGGGGTAGGTCCGTCGCCGCGAAGCATGCAGCAAGCCTTCATATGCAAGTTGCGGTGCTCCGACGCGAGAAGCGCCGAAGGTAGGCTTACACCCACCATTGCACCGACACCTGCTGACGAAGAACCTGCGCGCGGTGGAGATCAAGCCGCTGCCCGAACCTCTGAAAATCTTCGCCCCGTCGGCTTGTGAGGTTGCTGGCCACGCCCGCCGGATGCCGGGAAACCTCGATGCGTTCGATGACCGAGGCGAGGATCGTCCGCTTCCATCTGTTGTCCTTGTGAGGCCACACCGCGCGTAGCTCAGCACCAGCGGGCAGGCGGGTGTGAACGCGTGACCGCGCGGGCCCTTGCGAGTGCTGCCTGGTCGGCTTGAAGCTGCTGCACAATCTTGGCTCGGCGTCGGCGCTACTCAGCCTTGGTGATCTCCTCGGCGTCGTACTCGTCCCCGACCCGTTTCAACCGGCGCTCGCGTCATCACGGCCCCCTCCTCACCAGGCGCAACGCTCGGCAGGTCAGGCCGCAACACCTTTAAATCCACAAACCCGTCAGTGCGCGGACAGCGGCTAGACGAGGACATCCGACAGTTACCCCCTTGATGTGGGGTCAGCTTCTTCCGAGTTTGGTAGGCGGGTGCGCCGTTGTTGTTCGGACTGCCAGGCCAGGAGGCGCGTGATGCCGCCGATAGTTTGAAGGATTGGACATGGGCAGGGATGCGCTCAAGCGCTCAGTCGGCGTGGTTGAAGTGCCGGGGCGTCCCGTTCCAGGCGTGGTAGAAGCGGCCGTCGTCGGCCAGATACACATTGCCATGGCGTCGGGCGGTGAAGGACTGGTCTGCCGCGGGCAGGCGGCGGGAGAGGTCAGGGGTTTCCGTGCCCAGCATGGGATCGGAGGGCTGTGGGATGTAAACACCGTTGAGTGGGACCAGGCGGGCAGCCAGGGGAGTTTCTGCAACGACAGCTGCCCAGGCTGAGTAGATCATCTCGACGCCGGCGTCCGCGACGATGATCTTCGCGTTGTCGAGATTCCAGGATGCTGCCTGTTGCGTGAGCCAGTCAGGATTTGGCAGTAGTCCACGACACCATTCGGCGATGTCCTGTCCGTCAGCAAGGTGAAGCGGGATCGCGCTTTGGTTGACTTGGGCGAATTTTCGGGCTGAGGGCAGGAAGCTGCTTGAGGTAATAAGAAGACTTCGGTCGGCGCTCTGAGCATGAGCCACGCCGAGGATGGAGGCGACCAGTTCCAGGCCGATCTTCTCCCGGTAGCGCTTCACCGACACGACGGTGAGTTGCTGGCCGTATACGGGATGCTCGCTTAGGTGGATGTCCACTCCGCCGTCGTTGGCTCCCGGGCCGAGGACGGTGGTGTAGCCCTGGGCCTCGAACACGGAGGCGCACAGCTCCTCGAATCTGCGCCAGTGAAGGTTGACGAGATGCTCGGGGTAACGGCCGAAGTGCTCAAAGACAGTGCGGTAGATCGCCGTGTAGTCGGGCGCTACCAGGTGAGCGTGCCACTCGAACGCTTGAAGCGAGGCTAGCCGGGCGTGCAGCTGCAGGCTCAACGGTGCGTCGTCAGGAACGCAGATCTCGTGGAGGCCAGGGGACGTCGTCGAGAAGGACAGGCCAAGCGAGCCGAACCACTCCCAGAAGTCGTCCTGTCCTTCCGTGCAAAGGCGGTCTTCGACCTGCTGGTTGTTGTTGTACATGATTGCGGCGACCGGCCAGTCGCGCGGAGGCAGGTTGACATGATCTTGGAACGTCTTGAACCCAATCTGGTCAAGGCTGTCCACCCAGCCATGCTGGATGAGCCAGTTACGCACCCGGTCGCCGATGGCATCGGCCAATGCCTGCTGGCCGCCTGCATTCAAGAGTGCTAATAGTTGCGACGGGATGGCCGTCTCCTCAGGCACGTAGCGGACCATACCTATCCGCGCTCTGCGGCGAGGACGAGCTTCGCGGTGGCGTCAACCGGCGGTGCCATGGGAAGTGCGAGAGCTGCAGCGCGCAACGCAGCCCGGCATGTGCCCCTGAAAACCGCCCGACCGTACCGGACACTGCGCATCCGCCTATCAGCCACGAGCGTGCGCGGGGATTGGCTCGATGAGGCGCGTGCGGCCGAGGCCGCTCTCGTGCCGAGATGCACCACCAGCAAGATGATCAACGTCGGACCGGCAACCTGACGGATCCCGGCGGTCGGGAGTGACGTGTCGGCATTGGCGAAGAAGTTCGCCGCGGAACGGCGATGATGAGCAGCGATAGCTGAAGGCAATGGGTGGACGTCGACTCGGCCGCACCAAACCTCCCAGCGATGATCCCCGATGGGTTTACGGTAGCGGGTAGGCGCCCGCCCCCGCGTATCACGGCTGGTGGTGCGGACCGTGATACGCGACGAGAGCCACGGCGTCAACCAGGGCTCCTCGGTGGCGCGTCACTTGATGAGCACTGCATCTGCGCCACCTCCGGGAGAACATCGGGCGATGCGTGCGAAGTAGTCTCCGGTCGACCTGCGCCGCTGGGAGCTGGGCGTGCAGTCGTGCAACAGCTGACGCCGTACTTCGCGTATCCGGAACAGGCAGCCGGCGAGGCTGCGTTGAGCCGACCCGGCTCGTGCCCGCACGCCAGCCACAGAGCGCTTCAAAGTTTCCTGACTGCTTCCTCACCCCTTCACAAAGGCGCCCTTCGATGGCAACGATCGTCAGAGACGGTTGCCGTCCACCCAGTCCCGAGGAGGCCCCTATGCGGGTAACCCCAGTCTCTGCCCGTTTCCCACGCATCGCGCGCTACGCCGCCGCAGTCGTCCTCGCCGCCGTCGCCGCCCTGGTCGGCGTCAGCGCGCAGCCCGCGTCCGCCACACCTCCCGGAATCCCCTCGAAGGCGACGGCCCAGTCGCAGCTCAACGCCTTGACCGTGGCGACGCAGGGCTCAACGAGCGGCTACTCCCGTGACCTGTTCCCGCACTGGGTCACGATCAGCGGTAGCTGCAACACCCGTGAGCAGGTCCTCAAGCGCGACGGCACCTCCGTCGTTGTCGACAGCTCCTGCGCCCCCACCTCGGGCCGCTGGTACAGCCCGTACGACGGCGCGACCTGGACGGCGGCCTCCGACGTCGACATCGACCACGTCGTGCCGCTCGCTGAGGCGTGGCGCTCCGGGGCCAACTCGTGGACGACCAGCCGCCGGCAGAGCTTCGCCAACGACCTCACCCGCCCGCAGCTGATCGCGGTGACGGACAACGTCAACCAGTCCAAGGGCGACCAGGACCCCTCCACCTGGCAGCCGCCTCTGTCGTCGTACCGGTGCACCTACAGCAAGATCTGGATCACTGTGAAGTACAGCTGGGGCCTGACGCTGCAGTCGTCGGAGAAGTCCGCCCTGCAGAGCATGCTCAACACCTGCAGCTCCTGACCACGATCCGGCTGGCGGTCTGCACCCCCGAGGTGCGGACCATCAGTCGGGTGCTAGGTCTGCCGTGGCGGCTGGCTGTCGCCGGACTGCTTGCGCCACTGGCCGCCCGCGTCGGCGGCGAGCAGCCGCTTGACCATGGCGAGGGCCTCGCCTTCGGTGTCGAACTCCCACCGCAGCACCCGGCCAGTCTCGCTGTCGCCGGCTCGGGCGGTGACCTTCCACCGGACCTCGCGGACGAGCCACACATCCCGGCGGCCCAGGCGACCCCAGATCCCGTTCCACCAGCGCGCCGCCACATCCTCCACCAGCGAATCGTACAAGCGTTCGATCAGCGGATGATGTCGGGTAGCGGTGCGGCCGGGCTGGGGTGGTGTGGTGTGGTTGTCCGGTCGGAACACAGGCCGCCGCGGCTTAGGTCGGTCGGCAGGCCATGCCGACGTCACTGGTCCTGGGGGGCAGGGCCGTCGTACCGGAAGGTTGGCGGGTCGACCTCACCGGCGCAGCGGAGGTAGCGGTGCTGCACCGGCGGGCTGGGATGCTCGCGGGCACCGAGGTAGGCGCCGCTCTGTGCCAGGACGATGGCCTGCGGAAGGGACCCGTCGTCGTCAACCTCAATGTGGGTGAAGCGGCCGTCGGCGGGTCCGCCGAGCAGCCATGCCTCGACGGCGGGCATCAGCGGCTCACCGTCAGTGTGGCGGCGGCTGTCAGCAGCCCGGCGACGGCGGCGATGAGGGCGGCCGTCGCGCCGATGAGGCCGCTGACCCCGGCGAGGTGCTCCAGCGGTGTCGGCCTGTCCGTGCGCCGTGATCGGCTGCGTCCACCCCGGGTCATGGCTGCGCTCCTTCGTCGTTGGAGGGGACGTGGCGTCGTCCCTGCGCAGGTACTTCAGCAGGGGTAGTCCGGCCGATCAATGCCTGATGCGCAAAGTTGTGGACAACTCAGGTGCCTGTGGATAACCAGATGATCACTGCGGGCTCCTGAGATCATGCGCCGCTCGGCGCCGATCCCGAACGTGGCGGGTCGACGAGAACGCCGTCATGGACCCACACGTGGTGACCGTCGCGCCATTGAATAGCTGGCCCGTCGCCGCCATGGAGACGGTCCTGCTCGTCGAGTGTGAGCAGAGTGGGTCGCTCGCTCATGACCACGGTGTGGGGGAAGGGCCACCAGGGGCCGCTGGTGAGGGCGACGTCGCGGCATCCCTGCCAGGCGGTGCCGGGGTCCGTATCGAAGATTCTGCGGTAGGTGTCGATGGCCGCCAGGACCGTGAGGTCGGGGTAGAAGCACCAGGCCGGGTCGAAGAATCGGTCGTTGAGCTCGGGTGTGCTGTAGCGGACGACGGCACGAGCCTCATCGTTCTGGTCGACGAGCCCGTGCTCGTCGGGCCAGTACCAGACCGGTTGGAGCGTGTAATCGGTGCTGATCGCGCGGTCAATCGCTGACCAGGCTGGGCTCAGGACGTGCCGGTAGGTCTGATGCACGGCGTGAAGCACGGGCCGCAGCGCCGATCGCTCGGACGGCAGGACAGGCGGGCACAGGTAGGGCCGCTCCATCAGGTCGTATCGCTCGTCCATGCCGTCGTAGCGTTGCTCGCCGTAGAACCCGTTGCGTTCGAAGTGGTAGTGGAATTCGCCGAAGGCGGTGAATCGGTCAGTGTCGCTGGCCCGATCGATGAGTGGGGTGCGGGCTGCGGACAGCGCCTGGTTCAACACCGTGCGACGCACGGAATTGACGAGTGGAGCTTGCCCTTCTTCGAGGAAACTCCTGATGAGCTTGAGTGCGGCCCAGGGAGACGGGCACCAGATGAATTCTGTGGGCTCGGGCTTTCCTGCGGTGCGGTAGGCGGCGCGGGCTGCGGCTTCGGCGGTGTCGTGGTCGGCGGGTTCGGTTGTCAGGACTGTGCGGGTCCATGTGCGGGCGATGCCGTCGGTGGGGTGGGCGGGTGTGTTCGAGGGCTTCACGATTCCATCCAATGCGTGTTGGTGTCGTTGGCAAGAGGCACGCAGGCGGGAGACGGCCTATCCACGAGGGTTCCTCGGGGAGGTTCGTCGGCGGTTCGGCGGAGGGTGACGCTGGTGCGGTTTCGGATGGCCTCTGCTGGCCGTGAGTGATTGACAGGTGACGTGAATGTGATCCTCATGTTTGACTATGGACATGGGGTCGGGGGAAGCGCGGTTGTCGATCGACTGTGGCAGCGCCGGCACCCAAGCCGTCCTGGCGTGGGCCGATGGCAGCGCGCACGTGCTGTCATTCGACGGGAATCCACCCCTACACAGCGCGTCGTATATGCCCGCGAACGGACAGGCGGCGGGGCAACCCGCGGCGCCCATTCCGCGCCCGCGCCATCCGGTCGAGGACGCGACGGCAGGTGACGCTGGCGGCGACGCGCTGGAGGTGGCGGCGGCGCCGCTGCGCCGGGTCGCCGCCGAAGCCGAGCGGGTCGTCGGTCAGCCGGTGCGGGATGTGCGGGTGGTAGTCCCGGCGGGGTGGGGGCCCCGGCGGCGGACCTGGATGCGGCAGGTCGCGCACCGGGCGGGGTTGCCGCAACCGCGTCTGGTGGAGGCCCCGGTGGCGGTCGCCGAGTATCTGCTCACCACTGGTGTGCGGGTGCCGGTCGGTGCGTTCCTTGTCGTTTGTGATGTCGGCGCTGGCGCGGAGGTGACGGTGCTGCGCCGCGGGCCGGCCGGGTTCGAGGTCCTCGCGACCCTCGCCGACGCGGCGGCTGGCGGCACGGCAGTCGATCACGCGCTCGCCGACGCCCTTATAGGCGCGTCGATGGGAGAGGGCCAGGGTGCGTCGCGCGCGTCGGTGGGGGACAGCGTTCGGGTGGCCAAGGAAGCGTTGGTGAGCCATCCGGCTGTCACGGTTCCGCTCCCGGACCGGCCGCCGGTAGTCGCGAACAGCGCGATGCTCGACGAGGCCGTCCGGCCGGTGGCGTGGCGCGTGGCGCAGTTGACGCAGGAGACGGTCGCCGCCGCTGAGCTGACGGTCGGCGACCTTGCCGGTATCTACTGTGTGGGCGGCAGCGCCCAGTTACCGCACCTGGCGTCGGCGATCGCCGAGCACACAGGCGCCGCACCCGTCGTCGTGCCCGAGCCGGCGCTGGTCGCGGCTAGGGGCGCCGCGGACGTCGGCGCCGTCGATACCGGAACGGTCGAGCGGGTGGAGGTGCACGTCCCGCCCGTGCGGCGGGCGGCGGCGATCGCCGTGCCCGGCTTCGCGTCGCTCGCCCTGATCTGGCAATGCCTCCTGACCGCCGAGGAGCACGGGGTGCTTGGCGTGTACTACTCGGTGAGTGTGAACTGGGGCGAGTTCACGATGGCGGCGGTGATGGCTCTGCTGGCGTGCCTGGCCGCGGGCACGGTCCTCGGCTCGCTGATCGCCGCCCGCAGTCCCACCCCCGGCACCCGAACCGAAGGGGGAAGGGTCAGCGTCGGGATCCTCGCCGCGGTGTCCCTCGGCGCGGCGATCGCTGGCCTGTACGCGGTGGTCACCAGCCAATACTTCGGTATGCCCGTCGGCCCGTACCTGAAGTGGGCGCTGTGGCCCATCGCGCCGGTGTCGGTGATGGCCGTGGCGATGGCGCTCGTCGCCGCCCGGCAGTGGCGTTCCCCGCACGGCGGCTGGTCGGCGTTGCTGGCCGCGCCGACCGGATCCATCGTCGCCGCCACGCTCGGCATGGGGTTGATCCAGTACTCCCTGACCGCCGATCGATGGCCGGATTGGATCCTGTGGATCGAGATAGCCGGCCGCGTCGGCGGTTTCCTTCTCGGCGTCGCCGTGGTCATGGCAGTGGTGACACCCTTGATGTTCCGCCTCATCCTCGCCGCCCCGCTGGCGGTGATCTTCGCGGCGATCGTCAGTAGACGGGCCGCCGGCATGCTCGGCGTCATCTACGCCATCGCCGTCGCGACCTGGTGGGCTACTCGGCTCTGGAGCCGTGTCCTGCGCCCCACCCCACCCGCGCGCACCGCACCGCCCACGGGCCCGGTTCGAGCGGACGTATCGCCGGGTGGAGGCGGGTGACATGCGCTGGCCGCGGCAGCTGATGTCGCTGCTGTTCGTCCTCACCCTTCTGGCCGGCCCCCCGATAGTGCTGCTGTCACTGATCGGAGCACCCATACAAGGGTGGCCGACCGCCGCGCAGGCCAGGGAGTGGGTGCAGAACCCGCTGACCGAACAGACCCTCACCGCCGCGCTGACCATCGCGGCCTGGCTGGTGTGGCTCCTACTCGCCTACACCGTCACGACCCGGGTGCTGACCCGCCTAAGCGCGACCGTGTCGTGGCTGAGGCGCATGCCGCTACCGACACCCTGGCAAGCCACCGCCGGTGGCATCGCCGGCGCCGCCGTCCTCGGCGTCAGCTCTCACGCGATCACCGCACCGCCACCGCCGCCCACGCAGCCGGTAGCGGCAGGAACCCTGGATGAGGCCGGTAAGCCCACGCCACCAGACGGCGACGTCCTAGCCGACGCGGGGATCAGCGTCGCCGGTGGCTGGCTGCCGCGCGACGTGGCGGAGCAGGTCAGCGCGGCAGCGGCGCTGGTGTGGCTCCGCCGCCGCCGCTCCTACCGGCCCCACCCGCCCGGCCCACCGAGCCGCGAGGACACGGACCTGGTACCGCTGCCCCCGACAGTGGCAGCCGTGCAAGCCGCCCTCGCCGACTCGACGCCACCAGCTACCGAACCCGGCGCCGCCTCGGCCGGCTCGTCGCTGCTCGACCGGCCAACCGTTGGCGGGGCTTTCCCCCGAGCTGCGGTCGGTCTCACCGGGCTGGGGGCGCAGGACGCGGCGCGAGGCCTGCTCGTCACCAGCCTCCTAGCAGGGCGTCATCACCCGGCAGTGTCCGTGGTCGTCACCCGACCTGTCCTGGCCGGGTTGCTCGGCCCCACCGCCGAAACGCTGGGCCCGCGCCTGCCCGGGCTGGCCGTCATCGACAACCTCGGACAGGCAGCAGGGTTCTTCTCCGGAGACCACCCTGGTCGCGGCCTGGCCGGACAAGACCAGGCACAACGGAACACGCAGGAGGGCACCGGCCCACCCGGACCAACCCTCATCGTCGATGCTCTGTCCGCGACGGACAACGCCGATGCCCTGGCGAGTCTGGCCATCGCTTCCGCCGCGGTGGCCGTGCTCGGACGGTGGCCGGCCGGCCAGACATGGCAGGTCGACCCGTCGGGGCGCACCCACTACCAGGACGGCAGCGGGTCAGCCGGGCCACGGATGTGCGTCCTTACCCAGGTCACGGCCACCGACCTGCTCACCGTCATCGCCCACCCCGACACGGCACCGCCACAGCCCGGCACCTCCGGCCCGTCGCGCAACCCCACCCTGGCAGGCCGATCCCCGCAGTGGGACGCCACCGCCCAGGACCACCCCGTCCGCCCCGGCACCGACACACGACGCCTTCAGCTGCGCGTGCTGGGCGAACCGACACTGCTGCTGGACGGCCACCCGGTGGAGATCCGGCGTACCGCCGCGCTCCAAGTCCTCGTGTTCCTCGCCGCCCACCCCGACGGCGCCGACACCCGACAACTGACCGACGCCATCTGGCCGGGCCTGCCCCGCCGCTCTCTCACCGGCCGCCTCTACACCACCCTCAGCGACCTCCGCGCCACCATCCGGTCCACCGCCGGGGTGACCCTCATCGAGCACAGCGACGACCGATACCGCCTCGACCCCACCGCCGTCACCGTCGACCTGTGGCACTTCCACCACGCGGTCCGCGACGCCACCACCACTGTCGCCACCGACCCGACGACCTGGAAGGCCGTCATCGACGCCTACTCCGCTGACCTCGCCGCCCGACGGACCTGGCCCTGGCTCGACCCGATCCGCGAGGCCACACGCCGGAACGTCATCGACGCACATGCGGCTCTCGCCAGCGCCAGCCCTGACGCCCGTGAGGCCCTGGCATGGCTGCAGGCCGGCATCCGCATCGACCCGTACAACGCCGACCTGCACACCCGCGCGGTCAGCGCACTCATCGCCCTCGGCGACCACGACGCGGCGGACCATCTGCGGAAGGATTACGCCCGTCGTCTCGCCGTAGCGGGCATCCTCCCCGCAGACGCGGCGCTCACGACAGCCACCCTCAGGGACCAGCCCGCCATCCCCACCCGGTAACGCCGCCCGCTCCGAGCGCACGGGCAACCCACGTCGGGAAAGCCCGAACTGTGCTACCCCTGCGCTTCCGGCTCCGTTCCCGCCTCCGGCTGCCCCGTGCTCGGTTCCAGACAGCCAGCTCGTCCTTCCGGCAGAAGCCGCGTCCTGGCCTCAGCGGATGCCGTCGGTCGCACCGTCTCTACTCCTATCGGCTGCCTGTGAGCTGGGGTTGTGAGGTCGTGTGAGGTCGTGTGAGGTCCTGTCAGCCTGCGGAACCGCGTCGTCTTCCGCCGCTCGCCCTACGGTCGATTCGTGGCCAACGTTTCACGGCGCTGCCAATCCGGCTCATTGCCGGTCGGCGTCCGGGTCCGCACAAGGCAGCAGGGGAGGGGCGATGAGGTCCAGGGTCGCTTCGGCCGCTCACACGTCGGCGGCCACGGTGCTGCTTGTCGCTGTGCCGGTCACGCTCGTCCGCGTCGGCAGGTGGCCACGCCCGCAGGGCTCGTCGACGACCCTGCTCCGCGGCTGGGTCGAGGAGCCCCTCAGCGGCGGCTTCCTCGCCGGCATCGCCTACCTCGCGGCGTGGCTGCTGTGGGGAATGCTCGCCGCCGCCATCACGGCCCGCCTCTACGCCCAGGCCGTCCGGATGTCACGGAAACTGCCACGGCTGCACATGCCCGGGCCACTGCAGGGCATCACGGCGGCCGTCCTGGGAGCGACCGCCGTCAGCACGGCGGCCACCGCGACGCCCGCCCACGCCAGCGCGACCACAGCTGCCGCCGCGGAGACGACCCATGCACCGCAGGGTCCAGCAGCCACCGCGCGTGCCCACGCCGACGACCAGAGCACCCCACCATCCAACGGCACGGATCAGGCCAAGCACACCTACACGGTGCGGCGTGGCGACACGCTGTCCCGCATCGCCCAGGACCGCCTCGGCGACGCGGACCGCTGGCCCGAAATCTTCACCGCCAACCGTGGCACCCGCTTCCCCCACACCGGTGGGACACTTCGCGACCCTGACCTCATCTACCCGGGCTGGACACTGCGACTCCCTCCCACGGCCGAAGCACCACGCCCCTCGCCCCCACCGACGCCTGCCACAACGCCGACGACACCAGCTCCGTCAGGATCGCCCAGCAGCCCGACCGCAACGGACACCGACGACGGCCTCGTCGAGTCCGCCCCAGCGCCCACGTCTGCGCCAGCCGACCACGCTTCGGCGTCGGGACCAGCTGCCACGCCCACCACTCGCACCGCCGACGAAGGAACCGCCCCAACGCCGCGACCGCAGCCGGGTGTGTCGCTCGGTACGGGTAGCTGGCTCGACATGGGACTCGCCGCCGCAGTCCTCGCCGCGGTTGCCCTCGTTTGGGCACACCGCCGTCGCCGCTACATCCCCCGGCAACCCACCGCGCACCCACGCCTCGACGACCCGAGCGTCAAACCGATGCCGGCAGTGGTCACCCAGATCCGCCGCGGCCTACAGGCCCTGACACCGAGCGCGAAGACCATTCCAGACCCCGGCCCCGGCCTCGACCCTCCGCCCGACGAACCCGTCGTGGATGCTGACTCTGACCCGGCAGACGCGGCCGACGACGAGACCTCCAACCTCACGGCGCACGAGCCGCAGCCGCTTATACCCGCGCCGGCCCGCCCGCTGATCGAGGTGTGCCCGTCCGCGGGACTCGGCCTGATCGGGCCCGGAGCCGAGGCAGCGGCCCGAGGCATGCTGGTGTCCGCCCTCGCCGCCGCCGGACCAGATGACCCCGATAGCCGCCACCACGTCGTCATCGCCTCGGACACCCTCGCCACGCTGTTAGGCACCGCCACCACACTGGCGGACACGCCGCGGATGAGCGTCACCAGCGGACTCAACGACGCCCTGACGCTGATCGAGGAGCAGACGCTGCACCGCGCCCGCATATGCGGCGACTACGAGGTCGACACGATCACCGACCTGCGGGACCGGGACTCCATCGCCGAGCCCGTGCCGCCGACGGTGCTGATCGCCGCCCCCACCGCTGCTCACGAGCGCACCCGCATCGCCGCGCTGCTCACTCAGGGGCACCGACTCGACATCCACGGCGTCCTGCTCGGCGCCTGGTCCGATGGCGACACCGTCCTCGTCGCCGAAGACGGCTCCACCAGCATCATTAGGCACGACGCGAAACAGCACAGCTGTCCTTCCGCCGTCGGCCGCCTGAGCGTCATCAACCGCAGCGAGACCACGGAACTGCTGCGGCTCCTCGCCGAGTCCCAAACCGGCGAGCCTCAACCGCCAGCACCCGCGCAGCGCATGCCACTCGACAGGCTGGTCGGCGCCGCCCACGCGCCGAACCCCACACCCGAGAATTCTGCCGCCGCACACCTGCAGGAGCGCCGCGATCACGCCGGGAATGAACCGCACCTGGCGGGCGACGACCGGCATTGCAGCACCGGCGGACGCGTCGACGTTCGAGTGCTCGGCGGGGCCCGCATCGTGGACATGAACACGACCACGCCGCTGCGCGCGAAAGCCCTCGAACTGCTGGTCTACCTCGTCGTCCAGGACGGCGACGCCGCACAGGACAACATCCTCGACGACCTGCTGCCCGACGCCCCCGCGTCGAAGGCACCGCACCGCCTACACACCTACGTATCCGCACTACGCAAAACCCTCATCCGCACCGGAGGACCCGCCGTCTACCTCACTCACCCGTCGCGCCGCTACGCCCTCAACCGCGACGCCCTCGACACCGACCTGTGGCGCATGCGCACCGCACTGCGCGACGCCGCCCTCGCCACCACCGACACCGACCGCACCGCCGCACTCCAGCGCGCCGTCAACGCCTACGACGGCACACTCGCCGACGGCTTCGACTACGAATGGATCGAGGCATACCGCGAGGGCATCCGCCGCCAAGCCCTCGACGCCCACCTCGCCCTCGCCGCCGCTACCCCTGACCCGGCACAAGCCCTGACCGTCCTCGAAGCCGCGATGCGCCACGACCCGTACGCCGAAGCCACCTACCAGCAAGCGATGTGCGTCCACGCCGCACTCGGAGACCTCGAGCAGATCCGCTCCCTACGCCGAGCCCTCACCCGCCGGCTCGACGAGATCGACGCCGAACCCAGCGAGGACACCCTCCGAGTCGCCGACCGGCTCATCGCCGACCTGCGCCGGCAGATGCCCACCGGGAAGACCGACTCCCACAAGAGCGGACTTCACCCATGACGCCGGACCCTTCGGCGGCACCCGACGCTCGTCGTGGCAGCCTCCACGATCAGCCCGACCGCAGTGGCGACGGCCCGCAGGCGACGAACTGGGACCGCAGCGGCACCGCGTGGCCCCTGCGATCAGCCGTACTCACCGGCCATCATGAGCCCGCCCGCAGCCCTCAGGGCGGGTCGACGTGTCGACAAGCTTCGTCCCCGGCGACCCTCGACGCGTTGGACGCCGACCTGGCCACAGCAGTCCGGCACGCCACCTGGATACGCCAGACGTTTTACGTCCTGGTGCTGCTAGTCGCCCTCGTTGGACAAGTCACCGGCGCCGTCGAAACGCTCGGCGTCCCGCTGGTCGTCGCAGTCCCGTCCGTCGCGGCGCTTGAGCTGGGCGGCGTGGTCGTGATGGCCAACGCCGACGTGCGACGCCGCCTCGGCGAGCGGGCAATCGGATCACGCCTACTGTCCGCCGCGATCGCCGTCGGAGCCGTCACCTTCAACGGAGCCGCCCACCCCGCCCACCTAGCCGGCGGCTTCTACGCAGGCATGTCCGCCCTCGGATACCTCGTCTGGCTGATGCACGCCGGCAACCAGCGCCGCGACCGCCTGCGCGTCACCGGAGGCCTGCCGCCCACACCACCCGCGTACGAGGCGTTCGGGCACTGGATCTGCCACCCCGTCGTCACCTCGCGGGCGCGGTCCATCGCCAAAGCTGACGGCCTCGACCTGTACGAGTCCCTGACGGCGGCCCGCACCGCGATCGCCCGCCGACGCCGCGACGCCGTAATCGCCAAGGTCCTTTATCGCAAGATCAGAGCGGGGGTGGACCCCACGACCGCCGACATCGCCGTGCACGTGTACGACCTAGACGAGATCGCCGCACGCCTCGCAGCCACGGCCGATTACAACGGGCTGACCAGGCTCCTGGCCGCTGACCTCGCCCCGGAGCGGATCATGATGGCTCACAGTTCCCGTCACCGCCGTCGTTGGTTCGGGCGAAAGCGCCTCACCGACGCACTGCCGGCACCTGAGCCCACTCCCTCCGCGCCGCAAGCGCCCACCGCGTCGGTGGCGGACACGCCTCGTGATGACCGGCAGGAGCCAAAACCAGAGCCAGAGGAGAACCCTCAACCGGCCCTCAGCGGCGACCAGCAGAGTGCCGAGAGCCACGACGTCGGCCCGCCTGAAACTCTATCCCCGGACGATCCGCCCGATGCGGGACTGGCAGACAGGACCGTGGACGACAAGGACATCCTCGGCGCGAACGCCGACGAGGAGACGGACGACGGCGATCAGAATGCTGCCGCCGACGACGCCAACGACGACGAGGACTCGGAAGTGCCCCGGGGAACCGCGCAGGCAGTGGCCTACTGGCTGCGCAAGGAGCCGAACCTGGACCCTGAACTGCTCGCCGAGAGGATCGGCAAGTCACTGCGATCGGTCTACCGATACCTGCCGCCGGACTACCCCCGCCGACCGGGGATCGCCAGGCGACGGACCCGACGCCAGCCCGGTCCCGCTTGACGCGCGTGCCACAGCGAGTGATGTCTACAGGCACCACGCCCGCCCGACAAACGAGGAAAGGGCCGCACTTCCTACTCGAGAGCCCGCAGGTCGGCTAACACTGTGGAAGGGAGACCAGTACAGGATGTGGCCCTCTTTGAGGGATGGCCGAAAAGGGTATGCGAACAGGCGACGGATTTCGTTGCTGCTCAGCGGTATCAGGTTGCTATCGGCGTTCCGGCCACCGTGCGGAGACAGGTACGGCTTGACGTACAAGGCTGCACCGGGGCAGGCGACTTTGATGGTCGGCTGCCTTGACGGTTGTGCGACTGACCGGCATGCCCGGTCGCTGAGGTTGCGTGAGGGGCGTCCAGTCGACAACTCCACGCGCACTGGCCTTGATGGAGTCGATGTCATTTGACCTGGTGGCAAGTCGGCCCGAGGCATGTCGTCGAGGCTGGACGTCGACCCTCACGCCACGCGAACGGTCGGCGCTCCTGTGCCGCCAATGAGCGTAGGGGTCGCGGATGGCGGCCCTGTGCGGGAGTGTTCACCGGACGGGCCATCGGCACACCCTGCCGCGCTCAGGCCATCTGAGCTGTGGCGTCCCGTCGCGCCTTCTGTCCGCTCAGAGTCGTCCGACGTTCGGAGCTCCGATGAACCTACGCGCAGTCCTATGCAGGCCGGGTCGTTGGCCGTGGCCGACAGCGCCAACTCACTTCACCTCTGCCGCCAAGTTGCGGGCTACGCGAAGGGTGTCAGGATGATCCTTACCCAGAACCTGGAGGTATTGGCTATAGGTTCGCTCATCAAGGCTTCGGGCCTGCCTCCGCCTCCCCAATCCACGCAGATCGGCAGCGAGGTTGCGGGCTGAGCGAAGCGTACCGGGATGATACTCGCCCAGTAGGCACACCCGAAGGCTGAGCGTTGTCTCATCGAGATGTAGGGCCTGCTCATACTTACCAAGCCCGCGTAGGTCAGCTGCGAAGTTGCTGGTCAATAGCAGCGTGTCAGGATGGCTATCGCCGAGGACTTCTCTGCATTGGGTCAGAGTTAACTCATCCAGAACGCGGGCAGCTTCGAAGTCTCCCATCATAAAAAAGTCGACTGCGAGGTTGTTGGCGGATCGGAGAGTCTTATTATGGTTTTCACCCAGGATCCGTTTGCGTCGACGTAACGTGTCCTCGTCAAGGCGCCTGGCTTGCCCGTAAGCACCAAGATGCCGGTACGCCTCGGCGAGATGATTGTTCATGTCTAGGACCTGGAGGTGATCGGGCCCGAGACCCGCGGTCCAATCTGACCGCCACGTCTGCGCCAATCGCAAAGCGGTCGCATACTCAGCGCGGCATAGCAGGTGCCACAGAACGTCGCGGGCGGCATTCCGCAAGGCGTGACTACTGCCGACGGCTGGATCGAGAGCCAGTATATGTGGCAGGAGAGCAGACCACTCCGGCCAGGTACCTGGGTCGCTACCATCATTTTCTGGTCGTCCGGTGGCTACCACCCTCGCCGCCCGGGCCCGCGCTAAGCGTGATTCTTGAGGGTTGAGTCGACCGCGAATGAAAGCCTGTGTTAGCCGATGGATCTCGATCGACTGCTTGTTGATGCGCGCGAGCCCGTACCGCCCGATTCGCCCGAGACTAAGCTGAAACGCTACGGCGTCCGTCGGAGCAATTCTGTCTATTCCGACATGATTTGTCGCGGCGAGTGTGCGTAGCGGCAAGGGATTCGGAGCCAGCCAAGCGCTCACCTGCATTACCGAAAGGGCGAGATCGTCCTCGTCGGCCAGTCGATCAATCGAAAGCTCAAGAGCTGCGGCCAGCGGCGAACGATAGCTCAATACCCGGCCTGCGCCAAGCAGCCTTCGAGCATTCGCATTCAACTCGCTTAGGTATGCTTGGGGCGTCATGCCCGTCTCAACCAGTAGGCTCGCAGCCTGGGCCACCGCTAGTGGCAGATCCCCCAGAGATCGGGCCAGCTCTTCTGCTTCGTCCATCGCAATCCAGGGAAGTCGGTCACGGAGAAGCGATATCGACTCGACACGATCAAACACGTTGACGGTCAGTGGCCTGCCCACCTCGAACCACCCGGGGTCGCGTGAACTGATCAAGATATGCCCAGGTCCGATTGACAACCAGGAGCGTAAGACCGTCGGGTCCTCAGCGTTGTCGAACACAAGTAGCCATCGGCTCGATTTTCTCAGCTGCATCCTGGCCATGCGTACGGCGGCATCGGTTCCAGCGCTCGGGGACAGCCAACCTGCCTCGGTGGCAAGCGCAGCCATCTGCTCGGCCATTGCCTCTGGATGCTCCGCGGACATCCACCAAACAAGGTCGTAGTCGTTAGCGAACCGATGTGCATACTCTAGCGCGAGCTGACTCTTCCCGACTCCACTGATCCCGCAGAGCACCTGAATCCCGATGCCGGTGTCGACAAAGCCCTCCCGCAACGTCTGGAGCAATTCATCTCGACCAACAAAGGAAGCATTGCACAAGGGGGCATTATAGACGAATGGCGCTACGGCGGGGTACTGCGGCCAAGAAAACTCCGCTGCACACGAGGTCAGCACATGAGTTCGCGCTTGGCCATTCGTCACGCCACTTACTTTTAGAGAAGGCGTAGACGGCCACTGGATCCGATCCTGATCCTCGCGCGACGCACCGCATGTGCGTCGCTGGTCCCCTTCGATAACAGCATGATTTGCAGTAGGAGATTCAGCCACTGGTGTGGCAAGCGCCTGCCGCACCGCCAAACGAAGACTTACCCCCGCGATCGTCAACCCGGCGATACCGATGAGAAGTCCACCAACGCTGGCCAACCTGTCGGCTAGATCTAGGAACACTCGCGGCACCCGTGCGAAGTGTCCGAGCACGGCGACCAAGGCCCCGAGGCAGGCGATGCCCGCCACCCACCACAGTGGGGACCGTGAACCGGCAGTCCTACGCAGCACACCTCCATCATCGCCGTGCGGGTCTTCTCTGACTCACTACCTCACGTGGCCATCTTCCGACAGAACACGTCCGCAATCTATGGTGCCACCGACCGTACGATCCCCGCACCGCACTCGGGTAGGCCGGTGGTCACAGGTCACACGGCACGGCCGTCAAGGGCCTGAACGCCGGTCTCCCCAGGCCCCGACTCCGATCACAGTCGGTGCGGCAGTGCGCTATCACGTCAGTGTTCACTCTTCTGCCGCGATCCGCGTGCTCACCAGCAACGACGGGCACACCTTCGCCGAGACGGCCTCTGAAGGGTGCTGACCCGATGCTCGCGGACTGCCCGCTCTGTCGGATGGGTGACGGCAGCCTCTTCCTGCTTCGCCTACCCCTGAAGCCCAACGTAGATCCCGAGGTTGTAACGCTCGTCGGGAGCGACGCCGTGGAGGTTCTCGGTGAATTGCACGGCTTCGATCTCATATCTGCCGTCGTTTGCGTTGCACCACTCGGCAGCCTGCGCGAACAGAGAGCCAGGGGTACTCGCACTGAAATTGACCACGGCGATGTTCTTGGACTCATGCATCGATCAACCTTAGCGCCCAACCGGTACTGCATTGGATAGCTGCTGGAAGCTTGCAGAACCGGCTCAATAGCCGTGCGGAGACAGCTACGACGGGTGCGCTCTCATGCCGCTGCCAGTGGGGCACAAGGCAGTTTCTAGCCGGTCAGTTCGTGGTGCGTGACCAGCGCGATCTGTCCCACGCTGGTCAGTCTCTCTAGAGGTCGTTCAGCAGTGTCGTCAGGGTGGTGAAGCGGTAGCCGGAGCCGACAAAGGAGGCCGGTACCGGGCGGCGGGTGACGAACATGGCTTTGACCTCATACGAGGAGCCGGGTTCGGCGGGCGGTAGGCCCAGGGCCACGGCCACCTGCGCTGCATGCGGTTGCAGGTCGGCGAGTTTACGGTCGAGCTGCGCGGCGTAGGCCGGGCTTTTGCGGTGGCCGGTGTAGAAGGTGTTGAGGTGCCTGCGCACCTCCGGGGTGACGACGGTGTCGGCAGAGTCCTTGGCTTCGAGCAGCCACAGGGTGTACGAGCCGGGCCTGCCTGCCACCGCGTCGATCTCGGTGCTTAGTTCCGGGACGCCGAGTCGCTGCGGGTCGCTGGGCTTGATGCGTTCCCGCACGATGTAACCGGCGTCGGTAAGTAGGGCGGCGACGTCGTGTTCGAGTTGGCGGTTACGCCGGTCGCGGTACTTGTCCAGAGCCTTATCGACGGGCGGTCGCGGTGGTGGCTGGGTCCACGGCAGCACTCCCTGCGAGAGGTAGTTGCCGTAGACGGTGAATACGGCGTAACACAGGTGCGGAGAGATCGTCAGGGCCCCGTCGGCGCCGGCTACGAGCGGCTGGGTGAGCAGGCGGTGCTGACGGCTGCGGGCGTGCCACGGTTTCCAGTCGGTGGCGTTCATGGTGGTGGTGCTGCTGGTGAGCAGGTCGACGGCGGCGCGGATGCGGTCCGGCCCGTCGGGCTGCTCACCGAGCACGGTGGTGTCCAGCACGTGCTGGATCACGCTGCCGGTATCGGCGCGGGCGATGTGGTCGCCTTCGGTGGTCACCGGCCATTGGGTCAGCGCCAGCAGGGTAGTGAGCAGGTCGGTGCCGCTGGTGCCGTAGGCGCGCAGCATGGCGTCGTCGATGGTGGTCAGTACGGCGGCTTCCGCAGCGGCGGTGTCGTCGTCGGCGTCGCGCTTAGCGGGCCCGAGAAGATCGGTCAGGCGGGCGTGCCGGTAGGCGTCGGCGTCAAAGCGGTAGGTCGAGCTGGTGCCAGCACCGGTGGCGGCGGAGTCCATCGCGGTCCGAATCGCGAACGATTCGCTGATTGTCAGCGCGGTGGGGTTGAGCTGGTGGTGCACGAGTTCGCTGCGGTTGGTCGCTTGCAGGTAGGCGTGTGCGGCCGCGATGATCTCCATGTAGGCCAGCTTGTCCACCGGCGCTGATCCGCTCGGCTGGGTACGGAGGGCTGCCTCAACGACGGTTTCGCTGCAGCGGCGCAGCGTCAGATGGGTCCGGTCGATGCCTTCGGCGTGGGCGATGGGGTCCCAGGTCAGCGTCATGCGCCGGGCCCGCTGGATGTCCGCAGCTCTGCGGCGTTTGTCCGCGACGGCCCGGTCGAGCTGCCGCATACCCACCGCCACGACCTCATTGACGTCGTAGCGGGCCAGCAGGCGCGTGAGCGCTGTGAGCGCGGCCGGGGCCAGGACGTCACGGTCGAGTTTTTTGGCTTCGGCCCCGTGGTAGGTGCCGGGTTGAACGCCGGCCGCGCGTACCGCTGCGGCAACCACCCGGTCCGCGGCGGAAACCAGCGCCTCATCGATCGGCCAGGGCGAAGCAAGCAGCTGCGCCGCAGCGCTCGTGTCTTCGTTGATGTCCACCTGGATGGTGGGGGCGATGGCCTGCCACGCCCGGGCAACAGCGTCATCCACGCTGAGGCTGAGCCCGGCGCCGATCATGACCTGACGCATCGCCGCCGCCATCATGTCACGGCCTGCGCCGCTGTCGGCGGCAGCGAGGTCGCCGAACGTCGCCCAGTCAACCACCAGCCGTGCGGTAACCACATCGGGCGCTGCACCATCGCCACGTCCGACTGAGGCGACCGCCAGGGTGTCCCCAGCGGGCTCGCCGGCCTCCGTCGGCTCAAGATCGATGACGTATCCGGTGACACCGGACCCGGCGTGTGCCTGCGCCCAGGTATCGGCGATGTGACCAATCGCGAACGCGAACGCTCCGGCGAGATCGTGCAGCAAATCGCGGGCGTTACCCTTCCAGTCCGGCTGCAGGCAGCGCAACGCCACCGGAACCGGGCCGGTATGCAGAGTCCACCCGACCGGTTCCAGAAAACGCTCGTCGGTGACCGGCCCCCACGCCTGATGGGAGAGGGCAGCCGTCGACCAGCCGTAAACCTGAAACGGGCCATCACCAGAGCCCGCAACACTTGCCCAGTCCCGCACCGGGGGCAGGTCGAGCACCGTCAGGGTCTGTTCGAGCGCCGCCCGGCCAGCGCTGCGCGACCATTCCTCGTCCGCTTGGTGCGGCGCCACCGAGATCAGCGTGGGCGCGACAGCGCCGGGATGCAGGGATTTACCGTTCGCCTGCCATGACTGCCAGATGTTGACGGCCTCGAACACGTGCAGCTGCGGACGCCGTGGGCTGGCCATTTCCCGGCAGAACAGAAACAAGTCCGTATCGTTGTCCATCGTTGACGCGGCCCAGAGCAGATCATCGAGCGACATGCTGGCCGCCTCTGGCAGCTGCCGCACGGCGATGTGCCCGGGCGAGGCGAAGACCAATAGCGGCACGATCTCCAAGCCGGCCTCCAGCCGGGCAGTACCGACGGCGAGCTCGATGCTGACCAGCCGGTCTGGGTGGCGTCGCGCGGTCCTGGCGGCGCGTACCGCTGCAGGCTCGCCCGGCACCCGCGGGGAGCGTCCGCTCAACGAGGTGAACAGCTGAACCGCGATCGCGCGGTTGTCACCGCAGCGTGCGATCCACTGCACCGCGTCTTTCGGGGACACGCACGGGCCGTCAGACAGATCCGGAGCCCCGTAAACGGCGTCGGAGAACGGGTGCAACGCGCGGCGCACCTGGTCAGCGGCCAACTGGGCAAACCGCATGTTGGCGTCGATGTCGTCGTGTGCGTAGGTACTGAGCTCGACCACCCCATAACCGGTGGCCTCGGGCAGCCAGGCTGGCGGAAGCCAGAAGGTGCGAGCCGGTGCCCCGTCCGTCTGCGGCAAATCGACGGCGAGGTGGCGGCCGAAGATGCTCTGCCGGTCGTTGAGGTCGAACGGCAGCACGCGGGGCGAGGCGGCTGTCGCCCACGAGGCAGCTGCCCGCATCTCAGGTGTCAGCCGCAACCGCGGCGGAATCGGCGTGTCCATCAACGTGGCGGCCGCCTCCAGCTCAACGGCTGTCACCCGTTCGGCGAGGTCGTCGCCCGCGGGCCACGATGGCGCCAGCATACCGATCACGTGATCGGTATAGCGCAACGCCAACTCGACGTAGTGGTTCACGCCGAAACCAAAGCGGGGAATCAGTACCCGGTCGACCGCCTCGGCGACCAGCGCCCACCGTGCGATATCCGCGACCGGGCGCTCCACCGAGCCGGGGAACAGGCGCACTAGCGTATGACCGGCACGAGCGAGCACCACCTCACGCGGATCCTGGGGAAGGAAGTCCTCCTGACCGCGGACCATCGGCTCGTCTCGGAGGCAATCGCGCAGCAATGCCGGCAGCTCGTGCCCACTGACCGGGCGGCCTCCGGTACGGGCGCTGCGCAAGGTCATGTTCAGCAGCAGCGCCGCCGACGGCCACCGGTGACGCACTGCCGGACTGGCCCCCGCCGCAGTTAGCAGACTGAGGAGACTGGCCTGGTCGCGCGCCGCTAACCGCCGACGCAGATCCAACGGTGGGCGCGCGCCCTTCTTGCCCTTGCCCACGGTTGCCCCCTGTCCTGCACCGGAAAACCGCCGACCATCTCCGGGGCGGAAGGATAGCCCTCGCCTCCGCCGAACACACGTCTTTTCACCCGTTCAGGAACACCGGCAATACGGAGCCAGTCGAGCGGCGCGACTACGTACACGGTCGGGGACGGGCCGACATGGGAACCAGACGTAGATTGCGGCGACACCGAACGCCAACGCCATCACCCCGACCCCGCGGGCCATGGAAGACCGCCCATCAACGCTTCACCGGCTGGGCGGCCGATGGGACCTGGGCCCGCATGAAAACCTGGTGGCCAAGAACCACCTGACATGGGTCGGCCGCCTTCGGACCTGATCTGAGCCGTGACCGGGCCTACGCACTCTTCTGCCGCGTTCCAGGCGCGCATGCGTCTGCGATGGGGTAACCGAGGGTAGCCGGACGGAGTAACTCCGCCTGAGTGACGAAGGGAACTCGAGTCGACCATCCTGCGCTCCATCGTCATGCGGATCTTTGTACGTAACGGCGTACCTACCTATGTACTCCGATCTGCACGCCGACAGCTGCCCTCGCTGGTACTGCCACCTTTGTGGACCAGCGGTTCGGCCGTACCCGGGATCCGGCGCCTGGGGGCGTCCGGATCCCGGGCGGCGCCGCTTGGTCGCGCTACGTCTGGGCGATCAGTGGCTGTGCCTGCGGTTCGAAGTTGTACCCGCTGTCCCAGGGGAACCGGCCCTGCTGGTCGGGCCAGACGAGCTGCTGGAGGCGGATCTGGTGACGGCCGTAGCGCGCGATCGCCATCCCGGGCAGCAGGTCATGGGTGGGTGGCCCGTCGATGATGATCGCGTCGTAGCCCGCGATGAGGTCGCTGATGCGCTGGCCGTGGCTGAACCGTTCAGCCCTGTCATAGACCCGGCAGGCGAGGTCATTGAGCAGGCAGTGGGCGACCTCGGGGGGTAGCCCGGCGGTGAGTAGTTCGGGGTAGTGGTGGGCGGTGAGTCCGACGGTGTAGGCGAACGGGGTGGTGGTGTCGGGGTCGTCGTCGGTGGGCAGGACGTGCGTGACGGCCCAGCCGATGGTGTCGATGATCTGTTCCTGGCGTCGGAGGACGTCGTCGATGTTCGGCATGGTGGGTGTCTCCTGGTCACTCGGGAGTACGGGTGGGGTCGGGGTCAGGTGGTTCGACTTCGACGAAGCCCCAGAGTCGTTCCATGACCTGGAGTTGCCAGGTGCGGTAGCGGTCGGCGAAGCCGCGGCAGACCGCGGGCGGGACCGGGCTGCCGGCGTACGGCAGGGTCGAGTGGCAGATGATGTAGCCGGCGTCGCCGCGCGCCGCGGCCACCATCTGCTTGAGCCGCCCGGGGTCGAGGTGCATCGGGTTGCCGGGCTTGAAGATGCAGGTGGCACATTCGCGGGCGAGCAGGCGGGTTTTGCGCAGGTCCGGGTCACCGACGTTGAGCCGGGCTGGACGATCGGTGGCCGGTTCGTCAGCGGGCTGTGGCGTGCTGTCCATCGTCAACTCCTTGTCGTTACGGCGCGGGGCCCGCATCCATGGATGCGGGCCCCGCGAGTCCGTGTGAAGGGGATGGCGCGGCGCTGGGTGGGCGCCGGTGCGGTTGTCAGAGCTGCCTCAGCCAGGTCAGCACCGCGTCGATGTCGACGCGGCGTAGCCCGTGGTAGGGGTTGACCGGGCGGAGCAGGGTGGGTGCGCCGTCGGCGGTGCGCTGGTCGGCGGTGAAGGGGTCCTTGCCGCCGAACTCGTCGTCGAGGACGGCGAGTGGCCGCCGCGCAGCCCAGGCGTAAAGGCGGCCGAGTTTGCTCTGGTGGCCGAAGCGGACACCGCCCGCCTGAACGGGGACGTGCTGCCAGGTGGCCGGTAGGCCCAGCCGTGGAGCGATCCATTCGACGGCGAGGTGGTTCCAGCTGGTGCACCACACCGGCTGGGCGTGGTTGGCCAGTTCCCGCAGCCATGGCCCGTGGTCGGGGTGCAGCCAGACGGTGCCGGTGACGTGCTGGCCGTCGGGGCCGGGCCCGTCGTAGCGGTGCGGCTGGTAGCCCAGCGTCGTGGCGTGGGTGGGGTCGTCGGGGTTGAGAACGCCGTCGACGTCGACGGCCACTATCGGTGCCAGCGTGGGGCGGGCCAGCGGTGGGGTGAGGGTCACGGCCGGGCCTCCTGGATGGTGACCGGGTGCAGGGGCACGATGAGCCGGTCGGCGGTGCGGCCGGGGCCGTCGTCGGGTTGCCAGGTGTCGGCGGCGGTGTGGGTGGGGAACGGGCCGACGGCGGCGAGCCGGCCACCGGTGCGGTCGAGCAGCACGAGGACGGCGGTGCGGGCGTCGTCGAGTGCGGGCCGTAGGGCCGCGGCGAGGTCGGTGGGCAGGTCGACCCAGCAGGTGGCGGGCAGGGCCGTGGCGGCGGGGTCGTGCAGCGGTGTGGGCCTGGTCGCGGCGAGGGTGGTGCTGTCGAGCGCGTGCGTCGCCGCGTGGGAGTCGGCCGCGGTGGGGCCGCTGGTGGGGCCGTGCGCGGCGAGTTCGCCGCCGGTGTGGACGGCGAGCAGCGTGTACGGGTCGCGGATCTCGAGGGAGTCGAGGATCGCGAGGGTGACCGTGTCCCCGGTTCGCAGGTCGGTCAGGGTGAGCATGACTGGCCGGCCGTCCGATCCCCGGTTCCAGGTGATGACGTCGAAGTGTTCGCCGACGACGTCGCCGAGGCGTCGCCAGGCGCGGTTGTCCGTGTCGAAGGGGTGTTCGCTGTCGGTGCTGTAGCGCATGGGGTGAACTCCTTGTGATGGGCATCGCCGTCTCGCGTCCGCGTCCCGTCGGCTAGTTGGGCCTGTCGGGGACGCGATGCATGCACGCTTCGATGACGGCGGATGGTCAAGTCGCGGACCGGCAGCGGGCCGCGCGGTCGACGGGGCTGAGGGTGCTTCGGGCGACGCCGCAGGAGGCGCTGCCCGGCCGCAGCTCGTCGCAGCGCCGCGCGCGGGGTGGGACTGGTTTGCCGCCCGGACGGGTCGGGTTTGGCCGGGGTTCAGGCCTGGGCGAGCGCGGTGACGGCGGCGTCGGCGATCGCGGTGATGGCTTCGACCGGGTCGGTCACGGTCAGGGTGGTGGTGTGCGTGAACGTGTTTCCCCAGATCTGGTCCGGGTCGGTTGGCTCGCCCGCGGTGGGTGGGTCGGCGGGGTGTAGCCACAGCACGGCGCAACCGGCGCGGTGCAGCGTGGTGACGAGGCGCTGTCCGGCGGGGATGTCGTCGAGGTAGCCGTCGGAGACGACGGCGAGCATCCGTAGGGTGCGGCCGTGGCGCAGGTCGAGAAGGTGATCGGCGACCTTGACCGCTTCGGGGAAGGTGGCGGTGGCGAAGTCGGTGCGCATGTGCAGCACCTGCCTGGGGAAGGTGCGCGGAGGTACCAGGACGGTGGTGCGGTCGCCGAAACCGATGGTGGTGGTCGTCGCGTCGGCGCGGCGGGCGGCGTGGGCGAAGATCCACGCCGCGGCGGACATCGCCTCGGTGTATTGGTCCATCGAGCCGGACAGGTCGACCAAGATCGCCAGGTGCAGACGGGGTTTCTCGGGCGGTAGTTGGGCGCGTTGCTGCCACGGGGCGGCCGTTGGCAGTTGCCCGGCGGCGGTTTGCGCGTCGGCGGTGATGGCGTGGCGGGTGCGCAGCCGACCGGGTGGGATCGCGGAGGGCCGCCGGCCGGGTTCGGGGTGGCTGGTGCGGGCCTGCCGCAGCCGGTTGGCGAGGTCGCGGGCCGCGCGGTGTTCCTGCTCGGTCGGGTCCCGGCGGTCCCACTGCGAGGGTGGGCTGTGTCGGCGGGCCAGCATTGATGCGGCGTACTCGGCCGGGGTGACGCCGGCGGCGACGGCGAGGTAGTCGACGAGGGCCGCGGCGAGGCGGCCGGGGAACAGGCCGGCGTCCGGTACGGGGGTGTCGTACTGCTGGTCGGGGTCGATGCCGAGGACCTGACACCAGCGGCGGGCCAGGGCGATCATGGTGTCGGCGTCGGTGTCGTCGCAGATCTGGGCCTCCCGCCAGATGTCCCGCAGTTGACGCAGGCGTTTGCGTCCGAGGACGCCGGTGACGGCGGCGCGGACGGGGCGGACGTCTTTGCTGGTGACGATGCGGGCGTCGACGCGGGCCAGGAGCAGGGCGGCGAGTTGTCCGGCGTGCCATGGGTCGTCGACGGCCGCGTTGTCGGGGTCGAGGAGGGTGTTCACGACGTGGCGCAGCCAGCGGCGGTCGCCCCGGCGGCGGGTGCGTTGGCGTCCCTCGGCCCGGGATTCCTCGAGCATGTCGGCGACGTGGGCGAGGATCGGCGGGGTGCCGGGCGGGGTGGCCCAGCGGCTGTGCGCGGCGTGCGCGGCGCCGTGCACGAGCAGCCCGTACCCGGTGGGCACGATGCGCTTGTGCCGGGCCTTGGCCGGGTCGGTGACGTCAGGGCTGTCGGCGATGTAGGTGGCGTCGACCTCAATGCGGCGGAGGTCGGGGTAGAAGCACTCCGGTGCGTTCCCGGCGGCGCCGGGGGCGACGAGGACGGTGAGGTCGGTACGGCCGGTCAGCAGCGGGACGTGTTTGGTCCAAGCCGCGGACCAGTCATGCCAGTCGCTGGCGCCGGGCGGCGTCGGCGGTGCGCCCTGCCGCAGGTGGGTGCTGGGGTGTGACACGGATTGGCTCCTTCCAGAACTCTGAGGTGGATGGCAGTCAGCGCTTGCCGAGGGCGAGCGCGGTGATGGGCGTGCCGGTGTGCCGGGACAGGGCGGCGGTGACGTCGTCGCGGGCGTCCTCGGGGGCGATGCCGGCCAGGTTGGCCAGGGCGGCGGTCATGCCCAGGTGGTCTCGGACTGTGACGAAGCCGAGCAGTTCGCGAAGCTGCGGCGCCCAGACGGTCTTGCCCGCGGTGAGGTCGGCGTTGAGGTCGATCGCCGCAGCCACGACCTGCTTGGGGACGCCGAGTTGGCGGGCGAGGTCCCAGTCTGTGGTGACGTGCAGGTGAACGGTGAACCGGGAGGCCAGGGCCTCGGTGAGGACCGCGCCGTGCACGCCCGGGTTGTGGCCGGCGACGATGTAGAACCCGGCGACGGCTTCCACGGTCTCGTTGCCGTTGGCGGGGATGGTGATGACACCGCGGCCGTCCATGGCCGGGTACAGCACGGCCAGGACGCGGGGCGGGATGAGGGTGGCGTCGTCGACCAGCAGCACCCGCCCGTCGCGCATGGCGGTGACGAGGGGCCCGTGGACGAACTCGTAGCCGCCACCGGGGATCGGGTTGTAGGAGCCGAGGAAGTCGTCGACGACGGTGTCGCCGGTTCCGGCGACGGTGAGCAGGTCGGGGAACGCGGCCTCGACCATGGCGGTCTTGCCGGTGCCGGGCGGCCCGTACAGCAGCACCGGCACCTGCTGGGCGCGGAGCCGTCGCAGTTCCTCGACGTCCCAGCCCTTGCCGAGCCGCCGCAGGTGGTACAGCGTCCCGTTCGGGCGCGGTATCGGCGCGGGCCGGGACTGACGGCCACCGCCACCACCGCTGCCGGGGGAGCGGGTGCGGGGCGCGGCGGGTGGGAGGGTGCCGGCGGCGTCGATGCCGGCCTGGGTGATCTGGAAGCGGTGGTGCGGGTCGCGGTGGTGGGTGGCGTGCCCGGCGGCGGCCATTTTCTTCAATGCCTCGAACACCGCCCCGGAGGACGGTGCGCCGATCGCCCGGGTGATCTCGCCGACCTTGAGGATGGCGTCGGGGTGGTCGGTCAGGTGCAGGGCGATTCTGCGGTAGAGGTAGCCGGACCGGCCGGAGGCTGCTTCAACAGGGGGCGTTTCGCCGGTGCCGGCCTGGGCCGGGTCGTCCTGCGGTGGATCGGCGGGCGGGACCGGCGTGTGTGGGGTGGTCATGTGGGTGCCTCGATTCCAAGGGTCGTGCCCGCGCACCCGCCTCCGGGTGCGCGGGCGGTGGGTACCGCGCAGCGGAGACGGGTGGGGCCAACCCCTGCTGGCCTGAAGGCCGTGCGGGTGGGCGACCACACCCCGGTGGTGCTGAAGGGTCACGGCGACGCGCAGGTTCTCCGCTGGTGCGTGCTGGTCGGTGTCGACGTCGCGCGGGCGGTGTCAGCGCCGCCGATGCAACGCCCCACAGCCCAGTCGATCAAGTCGAATGGATGAGCGGGTGCGGCGTAGCGGGGGTGCCCGCTGACCGCGGGTGCACGTAAGAGTCGGGACGGGACGGGACGGGACGCCGCCGGCCCGGTCGTGGTCAGTCGGCGCAGCCCCGTTCGCAGCCCTGCGGGTCGCACTGCTGTCCGTCAGCCATCCGGGCCAGGGCCCGCTGGTCGTCGCTGTCCAGGCCGTCGAGGAACGGCCAGTCGAACCCGTCGGCGAACGCCTTGACCTTGGGTGCTCCGTACATCGGGTAGCCGGCGTGGTCCATGGCTGCAGCGATGTCGTCGCGGCCGAGGAGCCAGGCGAGTTCTCCGAGCTTGTCCACCGATCGGTTCGCCGAGTTGCCCCGGTGGTCGATGATCTTTCTGATGGCGAATCGCAAGTAGTCCCGGGCGTAGGTCTCGTGGTCGACCCGCTGGTTCCACTCGCTCGGGTGGCGGGGGGTGAGGACTTGGCGGGCGTGGTCGAGATCGAGCGCTTCCACGAGCACCTCCTCCCGGAAGCCGAAGATGTCCCCGAGGTTGGCCCGGAGAGCCCAAACCCGGGTGACGACTTCCTCTTGGCTACGGATGGCCATGGGGTTCCTTCCTATTGGTCTTACCTGTCGTGGCGGGGGCGGCCGATGTCGGCCCGGCTTGCGGTGACGCGGGGGTGGGGCTTTCTCGGGCCGGCCTATGCCTGATCGGGGTCGGGCAGGTCGCCGACGATCCGATCGCAGGCGTACGGGTCGACGGCTTCCCAGCGCCAGTTGCGGCCCATCACCACGTACCGGCCGTCGCCGTCGGGGGCGATGCGGTCGATGGCGTCCGGGTCGTCGGACAGGGCGCGTTGGTCGGCGATGATGACGTCGCCGTCGAAGGACAGGTTGGCCAGCGCGGCGTCTACCCGACGGTCCAGCTCGTCCGCCGGCACGCCCTCGTCCCGCAGGCTGTCGCGATACTGGTCGCGGTGCCGCTGATGCTCGGCGACGATCGCCTCAGCCACGATGCGGCTGCAGGAGAACACCGCCCACCCGTTCCAGTGGTCGATCAGGGTGCCGACGAAGCCGACCGCGATGCGGTCGTCGCCGTCCGGGCCAGTGGTCAGCGCCCATTCGCCGGAGAACACGCCGACGTCGCCGACACGGACCCTCTCGGGGCGCAGGTGGGACACGTCGTGGCCGGTGGGGCTGGCCGCGAGGTGACACAGGTCGGAGATCCGGTCGGTGGCGGCGGTGTCGAAGGCGTCGCGGTAGACGGTCATCGCCTCGTCGCGCTGCTGGATGCGCAGCCCGAACCAGCCGGTGGCGTCGCCGGTGGCGTCGGCGAACAGCTCCCATCCGGCGGTGTCGACCGCCTCCCCAGCCGAGGTGTAGCGGGGTAGGGCGCCGAGGACGGCGGGATCTCCTTCGCCGATGCCGGCGAGGACCCGGCGGGCGGCCAGGCGGGTGTCGCTGCTGGCCCGGGTACCGATGGTGTCCTGGGCCCACCATTCGGCGGCGGTGTGGCCGGCCTCGATGCCGGCGGCGCCCATCCGCCGCAGTGCGGCGGCCCATCCGGCGGCCTCGTCGACTGGTCCACCGGTGGCCGGCGGGGTGGTGGTGACCGGCTGGATGCGGTCGCCGGCGTCGAGGCACATCGACAGGGCCGAGCCGCTGTCCCAGGTGATCTCGACGATGTGCTGCTGCTGGTCGTGGCGGCGGACGGTGCCGGCGTCGCCGGGCCGCAACTGGGTGTGCGGGTCGCTGGTGTGGACCAGGGCGACGCGCTGGCCGGGCTGGTAGGTCATGGTGCTCTCCGATCGGTGAGTGGACAGGCCGTCGCCAGCGGCGGGCGGTGGTGGCGTCGGGTCGGGCGTGCTCATCGGGTGCCGCCTGTCGCGTGACCCTTGGTGGGGGCGTGCGGTGGCCAGGGCTTGCGGGTGATGTGGGCGCCGAACATCGGGTCGGTGGCGACCGAGGAGTCGCAGCGGGTGCATCTGGTGGCGGTGTCGTGGCCGTAGCCGGCCATGGACGGGTTCTCGACGTGGTCGATTTCGTCGACGGCGCCGCAGACGGTGCAGACGGTCATCTCCGGACCGCCCTCGTCGAGGGCGGGTGTGGTGACGAACAGGTCCTCGACCGGGTCGAGGTGGTGGACGCCGTGGCGCAGCCAGCGGCCGTGGACCGTCGCCTCGTACGCCACCAGCAGCCGCTGGTCGGGGCGCAGCAGGTACATCCACTCGTCGACCCCGTCGAGGTCCTCCCGCAGCGAGCCCTGCCGGATGATGTCGTTCTCGGTGACGGCCGTGCAGCCCAGCCCCGCTACGGGCGGCTGCCGATGCCATCGCCGAGGCGTGGGGTTGACGGCGAGGCTTGACCAGGTGCGGGCCAGCAGCGCGGCAGCCAGGGCGTCGGTGTCGCGGCCGAACGTGTCGGTCCAGATCCGGCGCAGCAGCGGCACCAGGACCTCCGGGTCCTCGGCAAGCTGGATGGAGCGGGCGGTGTACCCGCCGCGGAGTGCGGCGACACCGATCAGGACGGGTGTGCTCACGTGCCTTCCTCCTGGGGGATTCGTGGATCGGGGTTGCGGCGGTCGTCCGCAAACGGAACGGCCGTCGAGCTGGGTGACCATGGGGCCGCCGGCATCGCGCTAGGACCTTGTGCCGAGCGGGGCGTCATGTGCCGCCATGAAGGGCACAGGGTCGATGGCGCCGTTCGGGCTGGCATCGCCGTTGTGGTGCAACTCGTAGTGCAGGTGCGGGCCGGAGCTGTGGCCGGTGGAGCCGACGACGCCGATGGGCTGGCCTGCGGCGACCGGCTGCCCAACCGTCACCATCGGGGGTTGATCCATGTGGCAGTAGCGGGTAAGTAGGCCGCCGGGGTGGTCGATGTTGACGTACCAGCCGCACCCCCGCGTGCGAGCGGGGTCGCCGTCGCGGTCGCAGCCCCAATCGGCGCCGGTGTCGGCGTAGACGGCGTTGCAGGCGACGGTCCGGACGGTCCCGGCGGACGCGGCGCGGATGATGGTGCCGCGCGCGGCGCTGAGATCGACGCCGTTGTGACCGGGCCGGTCCGAGCCGCGGAAGCCCGACCCGACAGGGGCGAGGATCGGCTGCGTCCACGGGCCGGTGGCCCCACACGTGGCCAGGCCATCGCTGGGTAGGCCGGCGGCGTCGGCGATCGCGGTGACCAGGTGGGTGGCCGGTCCCTCCCACGTCGCGTAGGCGTCGGGGAAGGCACTGACCTGCACGGCCTGGGCGGCCTCGGTGAGCGGCATCGCCTGCCAGCCCTTGAGCGTGGCCAGCTTCTCGAAGAACCTCTCCGACGCGTAGACGGGGTCCTGAAGCTGGGCGGGAGTGCCCCACCCTTGGCTGGGGCGCTGCTGGAACAACCCGACCGAATCCCGGTCACCACCGGGCAGGTTCCGCAAGGTGCTCTCCTGCAGGGCGGTGGCGACCGCGATCACCCAGCCGCGCGCTGGTAGCCGAAGTCGGGCGCCGGTGGTGACGATCGCGGCGGCGTTAGCGACCTGGTCGCTGTCCCAGTCGCCGATCGCCGGCCACCGGCGTGGCGGCGCGGGTGACGACGCGGTGATGGTTGACGCGAAGCCGGGTGAGGTGGCCGTGGGGACACACTCGGCGGCAGCCGTGCCGCCGCCGAGGAATCCGCCGAGCCCACCGGCGCAGAGCATGAAAACGGCGACGAGCGCCACCGCGACGGGTACCAGAGATCGGAGCGTCACGTCGGCTCCCGCCGGATGATCGGGCGGGTACGGTCGGGCCGCGCGGCGCAGGCGCGGTCGGGCGTGACCTGGAAACGGGCGAGGTAAGAGGCGCGATCGGACATGACTGGTCCTCCGAGATGCCGATTAGCCGAGGCTGTGGACGCCCACCGGATCGCCGTCGCCGGTGTGCACGGTGACGGTGTCGTCGGCGGGGTTGATGACGTAGACCCACGAGGCGTCGAGGTCGACGGCACGGCTGAGCGGAAAGACAGTGACGGGCTCAGGATCGGTGTCGTCGAACGTCACGCCCACACCGCCGACGGGATGCTGATGACGGAACGACCGGGTGTCTGGGGTGACGTCGGATCCGAGGTAGTACCAGTCGTAGGCGAGGACCGCGTCGATAAGAACTTGAGTGTCGCGGCGGGTGGTGGTGGCCCAGATGCTGCGTAGTTCCGCGATGAGCCTGAGCGGGTAGCCGTCGAAGTGGACGTAGCGGGCGTGGACGGTGCCCGGCTGCGCGGGATCGATAGCGCTGACGTAGCAGATGATTGCCACGGGTCATATCTCCTCGTTGTGATGGAGCGTTTCGGGTACGGCGACGACCGCGCGGCCGTGGTGGGCCACGCGGTCGAAGGTCGTGACGGGTCATTGGTCCGGGCCAGGTGGCGTTGGTCGTTGGCCTGGGCTGCGGCTACGCGGCGCAGACGGCGGTCAGGGCCGCGCCGGGGACGCGGCGGGGCAGCCGATGCGGGACCCGCGGCAGTAAGTGGGTGGCAGCGGCGGCGAGGCCGTTGGTGAACCAGCCGACGAATCCGAGAGCGTCGCGGGCCGGCGGTTGTGGTGTGGGTTCTCCGCCAGGTGCCGGCTGTGACGGTGGTGCGGCGCGCGCGGCACACATCGCCCGTTGCGCCTGCCTCGCGGCCGAACACGGCCCGCTCTGGTCGGCGCACTGCAGGTTGACGCACCGATTGCCGGGTCCGGGTTGATGGGCGGTGAGGACGTCCACGGCCAGCCGCCACAGCAGGGGGTCGGTGACGTCACGGGGGAGGAGGGCGAGGTGGGACGGGCGGGTTCGGCTGCGGTCAGACATGGCGGGCGACCTTCCGTCGGGGTTATGGGCCAGGGGTCACCGCCCGGTCGGGGCCGGCCGCGTTATGCCTGATGGCTGCCCCGGACAATGACCTGTAGATCGACGCTTCGCTCTCGATGAAGGTCAAGTCGTCTGCTTGGCTGGTGCCGTAGGGCTCAGCGCGCTGGTGAGGTCGGGACCCGCGCTCCCAGCGCAGCGTCGGCGGCCGTCAGCGAGCCGTCGGTGTGAAGTGGCCGGGTCTGGTGGTGGTCTGGACGAGACGCGCCAGCGCGGTGCGAGTAGCCGGGGCGTCGTCGTGGTCGGCGTGATCGTCGACGCGGACCACGGGGTGCGATTCGCCCCGCAGGCTCGTGATCCGGTAGCCGCGGCGGTCGGCGTCGACCGCGTCAACGCGGCGGACTTCGCGCAGGTCGTCGGACTCGACGAGGACGTCCTCGTAGCAAAGGGCCCAGGCCAGCAAGTGGAGTCCGGGGGTGGGATCGGCGAGGAGGTCCATGATCAGGCCGACATTGACGCAGGCGGCCAGTGTGGGCCGGGCGACCGGCTGGTTGATGTCGAGCGCGGTGGCGAGGTCCGGCAGGAGGTCGGCGAGTCCGGCGCGGTAGCGGCCCATGCGGGCGTCGTTGAACGGCAGGCGCGCGGCGCGCACCTGGTGTCGCGTGCCCCGCGGTGCGGTTGGGGCCGGCCGGTCCTGGACGAGCAGCAAAAGCGGCGGGCGGCCCCAGCCGAGCAGGTCGGCGCTGGCCTCAACGTGCAGCAGGCCCCCGGTCAGGGTGTGAACGGCGTCGAAGGACATCACGGGGAATCGGGCTCCTTGATAAACGCGAAGCCCCGCAGGCCGAATCGCCTGCAGGGCTCCTGGTGCGTGCGGGGACGGGGTGCGGTTCTCACGCCAAGGGCGTGTTATCGCAGGTCGCGGTAACGGATAGCGATGCCCTGCGGCGTGGTGTGGTCCGGGTCGTGGGCGCAGACGTCAGAGCGCGTGCGTTTGGCTAGATACATGGCCTGGTCGGCCGCGTGCAGGAGGTCGCGGGCCAGCATGTCCGGCTCGGCGAGCGCGTAGCCGACGCTGGCGGTGACGATCACCTGCTGCCCGGCGATCTCGTACGGGAGCTTCGAGATGCGCCGGTGGGCGGCCGCGGCGGCAGCCTCGACCTCGCCGTCGTCGCCGTGCACGACGAGGGCGAACTCGTCGCCGGCGAGATGCGCGGACATGGCTACCGACGGCCCGAGGGCCCTAAGGCGGCGTCCGACCTCGCGCAACAGGTCATTGCCGTACTCGTGGCCGTAGGTGTCGTTGACCTGCTTGAACCGATCTAGGTCGATGAGGACGAGCCCGAGCGGCTCCCCGAGCGAGAACGTGGCCTCAAGGTGCGTCCACAGGGCCCGCCGGTTCGGCAGGTCGGTCGTGTCGTTGTGCGTGGCCAGCCGATGCCAGTAGGACCGGTCACGGTCGCGGGCACCCAACGCCCGCCGCAGATGGTGAATGAGGTGCCGCTGCCGGACGAGCAGTGCCGCGGCGACGGCGAGACCGGCGAGGACTCCGCCGGCCGCCGCGAGATACGAGCTCAGGTGACACACTTGACGTCGCTCCTTGTGCGTTAAGCTTGATCTTTAACCTGCGGGGCGGTGGCATCGACCCCGGCTGATCATGGGGACAGCCCTTGGTCGATCATTCCTCTTGTCTAGGGAAGAAGAT
>NZ_JBIDCQ010000016.1:0-76093 GCF_043204655.1 Micromonospora sp. NPDC047762 | reverse complement strand
GCCCTGGTCGGGCGTCGGAGTCGGCGACCTACCGAGCGGGGGGCTCGTGGCGCCGGGACTGTGTGTAACGACCGGGGGGCCAGGGTCATTCCGGGGTTGGCCCATCCATGGGCACCCTCATCGCGGCGATGCCAGCGGTCGTGGGGGTGGTAACGACCGGACCGGGGCCCGCATTCCCACCCGCTGGACGGGGCAACGAGCCCGTGGCTCTGCGATCGTCAGGGTATGTAACGGGCCCGGCCCCGCCATGATTCCGGCCCACCGGTGCGACCTGTCACGCCCACCGAGATCCTTATTCGGACAAACCCCCCACAACACCCTACTGGTGCGGTCGGAAACCGCACATATCGGGCATGATCACTTAGCGCACACCGATCGGGACGTCCCGGAGCCCCCGGAACATGCGCGTGCGTCCCAGACATAGGTCACTCGGGGCTGATCCGGCGAGCGTTAGTCGTTCGTCCTACCCAGCGCCCGGCGGGATGGGGTGATCGTTGCGGTGCCGCCCGTCAGACAGCGGCGACGTACGAACATCGACAGCACCGCGGCGCTGGTAGTCGTCCGCCAGAATCGCGACCAGCGGCGGGATGGCAGGACGCGAGACCTCGGGGGCCAACTTCGAAAGGCCCTCGATCTGCTGGATAGAAACGTCGCGCAGCCAACCCCGCCGGCCTATGACAAGTTGGCCAATCACGTCCTTGAACGCCTGAGCCTTGCCGCCCTGCCAGACCACCAAGCCGACGCGCATCGCGGCGAATACCTCTGCCACATCGCGGTCGTCGACAAGGTCACGTTCGTAGATCGTGAACAACCGGGGGAACTCGACGAACAGATTCGGGTGCTGCGCCAGCACCGGAGCGAGCCGCACCGCCGCCTCGGTGCCCTCCGACCACAGCACCATCTGGGCCAGCCTGTGTACGTCAACGTATTGGAGGCGACCAGCGTGGTGGACGAGATACTCGATGAGGAGGTTGACGATCTCCCCCGCCGAGGACTTGGTCGTGGCCGCCATGATGGTGTCGTGGTCGCCCGGGCGTTCGTCACGGTGCACCAGGGACGACACCACCTTCATGCACACGTCGCCGCGCTCGTCGAACCACTGCCCTACTCGACGACCGTGCAGGGCTGTCGCGCCGAGAAGGAACTGAAGCTCGCGAGATGAATCGCCCGCGAGGCGGGCTTCGTGTGCGTGCCGCAATAACCGGTCGATCGGTACGCTCCGTTTGGACACCAGGGGCTCGCCATCGGTGGAGAAGTCGATGGCAGAGAGAAGCATCGCCCAGCCATTGTCGTCGAGACCGGCATGCAGGAACCTGATGGTGGACTGCCACCAGGACAGCGGCTCACGATCGTCGGGCACGAGCTCACCCAGGGCAATCGGCGCGTGTGTGAGTTCGACCAGAAGTGTGAGCAGATTACCGAGGTACGCGGCGATGCGGCCGAGCAGGTTACGCCCGGACGGGTTGTAGTCGCGAACTCGTCCGAACGTCTCGCGCTCCTGGCTGGAGCGGATGAGCGATTTCAGCTCGGCGACGATCATGGCCTGCAGCTCAGGCGACCTGGTCTCGAACAGTTCCCGAACGAAGGGCATGATCGCGCCTCCGACCGACAGTTGCTGGTGCGACAGCAGCGCGAAGAACTGGTCGTCGGTCCATTCTTGGCCGACCGGCAGGTATCGTCGCGCATTCGCGAGGCCGTCCAACTGGTGCAATACGTGGTAAGCGATCAGGTACTCACCGAACGTCGCGTGCAGAAATTCGTAACTGCTGCCGGTGACGAGACTGCTTTTGACATCCGCGGCATGAATGAAGAAGAACCTGGCGATGGTGCGGATCGCCGGATCCAGCGGGTGGGGCAAGCGCTTCCGGTACCCGGTGGACGCGGCCGACGAGTGCAGCATCGGCGCGAGATCGAGATCCAGGTCCTGGCCACTCACCGATTGCTGCCCCCGGTTGAACATGGCGAACGCCGCGATCCCGAGTTGCCACAACTCGCGGTCCGCCTGGGCGGCGGCCTCGTCCCCACCCAGCGGTCGGCCCGCCGGCCGGGGCGCCTTCGTGACCTCACGACTCACGTAACCGTTGAGCAGCCACTGGTAAAGCTGCCCCTGCGTGACCTGACCGGCGCTGTCCACCGGCGGGGCGTCCGTCGCCCCGAAGATCGCCAGCATGAGGAGGAGCAGCGGCTGGCGAGCCAGCTCGCCCATCGACCACACGCTGTCCGCGGCCAGCGGCTTGACCGTCTCGTTGGCGATCGGCTCGCGATTGGCCTCGTTCCACATGTCGACCCACGCGCCGACCTGCTCCCGGTCGAAATCGTTCAACTTGAGCACCAACGAGCCGACCGGGATGTTCGCGATGTTGGCAACGACGGTACGGGAGGTCACCACGACAGAAACGGGCGAACCGATCGAGGCTTCCTTCTCCTGAAACGCCTGGACCTCGTGCAGGAAGCTGGACTCGGTCGCGCCGGTGGCCTGCATCAGTTCGTCCAGACCGTCAAGGAGCACCACTCTCGTGACGTCCTGACTGGCGTCGGACAGCTCACGCCACCGCACGCCGAGGTGAGTGTCGTCATCCAGGAAATCCTGAATCTGCTGGTAGATCTTGCCCGCCGGATTCTTCACCTCGCGAAGCGGCACACGGACAGCCGTGAAATGCTCAGCCGGCAACCGCGAGGCCGTGATCTTGGTGAGCAGGGACTTGCCGGCGCCCGGATGGCCGAGAATCACCAGCGGGCGCTCTGTGCTGCGGGGCGAGGCGAAATACGCGGCGAGAATGTGATCCAGGCGGTACCCGTTTCGCTGCAGCGTCCACCACTCCTCCTCCCAGGGGCGAGACTGGCCGTCGGTGACAGCCCACTGGAAGTGCGGGTTCACGTAACCCGACTCGGTCGTGGGCATCAGCAGGCCCGACATCTGATCCATCTCGGTGATCTGAGCGATCGGCTCCGACAATCGATGGCGGTTACGCTGCGCCATGATCGCCCGGGCGCGCTCGTGCTGACCATCGAGAAAGCGCGGCAGGTCGTTGAGGAGCTTCTCCATGAACGCGAGCGACCGTTGCTGGAACTCCAACGACGTCTGGTGTGCGGCCTCTTGCGCCGACGCCACCGACTCGATCTCGTCCAGCAACGCCCACATGCCGAACTCCGGCACGTCAGCCGCCAGCCGCCTGTAGTCATCGCGGTAGAGCGCGGCCGCGGTCTCGGCGATGTTCGCCTGCAGCGATTGTCCGAACTGCCAGCCCGCGACGGCCTCCATCTTCTCCCAGGCGGCGAGGCCCCGGAAGAAGCCCAGACAGTGCTCCGTCAGGGCCCGGTAGAACGGCGTTATCGAGGCCCGCAGGTTAGCCTCGAACCCACAGCCCGCCCAGGGCAGCGGCAGTTCCGCACGCAGCAGGTACGAAACAATCGTCTCGTGCGTGACGGCGCCTTCCCCACCTACCATCCGCTGTTTCTCGACCTCGGTGAGCCGAAGGCTTGCGTAGTGCTTGCCCAGCACCTCTTTCAGGGCAGCGAAGAACGCGCCCGCGGCCACCGAGGTATGCGCGGCCGCGATCAGCTGATGCCGATCCCGACCCTTGGCACCGAGGGTCCGCTCCCGGAAGCGGTCGACAGCCGTCGAGATCTGCTGGACCAGCTCGTTCTTCTGGTCGATCCATCCCCACGCGGCACTTATCGCCGGCACCGCGATGCCGGCACCCCCGCTGCCGAGGGCCGCCAACCCCAGCAGGGTGGCGAGCCTTTGACCCCACCCCGGGTCCTGCTTGCCGAGAATGCGGCGGGCGGTGTC
Organism: Micromonospora sp. NPDC047762; assembly: GCF_043204655.1. Classification (NCBI taxonomy): domain Bacteria; kingdom Bacillati; phylum Actinomycetota; class Actinomycetes; order Micromonosporales; family Micromonosporaceae; genus Micromonospora; species Micromonospora sp. NPDC047762. The sequence goes on along the minus strand of NZ_JBIDCQ010000016.1, from coordinate 72,300 downwards.
GAACGACATTGACGAACCGCTCAACGAGAGTCCCTTCAGATGACCACCGGGAAGCGGCCACCCTAGCCCTTCGAAACCGGGCGAGCAGTCGGTTATCCGGCAGTCCCCACCCCGGTCAGCCGCGCAGATCCGCGCTTGCGGAGGCACGACGCACCACCCCCCCGGGCAGCCAATGCACCTGACATGGGCGAAGGCCAAAGAACGACCTGAGCGACACCGGCTCTGGCGGGCGTTACCCTGACACCATGCAGGCCGTCTCCCCCACCGCGACCGGCGTGGCCTTTCTGGCCCGCCCGGGTCGCCCCGCTGTGGTGGCACGGACCCTCGCCGAGCTTGCCGGCCCCACCCGAGGTGTGGTGGAACTGCCGGTACGGCTGATGTGGAACGCCGAGCGCACCTTTGACCTCGGCGACCCGGACCAGCTGCTCTGGATGTACGAGAACGTGCTTCGCGAGACCACTCGAGCCGAGGATCTGCGCGCCCTGATCAACGGGCGGACGCTGCGTCGGGTGTGGCGACTGCTCAACCTGCCTCGGGGCGTACGCCAGGCGTGGGAGAGCCGGCACCGCGGCCTGCGCGCGGCGTGATCGAACCTCATCTGCACGAGTTCTACCGGGAGGTGGCCCGGGTGGCGCTGGCCGCCGCCGGGCCGTACCGGTTCGTTCTGGGTGGTGGGGTGGCGTGGGCGGCGCACGGGCTGGTCGCCCGACCGACGGAGGACGTGGACCTCTTCGCGGACGTGGAGGGTGCCGCGGCGGCGGCGTCCGCCGGGGTGCGGGTGGCCCTGGAGCGGGCCGGGTTCATCGTCAGTGACGCCGACCCGGACAGCGAGCTGGCCGAACTGTTCGACGGGTACGAGCAGGACATGAAGGACTTCGTGGTGAGCCGCGACGGACGGCAGATTCGGCTCAGCCTCGCCCGGTTGGACCGCCAGCAGAGTCCGGTGGTGATGGACCTCGGCCCGGTGATGGACGTTCGTGACCTGGTGGCGAACAAGATCGCGGCGTTGGTCAACCGGCGGGAGGTTCGCGACTTCATCGACGTGGCCGCAGCCCTCGACCACTACGACGTGACCGAACTGTTGGTGCTGGCACGGCAGGTCGACCCCGCGCTGGACCCGGACGACGTGCGCGCCGCCGGCCGCTATCTGGACCGGCTCTCCGACCAGCGTTTCGGCCGGTACGGCCTGGGCGCCGTCGACGTCGCCGCGATCCGGCAGCGCTTCGCCGCCTGGCCACGCTGACCGGCGAGCCACAAGCATCGGGTGGGCATCCCGAGCGGACGCCCACCCGACGGCGGTTCACTTGGTCGGTCGACCGCCCGTGACCCCAAGGATCTCGCCGGTCACGTAGCTGGACTCCTGCGAGGCGAAGAAGACGTACGCGGGTGCCAGCTCCGCCGGCTGCCCGGGACGCCCCTCCGGGGTGTCGGTGCCGAACTGCTTCACCTTCTCCTCCGGCATGGTGGCCGGGATCAACGGCGTCCACACCGGGCCCGGTGCGACCGCGTTGACGCGGATGCCCTGCTCGGCCAGGTCGGCAGCGAGCGCCTTGGTGAAATTGGCGATCCCCGCCTTGGTGGTGGCGTAGTCCAGCAACTGCGGCGACGGGTCGAACGCCTGGATCGACGACGTGTTGATGATCGCCGACCCCTCGGCCAGGTGCGGAATGGCTGCCTTGCAGAGCCAGAACATCGCGTACAGGTTGGTCTTGAACACCCGGTCGAACTGCTCGGTGCTGATCCCGAGGATCCCCTTGTCCTGCGACATCTGGTACGCCGCGTTGTTCACCAGGATGTCGAGACCACCCAGGTCGCGCACCGCCCGGTCGACCAGTTCCTGGCAGTGCGCCTCGTCGGTGACGTCGCCGCGTACCGCGACGCCCCGCCGGCCGGCGGCCTCGACCAGCCGGACGGTCTCCCGGGCGTCGGCGTCCTCCTCCTCACTGAGGTACGAGATGAGCACGTCCGCGCCCTCCCGGGCGAAGGCGATCGCGACCGCCCGGCCGATCCCCGAGTCACCACCGGTGATGAGCGCCCGCTTGCCGTCGAGCTTGCCGCTGCCCCGGTACGACTCTTCCCCGTGGTCCGGCCGCGGGTTCATCTCCGCGGTCGAGCCGGGCGCCGACTGTTGCTGCGCGGGCTGACCGGACTGCCCTCCGTACTGGCTGGTCGGGTCCTGCTGGGTGTGCTGGTCCTCGCTCACTGAAAACTCTCCTCGCTGCGCGCGGGAAGCGGGGGTCTCCCGCGAATGCCGTCCCCGACCGCCCTACCCTGCGTCGGCCTGCGGAAACCGCTGCAACGACCGGGGCTGTCGTGCGGCGGTGCCCGCTGCTGGTTAGGGTGCGCAAGGCGCTCACGAGGCGCGTCCACCCCCATGGAAAGGCACGTCATGACCTCTCCCTCCGGCCCGTCGCGCCGCCAGGTGCTCGTCGCCGCGGCGGCCGCGGCGACCACCCCGCTGATCGCCGCCGCGCCCGCGCAGGCGGCCGGCGCGGCCCGGCCGCGCACCTGGGATCTCACCCTCCTGGGCACGTCGGACACGCACGGCAACGTCTACAACTGGGACTACTACCGCGACGCCGAGTACGACGACAGCAAGCAGAACGACATCGGCGTGGCGAAGCTGGCGACGTTGATCAACCAGATTCGTCGGGAGCGGCGCGGCAAGGCGACGCTGGTGCTCGACGCCGGCGACACGATCCAGGGCACGCCCCTCGCGACGTACTACGCCAAGCAGGAGCCGATCACCGCCACCGGGGAGAAGCACCCGATGGCACGGGCCATGAACGTCATCGACTACGACGCGGTGACCCTGGGCAACCACGAGTTCAACTACGGTCTGCCGTTGCTGGACCTGTGGATCCGTCAGCTCGGCTTCCCGGCGCTCGCCGCGAACGCCGTCAACGCGAAGACCGGCAAGCCGGCCTTCCTGCCGTACGTCATCAAGAAGGTCTCTCTCGGTTTCGCCGCGCCGACCCTGCGGGTCGGCATCCTCGGGTTGACCAACCCCGGTGTGGCCATCTGGGACAAGGGCAACGTCGAGGGCAAGCTGCGCTTCGACGACATGATCGCGACCGCCGCGAAGTGGGTGCCGATCATGCGGGCCCGCGGCGCGGACCTCGTGCTGATCTCCGCGCACGGCGGTGACAGCGGCACCTCCAGCTACGGCCCCGAGCTGCCGAACGAGAACCCGGTGGCGCTGATCGCCCAGCAGGTGCCGGGGATCGACGCGATCCTCTTCGGCCACGCGCACAACGAGGTGGTCGAGCGGTTCGTGACCAACGAGCGCACCGGCACGCAGGTGCTGCTCTCCGAGCCGTCGAAGTGGGGCCAGCGGCTCACCCGGATGGACTTCACCCTCACCCGCGAGCGTGGCCGGTGGGCGATCACCAAGAAGGCCGCCACCATGCTGAACACCAACACGGTGGTCGAGGACCCGAAGGTGCTCGCCGCCGTGCGGGCCCAGCACCAGAAGACCGTGGCGTACGTCAACCAGGTCGTCGCGCAGTCCACCGTGGAGTTGTCGGCGGCGGAGTCGCGGTACAAGGACACGCCGATCCTGGACTTCATCAACCATGTGCAGACCGAGGTGGTCGGCGCGGCGCTGGCCGGCACGGCGTACGCGGACCTGCCGGTGCTGTCGATCGCGGCGCCGTTCAGCCGGACCGCCGTCTTCCCCGCCGGCGACGTGAAGATCCGCGACGTGGCCGGCCTGTACGTGTACGACAACACCCTGGAGGCGGTCGTGCTCAGCGGCGCCGAGGTGCGCGCCTACCTGGAGTACTCGGCGAAGTACTTCCGGACGGTCGCGCCGGGCGCCCCGGTCGACCCGGAGCAGATCAGCGACCCGGCGGTGCCGGACTACAACTACGACGTCTTCTCCGGCCTGGACTACGACATCGACATCTCCAAGCCGGTCGGGCAGCGGATCACCCGCCTGGTGCTGGCCGGCAGCGACACCCCGGTCGCGGACAACGCGCAGTTCGTGGTGGCGGTGAACAACTACCGGCGCAGCGGCGGTGGCAACTTCCCCGGCATCGTGAAGACCCAGGTCTACAACGCGCAGCAGGAGATCCGTCAGCTGCTCATCGACTGGGCGCAGGCCAGGGGAACGATCGACCCGGCCGACTTCTTTCAGCCCAACTGGCGTCTGGTACGCGAGGGCGTGCCCGTCTTCTGACCGCAGCGCATCACGAACGGGCCGTGGGTGGCGACACCCGCGGCCCGTCGCGCGTTCTCAGCCCTGCACGTTCCAGCGGATCGGGTCCTCGGACTCCTCCGGCCGGTCGCGCCCGGGATCGGTCTCGGTCAGGGCCACCCGCTCGTCGGGACGGACAGCGGGCGGCAACTCCCCGAACCGCGCGTGGCGCAGAAACGCGTACTCGTCGTCGGTGAACTGTTGCTCGTTCATCAGCGTCTCCCCCTGCTCCGCTGTGATTGTCCGGCGGCCCCGGTGGTCCCCACCAGTAGCCGGACGCACACCCTCTAAGGCATCCTAGGATCCTGGGTGAGCGGTGATGGCCTGGCGCGACGGATGGGACAACCGGTCGAGCACCGCGAGCGCCGCCCGGATCGACCGGCGGCTCAGCATCTCGTCGAAGCTCGCCCGCCCCTGGCAGAACTGCACGAACATGCGCCAGCCCGGCGGGGTCGCCAACAGGGCGTGGAACACGTCCGGGCGACGGGTGAAAACGTCGAGCAGCCGGAAGCCCGCCCGCATCTCCGGCAGCAGACGCTCGGCCACCGACTGCTCGTACCGGGCCAGGTCGCCATCAGCGACCGCGGCTCCGGCCAACTCGCCCGAGCGCAACGCGAAGCTGATGCCCTCCCGGCTCCACGGCTCCAGCAACCCCGCCGCATCCCCCACGACCAGCACCCGGCCGTTGCGCAACGGTGAATCCTCCGCCCGACAACGAGTCAGGTGACCGGAGTCGTGCTCCGCCGGCAACCCGGCCAGACCCAACCGGTCGACGAACCGCCGCAGGTACTCACGGGTCCCCTCCCCCGCCCCCCGTGCGGCGATCACGCCGACTGTCAACCGGTCGCCCTTGGGAAAAACCCAGGCGTACGAGCCCGGCATGTCGCCCCAGTCCAACAGCAGCCGGCCCCGCCACCGCTCCTGCTCGATCGGCGGCACCGGAATCTCCAACTCCAGACCCAGATCCACCTGCCGGTACCGAACCCCGACGTGCCTCCCGGTCACCCCTGACGAGCCGTCCGCCCCGATGACGGCACGAGCCGCGATCGTCGTACCGTCGGCCAGCCGAAGGCGTACCCCCTCGGGGTCCTGCTCGATCGCGCGGACCGCGGCCCGCTCCCGCAGCTGCGCGCCGGCGGCGACCGCCGCCGCGCGCAGCCGGTCGTCGAACTCCTCGCGGCGCACCATCGTCACCACCGGGCTGCCGTTGCGGCGGGTGAACTCCCGACGGCCGTCGCGGGTGAACGTCACCCGGTCCACCCGGTCGTGCGCGGGCACCTCGATCCGATCCTGAACGGCCGCCAGCGAGGTGCCGATCAGGCCACCGCCGCAGGTCTTGTACCGCGGGTGTACGGCTCGCTCGACGACAAGGGTGGAGACGCCAGCACGGGCAGCGGCGTGCGCCGCGGACAGCCCCGCGGGGCCAGCGCCAACGACGACGAGATCCCAAACGATCACGAAAGCAGCCTAGGGCACCTCCCCGGCCCGCCCGCCGGACCCGCCCACCGGCGCGACCGCCCGATCGGGTGTGCATCTTCGGGCACCGAGGGGGTAACCGGCGCACGGCAACCGCCACCGCAGTGGCGGACGAGCAGAGGAGGAACCATGCAGCAGGTGCAACTGTCGGAGGCCGAGCAACGGGTGTACCAGGCGGTCACCACCCTCGAGGCACGCGGGCAGGTGCCCTACCCGGACCTGATCGCCGAGGAATCCGGGCTCACCCAGGAGCAGGTGGGCAGCCCTCTGCACCTGCTCACCGAGAAGGGCCTACTGCACCGCGAGGACTCGCCGATGGCCGGCCTCGACTTCGGTCCCCGGTTCTGCGCCCGCCAGATGGCGTGACCAGCCGAACCAACTGGCACGGTTCGCCCCCCGGAGACCCGGGTAGCGGTCAACCATGCGTGACCGAGGGTCGACGGGGGGCACGATGAACGCGGCGCAGACGCCGCAGCCGGTGACAGCGGCCGAGAACCGACGGCGCTGGCAGGCCGTCGGCGTCGGACTCGTCGCCGCCTTCATGACGCTGCTCGACGTGAGCATCGTCAACGTGGCCGTGCCCTCCATCGACCGGGCGCTGCACGCGTCGTCGAGCGACCTGCAGTGGATTCTCTCCGGGTACGCGCTCACCTTCGGCCTGGCACTGGTGCCCGCCGGCCGCTTCGGCGACGCCCGTGGCCGGCGTAACGCCTTCGTCTTCGGCATCGCGCTGTTCACCATCACCAGCGCGCTCGCCGGCCTCGCCACCTCCCCGACCTGGCTGGTCATCGCCCGACTGTTGCAGGGCGCCGCCGCCGGCATCGTCAACCCGCAGGTCATCGGGCTGATCCAGCAACTGTTCCGCGGGCCCGAACGCGCCCGCCCGTTCGGGATCCTCGGCGCCACCATCGGCATCTCCACCGCCGTCGGGCCGCTGCTCGGTGGGCTGCTCATCGCCGTCGGCGGCGAGGACCACGGCTGGCGCTGGGTCTTCTTCGTCAACGTGCCCGTCGGTGTCCTCGCGGTGATCCTCGGCTGGCGGTTGCTGCCCGGCCGCCCCACCGGCCAACCCGGCTGGCATCGACTCGACCCCTTCGGCGTCCTGCTGCTCGGCGTCGGCGTCGTCCTGGTCCTCCTGCCACTGGTGCAGGAGCAGCAGTGGCGGACCCCGTGGAAGTGGGCCCTCATCCCGGTCGGCCTGGCGGTGCTGGTCGCCTTCGGGCTCTGGGAACGACGCTACGCCCGCCACCATCAACCCCTCTTCGACCTCCGACTGTTCAGCTTCCAGTCGTACACGCTGGGCTCGGTCCTGGCGCTCGTCTACTTCGGTGGCTTCACCGCGATCTTCTTCATCTTCACCCTGTTCCTACAGATGGGGCTCGGCTACAGCGCCCTCGTCGCCGGCCTGGCCATCACCCCGTTCGCCCTGGGCTCCGCGGCCGCCGCCGTGCTCGGTGGCCGCATCGTCAACCGCTTCGGCCGACCACTGGTCGCCATCGGACTGCTCACCGTGGTGGTCGGACTGGCCGCCACGGTGATCGCACTGCGCCTCTTCCCGGACGCCCCGGCGCCCTGGGTCACCGCCGGCCCACTGCTCGTCGCCGGCATCGGCAGCGGGCTGGTGATCGCCCCCAACCAGACGATCACCCTCTCCGAGGTGCCCGTCGAGCAGTCGGGCAGCGGCGCCGGCATGCTCCAGACCGGCCAGCGGATCGGCGCCGCCGCCGGCATCGCCGCCGTCGGCTCGCTGTTCTTCTCCACGTTGGCCGACAGCCGCGGGGACTGGACCAACGCCTTCGAACAGTCCCTCATGCTCGCCACCGGCATCATCGCCCTCGCGTTGATCGCTGCGCTGATCGATATCCGGCGAACCCACAACCACAAGAACTGACCGGTGTACGCCGCTGGCCGGCACCCCGGGTTGCGGGTGCCGGCCAGCGGTCGGTGTCCTGGTGCTGTGGTGCTGGGGTGCTGGGGTGCTGTGGTGCTGTGGTGCTGTGGTCTTGCCGTGCGGGTCAGCTGTTCCAGTGCTGGCCGACGAGGTCGGTGGCCTGCTGCTCCCACTGGGCGTAGGCGTCCGGGTAGGCCGAGACCTGTACCGTCTGCGCGGCGTCGGTCAGCGCCATGTCCTGCCATCCGTCGACCTGCTTGAGGCCCTTGAGGAACGCGGTGGTGGAGTACTCGGGGTTGGTGATCTGCTCGGGGGTGCCCCAACCGCTGGTCGGGCGCTGCTGGAACAGGCCCAGCGAGTCGTGGTCGTTGGCGTCGCCGAGGTGGCCGAGGTTCTCCAGCTTGGACTCCTGCAGGCTCGTCGCGATCGAGATGACCGCGGCCCGCTCCGGCAGACCGGCCTTCTTCGTGGCGGCGATGATCGCCTTCACGTTGGCGGTCTGCTCGTCGTTGAGGGTGATCCGGGACTGGTCGCCCTGCGGCTTCGGCGCCGACTGGACGGACACGGCGACGGGCTTGGCGTCCACGGCCGGGGTGGCGGCGTGGGCGGCGATCGGACCGGCGAACACACCACCGGCGAACGCGAGACCAGCAACAGACAGCATGCTCTTACGAATGATCGTGTTCATGGGGGTAGCTCCTTCGGGGGTAGAACACCCACACCACCCGGGGGGACGGCGGTGAGGGTGTGAGCACCTCGTCCGGCGCTGCACGTCAAAGGGGAAAAAGTTTGGGGGGTGACGCCCTGGTCGGGCGTCGGAGTCGGCGACCTACCGAGCGGGGGGCTCGTGGCGCCGGGACTGTGTGTAACGACCGGGGGGCCAGGGTCATTCCGGGGTTGGCCCGCCCATCGGGCACCCTCATCGCGGCGATGCCAGCGGTCGTGGGGGTGGTAACGACCGGGAGGAGACTGCCATTCCCACCTGCGCGACCAGCCCGCAGAGATCGGGCGGCCGGCCGGTGGTACTGCGATCGTCAGGATGTGTAACGACCCCGGCCCGGCCATGATTCCAGCCCACCGGTGCACCCGGTCACACCCCCACACCACCTACCATCGGACAAATCACCCACGCCAGCGTGACACGGCAGTGCGCAACCTGCCCTCACGCGCGTGATCCACTCGGGTTCACGGAAACCGGGGCATCCCGGACGGCAGGACATGCCGATATCAAGGAACGCGAGTGGATCATGGAAGAGCTGACCGGATGAAACCGACGAAACGGACAGGCTGGCGCCCGTCGGAGTGTTCCGACGGGCGCCAGCTTCGGTGCTGTCCGGGCGCAGCCCGGTGGTGTGAACTAGTGCGCCGCACCACCGAAGCGCTGGCGGCGACGCCAGGCCAGGGTCAGCAGCAACATCACCGCTCCGGCGCCGACCAGGCCGCCGCCGAGCTTCATGGGCGTGCCGATGCTGTCACCCGTGACGGGAAGCGGCTGCTTCTTGTGCAGCACGCGCAGCTCGGTGCTGGCGGTACGGCCGGACTCCCGGCCCGTGGCGGTGAAGGTCAGCAGACCCGTCACCGACGGCTTGTAGCTCTTGGTGAAGCGACCCTGACCGTTGGTGTACGCCGTGAAGTGCAGGGGAGCGCTCGCCTGGTAGGCGACCGGAGCCATGGCCACGGTGCTGCCGTCGCTGCGGCGAGCCGGAGCCACGCCGCCGGCCGGTGCGGCCTGCGGAGTGACCGTCACGTTGATGTCGACGGTCTCGTTCGGGCCGAAGTTGGTGCCGGTCAGCACCACCGTCTCGCCGAGGTAGATCGTCGGCCGGTTGACGGTCAGCGACGCGGCGGTCGGCGGGTACGGCGGCGGTTGCGGCGGGTCGGTCGTCGCGGTGGGCTGCGGCTGCGGCGCTGCCGCCCCCGCTGCCGTCGGCACGGCCACCACGGCCAGGCCGACCGTGAGCGCCATGATGATGCGGGATAGCCGCATGATTTGGTTCCCTCCTACTGATCACAGCTTGGTGCGGAATGAACTTGGGTGGTCCAGGGGCTGGCGGTGGGGGTCAGCCACAGCTCGGCCTGCCCGACGCCGGTCTTGGCCGTCAGCACGGTGACCTCCAGCGCCCTCTCGGCGCCGGGGCCGACGTCGACGCTGGCCGTGGCCACGTGGCGGCGGCGTTCGGTGCCGCTGCCAAGCGCCGTCTCGGCCCCGTCCAGTCGGGCCTCCAGCACCGCTCCACCAGCCGGGCTGAAGATCGACACCAACGTTCGGGCGGTGTACGGATCGCCGGCCAGGCCGAGGCCGAGCACGGATTTGCTAAGTCCGGACTTCGGCGCCGTCGAGCGCAGGGTCACCCGCAGCCGGAGCTCACGGCGACCGTCCGACCGGCATTCGCCGACCGTGAGGTTCGCCGTCGGCCGCAGGTAGTAGCCGAGCTTCGCGCCGCTGCCGTCGTTGAGGAACACGCCGACGGTCGGCACGGTGTCCTGTTCCGGAAGCGTCCCGGCCATCCGGCTCTCGCCGAATGTCCGCTGTTCCTCAGGTCGGGCACTCCAGAACAATATCCGGCGTTCCGTGATAGCACGGTCAAATGCGGACAACAACACCCTCGGGTTGACATTCTTCTTGAAAAAGGAGTCGAACACCGCTGACGCCGACGCCGCGAAGAACTCGTCCTGCTGTTTGACGTCGAGGCGCTGATAGCTATCGTTGAGCAGGGTCTGCACCACCTTCTCGCTGGCGAGCGGTACACCGCCGGGCACCAGCACCGGACCTGTCGCCTTGAGCAGGTAGGACAGCACCACCGGGTCGACGGCGAGCACGCCGTCGACAGTGGTGCCGGTCTTGCGCCGGAACATCTCGCGGTACAGCGCGGCTGCGGTCGGGAAGTGCGGGGACAGGTTGACGTCGGCGGGGTAGATGCCGGGCAGGTCCGTCCAGAGGGCCCGGGTTTCGGCGGGCACCTTCAGCGCCGGGGTGAACTGACCGAGCGAGGAGGTGCTGCCCTGCTTGCCCATCTGCACCTTGCCGTTCTCCGCCTCGATCATCGCGTAGGCGCCGAACATGCCGCCGGTGGCGCGCAACTCGGCGAGGTTCTGCGAGACGAGCAGGTAGCGGCGTGGGCCGTTGGCACCGAGCAGCGGCGGGAGGAGACGGGCGCCCTGGTCGGCTGCCGTGGTGAGGCTGGCCAGCCGGTCGATCTCGTCGCGCAGGTCGCCCAGCGCCTGCCGGATCTGGCTGACCAGACTGTCGGCTGGCACCGCCGCCAGGTTCTGGCGGGTACGTTGCACCGACTCGTGCACCCCGGTCAGCTCCGTGGAGACGGCGGCGAGCCGCGCGAGGTCCAACCGGCCGCCGGTTGGCACCAGGCTGGTCAGGTCCATGCGGAGCAGGGTCGGGAACGCGTGCCGGGCCAGTTCGTCGATGGCGACGGCGATCTGCGCGACAGCGTCGAGGTCGTCGCCGGCGACCGGCGTGTGCCGTCCGAGCCGCCAACTGGGGTCGGCACTTGCCGAACGGGCCGCTTTGGCCTGCTCCTGGAGGGCGGCGAGCGTCCGCAAAGCACGGTCGGTGTCCCCACCGACGATCTGGGCGCTCAACTCCCGGGCCAGGCCGGCGGCGTTGAGCAGGTGGGTGCGCGCCTGCCAGCCCCGGAAGCCGACCCACCCGGCGGTCGCCAGTAGCAGCGAGCCGACCACCAGGGCGCCGAGCAGCGCCCGTCGCAGTCGGGCCCGCCGACGACGCCGGGACCGGCTCCGCCGCCGGATCGGCCGTTCGCTCACCGTCACACCAAACTCCCATTCGTGGAACCGGACAGAAGGTCGATTCCCTGACGTTCTTAGCACGTCCAAGGGAAGTTCATACCGTTATCGCAATTGTCGTCCTTTAAGCGAGCTTTCCTCTTGGTCCCGTGGCGGGCTCGGCGAACCGTCCGGCCGCCTCGTGCAACAGCCGCTCGATCTGGTCCACGCCGCCGGGCAGCGACATCTCGCGCAGGTACGCGGCCCTCCCCCGGCGACCCATCTCGGTGCGGGCCGGCGGCGGAATGGTGGCTGCCAGCCAGAACCTGTCGGCCAGTGCCGCCCAGTCCTCGGGTGGGCAGGACAGCCCGGCCCGAACCCGTTCGACCAGCTCGGCCGTGTCCCCACCGGCGGAGGCGATCACCGGCGCGGCGCAGGACAGCGCGGCCTGGAGTTTGCCGGGCACCGTGCTGCGCAGCTCCGGAAGGTCGCGCGACATGACGAGTTGGTAGTCGGCGGCGGCGTACAGCTCGGGCATGTCGACCGGTGACCGCCGCTCCAGGAAACGGATGTTCTCCGCGCCCAGCTCGGCGGCGAGCCCCCGCACCCGCCGCTCCGCCGCGCCGGAGCCGACAAGGACCAGATCCATCGTCCGGTCCAGTGCCGCGGCTGCACGGACCGCGGTCTCGAGCCCCTGCCGCGCCCCGATGGTCCCGGCGTGCATCACCACGCACCGACCGTCGCGACGGACCAGCTGGCGTGCCGCCGCGCCGGGTGTCGCCGGATAGAAGATCCGCTCGTCGGTCCAGTTCAGCACCAGCCGGACCCGGGCCGGGTCGGCGCCCGCGGCGACCACCAGGTCCCGCATCGACGGCGCCGCGACCGCGATTCTCGCGGCGGTCCGGTAGATCCGGGTCATCGTGCTGCCCATCCGCGCCGCCCAGCGCCCCTCGCCCCCCTCATCCGCGCCGTCGCGGGTCCAGACGTCCTGCACGTGCAGCACCGCGGGCACCCGCCCGAGCAACCGGAGCACCGCGGCGGCGGCGAACGTCGTCGCCGGCAGTTGAAACACGTAGAGCGCGTCCACGTCACCCAGGAAACGGCGTGCGACCAGCCCCGCGCTGCCGGCGAAGGAGAGGTAACTGGCCATTCGACCGCCGGCGGACGCGGCACCCGCCGGGTACCGGGGCACCCGTCGGACGCTCAGCCGTTCGCTGTGCGTCTCGTGGTGCCACCGCTGCCGCCAGCCGGGATAGACGTGGCCACCCGGGTAGTCCGGGAAGCCGGTGAGGACCCGTACCTCGTGCCCACGCGCGGCCAGCTCCTCGGCGAGGCTCCCCGGGATGAACGCCGGCTCGGGCGGAAAGTGGTACGACAGGATGCCGATCTTCACCGGTACGCCCCCGTCCCACCGGGATCGCCAGCGACCGGCGCGGCACCACGACCGGCCGGCGTGCGGCGCGCGTACGATGCCGACAACCCCTCCCCGCGCGGCCACCGGCGTCGACGCACCGCCCCCGCGGTGCGCGCTTCGGTGTCCGTACCGATGAGAGGGGCACCGATGGCTGATCGCGTGTTGTTCGTCTGCCACGCCAACCTGTGCCGGTCACCGATGGCCGAGTACCTGGCCCGCCGGCTGCTGGCCGACCGACCCGTCGAGGTGGCCAGCGCCGGCACCGACGCGATCGACGGGCTGGCCATGCACCCGTACGCCCTGGAGGTCGCGACGGAGAACGGCACGGACCCGGCGGCGTTCCGGACCCGCGGTCTGCGCCCCGAGTACCTGGTCGACGCGACGCTCGTGCTGACCGCGACCCGACGCCAACGCTCGGTCTGCACCTCATTGGCGCCGGGAGCGCTGCACCGGACGTTCACGCTGCGCCAGTTCGGCCGGCTGGCCGCGGCGGCCGAACCGCCCACCGACCTGGCCGACGATCCGCTGCGGGCGGCGATCGTCGCCGCCGCGCAGGCCCGGGGAAGACTGCAACCCGCCGCCCCGGACGAGGACGACCTTCGGGACCCGATCGGCGGCACCTTGGCCGACTTCCGACGCTGCGCCGAGGAGATCGAACGGTCGCTGCGACCCCTCGCCGTGCTCATCGGGGCAGCCGGGTGAGTTCCTGGGTGTGGTCGGGGACTCCGTTGACCCCGTCGGCGGTTGCGCTGTGCCGGCCGGACGCGGCCCGTTCGGCCGGCACCGACGCCTCGGCCGTCGAGGCCACCACCCGGTAGGCCTCGTACTGGTACGCCTCCGCCTTGGCCACCTTGGCCATGTTCAGCACACAACCGAGCAGCCGAACCGAGACCGAGTGCAGTGACCGGGCCGCGGCGGCGACCTGGGTCCGCGAGGTGCGGCCCTGCTGGGTCACCAGCAGCGCGCCGTCGGCCTGCACGGCCACCACCACGCCGTCGGTCACCGCGAGCAGCGGGGCGGTGTCGATGATCACGATGTCCGCCGACTCGCGCAGCGCCAGCAGCAGGTCCGACATGGCCTTGGAGCCGAGCAGCTCGCTCGGGTTCGGCGGGGCCGACCCGCTGGGCAGCACCAGCAGCGACTTGTCGCCCCAGCGCTGCACGACGTCGCCCACCTTCACGTCGCCGACCAGCACGTCGGTGAGGCCGACGCCGGCGTCCAGGCCCAGATAGTCGTCGACCTTCGGGCGGCGCAGATCGGCGTCCACCAGCAGCACCCGCCAGCCCGCCTCGGCCAGGGCGATGGCCAGGTTGCAGGAGAGGGTGGTCTTGCCCTCGCCCTGCAGGGCGCTGGTCACCGCGATGACCCGGGCCGGCTCGTGGACGTCCACGAAGCGCAGGTTGGTCCGCAGCTTGCGGACCGCCTCGGCGCGCGCCGAGGTCGCGGCGTCGCCCACGATGAGCGGCGCGCTGCGGGCGTTGGACTCGAACGGGATCTCACCGAGCAGCGGGCTACCCGTGGCGCGTTGCAGGCCGGCGGCGTCGCGCAGGCGGACGTCGGCGACGCCGCGCAGGATCGCCAGACCGATGCCGAGGAGGAGGCCGACCAGGCCACCGAGGGTGAGGTTGCGGACCGGCTGCGGCGAGACGGGGTCGGCGCTGACCCGCGGGCCACTGACGACCTCGATCTTGATGGGCGCCTTGCCCTCCGGTGTCGTCTCCACCTTCTGTACGAGTTCGACGAACTTGTTGGCGAGGCTCTCCGTCACGCGCAACGCGCGGGTCTGGTCGGTGTCGGTGACCGATGCCCGCAGCAGAACGGTGCCGGTCTCGGTGGAGGTGCTCACCCGGCGCTGCACCTCGTCCGCGGTGAGGCCGACCGGAGTCTCGGCCACCACGCTCTGCGCCAGCCGGTCGCTGCTGAGCAGGTCGGCGTACGACTTGACACGCTGCTGGAGGAAGAGCCCGCCCTGGTAGGCGTCGGTGACGCCGGTGTTGGGGGTCGTGACGAAGAAGGTCACCGAGGCGACGTACCGGGGTTGGGCACGTACGGTCAGGAACGCCGAGACGCCGAGAGCCACCATGACCGTGACCAGCGCGACCCACCAGTGCCGACGCACGTGGCGCAATTGGCGGAGCAGGTCCATCAGGAGCGCCCCCGTGCCGGTCCGGTTGCGGCAAAGAACTTCACAAAAACCCCCAAGGTCGTCTCTAAACTCGTGAAACCATTAAAGCGGCTCATACGGCTTATGTCCGGAGTTACCTATATTCCGGCGGCGAGATGTGCGCCCGCATGACCAACCCGACAAACGCCCATTCGGCAGCGGCGACAACGGGGAAAAAGTCGAAGGCCGATCCGACGGCGTCCGATCGGCCCAGCGTTCGCCGCCGACCGCGCCGCCGGATAGGGTCGACAGCGGTGTGCCGGGAAGTCTGGTCGGCGAGTGGAAACCTGCTGTCCCGACTCCTGTAGGTGAGCCGAAGTTGACCCTCCCCACCCCGCCGTCCGACCCGCGTCCGCCAAAGATCCGGCTGTTCTCCCGATCGTCCTGGCCGCAGGCCCGGCACCTGGCCGACGTGCTGCGCACCGAGACCGTCGGTGGCGCGCTGCTGCTGTCAGGCGCTCTGATCGCGCTGATCTGGGCCAACTCCCCGTGGTCCGACTCGTACACCCGGCTCGGCGAGGTCGTGCCCTGGCCCGGCGCGCCCTGGCACCTCGACCTGAATCTGGCCACCTGGGCGGCCGACGGCCTGCTGGCCATCTTCTTCTTCGTCGTGGGCCTGGAGCTCAAACGGGAGTTCGTCGCCGGTGACCTCCGCGACCCGCGCCGAGCCGCGCTGCCGGTGGCGGCCGCGCTCGGCGGGATGCTGCTGCCGGCGCTGATCTACGTGGCGGTGGTGCTGAGCGGCGGCGGGGAAGGCCTGCGCGGGTGGGCCATTCCGACCGCCACCGACATCGCTTTCGCGCTCGCCGTCCTCGCGGTGGTCAGCTCACATCTGCCCCAGGGGCTACGCGCATTCCTGCTCACCCTGGCGGTGGTCGACGACCTGTTCGCGATCACCATCATCGCGATCTTCTACACCGCCGATTTTCAGCCCGTACCGCTGCTCGCCGCGTTCGCGCCGATCGCGCTCTTCGCGGTGCTGGTGCAGCGGGGGCGCACCTGGTGGTGGGCGCTGATCCCCCTCGCTGTGGCCGCCTGGACACTGGTGCACGCCTCGGGCGTGCACGCCACGGTCGCCGGTGTCCTGCTCGGCTTCACGGTCCCGGTGCTCGCCCGCCGACCGGCGGCCGGCGACCAGCCGGCCGCCGGCGCGGATGCGGGCGAGGGTGGGCTCGCCGCCCGCCTGGAGCACCGCTGGCGGCCCGTGTCGGCCGGCTTCGCGGTACCGATCTTCGCCCTCTTCGCCGCCGGGGTCACACTGCGCGGCACCGACCTGGGCGCCCTGCTGAGCGACCCGATCGTGATCGCCATCGTCGCCGCTCTGGTGTTCGGCAAGAGCATCGGCATCTTCGGCTCGACCTACCTGCTGGCCCGGTTCACCCGCGCCGAACTGGACGAGGACATCACCTGGACCGACCTGCTCGGAATCGCCCTGTTGGCCGGCGTCGGCTTCACCGTCTCGCTGCTCATCGGCGACCTGGCGTTCGGGGCGGGCAGTACGGCCGACGACCGGGTCAAGGCGGCGGTGCTGCTCGGTTCGCTGATCTCCGCCGGGCTGGCCGCCACCGTGCTCATCCGCCGCAACGCCGCGTACCGCAGGGTGGCGCAGCGGGAGCGGTTGGACGCCGACGGGGACGGCGTACCCGACGTCTACCAGCACCCCGACGCCCGCTGACCACGCCGGCGCTGCCCGACGGCACCATGGCGCCGAGCGGTGGCGTGGCGCGGGTTCGCCGTCGTGCCGCGCCGCCGCACCAACCGCGCGCGCTCGCGCTCAGTGGCGACGGTCGGCGGGCGGCAGGTCCTCGGTCTCCTCGACCAGTGCCTCGGCCGTCGGCCCGGTGAGGTCGTCGCCCGGCACCGCCACCGCCTCGGCGCGATCCTGCTCGTCGGGCTTGCCGCCGCGCGGCGGCTCCGGGGCGGTGGCACCGCCGGCGTAGCCGTACTCGTTCGGTTCGTCGTGCCGGCTCATCTGGTCATCCTCCCGCTCTTCCCGTTTCACCTGTCGAGGCCAACGGTAGGTGGTGATCGTCCTCGGCGCAGCGTGCCGCTGATTGTCGGCCGGACCACGGGGGTGAGCTGCCGAGCGCCGCCCCGAGGAGCTGGCGCAGGGCGATGATCGCCACCGCGCCGGCCAGGCCGTTCCAACCCGGTTCGCCGGCGAGCCGGAGCAGGCCGGCCCCGACGAGCAGGTCCAGCAGTACCCGGACGCCGCTGCGCAGCGCCCCGGTGGTGAGCGTGGTGAGCACCCCGGCGACCAGCGCCAGGGCGGTGACAGCCGTGACCAGGGTGCCCATCACGCTCGACGCTCCCCCTCGGCCACCTGACGCTGCTCCTGACGGATCTCGCGGCCCAGGAAGTAGTTCAACGCCGTTCGGATCGTCGCGATGGCGGCCAGTTGGCCGATCTGCGTGAACGACGGGGACACCGCCGTCCGCAGCACGTCGGCCGCCAACTGGAATTCCAGGCCGAGGGTCAGAAAGCGGCCCAGCGACAGCCGGATCGGCGTGAAGCAGGCGGCGCTGCGGTGTCGCAGCCCTTCGACCACGAACCGCACCGCCGCCCACACCGCGCCAACGAAGATCACCATTGCGCCGGCCACCTCGACCACGGCAACCAGCACCTGGTCGCCCTGACGCAACAACTCGGCCGGCTCCACTCCGGGCCGTTACCCGCCCTCCGGGCAGCTAGTCGGCGCTCAGGTCAGATCGTTCACCGCCTCCAGGATCAGCCAGAGGCCGGAGATGGCGAAGAGGATCGCGGCACCGTACTTGATGGTCTTCTCCGGCAACCGCCGGCCGAGCATCCGGCCGACCAGGATGGCCAGCGCGTCGGCGGCCACCATGCCGATGGTGGAGCCGAGCCAGACGCCGAACCAGCCGTACTTGGTGGCGAGCGTGATCGTGGCGAGCATCGTCTTGTCGCCCAGCTCGGCGAGGAAGAACGCCACCGACACCGCCACCAGCGCGGTCTTGTTGGTCTTCTCCGCCTTGCGCTTCTCCTCCTCGGTGAGCTTGTCCCCGCGTAACGTCCACGCACCGAAACCGAGGAACGCCACGCCGGCGACCAGGGAGATCCACTCGGTCGGCAGCACCGCCCCGAGACCCACGCCGATGGCGACCGACGCCAGGTGCACCACAGCGGTGGCGACCGTGATGCCGATCAGCACCGGAATCGGTTTGAACCGCGTGGCGAAGGTCAGCGCCATCAGCTGGGACTTGTCCCCCAGCTCGGCGACGAAGATGACGCCGAAGCTGACGACCAGCGCGGCGAAAAATCCCTCCATGACGTCCTTCCCGTTCACGCCGGGAGGAGGAACAGGGGCGCCCTCGACCCGGCTGCAACAGCCTGAGTCGAAGGTCTCGCCCGCCCCGAGAGAACCGGGGCCGCGTGGCCGGATGCGGAACGCACCAGTATGTCGACCACGACATTGGGGGCTACTCCCCTTCGCGCGTTCAGCCTATCGGATCACCTCCCGGACCGGCCGAGCCGGGTGAACAGACTCACCGCGCTTGCGCCAGCGTGACACCGAAGAGCGCGTCCGGATCGGTCCAGAACTCCGCCGTGGCGAAGCCGGCCGCGGCCAGCTCCGCCGCGATCCCCTCCCGGTGGAACTTCGCCGAGACCTCGGTACGCAGCTCCTCCCCCGCCGCGAAATCGACTGTCAGCCCCAGCACCCGCACGCTCATCGGCCGGGTCGCCCGCAACCGCATCTCGATCCACTCGTGGTCGGGATCCCACACGGCGACGTGCGCGAACGCGGCCGGGTCGAAATCGGCGCCCAACTCCCGATTGATCACGTGCAGCACGTTGCGGTTGAACTCGGCGGTGACCCCGGCGGCGTCGTCGTACGCCGGCACGATCACCGACGGGTCCTTCACCAGGTCCGTGCCGAGCAACAACCAGTCGCCGACCTCCAGAGCGGCGCGCATCGCCGTCAGGAACTCGGCCCGCTCGGCGGGCAACAGGTTGCCGATGGTGCCGCCGAGGAACACCACCAACCGCCGACCGCCGGTGGGCAGCCGGTCCAGTTGCCGGGTGAAGTCACCCACGATGCCCCGCACCCGCAGGCGGGGATAGTCGGCCGCGATCTGGGCGGTGGACCCGCGCAGCGCACTGACCGACACGTCGAGGGGGACGAACGTGCCCAGCCCACCGCGGCGGGTGAAGGCGTCCAGCAGCAGCCGGGTCTTCTCCGAAGAACCGGAGCCCAACTCGATGAGCGTCTTGGCCCCGGTCAGCGTCGCGATGTCGGGAGCGTGCGCGGCCAGCACGGCCCGCTCGGCCCGGGTCGGGTAGTACTCGGGCAGTCGGGTGATCTCCTCGAAGAGTTCGCTGCCCCGGGCGTCGTAGAACCACTTCGGCGGCAGCCACTTCGACCCGGCGCTCAGCCCGGCCCGGACGTCGTCGCGCAGGCCACGCTCCAGGTCGCCCTGTTCGAGGTAGATCTCCAGGGGTTCCGCTGTCATCGGTTCGCTCCTCTGTTCGATCAGCCGTTTCGTGCCAGCCCGGCCCCGCTCACCGGGGTCGGCAGTGGACGTACCCGCACCTCACCCGCGGTGGCGACGACGAGGTGCCCCTCCGGCACCGACCGCCACCCGGGATCGTCGTCATGCGGCTCGGACGCGAGCAGCACCGAACCCGCCGACTCGCGCACCGACAACGCGTGCCCCGCCACGCTGGCCACCACCCGATGCCCGTCGGTGAGCAGCAGGTTGAGCCGCGACCCGGGGGCGGCGGCGGCGACCTCGGTCACCGTCCGCCCGAGCGCCTCTACCGGGTCGGCGCCGGCGCGCAACCGATGCCGCACCAGCGCCCAGAGCAGCGCCGAGTCGGTCGAGGCGTCCAGAGTGAGCAGGTCACGCACCGGCAGACCGGCGGCGAGCGGCACCACGGCGTCCGGCCAGCCGCGGACCACCCCGTTGTGGCTGAACAGCCACCGCCCCTCGGCGAAGGGTGCCGCCGCACCGTCGAGCACCGCCATCCCGACCGTGGCCGAGCGCACCGCCGCCACCACCGCCGCGCTGCGGGTCACCGCCGCGAGTTGGGCGATGGTCGGGTCGCTCCAGATCGGCTGCGCCCGCCGGTACCGGACCGGCTCACCCTCACCCGGGTACCAGCCGACGCCGAACCCGTCGGCATTGATCGTGCCGCCGCCACGCATGTCGCGGGGCGCCCAGGACTGCCGCACCAGCGAGTGCGGAGGGTCGAACAACAACTCGGCCAGGGTGACCGGCGGCCCCAGGTAGGCCAGGTGGCGACACATCAGCGCCCCCGGCCCACCGCCGGGCCGCCGGTCGTGCGGCGACTCACCGGTACGACTCGTCCGGTCGCGCGTCCCGGGCGCAGCGGAAACCGCTGAAGATCTGCCGGCGGATCGGATAGTCCCAGTTACGGAAGGTGCCCCGGCAGGCAGAGCGGTCGGTGCCGAACGAGCCACCACGCAGCACCCGGTGATCGCCGCCGAAGAAGACCTCCGAGTATTCCCGGTAGGGGAACGCGGCGAACCCCGGATGCCCGTCGAACGCTGTCGAGGTCCACTCCCAGACATCGCCGATGAGCTGGTGCACACCCAACGGCGAGGCGCCGCCCGGGTACGCGCCCACCGGCGCCGGCCACAGATGGCGTTGGTCGAGGTTGGCGTGCGCCTCGGTCGGGTCGTCGTCCCCCCAGGGGTAACGACGCGACCGCCCGGTCGTCGGATCCCACCGGGCCGCCTTCTCCCACTCCGCCTCGGTCGGCAGTCGCTTGCCGGCCCACGCCGCGTACGCCTGCGCCTCGTACCAGCACACATGAACCACCGGCTCGTCGGCGCGGACGCGCGCCCACTGACCGAAGCGCCGATACGACCAGTCGTCGCCGTCGGAACGCCAGTGCATCGGGGCGCTCAGCTGCTCCCGAACCCGATGCTCCCAGCCGGCAGCGCTCCACCAGCGCTGTTCGGTGTAGCCGCCGTCGGCGATGAAGGCCGCGTACTGGCCGTTGGTCACCGGTGCGGCGTCGATGACGTACGCCGGGAGGTCGACCCGGTGCGCCGGACGTTCGTTGTCCAACGCCCACGGATCGGTGTCGGTGCCCATGGTGAACTCGCCGGCCGGCACCAGCACCTCCGCGCCGACCCGGACCGACGGCTCGGGCGGTGCCGGGGCGTGCAGCACCGCCGGCCCCGAACGCAGCTGGTGGGTGGCGAGCATGGTCTCGTCGTGCTGCTGCTCGTGCTGCACGATCATGCCGAAGGCGAACCCGTCGGCGACCAGCGGCCGCTCGGTGAAGGTCACCGCGTCGAGCAGGTCGTGCACCTTGTCCCGAACGGTCGCCAGGTAGGCGCGCGCCTCCGCGGGCGGCAACAGGGGCAGCGCGGGGCGGTCCCGGCGCGGCTGCTTGAACGCGTCGTACAGCTCGTCGATGTCGCACCGGACCGGCTCCCGGCCCCCGACGTCCCGGACCAGCCAGAGCTCCTCCTGGTTACCGACATGGGCGAGGTCCCAGACCAACGGCGACATCAGCGGTGAGTGCTGGCGCGTCAGGTCGGCGTCGTCGACCGCCTCGGTCAGCAACGCGGTGCGGGCGCGGGCCCGCGCCAACTCCACAGCGATGTGGTCGCGCAACCCCTCGCCGTCGACGCGGCCCGCCTGCGGGCCTCGCACCACCGGCTCACTCCTCGCGCTCACTGGTGTCTCCTCTCCGCGGCGGCCAGCCGCTGGCGTAGCCCTCGCCGGATCTCGTCGTGGGTGCTGGCCGGCAGCTCCAGTCGTGGCATGGTGCTCATGGCCAGGTCGAGCAGGGCCGCCGCGGCGGCGGCCAGCGCCGGGTCGGCCAGGCCGTGTCGGGCGGCGGCCGACCAGCGGTGCGCCACCGGCGTGGCGATCGTGTACGCCTCGCGCACGGTGCCCGGGTCAGCGAACAGGGCGGTCAGCACCGCCAGTGGCAGCCGCCAGCCTTGATCGGGTTGGGCGTCGAGGTAGCGCAGCTCCAGGTAGCCGCGCGGCCGTACCGGCGGAAAGAGGGTGCTGACGTGGTAGTCGAGGTCATCGGTGGTGGGCGGTCGTGGCAGCGCGCCGTCGAGCCAGTCGGCGAAGGTCACCCCGGGCGGCGCGGCCCAGTCGGCGCCGTGCCGGCGCAGACAGAGCAGCGGCGCGGCGAGCACGTAGCTGATCCAGGCGTCGATCGGATCGTCCTCGGCTCGGGAGGGCGACCAGACCGGGCGGGTCCGAGCCGGGTCGATGGCCAGCCAGGCGGCCATCCGGGCGGAGGCCCAACCGGTGCGCCGCCCGGCGTGTCGGGTGGCGGAGGCGAACGCCGCGAGCAGTGGGGGCCCGACCGCGTGGGCCGCGGCCCACCGGTCAGCGACCTGGTCCGGCTCACCGGCGTCGAGGCAGATCTGCAGGCCGGCGGTGCTGTACATCATCGTGCGGCCGGCCGGGCCGTGGCGGTCGAAGGCTCCGCGCATCGCGCGGTAACGGGGAGTTTCCACCACCGGGCGGGGCCGTCGGTGGGGGTCGATGCCGCTGCTGCCGAGGATCAGCCCGGCGGCGGCCAGCAGGTCGGTGACCTGGGCGATGTCGGCCTCGGTGGCGCGGATCAACGTGGCGACCGAGGGGCGGGGCGGGGTGGAGATCTCCAACTGGCCACCCGGCTCCAGGGTGACCATGCCGCCGTGCCGCAGCGGCTCGGCTGGGCTGGTGGCATCCAGCGTGGCGGGGCTGTGCCGCCCCAGCGCCGCCCGCAGCCGCGTCGCGTCGACGGGGCGGGCGGGATCGGCGGCGTCGTGCACTGTCCATTCCAGTTCGACGCCGGTGTGGGTGGGTGGGCCGGTCTTGAAGCAGATCCGGGCGAGGTGTCGGACTGCGGCTGCGGACTCGCGCAGGATGGCGCTGCGGTCCAGGTCGGATGACGTCACCAAGGGTCGGGCCCCCTCTCCGTGTGCCAGGTCCGGCACACTCTGCCACCGTAAACCCACCCACCGACACCGTCGGAGGCGTGCACGGTGCCGCCAACCTCTGTCTAACAGACGAATTTCCGAAGCAGGGCGGAACCAAACCGCTCCCACCGCCGACCGGTCAGTCGTGGGCGCGGTGGCCCGGTCCCGGCGGTGACGGCGGGGCTTTCCCCGAAGGGGACGGCCTGCCCTTCGGGGACTCGGAGGGTGTGACCTTCGCCGGCTCGGACGGCTTCGTCTCGGGTACCAGCCGCTGGCAGTACGCCTCGACCTCGGCGGGGCCGCCGGCGGCGGTCACCAGCTTCTGGAAACCCGGCGTGCGCAGTGCCTTCTCCCGCTGCTCGGGCTTCTTCGCCCGCCACGCCCGGCACAGTCCGTGCACCTGGCCGGCGGTGGTGGGACCGGCCGGCGGCGTGGCGGTGACCGACGGCGGCGCACCCGGCGGCGACGCGAGGCCGGGGCCCACCGACCGATCGGGCTCGGCCGAGCGGGATGTGCCCTGGTGCGGCGAGGGTGACGGGCGCGGCGGTGCCGGTGCGACCGGGTCCGGCCCCAGTTCCCGGGTGACCGCGGCGAAGGCGGCTCCGGCGGTGGCGGTGGCTGCCACCGCGCCGATCCAGGCCACCGCGCCGGTGGTCATCCGGCGACGGCGTGGCCGCTGCGGCACGGCCGGCGCCGGGTTGACCCGGGCGGCCCGGAACGCGGCCACCGCGGCGTCCTCCCCGGCCAGTTCGCCAGGGCGGACGGGGCCGGCCGCCGCGGCGAGCAACGCGGCCACCGGCTCGGCCGGGGGCACGTCGCGGGCGCTCAGGTGCGCCTCGGGTGAGTTCGCGTCCACTGCGGCGCAGGGGCCCTGATCCAGCGTGGCGTCCGGCCGGGCAGAGGCCGCGTCGAGCAGCCGCTCGGTGTCGGCGTGGTCGGCCCGCCGGAACGGGTTCATCGGGAGTCCCCTCACGTCAGCCGTCCACCGGTTCGACGTGCGATGCCCGCAGGGCGGGGCCGCCCCCCGCACGTGGCGGTGGCACCCCCTCGACCCCGAGCGACGACTCGGCCGGGCTCTGCCGCTCCAGCAGGACCGCGAGCCGGCGTAGGCCACGGTGGGCGGCGGTCCGCACGGCGCCGGCCCGGCGGCCCAGCACGCGGCCGGCGGATCCCGCGTCCAGCCCGATCACGGCCCGCAGCAGGACTGCTTCGGCCTCCCGGGGCGGGAGGGTGGCGATCAGCGCGAGGGCGGTCTCGGTACCGAGCGTCTCGCTGGCTCGCTCGGCGGTGTCCGCGTCGCTGGCGAGCTCGACGAGCGCCTGCACCGGGACCGGGAGCGAGGGGCGGCGGCGCATCCGGCGCAGGTGGTCCATCGCGCGGTTACGGGCGATGGTGACCGCCCAGGCCCGGAACTCGCCCCCGGTGAAGCCGGGCAGGTCCCGGGAGATCTGGAGCCAGGTCTCGCTGGCGACGTCCTCGGCGTCGGCCCCGACCAGCGCGGTCAGGTACCGCAGCAGTCCGGGCTGGAGGCTGCGGTAGAGAAAGCGGAACGCCTCCTCGTCCCCGGCCTGCGCCGCGGTCACCACCTCCGACAGGTCGGCGGTCATCCGCGGTCCGCGCATTGTTCGAGGCGTGTCGGCCCGACCAGCCGGGCTGGCGCGCACCACGCGGCACGAGTCCTCCGCCCGATCAGCACCGGTACCGCACCGCCCTCCACCGCTCTGATTGTGCCCGCGACCATGATTGTCGGGGCGGCGTGTCCGGGGGCCGACGCCAGGGTGGTCGGTCGGCGCGCTGCGCGCCGAGGTAGCCGGGAGGGCCCCGAGCCGGGCTAACGCTAAAAGGGGGCTCACGACGCGACAAGTCGGCGTCGTGTCACGGAAGAGTGACAATTATCAACCCGACTCGACGGCGCGTCGTCGTCACGGGCAGTACGCGACGGACGCCAACCACGCCTTGAGGCGGTTTCTTGCCACCGTTGACGACCCGAGCGACGAAAATAGTCGCTTTTCGTGACAGCGCACATCCACACCGTCACGAAGGGTCGGCGTCCACACAGGTCAGGCCGGATCAGCCGGTCTGAACCAGCCGCCCGGCGGCCCTGCCACGGTGCGCCGCCCCGCGCCACTCTAGGTACGGTAATGCGGTGTTGTCATCGGAGGTCGTACTCAGCGGTCGCTACCGCTTGGACGAACGTGTCGCCACGGGCGGTATGGGCGACGTTTGGCGTGCCTCCGACCTGATCCTCGGCCGGCAGGTGGCGGTCAAGGTTCTCCTGCCGGCGCTGGTCTCCGATCCCGATTTCATCGCCCGGTTCCGGGCCGAGGCCCGGATCATGGCGGCGCTGCGGCACCCCGGCATCGTGCAGGTCTTCGACTGCGGTGCGGACGACCTCCCCGACGGCGGGCGGGCGGACTACCTCGTCATGGAGTTCGTCGCCGGCGAGCCGTTGTCCAAGCGGATCGAGGCGGCCGGGCGGCTCGACGTGGCCGAGACGATGTCGATCGTGGCCCAGGCGGCCGCAGCGCTCAACGCTGCGCACCGCGGCGGCATCGTGCACCGCGACGTCAAGCCCAGCAACCTGCTGGTGCAGGAGGACGGCACTGTCGTCCTGGTGGACTTCGGCGTGGCCCGCTCCACCGACATCACCAGCATCACCAGCACCAACGCGGTGCCGGGCACCGCCCTCTACATGGCTCCCGAGCAGGCCGCCGGAAGGCCGGTCAGCGGCGCCACCGACATCTACGCCCTGGGCGCGGTCACCTACTGCTGCCTGACCGGCAGTCCGCCGTTCACCGGCGACAATCCGCTCCAGGTCGCCGTGCGGCACCTGGACGACGAGCCGCCGGAGCTGCCGCACGACATTCCGGAGGCGGTCCGCGCCCTGGTGTCGCGGGCCCTGGCAAAGGATCCGCTGGAGCGGTTCACGAGCGGAGCGGCGATGGCCGAGGCCGCTCGGACGGCGGTCACCGGCGGCGAGCCGCCGACCGCGATGGCCGGGCCGGTCGCGCTGCGCGACGCTGGGCCGGGCACCCGGACGGACGTGCCGGCCGGGGCGGCGGTGGCGGACGGGCGCCAGCGACGGCGGGGTCCGCTCGTCGGCGCGGCGGCGGCCATGCTGGTCGCGCTGGTCGGGCTCGGCGCGGCGCTGGCCGCGACGCGTGACGTCGGCGATAACCCGGCGGTCAATCTGCCGGCCACCTCGCCGACGGTGGCGCCGACCGGCCCCGTCGACCTGCCCGCGGCGAACGAGCAGATCACCAGCGTCGAGCCGGGCCGGCCGGACCGGCCGCACGTCCCCGGCAACTCCCCGTCGGCGTCGGTCTCCGCCACGCCGACCCCGCAGCCGAGCCAGACCGTCAACTCGCCGACGCCGTCGGTGGGCGTCACCTCGGCACCGCCCCCCACCAGCGCCGCGCCCACCACGGCCGCGCCGCCGACGACCAGCGCACCCGCTGATCCACCCGCCACCTCCAGTGCGCCGGTCGAACCGGAGGTGCCGGCGGGCGGTTGATCCGACCGCCGCGCCGACCCCCGCCCGTCCCAACAGCACCGATATCCCCAAAACGGACTTACGGCGCCGAAGACGCCTCTAGGCTCTCAGCAGGCTATTTACACCATCTGCCGCGGGAGCCTGGGTGAGCGCTGAAAAGCTGGTCGTGATCGGTCAGGGGTACGTCGGACTGCCGCTGGCCATGCGGGCCGTCGAGGCGGGCCTCGACGTTGTCGGTCTCGACGTCGACGCCGACCGGGTGAAGCGTCTCGCCTCCGGCGAGTCGTTCGTCGAGGACATTCCGGCCGACCGGCTGGGCCGCGCGTTGGGCAGCGGCCGCTACCACCCGAGCACGGAGTACACCGACGCCGACGGGTTCGACATCTGCGTCATCACGGTGCCGACCCCGCTGCGCGACGGGACCCCGGACCTGAGCTTCGTCGAGCAGGCCGGCATCGGTATCGGCCCGTACGTACGCCCGGGCTGCACGGTGATCCTGGAGTCGACCACCTACCCGGGCACGACCGAGGAGCTGCTGCGCCCGCTGTTGGAGTCGGCGAGCGGCCTGACCAGCCCCGGTGACTTCCACCTCGGCTACAGCCCTGAGCGGATCGACCCGGGCAACCCGACCTGGCGCCTGGAGAACACCCCGAAGGTGGTCTCCGGTGTGGACCCGGCGGCGCTGGCCCGGGTGGACGGGTTCTACCAGCGCCTCGTGGAACGCACCGTAGCGGTGGACTCCACCCGCGTCGCCGAGCTGACCAAGTTGATCGAGAACACCTTCCGCCAGGTCAACATCGCGCTGATCAACGAGCTGACCATGCTCTCGCACCACCTCGACATCGACGTCTGGCAGGCGATCGACGCCGCCTCGACCAAGCCGTTCGGCTTCATGCCGTTCCGACCCGGCCCCGGCGTCGGCGGGCACTGCCTGCCGATCGACCCGTGCTACCTGTCCTGGCAGGTCAAGCGCCGTCTCGGGCGGCAGTTCCGGTTCATCGAGCTGGCCAACGACGTCAACCACGAGATGCCCGAACACGTCGCGCAGCGGATCATGGGAGGGCTGAACCGAAACGGCCGGGCCGTCAGCGGCGCCCGACTGCTGCTGCTCGGTCTGGCGTACAAGAAGAACACCGGCGACATGCGCGACTCCCCCGCTGTGGACGTGGCCCGTCGCCTGCAGTCCCTCGGCGCCGAGCTGCACGCCGTCGAGCCGTACGCCGAGGCGCACCAGATCCCGGCCGGAATCACAGTGGTGGAGCTCAGCGAGCGTGAGGTGCGCGCGGCCGACGCGGTGGTGGTGGTCACCGACCATGACACCTTCGACTACGACCTCGTGGTCAGGCACGCCCGCTACGTCTTCGACACCCGCAACCGGTGCGCCGGCCCGATGGTCGAGCGCCTGTAGACCCGGCACCGCTGGCCGGTCCCGCCGCCGGGGAAGATGGCGGGACCGGCCGGCGGATGTCCGTCCGGTCCCCGGGGTCTGACCCGGCCGGTCCGGACTCCGGCGGCCGGGTCACTGGTCCGCGAGCGCCTCGACGACCGGGCGGGACAGCGCCCGGCGGGCCGGTAGCACCGAGGCGAGCAGGGCGGCGAGCACCGCGACACCGAGGATCAGCCCGAGCTGGCCGAGCGGCAGCACCACGTGAAAGTCGCCGCCGAGGCGGTCCAGCAGCGCCATCGTGGACGCGCTGACTCCGGTGCCGAGTCCGACTCCGAGCACCGCGCCGACCAGCGCCATCAGCACCGCCTCGACGGCGAGCACCGCCCGCATCCGCCCTCGGGTGAGCCCGACCGCCCGCAGCACGGCGTTCTCCCTGGTCCGTTCGACCACGGACAGGCTCAGGGTGTTCGCCACGCCGACCAGGGCGATCACGACGGCCAGACCGAGCAGCGCGGTAACGAAGGCGAGCAGCATGTCCACAGTGCCGGTGAGCATCTTCTTGTAGGCGCCCTGGTCCATCAGGTTCACGGTGGGGTAGCGGCCCAGCACCACGGTGATCGCGTCGCGGGCCCGCTCGGCGCTCACCCCGGCGGCGGGGTCGATCTCGGCCAGGTAGCCGCGCAGGGCGGGGAAGAGGGCGGCGAAGTCCTGGTCGGACAGGTCGATGACGTGACCCGCTGGCACCTCACCGTCCGGGGTGTCGTCGGTGACCACGGCGGCCACCCGGAACGCTTTCCCCCTGACGGTCACCGGGGAGCCCACCTCCCAGCCGCGGGCCCGCGCCAACTCGCTGTGCACCAGCACCTGCCCCGGCCCGACCCGTTCGACGTCGCCGGCCAGCACCCCGCTCAGGGTCCGGCCCACGAGCGCCGGGTGGGCCGCGCGGATCTCGACGTCGTCGACGACAGTGCTGCGCTGCTCGTGCACCACACCCAGTTCGGGACGGGAGGCCAGCTCACCGACGAGCGCCGCCGGCAGGTCCTGACCGATTCCGCTGACCACGAAGTCCGTTCCGATCTGGGCGTCCACGCTGCGTTCGATGCCGTCCTTGGTGCTGCGCGCACCGACCATGAACGCTGAGACCAGTCCAATGCCGATCACCAGCGCGGTGGCGGTCGCGGCGACCCGCCGTGGATTGCGCACCGTGTTGCTGACCGCCAGTTCGCCGACGGCGCCGAGCACTCGTCGGACCGGCCAACCGAACACCCGGGCCAGCGCGGGGACGAGCACCGGCCCGAACAGCACGATCCCGAAGAAGGTGAGCACCCCACCGACGGCCACCAGGAGTAGCTGGCCGGCGCTGGCGGCGCCCGCGAGGGCGGCCACCCCGACGGCGAGGACCACCGCGCCGATGCTCAGTCGCACCCGGCCGGCACCCCGGCTGGGCTGTACCGCGGCGTCGGTGAGTGCGGCCACCGGGGCGATCCGCGTCCCCCGCCAGGCCGGCAGGAGGGCGGCGCACACGGTGAGCGCGGTGCCCAGCAGCAGGCCGGTGAGCACTGTCGAACCGGTCACGGTCAGCCCACCGGTGACCGGCACGTCCAGGTGGGACAGCACCAGCCGCAACCCGGCGGCGAGGGCCACCCCGAGCAGCACCCCGAGCGCGGAGGCGACCAGCCCCAGCACCGCCGACTCCAGCAGTGTGGACCGGAAGACCTGTCCCCGGGTGGCGCCGATCAGGCGCAGCAGCGCGGTCCGTCGGGTGCGCTGGGCCAGCACGATCGCGAAGGTGTTGGCGATCACGAAGCCGGCCACCACTATCGCGACCCCTACGAAGATCAACAACAGCATGCGGAACTGGTCCACGTTGCGCACCGCGTCCTCCACTGCCTCGTCGAGGATCTGCTGGCGGCTCTTCACGGTGGCTTCGGCGCCGGACACGGCGCGTACCTTCTCGGTGAGCGCGCCGACGTCGGCGCCCGGTCGGGCCGCCACCATGATCCGGCCGTAGCCCCGCTCGCCGGTGAGGGTCAACGCGTCCGGCCCGACCAGGCCGACGAACGGACCGCCGATGTCGCGGGCGGTGCCGGCCACGTCGACGGTGCCCACCAGGGTGTACGGGCGGGCCGCCCCACCGGTGGCGCCGATCCGGACCGCCGCGCCGAGCCCGAAGCCCTGCTCGGCCGCCGTCGGTGCGTCGAGCACCACCTCCCCGGCCCGGTCGGGCAACCGGCCGGCCACCACGTCGTACGAGCGCAGCGCGTCCTCGGTGGGGATCGCGACGAGCATGGTGAAGCCGAGCACCGGCCGACCGTCGGCTCCGACGATCCCGGCGGTGCTGGTCAGCTCACCGGCGGCGGCGGCCACCCCGTCGACCGCCCGCACCCGGTCGACCAGTGCCGGGGGCAGCACCTCGCGGCCCGCCGAGTAGACCCCCAGGTCGGTGTGGCGGTCGAAGGTGCCGGCCCGCTCGTACGCCCCGGTCCGCATCCCGTCGACGAAGATCATCGTGCCGGCGACGAACGCGACGCCGAGCACGACGGCGAGCGCCGAGAGCAGCATGCGCAGCGCCTCGGCGCGCAGCGAACGCAGGGTCAGGCGGATCATGCGGGGCTCCCGGTGCAGGTGGCGGATCGGACCCCTCCGACGCTATGGCCGGCACCGGTCTGTCGATCTCCACCTGTGCGCTCGACCTGCGTGCGCCCCGGGTCGCGGTGCGAACGCCGGCCGCTACGACCCAGGTCGTACGCGGAGTCATCCGCCGGGCGTGACCAGCCCGCTCTCGTACGCCAGGACCACCGCCTGGACCCGGTCGCGCAGCTGAAGTTTGCCCAGGATCCGCCCGACGTGGGTCTTCACCGTCGCCTCGGCCACGTGCACCCGGGCGGCGATCTCCGCGTTGGACAGCCCCTGGGCGACCAGCAGCAGCACCTCCCGTTCCCGTTCGGTGAGCTGCGCGAGTCGAGGGTCGGCGCTGGGGGCGGCGCCGAGCTGCCCGGCGAACCGGTCCAGCAGCCGCCGGGTGATCGACGGAGCCACCACCGAGTCGCCCTGGGCCACCACCCGGATCGCGGCCAGCAGCTCCTCCGGCGGGACGTTCTTGAGCAGGAAGCCACTCGCCCCGGCCTGCAGCGCCGCGAACGCGTCCGCCTCGGTGTCGAAGGTGGTCAGCACCAGCACCCGAGGGCCACCCGCTGGCCGCTCGGCGCAGAGTCGACGGGTCGCCTCCACCCCGTCCATCGTGGGCATCCGGATGTCCATCACGACCACGTCGGCCTCGGTGCGGGCGAGCACCCGCAGGGCGTCCGCGCCGTCGATGGCCTCCCCGACGACCTCCAGGTCGGGCTGGGATTCCAGCACCATCCGGAACCCGGCGCGGACCAGCGCCTGGTCGTCCACGATCACTACCCGGACCGTCATGCCGCGATCACCTCCGTTGCCGGCTCTGACGGTAGCGGCAGCCGAACCTCGACCTGCCAGCCCCCGGTCGGCCGGGGACCGGCGGTGAGGCTGCCGTCGTACACCGTCACCCGCTCCCGCATGCCGAGCAGGCCGTGACCGCCGGACGGCGCCGGGCTGACCAGCGGGCGGCCGCGACCGTCGTCGACCACCCGGACCACGACGGCCTCGGCGGTGTACGACAGCACGACCTCCACGCCGGCGCCGACGCCGGCGTGCTTGAGGGCGTTGGTCAGCGCCTCCTGCACGACCCGGTAGACGGTCAGCTCCAGGCCCGGCGGCAGGGCCGGTGGCACACCGGTGACGGTGCTGCGGACGTGCAGACCGGCGTCGTCGAACCGGGCCAGCAGGTCGGGCAGCTCGGCCAGCGCGAGGCGTCGGTGCTCGGGGTCGGCCGCCACCGCGAGCCCGTCGGCCCCGTCCGCGCCGGCGGGGCCGGCGTCGCGGAGAACGCCGACCAGGCGGCGCATCTCCTCCAGCGCCTGCCGGCCGGTGTCCGCGACCACCTTCACGGCGGTGCGCGCCTGGGCGGGGTCACGGTCGAGCATGAACCGGGCCCCGTCCGCCTGGACGATCATCACAGCCATGCTGTGGGCGACCACGTCGTGCAGCTCACGGGCGATCCGGGTGCGTTCCTCGGCGACCGCCGCCCGGGACTCGGCCTCCCGCTCGCGTTCCAGGGTGGTGGCCCGCTCCTCCAGGCTGAGCACGTAGAGCCGGCGGGTCCGCACGTTCAGCGCGACCAACCACACCGCGCCGGTGACCAGCGCATACCACAGCGCGGTCACCCACCACTGGATGACGTTGGGGGTCTGCGCGGCGGCCAGCAGCACCCCGACGGCCGCGACAGCGCCGGCCAACACGCCGTCGCGCAGCCGCCGGCCGTACTTCACCACGCTGTAGAGCGCGATCAGGACGGCCACGTCGTAGATGAGTGGACCCCAGCGGGCGATGACCTGGATCAGCGCGAGCGCCGCGACCGCGACCGTCACCGCGCTCGGGTGGGTGCGGCGGAACAGCAACGCGACCGCCATCCCCAGGCCGACCGCCGTGGCCGCCCAACCGCCCGGCTGGTTCACCGCCGCGGCTAACGAGACGAGGACCACCAGCGCGGCGACGGCCACGTCGAAGGCGACGCCGCGCAGCGGGCGACCGAACAGGGTGCGTGTCACGGTCACCCAGCGTACGTGCCGGGGCGCTCGGGCTCAGCCGCCGAGGACTTCGCGCATGCGGTCGATCTCGACGGTCTGCTCGGTGGCGACAGAGTTGGCGAACTCGTTGAGCGTCAGGTCGGAGCCGACGGTGAGCAGGTTGGTGGCCATCTCGATGGCGCCCTGGTGGTGCTCGGTCATCATCCGGACGAAGAGCGTGTCGAAGTCAGCGCCACGGGCCGCGGCGAGCTGCCGCATCGCCTCTGGCGACTGCATGCCGCGCATGGTGCCGTGGTCGTGCCCCTGCACCTCCGCCGGGAGGCCACGGGTCTGCAGCCAGCCGCGCATCATGCCCATCTCCGGCCCCTGGCTGGCCCGGATGCGCTCGGCGATCGCCCGGACGTCGGGGTCGGCGGCCCGGTCGGGGGCGAGCTCCGCCATCGCCAGGGCCTGCGCGTGGTGCGGGATCATCATCCGGACGAACCAGACGTCCAGCGAGTTGTGCGGGGCGGGACCGGCGTCGCGGACCTCGTGCGCCGGGCGGGTGGCCGCCGTCTCGCCCGGACGGCCGGGCGCGATGACGGTCAGGTCGGTGGGGACGGGGCTGGCCGGGGGCGACGCGGCGGAGGTGGCGGGGGCGGAGACCGGCTGCGGTGCGCCCGTACCGGTGTCGCCGTCGAGGCGGATCACCATGAACACCACCAGCGGCAACACGAGAGCCAATGTGACGACGGCCAGGATGCGTGCGCGCCGGTTGGTCATGGGCCACTCCCTGCAGTCGAGGTCACCGCGATGCTATCCATTGAAGAACCCGCTTTCATGTGATCCAGCTCACATCGACGATCTTCGTCGAACGGTAACGTGTCAACCATCGTCTCCCCCTTGCGAAGGGCCCCGCCGATGATCAGATTCCACAAGCCACGGTTACGACAACTGCGTGTCGTGGCGCTCGCCACGACCGGCCTCCTCGTCGCCAGCGCCCTCGTCGCCCCGGCGAGCAGCGCCCAGACGGTGCCGCAGGCGGCCCCGGCTCCCGCGCTCACCAACGCGATCCCCGGCGTCGACGAGATCGTCAGCAGCCCCAACCTGCGCCAGATCGCCAACCTGCCCAAGGTCGCCCCACTGGACGCGACGAACAGCGACATCGCCTTCCAGGGCAAGTACGCGTTCGCCGGCAACTACAACGGCTTCGTCATCTACGACATCTCGCGGCCCAGCGCGCCGACGGTCAAGGCCCGGGTGCTCTGCCCGGGGTCGCAGAACGACATCTCCGTCCACGGTGACCTGCTCTTCCTCTCCACCGACTCGTCGCGCAGCGACGACTCCTGCAACAGCACCACGCAGGGAGCGGACGTGAAGGGCTCGTGGGAGGGCATCAAGGTCTTCGACATCAAGGACAAGGCCAACCCGCGCTACATCAAGTCCGTCGAGACCGCCTGTGGCTCCCACACCCACACCCTGGTGCCGGGCAAGGACCGCAAGGCCGTCTACCTGTACGTCTCGTCGTACAGCCCGCGGGCCGAATTCCCGGACTGCCAGCCGCCGCACGACTCCATCTCCATCGTGAAGGTGCCGCTGAAGAAGCCGACCGACGCGGCAGTGGTCGCGACGCCGAACCTCTTCCCGGACGGTGGCTTCCCCGGCAGCCCGACCGGCTCGGCGACCACCGGTTGCCACGACATCACCGCCTACCCGTCGAAGGACCTGGCCGCCGGCGCCTGCATGGGTGACGGCATCCTGCTCGACATCAAGAACCGCGAGGCCCCCCGGGTCATCAACCGGGTCCGGGACGAGACCAACTTCGCGTTCTGGCACTCGGCCACCTTCAACAACTCCGGCACCAAGGTGATCTTCACCGACGAGCTGGGTGGTGGCGGGGCGGCGACCTGCAACGAGACCGTCGGCCCGAACCGCGGCGCGGACGCCATCTACGACATCGCCGGCCGCGGCAACGCCCGGACGATGACCTTCCGCAGCTACTACAAGATCCCCCGGGCGAACGCCGACACCGAGAACTGCGTGGCGCACAACGGCTCGCTCATCCCGGTGCTCGGCAAGGACATCATGGTCCAGGCGTGGTACCAGGGTGGCATCTCGGTGTTCGACTTCACCGACTCGGCCAACCCGAAGGAGATCGCCTTCTGGGAGCGCGGCCCGCTGTCGGCCGACACCTTCGTCGGCGGCGGCACCTGGTCCGCGTACTACTACAACGGCCACATCTACTCGAACGACATGGTGAAGGGCCTGGACGTCCTGGAGCTGAACGACTGGCGTACCTGGTCGGCCAAGCTGACCCGTTACCAGGAGCTCAACGTGCAGACCCAGCCCAGCTACCTGGGCTGGTAGGCACCGCGCACCACACCGGGCCCGGTCCCCGATCGTCGGGGGCCGGGCCCGGCCCGTGCCCGGCGGCAGGTCGCCACGGTGGGGCTGGTCACCAGGGCGTGGGGTTGCCGGGCACCTGGTCAGACCCTGTGTCAACGTGAACAGTTGTGACCCTCGCAGCCCCGCCCGAACCGACCACGCGTTGGCGGCCCCACCCGCTGGACGTGGTGGCGGCCGTCCTCGCCGTCGTCGGGGCGGCCTGCGCGTTGAGCGGGCTACTCCCCCGGGCGGAGACCACCGCCACCCTGCACCGGATCCTGCCGCTGCTGCTGTTCCTCGGCACCGTGATCGTGCTCGCCGAGCTGACCGCGGTGGCCGGTGTCTTCGACGTGCTGGCCAGCCGACTGGCCATCGCCTCCCGGGGCAGGTGGGCCGCGCTGTTCCTGCTCTGCGGCGGTCTCGCCACGCTGACCACCCTTGTACTCAACCTCGACACCACAGCCGTACTGCTCACCCCGGTGCTGCTCGCGCTGGCCCGCAACCTGCGGATCCCCGCCGCCCCGCTCGCCGTCACCACGGTCTGGTTGGCGAACACCGCGAGCCTGCTGCTGCCGGTGTCGAACCTGACCAACCTGCTCGCCGCCGACCGGGTCGGGCTGGCACCGCTGACGTACGCGGCTCGGATGGCGTTGCCGCAGCTCGCCGCCGTGGCGGTCACCATGGCCCTGCTCTGGTTCGGATGGTGGCGGCGGGAGCGGCCCGCCGGTGGACGCTTCGTCCCGCCGACCCGGCACGTACCGGCCGACCCGGTGCTGCACCGTACGGCGCTCGCCGGTTGCCTGATCTTCGTCGCCGGCATCCTCGCCGGCGTGGAGATCGAGATCGCCTCCACCGTCGGGCTCGCGCTGGTGCTGGTCGGGTTCCTGGTCCGCTCCCCCACCACGCTGCGCCCGGGGCTGGTCCCGGTGCGCCTGCTGTTCTTCGTCACCGGCCTGTTCCTGGTGGTGCAGACCCTCGGCCGGCACGGCCTGGACGACCTGGTCGGCACTTTGGTCGGCGCCGACGGCGGCGCCCTGGGCGCCCTGCGCGCCGGCGGCACCGGAGCGCTGCTCGCCAACGCGGTGAACAACCTGCCCGCCTACCTGGCCGGCGAGTCGGTGCTGCCGGCCAGTGACCACACCCGCCTGCTGGCCCTGCTGATCGGCACCAACGTCGGCCCGCTGGCCGCCCCCTGGGCGTCACTGGCCACCCTGCTGTGGTTCGAGCGCTGCCGGGCGGCCCGGGTCGCGGTGCCGGTGACCCGCTTCGTGCTGACCAGCACCCTGCTCGCGGTCACCGCGACGCTCGCCGCGGTCGGCGCGCTGCTGCTGGTGAGCTGAGCGCTCAGTCGCGGTACACGGCGACCTGAAGCTCGGTGACGCCCTTCTCCGGGGTGTCCGGGCAGTAGTCGAGGTAGACCTCCCGGGCGAAGCCGTCGGTGCGGTAGCCGTTCTCCTCGATCCACCGGGCGAGCGCCTGCATGCTCGGCTCGACGTCGTCCATCGCCCCGTGATGAATGATCGTCGCAGCGGTGCGCAGCTCCGGCAGGTCGCGCACCGTGACGTCGGGCGCCGCGGACGGCTCGGCGTCGACGAGCACACCGGCGTGGACGACGACAGCGTCGCCGCCCGGGTCGACGGGCTCGTACCAGGCGATGCTCGGCCCCGTCGGGGTGATCCTGGCGGCGCTCAGCCGACGGAACAACTCCGGGTAGAGCGGCTGGATCACCGGGCCGATGTCCTCACCCTGGTAACTGGGCGCGACGGCGGTCAGCTCCGCCACGCGGACCGGCGCGATCTCCTTGAGGACGACGTCCTGGGTGGTCATCCGACCCTCCGACTCGATCATTCGAAGCCTCGCCTCGACGGCCGTGAGCCGGGCCGTGTCGGCGGCCAACTGTTCCGCCAGCTGGCTCCGGCGCAGCCGCAGCATGCCGCGCAGCTCGGCCACGTCGACGGCGTCGTCGACGATGGAGCGCACCTGTTCGAGGGTGAGGCCCAGCTCCTTGAGGGCGATCACCCGGTTGAGCCGGCGCAGTTGGTCGGCGCGGTAGAAGCGGTAGCCGGTGTGCGGGTCGACGCTGGCGGGGGGCAGCAGGCCGATGCTGTCGTAGTGGCGCAGCATCCGCACCGACACCCGGCCGAGTCTGGCGAAGTCTCCGATGGTGAACATGGCCCCCTCACACTCGTCCCTGACACCGTGTCAGAGTCAAGCGTGGCGTGCGGGGCAGCCGTCAGTGGCGGGCGGGGCGGGGGCCGACCAGCCGGCGGACCATCGGAGCGGCGTTCCACTTGGCCGCGCCGACCAGGTCGCGGGCGTGCTCCAGGACCGTGTAGTCGGGTCGGGTCAGCCCGTCGGCGATGGCCCGGTCCAGGTCGTTGCCGCAGCGGCTCAACACGGTGTCGAAGTCCCGACGGACCGGCTCCTGCAGGTCGTAGCCGAAGGAGCGGTGCAGCCGGGCGAAGAGCGGCTTGTACAGCCGGACCCGCTCGTGCAACCCCGACGAGTACGACATCGGGTTCTTCCGACGGCGGAGGATGTAGTCCGGCAGCACGTCGGCGAACGCCCGCCGGACGATCCACTTCTCCTGCCCGTGGCGCAGCTTCAGATCCACCGGCAACCGCATCGCCAGCTCCACCACGCTGAGGTCGAGGAACGGCACCCGGGCCTCCACGCCGTACGCCATCGCGGCCCGGTCGACGCGCTGCAACTCGGTGCGGCACAGGTTGCGGATCCGGTGCAGGAACAGGCGGCGGGCCGCCGCCGGGGCGACCTGGTGATACATCGGGTACCCGCCGAACAGCTCGTCGGAGCCGTCGCCGGTCAGCACCACCTTGATGCCCAGATCGCGGAGCCGCCGGAAGATCGGCACCGAGACGACCGCGTTGATGATGTCGCCGTACTCGGTCAGCTCGGAGATCCGGACGGCCTCGCGGACGTCGGCGAGCCGGATGTCGCGCGGACGCAGTTCGACCACCACGTGTGGCACGTCGAGGTCGGCGGCGAGCCGCCGGGCGTACGCCACGTCGGGGCTGTCCGCGACGCCGACTGTCACCGCGACGCAGTCCGGGTGAATGTCGCGGACCTGCCGCAGGGTCAACGAGCTGTCCAGGCCACCGGAGAGCACCACCCCGACGGTCAGGTCGGTCTCCACCCGCATCCGGATCGAGTCGCTGAGCGCTGCGCGGACCAGCAGCGCAGCCTCGTCCGGGTCGTCGATGACCGGTAGGCCGTCGGCGATGGTGAGCAGGTCGACGTACGGACTCAGTCGCACGTGCCCGTCCGCCTCCGCCCAGCCGTGGTGCCCGGGCGGCACCTCGACGATCGGGGCGCCGTGCCCGACGAGCGCCTTGACCTCGGAGGCGAGGTGCAGGCAGCCGGGTCGTCGGGACCAGTACAGCGGCTTGACCCCGAGCGGGTCGCGGGCCAGGTACGCCCGGCCGGTGGCCCGTTCGACGACCGCGAAGGCGTACTCGCCGCGGAGTCGGGTCGCCGCCGCCTCGCCCCACTGCTGGAACGCGGCGAGCAGCACCTCGGTGTCGCTCTCGGTGCGGAAGGTCTGCCCCAGGCGGGTCAGCTGCGCCCGCAACTCCCGGTGGTTGAAGATTTCGCCGTTGAAGCAGAGCAGCCACCGCTCGTCGGTCGACGTCCACGGCTGCACCGCCCGGTCCCGGTCGACGATCCGCAGCCGCCGGGTGCCGGCGAGCAGCCCGCTCTCGGACCGGGTCTCGGTGACCTCACCACGCGGGGCCAGGGCGGCGAGCATCCGCCGGAAGGTCGCCGGGTCGGCCTCGGGGCCGATGCTCAACGCGATGCCGCACACCGGCTCAGACCCCCATCTCGGCCTCGTAGGACCGGCGTAGGCGACGCCGGGCGGTGGGCGCGAGACAGAGGTGCCAGGCCTGCCCCTCGTCGATCACGTTCAGCTCACCGGCCTCCTGCCGGCTCAGCAGCAGTTCCGCCAGGGCCTCGCGCGCGCCGAAACGCTCGAACCAGGCCAACTCGACGTCGGCCGAGTAGCCGAGGCAGTGCCCGCTGGGCAGCATCGCCGCATAGCCCAGACGGCGCAGCCGGTACTGGTGTTCGGCGCTGCGGACCAGGCTGGTCACCCAGAGCGGCGGGGTGGCCGGCGGCGCGACGGCGGAGAACTCCCGTCCGATGTCGTTGAGCAGCGCCACCACCTCGCGCCGGGCGCGGCGGAACAGCAGCCCCGCGGTGCGCGGGGTCGCGTCGGGTCGCAGCCGGCGACGCAGCCCGCGGGCGGCCCGGCCCAGTATCGTGGCGGGCTGCTCCTGGTAACGGAAGCGCAGCAGGTCGCGGCGGCGCAGCCATTCCAGGTCGACCAGCTCGGGGCTGCCGTTGACCTGGTCGTCGGTGACGAAGGTCGGTGCGTCCTGCCACCACAGCACGTCGATGCGGGAGAGCAGGTAGATCCGGACCAGCGCGCTGAGGTCGGTCGCCGACGTGCGCTCGTTCGGTTGGTAGCGGGCCATCTCCAGCAGCAACGTCTCGCGCGCGCCGATCAGCCCCTGCGGGGTGGCGTCGAGGACGGCGGCGAGCGCCGGTTCCCGCAGCCGCTCGTCGATGAGCACCTGCCGGGCCCGGGTGCT
Organism: Micromonospora sp. NPDC047762; assembly: GCF_043204655.1. Lineage (NCBI taxonomy): Bacteria > Bacillati > Actinomycetota > Actinomycetes > Micromonosporales > Micromonosporaceae > Micromonospora > Micromonospora sp. NPDC047762. The sequence goes on along the minus strand of NZ_JBIDCQ010000016.1, from coordinate 33,034 downwards.
CGCCGCGTCGGCCAGTGCGCCGACCTCGACCAGCAGTTCGGCGACGGCGGCCCGGTAAGCGGGCAGGTCGGGGGCGGGGGCGGACACGCGGCGGGGGGTCGCACCGGAGGGTCGACGGCGGGCCGGAGCGGTGGGCGACGGAGGCGAACCGGGCTGCTGTCCCGGGCTACGGCTGGGCACTCGCATGACGGGTCCCTCTCTCCGGTCACGGCATTGGGTAGGTTCGCCCTGAAACACACCGTAATCATCGGGACCGGAACGGACCGAACATTCCTCCTATTTCCCCTCGAAGGGTGCGCGGACGACGCACCGGCCCGGGCGGTGGCACGTCAATGTGGCGCCTTTGGAGCTGATGTCGTCAACGAATCACCACCGCCGCGCCCCGTCCTGGCGGCGGCCCGCCTGGGGAGACCACCCGAGCGCGAGCCCGAAAGCCCGGAGCGAGCGGGCCCGTGATGTCACAAACGATTCAGCTCCAAAGGCACCGACCAACCCGCCACCCACCACCATCGGGCCGTCCCGCGCGGGCCCGAACACGGCCGCGCCGACGGGACGCAAAGCACGAGCCAAGCCCAAGCCCACCACGCACCGCCGAGCCCCCCGGGCCGCCACCGTCAGTCGCCGCCCGTCGGCACCAGGGCCTGCACCTCGGCGTACGACGGCAGTCCCCCCGCAGCGGTGGGCCCGCCGTCGCGGACGGCGTCGGCGGCGGCGAGCGCGGCGCCCAGCGCGGCCCGGAACAGCAGCGAGCCGGTGCTGACCCGGGCCACCCCGGCCCCGCCCAACTCAGCCAGCCCTGGGCCGCCCGGCTGGTACAACGCGTTCACCGGAGCGTCGATCCGCTCGGTGAGGACGCGCAGGGTGGCCAGGTCGGCGGTCCCGGGCACGAAGATCCCATCGGCACCGGCCATCTGGTAGGCACGTGCACGGGCGAGGGTCTGCGGCAGTGGTTCGTCCACCCCGAGCCACCAGGTGTCGGTGCGGGCGTTGACGAACAGGTCCGGCACCGCCGCCTTCACCGCCACAATCTTGGCGGCGGCGACCTCGGTGTCGGCGAGGGTGCCATCGGCGCGCCCGTCCTCCAGGTTGATCCCGACCACGCCGAGCCCGGCCAACTCCCTGACGTACTCGGCGACCTCGGCCGGGTCGTCACTGAATCCGGCCTCCACGTCCACGCTGAGCAGTACCGGCAGGCGAGCCAGCCGGCGGGCCAGGGCGAGGGTCTCCGCTGCGGTGGCCGCGACGCCGTCGGGAAGGCCGGCGGTCGCGGCGACCCCGAGGCTGGTGGTGCCGATGGCCGGATGTCCACGCGCGGCGAGCGCCGCCGCCGAGGCGCGGTCCCACGCGTTGGGCAACAGCAGGGGGCGGCCGGCGCGGTGCAGGGCGTGGAACGCGGCCCGACGTTCGATCATCGGGCGCTCACCTCCAGGGTTGTCGGCACCCGCAGGGTCGGGTGCGGTTCGTAACTCATCGGGGTGGGGCCGCGCCGGCAGCGTTCCCGCAGCACGTCGAGCACACCGGTGGCCAGCGCCAGGGCGTGCCGGTCGCCGGGGCAACCCCGCTCCCCCGTCCCGAAGGTCAACTGCCCGGCACCGGGCCGACCGGGCCGGAACGTCGCGGGTTCGGTGAACACCTGCGGGTCACGATTGGCCGCGTCGAAGCGCAGCAGCACCGGGCTTCCGGCCGGCAGATCCCGCCCGCCCAACCGTACCTCGTCGACGGTGACCCGTCGGGTGGCCCGGACCGGTGGGTCGAGGCGCAGCACCTCGGCCAGCAGGTCGGCGGTCCGCGCCGTGGTCGGCACACCCGGGGGCAGCAGCTGATGGGCGGCGGCGCCGATCAGGCCGGCGGTGGCATCACACGCCTGGACCAGCAGACCGATCAGGTTCGCCCGTACCTCCGGCGGACCCTGCGGCGCGAGCGCCAGCAGCGCCGTCACCGCCACGTCGGCCCGCGCGGTCAGGGCCGGGTCCACCCCCGGGTGGTACGCCGCCGCGACGACCGCGACCGCCGTCCCGACGGCTGCCGGATCAGCGAAACCGAGGCGATCGGCCAACGTCCGCAGCGGCACCGGCCGGGCCAGTTCCCGCATCACGTCGACGCTGTCGCCGGCACGGTCGAGAACGGCCACGGTCAGCCGCACCGCATCCAGTCGCAGGTCGTCCGGGGCCAGCGGGGCCAGCGCGCGCACTGCGACCGCCCGACGGTCGGCGTGCCGTAGCGGTGGACTGAAGCGGCTGACCGTGGCGCGCAGCCAGGCGAGGGTGCCGGGCGGACCGGTGTCGACGGCAGGCACCTGGAACGCCGGGTCGGTCAGCGCGGCGCGCACGTCGGCGTGCCGGGTCACCCACCAACCGCGTTCCGGTTCGAACGAGGGCGGTCCACACGAGGGTGTTCCCGGGGCGGGCGCAATGTGCGGCCAGGTGTCAGTCACCGCCCGACCGTAGGGCGCGAACCGTTCGCCCCACACCGAACGATCCCGCCACTGTCACCCGCTGCTCGCCGGTCAGGCGCGACCGCTCGTGGGCGGCGGGACCACCGGCAGGTCGAGGGTGTGTTCGGGGATGGCCAGGGCCGCGGCCAGGCCGGGGCGGCCGGTGGGAGTGAGACGGACGGCGCGGCCGATGCCCTGGCTGATCCAGCCCAGCTCGGTGAAGCGGCGGCAGAGCGCCGCGCCGAGCGCGCCGGCCAGGTGCGGGCGGCGTTCGGTCCAGTCCAGGCAGTCGCGGACCACCGGGCGGCGGGCGACGCGCAGCACGTCCACGGGTACGCCCAACCCGGCCGCCCAGGCCCACCCGTCGGGCGTGAGCGCCAAGCCACTGGCCCGGTCGAGTCGGCGCTCGCTGAGCAGCGCGTCGTACATCAGCACGCCCAGCCGCCCGGCGAGGTGGTCGTAGCAGGTCCGGGCGTACGCCAGGGAAGCGCTCGCGGTCGCCGCGCGCAGCGACCCGGTCGGGGTGGGCGTGGCCGGGGCGTGCCCGGCCAGGTCCTCGATGAGCTGGGCCACCGACGGCCCGGCCAGCCGCAGGTAACGGTGGCGGCCCTGCCGTTCCTCGACGAGCAGCCCACCGCGGACGAGTCGGGTGAGGTGGTCGCTGGCCGTCGACGGGGCGACACCGGCGCGCCGTGCCAGCTCACCTGCGGTCCATGCCCGCCCGTCGAGCAGCGCCAGGCACATCCCGGCGCGGGTGCCGTCGGCCAGCAGGGCCGCCAGTTCGGCCATCCCCCGACCGTCCGTGCCAACGCTCATCGCCCCAGTCTAGGAAGCAGGCGCCGAGCCGGTGAACAACGACCCGGGGGCCTCCGTCACGTGGACGAAGGCCCCCAAGCTGGTGGTACCGAGGCTCAGGACTTCGGCGTCGGGATCAGGTGTGCGGTGAAGCTGACCGCCGACGGGCTGGCCTTCGCTGCCGCCATCCCACCGGGGGCGGCGAACCGCCGGTCCAGCGCGATGGTGGTGTTGTTCCGGTTGCTGTAGACCACCACGAAGCCGGTTCCGCCGGAGTTCTGGATCGGCGCGATGGTGGGATCGGTGGCGGCGGTGGCGGCGGTCGGGTCGCTCGGGTTCTCGTACAGGCGCAGCCACTCACCAAAGGTGCTGGAGCCCTGCTCGGTCTCGTAAACCCGGTACATCTCGTTGTCGGGCCCGCGGGCGACGACAGCGATCCGGCCCAACGCCGGGTCGAGGATCGCGGCCGGGGAACCAGCTGCGGTGAACGTACCCACCGTCTGCCAGGTCGCCGGCCAGGCCCCACCCAGTTCCTGCTTCTTCATGATCAGCGAACCGTCGGCGGCACGGGCCACCACGGCGGTCCGGTAGCCCTGGTTGATGAAGGCGGCTGGCACACCGGTCACGTTTCCGCCGAGGTCGACCCACGCACTGAGGGTGCCGTCGGTGGAGTAGAGCGCGGTCTTGATGGTGCCGGTCATGGTGGTGGCGACCAGTCGGACACCGGCGTCGACCTTCACCAGAGTGACGCCGCCGGTGAGGTCGACGTCACCGAGGCTCTTCCACGACGCAGCCGTCCCGGTCTGTCGGTAGTGCCAGAGGCGACCATCGACGTCCACGGCGAAGATCACGCTGGTGCCGTCGGCGAGGGTGACCGAGGCAGGCCGGCCCACCATGGTGCCGCCGAGGTTCCCGGTCGTCGCCCAGGTCGCCGCGTTCGCCGCCGACTGGGCACCGGTCCACACGGTGCCGGTGGTGTGCAGGGCGCTGATCTGCACCTGCTTGGTGCCGTTCTGCACATTCAAGGCGGGCTGCCCGGTGAACGCCTCCGCACCGAACTGGGGAACGTGCTGGACGCTGCTGAAGTCGTCCGGGTTCTGCTGGTGGACGACCCGCACCTGCCCGGTGTTGTCGGTGTGCGCGTAGACGATGACCCCGAGCGAGCTGCCATCGCTCGGCTCCCCCTGCAACGCCGTCGAGCGGGAGAAGGACTCCGTCGGCAGGAACGGCATCGGGTCGGCGTACCAGCCCTGCAGGTCGACCACGATGTGCACGGTCCCGCTGCTGGCGTTCCTGATTTGGACCTTCCCCTCGGTGCCCAGCTTGGTCACCACGATGCTGGACCGGGCGACGTGCGCGGCGGGGAAGTTCGTCGTCGACGCAACGTTCAAGGCGCTGCCCAGGGGCGTGACGTTGAAGAACCCGTCAACAGTCGGGGCGACCGCGTGCACATTGAGGACGGCCGCGGCGATGCCACGGGTCGGCAGGCCGTTGGTGCCCGCTACCGCGACATCGACGGTGCCGTAGGCGGGCACCGGCTGGGCGCCACTGGGGAAGCGGCTGTCGTACAGGGTGGTCGCCGGAACCGTGCGCAGGCCGGCACCGGTGGTCGGGCTGCCGGTCCAGTAGCCCTGGACGGTGATGGCGACATGCACGGCCTGCCCGCGATTCTCCAACACCACCGCGCCGCCGGCGCCAGGGTTCAGCTTGACGACCATCCCCATCGAGGTGGCGCCCTTGGCGTAGTCGATGCCGGTCTCCGCAGCCGTGCTCGATCCGACGGTCAACCAACCGTTGCCGGTCGCGCCGATGACCACGACGTCCAACATGACGGCCGTCGCGGAACTGGGCACGAGCCCGCTGCCGGAGATGTTCGCGGTACGCGTTCCACGGGTGGGCATCGTGCCGGCGGTGATTCCCTGTCCGGTCCGGCTGTCGACCACCCGAGTGTGGTTCACCGGCACGAAACCGGAGCCGATGCTGCCGGTGGCGGCGGTGAAGTAGCCCACCACGTCCACGCGGATGTGGACGTTGCCGCCCGCGTTGCGCACCGCGAGCTTGCCGTTCGTACCGGGCTTGACCACCGCCGAGTTGGTCATGACCTCACCGATGGAGGCGTTCATGGCCGAAGCCTTCGGGTCCGTCAGGTCCGGGTAGATGGTCAGGAACGTGTTGGCGGTCGGGTAGATGGCCGTCACGTCGACCATCAACGCGCTGACCCCGCTGCTCGGGATACCGGCGATGCCGACGGCGTTGAACGTGGTGACGGACTTGGCGCCCCGAACACCGGTGGTGCCGCCGGTGCCGTCGCGAGTGTCCAGGAGGGGCACGCTGTCGATCGGCACGAAATCACCACCCCTGCCGGCCGCGTCGGCATGCGCAGGGGCCGGGCTGAGAACAACTGCCATTGTCCAGACAGCCATGGCCACAACGAGGCCGATCGGACCGAACCGCAGTGCCGGTCGTTCACGATATTTGAGAGTTTCCACTCAGACTCCGTCATCTTGTTTACGGAAACCACGCCACAAATTGCCGCAACGACCCGAGAAGGACGCTACCGAAATTTTGCTAATGCGGGGGTAAAGCCAACCCTCACCCCTTCGAGGCAAAGCTGCGGGCGAAGAGCATTTCAAATTTCGTCTAACCGATATCACTTTCGACCCAGCAACCTAAGCTTGATCTTTCGACCACAAATCGAAGATGTACCGGTTAGCTTCTGCGTCGAAAAAGGCGCCGATGTCCCGATCCGGAAGTCCGAACTCAGCTACAGCCCAGCCGACAATCGCTGCCGCCAAGCCCTCTTCCTGGAAATCAGCTTCGTTGTAACTAACCTCTCGGACCACGATCGTTGTAACGCGCCCTGGTGCCGCTGAAGCAATCTCCGCACTAAGTGACCTAAGCCCTCTCGCGAGCATCCGCATTGCAGCACCACCAAGTCGACCGCCCTGCGTGCCGTCAGCGAGGAAAACGTCCTCACCTACGGCAATTACATCGTCAACTTCCACCGCACCAAGAACCGGATCCGCAGTGATCGAAATCCTGATCCCCCAGGACGAACGGATCAATCTGTAGGTGTACGTGCTGCTCAACTCCGTCACCTGAATTTCAGAAAGTCAAACACATTGGATGAGAAGAAGTGCTCGGTACCTCTCGCGGTGCCTCTAGATATATAGTCGAGTCCATGACTGGCGTTGCCACCCCACAGCAAACTGTTATTTTCCATAAAAGCCGTTGCCGCTTCGTCTGACATGTTGTTGAGATGCGCCTGCTTGAATCCAGCTAGGACTTTGTTGTCGACTGCAAACCGCATGATCTGAGCTCCTGGCTTGTTTGCGGCATACGCGATCGCCTCCGCCTCGCTCCCCCAGGAATAAACGCCCGGCCCGAAATGTGCACGTTCGGGCGCCGTCGGGAATGGGTGCCCACCAGCACCAAGACGGGCAGCATCGTCCACACCTTGAACCGTGAAGAAGTCGGTTGTGCAGTTATGGACGAGGACCGGCGTCTTGGCAGCCACCACATAGTACGTGTGCAGCCCGTCCACCGTGAGGTTGTGCACCTGCTGCCAGTCGGTCCACTTTCGAAGGCCCACCACGGAAGCCGGTCGGTGGTCGGCAGTTTGGAAGGTATAGCCCGGCTTGAGATCCTGAGCCTCTAGCCACCGTCCCTGACTAGCGACCCAGAACGGGTGCCCACCCGTAGCGGTCAGCTTCTCCGTTCCATCGCCCTTCTTGCCGTCAGTGTCGACTGTGATCTCGACAAGATCCTTGCTACCGGCGCCGACGATCAGCGCCGTGACCCCGCGTTCCTCGGTGCGGCCAGTCGTCGGATCGGTGGCGAGCACCTTCTCGCCGATCTGCACCTCGTCGATTCGCTTGGAGCTGCCATCCGCCATCAGCACCCGGGTCTCGCCCGTGAAGCTATTGGGACACCGCCCGAGCAATTTGTTGCCGAGGTTCCTTGCCCCGGAACCGATGGCGCGTGCCTCGTTCAGACCGGCGCTCAGGGCTTTACTGCCGCCCGACCGGAGTCCGCCGCTCAGCCCGCGAATTCCCGCACCCAGCGCCTGTCCGCCGATGGAGCCGAGCGCACCACCGAGGGCACCGGTGAGGCCGCCCATGGCGGTGGCGCCGGCGAGGTCCCAGCCGCGCTTGCCGTCCATGTAACCGGTGACCGCCGAGCCGACCGCTCCGGCGAGCGCCCCGCAGGCCACCGCTCCGACACCGGTCCAGCCGATCGCCGCGCCGCAGCCCAGGCCGACGACGGCCCCGACGGCGAAGCCGGCGATCTCGGCGGCGTGTTCGTCGACGAACTGGGTCGCCTTGTCCCACATCTTCTCGGCGCCCTCGACGAGCGGCGCCAGCTTCTGTGCGGCCTCCAGCCATAGGTTCTGGCTGTACTTCTGTGGGTCCTTAATGGCCATCGTGGTGACGGCGACGACACTCGCCGCCATCTTGAAGCCGGTGGACACCACCTTGCCGAGCGTGATGAGCGGCTTCGTCAGGGCAGGAATCACCGCCAGCTTGGTGAACTTGACAGCTTGTTTGATAGCCGACTTCGCGGCGGCTGTCACCGCGACCTTTGCCTGGTAGATGCGTTGTGCGACCATCTTGGCCTGTTGTCTGGCCCAGTCGGCGCTGCGGGCGACCTGGTTGAGTCCGGACTGGATCTTGCTGCCGACGTACCGGACGGCGTTCATCGTCTTTTCGCCGAGCCACTTCGCGCTGCTGGAGATCACTCGGCCGACCGCTTTGATCCCGGACCAGGCGTAGTGAGCAACGGTGGACACGAAGTTCCTGGCGTAGTTGTACGCCGTGTACGCGCCACTGACGACGTTGGAGACGGTGTTGCTCACGACGCTCGCGGCGCGCTTCATCCAGCGCGGCCAGTGGCCATCCGGGTCGTCGAAGTCCAACGGGGCGCCAGCACCGTAGGTGTAGCGGTTGGCCAGAATCGAGTCGCCGGAGGTGTAGTTGACGCTGTCCCGCGAGGTGAACGTGCCGGTGCCGGGCTGGTACCAGCGAGCACCCATGTCGACCTGCCCGGTGTCCGGGTCGGTCCAGTCCCCCTGGAAGCCCAACCGGCCGGTGCTGCCGGTGCTGGTCACCTTCTTGCCGAACGGGTCGTACGCGGTGGAGTCGTTCAGCGTGGACAGTTGAGTGTCGGCCGGGTTGATGGCCGCCACCACGTCACCGTGGGCGTCGGTCAGCGACAGCCGCTTGTCGGCGCCCTGGACGGTGGCGAGCAGCTCGTCGTTCGGGCCGCGACCGTAGTACTCGTAGCCGTCGTGCACCACCTCGTCGCCCAGACCGGCGTAGACGAAGGAGTTGCCGGTGCGAGACGCGACCCGGTCCAGGCCGTCGTAGGTGTAGGTCTGGCCCTGCGCCGCGGTGAGCCGGTCGAAGGCGTCGAACGAGAACTGTTCGGCCAGGCCCGAGCTGGTGCGGGTCCGCAGGGTGCCCCGCGGGGTGTACGCGTAGGTGTAGTCGCCGTCGGAGAGCAGCCGGTTGCGTTCGTCGAAGGTCGCGGTCTTGGAGCCGGCCCGGACCCGGTTGCCGCTGGCGTCCCAGGCGTACGTGACGGTCCCGGCCGGGCTGGTCCAGGAGATCAGCCGGCCGGCCTTGTCGTAGTCGTAGGTGTTGGTGCCGGCCCCGGCGGTGCCGGTGGTGTTCTTACTGGTGAGGTGGCCGTTGAGGTCGAAGCCGTAGGTGACCGAGGCCACCGTCTGGCCGCCCGCGTTGCGCAGCACGTCGCTGGCGACCCGCCCGTAGTCGTCGTACCCGAAGGTGCGGACGCGGCCGGCACCGTAGTCGACGGTCTTGACGTCACCGGCGGCGTCGTAGCCAAGCTTCTGCTGCTGGCCGGTGATGCTGTCGGTGAGCGTGTCGAGGCGACCCTTGACGTAGCCGAAGCTGGCCGTGCCGGTCAGGTCGGTGCGGCTGGTCACCCGGCCGTCGTCGTTGTAGTCGAAGCTCGCCGTGCCGGACGGGCCGGCGGTGGACAGCAGCCCACCCCTGTCGTTCCAGTTGTACGTGTTGCTGCCGCCGGGGGCGTTGACGCTCTTCAGCCGGCCGTCCTGGTCGTAGTCCAGGGTTCGGGTCGCGGTCGGGGTGTCACCCCCGGAACCGGTCTCCACTGTGAGGCGGCCGGCCGCGTCGTAGGTCCGCATGCGGCTCACCCCACCCGGGGCGCTGAGCCGCACCGCGTTGCCGTCGGCGTCGTACGCGACGGTCCAGGTCCGGTCCGCGGCTGCCGGGTGGCTCGCCGTGGACGGCTCGATCGCCGACTCCGGCAGACCCAACGTGTTGTACGTGTAGATGGTGGAGTTGTTGCGGCCGTCGGTGTAGCGGGTCCGGTTGCCGGCGGCGTCGTACCCGAACGTGGTGGTGATCGGGTCGGCGTCGGTCGGCTCGATCTGCTTGACGAGCTGGTCCGCCGCGTCGTACTCGTAGGTGGTGACGGTGTTGTAGGGGTCCTTCGACGAGGTCATGTTGCCGGCCACGTCGTAGCCGTAGCTCTGGGTGCGCAGGACCGTGCCGTCGGCCTTGAGATTCAAGGTGCTCGTCCGGTTGCCGAACTGGTCGTAGCCGACCCGGGTGGTGCGACCGAGGCCGTCGGAGACCCGGACCTGGCGGCCGGCGAAGTCGTACCCGAAGATCATGGCCTCGCCGGTCGGCGCGGTGCTGCGGGTGATGTCGCCGGCCCCGTTGAAGGTGTTGACAGTGGTCGCCCCGGTCGGGGAAATCGACGAGGTCAGGTTGCCCGCGTCGTCGTAGACGAGCTTGCTGACCAGGTTGCGGGTGGTCGGCCGACGCTCGACGACGGTCTGGGTGACCTGCCGGTCGAGGTCGTCGTAGGTCGACTCGACCCGGGCACCGGTCGGGCCGGTGACCGACAGGACCTCGCCCGTGCGGGTGTAGGTGTAACGGGTGAGTGCGCGGTCGTCGTTGGTCTTCGACGGTTCGTCCCGGACCGTCAACCGGTTGAGCTGGTCGTACGTGTAGTTGGTGATGCCGGCCGGGTCGGTCTCCTCCAGCACGTTGCCCAGGGCGTCGTAGCGGCGCTTGTGCTCCGGGGTGACCGGCTGGGTCACACCGGGCGCGAGGTACATCGGCGCGAGGCTGCGCACCACCCGGCCGAGCTTGTCGTACTCCGAGGTGGAGACCCGCCCGAGCGGGTCCTTGACGGCGACCTGCTCGCCAAAGGTGTTGTAGCCGACCGAACTGGTCGGGTTGGTGGAGACGGCGGCGTTGCCGTCGCTCTCGGCCAGGACGGTCGGGCCGCTCTGCCCGACCTGGCGGCCCAGCTCGTCGTAGCGGAAGGTACTGGTGAACTTCGCCTTGTCGGCGCCGCTCACATTTCCACGCGGGTCGGTGACGGAGGTACGCAGGCCGCGCCTGTCGTACGTGTAGCTGGTCACCCGGGTGCTGCTGCCGGCGGTGACCTTCTCGGTGAGGACGTTGCCGGCGTCGTCGTAGGTGTAGTCGACGACCTCGGAGGTGGCCAGTACCTCCCAGTTCAGGTTCGACGGGTTTCCGGTCCGGACCGTCTGCTTGACGTTGCCGTTGTAGTCGTAGGTGAAGGTGTTGGTCCGGCGCACCCCCGTCGGGTCCAGCACGGTGCTCTTCACCTTGCCGGCCTCGTCCGGCGTATGGTCGGTGATCTGGGTGCCGTTGGCCCCGACCTTGCGGGTCACGTTGCCGGCGCCGTCGTAGGTGTTCTCCTCCACGACGTAGTCCCGCTTGGAGCCGTCAGGGTTGCGGAAGTCCTTGAGGGTGATCTTCTCCAACAGGTCGTCGCGGTAGTACTTGTACTCCAGTCGCCGACCCATGGCGTCGGTGTCGCTGGCCAGCCGCCCGGCGAAGTCGTACGAGTAGGAGTGCAGGACCAGGTAGTCGCCGGTGCCGGTGCCGGGGCTGCCGGCCGGGTCACTGCGCCAGTCCCGCAGCCGCACCTCGGCCACCTTGTTCTGAGCGGTGTACGCCCAGTCGTAGCGGTTGCCGTTGGCGTCGGTCATGGTCGTCTTGTTGCCGAACCTGTCGTACCCGTAGCTGGTTTCGTTGCCCTCCGGGTCGACGACCCGGACCGGCCGTCCCTCGTCGTCGTACTCGGTGCTGGTGACCCGCTCGGGGTCACCACCGAGCAGGTCGGTGGCGGTGACCTTGGTGGGGTTGCCGTCGGCGTCGTACTCGTTGACGGTTCGGCTCTGGTGCTGCTTGCCGGTGACGGCGTCGGTGGTGACCGGGCCGGTGACGGTGGCGACCCGCGAGTGCCCGTCGTAGGTGATCGTGGTGGTGACGCCCGCGGGATAGGTGTCGGAGACGACCTTTTCGGTGATCCGTCGGCCGAGCGCGTCGTAGGTGTACTCGGTCACCAGCCCGGACGGCTCGGTCACCTTGTACAGGTCACCGTTGGCGTAGTACGCGTAGCTGGTGGGCTTGGTCTGCCCGTTGGTGATGCTGCTGGCCAGCAACCCGGACGGAGGGATGCCGTTGACACCGGCCTCGCCGCCGCTGGTGTAGGTGTGGGTGACCAGGCTGCCGTCCGGGTTGGTCTGGGTGAGGAGCTGACCGGTGCGGTCCCGGTACGTGAAGGTGGTCCGGAACTTGTTGTCGGTCGGGCCGCTGGAGCGGCCGTCGCGCTGCTCCACGGCCAGGTCGATGCGCGGGTCGAACGGGTCGGTGATGGAAGCCGGGTAGGTGTAGTAGTTCGTGAAGCACTGGGTGGACGTACGGCAGCTCTTGCGGGTGGCGAGACGCCCCCGGCTGTCGTACGTCATCTCCACCGTGTCACCGTTCTCGTTGGTGACCTTGCTCTGCTGGCCGTCCGCGTTGTAGGAGAACGAGCGGATGGCCATGCCGTCCAACGGGTGCCGCACGAAGATCGGCCCACCGGCGTCGCCGGGGATCACGGTGCAGAAGGCCGGGTCGTTCGGGTCGGGCTGGGTGCAGACCTCGGTGGGCGGCGGGCTCGGCGTCGGGCTGGGCTGCCCGGGTCGGTCCTCCTCGCGGGTCTCCAGTCCGAGCGGGGTGCCGGAGCGCAGCAGTCGACCGGCGAGCGCGTCGTACTCGTACAGGTAGGGGCGGTTGGCCGGGTCGAGGACCTGGACGCTGCGCCGCAGGTCGGTGTCGCCGCCGTAGACGGTGGGCTGACCCACCTTCCAGGTGCCGCCGTTGTCGTCGGTGTACTCCTTGACCCGGTCGGTGGCCGTGTCGTACTCGACCTCGGTGGCGACCCGGCCGCTGGGCAGGGTGACCCGGGTCAGCTGCTGGGCGGCCGGCTTCGCGTACTGGAAGTGCGCCTTGGCCGTGTCCAGGCCGATCGGGTGGGAGTAGACAGCGACCTCGTCGATGGTGCCGGCGAAGTAGCGCTGGGCGGTGCCGCCCCAGGCCGGCCAGGAACTGGGCGTGGTCGCCGAGGCGAGGCCGACCTGGTTGAAGGTCAGCAGCGAGTGCTCGATCGGCTGCCCGGCCAGGTCACCGACCTTGACCCCGTCGAGATACATGGTCTGGGTGTTGGCCATCGCGGAGAGCACCACATGGTGCCACTTGTTGTCGTTGACCGTGATGCCCGAGGTGATCGGTGCGATCGCGCCCGTGGCGAACTGGCCGCGCAGCTTGCCGTCGGTGCCGGTATAGAGCAGCGGGACGCCGCTGGTGGCGGCGGTGCCGACGGCCTTGTCCTGGTAGCCGATGAGCGGGCCACCGGTCTGGGTCAGGCCGATCTTGAACCACAGCTCGACGGAGACGTCACGGCTCTTCTTCACCAGCCCCTTGGGCAGCTCGAGGTAGGCCGAGGTGCCATTGAAGGCCGCGGCGGTGCCGTTGGTGCCCTCCAACACACCGGGCTGGCCCAGGGTGACGTTGTTGCGGTACGTGCCGGCGTCCTTGCCCAGGTTGATCGCCACGTCGCTGGCCGCGCCGGTGCCCTCGGCCTCGCCAAGGTGGTAGTACGAGTCGGGCTTGGCGTCGAGAACGGCGGTGCGGTAGTGCGAACCGGCCGCGTAGGCGTAGTTGGTGCAGGCGGACTCCGGGCCGCAGACCTTGGTCAGCAGGTCACCCTCGTAGGTGTAGTTCCAGGTCAGCTTCGCGCCGTTGACCTGGTCGGTGCTGACCGTGGCGATGCGGTTGCCGTTCCAGGTGAAGGTCAGCGAACGGCCGGCGGTGTTGCTCTGGCTGTTGGAGACCTGGGCCCGGGCGAGCTTGCCGGTCATCGGGTCGAGGGTCAGGTTGACCGAGTGCCCGGAGTTGTCGGTGATCTTCTGGAGTTTGTAGAGCAGGGAGAACTGGTAGGTGCTGCCGGTACGGTCGACAAGCTTCCAGTTGCTGCTGTCGACGGTGAGCTTCGCGACCCGTCCCGGCGGCGGCGCGTACGTGCCGTCCGGGTTCTTGCCGAACCGCACCTCCTGGCCGTCCGGGTAGCGGACCACCACGTTTCCGGTGCCGTCGTTGTCAGGGACCAGCGTCATGTCGTACCGGCTGGACCAGCCGGCGCCGAAAACGCCGGTCGTGCGGGGGTCGAGGCTGTTGTAGGTGCGGACCAGGTTCAGCTCCGGACCGACGGTCACCACCGTGGCGTCCACGGCGGAGGTGGCGAAGTTTCCGGTCTGAGCGTCGAACTCGCGACCCTGCTCGGCGTTGGGCGAGGTGGCGATCCGGGACAACAGGTCCGGTTGTGGCACCGAACTGAGCATTGTCGAGTACGGCGAGATGACCTCGTTGGCGCTGTCCTTGACGAAGGAGCGCCACAGGTAGCTCTTGCCCCAGACCATCCGGCCGGCGGGCACCACCCAGGACTGCTTGGCCTGGTAGCCGGAGTTGGTGCAGTTGGTCGCCGCACCGGCGTCGGTCTGGTCGCAGATCTCGAACTTGAAGGACAAGGTGGCACCGGGTGCGGCGTCGGTGTCCACGGCCCGGGCCCAGAGCAACGGGGTGAGCGTCGGGGCCTGGTACCCGTTCTCCGGGTAGAGCTCCTGCACGACCGGCGGAACGTCGAACACCTGGAGCACGATCCGACCGGGTGGCACCTGGTGGTCGGTGAAGACCGCTCCACCGGTGCGCACCATGGTGAAGTCGAGGAAGTAGGAGCCGGGCTCCAACCGCTTGACCGTCGCGTCGAGGGTGACCTTCGCGCCACGGGCCAGGGTGGAGGGCAGATTGGCCGCCCGCTGCTGGGTCACCGCGGCGCCGGTCTGCGCGTTGTAGACCCGGTACGCGAGGTAGTAGTTGGCCGGCGTCCACGCCTCGGCACCGAGGTTGGTGACCGTCACCTTCACCTTGCCGTCCTGGTTACGCAGGACGGCCGGCTCCGGAGTGGGCTTCGGGATCGCGTATCCGGCGTTGTACGGGCTGTGCGTGACGTAGAGCGCCGGCGGGTTCGCCGTGCCGGTGCCGGCGAACTTCTTCCACGCCGAGGTGTCGGTGGTGGACGCGCGCAGCGAGAGACCGTTGTTGGCCTGCTGGCCGTTGGCCCAGCGCTGCACGAGGTTACGGCCGCCGACGCCGAGGTCGAACATCTCCCCGGCTGCCGGGCAGGCGGACTGGGACTGGCCGAGAGCGACGTACCCGTGGGCGAACGAGCGGCTGACCAGCGCGCCACCCACTGCCGGCCCCGGGTACGAGTAGCCGGTGCCGGCCGACCACGACCCGGTGACCGGGTGGACGCTGACCGCGCGCGCCTTGCAGGAAGCCGCGTCGAAGTTGACAGCGGAGAGCGCGGCCCCGTGGATGGTGTGGTTCTGGAGTCGGCTGACCAGGTTGCCGAACTTGAGGTAGGCCGCCGCGTTGGACCCGCCGGAGCGACCGACGAGCAACTCGCTGCTGCCGGACGTGGAGCTGTCTCCGTGCACGTACATGCTGCTGTCGGCGTTGATCGCAGCGACCGGCGGGCCGACGGTCGGGTCGACCTCGACCGGGTACCGCCGGGCCGGATCGGTCAGCCAGGCCCGGTCGGGGGTGACCTTCAGCGCCGTCTGCCCACCCGTGGTGACCAGTTCGTACGCGACCTTGGTGGAGGTGGCGGGACCGGCTGTGCCGGTGCCGGCGTCCACCATGTAACCCGCCGGGATCACCCCGCGTTCGCGCCCGTCGCGGTCACTGAGGACGACCTGACCGTCGACCAGCTTCGCGGTGAGGTTGCGCAGGCTCAGCGGGAACACGAACGAGGCGGGCGCCTTGGCCGAGCGCAGGACCAGGGTCTCCTTCAGGCCGCCGGCCCGGGGCTCCAGACGCAGGTCGACGTCGGGGCGTACGCCGGGGTAGGTGACGGCGTTCCCGTTCACCCGGCCCGGCGCGTTGGACGCCTCGGCCAGACCGAACCCGAACTCGGTGTCAGCGTCGAAGCTCAGCCGGGCCAACTGACTCGCGGCGCCGTTGCCGGCGAGGCGCAGACCGACCGAGTCGGCGGCGATCCCCCACCCGTCGGTGGTCGGCACCAGGGCGTGGTCGATGGGCGCCCAGGTGCCGTCCGGCTTGCGGTAGTTGATCGGGGAGGAGGAGAACTCGGTGGTCTGGGTGCCGTCGGCGTTGTCGAAGACCCGCTGGTTGACGTCGCGCTCGGCCGGTCGTTCCCGGCTGGTTCGCTTGTCGAAGCCTGGGGTGTCCTCGACGGGTGCCGTCGCGACGGACGCCTTGTTGCGCCCCGGGGCGGGCTTGTCGGCGAGCTTGTGCAGCGGGTACTGCCCGCGCATGGACTTCGGCAGGTCACGGTTGGGGCGTCCGGGTGTCACGTGAGCCTTGCCGGCCGCCGAGCCCCATGCCTGGTTCGGCTTCGCGCCGCCGCCACCCCGACCGGCGGAGGCCACACCGTCCCGGTCGCGGGCACCGCCCGCCGGCAGCGCCGTCACCCCGCTGCCGCCCAGGTTGAGCATCAGCACGCCGGCCAGAGCGGCGGCCAGGACCGACCGGGTGGTGCCGGAGCCGAACATCGAACGTTGCCGGGGTAGCCGACCACGCAGATCGGTCAGCCGACCGCGCGGGTCGGGCAGACGGCGAATGCTGAAGGACATGGTCACCCCTGGATCGAGGACGGGCTACGAGGCGGAGACAGGCACGTGCCGGCCGCGAGACCTGTGAAGGCCCCACGAAGCCGGGTGTGGATCGCCGCTACCTCTTCACGGGCACGGCGTTACGACGCCGACTCATCGGTCGACGAGAATGTCAGAAAAGAGAAAGAGACAACTCGGGTGGACGGAATTCACGCGGGAGCGGAGCGCCCAACAATATTCGTGTCGCCTCGGCACGGCAGAATGCCGCCAAGTCAGCGGTCACAGCTTCACACCCCCGTGTGCTGCTACTCATCGATATGCCGCTGTAGGTTGCAGCACGCTCGATCGGCTGTCAAGCCAGAGTGGCGGCAACCTTCCTCATTTGCGCTACGACCTGGGGAGACTACTTCCCGTTAAGACTTCAACCATTTGTAGCCTTAAGTCCGTTTGCTCCCTGCTCCGACCCGCCCCGAATGTCCATCATGGATGTTCCCGGACTCCTCGAACCGGGCCGAGCTTCCGCGCTTGGCAGGCGGCCCACGGTCGTGCATGATGGGCCGCGACCGTGGCGGATGGATCACTCACCGCGCACAGTGGACCCTCTGCGAATGTGGCGATCACCACAGACTGATCAATTCATTGCGGTCATTCTTATTCTTCTCGGGGGAGGATCACACAAACGTGTCCCAGTTAACCAAAGAGTCCACACCACGGACGTCTTCTCGGCGTCGGCCGCTGGCATTGACCGCCGCAGCGCTCATCGGCGCCGCCGGCCTCGTGGCACCGCTGCCGGCGTCTCCCGCCCAGGCGGCCACCGACGCCTTCAGCTGCACAGGGGCCGCGGCGTTCTTCAACTCGACAACGGCCGGCACTCTCGCCCGTCGCCAGTACAGCACCCCGGGCAAGGACGGCGGCGTGTTCACCGCCGCCACCACCGTCGGCCCCAGCGGTTGGCAGACCTTCGGCCGCCTGCTGGGCGGGCCGGACGGCCGGGTCTACGGCATCAACTCGACCGGACTCAACCGCTACCGATGGACGGGCAGCAACTGGGAGACCATCGATGGCAAGCAGAACCTGATCATCAGTTCAAGCTTCACGAACTATGCGACAGCCAGCTACCGCAACAAGATCACTGTGGACCAGATCGGCGACTTCTACGCCGTCGACGCCCAGGGCAAACTGCGCTGGTACCGGTTCGACGAGCCGACGCGGAAATGGACCATCGACGCACGCGTCATCGACTCCGGCTGGGACCGGTACAACCTGATCGTCGCCGGTGCCCCCGGCGTCCTCTACGGCCGCACGGCCGACGGCAAGCTCTACCGACACCGGTTCGACCCGGCGAGTCAGCGGTGGCTCCTGCGGGACCGTCAGGTCGGTTCGAGCGACTGGCAGGGGTTCACCAAGGGGCTCTTCTCCGCCGGCGGAGACACGCTCTTCGGCATTCAGGCCGACGGTGATCTGTTCCAGTACCGCTTCCGCGAGGACAACCTGTCCTGGGCACTGACCGCGGACCAGATCGGCAACGGCTGGGAGGGCTTCCCGAACGTCTTCACCACCACCAACACCTGCCGGCAGGGGGCGATCACCAGCCCCGCGCTGCCCGCCACCCCGGCGCAGCAGAACGCCCCGCTGGCCGTCGTGCAGGCCCCGCCCGCCGGCACCGCGCTCGGCAGCCTGGAGATCGCCTACACCGACAACATCGGTCAACTGCGGCACGGACGCGCGAACCCGGACTCGCTGTATTCGATCCAGTGGTCACCGGCGCCCGGCACCGAGGCGTACACGGGCAAGCCGTCGCTGGTCTCGGACGCCCAGAACAGGGTCACCATCGTTGCCCACGAGACCACCAGCAACGTGGGTTCGTTGACCCAGAAGACGCCGGCCATGCCGGACTGGAATCCGTGGCTCGCCCTCGGCGGGGCGATGCGCTCGGAGCCGACCGCCGTCCGGCTCTCCGACGACACCCGCGTGGTCTTCGCCCTGGACGCCGAGGGCGCACTGTGGCACCGGCGGCAGGACGGCACGGCCGGCGATCTGTTTCCGTGGACGCCGCTCGGTGGCACCGGCCTGACCGGGACGCCGGTCGCCGTGCCGGGCGCCGACGGCACCGCCACAATTCTGGTGACCAACGCTGCCGGCACCCTGCAGGCCGCCACCTACAAGGGTGGCGCGCTGACCTCCGCCTGGACAGGGCTGGGTGGCACGGGCTTCGTGGACACGCCGAGCGTGGTGACACTGCCTGGCCGTCGCCTGATGGTGTTCGCCCGCCACACCGACGGAGTGGTCAAGAGCCAGTTGCAGAACATCGACGGCACCTGGCCCGGCACCTGGACCGCGGTGGGAGCCAGCGGGATCACGCCGGTCGGCTCCCCGACCGCCGTCCTGAGCCCCAACACCGGCCGCGTCTCGGTGTTCACCCGGACGACCGACGACACCATCCAGCACAGCCGACAGACCGCCGCAGGCTCCACCGCCTGGGGCGACTGGGCCACGGCGACGGTACCGGACGAGACCTATCCGACCGACCCGACGGCATTCGTCTTCCAGAACTCCAACGGCATCCGACTCGGTTTCGTGAGCCGGACCGCCAACGGTTCGGTTCGGCTCTACGACACCGACGAGTCGGCTGCGTCGATCGCCACCCGGGCCGCCCCGGCGGCGGGAATCTCGTTCACCAGGCAGGAGATCCCGCAGCCGCGCGACAACTGACCAGGATGGGGCCCGCGGCCGTCGGGGCGACACGCTCCGACGGCCGCCTCGGCCTGACTGCTGCCCCTCCTTAACAGCGGCCGCGATGCCACTTCGGCACGTCGGGGCCTTTGCGGACGGTTGCCTCAGCGGAGCCGGGTCAGCGCGGTCACCGAGCGGTCCGTGCCGTCGTAACTGCGGGCGGCGTCGAAGTCGCCCGTCGGGCGCTGCCCACCGGCCACGGCACGCGCCAACCGCAGGTCGGCGTCGCGGAACCGCAGGGCCAGGCTCAGGTGCGGCACCCACGCGTCGGGCGAGTGCCACGGGCGGTGTCCGTCGGCATCGGCGAGAACGTCCCAGACGGCGGCGTGCAGCGCGGTCAGCGCCGGCGTGGGTCGGACGAGCCAGACCAGTGGCGCGCTGCCGTCCAGGACGACGACCAGGTCGAGTGTCACCGGAACCGGCAGCGCGGTGTCGAACAGTTCGGCGAGGCGGTGCTCGACCCCCGGCGGGAACTCGTCGACGGCGGCGAGGGTGAGGTGCGGCCGGTTGGTGGGGTGGATGTTGCGGGCCAGGCTGGGTAGCCCGGCGGCGGCCAGGCGACCCCAGACCGCCCGGACCGCGACCTCCAGGCCGGGCGAGCAGACCAGTTCCACCGTACGCACGCGCCCACGCTAGCCGGACGGTTCGCGCCACCCCCACAGATTGGAACCGAGCCACACCCGTCAGGCAGGGTGACGGCGGGGAGCGTCCCCGGCCGACACCGGGTTGACCTCACCCGCGACCCGGGCACGGTGGGTCAGGTCGAAGATGGCGACGACGGTGATGGTGGCCGCGCCCAACAGGCCCACCGACAGCGGCGGGAGTCGCGCCGCGACCGGGCTCAGGATCAGGCATGCCACCACGGCCGCGAGGCAGTGCCTCGTCAGGCGGCCGAACACCCAGATCTCGAAGATCATCCGCCCGATGAGGAAGGTCAGCGGCCCGACCAGGATCGCCACGACGTTGCCGGCCGACCGCTGCGCGTCGGGCTCCTTCAGCATCAACTCGCCGCCGATGCCGGTGAGCAGGATGCCCGCCACCATCACCAGGTGGCTGTAGCTCGCCCGCAGGTTGAGCCGGTACGGGTCCACGGCGGTATCGATCTTCACGGCGAGGCTGCTCGTGGTGCGATAGAAGTAGGTCCACCAGAGGAAGACCACCGTCCAGAAGGTGAGCAGAAATGCGGTGGTGTCCGCCAGGTTTCGCGGCGACAGCCGGTAGAAGTTGCCGGTGGCCAGGATCGTCTCGCCGAGGGCAAGGATGATGAACTGCCGGTACCGCTCGTTGAGGTGTTCGCCCGAGAGGTGCCACTCGTTGGCCCGCGCCCGGCCGAGCCACGGCACCGGCCACCCCAGGATCGGCGCCGAGTAGTCGATCGCCAGCGCGAATGCCCACAGCAGCACTCGTGCTTCGCCGCCGCTGGCCGCCGCCCCGGCGAACCAGACCGTCGCGGACATCGAATACCAGACGAGCCCCCGTACCGGCCGACGCCAGGCCGGAGTGCCGCGCAGGTAGAGGGCCATGACCAGGGTCCGGCCGAGGTGGATCCCGAGGTACGCGCTCACGAAGACGAAGCCCTGGTCACCGAAGGCGTCCGGAACGTTGATGGACATCAGCAGACTGCCGAGCATCACGCAGATGATCAGAATCTGCACTGTGGGTCGTTCGCAGTCGAGGCTGTCGGTAGCCAGGTTGGTGTTGTACCAGATCCACCAGAAGGCCAGCAGGAAGATCACTGCCTGCGCGTCGGCGAGCAGGCTGGGCTCCTCGACCAGGGTCGCCGACAAGCGACCGAGGGTGAAGATGAAGACGAGGTCGAAGAACAGCTCGACGGCACTGGAGCGCACCGGGTCGACCGGACCCGCCGCGACTTTCCTGGGCATTTGTCCATCTTCGCAGCCGGCTGAGAGGCGAGGACTCGACTGCCTTGATTGATCAGCGCCGGAGAGTTTCGCGGCCTCCCCGACGCACGCCGCCGGTGTCGCCGGTCAGAGCCAGCCGTTGTCCCGGGCGGTGCGGACGGCCTCGGCCCGGTCGGCGGCGCCGAGCTTCTGCACAGCGGCGGAGAGGTGGTTGCGCACGGTGCCAGTGGACAGGTGCACCCGACGGGCGATCACCGCGACCGGGGCGCCGACCTCCACCAGCCGCAGCGTCTCCAGTTCCCGAGGGGTCAGCGGGCACGGGGGCAGGGTCAACGCGTCGGCGGCCAGCGTCGGGTCGACGTAGCGCCCTCCGGCGTGCACCCGGCGGATCACGTCGGCGAGCGCCCCACCCGGCGAGCCCTTGGGCAGGAACCCACGGGCGCCGGCGGTCAGCGCCTGGCGCAGGTGCCCGGGACGACCGTGCCCGGTCAGCACGACCACCGCGCACTCGGGTCGGACCCGGGTCAGCTCGGCGGCCACCGCGATGCCGTCCAGGCCCGGCATCTCCAGGTCCACCACCGCCACGTCCGGACGGTGCGCCAGCGCCGCGGTGACGGCTGTCTTCCCGTCGGCGGCGTGTGCCACCACCTCGATGTCCGGTTCCAGGGCGAGCAGCGCGGCGACGGCGACCCGGATCAGGTCCTCGTCGTCGGCGAGCAGGACGCGGATCACGACGGCGCCGGCACTGTGGCTTCGAGGGTGAAGATCGCGTCCTCCCGGCGTACCCGCAACTCGCCCCCGGCGGCGGCGAGCCGGTCGGCCAGCCCGCGCAGACCGTGGCTGTGCGCGTCCGGGCCGCGGTCGTCGGCGCCGTCGTTGGCCACCGTCATCCTGGCCAGGTCATCCTCCCGATCGATGCGGATCCGGCACCAGTCGGCCCGGCTGTGCCGCAGCACGTTGGTGCTCGCCTCGCGCAGCACCGCCGCCAGCTCGATCGCGGCGGGCTGCGGCAGGTCCGCCGGCAGTGGCAGAACCGTGCACCGCACGCCGCAGGAGCGCAGCACCCCCACCACCGCGGCGAGCTGTTCGTCGAGGTCGACGGCCCGATAGCCGTGCACGGTCTCGCGTACCTCGCCCAGCGCGGAGGCGGCCAACCGTTGCACCTCTGCGGCCTCCCGCCCGGCCCGTTCCGGGTCGACCGGTGCGAGCCGGGCGGCGAGTTCGGCCTTCAACGCGATCACCGTGAGGTGGTGCCCCAGGACGTCGTGCACGTCGCGGGCGAAGCGCAGCCGTTCCTCGGCGGCGGCGAGCCGGGCCTGAGCGGCCTGGCCCTGCCGGGCCTCCACGAGCAGGTCCCAGAACCAGACCTGGAACCCGTTGACGGCGGCGACCGCCGCGCCGATTGCGCCGGTCACGGCGAGGTGACGCGCAACGGAACCACCGGTCCACCAGGCCACCGCGACCGACACCGCCAGGACGCCGACCGCGACCGCCAGCGCGGCCCGCCACCGCACCAGCAGCGGCGTCATGCCGATCAGCGCCGCGCCGAGCCAGGCCCAGGTCGGCCACCTGCCGGCCGCCACCGGGCCCACCAGCGGAACGGTCAGCACCGCCACCCCGATCAGGCTCAGCTCGGCCCGACGCCGCCAGCGCGGGTCGAGCCACGGCGTCACGGCCGCGTACAGGACGACGGTCTGGGCGATCACGAAGGCGAGGATGCCGACCGCGCCGAGCGTCACCCGGACCCGGTCGGGCTCGCGGGTCAGGCCGACCGCCGGAAACAGGACGCTCGCCCACACGCCGGTGGCCAGCGACACCAGCGTCGCCCGTCGAGCGCGACGCAGCCGCCGGTCCGCCCGGGTGGTCACCGCCTCGCTCGCCACGCACCGATCCTAGGACCGTCCGGCGCATGGTCCACCCATGCGAACTGTCACGGTCGGGCCGTGCGGTCCGCACGGTTTTTCCGTGACGAACGGGTCTGCCGGCCACACCGGGGGCACCGGCAGGGTCGAGACATGGAAAACACCAGGATGTACGCGGACGGCCTCACCGCCGTACCGTCGCCCGCGCCCCTGCCCACCGACGAGCCGACCCCCTCGACCCCGACGCCGAGTGCGGCGGCACCGACCGCCGCGGCACCGGCCAGCAGCAGGCGGCGGCTGCTGTGGCACCTGGGCGAGATGGCGCTGGCGATGATCGCCGGGATGCTGCTGCTCGGGCCGTTGTGGGAGCTGGCCGGCGCCGCTCTGGGCGTCGGCGACGCGCTGGCCCGGCCGGAGGTCGCCGCGCTGGTGATGGCCACGAACATGACCGTCGGAATGACGGTGTGGATGCGCTACCGGGCGCACCACTGGCGTGGGGTCGCCGAGATGGCCGCCGCGATGTACGTGCCGTTCCTGCTGCTGCTCGTGCCGTGGTGGGCGGGCCTGCTGGATGCCGACGCCCTGATGCTCGGCGGTCACCTGCTGATGGTGCCGGCCATGGTGCTGGTGGCGGTGCGTCATCGGCACGAGGCACCGGTGCCGATCCGCCGGCATCCGGCCGTGGTGGCGCTCGCCCGCCACTGGCCGAGCGGGCTGGCGCTGCTGCTGACGGTGGACATGTGGGTCGATCCGACCGTGCTCAGCCCGTGGACGATGCTGGTGCTGCCCGGCGGCTACCTGGTGATCGGCATGGCCCGCCGCACGCTGGGCGGGCGGGGCGTGCTCGCCACCCAACTCGCCGGTCTGGCCATCTGGGTCGCCCTGACGCTGGTCGCGGTGCTGGCCGGTGGGCGGACCGCCGCCTGGCTGGTGACGCTCGGGTGGTTGGCGCACGCCGGCTGGGACATCGTGCACCACCGCAACCGCCGGGTGGTGCCGCGCGGCTACGCCGAGTTCTGCGTGGTGCTCGACGTGGCCCTCGCCGCGGTGATGGTGCTGGCCATCCTGACCACCGACGCCTGATCGGGGCCGCCGTCCGGCTCGCGGAACAGCCGCAGCACGGGCCCTGAGACAGCTCTTGTGGCGGTCGCCGCAACGGCCCGGACGGCGTGATGAAAGGCTTGGCACATGAGTTCCGCACCTGCACAGCACGACGCACCGATCGACGCCACCCCCGACGGCACCGACGAGGTGAGCGCCTTCACCGAGCTCGGGCTCCGCGCCGAACTGCTCGGCGCGCTCGCCGCCCTCGGGTACGAGGAGCCGACCCCCATCCAGCGAGAGGCTATCCCACCGCTGCTGGAGGGCCGGGACCTGCTGGGGCAGGCGGCCACCGGCACCGGCAAGACGGCCGCGTTCGCGCTGCCGCTGCTGAACCTCATGACGGCGCACCGCCAGGGCGGCGACCCGGTGGCGCTGGTGCTGGTGCCGACCCGGGAGCTGGCGGTACAGGTCTCCGAGGCGTTCCACCGCTACGGCAAGGACCTGGGCGCGCGGGTGCTGCCGATCTACGGTGGGCAGCCGATCGGGCGGCAGTTGCGGGCACTGGACAGCGGTGTCGACGTGGTGGTGGCCACCCCGGGGCGGGCCCTCGACCACATCGCCCGGGGCACCCTGCGCCTCGGCGGGTTGGCCACGGTGGTGCTCGACGAGGCCGACGAGATGCTCGACATGGGCTTCGCCGAGGACATCGAGGCGATCCTGGAGCACGCTCCGGCGCAGCGTCAGACGGTGCTCTTCTCGGCCACCATGCCCTCGCGCATCGACGGGATGGCCCGCCAGCACCTGCGCGAACCGGTGCGGATCGAGATCGGCCGGGAGCAGCCGGTCGCGGGTGAGGCGCCCCGGGTGCGGCAGAGCGCGTACATCGTGACCCGGGCGCACAAGCCCGCCGCGCTGGGCCGGGTGTTGGACGTGGAGTCCCCGACGGCGGCGATCGTGTTCTGCCGCAGCCGGGAAGAGGTCGACCGGTTGACCGAGACGATGAACGGTCGGGGCTACCGCTCCGAGGCGCTGCACGGTGGCATGAGCCAGGAGCAGCGCGACCGGGTCATGGGCCGGCTGCGGGCGGGCACCGCGGACCTGCTGGTGGCCACCGACGTGGCGGCGCGTGGGCTGGACGTCGAGCAGTTGACCCACGTGGTCAACTACGACGTGCCGTCCGCCCCGGAGTCGTACGTGCACCGGATCGGTCGGGTGGGTCGGGCTGGCCGCGAGGGCGTGGCGATCACCCTCGCCGAGCCGCGTGAGCACCGGATGCTCAAGACCATCGAGAGGGTGACCGGCCAGCGGATCACCATCGACAAGATCCCCACCGTGGCCGACATGCGTACCCGGCGGCTGGAGCTGACCCAGGCGGCCCTGCGGGAGAGCCTGCTGGAGGACGACCTCGACCCGTTCCGGGTGATCGTGGAGACGCTGACCGACGAGTTCGACCTGATGGAGGTCGCCCTCGCCGCCGTGAAGCTGGCCCACGAGGTGACGTCGCCGGGCTCCGACGACGAGGAGGAGATCCCGCAGGCCCCGGTCCGTGGGTCGCGCGAGGGCCGACCGGAGGCCGGCGGCCGGGGCGGCGACCGGCGCGGCGGGGGCCGGCCACGCTCCGGCGGCGGCAACACCGTCCAGGTCTTCGTCGGCCTGGGTCGACGCGCCGGGGTGCGCCCACAGGATCTGGTCGGCGCGATCACCGGGGAGACCGGCATCCGCGGCCGGGACATCGGCTCGATCGAGATCGCCGACCGGTTCTCACTGGTGGAGGTGCCGCAGGGGGTGGCCGACGAGGTCATCTCCGGCTTGCGCTCCAGCACGATCAAGGGCCGCAAGGCCACCGTGCGCCGCGACCGCGGCGGCGACGAGCGCTGAGAACGCGGTCGGCGACCGCCGGAGTACGACGGGCGCCGACGACCCGGCCCGGCGAGGCGGCGGGAGGGACATGGGCACCCGCCGCCCCGCCGGTGCTAGCCGATGTTTCCGTTGACCACGTTGTTGGCGCCGGCCAGCGACGCGCCACCGGAGCGGTGGTCGTACGCCCGCATCACGTTGTTGGTGACGATCCAGTTGTTGCTGGTGCCGACGGTCATGATCGGCCGGTCCTGGCGGCGGGGCGTCGCGTCGTCGTAGAACTGGTTGCCGATCACCTGGCACAGGTCGGCGTCGCGGCCGAGGATCCCGTTCGCGCCGTTGTCGTGGATGTCGAGCCCCATGATCCGGGTACGTCCGGATGAGGAGACCTCGATGCCGTTGGTGGCGTTGCGCCACAGCCGGCCGCCGATGAACTGGGTCCCCCAGACCTGCCGAAGGTCGGCGCCGCTGCCGGTGCCACTCGTGCCGTTCGACTCCAGGTAGACGTTCTGGAAGATGTTCCGGTGGGCGGGTTCGCGCAGTTCCACTCCGTTGCCCCGGCAACCCCAGACATGCAGGTTGTCGAAGAAGCAGGCGCTGTCCAGCAGCCGTATCCCGGTCTGGCACTCACCGACCCAGACGTTGAGGAACTCGTTGTCGTACGCGACCTTGTTCACGAGGATGCCGACGCCGAGGCAGTCCTCGATGTTGATATCGGTGATCTTGTTGGCGTGGGCGCTGGTGTCCGCGTCCTTGCCGAGGAACTCGATCGCGTGGCTGCCCGAGTTGCCGAAGTGCAGGTGATGGAAGGTCGATCGGGGGCCACGGACGGTCAACAGCACGTTGGAGGTCCGCATGCCGTAGAAGTGCACGTTGGAGATCTGGTTGTACTTACCGCTCGAGACCAGACGACCGGTGTAGCCCGGGGCCGGCTGGATGATCGCCGCGCCGATGTTCTCGCCGGTCCAGGTCACACTCGTCGGAAAGCGAACCTCCGATCCGAGACCGAGCGCGCCCACCGGTTGGAAGATCTCCCCGCCACCGGCCGGCAGCAGGTTCAGCGCCGTGGTGACCTTGTCCGACTCGTCACTGCCGTCGAGCCGGCAGCCGACCCGGGGGTCCCGGAGGCTGAGCGGGGCCTCCCGCACGGTCGTGACGGGCGGCGATCCCGCCTGTTCCGCACCGGCGAGGGTGGCCACCGTGGTCGCCACCGCGGCGCCCGCGCCGCCGGCGAAGAGCACCCGCCGTCCCAACCGTCGGCTCGGTGGATCTGACCGTTGTGGCGCTGCCGGCGGTACCGCACCAGGTGCGCTCACGATCGGTTCCATGCCTCTCCCCCGTTGAGTGCCACCTCGAGCGGCGGGCAGACTCTACTGTGCATTGTCGCGTGCTCGCCGACGCGGATCAGAGGGCGTACGGGCCGAAACGGCCCCAGGCCACCACGGCGGCGAGGACGAGCAGCACCGCGCAGGTGACCGCGCCCTGGATCTCGGTGCGACGCCCCTGCTGGGTGGTCTGCTGCTTTCCGGCGCGCAGGTGCACCAGGAGGCCGCCGATCATGACGATGACCAGCCCGACGGCGGCGAGCGGGGTGAGCACTGTGGCGATGCCGGTGGCAGCGGGCAGCACGAGCCCGACGGCGGCCAGCAGCTCGACCGCGCCGAGCGACTTGACCTGTGACGGTGGAACGGGGTCCACCCACCGCATCACGTCGCGCAACTTCTCCTTCGGCTGGCTCAGCTTGGCCAGCCCGGCGCCGGCGAAGACGGCGGCGAGCAGGAACTGAATGATCCAGAGCACCACGTTCACGGGGGGTTCCTCCAGGGGCCGCCTCGCGGCGGAGAGGTGGTTGACGGTGCAGACGAGACAGTAGACCTCCCCGCGTACCGAAAGGGCCCCCGCCGTCGCAAGACGGCGGGGGCCCGGATCGTCGGAGCGTCAGACCGCGAAGAGCGCCGGCCCGTCAAGCGTCTTCACGTCGGCCGGGCGCAGCGCCAGGGCGAGCACGTCGGCCACGTCGGCCAGGGTGTGCACGGTCAGCGCCTCACGCACCTCGGTCGGCAGGTCGTCCAGGTCGGGCTCGTTGCGCGCCGGGATGATCACCTCGGTGAGGCCGGCCCGGTGCGCGGCGAGCAGCTTCTGCTTCACCCCACCGATCGGCAGCACCCGACCGGAGAGCGTCACCTCACCGGTCATCCCGAACTCGGGACGGACCGGGCGGCCGGTGACCAGCGACGCCAGGGCCGTGACCATGGTGATGCCGGCGCTCGGACCGTCCTTGGGCACCGCGCCCGCCGGGAAGTGGACGTGGATCCGGCGTCCCGCGAGAGCGTTCGGGTCGATGCCGAACCGCCGCCCGTTGGAGCGTAGGTAGGAGAGCGCGATCTGCGCCGACTCCTTCATCACGTCACCGAGCTGGCCGGTCAGGGTCAGCCCCGGCTCGCCCTCCATGCTGGTCGCCTCGATGAAGAGCACGTCCCCGCCGGCGCCGGTGACGGCGAGGCCGGTTGCCACGCCGGGCACCGCGGTGCGCTCGGCCGACTCCGGGGTGAACTTCGGCCGCCCCAGGTAGCGGGTGAGGTTGTCGGTGTCGACGCGTACCGGCGACGGGTCGGTCGCCAGCGTCACCGCCACCTTGCGCAGGATCTTGGCGAGGCCACGTTCGAGCTGCCGGACCCCGGCCTCTCGGGTGTACTCCCCCGCGATCAGCGCCAACGCCTCGTCAGCGATCTCCACCTCGTCGGCGGTCAGCCCGGCCCGCTCCCGCTGCCGGGGCAGCAGGTGGTCACGGGCGATGGAGACCTTCTCGTCCTCGGTGTACCCGTCCAGGGTGACCAGCTCCATCCGGTCCAGCAGGGGGCCGGGGATGGACTCCACCACGTTGGCGGTGGCCAGGAAGAGCACGTCGGACAGGTCGAGGTCGACCTCCAGGTAGTGGTCCCGGAAGGTGTGGTTCTGGGCCGGGTCGAGCACCTCCAGCAGGGCGGCGGCCGGGTCACCGGCGTAGCCGGCGGCCAGCTTGTCCACCTCGTCGAGGAGCACGACGGGGTTCATCGAACCGGCCTCGCGCAGCGCGCGGACGATCCGACCGGGCAGCGCCCCCACGTAGGTGCGCCGGTGCCCGCGGATCTCCGCCTCGTCGCGGACGCCACCGAGCGAGACCCGGACGAAGTTGCGCCCGAGCGCCCGCGCCACGGACTCGCCGAGGCTGGTCTTACCCACTCCGGGAGGACCGGCGAGGGCGAGCACCGCGCCGGAGCCGCGACCGCCCACCACACCGAGGTTGCGCTCGGCGCGCCGGTTGCGCACGGCCAGGTACTCCAGGATGCGGTCCTTGACGTCGGCCAGGCCGGCGTGGTCCGCGTCGAGCACCGCGCGCGCCGCGGTCAGGTCGGTGTTGTCGTCGGTACGCGTGCCCCAGGGCATCTCGAGCACGGTGTCCAGCCAGGTACGGATCCAGCCGGCCTCCGGGGAGGCGTCGCTCGCCCGCTCCAGCTTGCCGACCTCGCGCATGGCCGCCTCGCGGACCTTCTCCGGCAGCTCGGCGGACTCGACGCGGGACCGGTAGTCGGCGGAGCCGTCCGGCTCGTCCTCGCCCAGCTCCTTGCGGATCGCGGCGAGCTGCTGGCGCAGCAGGAACTCGCGCTGGGACTTCTCCAGCCCTTCGCGGACGTCACTGTTGATCTGCTCGGTGACCTCCTGCTCGGCCAGGTAGTCCTTCACCCAGCCGACCAGCAGCTCCAGCCGGGCGGTGACGTCCGGCGCGGCGAGCAGCTCGGTCTTCTGTTCGAGGGTCAGCCAGGGCGCGTAACCGGCCGAGTCGGCCAGCTCGGATAGGTCGGTCATCCGCTCCACCGCGTCGATGACCTGCCAGGCGCCCCGCTGCTGAAGCACGGAGGTCACCAGGGCGCGGTACTCACGGGCGAGTTCGCGGGCCCGACCGGCGTGGGCGGGTTCGTCGAGTTCGGTCGCCTCGACCCAGAGGGCGGCGCCGGGGCCGGGCACGCCGGAGCCGATCCGGGCCCGGGACAGGCCACGGATGACGGCGGCGGGCTCGCCCTCGGGCAGGCGGCCGACCTTCTCGATGGTGGCGACCACGCCCACCGGGCCGTACTCGCCGTCGATGCGCGGCACGGCCAGCAGCTTGCGGTCGCCGGTCGCCCGCGCCGCGTCGATAGCGGCCTGGGTGGTGGGGTCGAGGGTCACCGGGATGACCATGCCGGGCAGCAGCACGGCGTCGGTCAGGGGCAGTACCGGAAGAGTTGCCATCGAACACCTCGCGTTAGTTGAGCGTGTCTCACTCAAGTAACAAAGCGTTCCCCTTGTTCCGGCCTGTGACCCAGGCCACTTTCGCGCCCGGTCCGTCGGGTCACCGGGGACCGGTGGGCGACCCGACGGGCACCTCAGGTGAGCTTGCTCTTCACCGTGTTCACCACCGAGCCGGCCACTCCCGGGTTGGTGCCGTACAGACGAGGGTCACCCGGGGCCAGCACCGGTTCCGGCGCGTTCGCCCGCGGGTTGTCGTCGTACCGGAACTCGCCCTTGCCGTCCGGCGAGGGCCCGGACGCCCAGCGCCCCTGGGCGGCGTCGGTGCCCGAGGAGAAACCCAGGTAGGTGTAGCCGTACTCCTCGGTGAACTCGCCCGAGTCCGGAAACGCCTCCGGCACCGGCATCTCCTCCAGGCCGTCCTCCTTGAGCTGCTCGATCGCCGCCAGCCACATGTTCTGGTGCATCGTGTCGCGGGCCAGCAGGAAGCGCAGCATCTGCTTGACGCCCGGGTCGTCGGTCATGTGGAACAACCGGGCGACCTGGAGCCGACCCTGTGCCTCGGCGGTGACGTTGAGCTGGAAATCGGCCAGCAGGTTACCGCTGGCGGTGACGAACGAGCCGTTCCAGGGCACCCCGTTGGAGTCGGCGGGCAACGCGCCAGCACCGCTGTGGATGAAGTGCGCCGGATTCGACGCGGCGAAGGTCGCTGCGCCCCCGGGGTTGTCCGCGATGCCCTCCGACATCGACAGCGGCGCGTTGTCCAACAGCCGGGTGATCATCGTGACGATCATCTCGACGTGGCCCATCTCCTCCGTGCCGACGTCGAGCAGCAGGTCCTTGTACTTGCCGGGCAGTCGGCAGTTCCAACCCTGGAAGAGATACTGGTTGGCGACCGTCATCTCGCCCCACTTGCCGCCCAGCACCTCCTGCAACCGGCGGGCGAACGCCGCATCCGGGCCGTCCGGCTTGGCTTCGAACTGCAGATCCTTGACGTGGCTGAACATCCAACCTCCTCGGTACCGGAAACAGGTAGCGAGGCCGTTCCCGCCCCGATGACCCGAGCGGGCCAACCGGTGTCCCGGCCGGGTCAGCGCACCGGGCGGGCCATCGGCAGCAGCACCTCCAACGCCACTCCACGCGGCCGTAGCCGATGCGCCCGCAACGCTCCCCCGTCCGTGGCGACGAGCTGCCGCGCGATCCACAGGCCCAGACCGGACATCCCGACGGCCGGCGCCGGACGCCGCAGCGCGACCAGCAGCGCATCGTCGACCCGCCCCTCGTCGGTGACGAGGATGCTCAGGCTGGTGCCGCCCACCGTGGCGTAGAGCCCGACCTGCCCGTCCGGCGGCCCGTGCCGCAACGCGTTCTGCACCAGGTTGACAAGTACCTGTCGGGTTCGTCCGGCCGGCACCGGGCAGGAGGCCGCCTCCCGGGTGGCTCGCGCCCGCCGACGGGCGAGCGGCACCAGCGCCGCGGCCTCCCGCAGGATGCCCGCCAGCGCGACGGCCGGATCCGGCTGCGGAGTCGGCGTCAGCACACCGGTGCCGGCGGTCGCGTCTCGCAGCAGGCTCTGCAGGTGGGCGGCCTGGTCGCGGGCCAGCGCACTGAGTGCCCGCCGATCGTCCCCGGTCAGCTCACGACGCTCGTCGGCCAACGCGCGGGTCAGCGAGGTCAGGGTGCTGATCGGCGTCCGAAACTCGTGACACAGCACCCGCAGCAGCAGCTCCGAATCGGCCGCCGTCGGTCGTTTCTCGCCCGGTGTCGGCTCAATGGGGCGCAACCCTCGCAGCAGGTCCCGCAAACCGTGCCGTACGCGCATCCACCCGAGTCCTCTCGTTCGGTGCGAACCCGCATGATCGGTACCCGCTGGGGAACGGCGCAGACATGCCGGGAGCCTCCACCTTGCGACTCGTCGTCGTGGACGATCACCCCCTTTTCGTCCGCGGCCTGGAGTTGCTGCTCCCGATCACCACCAACGGCCGCGTCGAGGTGGCCGCCTCGACCGGCGACGCCGCCGCGGCGGCGGCCCTGGTCAGCAGCTGCCGCCCCGACCTGGCCCTGGTCGACCTGCACATGCCGCCGCCCGGCGGCATCCGGGCGGTGGCCGCGATCCGGCGGACCACCCCACGGGTACGGGTGGTCGCGATGTCCGGTTCCGCCGACCCCGGGCCAGCGGTGGAGGCGCTGCGGGCCGGTGCCGAGGGGTTCCTGCCCAAGACCAGCGAACCGGAGGAGCTGCTGCCCCCACTGCTGGCGATCCTCGACGGCTGGGCGGTGCTGCCGGCCGAACTGCTGCGCGCCATGCTGCTGGGGCCCACCCGCTCCGCGCCCGTCGACCTGGACGGCGAGGAACGGCGGCTGCTGCGGGCGATCGCCGCCGGCCGCAACACCGTCGACATCGCCGAAGAACTGCACGTCTCCGAACGGACGGTGAAACGGATGACCGCCGCGCTGCTGCGCAAGTTGCGGGTCTCGAACCGGGCCGAGGCGGCTGCCATCGCCGGTCACAGCGGCATCCTCGGGGAATGAAGCCTCGCCACCGAAGCGATTCATGGTTTTGCTCGGTAACGGAATCGCGACGCGCCGAATGAATGGAAGGCATATTGTTGCGGATTACCGGGGTGATAGGTCAGACTTTGGACACATCCCGCCGCACACAGGGAGTAATCGGCAATGGCGAGAAAAGTAATCACGGTCCTGACCGACGACCTCGACGGTGGGAAGGCCGACCGGACGGTTGAGTTCAGTCTCGACGGCGTGGCCTACACGATCGACGTCTCCGACGAGAATGCCGGCGTCCTGCGCAAGGCGCTCGATCCGTACATCAATGCGGGTCGGCGGATCGGGCGCGGCCCGGTGGAGAGCGCCCGTTCGGTCCGGCGGCCGGGGCGACCCGCCGGCGCGGGAATGGATCGGGAGCAGAACCGGGCCATCCGGGAATGGGCCGTCAAGAACGGCTACAAGATTTCCGAGCGCGGCCGGATCCCGGTTGAGGTCGTCGAGGCGTACAAGAGCCGCTGACGCGACTCGACGGGGCCCCGCCGGAAACGGCGGGGCCCCGTCGTTTGTCCGGGCACCCGAAGCGGGGGGGGGGGCCCCCCCCCGGGGGGCCCCGGGGGGGGCGGCGCGGCGGGCGAGGCGGGGGGTGTGTGGGGGCGGGGCGCGGGGAGGGGGGGGGGGGGGGGGTGGGGCG
>NZ_JBIDCQ010000015.1:0-86038 GCF_043204655.1 Micromonospora sp. NPDC047762 | reverse complement strand
CCGATCTGCTCCCGCTCCAGCGGGCTCAACCTCGACGCCATAACCACCCCAACGAAGATCACGAAAGGGTGTTGCAACCACCGGTTGAGCCCGCCTTTCGACTACCGGAAGTGCAAGATCGGCGCGGTCTTCGGGTCAGCGGGGCTGGTCGGGGTGGTCGTTGGGCTTAATGTGTCGGGTGCGGTCGTTGTCCGGGTCGGTGGGGTGGGAGATGACCTCGGTCGGGTCGGCGGACTGGCGCGGGATCGCCTGAGTGGGGTCGGCCGACGGCGGCTGCCCGAACGGCGGCGCGGCCGGGGACGGCGGCGCTGACTGGGGGGCGGGATTCGCCTGAGGCGCGGACTGCGGCGCCGGGAACGGCGGGGCCGACTGCGGGAACGGTGGCGCGGACTGCGGGTGCGGCGGGCCCGGCTGCGGGTGCGGCGGCGCGGACTGCGGGAACGGTGGGGCCGACTGCGGGGCCTGGAACGGTGGCGACTGCTGGCCGTACTGGCCGGCCTGCGGGTAACCACCCGGCTGACCAGCTTGCGGGTAGCCACCACCCGGCTGGCCAGCCTGCGGGTAGCCGCCGCCGGGCTGGCCGGGAGCGGGCCAGCCACCCTGCGGCTGACTGCCGGGCTGACCCGGGGTCGGCCAACCGCCCTGCTGCTGCGGCCAGCCCGGCTGGGGCTGGCCGTAGACGCCTGGCTGCGGCTTGGCTCGCGGCACGTAGTAGTGGGCGCGCCAGATGGTGTAGACCACCCAGGCGGCGATCGCGAAGATCACCATCCAGGCGAACCGGGTGAGCACACCGAGCAGCGCGTCGAGCACCTCGGCCTCGGCCAGCCGGCCCACCGTCCAGATCAGCATGGTCAGCGTGCCGAACAGTGCGCTTACCGCGTACTCGACGAGAGCTGCCTGCGTGATCAGCTTCGCCTTCGCCAACACCGGCGAGATGTGCGTGGCCAGCAGCACCGCCAGCAGCGGGAGGCCCACCGCCTCCACCCCGACGAACGCGTAGAAGGCGCTACCCGCGCGGTCGGTGAAGGAGCTGTAGTCGTTCGGGGCGATGAGCCGGAGCAGGCCCACGAAGAGGAACACGGCGTTGGCGCCGAGCAGCGCGAGCGCGGCGAGCTCCCGTAGTGGCTTGGTCAGCTGGCGGGCCTGCGTCGCGTCGGCGGACGCGGGCTCGGCGGGGCTGGTCACGAGCTCCCCCTCGGGGCATCAACGGACAGGTGACCGTGAGCCTAGTCTCCCGGGCCACCCACCGATCGGAGGCGTCACGTGCGCGAGGATGGTCGACATGCGCATCGTGGTTCTGGCCGGCGGCATCGGCGGCGCCCGGTTCCTGCTCGGCGTCCGGGCGTACGCCCGTGACGTCGGCGCTGAGGTGACCGCCGTTGTCAACGTCGGCGACGACCTGTGGTTACACGGGTTGAAGATCTGCCCCGACCTGGACAGCGTCATGTACACCCTCGGCGGGGGCGCCGACCCGGAACGGGGTTGGGGTCGGGTCGGTGAGAGCTGGACGGTCAAACAGGAGTTGGCCGCGTACGGGGCGGAGCCGACCTGGTTCGGCCTCGGCGACAAGGACATCGCCACCCACCTGGTCCGCAGCACCATGCTCAACGGCGGTTATCCGTTGAGCGCGGTCACCGAGGCGCTGGCCAGTCGCTGGGAGCCGGGCGTACGCCTGTTGCCGGCGACGGACGACCGCCTGGAGACCCATGCCGTGGTGGAGGACGACCAGGGTCAGCGGGCGATCCACTTTCAGGAGTGGTGGGTGCGGTACCGGGCCGACATCCTCACGCACCGTTTCGTGTTCGTGGGCGCGGAGACGGCGAAGCCGGCACCGGGGGTGCTGGACGCGATCGCCTCGGCCGACCTGGTGCTGATCGCGCCGAGCAACCCGGTGGTGAGCGTCGCGCCGGTGCTGGCCGTACCGGGGCTGCGTGCGGCGGTGGCGGACGGCCCGGCGCCGGTGGTGGGTGTCTCCCCGATCATCGGCGGCGCGCCGGTGCGGGGGATGGCCGACCGTTGCCTGGCCGTGCTCGGCGCGGAGTGCAGCGCG
Organism: Micromonospora sp. NPDC047762; assembly: GCF_043204655.1. Lineage (NCBI taxonomy): Bacteria > Bacillati > Actinomycetota > Actinomycetes > Micromonosporales > Micromonosporaceae > Micromonospora > Micromonospora sp. NPDC047762. Next base: position 83,988 of record NZ_JBIDCQ010000015.1, on the reverse strand, counting down.
GCGGGGGTGGGTCGGCTCTACGGCGGCCGGGCGAGCGGCGGTCTGCTCGACGGTTGGCTGGTGGCTGAGGAGGATGCGGGCACCGTGGTGCCCGAGGTGACGGTCCGCGCGGTGCCGCTGCGGATGACCGACGAGGCGGCGACGGCGGCCATGGTCCGTGCCGCGGTGGAGTTGACGTGAGGCTGGAGATTCTGCCGGTGCTCGGCATCGGTCACGTGACCGAGGGTGACGATCTGGCCGCGGTGATCGCGACTGCCGCGCCGTGGCTGCGCAACGGCGACGTACTGGTGGTGACCAGCAAGATCGTTTCCAAGGCGGAGGGGCGGCTCGTCGACGTGCCGGCGGACGGGCCGGAACGGCTGGCCGCCCGGGACGACGTCCTGGCCGGTGAGACCGCCCGGGTGGTGGCCAGTCGGGGGGCGACCCGGATCGTGCAGACCCACCACGGCTTCGTCATGGCCTCGGCCGGGATCGACGCGTCGAACGTGGACAAGACCCAACTGGTGCTGCTGCCGGTCGACCCGGACGCCTCGGCGCGGGCTCTTCGGGACGCGCTTCGGGAGCGCTACGACCTGGACCTGGCCGTGATCATCAGCGACACGATGGGCCGGCCCTGGCGCAACGGGCTCACCGACGTGGCGCTCGGGGTGGCCGGCATGACGGCGATCCGGGACCACCGGGGCGAGGTCGACCCGTACGGCAACGAGTTGCAGTTGACCCAGATGGCCGTGGTGGACGAGCTGGCGGGTGCCGGCGAACTGATCAAGGGCAAGTGCGATCAGGTCCCCGTCGCTGTGGTGCGGGGCTATCTGCCGGCCAGCAACCCGGACGACGCCGGTGGCGCGCGGGCGCTGATCCGCGACGCGGCGCAGGACCTGTTCTCGCTCGGTACCGCCGAAGCCCGCGCCGCCGGGCTCTCCGACGCCGCCACCCTGACCGACGGTCCGGGCCCGACACCGGCGGACCTGACCGCGGTACGACGGGCGATCGACGCGGTCGCCGGGGTGGTCGCCCCCGGCACGGTCTTCACACTGGTCGACGAGGCCGAGGTACGCGCCGGTCTGGTCGCCGAGATGCCCGGGTGGCCGGACGGCGCCGACCTGGTGCTCGGCTCGGCCCCGACGCCCGTCGAGCCGTTCGGTCTGGTCCGTTTCGGCGCCGACCTGCACCGGCTGCGCGTCGCCCTGGCCGCCCAGGGTGTCGGGTCGACACTGTTGCCGCCGCCGCCCGGAAGCCCCGCGAGCGCCGCGCTCGCCCTGTAGAAGCTGGTGCGAACGGCCGGGTCACGCGTCCAGCATGGCCCGGCCCAGCGGGGTCAACGTGTGCAGCACGCTGTTGCGTTCGCGGTGGCTGACCAGCAGACCAGCGTTGCGCAGGACTGTGGCGTGCTGGCTCGCCGCCGCCGGTGAGATGTTGAGCTGGCGGGCGACCTCCCCGGTGGTGCAGCCCTCGTCGCTGGCCTGCAACACCGCCGCCCGGGTGCGGCCCAGCAGCGCGGCGAGTGATTCGCGGGCAGCACCGGACGCGGCGTCGGCGTCGGCGGAGACCAGCGCTCCCAGCCGGTCCACCGGGTAGACCAGCACCGGTGGCAGCGCCGGGTCGAGCAGTGCGACAGGGGTCGCAGCGCAGAAGAACGACGGCACCAGCAGCAGCCCGCGGCCGTCCAGGTGCAGCTCCCTGCTGTGCGGGTAGCTGTGGACCTCCAGAACCCCGCTCTCCCAGCGCATGGCCGGCCGGAGGCTGGCGAGCAGGCCCTCGACGCCGCCGTCGAGCAGCGCCCGCGCCCGCCGCGTGCGGTCCGCCGCGACCGCGGCCTGGATCCGACCCCAGTACGGGCTGATCGCCAGCGACCGGTACTGCTCCATCGACTCGGCGAGGTGGTGCAGCGCGGACACCTCACCGCGAGCGAGCGCTGCCGCGGAGGAGGGCAGCTGATTCTCGGCGGCCAGCACGCTCAGGTCCCGGTGCAGCAACTCGGCGGGGGTCCGGCGGAGCGCGTCCAGCCCGGCCTCGAAGCCCTCGACGCTGGCGTACGGGGTGAGGAAGTCGGGGAAGTAGCCACGCGGCGGGTTCAACGCGAAGAGCAGGCGGAGTTGCTCGGAGGCGGAGTTCTGGCGTAGATCCCGGGCCACGCTGCGCCGCCAGTTGGCGGTCAGCGGATCGCGGGTGCGGCCGCGCAGCACGTGCAGGCTGAGGACCAGCTCCCAGACCGGGTCCGCCGCCGGCGCCACCCGGGTCCGGAGGATGTCCTCCCCAGAAAAGTGGATCTTCAGCATGGAGCGCTCCTGTGTCGCCGACAGGGGGATGCCGGATGACCGTTCGACTCTACCTGGCCGGCAGTAATCTCCATCTTTAAGCCTGGACTGAAAAACCTCGACGCCTCCGGGGCCGGTTAGGCATGCTTCCCATGCCCGAACACGGCGCCGTGCGTCCTTGACGCCCGTGCTGCCGGGGGCACCGGGACCGGGGAGGCCCCGGTGATCGGACGGCACCACGAGGGTCTGCGGCCCTTGCTCCGCGGAGGTGCCGTCCGGTCATCCGCCCCCCCCGGTGCCGGCTCAGCCGACCCAGAGCGCGACCCGATGGTCCTCGTCCGTGACGTAGAACGACCGTCCGTCCAGCTCCGCCACGCCCTCGACGTGGTGAAACGGGGCCAGGTCCGCCACCTGCTCCCCGACGAGCCGCCGCCCGTCGCCGGCCTCGCCACCGGTGAGCCGGAAGCGGACGTGCCGGGAGGTGACCTCACCCCCACCCGGATGGTCGTCGAGCAGGACCGACCCCTTGCCCAGCGCGTCGATCGAGCCGATCACGGCCGCGTACCCGCCGTCCGCCGTCGGGGTGATCGCGCGGAAGCCGGTCAGCTGCCCCGGCGCGGTGACTCCGGTCAACACGTACGCGCCCAACGCCCGCGGCCAGGCCCGCTCGGCCGTGAACATGCCCGGCACACCGGCCACCTCGACCAGGATCGGCTCACCGGCGACGGTGACCGGAAAACGCAGCCCGAGCAGCACCGTCGCGGCCGGGGTGAACGCCGCAGCCTCCACGTTCAACGGCAGGTCGTCCGGGGCCAACCGGCTCACCCAGCTCTTCTCCCGGACGGTCCCCCGAGCCAGCGTCTCCACGATGAACCGCTCCCGCACCCGCTCCCCCGCCGGCAGGAGGGTCAGCGGCGCCGCGGCGAGGGCGTCGTTCACCGCCCGGTGCAGGCGAAACGAGTTGCGTACCACGTGCACCGGCACCGGCCCGGCTGCCGCGTCGTCCTCGCGGAACCGGGCCACGAAGGCGCGCCGAGGTCGCAGCGGGCCAGCCTTCGAGCCGAAGTGGGAGCCGAACACGTACACCCAGCCGTCGTGGTGGGCGAGCGCCTCACCGTCCTCGGTCCGCCCGTTCTCCACACCGGCATCCGCCGGCACGTGCAGGGCCGTCCACTCCCCGTCGTCGCGCTCCAGCAGCAGCGCCAGGCAGCGCTCCACCGGCCCCTCGTCCAGCACCGTCCAGAAGCCCCGCCGGGCACCGTACGCGCGCAGCAGCGCCGCCGACCGCACCGGCAACAGATCACTGGCCTCGTTACCGGCCACCACGAATTCGACGAGTCGCAGGGTCACCGAGCCAGCGTACGGAGCACACGCTCGTACAGTGGCGGGGTGCCCGACACCGTGATGACCGGCCCGACCGCCCAGCCGACCGACCCCGAGACGTACCAGGCGCTGCACGCCGACGCCACCGCGTTGCTGGAGGGCTGGCAGCCCACCAGCCCGGACGCGGCCAGCGCGCGGGACCGGACCCTGGCGCTGCTCGCCGCCGGCCCGGTCGCGATGAGCCGGCAGCACCGCCCGGGGCACGTCACCGCCAGCGCGTTGGTGCTGGACGCCACCGGCTCCCGGGTACTGCTCTGCCTGCACGGCAAGTTCGGGCGTTGGGTGCAGCTCGGCGGGCACTGCGAGCCGACCGACCATACCCTGGTCGGCGCGGCGCTCCGCGAGGCCACCGAGGAGTCCGGGATCGCCGGCCTGCGCATCGACCCGGTGCCGATCGACGTGGACGTGCACCAGGTGCAGTGTCAGGGCGGCTCGGCGCACTACGACGTCCGGTTCGCCGTGATCGCCCCGCCCTCGGCCGTGGAGCAGGTCAGCGACGAGGCCGAGGAGCTGGGCTGGTTCCCACCGGACCAGCTGCCCGAGCCACTGGCCGGCGGGACCGCACAACTGGTCGCACCGGCCCTCGCCGCCCTCAGACGTAGCCCTCTTCGCCTCGCCCCTTGAGCTCGTCGACGAGGCTCTTGACGTCCTGCGCCCGGTCGCGCGGGCAGACCAGCACCGCGTCCGGGGTGTCCACCACGATCAGGTCGCGCAGACCGAGCACGGCCACCAACCGACCCGACTGCGGGACGACCACGAGGTTGCTGCTGTCCCGCAGCAGCACGCCCGGCTTGGCCTCCGAGCCGAGCACCACGTTGCCCGCGTCGTCGGCCGACAGCACGTCGCCGAGGGTGTGGAAGTCACCGACGTCGTTCCAACCGAAGTCGCCCGGCACCGTCGCGACCCGACCCGCCGTGGCCGCGCCCTCCATCACCGCGTAGTCGACGGAGATCTTCGGCAGGGTCGGCCAGATCGCGCCCAGGACGTCGTCCTGCTCCGGGGTGCCCCAGGCGGCGGCGATCGCGGCGACGCCGGCGTGCAGCGCCGGCTGCTGGCGGGCCAGCTCGGCGAGGAAGACGTCCACCCGCCACACGAACATGCTCGCGTTCCACAGGTACCGGCCCGAACGGACGTACGCCTCGGCCACCTCGGCGGCCGGCTTCTCCTTGAACTCGGTCACCGGCCGCCACGGCACACCCTCGGTCGGATCGCCGGTCTCCAGGTAGCCGTAGCCGGTCTCCGCGCGGGTCGGAGTGATCCCGACGGTCATCAGCATGCCCTGCTGGGCCCCGTGGACCGCCTCCTGGACGGTGCAGACCCAGCTGTCCGGGTCGCGGATCAGGTGGTCGGCCGCGAAGCTGCCCATCACCGCGTTCGGGTCACGTGCCGCGATGACCGCGGCGGCCAACGCGATCGCCGCGCAGGAATCCCGGGGGGAGGGCTCGACCAGGATGTTCTCCTCCGGCAGCACGGCGAGCTGCCGTGCCACCGCCGTGACGTGCGCGGCACCGGTGACCACGAGGATCCGATCCGGTGTGGTCAGCGGCGCGAGCCGTTCGACCGTCGCCTGGAGCAACGAGGCGCTGGTGCCGGTCAGCGGGTGGAGGAACTTGGGATGGCCGGCGCGGGACAGCGGCCACAACCTCGTGCCACTGCCACCTGCCGGAATGACCGCATAAAGCATCCGCACATCATGCCCGACGTACCTGCCCAAAGTGGCACGGGTCACCCGCAGTGGTGCGGAGGGTCAGGAGCGGGCGCGACTCCACGCGGAGATGTGCACCTCGGCGCTGGACTCCCAGGTGAACTCCTTGGCCCGGTCGAACCCCGCCTTCGCCAGCGACAACCGTCGCTGCTCGTCGTCGAGCAGGGCGGCCAGGTCGATGCCGATCTGCTCCGGGTCCTCCGAGGTGTACGCGACCGCGTCGCCGCCCACCTCGGGCAGCGAGAGCCGGGGGGTGGTCAGCACCGGGGCGGCGCACGCCATCGCCTCCAGGATCGGCAGCCCGAACCCCTCGCCGTAGGACGGGTACGCGGCGACCAGCGCACCGCCGAGGAAACCTGGCAGGTCGCCGTAGCGAAGGTAGCCGGGGCGCAGCAGACGCAGGTGCGACGGCACCTCGGCCACCGCCCGGTCGATGTCCTCGTCGTGCCCCTGCCCACCGGCGATCACCAGGGCCGGCGGGTCGACCCGGTCGGCCACCGCCCGCGCCCACCCGCGGATCAGGTTGGGCACGTTCTTCCGAGGTTCCTTGGCACCGAGGAAGGCGACGTAGCTGCTGTTGCCCAGCCCCAGACGCGCTCGCACCCGAGCCTTCTCCTCCTCGGTGGGAGCGTGGAAGGCAGCCTGGTCGACGCCGTGGTAGGCGACGTCGATCCGCGTCGGGTCGGCGTCGAGCAACCGGATCAGCTCGTCCCGGGTGGCCTTGCTGGGCACGATCACCCGGTTGGCGCGGCGCAACGAGGTCTTGATGGCGCTGCGGAAGAACGTGCGGCGCGACTTGTCGTAATGCTCCGGCTCGGTGAAGAACGTCGCATCGTGCACGGTGACCGTGACCGGACATCCGGCCCGCAGCGGGCAGGTGTAGAAGGGCGAGTGCAGCACCTCCGCGCCGACCTGCTGGGCGAGCAGCGGCAGGCCGGTCTGCTCCCAGGCGAGCCGGGCCGGGCGGTGCGCCACGGCGGCCGGAGCCGGGATGATCTCCGCGCCGGGCAGCATGCGGGTGTACCGCTCAAGATCGGTGCGGAGACTGACCACCGCCAGCTCCACCCCCGACCCGCACACCTTGCCGAGGGCGCCGAGCAGACCGTCGACGTATCGACCGACACCACCACGGTCGGTGGGGACACTCGTGGCGTCGATGAGCACGCGGGGCGGGCGACCGGCGGTCACGGGGCGACTCCTTGTACTGGCGAGACTGTGGGGAACAACACTCCGGGGGTAAAGCCTACGCCGGGGCGCGGGGCCGACGCTGACTGCGACCCGACGGTACGCCGACTTGTCATCGTCATCGAGTACGGCCCGCAGGGGCGTATCGTTCGCGCCGATGGCCGACAACATTGCCCGGGTGTTCGCCGACGCGATCGCGTCCGACCCGACCCGACCGCTGCTCACCTGGTACGACGACGCCACCGGCGACCGCACCGAACTCTCCGGCGTCACGTTGGCGAACTGGGTGGCGAAGACCGCCAACCTCCTCGTCGACGAGGTCGGCCTCGCGCCGGGCACCCCGGCCGGCGTGGTGCTGCCGCCACACTGGCAGACCGCGGCGGTGCTGCTGGCCTGCTGGTCGGCCAAGCTCAGCGTCGTCGACACGCCGGGCGAGGTGGGGGTGCTCTTCGCCGCCGCCGACAGGTTCGACGAGGCGCAGTCCTGGTCCGCCGACGAGCGGTACGCCCTCGGGTTGGCCCCGCTCGCCGCCCCGCTTCGGCAGGTGCCGCCGGGATTCGTCGACTACGTCGTCGAGGTACGCGGACACGGTGACCACTTCACGCCGCAGTCCGGCCCTGGCCCCACCGACGCGCACCTGCTGAGCCGTGCCGAGGCCCGCGCCACCGAGTTGGGCATCCTCCCCGGCGCCCGGGTCCTCATCGACGCCGCCCGGCACCCCGACCCGGTCGACTGGCTGCTGGCCCCGCTGACCCGGGCCGCCACAGTGGTCCTCTGCGCCAACCAGGACCCCGCCCGCCTACCCGCCCGGCTGACCGCGGAAAAAGTCACGCACTCCCTCTCCTGACCACACCCCGCCCCGCCGATCTTGCAGTTTCGGTTGTCGAAACAGGTGGGATGTCCCTTGGGTCGGGACAGAAACTGCAAGATCGGGGGAAGGGTCAGGACGTCGCGCGGGACTGGGCGAGGGCCGCGAAGGCGGTCAGGGACTCGGGGTTGGCGAGGGCGCCCTTCGCGGCGGCCTGGTCGACCGGGGTGCCGGTGAGGATCTTCTTGACCGGCACCTCCAGCTTCTTCGCCGAGAGGGTGCGGGGCACCGAACGCACCTGGTGGATCTCGTCGGGCACGTGCCGGGGTGAGAGCGCCGTGCGCAGTTCACGGCAGATCTTCGCGCGCATCGGGTCGTCCAGCTCCAGACCCTCGGCCAGCACCACGAAGAGCAGCAGCTCACCGGCGCCGCCCTCGTCGTCCTCCAGGTGCACGACGACCGAGTCGATGACCTCGTCGAGCCCTTCCACGACCGAGTAGAACTCGGCGGTGCCGAGACGCACCCCACCACGGTTGAGGGTGGCGTCGGAGCGGCCGGTGATCACGCAGCCGCCCCGCTCGTTGATGGTGATCCAGTCACCGTGTCGCCAGACGCCCGGGTAGACGTCGAAGTACGCCTCCGCGTAACGGGTGCCGTCCCTGTCGTTCCAGAAGCCCACCGGCATGCTCGGCATCGGTTCGGTGATCACCAGCTCGCCGAGTTCGCCGATGACCGGTGTGCCGTCGGCGGAACGGGCCTCCACCTTGGCGCCCAACGCCCGGCAGGCGATCTCACCGGCGTACACCGGCAGCAGCGGCACCCCACCGACGAAGCCGGTGCACACGTCGGTGCCACCGGAGAGCGACTGGAGCTGGACGTGGTCGCCGACGGTCTCGTACACCCAGCGGAAGCCCTCGGCGGGCAGCGGCGCACCGGTGGAACCCACGCCGCGCAGCGCCGACAGGTCGGCGACCTCCCGGGGGACCAACCCGGCCTTACGGCAGGCCAGCAGGTACGGCGCGGAGGTGCCGAAGTACGTCGTCCCGGTCTCCGCCGCCAGCCGCCACAACCCGCCCAGGTCAGGCTCGGCCGGCCGGCCGGGCTCCGCCCGCACCCCCGGGTTGCCGTCGAAGAGCACGATGGCCGCCCCCACCGCCGGGCCGGAGACCAGGAAGTTCCACATCATCCAACCGGTGGTGGTGAACCAGAAGAACCGGTCGGCCGGGCCCAGATCGTGGTGCAGGGCGAGCATCTTCAGGTGCTCCAGCAGGATGCCACCGTGGCCGTGCACGATCGGCTTCGGCAGGCCGGTGGTGCCCGAGGAGTACAGCACGTAGAGCGGGTGGTCGAACGGCACCGGCGTGAACGTCAACGGCTCGTCGGTGGGTGCGGCCAGTTCGGCCCAGCCCAGCGCGCCCTCGGGTGCGGGGCCCGTCGGGTCGAGGTAGCCGATGCTGACGGTGTGGCGCAGCGACGGCAGGGCGGCCCGGATCGCGGCGACCTCGGCACGCCGGTCCACCGGCTTGTCGCCGTACCGGTAGCCGTCCACGGCGACCAGCACCGTCGGTTCGATCTGCTGCCAACGGTCGGTGACGCTACGGGTGCCGAACTCGGGCGCGCAGGACGAGAAGATCGCGCCCAGGCTGGCGGTGGACAGCAGCAGGACGTACGTCTCGGCGATGTTCGGGGCGTACGCCGCCACCCGGTCACCGGCGGTGACTCCGAGCCGGCGCAGCCCGGCCGACACCCGGCGGACCTGCTCGCGCAGCTCCCCAGCGGTGAGCGTGACCGGCGGGCGGGTCTGCCCGTGCGCGATCACCACCGGGTCGTCGTCGGCCCGCCCCGGCATCCGCAGCACGTTCTCCGCGTAGTTGAGAGTGGCGTCGGGGAACCAACGGGCGCCGGGCATCCCCCGCTCGGCGAGGGTGGCGCTCGGCGGTGTGTGCGCGATCACCTCGAAGTGGTCCCAGATCGAGCGCCAGAACCCGTCCAGATCGGTGGTGGACCAGCGCCACAGCGCGTCGTAGTCGGCGAAGTCCAACCCGCGGTGCTCCCGCAGCCAGCGCAGGTAGGCACCGATCCGGGACCGCTCGCGTACGTCCGCCGGCGGCGTCCACAGCATGTCACCCACTGCTCCACCCTCCCCCTGGCCCGACACGACACTGTGACTGGGCCGTGGCGCCATCTTGCCCTACCTCGAAGCGCCATTCTGCGCACCGGGTAGGCCAACCGACGCGTGCCCGTCCCACACTGCAACCCGCCACCTCATGTGGGTCAGCCGGCGCGGTGGGCCTGGATGGCACGGCGGCGGGCCAGCCGGTGCGCTCGGCGGATCTCCGCCTCCTTGTACCGGCGCTCGTCCTCCGCCGTCTCGGGCAGCACCGGGCGGACCGCCCGCGGCGCCCCACCCACGTCCACGCCGACGAACACCAGGTACGCGGTGGCGACCCGGACCGGCGCGTCCTCGGCCGAGTCCCACCGTTCGGCGACCACCCGCACGCCCACCTCCATCGAGGTCTGGCCGGTCCAGTTCACCTGGGCGTGCGCGTGCACCAGGTCGCCGACCCGGACCGCCTCGGAGAAGACGATCTCGTCGATCGCCGCGGTCACCGCGGTCCCTCCGCTGTGTCGGGCGGCAGCCGCCCCGGCCACGTCGTCGACGAACTTCATCAGGACCCCGCCGTGCACGGTGCCGTACAGGTTGACGTCCACCGCGGTCATGATCTTGCTGAGAGTGACGCGCGAGTACGACGTCGGCTTGCCGGTTGGAGGGGCGGAGAGGTGCTCAGTCATGTCGAAAACGGTACGGTGCGCGGATGCGACATCTCTGGAGCTTCCTCGCCGGGCTGGTGGTGGCGCCCATCACCTGGGTGCTGGTCACACTGGGGCAGGACGGGTCGAGCCGGACGGTCGACCGCTGGGTGGAGATCGGCACGTTCAACACCGCCAACCTGATCGAGCCGGCCGTGTACCTCGGTGTCGGCGGTGTCCTGCTGGGCCTGCTCGGCACGCTGCGCTTCTCGCCGCTGGGCCCGTTGGTGGCCGGTGCGCTGCTGGTCACCCCGTACATCGGGATGTTCGTGGCGCCCTTCTCGGTGCGGGACGCCATTCCGCACGAGTGGAAGGTGTTCGGCGATCCTCTGCCGCTGCGACTGCCCGTGGAGAACGGCACGCTCTTCCTGCTCGGCCTGCTGCTGCTGATGGCGACCTTCAGTCAACAGCGTTGGCGGCAGTGGCCGAGCCCGGCGACCGAACCGACCGCGGCACCCACCCCGGGGTCGGACGGAGGCCCCCGCGACGACAACTTCACGTTGACCGACTGGACGCCTCCCGCGCCCACGGAGCGCGACACCGCGCCCCTCACTCTGGGTTACCCGGCCGACTCGACATCGACCGATCCGCTGCCCCGCCGGGTGGGTGGCGAATCACCCTGGTCCGCCCCACCGCGCGGCCAACCGCGACCCGAGGACACCACCGAGATCCGCTGATCGCCGGGGCGGGCCGGGTGACCGGCCCGCCCTCCGTCTCTTGCGGGCTAGTGCAGCGCGATCGCCAGGTCCGGGTCGACTGTGCCGAGGTCGGCGCGGGGCACGACGAGGAGCATGACGATCAGCGCGGCGGCCATACCGCCCGCGATGACTATCGCCATCGGTACGCTCCCGGTGCCGAACAGACCGGCCAGTGGCGCCGACAACGCACCGATGCCGAACTGCACCGCGCCGAGCAGCGCTGCGGCGGTGCCGGCGGCCTCGCTGTGCCGGCTCATGGCCAGTGCCGGCGCGTTGGGCAGGGCGAGACCGGCGGCGGCCAGGACCAGCCACAGTGACGCGAGCAGGGTGCCCAGGCCACCGATGCCGGTCGCCGCGAACATGACCAGCAGCAGTCCGGCTGCCGTTCCGGCGATCAGTGCGCTCACCAGGATCTGCTGCGGGGTGTAGCGGCGCAGCAGCCGCACGTTGAACTGGGTGGCCCCGATCAGGCCCACCGCGCCGGCCCCGAAGGCGATGCCGAACTGCTGCTCGTCGAGGCCGTACTCCTGCTGGAGCACGAACGACGAACCCGAGACGTACGCGAACAGGGCGGCCATCGCCAGCCCGGCGACCAGCACCAGGCCGACGAACGCCCGGTCGTTGAGCAGCCCCCGATAGTCGCGGAGGGTGGCGCTCACCCCGCCGTGCCGCCGACGCGCCACCGGAAGGGTCTCCGGGAGCCGGAACGCGGCCACGACGATCAGCAGCGCGCCCAGCACCGCCAGCGCCGCGAAGACGCCCCGCCAGTCGGTCCAGCTCAGCAGGCCGCTGCCGAGCGTCGGCGCGAGGATGGGCGCCAGGCCCATGACGAGCATCAGCCGGGAGAAGATCCGGGCGAAGGAGGCACCGCTGAACAGGTCGCGGACCACTGCCGTCGCGACCACTGTGGCGGCGGCGACGCCGAGCCCCTGGAGTACGCGCAGCCCGCCGAGGACCTCGATGTTGGGTGCGAAGACGCACAGCACGGATGCCACGATGTGCGCGGCCAGACCGGCCAGCAGCGGCACCCGTCGCCCGACCACATCGGAGAGCGGCCCGATCAGCAACTGGCCCAACGCGAGACCGACAAGCGTGCCGGTCAGCGTCAATTGCACAGCGGTCTCGGTGGTCTGCAGGCCCGCCGTGATGGCGGGTAGCGCGGGCAGGTACATGTCGATGGTCAGCGGCCCGATCGCGATCAGGGCGCCCAGCACCAGGACGAGCTGCGCCCGCTGACGGTTGGTCATCAGGTCGCCGGGCAGCACCTCTTGCGCGACGGCTGATTCGTGTCCGGTCTTGTCCACCAACTGCTTCATCATCTCGATCTCTCTGCGGAAGCTGGTGCGTCGTCACGAGCGGCGGCGCGGGCGTCACCGGAGCCGCGCGGACGCGGCGTCCCAGTGTGGGGTGCCCGGCGGTGGGCAGCGTGGATGTGACGAGGCAGGGGTCGTGGCGGGGGTGGCCGGGTGGCGCGATGATCCGAGGGTGATTCTCTCGGTCGGCAACACCCCGGCGGTGTGTGACGTTCCCGGTGTGTGGGGAGTCACCCCACCCCGTCCGCCGCGCGACTCGCCTGCCGGACCATGCCGGGTCGGGGCGGGCCGGGTGACCGGCCCGCCCTCCGTCTAACTTCCCGCCGCGAGGGTGGCCCGGACGGTTCCCAGCAGGGCGTCCCGGGCCGTCATTGGAAAGAAGTGTCCGCCCGGCAGCACGTGCAGGGTGGACCCGGCCGACGTGTGCTCCCGCCACGGCGCGACCCGATCCGGCGGCACCTCCCGGTCCCGGTCACCTGCGAAGGCGACGATCGGGCAGCTCAGCGGCGGCTCCGGCCGGTACTCGTAGGTCTCGCAGACCGCGAAGTCGGCGCGGATGGCGGGCAGCAGCAGGTCGAGCAGTTCGGGTTCGGCCAGGATCTCCTCGTCCAGACCGCCCAGCTCACGCAGCCGTTCGACGACCACCGCGTCCGGTTGGTCGTGGATGTTCGGCGAGGTACGCCGCAGCCCCGGCGCGAGGGCACCGGCGGCGAAGAGGACGCGGGGCGGCGGCACCGCGCGGCGACGCAGTTCGCGGGCCAGCTCGAACGAGACCAACGCCCCCATACTGTGCCCGAACAGGGCGTAGGGCACCCCCAGCTCGGGGGCCAGCGCCGGGGCGAGGGCCTCCACCAGCTGCCGCACCCCGGTGTACGCCGGCTCACGCCAGCGGGACTGCCGCCCGGGCAGCTCGACCGGGCAGACCTCGACGTCGTCGCCGAGCAGCTCCTGCCACCCGTGGTACGCCGAGGACCCACCACCGGCGTATGGCAGGCAGATCAGTCGGACGGCGGGGGTGACGCGGCGGCGCGGCCCGGCGGCCAGCCAGCCCTGGGCGCGGGCGGGCGCGTGGGTGGTGAGGCGGTTCACGGAACGGCTCTCCTAGTACGTCGGCTCGTCGGCCAGCAGGGCACTGGCCTCCTCGTCGGACATCTCCTCCAGCTCACTGAGCAGGTGGTCCTCGATGGCGAACGCGGCGGCCTCCAGGGTGGGACTGTCGAACAGCACCCGGATCGGCACCTGCACGTCGAACGCCTTGCGCAGGTGCACCACGGCCCGCATCGCCAGCAACGAGTCACCGCCGAGGGCGAAGAAGTTGTCGTGCACGCCGATCCGGTCGACCCGCAGGATGCCGGCCCAGACCTCGGCGATGGTCTCCTCCAGGGTGGAGCGGGGTGCCACGTACGGCACGTCGTCCGCCTCGACCGCGTCCGCCAACTCCACCAGCGGTCGCCTGTCGACCTTTCCGTTGGCGGTGAGCGGCAGCTCGTCGATCTCGTGGAACGCCGCCGGCACCATGTACCCCGGCAGCTTGCCCGCGAGGAACTCGCGCACGTCCGTCGGCACGGCACCGGCGACCCGGGGGACGACGAAGGCGACGAGACGCTTCGCGCCCCGCGGCTCGCCCTGCGCCACCACCACCGCGCCGCGCACCTCGGGGTGCTGGGCGAGGGCGGTCTCGATCTCGCCCAGCTCGATGCGGTAACCCTGCACCTTGACCTGGAAGTCCTCCCGGCCCAGGAACTCGATCTCCCCGCTCGGCAGGAACCGGCCGAGGTCACCGGTGCGGTACAGACGGCGTCCGGTGGCCGGGTCCACGACGAAGCTCGCCGCCGTCCGCGCCTCGTCGTGCAGGTAGCCGCGGGCCAGGCCGACACCACCGATGTGCAGGTGACCGGGAACCCCGGTGGGTCGGGGTCGCAACGCGTCGTCGAGGACGTGGAAGGTCTGGTTCACCATGGGCCGGCCGTACGGGATGCTCGTCCACTCCGCCGGGACCGCCCCGATCGGGTAGAGGATGGACCAGATCGACGCCTCCGTCGCGCCACCGAGGCTGACCACCTCGGGCCCGTCGAGCGTCTGCCGGATCCGGTCCGGCAGGGCGACCGGGATCCAGTCACCGCTGAGCATGACCAGTCGCAGGCCGCCGGTGGCCTCCCGGACCGTGAGGTGCTCGACGAACAGCTCCATGAGGGCCGGCACCGAGTTCCAGATCGTCACGTTGGCCTTGGTGAGCAGGTCGAGCCACGCGGCCGGATCCCGGTGTGCCGCCGCCTCCGGGAGCACCACCGCGCCGCCGACGGCGAGCGGACCGAAGACGTCGTACACGGACAGGTCGAAGCTCAGCGACGACAGCGCCAGGACCCGGTCGTCCTCGCCCACCCGGAAGCGCTCGTTGATGTCGACGACGGTGTTCAACGCACCCTCGTGTTCGATCATCACGCCCTTGGGCAGGCCGGTGGACCCGGAGGTGAAGATGACGTACGCGAGGTTGTGGGGCGTGGTGTCGATCGCCGGCAACGCGCCCGCCGGGAGGACCCGCAGCTCGTCCACCCGCAACACCTCGACGTCGCCGAACCGGTGCTCCCCGGGGCCCGCCAGGCGCCCCTGGGTCAGCACCACACGCACCCGGCCGTGCGTCAGCAGGAAACGCACCCGCTCGTCCGGCAGGTCCGGGTCGATCGGCAGGTACGCGGCCCCGGCGGCGAGCACACCGAGGATGGCGGCGCACTGCTCCCAGCCCTTGTCCATCACCACCGCGACGAGGTCGTCGGGGCGTACCCGCAGACCGACGAGGTGGGCGGCGATCGTGCGGGCCCGGTCCGCCAGCTCGCCGTAGGTGAGCGTCCGGGTGGGCGTGATCACGGCCGGGCGCTCGGGCACCCGGGCGGCGGTGGCGAAGAACGGCTCGTGCAGCAGGCCCACCGGCAACGGCGCCTCGGTGCGGTTGTACGCCGCCTGGGCGGCCAGCTCCGCGCGGGGCACCAGCGACGGCACCGGGTCGGCCCAGTGCGCCTCGTCGGCGGCGAGCCAGTGCAGCACCGACAGCGTCGCCGCGTGCATGGCGGCGACCATGCCCTCGGGGAAGAGACCCTCGACGGCGTCGATGTCCAGCACCAGGGCACCGTCCATCTCGTACACCTGGGTGTCGATCCAGATCTGGGGTGTCTGCGAGATGGAGTAGACCACCTCGCCGATCTGCGGGTGCCCGCCGATGCCCTGGAACAGGCTGGTGAACACGACGGGCATGACGGCGGCGGCGTCACCGCGTACCCGCTTCAACTCCCGCGCGACCCGCACACCGCTGAACAGTCCGTGGTCGAGGTCGGCGAGGAGTTGGTCCCGGATCGTCCGGGCGCGGGTCTCGAACGACGCCGCACCGCCCGCGTCGATCTCCAACAGCGTCACCGAGGTGAAGTCACCCAGGATCGCGTCGACCTGTGGGTGCAGCGGCAACCGGTGCGCCATCGGCAGGTTGAGGCTGAACCGCTGGTTCTTCGACCAGGTGGCGACCACCTCGCCGTACGCGGCCAGCAGCAGCGCGGTCGGAGTGAGGCCGCGCCGGGACGCGGCGGCCTTGACGACGTCCCACTCGTCGGCCGGCACCTGCCCGGTGAGCCGGGCGAAGCGGGGCGCGGCGATGGTGTGCGGGTCGGCCGCCAGCGGCAACTCCGGGGCGAGGGCCAGTGTCGGCACCCGCTCCTGCCAGTACGCGGCGGCGCGCTGGTACCGCTCGGTCGACTCCGCGGCCCGCGCGGCGAGCACGTAGTCGCGGAAGCTCAACTCCAGCTCGGGCACTGTCGCGTCCGGCTCGTGGTAGAGCAGGGTCAACTCACGCATCACGATGCTCGACGCCCAGGCGTCGGTGATCAGGCCGTCGATGCTGTAGTGCACCCGCCCCCGACCCTCGTCGAGCAGTGTGGCGCGCAGTTCGAACAGCGGCCACCGGTCCGGCACGAACACCTGGTGCGACATGGCGGCGCGGGTCCGCTCGAAGCTCGCGTCCACCTCGGCGGCCGGGCGACCCCGCATGTCCTCGGTGACGACGACGTAGTCCGGTACCTCGTCGAGGACCTGCTGCTCGCCGTGCGGAAGCACGACGGTACGCAGCGACCCGTGTCGCCGGATCAGCCGGCGCAGGGCCCGCTGCAACCGCGACACGTCCAGCTCGGGGACGTCGAACTCCTCGTAGCCGTGCATGCCGACGTTGCCCAGCTCGAACACGCCGGTGCGGCCGATCCAGTACGCCTGCTGCACATCGGTCAGCGGGAACGGCAGGTGCGCCGACGCCGGGTCCGGCACGACGGCCGGCAACGACTCGGGGCCGCTGACACCGGCCTCGGCGCGGGCCGCGCGTACCGCGGCGGCGAGGCCACGGACCGTCGGGTCGGCGACGAAGGCGCGCAGCGGGACGTCCGCCCCGCACACCCGGCCCACCTGGGCGACGAGCTGAGCGGCGAGCAGGGAGTGCCCACCCAGCTCGAAGAAGCCGACGGTGGGCGCGACGTCCCGTTCGCCGAGCAGGTCGGCGAAGATCGCCGCCACCTCACGCTCGGTGGGGTCCTCGACCGCGTGGACCTCGACGGGGTCCTCCGCCGCGCCGCCCTCGGTCTCGTCGAGCACGGTGACCACCACGTACCCGGTGGAGGTCGCCGCGCCCACCACCCGGGCGGCTGTCCGTTCGACGGCCGACAGGTCCGCCACCGGCCACCCGTAGGTCACCCACTCCGCGTCGGACTCCCGGCCGAGCGCCGCCGCCTGCGCGACGAGGTGGCCGGCGAGCGGGTTGTCCGGCGTACCGCCGAGCAGGTGCACCTCGACGGCGGTGACCGGCTCCCGCGCGCCGACGCCCGCCGCGGCCAGCGTGGCCAGGGCCTCGTCGGCGGACGTGCGGGCGTCCACCGGCACCAGCACGGTCACCGGACCGGGCTGACCGGCACCCCCCGGGTCGTCGACGCTCGCTCCGGCGGTGGTGAGGGCCCGCCGGAACGCGGCACCGACCACCGTGTCGCCAGCGAGCTGGTATCGGGCACCGGTGTGCCGCTCGGGGGCGGCAGCCGGAGCCGCGGTGACGTGCGGCAGGAAGCGGTGCCCGCCACGCAGGGCCACCACCGGCTCGGGGTCCGCGCACCTGACCTCTCGAACCACCGAGGCGGCGAGGCGGCGGGCGGCCACCGGCGTCGTGGCCGGGAGCACGTCGAGCAGCGTCCGGGTGAGGGGGGCTCCGCTGGTCGCCCAACCGGCGAGCACGCCGCGCGGCGGCACCAGCGTCTCGGTGCCGGTCACGTCGAGCGCGCCGTCGGTGACGACGACCACCCGGGCGTACGCGTCGCCGCGCCTGCTGAGCGCGTCGCCCAGGGCCGCGAGCGTGAGTGCCGGGTCGCCCTGTGGAACCGCCAGCAGCACCCCGCTGACCCGCTCCTGCGGCGACAGCGACGTGCGGAGCGCGCCGGTGGCCGGATCGAGGTCAGCGGCGACCACCCGGGCCCCCGCCGTGCGTAGCTCGTCGACGACGCCGTCCGGCAGACCGGCGTCGACGGCCAGCCAGGCACCGGTCCAGATGGTCGCCGGCCCGGCACCGCCGGCCCGGCGGTAGCCGCGCACGACGAGCCCGTCGGCACCCGCCCGGCTCGTCACCGCGTCGCGGGGAGGATCGACCCAGCAGCGTTCCCGCTCGAACGGGTAGGCCGGCAGGACCGTCCGCCGGGGCGGCACGTCACCGTGCAGCGCCTCCCACCCGATGGCGACGCCCATCCGCCACAGCGCACCGGCGGCGGCGAGGAGCTCCGACTCGGCGTCGGCGTCCCGACCGGCCGACGGCAGCGACGCCACCGCGCGGGCGACCGACCCACCGGCGAGGCGGGTCAACGCTCGCCCGGGGCCGACCTCCAGCACCACGGCGTCGGCGTCGGCGTCGCGCAGCGCCGCCAGGCCGTCGCCGAAGCGGACGGTCGACCGCAGTTGCCGGGACCAGTACGCGGGGCTGGTGGCCGACTCGGCGGTGATCCAGGTACCCGTCACGTTCGACACGAAGGGGATCTCCGGCGCCGAGCGCGGCACCTGGGCCACCTCCGCCTCGAACGCCGACGCGGCAGCGGCCATCGCCCGGGAGTGGAACGCGTGCGAGGTGGCCAGCCGGGTCGAGGCCACCCCCCGCTCGCGCAGCCGGGCCTCAAGAGCCGCCACGGCCTCGGGCGGCCCGGAGACGGTGCACTGCCGGGGGCCGTTGACGGCGGCGAGGTCCAGCACATCGTCGAGCAGCGGCAGCAGCTCGGCCTCGGCCAGCGGCACCGCGAGCATCACGCCCGGCTCCGCCGCCTGCATGAGCCGACCGCGTGCCGCGACCAGGCGCACCGCGTCGGGCAGCGCGAACACCCCGGCCAGGCAGGCGGCCACCAGCTCACCCACACTGTGCCCGAGCAGCCCCGCCGGCCGTACGCCCCAGTGCGCCCAGAGCTTCGCCAGCGCGTACTCGACGACGAACAGCGCCGGCTGCGCGTACCGGGTCTGCTGGAGCTGTTCCGCAGCGCTCTCCCGCTGGTCGTCGGCGGGGAACAGCAGGTCCCGGATGTCCGTGTCGAGCAACGGCGTCAGCAGGTCCGCGGCCCGGTCCACCTCGGAGCGGAACACCGGCTCAGCGACGTAGAGGGCGTGCGCCATGCCGGTGCGCTGCGCGCCCTGACCGGGGAAGGTGAACAGCGCCGCGCGGTCGGTCGCGGTCTCGGCCGGCCGGGTCGCCGGTCGTCGCAACACCTCGACCACCTCGGCGGAGCTGCCCCCGACGACCGCCCGGCGGTACGGCAGGGTCCGCCGGCCGCGTTGCAGGGTGTACGCCACCTCGGCCAGCGGCGTGTCCGGGTGGGCGCTCAGGTGCGCGGCGAGCCGCTCGGCAGCCGTGTCGAGGGCGGTGGGTGTGGCGGCGGACAGGGGCAGCACGTGCCGCCGGCGGCTCTCCTGGCCCGCCACGCGGGTCGGGGCCTCCTCCACGACGACGTGCGCGTTGGTGCCGCCGATGCCGAACGAGCTGACCCCGGCACGGCGCACCCCGTCGGGCCACGGGGTGCGGGCCGCGACGACGTGGAAGGGACTCGCGTCAAGACCCAGCTCGGGATTGGCGGTGCGGAAGTGCAACGACGGTGGGATCTCGCCGGCCCGCAGCGCCAGCACCGTCTTGATCAGACCGACGACCCCGGCGGCGGTGTCGAGGTGCCCGACGTTCGTCTTGACCGAGCCGAGCCCGACGCGGCCCGGCGGCAGGTCACCGAAGGCGCTCGTCAACGCGGCCACCTCGATCGGGTCACCGAGCGGGGTGCCGGTGCCGTGCGCCTCGACGTAACCGATCGTGCCGGGGTCGACCCCGGCGACGGCGAGCGCCTCGGCGATGACGTCGGCCTGCCCGTCCACGCTCGGGGCGGTGAAGCCGACCTTGCGGTCGCCGTCGTTGTTCACTGCCGAGCCTCGGATCACGGCGTGCACCAGGTCGCCGTCCGTCATCGCGTCGGCGAGCCGCTTGAGCACGACGACGCCGGCGCCACTGCCGGCCACCGCGCCGGTCGCCTCGGCGTCGAAAGCCCGGCAGTGGCCGTCGGCGGAGAGGATGCCGCCCTGGGTGTGCCGGTAGCCACGGCGGCGGGCGATGACCGTCGCGCCGCCGGCCAGCGCGACGTCGCACTCACCGGCCAGCAGCGCCTGCGCGGCCATGTGCACGGCGACCAGGGAGGTGGAGCAGCCGGTCTGCACGCTGATGCTGGGGCCCCGCAGGTTGACCTTGTAGGACACCCGGGTCGGCAGGAAGTCCTTGTCGTTGCCGATGGAGGTCTGGAACGCCCCGACCCGGGCCACCAGGTCCGCGTTGGGCAGCAGATTGTGCAGCAGGTACGAGCTCTCCCCCACCCCGGCGTAGACACCTGTCACCGGTGTCGTGGAGTCGAACGGGTGACCGGCGTGCTCCAACGCCTCCCAGGCGCACTCCAGGAAGATCCGGTGCTGCGGGTCGAGCAGCTGCGCCTCACGGGCCGAGAACCCGAAGAAGCGGGCGTCGAAGCCGGCCGGGTCGTCGAGGACGCCGAGGGCACGGACGTAGTCGGGGTGGTTGAACTCCTCGGGTGCGACGCCGTCGGCGATCAGGTCGGCGTCGTCGAGGGTGGTGAGCGATTCCACCCCGTCGCGCAGGTTGCTCCAGAAGGCATCGAGAGTGGCGGCCCCGGGAACCCGGAGCGCCATTCCGACGACGGCGATGGCGGTGTCGGGCAGCGTACGTTCCTCGGTCATCATGCGTCCCCCCTGTCGTGATGCCGGCCCGGCCGACGTCGCGGTGTGCGCGCCCGTTGGATGGCGGCGCGTGTCTCGGCGCGGTGGTGCGCGGCGGACATCGCCGGCGTCCGGTCCCCGGACGCCAGGTGCCGGGCGAGTGCCCGCACTGTGGGGTGGCGGAACAGCTCCACCACCGGCACCGTGCGTCCCAGCCGCTCGGACAGGTGCGTCTGCACCCGCATCACGAGCAGCGAGTGCCCACCGATGTCGAAGAAGTTGTCGTCGACGCCCACCTCGTCGACCACCAGCACGTCGCGCCAGATCGCCGCCACCGCGCGCTCCAACTCGCTGCCGGGCACACCCACCCCGGCAGGGGTGGGGGCGGCGGGCGGCGCGAGGGCGGCCCGGTCGACCTTGCCGCGCTCGCTGCGGGGCAGCCGGTCCAGCGTGACGATCGTGGCCGGCACCATGTACCCGGGCAGCCGGTCGGCCAGGTGCGCGCGCAGCAGCGCCACGTCCACGTCGCCGGGCGTCACGTAACCGACCAGCGTGGGTCGGCCCGGCACGTCCTCGCGCAGCACCGCCGCCGCCTCCCCGACCGCGGGGTGGGCGCCGAGCGCCGCCTCGATCTCGCCCAGCTCGATCCGGAAGCCGCGCACCTTGACCTGGTCGTCCTCCCGGCCGAGGAACTCGAGCACCCCGGCGACACCGAGGCGGACCCGGTCCCGGGTGCCGTACATGCGGTCGCCGGGCCGGCCCCACGGGTCGGGCAGGAAGCTGACGGCGGTGCGGGCCGGATCCCCGACGTAGCCCTGCGCCACCCCCGGTCCGCCGAGCCACAGGTCCCCCGGGACCCCGCGCGGCACCGGCCGCAGTCCACGATCGAGGACGTACGCCCGCACCCCCGGCAGCGGCAGTCCCACCGGGACGCTGCCGGTGACCGGCTCCCGGTCGCCTCCGGGCTCGTGCACTGTGGCGGTGATGGTGGCCTCGGTCGGGCCGTACGCGTTGAGCCAGCGCACCTCCGGCGCGGCGGCGCGCCACTGGGCGAGCCGTCCCGCGTCGACCCGCTCGCTGCCGACCACGACGAGCCGCAGCTCCGGACAGGAGGCGGGCGGGTGACGGTCCAGCACCGCCACCCACTCGTGCCAGTACGACGCCGGCAGGTTGAGCACTGTGAGTCGCTCCCGGCGGGCCAGCGCGGTCAACTCGTCGAGACCGGGCACCGGCCCGGCCGGCGGCAACACCACGGCCCCGCCCCGGATCAGCGTCCCGAACAGCTCCTCGACGGCCACGTCGAAGCCGAGCGCGGCGAGCTGGAGCACCCGGTCGGCGTGGGTGAGCGCGTAGTGCCCGGCCACCGCCTCCAGGGTGTGCACCAGGTTGGCGTGGCTGACGCGGACACCCTTGGGTTGCCCGGTGGTGCCCGAGGTGTAGAGCACGTACGCCGGCGCCGACGGGTGCACCGGCGGGCCGGCGGCGGCCGGGGCGGCGAGCACCGCGTCCTCGATCGCGACGAACGGCAGGTCGACGGCGGGCGGGCCGGTCTCGCGGGAGCCGAGCAGCAGCACCGCCGACGAGTCGGCGAGGACGTGCGCCAACCGTCTCGGCGGGATCGCCGGGTCCAGTGGCACGTACGCGGCCCCGGCGCGCAGGACGCCGAGCAACGCCGCCGGCCAGTCGGGGCTGCGCTCCAGCAGGACGGCGACGGTGTCACCGGGGCGTACGCCCCGGGCGGTCAGGTGGGCGTGCACCGCGGCGGCACGGCCGTCCAGCTCCGCGTGGCTGACCTGCCGGTCGCCCTGCACCAGCGCCGGGCGCTGCTGCCAGCGCGCCGCGGCGGCGGCGACCAGGCCATGCAGAGTCGACGCGGCCGGCGCCTCGGTCGACCCGCCGACCGACGGGACCGGCTCGGGGCCGGGCAGCAGGTCCAGGGTGGACACCGGGGCGTCCGGGGCGCTCAGCGCCGACTCCAGCAGGGTGCGGTAACTGTGCGCCAGCCGCTCGGTGGTGCCCCTGTCGAACAGGTCGACGTCGTACTCCACTGTGCCGCGCAGCTCGCCCGTGGCGCTGGGCACCTCGTCCCAGGCGACAGTGAGGTCGAACTTCGCCACCCGGCCGGGTGGCTCGGTCACCCCGACCGACAGGCCGGGTACCGCGTCGGTCCGCTCGGGCAGGTTCTGTGCCGACAGCATGACCTGGAACAGCGGGGTACGACTGAGGTCGCGTGGTGGCCGGACCGCCTCGACGACCTGCTCGAACGGGACGTCCTGGTGCTCGTACGCGCCGAGCACCGCGTCCCGCGCCCGGGCCAGCACGTCGACGAAGGTCTCGGCGTCCTGCCAACGGGTCCGCAGCACGACGGTGTTGACGAAGAAACCCACCAGGTCGTCGAACTCGGAGCGGGTACGCCCGGACACCGGGCTGCCGACACTGACGTCGCGGATGTCCGCGTACCGGCCCAGCACCAGCTGGAACGCGGCGAGCAGCACCATGAACCGGGTGACGCCGTGCCGCCGTCCCACCGCGTCGAGGCGTTCGACCAGGGCGGCGGGCAGCCGTACGTCGAACGTCTCCCCCCGGTGTCGGGCGGTGGCCGGGCGGGGACGGTCGGTCGGGAGGTCCAGTGCCGCGGGCGCACCCGCGAGCCGGTCCACCCAGTACGCGAGCTGGGTCGTCCGCGCGTCGCCGGCCAGCAGCGCGCGCTGCCACAGGGTGTAGTCGACGTACTCGACGGTGAGCGGGGCCGGTGCGGGCGTGCCGATGGTCCGGGCGGCGTAGAACGCGCCGAGGTCACGGATCAGCACTCCGATCGACCAGCCGTCACAGACCGCGTGGTGCAACGTCATCAGGAGCATCGCGTGCTCGTCGGTCAGCCGGACCAGGTGCCAGCGGGCCAGCGGCCCGGTGGCGAGGTCGAAGGGTCGGGCGGCGACGTGGCGCAGGAGCGCGTCGGCCTGCTCGTCACGGTCGGCCCGGTCGCGCAGGTCGTCCACCGTGAGGACGACCGCTGGCTCGTCGTCCACGACCTGCCGGGGCTCGCCGTCGATCGTCACCAGCCGGGTCCGCAGCGCCGCGTGCCGCGTCACCAGCCCCCGCAGGCCGGCGTCGAGGGCGTCGACGTCGAGCGGGCCGTCCACGGTGAGCACCAGCGGCACCGAGTAGACCGCCTGACCGGCGTCGAGCCGGTCGAGGAACCACAGCCGCTGCTGGGCGTACGACAGGGGGTGCGGCCCGGGGCCGGCGGCCGGCACCGGCGGGCGGGCGTCGTCCGGGCCGGCGTCGGCGACGCGTGCCGCGAGCGCGGCGACGGTGGGCGCCTCGAAGGCGGCGCGGACGCCCAGCCGCACGCCGGCGGTGGCGGCGATCCGCGCCACCATCTGCGCGGCGAGCAGCGAGTGGCCGCCGAGGGCGAAGAAGTCGTCGGCGGCGGACACCACCGGCACGCCGAGCAGGTCCTGCCACGTCCGCGCGACCAGTTCCTCGATCGGGCCGCTGGGCGGCACGCCGTCGGCGGCCCGGACGCCGTGGTGCGCGTCGGGCGCGGGCAGCGCCTGGCGGTCCACCTTGCCGTTCGGGGTGACCGGCAACACCGCCAGCGGCACGTACCAGGTCGGCACCATCGCCTCGGGCAGCCGGGCGGCGAGGTGGGCGCGCAGCTCACCCGCCGGGACCGGGGCGTCGTCCGGGACGACGTAGGCGACGAGCCGACGTTCGTCGCCGTCCCCGTGCACGGTGACGGCGGCGGCCCGCACGCCCGGGCAGGTGGTGAGGGTGCTGGCGATCTCGTCCGGCTCGATCCGGACACCGCGGATCTTGACCTGCTGGT
Organism: Micromonospora sp. NPDC047762; assembly: GCF_043204655.1. Classification (NCBI taxonomy): domain Bacteria; kingdom Bacillati; phylum Actinomycetota; class Actinomycetes; order Micromonosporales; family Micromonosporaceae; genus Micromonospora; species Micromonospora sp. NPDC047762. The sequence goes on along the minus strand of NZ_JBIDCQ010000015.1, from coordinate 59,748 downwards.
CGGCCCGGCCCAGGCACTCCAGTTGACCGTCCTCGCGCCACCGCACCACGTCACCAGTGCGGTAGACGCGGGCGCCGGGCTCGAAGGGGCTCGGTACGAACCGCTCGGCGGTCAGGTCGGGCCGGCCGACGTAACCGTGCGCGAGACCGGCGCCGCCGATGAACAGCTCCCCCGGTGCGCCGATGCCGGTCAGCCGGCCGTGGTCGTCGAGGACGTAGAGCAGCTCCCCGCCGATCGGTCGGCCGATCGGGGTCCGCGCCGCGTCGCCGGGCAGGTCGGTCACGTCCCAGGTGCTGGAGAACGTGGTGCACTCGGTCGGGCCGTACCCGTTGACGAGGCGCAGGCCCGGCAGGGCGGCGGCCAGCGTGGCGACCCGGCGGGCGTCGGCCGGCTCGCCGCCGAAGTAGAGGGCGCGCAGCGGGGCGAACATCGCCGGGTCGGCGTCCACGCACCTGTGGAACAGGGCGGTGGTGAGCATCAGCACCGTGACGCCGTGCTCGGCGAGTCGATGACCCAGCCGGGACGGCGTGAGCACGTCGTCCTTGGGGATGCCCACCAGGCGCGCGCCGTTGAGCAGCGCACCCCACACCTCGAAGCTCGCCGCGTCGAACGACACGTTGGCCGCCTGGGCGACCGCGTCGGCGGGCCCGACGGGGAAGTAGTCGGCGCGGTGAACCAGCCGGACGATCCCGCCGTGGGTGGTCTCGACCCCCTTCGGCCGCCCTGTCGACCCGGAGGTGTAGAGGACGCAGGCCCGTTGGGTCGGGTACGTCGGCGGCCACGTCGGCGCGGACCGTCCCGCGGGCAGCACCAGCCGGTCGAGCCGCAGCACCGGCAGGTCGTCGACGACGGCCACCGGACCGTCGGCGAGCAGCAGCCGCGCCCCGCTGTCGCGCAGCATGAACTCCCGCCGGGCCTCGGGGTAGGACGGGTCCAGGGGCAGGTACGCCGCCCCGGTGGCGAGCACCGCGAGCATCGCCACGACGAGCTGCGCGGACGAGCCCATCGCCAGGCCGACGACACTGCCCGGGGTGACCCCGTGTCCGGTCAGGACGGTCGCCAGGGCATCGGCCCGGGCGCGCACCTCGGCGTACGTGAGGGTGGTGCCGTCGTACTCCAGAGCGACGGCGTCCGGCGTCGCCTCGGCCTGGCTGAGAAACGCCGCCGGCACGCTCGGCGGACCTGCCGTACCGCCGCCGGTGCCCCACCGGGCGATCAGCTCGCGCTCCCGCACCGACGTGTGCACCAGGGTGGAGATCGGCGCCTCGGGGTCGGTCAGGGCGTTGTCGAGCAACGTCAGGTAGTGATCGGCGAACCGGCGCATCGTCGCGCTGTCGAACAGATCCGGGTCGTAGGCGAGGACGCCGGACGCCCTGTCGGGCCCCGGCTCGTCCCAGAGCACGCTCAGATCGGGCGGCACCTCCCCGGTGGTGGCGGGGGCCGCTCCCACCCCCAGCACGACCGGGCAGAGCGCGGCACGACTCGGGTCGTGGGGTAGGCCGAGCGCCTCGGCCACCCGGTGCAGCGGGACGCCGGTGTACGGCGAGGCCTCCCGCAACCCGGCGTCGACCCGCGCGAACAGGTCGGCGGCCGACGGGTCGTCGTCCCACCTGCCGCGCAACGGCACCAGGGCGTCGTCCAGCGGCGTCGCGGTGGCCAGGTCCCGGGTGCCGGCGTGCCGGCCCAGCACCACCTGCCCCACGGCGAGCAACGGCACGGAGGGCGCGACGCCCACCGCCGCGCTCACCGCGTGCAGCCGTCGGGTGGTGTCCGGGCCGACGGTGAGCGTCACCCGGTCGGTGTGCTGGCGTCGACGGGCCGGGCGGACCCGGTCGGTGACCAGGTCCAGGGTGGGTACGCCGGCCAGCCCGGCCCGCCAGTGGGCGAGCGCGTCCGCCTCCGCGGCCATCGCACGCGACCCGGTCACTGCACCGGCTCCCCGAGACTCGACTGGCCTGCGCGCTGCCCGACCGGGTTCGTCGCCCCGGCCAGCACCCCGGCCGGATCGCTGTCGGTCACCCGGGCCACCAGCCCACCGTCGAGCGTCACCACCCGGTCGGCGCCGGCCAGGGTCTCCCGGCGGTGGGCGATGGTGAGCACCGTCGCGTCGGCGAGGTCCACCGCCAGCAGCCGCTGGATGCGGGCGTCGGTCTCGGCGTCGAGGCTCGACGTGGCCTCGTCGATGAGGACCAGCTTCGCGTCCCGCAGCAACGCCCGGGCCAGGCAGAGCAGCTGTCGTTCACCGGCGCTGAGCTGTCCGCCGCCGGCGGACAGGACCGCGTCGAGACCGCCACCGCCCACGCCGAGCAGCCGGTCGGCGAGACCCACCTTGGTGAGGACGGCGGTGACCTCCGCGTCGGGGTACGCACCGGTCGGGTCGATGTTGTCCCGCAGGGTGCCGGGCAGCAGCACCGGATCCTGCGGTACCACCTCGACGGCGGCCCGCAGGTCGGCCAGCCGCAGCGTGGCGGTGTCCACCCCGTCGATGAGGATGCGCCCCTGCTCGGCTGGCACGAACCGCAGCAGCGCGGTGAACAGGCTGGACTTGCCGCTGCCGGTCCGGCCGACGATGCCGATCTTGCTGCCCGCCGGGGCGTCGAACGACACGCCGTTCAGCGCGGCCGGGCCACCCTCGGAATAGCGCAGTGTGACGTTCTCGAAGTGGACCTCGCCGGCGGTGGGCCAACCAGCCGGGGCCGGTCGCCCGTCGGTCGGCTCGACCGGCAGCCGGGTGTAGTCGTCGACACGTTCGAAGCTCGCCAGCGACAGGTCCATCATCTGCACTGTCATCAGGCTCATCGCCAGCGCCTCCATCAGCGCGTACACGAAACTGATCCCGACACCGGCCAGCCCGGCGCCGATCCCGCCCACGGCGACGATCAGCACCCCGTACGTCAGCAGGACGACCGCGCCGAGCATGTCGAGCTTCAGGTTGAAGTGCCGCGACAGCGCGTTGACCGTGTAGTCGGCGTGGTGCGCGACGCGGACCCGCTCACCGAACGCGGCCTGGTATCCGCGCACCCGGCTGTTCCGGCCCTCGATCGAGGTCACCCCGTCGACGGCCTCGTTGAGCAGCGCGAGCATCGGCTCGTTCGCCTGCTTCGACAGCCGGGACGCCTCGACCGTGCTGGCCCGGGTGAGCCGCTGCCACCGGAGGTAGACCACCAGCAGCAGCGGGGCTGCCACCAGCATCAGCGGACTGGTGAAGGCCAGCGCCGCCAACGGCACGACCAGGCCAACGGCGACCCGGAGGGTGTCCATCGTGGTCTCCGGCAACTCCAGGTCGATGGTCTCCATGTCACCGGAGAACCGCGCCAGGACGCGTCCGGAGGAGTTGCGGTCGAAGAACGACAGGGGGGCCCGGAAGACCCGGTTCAGCATCGACCCGTGCAGGTTCTGGCCGGCGGACACACCCCGGGCGAAGGCGAAGCTGAACAGCCCGCGATCCAGCACGAGCGCCAGCAGACCGATGGCGGCGAACACGCCCGCGTAGTACAGCGTGTCCTGCCCGGCGTGCTCGGTCCAGTGGCCGAGCCAGAACGACGAGCCGCCCAGGACGGCCTGCCCGCCGACGGCCAGGCCGAGCAGGACGACGGCGAGGAGGCCCGGGGTCAGCACCTGCAGGTAACGGCGGTAGGTGGCGGAACCGACCTTACCGGCGCGGACCGTCTCCTCCTCCTCGGCGGCCATGTCCTCGGCCACCTCGTCCAGCGCGGCGCCGTCCGGATCGGACGGCGTCGCGGCCTCGGCGGCCATGGCCGGCAGCAGGTCCGGCATCTGCGCGGCGACGTCGGCGAACCGGCCCGCCGCGACCACCCGGCCGCCGTCGAGGACCACCACCCGGTCGGCCCGACGGGCCACGTCGAGGCGGTGGGTGGCAACGATCCGGGTACGCCCGGCGAGCACCCCGTCGAACAGCGCCTCCAGGATGGTGCCGGCGACCGCGTCGTCGACGGCGCTGGTCGGGTCGTCGAAGAGGTAGACGTCGGCGTCCTCGTAGGCGGCGCGGGCCAACGCGATGCGCTGCCGTTGCCCGCCGGAGAGGTTCACGCCCCGCTCGCCGATGGCCGTGCCGTCGCGGGCCGGCATCGCCGCCAGGTCCGCCTCCAGGGCGGTGGCGCGGACGACCGCCGCGTACCGGTCCGGATCGTCGGGCGAGAAGCAGCGGATGTTGTCGACGACGCTGCCCTGCATGATCCAGGGGCGCTGCGGCAGGTAGACGGTGCTGCCGCCGACCTGGGCGGTACCCGCGACCGTCGGCAGCGCACCGGCCAGCGCCGCGAGCAGCGCGGACTTGCCGCTGCCGACCCGGCCCAGCACGCAGACCAACTCACCGGGCGCGACCCGCAGGTCGACGCCGGTCAGGACCGGCCGGGCGTCCGCGTCGGCCCCCGGCCAGGTGAACGACGCCCCGTCGAGGTCGACCGCCCCGGCCGGCGCGTCGTCGTCGGTCGACGCCTCGGCGGTGTCCGAGGCCCGCAGGAAGGTCGTCACCTTCCCGAACGCCACCCGCCACTCGTTGCGCATGTCCAGGTAGCGCACCAGCTCGGGCAGCTGGGACCGGAGGACGGTGAGCACGGCGATCGCCGCGAACACGTCCGCCGCCTTCAGTTCGTTGCCCAGCGCCGCGTACGTGACCAGGGTGGCCATCACCATCAGGACCGGCGCGGCGGCGTTCACCAGGTAGAGCGTGGCGAGCCGCTTCTGCCGGCGGACCAGCAACGCGTTGAGCGTCGCGCGTTCCCGGCCGACAGCCCGCTCGGCGACGTCCTCCCACCCGTGGGTGCGCAGCGTCCGCATGGCCCCCAGGTACTCGCCGACCAGCCCGATCCGGACGCCGTTCGCGTCCCGGATCGCCGGCACCAGCGCGAAGACCCTCTCGTTGGCCACGTGCGACAGCCACAGGCCGGCGATGAGGATGACGATGCCCACCAGCGCCGCCCAGCCCAGCAGCACCCACAGGACCACGCAGGAGCCGGCGATGCCCAGCGGCACCGCCCACGCCATGTGCGTGAACGCGACCCGCCCGACCCTCCGGGCGTCGGACGAGGCGAGGGTGATGACCTCCCCGGAGGGGTGGGCCAGTCGGGCGCCGCGGTCCATCCGCAGGTACTTGCGCAGGATCTCGGTCCGCAGCAGCGCGGTGATCGAGTGCGCGGTCTTCCACACCTCGGACCACTGGTGCTTGTGGCTCAACGCGTCCAGGACGTAGAAGCCGGCCAGGCCGGCGGCGATCAGCAGACCCTCCACCACCGGGCCCTGGCCGTCGCCCTCGAACCAGGCGATCAGCTCCCGCACCAGCAGCGGCCCGACGGTCGCGCAGGTCTGGTAGGCCAGGAAGATCAGGCCCGCCCACCAGAACCGCCGGCGGTAGGTCTGGTAGAGGGCCCGCCGCAGCCCGTCAGGTTGGTCCCGCCGGGCGGCCCAGGCACGCTCGAAGACCGGGGTCACCCGCTCCAGGTGGTCGTACCGGGGCGGCGTCAGGCTGTCCGACAGCTTCAGTGGTCGGCGCAGGGACGCCTTCACCAGGATCGAGGGCCATTGGACGAAGAGTCGGGACAGCACTCCCGCGTCCTGTTCGGCACTCGGGCGGACCGGTGTGGGGATTGTCGACACGGTGCGTCTACTCGTTTCCAGCGAGGGCGAGCGGAGCGAACCCGTAGGCGCGCTCCAGGGCGGTACGGACACTGTCCGGCAGATAGCGGCGCATGGCGTCGAACTCGCGGGCGCGGCTGAACTTGCTTGACTCGGCGAACCGGGGACGTTGCTCCAGCCAGTTCGCCACGGTCAGGGCGGCGAGGTCGGCGTACTGGCCGGCGCTGACACCGACGCAACCGCCCGAGCGGTCCTCGAGCAGGAACGGCGGGCCGTCGAAGGCGGCGTCGAAGAGGGCGCTGCGGGTAACCGTGCCGAACAGGTACGCCAGCGTCTCCGCCTCCGCACCGATCAGCTCCCGCACGGCGGGCCGCAGCTCGTGCGGGATCGCACCGGTCGGGAAGATCTCCGTGCCGTACACCGAATGGAACAACCCCGCGTCACACAGCTCCTGCCGCGACCCCCACTGGGCCAGCAGGTCGTGCACGCCACGCAGATGCGCCAGCAGGTTGGCCTCCGAGTGCGCCAACTCGGCCACCCCGTGCGACTCCAGGAAGGCGATCTTCTCGGCGAGCCCGCTCACGCCGCCTCCCGACTGCCGTACGACCCGGTCATCGCCACCAACGTCTTGCGCGGCCCGGTGAAGCTGGACCGGCCGTGCGCCATCGCCATGTTGTCGACGACCAGCAGGTCACCCTGCTGCCAGGGGAAGGCCAGGGACTCCGCGTCGAACGCGGCGCGGATGGCCGCGAGGTCGGCGTCGGTGATCGGGCTGCCGTCGCCGAGGTACGCGTTACGCGGCAGGTCCTCCTCGGCGAGCAGTTCCAGCAGCGCCTCCCGGGTGGCCTCGGGCAGGTTGGAGACGTGGAACAGGTGGGCCTGGTTCATCCAGACCGTCCGCCCGGACACGGGGTGCACGGTGACGGCCTGGCAGGTCTCGGTGGTCCGCAGCGCGCCGTCGTCGAACCACTCGTAGGTGATGCCCCGCTCGCGGCAGAACTCCTGCACTGCCTCCCGGTCCATCCCGGGGAACGTCTCCTGCCAGGACACCCCGAGACCGACCCGGTAGTTGCGCACGTACCGCACACCGTGCCGCTCGAAGCGCTCGCGCACCTCGGCGGGGATGCGCTGCCAGACGGCGTGGCTGTCGGCGAGCGGAGTCTCCCCGCCGGTCTGCGCCGGGATGTTCGAGTAGAAGAACAACCGCCGGGGCCACACGCTGGTGTACGCCATCTCGTTGTGCAGCGGGATGACCTCGCTGGCCGGGTACTCGGTGGAGGTGTAGACGTCGCCGACCTTGCTGCGCGGCGTGGACCGGTAGGTGTACTCGGCCATCTCCTCGCCGAAGACTTTGACGAACGCGGAGAAGGCCGGCGCGTCCGGGGCGTCGAACCCGCGCAGCAGGACAGCGCCGTGGCTGTCCAGTCGGTCGTTGATCAGGTCGAGGTGCTCGGTGGCCCATTGCGCTGGCGAGATGCCGGGCGAGGTGGCCTCGATGCAGGCCACCCGGTTGCGCTCCGGGAACAGGCAGCTCTCTTTCACGTGGTCCATGTCGGAGGTCCTTCCGCGTACGTCGGGTCGTGGTCCGGGTCAGTCGGCGTCCGGCCGGACGAACGACCGGAGGGCGGCCAGGGTCAGGGCGGCGAGCCGCTCGATGCTCGTCCGCTCGTTGAGGTTCCTGCTGTACTTCAGGTGCAGGCTGAGCTCGCCGTTGGCGAACCGCGCGAACACCTGGAGTCGGTGCATGCGTTGCAGCTTCGGCATCGGCCAGGAGTCGTCCATGGCCGGCCCGAGCAGCGGCGACTCCTCGGGCTCATGGGCGAACTCGCCCCAGTTGTTGAGCAGGATGTCCGGCTTGCCGAGCGGAGCGAGCGCGTCCGCCACCGCCGGATGCCCACCGAGGTAGCGCAGCAGGCCGAAGGCGAGGCCGCGCCGGGGCACCGCCTCGATCTGCTCACGGACCGACTCCAGCAGCGCCCTCGGGCCGGGCTTCTCGGGTCGGCGGACGAGCCGGGGTGAGGTCATCGAGAACCGGCCGATGGCACGGGACAGGTCGAGGTCCTGACCGCCCATCTCCCGACCCCGGGCGACGAGGTCGACCAGGATCGACGACTGACCGGACCAGTCGGTGAAGCCCTGGAGGGTGGCGGCCAGCAGCGCGTCGTTGACGCTCAGGCCGTACTCCTGCGGCACCAGCCGGCGCAGCGCGGCGGTCTCCTCCGCGTCGAGCCCGACCACCACCGTCTCCTCCGACGACATGCAGTCGTCTCCGTCGAGGTGGTCCAGCGGCCAGGTCGGGACGGGTTCCTTGGCCAGCGCCGTCCAGTACGCGATGTCCTCGGTCAACTCGGTGCCATGGGCGAGCGCGTCCAGGTTGCGGGACCACTCGGCGAACGACGCCGTCGGCAGCGGCAGGCGCGGCTCCTCGCCGGCCTCCACGGCCTGGTACGCGGTCTGGAGATCCGCCATCAGGACGTCCCAGGAGCTGTTGTCCATCAACTGGTGGTGAACGATCACCACGAGCAGATCGGGACGGTTGGCCCCGAAGCGGACCAGGGCGACCTGGAGCAGCGGCCCGTTCTCGATGTCGAGCTTGCGGTGCAGGGTGCGGTCGAGGCGCCGGAAGGCGACCTCCTGGTCCGCCGGGTCGAGGGCGGACAGGTCCACGCTGGTGAACGGCGTGGGCTGGTAGGGCTCGTTGACCCGGACCGACAACCGGCCCCCGGGCCGGGGGAAGCTGATCCGGAGCGAGTCGTGATGGGTGATCACCGCCGCCACGGCCCGCTCCACCAGCGCCGGGTCGAGTGCCCGCAGCGCATCGAACATGAAGATGTGCGTGTACTTGTGCGGGTCGGCGAAGTTCCGCTCGGCGAAGGCCACGTGCGACGCGACGAGCGGGACCACACCGGGGTCCGTACGCCGGCCTCCGTCACCACCCGCGCCGGCGGTCGTCTGCCCACCGGCCACCGACGCGAGGCCGGCGATTGTGGGGTACGCGATGAACTGCGCGGGGGTGATCACCACACCCGCCTTACGGGCCCGGTCCACCACCCGGATCACGTGCAGCGAGTCCCCACCCAGGGCGAAGAAGTTGTCCTCCGGACCCACCGACGGCACCCGCAGCACCTCCCGCCAGATCCCGGTCAGGACCTCCCGCGCCTTGTCGGCGGGCGTCTGCGCGGCGGTCGCGACCGAGGCGAGCGCGGCGATGGTGGGGTACGCGATGAACTGCGCGGGCGTGATCACCACACCCGCCTTACGAGCCCGGTCCACCACCCGGATCACGTGCAGCGAGTCCCCACCCAGGGCGAAGAAGTTGTCCTCCGGACCCACCGACGGCACCCGCAGCACCTCCCGCCAGATCCCGGTCAGGATCCCCTCCACCGGTCCACGTCGGGTCTCGGCGGTGGCGGTGGCAGCGGCGGTGGCCGGAGCCGCGGTGGGGGTCGACGGCGTCAACGCGGCCCGGTCGACCTTCCCGTTGGGCAGCCGGGGCAGGCGGTCGACGAGCGCCACCGTCGGCACCATGTAGTCCGGCAGCCGCTCTCGCAGCGCCGCACGTAGGTCGTCGGTGGAGAGCGCGGCACCCGGCCGCAGCGCCACGTGGGCCACCAGCCGCCGGTCGTCCGCACCGTCGTCGTCGCACAGCACCACGCACTCGCCCACGCCGTCCAGGGCGGACAGCGCCGAGGCGACCTCGTCCGGCTCGACCCGGTGCCCCCGGATCTTGACCTGGTCGCCGATCCGGCCCAGGAACTCCACGGTGCCGTCCGGCAGCAGCCGCCCCCGGTCACCGGTGCGGTAGAGCCGGTCGCCCGGCGTGCCCAGCGGGTCGGGCACGAACCGCTCGGCGGTCAACGCGGCGTCCCCCAGGTAGCCGCGGGCCAGGCCCGCACCCCCGACGACGATTTCGCCGGGCAGGCCGGTCGGCACCGGCCGCAGCCTCTCGTCGAGTACGTACAGCCGCGCGCCCGGGATCGGCCGACCGAGCGGCACCACCGCCTGGCGGCCCGCCCGGTCGATGCGGACCTCCGACACGGCGACGATGCCCGTCGTCTCGGTCTGGCCGTACATGTTGACCAGTCGGGGTGCCGTCCCCGGCGCGTTGCGGATGGCCTCGGGAAGCTCGTAGCGCAGCGGCTCGCTGGCGGTGAGCACCACCCGTGGCCGCCACCCGCCGGGCGAGGTGAGCGCCGGCAGCAGGACCCGCAGGTACGACGGCACCAGGTCCAGCACCTGCACGCCGTGCGCGGTGACGAAGGTGAGCAGCGCCAACGGGTCGGCCAGGTGCGCGCGCCCGGCGACGACCACGTGGCCGCCCAGCGCCAGCGGAACGGCGAACTGCCGCACCGAGGACGAGAACGCGAACGACGCGGTGTGCAGGAACACCGGCTCATCGGGCAGGGCCAGCGCGGCCGGCAGCCCGTCCAGGTACGCGGAAAGCCCGCCGTGGGTCACCACCACACCCTTGGGGAGCCCCTTGGTGCCGGAGGTGTAGACCACGTAGGCCGGGTGCTCCGGTCGCAGCGCCGGTGTCGGCCGGGGGCCCACCGGGGCCGGCAGGTCCTCGATCGTCACCACCTCGCCCGCGCCCTGGGGCGTACGACCCGCCAGGTCGCGGGTGGTGAGCGTCATCGCCGGCCGGGCGTCCGCCACGATCGCGGCCAACCGCTGCGCGGGGTACGCGGGGTCCAGCGGCACGTACGCGGCGCCCGTCTCCAGGACCGCCAACGCCGCCACCACGACGTCGACGCCCCGGTCGAGGTGCAGGGCGATAGTCGTTTCCGGGCCCGCGCCGTGTTCGGCGAGCACCCGGGCCAGGTCACCGCTGCGGCGGTGCAGGTCGCCGTAGGAGAGGGTCGTCTCGCCGCTGGTGACCGCCGGAGCGTCGGGTCGGCGTCGCGCCTGCTCGGCCACCCGGGCGGTGAGCGTGCGGTGCACTGCGCCAACCGGCAGCGCCGGACCGTGCGCGAGCGCGTCGAGACGCTCCCGTTCGCCCGGCAGGAGGGGATCCACGTCGAAGACGCGCTGGTCGGGGTCATCGACCAACCGGTCCATCAGCACTCCGAGGCGGCTCATCATCGCCTCGACTGTGCCCTCGTCGAACAGGTCGGTGCTGTACTCGGCGTGCCCCTCGATGCCGTCCTCGGTCTCCCACAGGTCGATCAGCAGGTCGAAGCGGGCGGTGCACTGCTCGTTGTCGATCGACGTGAGGGTGAGGCCGGGGCCCGGGTCGGGCAGGCCGCCCGGGGCGTTCTGCAACGCGAAGCGCACCTGGAACAGCGGTGAGTGGCTGAGGCTGCGGGTGGGCGCCACCGCGTCGACGACCATCTCGAAGGGGACGTCCTGGTGGGCGAACGCACCGTGCGCCGTGCTGCGGACCCGCCGCAGCACCTCGCGGAAGGTGGGGTCCCCGGAGAGGTCGACCCGCAGTGCCAGGGTGTTGGCGAAGAACCCGACGAGCTTCTCCAACTCGGTGCTGGTGCGGTTGGCCACGGGCGTGCCGACGGTGATGTCCCGTTGGCCACTGAGCTGGGCCATGAGCACGTCGAAGCCGGCCAGCAACGCCATGAACAGGGAGACCTTCTCCCGCCGGGCCAGGTCGGCCACCGCCCGGGACCGCTCGGCCGACCAGCTGACGTCGTGGCGCGCTCCGCGGAAGGTCTGCACCGCTGGTCGCGGCCGGTCGGTCGGCAGGTCCAGCGTGGGTACGCCGTCGAGCTGCCGCTTCCACCAGTCGAGCTGGTCGTCCAGCTCGGCACCGGTCAGCCAGGACCGCTGCCAGAACGTGTAGTCCACATAGGTGTGTGTCAGCTCGGGCAACGAGGACGGCTGCCCCTGGGCGATCTCCCGGTAGAGCGTCACCAGGTCGTCCAACACGATGTTCAGGGACCAGCCGTCGGAGACGGTGTGGTGCAGCGTCAACAGCAGCACGTGCGAGTCGGGGCGTACCCGCACCAGGGTGCCGCGCAGCAGCGGCCCGGCGGCCAGGTCGAACGGAGTGCGCCCCTCGGCGTCGAAGAGGGCGGCCAGCCGACCCTCCGGGTCGGCGTCGCCCCGCACGTCCACCTCGGCGTACGCCACGGCGTCGACCGGCAGGAACTCCTGCACCGGTTCGCCGTCCACGGACGGGAACCGGGTGCGCAGCCCCTCGTGCCGGTTCCACAGCGCGCCGAAGGCCGCCCGCAGCGCGTCGACGCGCAGGTCACCGTCGAAGCGCAGCGCGAGGGGCACGTTGTAGAACGCGCTGTCCTCGGCGAGCCGGTTGAGGAAGTACAGGCGGCCCTGCGCGTGCGACAACGGCACCGGGCCGGTCCTCGGGACGGCGACGAGACCGGGCCGGGGGGCCCGCCCGCCGAGCGCCTCGATCCGGGTCCCCAGGTCGGCCAACGAGGTGGACTCCAGGAACACCGCCAGCGGCAGCTCGATGTCGAGCTTCTTACGCAGCCGGGCCATGGCCCGGACCGCGAGCAGGGAGTGCCCGCCCAGGTCGAGGAAGTTCGCGTCCCGCCCGATCGACTCGACCGGCCGCCCCAGCACATCGGCCCAGACCTCGGCGATGGCCTCCTCCAGCCGGCTCTGCGGAGCGGCCAGAGTGGGCGCCGGCTCGGCCGCCGTGGGCGCGGGCAGCGCCGCCCGGTCCACCTTGCCGTTGGCGGCCAACGGCAGCGCGTCGAGCGTGACGACGACCTCCGGCACCATGTAGTCCGGCAGTTCCGCGCGCAGCGCGTCACGCGGGTCGTGGGCCGCGGAATCCCCGGCCGCTGTGACGTACGCGACCAACCGCTCCTCACCAGGCCGGTCGGTACGCAGCAGGACCACCGCCTCGCGGACCTGCGGCAGCCGGGTCAGGGTGGCCTCGATCTCCGCCAACTCGACCCGGTACCCCCGGATCTTCACCTGGGTGTCGACCCGGCCCAGGCAGTCGAGCTCGCCGTCGGGTCGCACCCGGACGAGGTCACCGGTGCGGTACATGCGCTCCCCCGGCGTCGGGGCGAACGGGTCGGGCAGGAAGCGCCCGGCGGTCAGGTCCGGCCGACCGTGGTAGCCACGGGCCACGCCAGCACCGGCCACGTACAGCTCGCCGACCGTGCCGGGCGGCACCGGCAGCAGGTTGCCGTCCAGCACGTAGAGCCGCGTGTTGGCGATCGGACGACCGATCGGCACCACACCGGACAGGTCGGTGCCGTCGTGCACCTCGTGCACGCAGCAGCCGACGACGGTCTCGGTGGGCCCGTACTCGTTGACGATCCGCAGGCCCGGAGCCCGGCGCCGCCAGGCGGCGGCGGTGGTGCCGTGCAGCGACTCGCCACCGACGATCAGATAGCCGTTCGCAGCGATGGTCCGGCTCGGAACGGCCCGGTCCAGCGCCTCCAGGTGGGCCGGGGTGAGCTTGACCAGCCCGAGGTCCAGGTCGCTGCCGAGCAGCTCGGTGAGGGTCTCCAGCTCGGTGCCGTCGGCGACGAGCACCACCGGGCGCCCGGCCAGCAGCGGACAGAACAGCGTCGTCACCGACAGGTCGAATCGCAACGGCGAGACCAGGGGCGCGCCCCCGCCCTCGGCCACCCGGTACGCCCGCAGGCTCCACGCCAGGTAGTTGGTCAGGCCGCGGTGGGTGACCACCACACCCTTGGGTCGCCCCGTCGAGCCCGAGGTGTAGATCACGTAGCAGGCGCTGTCCGGGTGCGGACGCGGCAGCGGCGGCAGGTCGGTGGTGGCGTCCTCCTCGTCGTCGGGCAGCAGCACCGACACGTCGGTGTCCGGTAGGTCCGCGAGCCGGCCCGCGCTGGTGACGACCACCCGCACCTCGGCGTCGGTGAGCATGAACCGCACCCGCTCGGCGGGCTCGCCCACGTCCAGTGGCACGTACGCGCCCCCGGCCTTGAGGGTGGCCAGCACGGCCGTGACGAGGTCGACACCCCGGTCCAGGAAGAGGCCGACGCGGGTCTCCGGGCCCACCCCGTGCCGGCGCAGCCGCGCGGCGAGGGCGTCGGCCCGGCGGTCCAACTCTCCGAACGTGACAGTCAGGTCGCCGACCAGGAGCGCGGGCGCGTCAGGGGTACGGGCGGCCTGCCGAGCGAACAGCTCGTGCGCGCGCACGTCGCCGAGAAGCGGGTCCTCGGTGCGGTTGCCGTCCACGACCGCCGCCCGGGTCTCCTCAGCGGACAGGAGGCGGGCCATCCCGACCGGGGCGTCCGGCGCGGCGGTCAGACCGACCAGCAGAACGCCGAGGTGAGCGGCCATCCGCGCCACCGTGCGCTCGTCGAGGATGTCGGTCGCGTACTCGGCCAGCCCCCGCAGCCGGCCGTCGGCGTCCGGCCACACCTCGACCGTCAGGTCGTGCTTGCTGATCGGCAGGTGGTGTTCGACGGCCGTGACCCGCAACCCCGCCGCCTCGACCTCCAACGCCTGGTCCTCGACGAGGGCGAACATCACCTGCGCGAGGGGCGTGTGGCCGAGGTCGCGCTCCGGGTCGACCGCCTCCACCACCGTGTCGAAGGGCACCTCGCCGTGCGCCATGCCCTGCTGCACGAGATCGCGGACCCGTCCCACCAGGGCCCGGAAGGTGGGCGCGCCGGAGGTGTCGACCCGCACGACGACCGAGTTGACGAAGGACCCGACCATCGTCTCCAGCTCGACCCGGGGGCGGTTCGCCACCGGGGTCACCACCGAGACCTCGTCCTGGGCCGCGTACCGCGACATCAGCGCGGCGAACCCGGCGAGCAGCACCATGAACGGGGTGGCCCGCTCCTCCTGGGCCAGACTGGTCACCGCCGGCCACAGGCCGTCGGGCAGAGCGAAGCGGTGCCGCTCGCCCCGGAAGGACTGCACGGGCGGGCGGGGACGGTCCAACGGCAGGTCGATGACGGGTACCGCGCCGGCCAGTGCGCGCTTCCAGTAGTCGAGCCCTTCGGCCAGCTCCGTGGCGCGGTCGGGACGGCTCTCCCAGGCGGCGTAGTCCGCGTACTGCACGGTGAGGGGCGCGAGCGTGGGAGCCCGGTCCTCTGCTCCGGCGCGGTACAGCTCCAGCAGCTCGTCGATGAGCAGGCTGACCGACCAACCGTCGCAGATGCTGTGGTGCAGGGTCAGCACCAGCACGTGCGCGGTGGGCGTCTGCCGGAACAGCGCGGCCCGAGCCAGTGGCCCGTCGGAGAGCGAGAACGGACGACTCGCCTCGTCGCGTACGGCGGCCAGCACCGCCGCGTCGTCGGCGGGCAGTGGGCGCGGGGTGAGGTCCACCTCGATGTCGGGCAGGATGCGCTGCACCGGGTCGCCCTCGTTCGCCGCGAACACGGTCCGCAGCGCCTCGTGCCTGTCGACGAGGGTGCGCGCCGCGTCGGTGAGCACGTCGAGCCGGAGTGCACCGGTCAGGCGTAGGGCGGTCGGCACGTTGAACATCGCCGAGCCGGGGACGAGCTGGTCCATGAACCACAGCCGGCGCTGTGCCGGGGAGACGGGCAGGTCGCCACCGCGCGGCATCCGGGCGAGCGCCTCGACCGGCCGGGGGCGCCGGCCGCCGAGACGCTTCTCGAACAGGGCCCGCTTCGAGGGCGACATCGAGTCGAGGCGTGACCGGCCGGGCGAGAGCGCCGCGCCGTGTGGCGCGGGGCGGCTGGCACTCGCGTCGGTGGTCATCGGGCCACCTCCCGAGCGGTGCTCTCCAGGTGCGTCACGAGGCTGCGCGGCCGCATGTCAGTCCACTCGGTGGTGACGTGGTCCAGGCAGGACGCACGGTCGGCGGGTCCGTGGGCCACCGTCCACCCGGCCGGCAGGCTGAGCGACTCGGGCCACAGCGAGTGCTGCCCCTCGTCGTTCACCACCACGAAGAAGCGTCCGTCGGGGTTGTCGAGAATGTTCACGTCTTCCTCACTCTGCGCCTGGTCCCAGGACCCGACGAGGAAGCGCTGAACCGGCACGGCGGCCAGGCAGGGACCATGGCGGTCAGACCTGCCGGCGTCGCAGTCGGGACGCGCGTCCCCAGATCGGGCGTCGTCAACTGTCGTTTGCGGAGACTTTTGCTATGCGTCACTCAGAGGACGTGCGGGGTTTCACCGCCGCGTGTCTCGCTATCGGATTCCACCACGGCCACGGCCGGCCACCTGCACGTTAATCGGCTATCCGACCCGAGGCCGAGCGCCCTTTGCGGACGCAAACAAGTCGATGTCAAGCAGATTCTGGCAAGCCACGCTGAACCCACGTCGCGCTCCCCCCCGAAGTTGCGACCCAACAGCGTTCATGAATGTAAACGCAAGCGAGGCACAGAAAACCACCAGACACGGAGCGTGTCAAGACCCTTGCCTGCCGCTGAAGTCGACCATGCCAACCGGGACGTATTTATGACAAATGCTTCGCAGGTGGTTGGTCGACCGAGCACGCCGGCGGGGCCGCCGGCGCTCCGGCGAGCGGGCCTGCGGGCGGTCGGGCGTGACGACCGGAATCGGCCAGAAATGCGTTGCCAGCAACGCGTCTGTGCAGTACAGGGGTATTCTCGGCGGACTCGCTGCGCCGTGCGGACCGATCAACGACGATGGCCCCGCCCACAGTGGACGGGGCGCGTCGGAATGATCACCTGGCCGGACGGGGAGAGTCATTCATCGCGGAACTCGTGGTCACAATCCGACACGGAGACGAGTTTCACACGACAGGCGGAAAGAGCGACCGATCATCCATTGCCTGAGCACCCGAATGGTTGGACAACAGTCAATGTAATGGTTGTTAACGTGCGCAATGCGAGGCGCGACAGAGAGCGCAACCGTCACCGGATCACTGCCCCCGCGAAGCAGTCGACCATCCGGGCCGACAAGCCGACGCGCGAGCCGCCGGACGATTCCGTTCGATTGCCGGATCCGATCAGGCCCAGACGACGCGTCGAGCGCCGGATCCCTTTGTCGCACAGGCCCGCCACCACGCGTGCGTGGCGCGAAGGCAGGCACCCGGCCCACCCGAAGGCACCGCCGACGCCGGGCACCCAGCCGGCCGTCGCCACCCGAATCCGGGCGGACGGTTGCGCGCACCCATCGACGAAGATCAGTGTGCGTACGCGCCGAATCAGGCCCGGCGCGGCGCCGCCCCGCCTTTAACCGAGCGCCGGGATGCCGCGCGCCGGCACCGGCGACCGCCGGCACCGGACGCTTGTGCAGCGGCGTTCGGAAACCCCTCGGTCAGCCCTGCAATAGTTGCCGAGCCATCACGATCCGCTGCACCTGGTTGGTGCCCTCGTAGATCTGGGTGATCTTGGCGTCCCGCATCATCCGCTCGACCGGGTAGTCCCGCGTGTAGCCGTAGCCACCCAGCAACTGCACCGCGTCGGTGGTGATCTCCATGGCGGCGTCGGAGGCGAAGCACTTGGCCGCCGCGCCGAAGTAGGTGAGATCCGCGTCGCCACGCTCCGACTTGCCAGCAGCCGCGTACGTGAGCTGCCGGGCCGCCTCGAGCTTCATGCCCATGTCGGCCAGCATGAACTGGATTCCCTGGAACTCGGCTACCGCCTTGCCGAACTGGCGACGCTCGGCCACGTACCCCTTCGCGTAGTCGAGCGCGCCCTGCGCGATCCCGACGGCCTGCGCGGCGATGGTGACCCGGGTGTGGTCAAGGGTCTTCATCGCGGTCGCGAAGCCGGTGCCCTCCGCGCCGATCATCCGGTCGGCCGGGATCCGCACGTTGTCGAGGTAGACCTCGCGGGTGGGCGAGCCCTTGATGCCGAGCTTCTTCTCCGGCGCGCCGAAGCTGACCCCGGCATCGGACTTCTCGACCACGAAGGCCGAGATGCCCCGGGACCGGGCGGACGGGTCGGTGACGGCGAATACGGTGTAGAACTCGGACACCCCGGCGTTGGTGATCCAGCGCTTGACACCGTTGAGCACCCAGTGATCCCCGTCACGTACCGCCCTGGTGGTCATGGACGCCGCGTCACTGCCCGCCTCGGGCTCGGAGAGGCAGTACGAGAACATCGCCTCACCGGCCGCGACCGGCGTCAGGTAGCGAGCCTTGAGGTCGGCGGAACCGGACAACAGGAGCGGCATGGTGCCGAGTTTGTTCACCGCCGGGATCAGCGAGGACGACGCGCAGGCACGGGCCACCTCCTCGATCACGATGGCGGTGGCCAGCGCGTCCGCGCCCGCGCCGCCGTACTCCTCGGGAATGTGCGGTGCGTGGAAGTCGGCCGCTCGCAGCGCGTCGTAGGACGCCTTGGGGAATTCCCCCGTCTCGTCGGCCTCCGCGGCGTGCGGAGCCACCTTCGCGGCGCAGACCTCTCGCACGGCTTCCCGGATCGCCTGGTGCTCCTCCGGCAACCGGTAGACGTCGAACGACTCCCCTGCGGCCATCTCGGCCCTCCCCTTCACCACTATCATGCGCAGTCTGTGACGACTCCTGACCGCCGACGGCGCAGACTGAAGACTAGCGACTGCAGTTCAGGTGATGTTACCGGCGCGTAGGTATGGGCAGGACGGTGCACCTAACGCGCTCAGCGATGATGGAGATTGAGACAGTGAGCCACCCTCCGGTGCCCCGCCCAGGCGCCGCAGCAGAATGCGACGCGACGACGCGGCGCCAGCGCGAGCGGAGAAGACAGGCGTGACGATCCCCTACCCCACCATCCAGCCGACCCCCGCCATCGCCGCGGTGACCCCGCCCTCGGGCGCACCCCGGCCGCGGGTGACGTTCCTAGGGACTGGTTACCTCGGTGCGACGTACGCCATCTGCTACGCAGAACTGGGCTACGAGGTTCTCGGGTTCGACGTCGACGCCGACAAGATCGCGATGCTGAACGCCGGTCAGGTGCCGATCCACGAGCCCGGCCTGGACGAGCTGCTCCGACGCAACCTTGCCGCCGGCCGCCTCCGGTTCAGCACCGACATCGCCGAGACCGCCGAGTTCGGTGACGTGCACTTCATCTGCGTCGGCACCCCGCAGCGGGCCGACGGCATGGGCGCCGACCTGTCGTACGTCGAGGCGTCGGTCACCAGCCTCGCGCAGCACCTGACCCGCAAGGCGTTGATCGTCGGCAAGTCCACCGTGCCGGTCGGCACCGCCGAGTGGGTCGAGCAGCTCGTCGGCAAGCACACCCCGAACGACCTGGACGTCGAGGTGGCGTGGAGCCCCGAGTTCCTCCAGGAGGGCTTCGCCGTCGACGACGTCCTGCGGCCCAACCGGATCGTGGTCGGCGTCAAGAGCGAGTGGGCCAACGGCATGCTCTACGCCGCGCACAAGGGCGTGTTCGACCTGGCCGCCACGGAGGACCGCGAGGTGCCCCTGGTGGTTACCGACTTCTCCACCGCCGAGCTGGTCAAGGTCGCCGCGAACGCCTTCCTCGCCACCAAGATCTCCTTCATCAACGCGATGGCCGAGGTCTGCGAGGCCTCTGGTGGCGACGTCACCCAGCTGGCCCGCGCGATCGGCTACGACCCGCGGATCGGCAACCGGTTCCTCCAGGCCGGCCTCGGCTTCGGAGGCGCCTGCCTGCCCAAGGACATCCGGGCCTTCCAGGCCCGCGCCCAGGAGCTGGGCGCCGGCGAGGCGCTGCGCTTCCTCCACGAGGTCGACCTGATCAACCTGCGCCGGCGTACGCGGGTGCTCCAGCTCGCCGCGGACCTGCTCGGCCGCCGCTCCGGCCCGGCCGGCCCGGACTTCTCCGGCACCCGGATCGCCGTACTCGGCGCCACCTTCAAGCCCAACACCGACGACGTCCGCGACGCCCCGGCGCTCGCCGTCGCCGCGCTGCTGCACAAGGCCGGCGCCGACGTGCACGTGTACGACCCGCAGGGCACCGAGAACGCCCGCCGCGCGGTCCCCGAGTTGACGTACGAGAGCAGCATCAACGAGGCGGTCAACGAGGCCGACCTGGTCTGCGTCCTCACCGAGTGGGCCGACTTCCGCAACGCTGACCCGGTCGCCCTCGGCGAGTTGGTCAAGGGTCGCAAGGTCGTCGACGGCCGCAACTGCCTCGACCCGGCACTCTGGGCCCAGGCGGGCTGGGAGTACCGGGGCATGGGTCGCCCCTGACCCAACCGACGCCCCGCCGGCCGGCCATCGAGCATCTCGATGGCCGGCCGGTGTCGTTGTTTGCCCCGGACCCGCCGACAAGAGTCGAAATCCGCGCCAGCTTTGGGCATGCTGCGACAGTGGGAGTCCACAGTGCGGGTGGAGGGGTGTCGTGGCGACCTTTCAATGCTCCTCGTGCGGCCGGGAGATCAAGCCGGCCGTTCGATGCCCGCACTGTGGGGCAGATCAACCACAGTGGGCCGAGCACCTGGCCGACATTGAGCGTTCGATCGCGGAGATGAAGGCGCGCGACGCCGCCATCGCCCGCGAGCAGCGGCAGATCGCCGCCAAGATGCAGGCCGCGCTCTTCCAGCGGGACATCCTCGCCCACGCCAGCGAGGAGCGGCTCAAGCAGGCCACCCGGCCACGCCGGGTGCTGCGCCGCCGCCCCGGCCGGCGGCCACCGACCGCCACCATGGGAGCGCCGCCCCGGGTGCCCCGCCAGGGCACTCCGCCCGCCCCGGAGGACCCGCCGCCGCCCCCGCCCCGGGCCGCCTGGCTGGACGTGGACGACCCGGAGCACCCGCCGGAGGCGTCCTCGCGCGAGGTGCAGAACATCCCGCTGGGGCTGGGCGCGCTGCTCCTCGGCGTCGCCGCCGTGGTCTTCGCCGCGGTGGCCACCAGCTCGATGGACGCGCTGGCCCGGCTCGGCATCCTGCTCCTGGCCACCGTGCTGATGCTGCTCGCCCCGCCGGCACTGGCCCGGCGCGGGCTCACCTCGACCGCCGAGACCATCGCCGCGGTCGGCCTGCTGCTGGTGCCGCTCGCCGGCAACGCCCTCTGGGCGGTGGACCGGATCGGCGTCGGCGGCGGCTCCGGCACGGTCTTCGCCGGGGTGATCTTCGCGGTCACCGCCGCCGTCGCTTTCGGGTACGCCGGTTGGACCGGTCTGCGCGCGCCCCGCTTCGCCACCGTGCTCGCCGCCCAGCCGGTGCTGCCGCTGCTGGCGTACGACCAGATCACCGGCCCGGGCGGCTGGGCGCTGGTGCTGGCCCTGGTCGCCCTCGTCAACCTCGGCCTGGCCCGCTCCGGCGTGACCGTCGAACGCCAGGTCCGGCAGGACCTGCCATCGCCGGGCACGCCGCCCGCGCCCCGCCAACGAGACGCCGAGAGCCGGCCGGAGGGCGACCCGGAGGAGGCCGCCGAGCTGATCGACGCCAGCGGCGGCGCGACTGACCCGCAGCCCACCAGGCCGGTGCCCGGCCTGCGTGAGCTGACCTGGTTGCTGCACGCCCTGGCGGTCGCCGTCTCGCTGGCGTACGCGGTCACCGCCCTGCTGCGGGCACAGACCGTGCCGACCGCTACCGGCGCCGGGGTGGTGCTGCTGCTCGCCGCCGTGATCGGGCTGGCCGGCGCGTTGGTGCTGCGGCGCCCGCCGCTGCCGGACGTCGCGGCCGGCATCCTCACCCTGGCGGTGATCGGCTCGCTCAGCCGGATCGCCTCGGTGGCACTCCCTGGCCGGGCGCTGCTGCTGATCGCGGCGGTCATCACCGTGACCGGGCTGGCGGTGCGCGCAGTCCCGGAAGCGGCCCGACGTGGCCCACAGTTGGCCTCAGCGGTGGCGCTGACCGTCAGTGGTCTGGTGGTCGCCGGCGGCGCGCTACGCGCCGGGGTGGCACCGGTCCGGGCGGCACTGCCCGCCTGGAACCCCGACCTCAGCCGATACCCGGGCGAGCTGGCCGCCGCCGTCGGGCCGACGACCTGGCAGCTCGCGGGTGCCGCGTTCCTGCTCACCATCGCGGCGGTGCTGGCCCTGCCCACCGAGATCCGCCGGGAGTTCGCGGTCGCCGGCGCGGCGCTCACCGCGCTCGCCGTTCCGGCCTCGTTCGGTCTCGGCTGGGCGACGGCCCCCTGGCCAATGGTGATCACCGCGATCGGCATCGGGGTCATCGGGCTGTCCGCCCGCACCGACCGAGCCGCTGTGGCGCACGCCATCGGGGCGGCCGTTGTCGGCCTGTTCGGCGCGGGTGCCAGCCTGGCCAGCCCCACCCTCACCGCCGCGGTCCTGATCACCCTGTTCGCGGCCGGCACGCTGGTCACGCTGGCGCCCCGGATCCGGATCGCCTCGGCCGCCTCCGAGACGGTCACCGCCTGGGCCGCCGGTGGGGCCGCGTTCGCGCTGCCCGGGGCGGTGGCGGCGTTCGTGGCCGCGACCATGCCGAACGACCCGCTCCTCACCCCGGCGAGCCTGCGCGAGGTGACCGTTCCGATCCTGGCGGCCAGCTTCCTGGCGGTCTGCGTGACACTGGGCTACGCGGCCGTCGTGCAGGTCTCCCAGCGCCACATCCCCGTTCCGCTGTCGGTCGGCACCGGGTTGGGCGCGCTGATGGTCACCGCCGCCGCGTTCGGGGCGCCCGGCGCAACCGTCGCCGACGCCTGGGTGGGCGCGCTCCTGCTGGTCGCGGCGGTGCTGCTCTTCCTGGCCCCCTCCATCGACGCCGGCCGTCGCGCCGACCTCACCCTCGACGGCTCGGACCTGGCCGCCGCTGCGGTCACCACCGCCCTGATCGCCACGCTGGTACGGATCGGGGCGGTGCTCGCCCCCGGCGGGCAGCTGGCGGTGGCCGCCGCCCTGCTCCTGGTGGTCGCCGTGGCCGCCCGCAGCATGCCGGAGGAGTGGCGACGCGGTCCGATCCTCGGCCTCACCGTCGGCGGCGTCCTGATCGGCGTCCTCGCCGGCTGGACGGCGGTGCGCGGCGGGGTCGGCGTGCTGGCCACCCCCGGCCCGATCTGGAGGGGCGACCTGAGCGACTGGCCGGCCGCCCCCGTCGGCGGTGCCACCTGGCAGGCGCCGGTCGCGCTGGCACTGCTGGCCCTCGCCGCCGGCATCCTGCTCCCGCCGCCGTGGCGCTGGGACGTGTCCGGTGTGGCGGTGGTACTCGCCACGATCGGCGCACCGGCCGCATTCGATCTGGCCTGGTGGTCACCGGTCCTGGTCGGCGGAATGGTCGCCACCGTGTTCGGCGTGGCCGCGGTGGCCACGGAGGAGGCGCGCGCCGGGCTGTCCCGGGCCACTGTGGCCGGGGTCGTCGCGCTGCACGCTGCCGGAGCCGGGCTGGTCCGCCCGTGGACCACGGCCCTGGCGCTGGGCAGCATCGCGCTGATCGGCGTGGTGGTGGCCACGCTGGCCCGCGTCCTCGCCGGTCCACAGGTCGCCGACATCGACACCGAGGGCATGCCGCCGCACCTGGCGCAGATCGGCGGCGCGGCGATCGGTGCCGCTCTGCTGGCCCTCCCGGGTGCGGTGGCGGCACTGTCCGCCGAGTTCGACCACTCGGCGCAGGTGGTGCTGACCGCCGCGCTGGCCGCGACCAGCCTCGGCCTGGCCGCCGTGGCAGCGGTCCGCCGACTGGTGCCGCAATATCTGCCCTGGGTCAGCGTGGCGGTCGTCGGCGGGGCCACCATCAGCGCCCTCGCCGCCATCCCCACCGGCCTCGCCGCCGGCGTCTACGCGGCCGCCGCCGCCCTGCTCGGCGTACTGGCCGAACTGATCCGCGCGGCCACCGTGCCGCCCACCGGCGCGGCCCAGCCGGTCCGGCGCTGGGCGGTCCGACTCGACGGGGCCCTGCGGCGGCTGCCGGACGACGCGGAACGACGGCGGTGGCGGGTCAACCCGGCCGCGGGTGCGTTGGCCGCGGCGGCGCTGCCGACCGCCCTGGCGCTCGCCTCGATAGCACCCGCGCTGGTCACCGCCCTGGTCGAGCCGCACCGCACACTCACCCGGATCTGGCAGGGCCCGCCGCCGGAGCTGCTCACCCCTCCACCGGACGTGGTCAACCCGACCCACGTGCTGACGGCGCTGCTGCTCACCGCGACCGCCGCGCTGGCCGCCACCGGGTTCAGCGGCGGGCGGCGTTCCCGGGCCGTGCCAGTGGTGCTGCCCGGGGCGGCCGTCACGCTGCTGATCGCACCCATCGCGCTGGGCCAGGGCTGGCCCGCCAGCACCGTCGCCGCGCTCTCCGTCTTCACCATCGCGATGCTCGGTCTCGCACTGACCCCACCGCCGGCGCTGGTCGAGCGGGCACGCTCGCTGCGGCTGGCCCGGGTGCTGGTGTTCGCCATCGGTCTGGCCGGTGGCAGCGCCGGGCTCGCCGGCAGCCTGGCCGACCGGCAGATGACCCTGTTCACACTGGGCAGCGCGGTCGGGGTGGGCGCGGTGGCCGCGCTGTTCGGCACCACCCAGCGGGCGCGCATCCTCGGCTGGCTCTTCGCCTCACTCATGGCGCAGCTCTTCGTGCTCACCGTCGGCCTGGTCGCCGGGCTGGCGGCGGTCTGGTCGGCGTTCGGAGTGCTCGCCGTCGGCGCGGTCCTACAGGTGCTCGCCGCGACAGTGCCCCGCTTGCGCCGCCCCGAGGCGCAGCGAGAGGCCTCCACTGTGGAGTGGACCGGGTACGCTGCCGCGCTGATCGCGTTGGCCCTCGCCTTCGACTCGCCCCGCCACATCGCCGCCCTGCTGGCCGCCTGGGGCGCTGTCCTCGGGGTGGCGGCGACCCGACCCGGTCGCCGACCGGTGGAACGCCGGATCCTGTTCTGGGCGGTGGTGGTCTGTGAGATCACCGCGTGGTGGATCCTGATGCGAGTCGCCGACGTGGCGCTGCCCGAGGCGTACACGCTGCCGTTCGCCGTGCTGGCCCTCCTCGTCGGCGTCCTGGAGCTGCGCCACCGGCCCGACATGAGCAGTTGGGTGGCGTACGGCCCGGCGCTGGTAGCGGCCTTCGTGCCGACGCTGGCGATCGTGCTGGCCACCGAGTCCAGCACGGTGCGGCAGATGCTCCTGCTGCTCGGCGCGGTCGCGGTGCTTATCTTCGGCTCGTCCAGTCGACAGCAGGCCCCGGTGATCGTCGGCGCGTCGGTCACCGCGATCACGGCGATCCACGCCCTGTTCAGCCTGGGCCCGTGGTTGGCGCTGATCCCGGTGGGCATCCTGCTGCTGGTGCTCGGCGCAAGCAACGAGCGCCGCCGCCGCGCCCAGGAACGCCTACAGACCGCCCTGCGCGGCATGAGATAAACCGGAGGGCCACGGCGGGGTGAGTGGGCCTTACGCGATCTTGCACTTTCTGTTGCGGCATAAGGCGTATAAGCCGCAGAACAACGACCGCAAGTGCAAGATCGCGGGGGCGGGGCGGGGCGGGGGTCGCGGCGCGAGGGCTGGGGCGGGGCTGTGGGGGGTTAGGGCTGGGGCAGGGTTGCTTGGAGGGCGGCTTCCTTTGTTGCTACCAGCTTCTCCAGGTCCTGCTGGTAGGTCGCCATCTTGGCGCGCAGGCCCTCGTCGGCGGCACCGAGGATCCGTACGGCGAGCAGGCCGGCGTTGCGGGCGTTGCCGATCGACACGGTGGCGACCGGGATCCCGGCCGGCATCTGCACGATGGACAGCAGCGAGTCCATGCCGTCGAGGTGCTTCAGCGGCACCGGCACGCCGATCACCGGCAGTGGCGTCACCGAGGCCACCATGCCAGGCAGCGCGGCGGCACCCCCGGCCCCCGCGATGATCACCTTGAGGCCCCGGTCGGCAGCGTCGCGCCCGTACTCGATCATCGCGACCGGAGTCCGGTGCGCCGAGATCACCCGGACCTCGTACGCCACGCCGAAGTCGTCCAACACCTCGGCCGCGGCCCGCATGGTCGGCCAGTCCGAGTCGCTGCCCATGATCAAGCCAACGGTGCTCACTGCTGCCCCTTCGTCGTTCCCGAAACCGTGGCTCACTCGTGGCCCTCGCGCAGCCAGCGCGCGGCGCGTGCGGCCCGCGCCCGCAGGTCGTCCAGGTCGTCACCGAGCACGGTGACGTGCCCGATCTTGCGGCCAGGTCGCACCTGCTTGCCGTACAGGTGCACCTTGGCACCCGGCTCGGCGGCGAAGAGGTGGTGCAACCGCTCGTCGATCGACATCCCGCCCGGCTCACCGCCGAGCACGTTCGCCGACACCACCACCGGGGCGGTCAGCGCGGTGTCACCCATCGGGTAGTCCAGCACGGCCCGCAGGTGCTGCTCGAACTGCGAAGTCCGGGCACCCTCGATGGTCCAGTGACCGGAGTTGTGCGGTCGCATCGCCAGCTCGTTGACCACGATCGCGGGCCGGCCGGCGTCGTCGCGCACCTCGAACAGCTCCACGGCCAGCAGGCCGATCACACCGAGCGCGGTGGCCAGGTCGATGGCGAGCTGCTGAGCGGAGACCGCCAGCTCCTCGTCCAGGCCGGGGGCCGGGGCGAGGACCTCCACGTTGATGCCGTCGCGCTGCACGGTCTCGACCACGGGGTACGCGGCCACCTGACCGAACGGCGAACGGGCCACCTGCACGGCCAGCTCCCGCCGCAGCGGCACCCGCTCCTCGACGATCAGCCGGGTGCCGCCAGCGAGCAGCGTGGTCGCCAACTCGGTGGCCTGGGCGGCGTCGTCGACCATCCAGACGCCCCGGCCGTCGTACCCACCCCGAGCCGCCTTGAGGACCACCGGCCAGCCGACCTGCTCGCCGAAGCCGACGAGGTCGGCGGGCTCGGCAACCGGCCGCCAGGCCGGGTTGGGCGCACCCAGCTCGGTCAGGCGTTCCCGCATGACCTGCTTGTCCTGCGCGTGCAGCAGCGCGTCGGCCGGCGGGTAGAGGGGCACCCCTTCCGCCGTCAGCGTGCGGATGTGCTCGGTGGGCACGTGCTCGTGGTCGAAGGTGACGACGTCGCAGCCCTTGGCGAAGGTGCGCAGCGCGGCCAGGTCGGTGTGGTCGCCGTACTGGACGTCGGCGGCGACCAGCGCCGCGCCGTCGTCAGGGGCGGTCGCGAGCACACGCAGTGACTGGCCGAGGGCGATCGCGGCCTGGTGGGTCATTCGGGCCAACTGGCCGCCACCCACCATGCCGACAACTGGCAGACCGGTACGGGAATCCATAGCGCGGCCAGCCTATCCGGGCCGTCGACGGGCCCACCGGGAGGGCCGGCGACCCGCCTCGGGAGCGCTGGCGGGACCACCCGGCGGGCGGGGCGGGCGACTACCGGGCGTGGCCGTGCGCTCAGCCCAGTTCGGCTACCAGCTCCTCGACCGAGGTGACCGGCCGCTGGCAGACGAAACCCCGGCAGACGTACGCGGCGGACCGCCCCTCGACCAGCGGACGGTCGGCGAGCAGCGGAACGCCCGGCTGGTCCGGACGCCCGGCGACGACCACCGCTCCGGGCGGCGCGTGCCGGCGGGCGGCGGCCACCAGGGGATCGCCGGCCGGGTCGTCGGTGACCACGGCGATCTCGTACGGCCCGGAGAGCAACGCCTCGCCGACGGTTGCCGCGTACCCGGTGAACCGGGGGTGCTTACCGACGATCGGCGCGACAGTGCCGAGGGCCGCTTCGGCGGCCTCCCGGTAGCGCGTCTCCCCGGTCAGCGCCGAGTACGCCACCAGCCCGGCGATCAACGCCGACCGGCCGGACGGGGTGGCGTTGTCGGTCGGGTCGGCCGGGCGGGCGACCAGCCGCTCCGCGTCGTCGGCGGTGTCGTAGAAGGCGCCACCGGGCGCGGCGAAGTGCGCCAGGGCGGTGTCCAGCAGCTCGCCGGCCAGGGTCAGCCAGCGGCCCTCGCCGGTGAGTTGGTGCAGCGCGCAGAAGGCCTCGGCAACACAGCCGTAGTCCTCCAGGACACCGGCCGGCTCGCCGACCTTGCCGTCCCGGGAGACCCGGCGCAGCCGGCCGTCCACCAGGTGTACGGCGGCCAGGTGCTCGGCGGCCTGGCGCATCGCCCCGTCGGCGACGATGGTGACGCCGTCCATCAGGTTGGCGTCCTCGTCCTGCGGGGACGCGTACACGGCGGCGACCTGCTGGAACTCGGCGATGGCGGTGATCGCCAGACCGTTCCAGGCGGCCACCACCTTGTCGTCGAGGGCCGGCTGGGGGCGGGTGTCCCGGGCGGCGAGGAGTCGCCCGACCACCTGCTGCCAGCGGGCGCGCACCTCGGGCGCGGCGTCGTCCACGTCCCGGGCGAGCCGCAGCACGCTCATGCCCTTCTCGAAGGTGCCGTCGTCGGTGACGGTGAACAGGTCGGCGGCGAACCGGCCGTCCTCCTCGCCCAACGCCTCCACGAGCTGCGTCGGCGTCCAGGCGTAGGTGAGCCCCTCGACGCCTTCGGTGTCGGCGTCCAGTGCGGACGCGAACCCCTGCCCGGGCCGGTGCAGCTCGTCGGCGAGGAACCGGGCGGTGTCGCGGGCCACCCGGCGGGCCAGCGGGTCACCGGTGAGTCGCCACAGCTGGGTGTAGAGCCGCAGCAGCAGCGCGTTGTCGTAGAGCATCTTCTCGAAGTGCGGCACCGTCCAGTGCGCGTCCACCGAGTACCTGGCGAAGCCGCCCGCGAGCTGGTCGTAGAGGCCGCCCCGGGCCATCGCCTCGGCCGTGTGCCGGGTGATCTCCAGGCTGCCCGGGTCACCGGTGCGCTGGTGGTGACGCAGCAGGAAGAGCAGGTTCATGTGCGGCGGAAACTTCGGGGCGCCACCGAACCCGCCGTTCGTGGCGTCGTACTCGCCGGCAAGCTTCGCGGCCGCCGCGTCGAGCAGCGGGGCGTCCAGCGGCGCGGTGGGGCCGCCCACGGCCTGCGCGCCGCCGATCGCCTCGACCACGGCGGCACCCTGGCCCAGCACCGCCTCGCGCTGCTCCCGCCAGGCGGTGGCGACCGACTGGAGCAACTGGACGAAGTTGGGTCGCGGGAAGTAGGTGCCGCAGAAGAACGGGGTGCCGTCCGGGGTGGCGAAGACGGTCATCGGCCAACCGCCCTGGCCGGTCATCGCCTGGGTGGCGGTCATGTAGACCGCGTCCACGTCCGGACGTTCCTCACGATCCACCTTGATCGACACGAAGTTGTCGTTCATCAGGGCACCGACCTGCTCGTTCTCGAACGACTCGTGCGCCATGACGTGGCACCAGTGGCAGGCCGCGTAGCCCACCGAGATGAGCACCGGAACGTCCCGCCGCTTCGCTTCGGCGAACGCCTCGTCCGACCACTGCCACCAGTCGACCGGGTTGTCGGCGTGCTGGAGCAGGTACGGACTGGTGGCCTCGGCGAGTCGGTTCACCTGACGACCATAGCCAGCCCGGGGGCGGACCGCGCGGGCTCCACCCGGACGGTCAGGACGCGCCGTCGGCGCGGAGCCGGAACACGTTCGACTCCGCCGAGTCGCGCAGCGACCCCAGCACCGCGCCGATCTTGTCCGCCGGCATGGGTTTGAAGAAGTGGTAACCCTGCGCGGAGGTGCAGCCCAACTCGGCCAGGGCCATTCGCTGCTCGGCGGTCTCCACCCCTTCGGCGACCACCCGCAACCCCAACTCGTGAGCGAGGCCGACGGTTGTCCGGACGATCGCGGCGGCCTCCGGCGAGTCGGCCATCCGGATGACGAAGGAACGGTCCACCTTCAACTCGTCCACCGCGATCCGGGTGAGGAAGGTCAGTGACGAGAAGCCGGTGCCGAAGTCGTCGACAGCGAGTTGCACGCCCATCGATCGGAGCGTCGCCAGCACCTCGTCGATGACCTCCAGCTCGCTCATCACCACCGTCTCGGTGATTTCCAGCACGAGCCGGTGCGGCGGCACCTGGTGGCGGCGCAACGCCTCGGCGATCTCCGCCGGCAACCGGGGATCGAGCAGGCTGCGCGCCGAGAGGTTGACCGAGATCGGCACGTCCAGCCCGTCCCGGGCCCAACCGGCGGCCACACTGAGCGCCTTGTTCAGCACGTAGCGGGTGAAGGCGCCGAGCTGCTCGCTGTTCTCCACCGGCCGGATGAAGTCGGCGGGGTTCAGCCACCCACGCCTGGGGTGCTGCCAACGGATCAGCGCCTCCACCCCGGTGGGCGCACCCGTGGCCAGGTCGACAGCCGGCTGCAACGCCAGCACCAGCTGATCGTCGACCGTCAACGCCTCACGCAGCTCGGCCAGCAGGGCGAGCTGGTCGGTGCTGGCCGCGTCGCGTGCGCCGTCGTACGCGGCGACGTTGCCACCGCCCTCCTTGGCCTGGTACATCGCGATGTCGGCCCGACGCAGCAGCTCGGTCAGGTCCGCGGTGCCCGCGGCGGCCACCACCACCCCGACCGAGACCTCGATGGACATCCGTACGCCGGCCACCTCGGTCGGTGCGGCCAGCCGTTCGGCGATCTCGCGGGCCTGACGCAGCGCGTGGGCCATCGGGGCGGCCCGGTCGCCGAGCACGGGCACCGCCGTGAGCAGCAGGGCGAACTCGTCGCCACCGAGTCGACCGAGCAGGTCACCGGCGCGGACCAGCGCGTTGAGCCGGTTCGCGGTCAGTCGCAGCAGCTGGTCACCCGCCGCGTGACCGAGGGTGTCGTTGACTTCCTTGAACTGGTTGATGTCCAGCAGCAACAGCGCCACCGGGTGGTCGTGGCCGAGCTGTCGCAGCGACTGGTCGCCCTTGCTCAGCATCGCCGCCCGGTTGGCGAGCCCGGTGAGCGGGTCGTGCACCGCCTCGTACGACGAACGGGCGGTCACCAGCCGCAGCTCGTGGTGGGTCGCGGCGTCGTGCAGAGCGGCGGCGAGGGCGTCGCCGAACGCGGCCACCGCGTCACGTTCCCGGGCCGTGGGTGGGGCCGAGCGGGGGAACCGCACCCGCAGCCGACCGACCGGCGTGGCGCCGACCGACAGCGCCCGGCTCAGCTCGTGCTCGTCCGGCTCCGACTGGTCCGGCGGGCTGGTCTCCCGGTCGACCAGCTGACCGCTGGCGTCGCCCCGGTAGCGGTGCCACCGGCCGTCGGCCCGGGCCACGTCGACGTCCACCAGCTCGGCGTTGAACAGGGTCAGCGCCCCGGTGACCGCCGCGCTGGCCACGCCCCGCTCGTCGAGCTGGTTGAGGGCCGCGGTGGCCTCGGCGAAGGCACGCCAGGTGCGCCGCTCCTGATCGGAGCGCAGCCGGTAACGGTAGGTCTGCTGCAACAGCCACAGCAGCGGCGGTAGCAACAGCAACCAGCGCGGGTCGAGTTCCAGAAGGGCGACCACCACGAGGCCGACCGCCACGTTGCCGACGAACATCAGCAGCTTGCCACGCAGTGCGGCGAGCAGCGGCGGCCCGATCGGCAGCCCGTGCCGCAGACCCAGCGTCACGCCGCCCAGCCAGGCGGTCACCAGGAGGTACGTCACCGAACCGGCGATCACGGCCAGCGCCAGGATCGGGGTGGGTGGCGAGAGCAGGGGCCGCCCGAGCGCGGTGGTCACGGAGACGGCCAGTGCGGACGCGGCGGCCAGCGAAGCGGCGATCCGGACGATCTCCAGGGCCGGACGGCGGTCGCTGTGCAGTGACAGCAGCGTCCAGGCCAACCCGGTGCCGAGCAGCGTGGCGGACGGGAGCCAGCCGGCTGGAGTCAGGTAGAGGCAGACGATCAGGGCCGCCTCGCCCCAGGTGATGCTGACCATGCCGGCGGCCGAACGGAATCGCAGCCGGGCGAGCTGGGCGAGGGCCAGGACGGCGACGGCGATGCCGAAACGGGCCGGACCGCCGAGGGGGTCGTCGGCCGGCAGCCGGACCGGGAGGGTCAGCCCGACCGCGGCGGCGGCCAGGGCGGTCAGCGTGACGGCGGCGGTGAGCACGAGCACCCGGCCCGGTGTGCCACGCACCCCGAGCCGATCGAACGGGTCGTCGGCCGGACCGGAGGTCATCGACCTCCCCCGTCAGCCGACCGACCGACGTCGCGGTGGGCGGCCGGTGCTGTGCTGGTCATCGGCGCCCCCTCCCGCACACGGCTCGGAGACTTTTGGTCCCCCCGGCGGAAGGCTAAGCCAAACCGGGTGGTCGCAACAGGGGGCGACCACCCGGTTCGGCGTGATTCACGCGCGGACTACCCGTTCAGGTGCTGCTGGTGCCCGTTGGGAGCGGGCGTGGATGAATCACGCCCCCCGGTCCCGTCTGTCGGATCGACGACTGCCGCATCGGCCCTGCTCGGGTCGGTCGGCCCGGACTGCGTGGGGAAACGCTCCGGCAGACGGCGCAGCCGAGCGTTCATGTTGCGGATCAGCAGAATGGTCGCGGTGGCCAGCAGCAGGATGAGGAAGAGGCCCATCGGCCCGGCCAGACCACCCGTGCGGGTGTCCCCGAAGTTGTTCTCCGCGAGCACCTGGGCAGCGGTCAGCATGGCGTTCCTCCGATGTGCGGTTGGTAACCAGGGTAGCCCTGCCGGGAATCAGCGCGCGTGCGCCGTCTCCCGCACCCCGGCGAAGAGATCGGACTCTGGCAGCGGGCTGTCGACCATCGAGCGCGCCAGCTCGTAATCCTCGGTCGGCCAGGCGCGCCGCTGGAGCTCCATCGGGACGTGGAACCAGAAGCCGTCCGGGTCGACCTGGGTGGCGTGGGCGCGCAGCGCGTCATCGCGGACCGGGAAGTATTCGGCGCACTCGACCCGGGTGGTGATCCGCGGGCCCTTGTCGGGGCGGTCCTCCCACCGCTTGAGCCACTCCTCGTAGGGCGACTCCAGACCGGCGGCGAGCATGCCCTCGTGCAAGGCCATGATCTTGCCCTTGGAGAAGCCGATGTCGTAGTAGAGCTTCAGTGGCTGCCAGGGCGTGCCCAGCTCCGGGTAGCGCTCCGAGTCACCGGCGGCCTCGAACGCGGCCACGCTCACCTTGTGGCACATGATGTGGTCCGGGTGCGGGTAGCCACCCTCCTCGTCGTACGTGGTCACCACGTGCGGACGGAACTCGCGCATCAACCGCACCAGCGGGCCCGCGGCGACCTCGACGTCCTGGAGGGCGAAACAGCCCTCGGGCAGCGGCGGCAGCGGATCGCCCTCGGGCAGACCCGAGTCGACGAAGCCCAGCCAGGCCTGGTCGACGCCGAGGATCGCCCGTGCGGCGTCCATCTCGGCACGCCGGATCTCGCCGATGTTCGCCCACACGTCGGGTCGGTCGAGCTTGGGGTTGAGCACGCTCCCGCGCTCGCCACCGGTGCACGTCACGACCAGGACGTCCACCCCCTGAGCGACATATTTCGCCGTCGTCGCCGCGCCCTTGCTCGACTCGTCGTCCGGGTGCGCGTGCACGGCCATGAGACGCAGTTGCTCTGCCAACTTCGGCGCTCCTCGTCTGTGCCGGACGGTGGACCCGACCGGGCTCGACCGGCTGACCTGCCGGGATCTTTCTTCACCGCACCCTGTCACCGGCCACCAGCGCCGGGCATGACCTGCCATTCCTGCCGCTGGACCGGGTGGGAGGATGGGGCTCTGTCATTCTTGCCGATGCCGCCGACAACAACGCCAGGAGATACCCGCCGGTGACCGAGACGCACGCCACAATTTCACCAGGCGCGCCGGTATTCCCGGCCGGGCGCTACGGCCGCCGTCGGGCACCGGGCGGAAAGCGCCGCCGTACGCTGATGGCCGCGCTGGCACTGCTCGCGCTCGTAGCGACGCTGACCGTGATCTCGGTCCGGCTCTACCGCCAGTACGGCGACCCGGTCTACGACGCCCAGGTGATCACCTACACCGACATCACGGACAAGCAGGTGCTTGTCGATTTTCGGGTGACGGTCCCGTCCGGTGGATCAGCGGTCTGCGTGCTGCGTGCCCGGGACCGTGCCGGCGCCGAGGTCGGCCGCGAAGAAGTCACCGTCACCGCCGACCCCGGGGATCGGCACGTCACGACCCGGCACCGCCTGACGACCACCGCGCGGCCGTTCATCGGTGAGGTCCTGCGCTGCCGAGCACCGTCCTGAGCTGCCCAAACAGCACCAAAAGTGGGGCCGCCGGGGCGTTCACGCCCGGTGTGTGATCCGGACACCGGCGGTGATGGCCGACACGCTGTGTCGTACCGCACTGGTAACTTGGTAGTTCACCTGTCAGCCAGCCACGCACAACTGAGGAGAACGCCTGTGTCCACTGGCAACGAGGCGCCCGCCACCTGGCTGTCCCAGGACGCGTACGACCGCCTCCAGGCCGAGCTCGACGAGCACATCGCCAACCGCCCGGTGATCGCAGCCGAGATCAACGCTCGGCGCGAAGAGGGCGACCTGAAGGAGAACGGCGGCTACCACGCCGCCCGCGAGGAGCAGGGCAAGGCCGAGGGCCGCATCCGCTACCTCCAGGAGCTGCTGCGCACCGCGAAGGTCGGCGCGGCGCCGACGGCGGACGCGGTGTCGCCCGGCATGGTGGTGACGATCTACTTCGACGACGACACGAACGACACCGAGACCTTCCTGCTCGGTTCCCGGGAGATCGCCGCCACCACCGACCTGACCGTCTACAGCCCCGAGTCCGCGCTGGGCAAGGCGATCCTGGGCGGCCGCGCCGGGCAGACCTGCACCTACACGGCCCCCAGCGGCGCCGACATCAAGGTGACGGTGGTCAGCTTCGAGCCGTTCTCCGGCTGACCGTCGCCGATCGCGTCACCCGCTTCCGACCGGGTCGACCGACGCCGGCACCCCGCTGCCGACACACCGCGCATCCGAGGCGTGGCACCCACAGGTGTCACGCCTCGGCCGCGAAGACCACCTGGTAGCCGCTGGCCCGCAGGGCGCTGATCAGGGTGTCCGAATGCTCGACACCACGGGTCTCCACCGACAGCGCCACCTCCACCTCGCCGAGGCTGAGGTGCGGGTTGGCCCGCTGGTGTTCCACGTCCACCACGTTGGCCCGGTGCTCGGCGATCTGGCTGAGCAGCGACGCGAGCTGCCCCGGCCGATCCGAACAGCGCACTGTCACCCGCAGGTAGCGGCCCGCCGCGGCCAACCCGTGCTCGATCACCCGCATCATCAGCAGCGGGTCGATGTTGCCGCCGGAGAGCACCGCGACCACCGGCGTCTCCACCTCGACCACACCGGCCAGCAGCGCGGCCACACCGACCGCACCGGCCGGCTCGACCACCTGCTTGCCCCGCTCCAGCAGCATCAGCAGGGCCCGGGAGATGTCCTCCTCGGAGACCGTGACGATCTCGTCGACCAGCTTGCGCACGTGATTGAAGGTGATCTCGCCCGGCCGGCCGACCGCGATGCCGTCGGCGATGGTGGAGAAGATGGGCAGCCGGACCGGTTCCCCGGCCACCAGTGAGGGCGGGAACGCCGCCGCCCCGGCCGCCTGCACGCCGATGATCCGGACGTCCGGGCGCAACGCCTTGGCGGCCACCGCCATGCCCGAGATCAGACCGCCGCCACCCACCCCGGTGATGATCGTCTTCACCTCCGGGCACTGTTCGAGGATCTCCAGCGCCACAGTGCCCTGACCGGCGATCACATCAGGGTGGTCGAACGGGTGGATCAGCACCGCGCCGGTGCGCTCGGCGTACGTGTGCGCCGCGACCAGCGACTCGTCGACCGTGTTCCCGGCCAACTCGACCTGCGCGCCGTACCCCTTCGTGGCGGCCACCTTCGGCAGCGGCGCGTTGACCGGCATGAAGACGGTGGCGTGCGTGCCGACCAGGCCGGCGGCGAGAGCTACGCCCTGCGCGTGGTTGCCCGCGCTCGCCGCGACCACCCCGCGCTCCCGCTCCGCGGCCGACAACCGGGAGATCCGCACGTACGCGCCCCGCACCTTGTACGAGCCGGCACGCTGCACGTTCTCGCACTTGAGCCACGTCGGCCCGCCCAGCGCCGCGCTGAGCGGCCGGGAGGGCTCGAGTGGGGTGGTGCGGGTGACGCCAGCGAGCAACTCCCGTGCGGCCCGCACGTCGTCGAGACCGACCAGTTCCGTCATGCCCCGATCGTGCCATTCGCCCCCGGGGCACCCTGCGGCGACACCGGTGCGAGGCGTGCGGAAGACGATCACGCGGTGGCCGTCGACCCCGTTTCGACGCGGGGATAACCGGGGGCGTGGCGCGTCCACGGGGCGGCCATCTCGAACTGCCCTGCCACACCGAGCAGCAGCAGCTCCGAGCCGGGCGGACCGACCAGCTGCACGGCGACCGGCAGACCGTCGGGGCGGCGTCCGACCGGGACGACGACCGCCGGCAGGCCGGCGATGTTCCAGGGTGCGGCGTACGGCGCGTACCGGATGTTGGCTGTCATGTTCGCCCGCCAGGACCGCTCCGACCAGCGGGCCGCCTCCGGTGGCGCGCTGGCCAGCGCCGGGGTGAGGAGCAGGTCGACCGAGTGATCGGTGAAGAAGTCGACCGACCGTTGCCGCCAGGCGGCCCGGTCCGCCTCCCGCACGTAGCCGCGACGCTGCGCCCACTCGCCGAGCGCGACGTGTCGCCGGGTACGCCGTTGCAGCCCCCGCCGGTCCAGACCGGAGGCCCGGACGTCGGTCGCGGCAGCGGCGAACCAGGTGGCGATGCCCTGCAGGCCGAGCGCGGTCGGGTAGACCGGATCGGCCGGCACGGTGTCGTGCCCGGCGGCGGCGAGGAGCCGACCGGCGGCGGCGACCGCGTCCCGGTTGGGCGCGTCCGGTGCGACACCACGCACCGGGGAGCGCAGCGAGACACCCACCCGCAGCCGCTGCGGGGGGACCAGCTTCTCGGGACGCCGGCCGGCGAGCACCGAGAAGCCGACCGCCGCGTCGGCGACCGTGCTGGTCAACATGCCGTGCTCGGTGAGGCCGAACCAGTCGTCCGCCCCGAGCTGGCAGGGCACCACGCCCCGACCCGGCTTGAGCCCGACGAGTCCGCAGCAGGCCGCCGGAATCCGGATCGAGCCGAGACCGTCGTTCCCGTGCGCCATCGGCACCAGCCCGGCCGCGACCGCGGCGGCGGCACCACCGGAGGACCCACCGGGGGTACGTGTGCTGTCCCACGGGTTACGGGTCACCGCGCTGTCGTCGTCGGTGAGCGCCCACAGCCCCAGCTCCGGCATCCGGGTCACGCCGAGGATCACCGCGCCGGCGCCGCGCAGCCGACGCACCACCTCGTGGTCGGCCTCCGCCACGTCGGTGCGGGCGGCCGCCGACCCGTTCCAGGTGGGCAGGCCGGCGACCGGGGTGTTCTCCTTGACCGCCACCGGAACCCCGGCCAGCGGCAGGTTGGCCAGGTCCTCCTGCTCGTCGACCTTCTCCGCCTCGGTGATCGCCTCACCGCCGCGAACGGCGCGGAACGCGGCCAGCTCACGGTCGGCTCGGGAGATGTACTCGAGGTGGTCGGCGACGACCTGGGTCGCCGAGACGTCACCTCGACGTACGCCCCGGGCGATCTGCTTGGCGGTCGCTCCGACCCAGGTCGCCATGATGTCCTGCACGGCCATCCTTCCCCAGCGGTCAGCCCAGCGCCTGCTCCAGATCGGCGAGTAGGTCGTCGACCGTCTCGATGCCGACAGACAGTCGCACGAGATCGCCGGGAACTTCAAGCGGCGAGCCGGCAGCACTTGCGTGTGTCATCCGACCCGGGTGCTCGATCAGGGATTCCACACCACCCAGCGACTCGGCGAGCACGAAGAGCTTGGCCCGGTTGCAGATCTCGACGGCGTGGTCCTCACCACCGGCGGCGCGGAACGAGATCATGCCGCCGAACCGGCGCATCTGCTTGGCGGCCACCTCGTGACCGGGGTGCGAGGGCAGCCCCGGATAGAGCACCTGGGCGACCTTGGCGTGACCGTC
Organism: Micromonospora sp. NPDC047762; assembly: GCF_043204655.1. NCBI lineage: Bacteria > Bacillati > Actinomycetota > Actinomycetes > Micromonosporales > Micromonosporaceae > Micromonospora > Micromonospora sp. NPDC047762. The sequence continues at coordinate 22,644 of NZ_JBIDCQ010000015.1, read as the reverse complement.
GAGGTACGCGGCGAGCCGCTCGGCGTTGTCGCAGTGCCGATCCATGCGTACCCCGAGGGTCTTGATGCCGCGCAGGGTGAGCCAGGCGTCGAACGGCCCGTTGATCGCGCCCATCGCGTTCTGGTGGTAGCGCAACTCCTCGCCGAGCCCGGCGTCGGCGACGACGAGGGCGCCACCGACCACGTCGGAGTGCCCGCCGACGTACTTGGTGGTCGAGTGCACCACCACGTCCGCGCCGAAGGCGATCGGCTGCTGGAGGTACGGCGAGGCGAAGGTGTTGTCCACCACCAGCAGGGCGCCCGCGTCGTGTGCCACGGCGGCCAGGGCGGCGATGTCGGCGATGCCGAGCAGCGGGTTGGTCGGCGTCTCCACCCAGACGATCTTCGTGCGGCCGGGCTGCACCGCCGCCCGGACCGCGTCCGGGTCGGAGACCTTGGCCGGGCTGAACTCCAGGCCCCAGCGCTGCGCGACCCGGGCGAAGAGCCGGTACGTGCCGCCGTACGCGTCGTCCGGGATCACCACGTGGTCACCGGGCTGGCACACGGCCCGCAGCAGGGTGTCCTCCGCCGCGAGGCCGCTGGCGAAGGCGAGACCGACCGGCCCGCCCTCCAGCGCCGCCAGGCACTCCTGGAGCGCGTCACGGGTCGGGTTGCCGGAGCGGCTGTACTCGTAGCCGAGGCGAGGTGCGCCGACGGCGTCCTGGGCGTACGTGCTGGTCTGGTAGATCGGTGGTATCACCGCGCCGGTGCGGGCCTCGGGGTCCTGACCGGCGTGGATGGCGAGCGTCTCGAAGCCGTGACTCATTCTGGTGAGGCTAGTGCCCCGTCCCGAGGGCTGGAACGGAACCCGCGCTCCCGGTGGGGGCCGGACCTTCCGGCCCGGCCCCGCGCCAGGGCGATCCCGTCAGCCGGCCGGGACCGGCAGCACGTGCAGCATCGCCGGACGGGCTCCGGTCCAGTCCCAGCTGACCGCGTAGACCCGGGCTCCGTTCGGCGACCAGGCCAGTCCTCCGGCTGGGAGCTCATCACCCAGCTCGTAGCGGGCCAGTTCGGTGCCGTCCAGGGCGAAGACGAAGACGTCCGGGGCGTAGTAGGCGTGGGCACCGGCGGCGATCCGGGTGCCGAGACGCGACAGCTCGACGGCGCGCGGGTACGGGCCGGTGGCGTACGTCGCGCTGGGCGTGGCGATCTCGGTGAACGGGAACGCCTGCACCAGGGGCGGTGAACCGGCGGCCGTGTAGAGGGTGGTGCCGGTCGGGTCGAGGGCGACGTCACGGAGGTTGCTGCCGACCGCGCTGAAGGCATTGGTCCTGGGTGTGCTCAGTGCGCCTCCGACACCGATGTCGTACGCGTACACCGAAGCGGGGCTCAACCCCGGCTGCCCGACCAGCAGCACCGAGCGGTTCTGGCTGGCGGCAGCGAGCAGCGGAGCGCCGTAGAAGTACTGGCCGACGGCCACCCCCGTGGCCACCCGGGCCGGCTGGCGTCCCAGGTCGATCCGGCCGATGTTGCCGTCCCCCTGGCCACAGCCGTAGCCGAACCACAGGTACCGGCCGGTCAATGCCAGCGACGACGGGCACTCGCCCGCGCCGGTGTCGTACCGGGCCGACTCGACCAGCGAGCCGGTGTCGAAGGCGGCGATGGCGTTGGCGGTGGGCAACGCCACGTAGAGGGTCCGCCGGTCGGCGCTGAGCATCAGCTCGGTGGGGCCGGGCAGGCCCGACAGCGTGCCGAGCACAGTGCCTGTCGCGCTGGTCACCACGACATCGGTGGCGGAGCTGCCACCGCTGACGAAGACCCGGTCACCGGCCGACACCACGTCGGCCACCGTGTTCAGCGGCAGTGGGGTGGCGGTCTGCGCGGCGGCCGCCTGGGCGTGGCCCGGGGCCGCGCCGGTGAGCAGCCCGGCGGTCAGCGCCGCCAGCGCCAGGGTGAGACCTCTTCTGATCTGCAAGCTTCGTCCTCTCAGAGCGTCGACGCGGACGCCGACGGCCGGGATCGCCCCGCGCTCATTCATTCACGCAGATGACTACCACAGCCGGTTCAGGCGTGGGGGGCGCCATGACCCGCGAGGCCGCCGGCATAGCCTGGCCCGATGAGCGGTTGCGTGTTCTGCGGGATCGTGACGGGCGAGGTGCCGGCGTTCCGGGTGGCCGACACCCCGGACGGGGTGGCGTTCCTGGACACCCGGCCGGTGTTCAAGGGGCATGTCCTGGTGGTGCCCCGGCCGCACCTGGTGACCCTGGCGGAGTTGCCGGCCGATCTGCTGCCCGCCTACTTCGCCATGGTTCAGCGGCTGGCGGTGGCGGTGGAGACCGCCCTCGGCGCCGGTGGGACGTTCGTGGCGATGAACAACAAGGTGTCCCAATCGGTGCCCCACCTGCACACCCACGTGGTCCCGCGCACCAAGGGCGACGGGTTGCGGGGCTTCTTCTGGCCGCGCACGAGGTACGACGACGACACCGAAGCCCAGACGTACGCGGACCGGATCGCGGCAGCACTGCCCGGCGGGGCCTGACTGACGGTCACGCGGGTAAGGAAGCTGGACCCTCCGGTGTTACACGCTGGGAGAGGTACGAGAGGAGATCCCACCGTGTTTTTGCGCCGTATGAACGCCGATATGGTCTCGCCCGACCAGGCCCTGCCGGGCCGTCCGATCGCCATGCCGGTCGCCGACCGCCACGAGGTGCTGGGCACGCCGTTGCAGGGCCCGTTCCCTGAGGGCCTCCAGGTCGCGGTCTTCGGCATGGGCTGTTTCTGGGGTGCCGAGCGGCTGTTCTGGACGCTGCCCGGCGTCTACACCACCTCCGCCGGCTACGCGGGTGGCATCACCAAGAACCCGACGTACGAGGAGACGTGTTCCGGCCGGACCGGGCACGCCGAGGTCGTCCAGGTGGTGTACGACCCCAGCAAGATCAACTATGAGGATCTGCTGAAGGTCTTCTGGGAGAACCACGACCCGACCCAGGGCATGCGCCAGGGCAACGACGTGGGCACCCAGTACCGCTCGGCCATCTACACGACCACCGACGAGCAGCGGACCATCGCTGAGTCGTCCCGCGACGCGTTCCAGCCGATCGTGACGCGGGCCGGCAAGGGTGCGATCACCACTGAGATCGCCCCGCTCGGCAGCTACTACTTCGCCGAGGACTACCACCAGCAGTACCTCGCGCCGACCAAGAACCCGAACGGGTACTGCAACCACGGCCCGAACGGGCTGAGCTGCCCGGTCGGCGTGGCCCGAGTCGGCGGCTGACCACGACGCACCATTCTGTCGGGGTGCGGCGCTCGCCGCGCCCCGACAGCTGTGCGGCTCCAACCCGTTTCGCAGCGGGTCGGGCGACGAGATCCTGGTCGTCTTCACCGCGGCGAAGATGAGGGCGATGGGGTACGCCGACCCGACCTCCGCCACCTGAGCCACCGCCGTTCGGCCGCCCCCGGAGGTGTCCGGGCATTCCCGTTCGGCCCTGTGATCGAAATCCGTTGCCGAGCCCGACGAGAACTCGATAACGTGGCCGTACACGTGAAAGGAGGTGGTCCAGACTTGTATAGCAATCGGACTCGTGAGGTGGCTGTCAGCTAGCCGCTGTCCTCGACAGTGATCGGTCTGCCGCGAGGCGGGCAAAAGCACCATCGTCGAGACCGTGTGGCAGCGGTGCGGCGAATCCACGACAGCCACCCGACCCCCGGGGTGCCGGCCAAGTCCAGCCGGCCCGCGCACATGCGCGGAGCGCCCCGGGGGTCGCTCCATATCCGCGGGAGTGGCGATGTCCATGCGCGAGCTGGTGGTGCTGGGGACGGCCAGCCAGGCGCCGACCCGTCAGCGCAACCACAACGGGTACGTGTTGCGTTGGGACGACGAGGTGATCCTCTTCGACCCGGGTGAGGGCAGCCAGCGCCAGCTCCTGCACACCACCGTCACCGCCACCGACCTGACCCGGATCTGCGTCACCCACTTCCACGGCGACCACTGCCTGGGCCTGCCCGGCACCATCCAGCGGCTCTCCCTGGACCGGGTGGCCCACCCGGTCGCTGTGCACTTTCCCGCCGGCGGCGCCGAATACTTCGCCCGGCTGCGGTACGCCACCTCGTTCTACGAGACCGCCGAGCTGCGGGTCGAGCCCATCGAGGCGGACGGGCAGCGGATCGCCCTGCGCTGCGGCACGCTGGAGGCACGCCGGCTCCGGCACCCCATCGAGACGTACGGTTACCGGCTGGTCGAGCCGGACGGGCACCGGATGCTGCCGGAGAAGCTGGCCGCGTACGGCATCGCCGGGCCGGCCGTCGGCGAGCTGATCCGCGTCGGGCACCTGGACCTCGACGGGCGCCGCGTCACCCGGGCCGACGTGGGCGTGCCCCGGCCGGGGCAGCGGTTCGCGTTCGTGATGGACACCGGCCTCTGCGACGGGGTGTACGCCCTCGCCGAGCACGCCGACCTGCTGGTCATCGAGTCGACGTTCCTGGAGTCGGAGGCCGCGCTCGCCGCCGAGGTCGGCCACCTGACCGCGGCGCAGGCCGCCCGGGTGGCGACCGAGTCCGGGGTACGCCGGCTCGTACTCACCCACTTCTCCCAGCGCTATCCCGACCCACGCCGGTTTCACGACGAGGCGCGCGCGCACTTCGACGGCGAACTGATCATCGCCGAGGATCTGACCACGGTGCAGGTTCCGCCCCGCCGGGTAGCCTCGGCCGGGTGACCGTCACGCTCCGCCCCGCGACCGAAGGCGACCTGATGGCGGTGGGTGCCCTGCACCAGCGCTCCCGGGTCGCCGCGTACTCCGCCTTCGTGCCGGCCGAGGCACTGGCCGACCCGACACCGGAGGCGATGGGGCGGTACTGGGTCGAGCGGTGGATCTGGGAGCGGGACACCCACCGGATGACAGTGGCCGAGCGGGCCGGGGCGCTGGTCGGGTTCAGCCACCTGGGCCCGGACGACGAGGACGACCCCGCCACCGGGCTGCTCAACGCGATCCACCTCGACCCTGCCGAGCAGGGCCGTGGCGTCGGCCGCACCCTGATGGTGGACGCCCTGGATGCCATGCGGGCGCAGGGCTGGCGGCGTGCCGTGCTCTGGGTGCTACGGGACAACGCCCACGCCCGTTCCTTCTACGAACGCGGCGGCTGGACCCCCACCGGCGCCGAGCGCGCGGAACACATAGGCAACGCCCTAACGCCCCAGATCCGCTACACCCGCCCCCTCTAACCCACCCCACCCCGCCCCCACCCAACCCGCGCCGATCTTGCACTTCCTGTCGGGACAAAACCTGACAAGAGCCGCGTTCGGGCGACAGTAAGTGCAAGATCGACGAGGCGGGGGGCGGGGGCGGGGGGCGCGGGGCGGGGGGGCGCGGGGCGGGGGGGGGGGTTAGTGGGCTCCCAGGTGGGACAGGAGGTCTTGGCGGGTCAGGACGCCCTTGGGCTTGCCGTCGACGAGGACCAGCGCGGCGTCGGACTTCTCCAACATGCCCACCGCCTCGCTCACCGGCTGACCACCGCCGATCATCGGCAGCGGGTCGCCCATGTGCCGCTCGATCGTGTCGTGCAGGTGGGCCTGGCCGGTGAACAGCGCGTCGAGCAGGTCCCGCTCGGCGATCGAGCCGGCGACCTCACCGGTCACCACCGGCGGCTCGGCCTTGAGCACCGGCAGCTGCGAGACGCCGTACTCGCGCATGTAGTCGATCGCGTCGCGGACGGTCTCGGTCGGGTGCACGTGCACCAGCTCGGGCAGGCCGCCCGGCTTGCTGGCCAGCGCGTCGGCCACCGTCGGCTCTGCGCCCGAGTTGTCGAGGAAGCCGTACCGGGCCATCCACGAGTCGTTGAAGATCTTGGAGAGGTAGCCGCGGCCGCCGTCGGGCAGCAGCACCACCACCACGTCGTCCGGACCGGCCCGGCGGGCGACCTCCAGAGCGGCGACCACCGCCATGCCGCAGGAACCGCCGACCAGCAGCCCCTCCTCGCGGGCCAGTCGCCGGGTCATCTCGAAGGACGCCTTGTCGGAGACCTCCACGATCTCGTCGGCGACACCCCGGTCGTACGTCTCCGGCCAGAAGTCCTCGCCGACGCCCTCCACCAGGTACGGACGGCCGGTGCCCCCGGAGTAGACAGAGCCCTCCGGGTCGGCCCCGATGACGCGCACCCGACCCTCGGACGCCTCCTTGAGGTAGCGGCCGATGCCGGAGATGGTGCCGCCGGTGCCGACGCCGGTCACGAAGTGGGTGAGTTCGCCGTCGGTCTGCTTCCACAGCTCCGGACCGGTCGTCTCGTAGTGCGAGCGCGGGTTGGCCGGGTTGCTGTACTGGTTGGGCTTCCAGGCGCCGGGGATCTCCCGGGTCAGCCGGTCCGAGACGTTGTAGTACGAGCGCGGGTCCTCCGGCGCTACGGCGGTCGGGCAGACCACCACCTCGGCGCCGTACGCCCGGAGCACGTCCTGCTTGTCCTGGCTGACCTTGTCGGGGCAGACGAAGACGCACTTGTAGCCCTTGAGCTGGGCCACCAGGGCCAACCCGACACCGGTGTTGCCGCTGGTCGGCTCGACGATGGTGCCACCGGGCTTGAGCAGGCCGGCGGCCTCGGCGTCCTCCACCATCCGCAGCGCGATCCGGTCCTTCACCGAGCCGCCCGGGTTGACGTACTCCACCTTGGCCAACACTGTGGCCTGGATGCCCTCGGTGACGTTACGCAGACGCACCAGCGGGGTGTTTCCGATCATGTCGACGACGTTGTCGTAGTACTGCACGGTGTGCCCTTCGTTGCGGCGCCGGCGGTGGGCGACCGGGAAGACGATTGCTCACCGCCCAGCGTACGTGTCGTCAGGGCACCAACCCCCCGGGGATGACCGAGCTACGGCGGGCCTCCCACTCGAGGAACCGGTCGGTCTCGGCGAGCACGCTGCCAGCCAACCAGGTGACCATCACCGCGTCGTCGGCCAGCCCGAAGATCGCCAGCGGGATCTCCGGGAGCAGGTCGATCGGCGAGACGATGTACGCCGTCGCCGCGGTCATCAGGGCCAGCCGAAGGCCGCCGTCGTACTCCCCCTTGGTGGTGGCCCTGATCATCCGGGGCAGCGCTGCCAACCGCGTGCCGATCGACGGCCCGTTGCGCGCCCCGGCCGCCAGGGCCCGCGCCAGGGCCGTGAATGCCGCGCTGCGCTTCAGTGTCTTACCCATCGTCGCGCTCCTCTCCGCCGGATCAGCGTGGCGGGTCGGCGCAAGTCGGCCGGCCTCTGGAACCCAGGTACCCCGTCGCGTCGGTTTCCAGGCACCCGGGTGCCGTCACGACGACAGCGGTGTGTCGGGCCAGCGCGATAATGTCGAGATATGGGGGTGGCAGGTTTCGTCGTACCCGATGAGCGCTGGCGGCAGGCCAGGCGCGTCGCCCTGCTGGCGGCCATCGGGACAGGTGCCACCGCGGCGGCCGTGGTGGCGACCGGCGGGGTGCTGGTCGGCCAGGCACGCCAGGCACGACGGACCATCCCGATGGCCGAGGCGCCGCCGCCCCGCTGCGACGGGATGTACGGCGCGAAGTTCCCCGGCCCGGCGCTCACCATGGTCGTGCTCGGTGACTCGTCGGCGGCCGGCTACGGGGTGCACCGCCGTCGGGAGACGCCCGGGGCGCTGCTCGCCACCGGCCTGTCCCGTCGACTGCACCGGCCGGTGCAGCTGCACCGCTTCGCGGTGGTCGGCGCCATCTCGGCGGCGCTGCGCCACCAGGTGGAGGCGGCGCTGGAGTGCCGACCCGACATCGCGGTGATCCTCATCGGCGGCAACGACATCACCAACCGCACCCCGCGCGGCCTGGCGGTGCGCTACCTGGTCGAGGCGGTGCACACCCTGCGTGACGCGGGATGCGAGGTGGTCGTCGGCACCTGCCCCGACCTGGGCGCGATCCGCCCGATCCAGCCTCCTCTGCGCTGGCTGGCGCACCGCTGGAGCCGCCAGCTCGCGGCCGCCCAGACGGTGGCCGTGGTCGAGGCGGGCGGGTGGACGGTCTCGCTCGGTGACCTGCTCGGCCCCCGGTTCGCGGCCGAACCGACCCGGATGTTCGCCTGGGACCGGTTCCATCCTTCCGCCGAGGGGTACGCGATGGCCGCCGCCGCGCTCCTGCCGACGATGCTCTCCGCCCTCGGCGCGACCCCGGAACGACGGGCCACACCGACGCTCGGGGACGGCGTACGGTCGCTGCCGAGGGCCGCGCAGGAGGCGGCCCGACACGCCGGCACGGAGGTCAGCGGCGTCCAGGTACGAGGCCGCGATCGGGGGCCGGCCGGCCGGTGGGCGCAGCTGCGCCGACGGGCGTTCTTCGGTGTCGGCGCGGTGCCGCAGCACGGGTCCGCCTCGGACACCTCGACAGTGGAGGGACTGGCATGAACGAGCGCAGCGCGCGGAGCGTGACCTCCGGCGTCGCCGGCCGACTGGGTCGGGCGGCGGCGATCTCGCTGTTCGCCGGCACTGTCGGGGGCGCCGCCGTCCTCGCAGGTGAGGCGTTCATCGCCCGGCACCGACGCTACGCCGAACCGGAGCTCGGCCTTGCCCTGCGCGCCACGATCGGCCGGGCGGGCGCTGCCCCGCTGCGGCTGGTGTTGCTGGGCGACTCGTCGGCACTGGGCGTCGGTGTCGACCGTCTGGAGGACACCATCGGCGGGCAGTTGGCCAACCTGCTCGCCGAGGGCCCGGCCGGCCGCAGGGTGCACCTGTCCAGCGTCGGCGTCTCCGGGTCCCGCTCGACGGACCTCGCCACCCAGGTGGCCCGGGCCCTGCTCGGCGAGCGGCCCGACGTGGCGTTGATTCTGATCGGCGCGAACGACGCCACCGGGCTGCGCCGGCCCTCCGACGCGGCGGCCTATCTCGGCGCCGCGGTGCACCGCCTGCGCGAGGCACGCGTCGAGGTGGTGGTGGGCACCTGCCCCGACCTCGGGGCCGTGCGTGCCATCGCGCCTCCGCTGCGCCAGGTGGTCGGCTGGTCCGGGCGTCGGGTGGCCCGCGCGCAGACCACTGCCGTGCTGGAGGCGGGCGGCTCGGTGGTCGACCTGGCGACCGAGACCGGGCCGGTGTTCCGGGCCGACGCCGGGACGCTCTGCCAGGACGGCTTCCACCCCTCCGCCGACGGCTACCGGGTGTGGGCGCACGCGCTGCTACCGGCCATCGTCGCCGCGGCGGCGGCCACGGCCAGGCGCTAGATCCCCCCGGCCAGGGTGACATTTCCCGCCGCGTCCGCTTCTTCCGCGCGATGTTACCGGCGGGTTAACGTTGGTCCATGCCGATTGAGTCGTCCCGCGACGCCGTCATCGTCGCCACCGCCCGCTCCCCCATCGGCCGGGCGCACAAGGGTTCCCTGCGCGACGTCCGCTCCGACGACCTCGCCGCGACCATCGTCCAGGCCGCGCTGGACAAGATCCCCGCGCTTGATCCGACCACGATCGACGACCTCTACCTCGGGTGCGGCCTGCCCGGCGGCGAGCAGGGCTTCAACATGGCCCGGGTGGTGTCCACGCTCCTCGGTCTGGACACTGTCCCCGGCGCCACGCTGACCCGCTACTGCGCCTCCTCGTTGCAGACCACCCGGATGGCGATGCACGCCATCCGGGCCGGCGAGGGCGACGTGTTCGTCTCCGCCGGGGTGGAGATGGTTTCCCGCTACGCCCGGGGCAGCTCCGACGGGCTGCCGCCCGAGGCGCAGGCCCTGGTCGGCGGCCGCTGGGAGAACCCCCGCTTCGGCACGGCGGCTGAGCGCTCGAAGCGCCGCGCGCAGGGCGACGCCGAGGTGTGGACCGACCCGCGTGAGGCCGGCGAACTGCCCGACATCTACCTGTCCATGGGGCAGACCGCGGAGAACCTGGCCCAGGTGTACGACGTCAGCCGCGCCGACATGGACGAGTTCGGCGTACGCAGCCAGAACCTCGCCGAGAAGGCCATCAACGACGGTTTCTGGGCCCGGGAGATCACCCCGGTCACCACGCCGGACGGCACAGTGGTGAGCACCGACGACGGGCCCCGGGCCGGCGTCACCCTCGACGCGGTCGGCGGCCTGAAGCCGGTGTTCCGCCCGGACGGTCGGATCACCGCCGGCAACTGCTGCCCGCTCAACGACGGCGCCGCCGCAGTGGTGGTGATGAGCGCCCAGCGGGCCGAGGAACTCGGGCTCACCCCGCTGGCCCGGATCGTCTCGACCGGCGTGACAGCCCTGTCGCCGGAGATCATGGGTCTCGGGCCGGTCGAGGCGTCCCGGCAGGCGCTGCGCCGAGCCGGCATGACCATCGACGACGTCGACCTCGTCGAGATCAACGAGGCGTTCGCCGCGCAGGTCATCCCCTCCTACCGCGAGCTGGGCATCCCGGAGGAGAAGCTGAACGTGATGGGCGGGGCCATCGCGGTCGGCCACCCGTTCGGCATGACCGGTGCCCGGATCACCGGCACCCTGCTCAACGCACTGGAGTGGCACGACAAGACCATCGGTCTGGAGACCATGTGCGTGGGCGGTGGCCAGGGCATGGCCATGGTGCTCGAACGGCTCAGCTGAGCCGGGCTGCCCTCAGAGCGCGCTGCGGGTCGCCGTCACCTCGGCGGCGGCCCGGGCCAGCGCCTCGGGCCCCGGGTGCGCGGCCAGCAGGTCCGCCGTGACCACCCGCAACTGATCGGGCAGGGCCAGGTCGTTGTCGAGCCGGGGCACCACCCGACGGGGCTCCCCCTCGGCGTCGGCGGCCAGGTTGGCGACCTCCTGCACCAGGCGGTGCACCAGGTCGGCGCGGGACACGTTGCCGGCGGTCGCGATCGCCGCCCACCGGGGCTGCTGCCAGTGCGCGATCTGACGGACCAGCAACTGCACGGCCTTGTCCAACTCCGCTGCGCTCATCGCCGCCGAGTCTACGGCCGACACCGGCCGCGTCCGGGTCGGGCCGGTCAGCGGCGCAGGTAACTGAGCAGCCGCAGCAACTGCCAGTAGAGGAAGACCAACCCGGTGAGCAGGCCGAACGCGCTCAGCCACGCGTACCGGCGGGCTCGGCCGTCCCGCACCGAACGCTCGACGAGGTCGAAGTCGAGAATGAAGCTGAACGCCCCGGCGATGATGGCCACCACCGAGAAGGCGTACGGCAGCCAGCCGACCTGCCCGCTGACGCTGTAGACCGCCAGGCCCGACCGCCCGGTGATCAGGTATGACACCAGGTTGACCACGCTGAGCACGGCGATGCCGAGCAGGGTGCCGATCACCAGGCGGGCCAGGCGGGGCGTCGCCCGGATCACCCGGGCCCGGTAGAGCGCCGCCATGCCGAGGAAGACGCCGAAGGTACCCGCCACCGCCTGCACCACAATGCCCGGATAGACCTGCTCGAAGGTGCGGCTCGCCACCCCCAGCAGCAGCCCCTGGAGGATGGCGTAGCCGACGATCGGCACCGGGTTGGTGATCCCCCGCAACGAGATGACCAGGACCAGCGCGATCGAGGCGAGCGCGCTGCCGGCCAGGGCTGCGCCCAGCCACACCGCGTCGGGGATCACCGCCCAGGACACCGCCGCGGCCGCGCCGGTCACCAGCAGCAACCCGACGGTACGGACCACCACGTCGTCGACGGTCATCGGCTCGACGTCACGGGCGCCGAGCACCCGGGCCTCCACCCGGCCGGTTGCGTCCAGCCGGTTGAGCACCGGGTTGTTGCTGCGCACCGCCGCCTCCTTAGCCCGCGTACCCCCCGAAGTCACTCTGCCCCGGGCGGACCGGCGGCGGCGGGCAAACGGCGCGGACGACGGCGCCCGCCCTCACCGGAGTGGGGACGGGCGCCGGTCGGCAGTGCGGACGAGGTCAGTCGTCGCCCTGGAAGTAGCTCAGCAGGCGCAGGATCTCGATGTAGAGCCAGACCAGGCTGACCAGGATGCCGAACGCGGCCACCCAGGAGTAGCGCTGGGGCAGGCCCATCCGGACGCCGTCCTCGATCTCCTTGAAGCTGAGCACGAAGCTCAGCGAGGCGACCACGATGCAGACCAGGCTGAAGCCGATGGCGAGCGGGCTGCCGTCGCGCAGGCCGGTGTTGACGCCGAACAGCGCCAGCACCAGGTTGATCATCATGACCGCGAAGAGGCCGACCATCACGGCGATCATGCCCTTGACGAAGGCCGGGGTGGCACGGATGACCTTCGCCCGGTAGAGCATCGCCATCAGGAAGAAGATGCCGAAGCTGGCTGCGGCGGCCTGGAGCACGATGCCGTCGTAGGCCGTCTCGAACGCCTTGCTGACCATGCCGACGAAAACACCCTCGACGACCGCGTACGCGATCACGAGCGCCGGGTTGGCCATCCGGGAGAACGAAATGATCAAGCCGAGCACCAGGCCGACGACCGCCGCGCCGATCCAGGCGGTACCGACCAGCGCGTCGGGAACGAGCACCCAGGCGGCCGCGGCGGTGATGCCGAGAATGCCGAGCAGAGCGACCGTCTTGACGACCACGTCGTCGACGGTCATCGGCGCCACAGTGGGTGGCGCGGCCGGGTAGTCGGCCTGGGACGGGTACTGCTGGGGAATGCCGGGCTGTCCGTACGGCCCGGCCGGGGCGTACCCGGCGGAGCGCTCCCGCTCGGCCGCTTGGCCGAGCCGGGCGAGCACCGGGTTCGAGGTCTTCACTGTCTGGCCTCCCTCAGGGGGTCGTTTGCACGTGAACGTGCCCTCCAAGAGTAAACGGCAGAGCCAAGTCCTGGAGATCACGAATGAGAATGTGTGAGTCGACCGGTGCCCGGGGCGGGGGTCGAACCCGCACGCCTTTCGGCAGCCGCTTTTAAGGCGGCCGTGTCTGCCTTTCCACCACCCGGGCGAGTGGCACCGGCGCGCCGACACGCCTGGTGCAGTGTCACCGTAGCCGGTCTACGGCGACCCGGCGTACCCCGCCGGCCTGGCCACATTAGGGTCGATGCCGTGAGCAGCGCAGCCCCCACGGCCCCCGACGCCGCCCCTGAGCAGGCATTCCGCCTCGCCGATCGGGCCAACCGCCAACCCCGGGCCACCCGGCTGCTGGCCGCCGTCCGCCGCCACCGGGCGGATCTGCTGGCCGCTCTGCTCTTCGCGGCGCTGGCCGGCTGGCTCACCCACGGGCTGTGGCCCGACCCGAGCGGGCGCATCCTGGCGCTCAACCCGGCGGACCAGACCCTCTACGAGTGGTTCCTGGCGGTGGACGCCCGCGCGCTGCTCGGCGACTTCGACCTGCTCACCGACCGGCTCAACGCTCCCGACGGTGTGAACCTGATGGCCAACACCACTGTGATCGCCCTCGGCGTCCTCTTCGCGCCGGTCACCCTGCTGCTGGGCGCGCCGGTCACCTTCGCGCTGCTCGCCGCCGGCAACCTCGCCGGCACCGCACTCGCCTGGTACCTGCTGTTCCACCGGACGCTGCGCGTCCGCCGGCTGGCCGCCGCACTCGGCGGCGGGCTGTGCGGATTCGGACCCGGCATGGTGTCGCAGACCAACAGCCACCTGCACATGACCGCCCAGTGGCTGGTGCCGGTGATCGTCTGGCTGGTGGTCCGGCTGCTGCGGGCGGCCGACCCGGAGCCCGGCACCCCCGACGAAGCCGGCCGTACCCGGACCACCGGGCCGGACCGTCGGCGACTGTTCACCTCTGCCGCGGGGCTGGCCGGCGCGGTCAGCGCCCAGGTCTTCATCGGCGAGGAGGTGCTGTTCCTCGCCGCGATCACGCTGCTGGCGATGGCGATCAGCTACGCCGTGGCGGACCGGGACCTGGCCCGCCGGGCGCTTCCCGGGTTCGCCGGCGGGTTGGCGATCGCCGCCGGGCTCGCCCTGCTGGTGCTCGGCTATCCGCTGTGGTTCCAGTTCGCCGGGCCGCAGGGAGTCGCCGACGGGATGTTCACCCCTGCCTACTTCTCCGCCGACCTGAGCAGCTGGTGGGCGCTCTCCCCACTGTCGGTTGCCGGCAGCGACGAGTCCGCCCGGCTGACCACCGGGCCCGCCGAGTACAACACGTTCCTCGGCTGGCCACTGCTGCTGGTCGCCGCGGTCTGCGCGATCTGGGCCGGGCGGCGCCGGCTGGTCTTCGCCTGCGTCGTGGCGGGCCTGGTGATGGGGGCGCTCTCGCTCGGCCCGGAGGTGGTGCTCGGCGGCACCAGGACGGCGGTTCCCGGCCCGTACGCCCTGATCGGAGGGCTGCCGGTGGTGGACGGGGCGTTGCCGATGCGGTTCGCGCTGGCGTTGCTGCCGATCGTCGCCACGCTGCTGGTGCTCGCGGTCGACCGGGCCCAGCGCAGCTCCGGCCGGGCGCGGCGGCTGGTGCCGCTGGCCGTCGGCGCGGCGCTGCTGCCGATCTTCCCGACCCCCCTGCCGACCGCAGGGCGACCCGCAGTGCCGGAATTCATCACCGGCGGCCACTGGCGGCAGTGCGTACCGCCGGGCGGGGTGCTGGTCCCGGTGCCACTGCCCACTCCGAAGGAGCCCTGGCCGATGCGCTGGGCGACCGCCGCCGACGCGGGTTTCGGGCTGCCGGAAGGCTTCTTCATCGGCCCGTACGGGAGAGGCGGTGCCGCGGCGATGGGCACCTTCAAGCAGCCCACCTCCGCGCTACTGGCGGATGTCGCCCGCCGCGGTGACCAACCGGCCATCGGTGACGAGCAGCGCCGCCAGGCCGTCCGCGACGCGGAATTCTGGGGCGCCTCCTGCGTGGCGCTCACCGACGAAACCCCTCACGCGGACGCTCTGCGAGCAACCCTGGAGCAGCTCTACGGCCCGCCCACCCGCATCGCCGACGCCTGGACGTGGCGGGTCTAGACCAGCCCAGAACCCCGCCGATCTTGCACTTTCTGTCCGGACAGGACGCACCAGAAGGCGCATCACGGCATCCGGAAGTGCAAGATCGACGGGGTTGGCGTCTGTCTCTGGTCAGACGCGGGGTGCGCCGACCGGCTGGGAGGCCTCGACGAACTCCTCGCGCGGGTCGTGCAGCTGGCCCAGGGCGACCACCTCGCGCTTGAGGAAGAACGCCAACGACCAGTCCACCACCACCCGGACCTTCCGGTTGAACGACGGAATCCGGCTCATGTGGTACGTCCGGTGCATCACCCAGGCCGGCCAACCGGTCATCTTGATGCCGTACACCTGGGCCACGCCCTTGTGCAGGCCGAGGCTCGCCACACTGCCGACGTGCTTGTGCTTGTAGTTCACCGGCTCGCGACCCCGGATCACGGCCGCGATGTTGTCGGCCATCCGGGCGGCCTGGCGCACCGCGTGCTGAGCGCTCGGCGAGCAGAAGTTGCCCGGCTCCTTGGTCAGGTCCGGCACGGCGGCGCAGTCCCCGGCGCTCCAGGCGCCCTCGAGCACCTGGTCACCGTCGACCACCTGGAGCGTGGGCAGGCAGGTGATCCGTCGACGGTCGTCGCGCGGGAAGTCGGTCGAGTCCAGCATCGGCGACGGCTTCACACCGGCGGTCCAGACGATCGTGTCGGAACGGAAGCTGTCACCGTCGGAGAGCTTCACCACCCCGTCGACGCAGGACTCCAGGCGGGTGTCCAGCCGGATGTCCATGTTGCGCTTCATCAACTGCTGCACGGTGTACGCACCCATGTCCCGGTCGACCTCGGGCAGCACCCGCTGGGTGGCCTCGACCAGGACCCAACGGACCTCGTCCTGCTTGAGCTCCGGGTAGTACCGCAGGGCGTCGCGAGCCATGTCCTCCATCTCGGCGAGCGCCTCGATGCCGGCGTACCCACCGCCGACGAAGGTGAAGGTCAGCGCCGAACGGCGGACGTCCGGATCCGGCGTGGCGGCCGCCACGTCGAGCCGATCCAGCACGTGGTTGCGCAGGTAGATCGCCTCGCCGATGGTCTTGAACCCAATGCCCTGTTCGTGCAGACCAGGGATCGGCAGGGTGCGGGAGACCGAACCCGGGGCCACGATCACGTGGTCGTAGGTGATCTCCCGGGCCGGGCCGCTGATCGGCTGGACGGTGGCCACCTTGCGGTCGTGCTCGATCCGCGTGACCGTGCCGGCCACCATCTTGCACCGGCGCAACTCCCGTCGCAGCGGCACCACGGAGTGCCGCGGGGAGATGTTGCCCGCCGCCGCCTCCGGCAGGAACGGCTGATAGGTCATGTGGGGTTGGGGGTCAACCACCATGACCTCAGCCTCACGGGAGCTGAGCTTCTTCGACAGGCGCAGCGCCGCGTACAGACCGACGTGCCCTGCACCAACCACAAGGATCCGCTTCGGATTCACGTTGTCTATCTTTCCCCGGCCGGCTCAGGTAATCCCGCTCGCGGCCCCCATCTGTGACGGAGCACAACCCATGTGACCTGCGTAACCCTCGGATCGCAGTGGTCACCGACGTCGCAGGAGCCAGCCCAGCAACAATGCCGTCCCCACCGCCACCAGCAGCCCCAGCACTGTCACCCACTGGTATCCGGCACCCCCGCCCGTCCCCGTCGCCTGCAACAACAGCACGCCGAGGACTGCGGAACCCAACAGCACGGCCGACGACCGCACCAACCACCGGGTGATCAATTCGGGGTCCACCATCGCGTCATAGGGCAACAACGCGGCCAGCGCGCAGAGGGTGTGACCCAGGTAGAGCAGGGCCGCGACGGCGAGCAGCCGCCAGAGGGCGACCGGACGGCCGTACCCGTCGGTGGCGAGCAACCAACCGCACACCGTGACCAACGCCGTGAAGGTCGTCCAGACCTTGCGCGGCCCGAAAGCGGGCAACAGGGCGGCCACCGCCAGGAAGAAGATCGACCGGCCGGAAAGCACCTCCGCGGGGAACGCCAGAGCGAACCCGGCAAACACGATGACGAAGATCCCCACCCGGACCAGCAGCGGGGCCACGCTGACGCGAGCGACGGCGTACTGCGCCGCCCGAACCCGCTCCACCAGAGCGCTCACCGCACCCGCCTTCCGTTCGCGGCCGCGGGGCTCGCAAGCTCACTCCTCGCGCTCACCGGCCACCCACCCTTGGGGCCGTCGCCAACCGGGCCACGTCCCGCAACACCTGGTCCAGGCTGCCGGCACCGGCCCAGCGCACCACCGGTACGCCATGCTCCCGGAGCTGCCCGATCATGGTCTCCCGGTCCAGGCGCCACAGCCGGTACGCCACCTCGGCCCAACCCCGGTCCTTCGGCGACGCCAGGTCGGTCGGCAACGTGTCGACCGCCACCACGAACCGCCCACCACGGGCCAACCGGGCGAGCATCTGCGCCGACCGTTCGTCAAGCAGCGGGGTGAGCACCACCACCAACGCGTCCGACGAGAGCAACTGCGGGCCGAAGACCTGGTCGTACGGTTCGTGTGCGGACGCGTGGACCCGGACGTCGAGCAACCACTCCAGGACGGTCAGGTACTGCCGCCGCCCGGCGGCCGGCCGGAGCCGGCGGGCAGCCGGCCCGTACTCCAGCAGCGAGACCCGGTCACCACGGTGCAGATAGTGCTCGGCGATCGCGGCGGTGGCCCGGACTGTGGTGTCCAACACCGAGGCGGCACCGTCAGCCCCACCGGAGCGGCCCGCCTCGGCGAGCACGTCGAGCAGCACCACCACCTCCGCGTCCCGGTCGGAGAGAGTGGCGGCCACGTGCAGCTGCCGGGCCCGCAACGAGACCCGCCAGTCGACCCGGCGCAGCCGGTCACCGGGAGCGAAGACGCGTACGCCGGCTAGTTCGCCGCCCTCTCCAGGTCGGCGAGAGTGGTGCGCCCCGACCAGGCCGGCGGCGCGGGGCATCGCCTCGACCGCCTCGAACGGCTCGGTACGGGGGTACACCCGCACCCGCACCGGCTCGGTGATCACCGCCCGGGAGACCAGCAGACCCCCGGCCGCGGCGACCCGGGCACCGGCGGGGCCGACCGGGTGCCGGCCCCAGCGCAGGGCCTTGCCGGCCAGCTCCAGGTCCACCGCCGCGCCACTCGGCACCGACGTCACGAACGGTCGGTCCGCGACGGATCGTCGCCTGCCGTCGCCCGTCGCCGTCGCACCGGTTCCCGGGGTGGCGCTCGGCTCCCCGTCGTCGGCGGCCTCGTCGCGGGCGAAGCCGGCCCGGTCGATCCGCAGCCACTGCGACACGCGGGTACGCGTCACCACCAGGTCGTAGTCGACAGTGTCCGGGTTGCCGACGCTCACCGCCGCAGCCACGTCACCGCCCTCGACCAGCGGCCCACCGTCACCCTGGCTGATCCACACCTGAGGCAGCGCAGTGGGTCGTCGACGCAGCGCGTACGCGGTGCCCAACGCGAACGGGGCGGCGAGCACGATGAGGTCCACCCGGCCCAGCAGCACCCCGGCCACCAGCAGCAGACCGGCGAGCAGCACCGCGCGGCCGAGCGCCGGGGTGGGCGCCCAGCCGGCGGCCGGTTCCGCCTCGGTGGCCGTCGGCACTGTCGGTCCGGTCATCAGTGCCGGGGCCCGCCGGCCGCGTAGCTGGGCAGCGCGCCACTGGCCGGGGCGGGAGTCGCCTCCAGCACCTCGCCCACCACGAACGCCGGGTCGACCCGGCGCAACCACATCTCCGGGCGCAGGGTGATCCGGTGGGCCAGGGCGGGGGCCGCCACCGACTTGACGTCCTCCGGCACCACGTAGTCCCGTCCGCCGAACACCGCGCGGACCCGGGCCAGCAGCAGCAGCGCCAGCGAACCGCGAGGTGAGGCGCCGACCAGCACCGACGGGTGCTCCCGGGTGGCAGCGGTGAGCGACACGATGTAGCGGCCGATGGAGTCCTCCACGACCACGTCCTCCAGGGCGGCCTGCATGGCCCGCAGCGTCGCCGCGTCGACCACCGCCTTGATGTCCGCCTCCTCCCGGCGACGACTCATCCGACGGCGCAGCACCTCCCACTCCTCTTCGTGCTGCGGGTAACCGAAGGAGACCCGCAGCAGGAACCGGTCCAGCTGCGCCTCCGGCAGCGGGTAGGTGCCCTCGTACTCGATGGGGTTGGCGGTGGCCAGCACGTGGAACGGCTCGTCGAGCTTGTAGGTCACACCCTCGACCGACACCTGCTTCTCCTGCATCGCCTCCAGCAGCGCGGACTGGGTCTTCGGCGGCGTCCGGTTGATCTCGTCGGCGAGGAGCAGGTTGGTGAAGACCGGGCCGGCCCGGAAGGTGAAGTCACCGTTGCGCTGGTCGTACAGGAAGGAGCCGGTGACGTCGGCGGGGAGCAGGTCGGGAGTGAACTGCAACCGACGGAAGTCCAACCCGAGGGCCTGGGCGAACGAGCGGGCGGTGAGTGTCTTACCGAGCCCTGGCAGGTCCTCCAGGAGCACGTGCCCGCCCGCGAGGATGCCGGCGAGGACCAGCTCCAACGCGTCCCGCTTGCCGACCACGACGGTGCCGACCGCGTCCAGGACCGCCCGAGCCAGGTGCCCGACCTCGGCGGGGGCAATGCTCCGGTCCACGTCGTTCATCAGATGCTCTCCAGTTCGGCGACGATCACCGCGAGGTCGCGCGGCGACGGGGTGCGGCGAGGCGGGGTCTCCAGGAACGTCCACAGGCGGTCACCCAGCAGGACGCGGGCGCGGGCGGGATCCGACTCACGGGTGACGCCGTGTTTCAGCCGCATCCGCTCGTCGGCCAGTTCACCGATCCGGGGCAGGACCACCTCGGTGAAACGTTCGGTTCGGTTCGAGGACCAGTCCAGGGGCCGTTCCCACTGGTTGATGGCGCCACGCAGCGCGTCCCGGGCGTCCCAGTTGTAGCTGCCGTCCTCCTCGCCCGCGCCGGCCCGGCGAGCCGGCGGCGGCGGAGGTGGCGGCGCGAGCAGGGCGGTGACCCGGCGGACCGTCAGCACGGCGAGCACCCCGGCGATCAGTACGGGAAGCGAGACCTGGAGGCCCACCGCGCGGAAGCCGACCAGCAGGACCGCGACCAACGCGGCGGCCCACGCCAGCGAGCGCAGTACCGGACGCCAACGGGACGGACGCGCCTGCGGACCGACCGGCGCGGCCTCCTCCTCGAACGCGAGCAGATCGTCGATGCTGGTGCTGCTCATGAGGCCACCGCCGCGGTGAGCTCTCCGCGCAGCCGACCGAGCGCGGCGCGGGCCTGGTCCCGGGTGCGTTCCCCGACCGGGTGGGTGGCGTAGCGGGCCTCCCGATAGACGTGCGCGAACTCGGCCAGCACGTCGGTGCTGGCGATGGCCGGCACGCCCGCCGCCGGGTCACCCTGCAACAGTCGGCTGACCAGGTCGGTGGGGGTGTCCCCGGCGAGCCTCGGCACACCGGCCGCGGCGGCGGTCTCCTCCAGGCGCACCCAGCAGGCGATCACCGCCACCCGGGGGTCGGTGTCCCGGTCGTCGAGCTCCACCAGGCCGGCGTCGAGGGCGGCGACCACCTCGCGGGCGGTGCCCTCGGCGGTACGGCGGGCCCGCTGCGCGGGTAGTGCCCGGGTGGTGCGGCGCAGCGCTCCCCGGATCAGGACCCAGCTGAGGTAGCCGAGCGCGGCGAGAATGGCCAGACCGAGCAGGACCACAGCCACGGTGCCGACCCATTGCGGGATGTGCGCCTGGGTGGCCTCTCCGGCGTCGCGGGGCTCGATCGGGATGGACGGCGACGGCTCGACGGTCGGGTACTCGGGA
Organism: Micromonospora sp. NPDC047762; assembly: GCF_043204655.1. NCBI lineage: Bacteria > Bacillati > Actinomycetota > Actinomycetes > Micromonosporales > Micromonosporaceae > Micromonospora > Micromonospora sp. NPDC047762. Next base: position 2,114 of record NZ_JBIDCQ010000015.1, on the reverse strand, counting down.
ACCCACGGCACGTTGTCCGCGGCCGGCGGGATGCGACTGGCCCCGATCGACGAGTGGGCGGACGCCAGCGCGGCACCGGCGAGCAGGGCCGCGACCGCGCCGACCGGCCACCACCGGCGCAGCAGGCCGAGCACCGGCCGCAGCACGCCCGGCTCGGCGGACGGTACCGGTGTGGGCGGGCGTGTTCCGTCTGTCATCGCCACCACCCCACGCGTCGCCTCAGTCCACTCCGGCCAGCTGTTTGGCCTGGCCGAAGACATCGTCCAACATCTCTGGTGTCAACCGCCCGGTGAAGGTGTTCTGCTGACTGACGTGGTAGCAGCCGAGCAAGTCCGGGGCGTTCGTGCCGGACCAGTGTGCCCCATGACCGAACGCCGGGCGCGGGCTGGGCGGGCGCTGCCCGTACACCGCACGGAGCACCGGCCACCACGCGGCCCAGGCGAACGCGCCCAGCGCGACCACGACCCGCAGCGTGGGCCGGATCATCGTGACCTCGCGGTGCAGCCAGGGTGCGCAGGTGTCCCGTTCCAGCGGGGTCGGCTTGTTGTCCGGAGGCGCACACCGGACAGCCGAGAAGATCCGCAGGTCGCGCACCGTGAGCCCGTCGTCGGCGGCGACGCTGGTCGGCTGGTTGGCCAGCCCGGCCCGGTGCAGCGCGGCGAACAGCACGTCACCCGAGCGGTCACCGGTGAAGATCCGGCCGGTGCGGTTGCCACCGTGCGCGGCGGGCGCCAACCCGAGGATGGCGATCCGGGCGTAACCGGTGCCGAAGCCCGGCACCGGCCGACCCCAGTACTCCTGGTCACGGAAGGCGGCCCGGCGGGTACGGGCGACCTCCTCCCGCCACTGCACCAGCCGCGGGCAGGCGAAGCAGTCGCTCACCGCCGCGTCGAGGTCGGCCAGGTCGGTCGCCCGCGCTGCGCGGGCGACCACCTGTGCTTGGGTACGCGTCTCAGCCAAGCTTGGCCCGGAAGAGTTCCAGGGTGCGGGCCCAGGCGCTGGCAGCGGCGCGCTGGTCGAACGCCTCCGGCCGGTCGTCGTTGAAGAAGGCGTGCGAGGTGCCCGGGTAGTCGTAGAGGTGGCAGTCGCCGCCGGCCTCCTCGATGGCCCGCCGGGCGGTCTGCACGCCCTCGGCGGCCGAGGTGCCGTCTTCTTCGGAGCAGTGGATGACAGCCGCCTTGCCGGCGTAGTCGGCCCAGTCGGGACGCATCGACTCCCACGGCAGCACGGGATAGAAACCGGCGGTCGCGACGATCCGCTCGGAGATGGTCGCCGACCAGAGGGCCAGGCTGCCACCAGCGCAGAAGCCCACGGCACCGACCTTACCGGTGACCTCGGGCCGCCCGGCCAGATAGTCGGCCGCTCCGGCGATGTCCTTCGCCGCCTCGTCCATCCGCATCGCCAGCAGGAGCCGCTGCGCCTCGTCCGGCTCGCTGGTCGTCTCACCGTGGTAGAAGTCCGGGGCGAGGGCGACGAAACCGGCCTCGGCGAACCGGTCCGCCACCGACCGGATGTGCGGGACCAGACCCCACCATTCCTGAATGACGATGACGGCGGGGCTGGCCGTGCCGCTGGCGGGTATCGCGAGATACCCCTCGCTCGCGCCCCCGTTGCTGCGGTAGCTCACCATTTCGCCCATGGGCCGTCCTCCTAGCGGTCAGTCATCGTTGGCTGGTCGCCCAGTGGTCCTACGTGCCGGTAGCCTGCCATGCCGCGCCCCCCGCCCGGAAGACGCCGGAACAGTGGCATTCACCTCCCGTTCGCCCCCCGGTGATTGGTGGTACGCCGACGGCGGCGGGGTTCGTTCGCCCCCGCCGCCGTCGATGCTTGCGTTGCGCTAATCAGGTCTTCCTGTCAGGCAGAGCAGGTAGCCCGTCTTGCCCGGCTTGACGTTGGAGATGAGGTCGCCCTCTTCGCCTTCCTTGACGTACTGGTCGCCAGGTTCGGCGGCATCCCTCTAGAACGGCAGGCGGCAGCGGTCATCAACGACCGCCATACGAACTCGCTGCGTCACCCCTCCTAAGGGACGTCTCGTAACCCCGGTGTCTGTCTGCTGAGGATGATCATCGAGGATGCCCGGGTGCAGGTGATCACCGCAGCGCGCCCGGAGTGGA
>NZ_JBIDCQ010000014.1:0-180723 GCF_043204655.1 Micromonospora sp. NPDC047762 | reverse complement strand
TCCACTCCGGGCGCGCTGCGGTGATCACCTGCACCCGGGCATCCTCGATGATCATCCTCAGCAGACAGACACCGGGGTTACGAGACGTCCCTTAGTGTTGTCTCGCGCCCCGAGTGCCACGTCCGGTCGTTGACCGCGGTCACCCGGGGGCCGTTCGTCGGATCAGCGGCCGAGGGCCAGCAGCAGCCCGGTGGCGACCACCCCCGCACCGAGGACCACTGTGATCGGTCGGGGGCCGAGCACCGCGTGCCGGCGGTCGGCCAGCACCCGCGCCGGCACCAGACCGACCAGCGGCCCGAGCAGGGTCACCACCAGCGCCAGCACCGGCAACCCGACCGCCAGGTCTCCGCCGTACCCGATGCCGAGTGCGCGGGCGCCGGCCCCCAGCGCGTACGCCAGCACGGCACCGGCCACCCCGCAGAGCGCCAGCAGCGGGTTGACCGAGCCCGGCAGCTCGCCCGGCTGACCGGCCCGGTCGAGCAGGTCACGGGCCTTGGCGAGCAGCACCACCGGGTCGGTGGCCCCGACGCCGTTCGCCGGGGCGGGCGGGCCACCGAGACGGCGGGCACCGAGGCGCGAACGGACCTGCTGCCACAGGTGGGCCGCCTCGGCGTCGACCCGTTCCTGCTGCTCACGGGCAGCGACCAGTTCCTCCTCGGCGCTCTGGAGCTGGTCGGCAGCCTCGGCGACGGCCCGCTCGGCGGCAACGCACTGCCGCTCGTGCCAGGTGTGCGCCTCGGCGCGCTGCTCGCGTACCCGCGCGCTGAGCTCGGCCAGCCGCCGTAGCTGCGCCGCGTACGTCTCGCTGGTCACCGGTTCGTTCATCGCGTCGGTCCATACGGGATGATCACCTGTCCGGTGCGGTGCACCGCCCGGTCGAAGAAGAGCCCCCGCCAGGGGCGGGGATACCAGTCCGGGCCGCCGGTGCCCGGATAGAGCGACGAGCCCAGCTCGCCGCCGTGCGCGTCCAGGGCCACCCAGGCACCGATCTGGTCGGTACGGGAGGCCGGCCCACCGAGATCGGCGCGCATCCGGGCCACACCCCGCCACCAGGCCAGCACGTGCGTGCGTCGTTCCGGCCCGTCGTGCATGATCCGGCGCAGCTGCTCCAGGCCGGTCCGCCGACCCGCGCGAGCGGCCAACGCGCCCGCTGCCGCGTCGACGGCGAACAGCAGCAGGTAGTGCGGACTTCCCGGGCCGCTGAGCCCGTCGGCCGTCTCGGCCATCAGCTCCCCGACGGTCTCCTCGTCGTACCAGGCGGCGTCGTCGGCCAGGTCGTCGTAGAGGGCGCGGGCGATCGGGTCGGCGTCCGGGTCGAGGCAGGCGATGGAGAACCGGGCGGTGCCCGGCGGGTGCTGACGGGCCAGCGACCGGGCCGCCGCGTCGAGCACCGCGCACGCCTCGTCGACGCGGGTGCCGAGCACCGCGAGGTTGCGGCCCGGGGCGCGCGGCAGCCGCAGCGACGCCGAGCGGGACTGCACGTCGATGATCTCGCCGAGCAGAGCCACCGGGTTGCGCGGCGCGGTTCCGTCCGGCGGAACGGCGAGCGCCCGGAAGTCCGGGGCGTCCGCCAGCCGGGGGATCGCGTCGCCGTCGAAGAGCCGGGCCGGCGCCGCGTCGGGGGCGCGCATCCGCCACAGCCGGTGTTGCAACCCGCTCCAGGTCTCCCAGTCGCTGGCCGCCGGGATGCGGGCCACCTCGTTGCCCTCCACCATGCCCGACTCGGCGTTGACCACCGCGTGCCAGCGCGGCAGCGACTGGGCCGCGTCGTTGCGCTCGGCGAGGATGCGCAGCGCCTTGGGCAACGCGATGCGCAGGGCGAACTGCGCGACCAGCGCGGGGCGGCCCCACAGCGCCTCGATGCCCCGCACGTCCTGCGAGGCCAGGACCAGGTGGATGCCCTGGGACCGGCCGCGGCGGGCCAGGTCCTCCAACAGGTCGGCCGCCTCCCGGGCGACCACGTCCCGGCCGGCCAGCAACATCTGGAACTCGTCCACCACGGCGACGATGCGTGGCCAGTGCCCGGTCGGGTCGACCGCCCGCAGCTCCGCCAGCTTCGTCACCTCGTGTTTCTTGGCCGCGTCCGCGCGTCGGCGCAATTCCTCGGCGAGGAAGCGCAGCAGCGCCAGCCCGAACTCCCGGTCGGTGTTGACGTTGATACCGACCAGCCGCATGTGCGGCAGCCAACTCGGGTCACGCCGGCCCTGCGCGAACCGTGCGAAGGAGACCCCCTCCTTGAAGTCCAGCAGGTAGAACTCCAGCTCGGCGGGGGAGTAGCGGGCCGCCAACGCGCCGATCCACGCGAAGATCAGGTTGGTCTTGCCGGTGCCGGACGGCCCGCCGATCAGCGCGTGCGGTGGGTAGTCGCCGAGCGTCAGCCGCACCGGCCGACCCTGTGGGCCCTCACCGATCGGCGCGGTCAGCCCGTCGGCGGAGTCCTCCCGCCACATCAGCTCGGCCGGGGGCAGCAGGTCGGTGAAAGGAGTCGGCGGCGGGCCCGCGTTCACCCGGGCGGCGACGTCCCGGCAGGTCTCGGTGACCAGCGCCGCCGGCGGCGGTGGGTCCAGCCGGACCGGCAGCCCGGCCGAGCCGCCGATCCGCGCGCCGGACACGCCGGCCACCACCCGGGTCACCGTCGGATCCTCCGGCAACGGCACACCGTGCACCACCAGGTGTACGCCGCAGGCGGCGCCGGCCCGCACCACCCGGTCCAGTTGCCCGCGCTCGTGCCGGTTCAGCTCCTCCCCGCCGAGCAGCACCGCCACCCGCCACGGCTCGGGCCGTCGGCCGGTCGCCGCCGCCAGTTCGCGCAGCGACGCGTACTCACCGGCGAGGACCGTCTCGTTGATTCGGCGGATCTGCTCCACCAGGTCGTCGAGCAGCGGGCCCAGCCCGCCCGGGCCGACGAAGGTGAGCAGCCCCGCCGTGCCCAACGGGGCGAACCCGGCCAGGCCGCCGCCGAGCTGGTCCGGGTCGTACCCGACCAGTCGTACCACCCCGGGGTCGGCACGGCCGACGGCCCGCAGCAGCAACGCGGACACCACCGCGTCGCAGCCGGCGCGGTCGTCCCCGGAGAGGTGCACGTGCCCGGCGTCGAGCAACGGCACCAGCGCGGGCACCGGGTCGACGCCGTCGATCCGGACCGTGCCGACCCGCAACGCGCCGGGCGGCTCGGCCCGGCGGGCGGGCGTCGGCGTCCACCCGGCCCAGTCGGCCCCCGCGCAGCCCGGCGCCTCCTGCCGGGCCGCGTCGGCGGCCCGCCGGGCCAGCTCCGCGATCCGGGTGGAGTAGCGGGCGTCGATCTCGGCGATGCGGCGGTCCCGTTGGGCGCCCACCCGCTCCGGTACGGCAGCCGCGGCCCGCTCGACCCGGGCCAGTCGTTCCCGCCCGGCGGTCAGGTCGGCCTGGGCGGCGGACAGTCGGGTGCGGGTGGCGCCCAACGCCTCGGCGAGGGTGTCCCGGACCCGGCCGGCCAGCTGACCGCGCCGGTCAGCCATCGGAGCCCCGACGCGTCGGCGCGTCCCGCCAGGGGCTGCCCGAGCGTGGGGGCGGCCCACCGGGGCGTGGCGGCGGCGCATCCGAGCGCTGCGGCAGACCACCGGAGCGCTGCCTCGCACCGCCGACGCGGGGAACTCCGCCCGCCGACCGCCCGGTCCCGCCCGGCTGCTGCGTACCCGCCGGCTGCTCCGAGCGCGCCGGCTGCCCGACGTCGTCTCGCTGCCCCGCACCCGCCGGTTCTTTCGCGCCGCCGGCCGGCAGGTCCCGGCCCAGGCGGGCGAGCAGCAGCCCGGTCGCCACCCCGGCGGTCACCGCGGAGTCGGCGGCGTGCGGTGGTTCCCCCGAGGCGCGCGGCGGCGGCATCCGGCACACCCGGGTCAGCAACGTCTCCAGCACCGGCGGCGGCAACCCGGGCAGCAGGTCGCGCACGCGTCCGTCCAACTCGCCGCGCAGCCGCCCGAGATCGGTGGCGCGAGGCGGGTGCCCGAGCAACTCGCCGGCCAGCTCACGCAGCAGCGGCGGCGCCAGCGCCGCCATGCCCAGCCCCACGTCGGCCGGGGCTCGGCGCAGCTCCTTGCGGAGCCGGTCCCGGTCGCCGGAGCGGACACCACCCACCACTCGGCGCAGCAGCTCCTGGGAGTCGACCACCCGCTCGTCGGGCTCGTCGTCGGTGCCCTCGCGCCCGCCGGTCAGCTCGGCCACCCGCACCGACCACCAGCGGCGCATTCGCACCTGCTCGGCCGGCTCCGGCGCGACCGCGGCGGGCCCGGACACCGGTGGCGTGTCGTGTCGGGGAGCGCGTTGCTGCTCAGGGCGGGGCGCCGGGGTGCCGTCGGCGCCGAGCCCGATCGCCGTCAGGTACGCCGACAGCTGTTCCTGGGCCACCCGCAGCGCGTAGCCGGCGCTCTCGGCGTGCTCGGTGGCGGCGGAGAGCTCGGGCACCCCCATCGGGTTGGCCGACTCCTGTCGTACCCAGCGCAGCCGCTCCGCGGCCAGGCCGAACTTCTCCAGGGCCTGCCCGAGCAGCGCGACTGGGAACTCCTCGGTGGCGGCACGGACCTGCCCGCCGACATCCTCGATGATGGACATGACGGCCTACAGGGTGGAGACGTAGAGCTGCGCCTGCTCCACCGCGACAAGTGTCGCGGCGAGACACTCCTCCAGCTCCTGGCTGGCCTGGGTCAGCGACGCCTGGGCCGCCTCCACCGTCTCGTGCCCGCTGCCCTCCAGCGCCCCGGCCAGGGTCTGCTGTGCCTCGGAGAGTTTCTCGCCGGCCGCCTGCACGGCTGTCTGCCCGTCTCCGATCTGTTGGAGGGCGACATCGATGGCAGCCTTCAGCTCGGCGACGCTCGCCACGGCGGAACCTCCTGGGGGCGGGGAGATCTCCATTAGAGCCTATCGCCGGTTCCGAAAGAACATCCGCCCTGTCGGTGTTCCTGCCCGCCTGTCCGGAAGGCCCTCGGAAGCGCCGGGAGTCCGATCTGTGGGAGTCCCAGTGCGAGAATTTCTCAGTTGCTGGTCGGGTTCTCGCGGAGCCAACGCGGGCCGTACACCTCCGCGCCCAGCGCCGTCACCCGGCCGCGCAACTCCCGGTCGGCGGTGACCACCAGCCGCCGACGCCGCGGCGCGCCCTCCACCAGCTCGACCACCGTGTCGTCGCCGGAACCGGCGGCGGAGACCACCCGCACACCCTCGGTGCCCGGCACGCCCCGCGCGGCCCCCTCGACCACCAGAACCACCTCCACCGGAGCGGTCAGCCGGGCCGGCAACCCGATGGTCGCCACCGGGGCGAGCGAGTCGCGCAACCGGGCAGCGGCCCCGGCACGGTCACGCCACCACCCGTTCGGGCGCGAGCCCACCACGTTGGCGCCATCCACGATCAGCAGCGGGGTCTCATCCATCCGGTCAGCCTGCCACCACCGCCCGGCCCTGGCCCGACGCCACTCCCGGAATGCCGGTCCTTCGCCACCTGCGGCGTTTGTCGGGGCGCGCGCCGGGTAGCCCCTGCCGACCGTGCCGAGCCCTACTGCGGAGGACAGACATGATGGGACCCGGTGACATCGGCTCCGACCCGTGGGACGAATTCCTGGCCAGGTACTTCGGCCGGGGCGAGGGAGGGCGCCGACCGCCGCACCGGGTCGACATCACCCGACTGATGACGGCCGACGCCCGGGAGATGCTGGCCGACGCGGCCCGACGGGCCGCGCAACGCCAGAGCAGCGACCTGGACACCGACCACCTGCTCTGGGCGGCGCTGCAACGCGAACCGCTGCGTGACCTGGTACGCCGGGCCGGCGCCGACCCGGACACCCTGCTCAACGCCCTCGGCGGAAAGGGCGACGGCGCGCCACGCGGGGAGGTGCCACCCAACCTCTCGTTGACCCCCGCCGCCAAGCGGGCGCTGCTCGACGCCCATCAGCTGTCCCGCGCGATGGGCGCCAACTACATCGGCCCCGAGCACATCCTGATGGCGCTGCCGCTCAACCCGGAGTCGCCGGCCGGGCGGATGCTGGCCGCCGGCCGGATCCAACCCGAGTCGTTGCAGGCCGCCAACGCCGAGCGCGGGCCGATGACCGGGCCGAAGCCGGACCGTGGCACCCCCACCCTGGACCAGTACGGGCAGGACCTCACCGACCTGGCCCGCAACGACCAGATCGACCCGGTGATCGGGCGGGCCGACGAGATCGAGCAGGCCGTGGAGATCCTGTCCCGGCGGACCAAGAACAACCCGGTGCTGATCGGCGAGGCGGGCGTCGGCAAGACCGCCATCGTCGAAGGGCTGGCCGAACGGATCTGCGACGGCGACGTACCGCAGACCCTGCTCGGCAAGCGGGTCGTCCAGCTCGACCTGGCCGGTCTGGTCGCCGGCACCCGTTACCGGGGCGACTTCGAGGAACGGCTGAAGAAGGTGATCGACGAGATCCGGGCGCACCGGGACGAGCTGATCATCTTCATGGACGAGATCCACACCCTGGTCGGGGCCGGTGGCGCCGGCAGCGAGGGCGGAATGGACGCGTCGAACATGCTCAAACCCGCCCTCGCCCGCGGCGAGCTGCGGGTGATCGGCGCGACGACGCTGGACGAGTACCGCAAGAGCATCGAGAAGGACGCCGCCCTGGCCCGGCGCTTCCAGCCGGTGCTGGTGCCCGAGCCCAGCGTCGACGACACCATCGCCATCCTGCGCGGGCTGCGCGACCGGTACGAGGCCCACCACCAGGTGCGCTTCACCGACGAGGCGTTGGTCTCGGCCGCCGAGCTGTCCGACCGGTACGTCACCGACCGGTTCCTGCCGGACAAGGCGATCGACCTCATCGACCAGGCCGGCGCCCGGGTGCGGCTGCGGACCCGCACCCCCGCGTCCGACGTGCGCGAGTTGGAGCAGGAACTCGACGAGGTACGCCGGGACAAGGAACAGGCCGTCACCGACGAGCAGTACGAGCGGGCCTCCGCGCTGCGCGACCGGATCTCCGAGCTGGAGGAGGACATCCGACGCGCCAACGGCGAGGACGGCTCGTCCGGATCCCAGGTGCCCGAGGTGGGCCCCAAGGAGATCGCCGAGGTGGTCTCCCGGGCCACCGGCATCCCGGTCAGCCAGCTCACCGAGGAGGAACGCGACCGGCTGCTGCGCCTGGAGGGTCACCTGCACCAGAAGGTGGTCGGTCAGGACGACGCGGTCACCGCGGTCGCCGAGGCGGTGCGCCGCTCCCGGGCCGGGCTGGCCGACCCGGAGCGACCGATGGGCAGCTTCCTGTTCCTCGGCCCGACCGGTGTCGGCAAGACCGAGTTGGCGCGGGCCCTGGCCGAGGCGTTGTTCGGCGAGGCGGACCGGATGGTCCGGGTGGACATGAGCGAGTTCCAGGAGCGGCACACGGTCAGTCGGCTGGTCGGCGCGCCGCCCGGATACGTCGGCTACGAGGAGGCCGGCCAGCTCACCGAGGCGGTGCGTCGCCGCCCGTACGCGGTGGTGCTGCTCGACGAGATCGAGAAGGCCCACCCGGACGTCTTCAACATCCTGCTCCAGGTGCTCGACGACGGGCGGCTCACCGACAGTCAGGGTCGCACGGTGAACTTCAAGAACACCGTCCTGATCATGACGAGCAACCTCGGCTCCGAACTGATCACCGGCGCCCAGCGCTCGGTCGGCTTCGGCACCGGGGACGTGGGCAGCGAGCAGGAGAGCAACGAGCTGCGTGAGCGCCTCATGCGCCGCCTTCAGGAGAACTTCCGCCCGGAGTTCCTCAACCGCATCGACGAGGTCATCATCTTCCGCCGGCTCGAGGCCGAGCAGCTGCGCGACATCACCGCGCTGCTGTTGGAGGAGACCCGCCGCCGGATGCACGCCCAGGACCTCCAGGTGGAGTTCACCACCGCCGGCATCGACTGGCTCGCCGAGCACGGCTACCAGCCGGAGTTCGGCGCCCGCCCGCTGCGCCGGGTGATCCAGCGGGAGGTGGACAACCACCTGTCCCGGATGCTGCTGGAGTCGGCGATCTCGCCGGGGCAGAAGGTCACTGTGGACGTCCGCGACGGGGCGCTCACCTTCGACGTAACAGCGGGCGAGCGGGGGTACACCGCCGCCACGACCACACACCCGCGATGAGCGGGCCGGCGCGAAGGGACGAACAGGAGGACCCGCACCAGCCCGCGGAGTCCGCGAAACCCCGGGACGAGGACGACCATCCCGACCCGATCCTGGCGTCGCCCACCGCGAACCCCCGCCGCACGCGGGTGCCCGCGGAGGGCCTGCATCCGAAGACCGACCAGGACGACCCGGAGACGTCCGGGCCGCCGCCGGCGAGAGGAGACCTGATGGTACGCGAAGCGCGGCTCGACCCCGAGGTGGAAGTGCTCTGGGAGGACTTCCACGCCGAGGTCAACGTCCCGTCGGAGCAGCTGCGGACCTGGCTGCTGACCCGGGGTTCGGGGGAGGAGTCGTTCAGCCCGAACCCGAACCTCGACCTGCCCCAGCCCGGCCGGGAGATCCTCAAGGTGCTCAACAAGCGCAAGGTGGACCTCACCCCGGAGGACATCGAGGTGATGCGGGAGGCGGTCGAGCGGATCCGCGAGCTGATGGACGCCAAACCGTCGCGCGGCAACGCCGACGACAACTGGCGGCACTCCCTGCTGGACCTGGGTCACGACCCGCTCGTCGAACGCTGAGCGAGGTTCACCCGCGACGGTGCCGTCCCGAACCCGGGACGGCACCGTCGCGGCGCGCTACTGGCCCTGGTCGGGCTCCAGACTGGCGATGGTCAGACCCGCCGCGTCGGCGGCGGCGTCCCGGTCGCCCCGGGTCTGGTCCTCCCGGGTGAGCAGATTCGCGTACTCGGTCACGTCGGCCGGGTCGGGCACCGCCGGCAGGCGGCGCAGGAACGCCTCCACCGCACGGGTGGCGGCGGTGTGCGCGGCAGCCGCCTGGCGCAGCAGTTCGCGGTCGTCGGCGGGCGGGTAGAGGTCGGTCATGTCCGCCAGATACCCGGCCCACGGCGGTTCGCACCGCCAGCGGCCCGGAATACCGGCAGCTCAGCCCGGCCGTACCCCGGTGGGGTGCCGGACGCCGAACCCCGGGTTGCGGGGCAGCCAGGCCAGGTACGCCGGGTGCGGCGCCAACGAGTCGACGTACGCCGCCTTCGCCGTTTCCAGCACGAGCTCCGCGCCCTGGGCGGCGGGGGAGTCCGGATGCCAGCCGAGCAGCAGCCGCCAGCGCAGCGGCGTCCCGGCGAGTTGACGGGTGACCAGACCACTCACCGGACGGAACGTCGCCTGGCACAGGGCCACCGCCACGCCGGCTTCCACCAGGTCGACGCAGCCGCGGATGTCGGTCTCGTACACCTTGCGGGGGGTGAAGCCGGCGCGGGCGCAGGCGGCGGCGAAGCAGTCGGCGAAGCAGCCGTCACCCGGCGCGGCGACCCACTGTTCGTGGCGCAGGTCGGCCAGGCGGACCTCCTCCTGCGCCGCGAGGGGATGGGTCTCCGGCAGCAGCACCAGCACCGGGTCGACGGCCACCTCCTGCCAGCTCAACCCGAACCCGGCCGACGGACTGGCGTCGCCGCACACGCCGGCCAATGCGAAGTCCAGCCGACCGCCGGCCACCAACTGCGCCAACTCGTCCACCGACCAGGACGCGTACGTGGTGATCTGGGCGGGCGGCTGCTCGGCCGCCAAGCGGTGCACCAGCCGACCCAGGATCGGGCTGTTGACCCCGCCGAACCGGTAGCACGGCGGCGTGTCGCCTGCCCCGGCCAGCCGAGCGGCCTCGTCCTGCAACCCCTTCATCGCCGGCAGCAGCACCCGGGCGCGGGCCAGCACCAGCTCACCGAGCGCGGTGGGTCGAGCCCCGCGCCGATCCCGGTCGAACAGCGGGCCGCCCAGCGTCCGTTCGATGCGTTGAAGCTGGGCGGTGAGCGCCGGCTGGGCCAGGCCGAGCGCCGAGGCCGCCTTCGTCACACTTCCCGTCTCCGCGATCGCGCAGACCACCCGCAGGTGACGCAGCTCCAGGTTCATAGGGTGACGGTAGGACCAGGCGTCTGCTGGCGGAATAGCCTGAGCGGATCGGTGATAATGAATGCACTGTCGGTGGTCGTCGGTCAGCGGTCGCGCGGCGGCTCCGGCAGGTCCGCCAGGTACGTCGGCCGCCGGGTCACCGCGTCGAGGACCTTGTCCACGACCCCGACCGCCGGCTCCACGATCCGGTTCCACGGAGGGGTGGCCGGCGTGCCCGGGTGCGGTCGGGTCGGCGCGGCCTCTTCGGCGATCTCCAACCGGTTGCCCAGCCGGATCAGCTCCTCCTCGGTCGCGACGGCGCGCAGCTCGGTGACCAGCGCGCCCACGCCCTCGACATGCCGGCGGACCCGCTCGGCGACCTCGGTCAGCGCCTCGTCCGTCAGCCCTTTCAGGGCGCTCAGCAGGGCCGCGTCGGCGCTGATCTCCGCATCGACCCGCTCGGTGGCCGCCGGCAGCGCCGCGCGGACCGCCGGCAGCAGGTACTGCTCCTCGGCGGACACGTGCCGCGACAGCGCGGCGGTGAGCACCGCCAACCCCTCCTGCGGCGTGGTGTCCGGGCCGGAGAGCTGGTCCAGCAGCGCCAGCAGTTGCCGGTGCTCCCGGTCGACGATGTCGGCGATGCTACGACCGGCGGGTCGGTAGCCCTCCTCGGGTGCGGGCGCGGGCGGCAGCGGCGGCAGGGGAACAGCGGACATGGTGCCCTCCTCGACTGGCGGGCGGAAGCTCCGGCAGGGACGTTCGGTCGTGGGCGGCGGTACCCGAACGCGGCCGACGCGAAACCGACCCGTCGATGCCTCCACCCGCGCCGGCCTGTCGAGCGGCCCGGGCTGGTATGAAGAGGCGATGACGAGCGACGCCGCCTCCGCCCTGCCCGACCCCACCGCAGAGGTCGTGGACCTCTGCCGCGACCTGCTGCGCATCGACACCACGAACACCGGTGACAACGACACCAGCGCCGGTGAGCGCCGCGCGGCCGAGTACGTGGCGGAGAAGCTCGCCGAGGTGGGTGTGGAGTCCGTCCTGCACGAGTCCGTGCCGGGCCGGGCGAACGTGGTGGCCCGCATCCCGGGCACCGACCCGAGCCGGGGCGCGCTGCTGGTGCACGGCCACCTGGACGTGGTGCCCGCCGACGCCGACGAGTGGTCGGTGGGCCCGTTCTCCGGTGAGCTGCGCGACGGCTACCTCTGGGGCCGGGGCGCGATCGACATGAAGGACTTCGACGCGATGGTGCTCGCCGTGGTGCGGCACTGGCAGCGCACCGGCGTACGCCCGCCGCGCGACATCGTGCTGGCCTACACCGCCGACGAGGAGGCCGGCGGCGAGTACGGCGCGCACTTCCTGGTGGACAACCACCGGGGCCTCTTCGACGGCTGCACCGAGGCGATCGGCGAGGTCGGCGGCTTCTCCTACTCGGTCAACGACAGCCAGCGGCTCTACCTCATCGAGACCGCCGAGAAGGGCATCGACTGGCTGCGGCTGCACGCCAAGGGCCGCCCCGGGCACGGCTCGATGATGCACGACGACAACGCGGTCACCGCGCTCGCCGAGGCGGTCGCCCGGATCGGCCGGCACCGCTTCCCGGTGGTCGTCACCGACACCGTGCGAGCCTTCCTCACCGAGGTCTCCGACCTGCTCGGCATCGAGCTGGACCCGGACGACCCGGAGACGGCCATCGCGAAGCTCGGCCCCATCGCCAACATCATCGGCGCGACCATCCGCAACACCGCCAACCCGACCCGGTTGAGCGCCGGATACAAGGACAACGTCATCCCCGGCCGGGCCACCGCCACCATCGACTGCCGCAGTCTGCCCGGCCAGTCCGAGCTGCTGGAGCGGCAACTGCGCGAGCTGGTCGGCCCGGACATCGCGATCGAGTACATCCAGCGGCAGCCGGCGCTGGAGACCACCTTCGACGGTGACCTGGTCGAGGCCATGTCGGCGGCCCTGCGCGCGGAGGACCCGGGGGCGCGGCCCGTCCCGTACATGCTCTCCGGGGGCACCGACGCCAAGGCGTTCTCGCAGCTCGGCATCCGCTGCTTCGGGTTCGCGCCGCTCCAACTGCCCGCCGACCTGAACTTCTCCGCGTTGTTCCACGGCATCGACGAGCGCGTTCCGGTCGACGGACTACAGTTCGGCGTGCGGGTTCTCGACCGGTTCCTCCGCACCTGCTAGTCGTGTCCGGCGGTGTCTGCCGGCGCGCAACCTCCCCATCGTGAAGGGACTGCCCCACATGACCGACCAGCATGGTGAGCTGGACGCCGCTCTCGAGCGGGTGATCGAAGCGGCCCGCCACCACCTGGCCGCCGTACGCGCCGCCCAGGGCCGCGTCGACGACGACGACGTCTGGCAGGCGTACGTGGCGTTGAACAACGCCTCCTTCGCGTACGACGAGCGGCTGCTCGACGCCTTCGGCGAGGTGACGCCGTGGGATGTCGACTCGATCGACCCGGACGAGGCGGACGAGCGTTTCGGCGGCGGCGAGGGTGCCGAGGCCAGCGACCCGCACCCTCGGGTGATCTCGGTGCGTCAGCGTCGCGACTACCGGGTGCCGAGCGTCGCCGCGCTGCTGCGGGTGGCCGAGGCGGCCCGCCGCGAGGGCACCCCGGAGGACGACGAGCCGGCGCCGGTGGAGGGCGTCGGCGAGGCCGTGCTGGAGCTGCTGCAGAGTGGTGACGGCTCGCTCGGCGCGTTGGACGTCCCCGAGTTGGAGCCACTCGACGGGGTGGTCATGGTCAGCGAGGTGGGCACCCCGGTCGACCTGGAGTCGTTCGACGACGACGACGCGGTCGGCCCGTTCCAGCCGGCTGCCGACGACCGGCTGGTCGGTCGGCTCGACGAGCACCCGTTCCTGGAGCTCGACGACGACCACGACCACGCCGGGCACCAGCACTAGGCCGGGTGCCGCCCGGGGCCGGACTCCGGCCTCGGGCGGCACCGCCCGGTCGTCAGTACGACAGACCCGGCTGCGGCTGGTTGACCCGCCGCCGACGTAGCACCACCTGCCGCGTGCCGTCCCGGTACAGCCGCACCCGGGCCAACTCCCATCCGGAGAACTCCGCCTGGATCGCCAACTGCGCCGCTGCGGTCAACCGGTCGACGTTCGGCGGCAGCCGCAGTGGCGCGTATTCGTAGTCCATGCCCTCCATGCTGCCCAGCCCAGCGACCGTTTGCCACCCCCTCCAGGGTGACCAACAACGCCGCCCCCACCGGTTCGCGCCGCGCCGCGCCCGCCCGACCCCCTCGCCGCGCCGATCTTGCACTTCCTGTCGCGACAAAACAGTCACGTCGCACCATAACGGCAACAGGAACTGCAAGATCGACGCGCTGGACCGGTTTCGCTCGGGGACGGTCGCGGGGGGCCAGGTCGACCAGACGGGGCGGGGCGGGGTGGGGCGGGGTGGGGCGGGGTGGGGCGGGGTGGGGCGACCAGAATGTCTTCGGGCAGCCGCCGGCGGGTCAGCCGGCGGGCCGCTAGGAGGAACGCGTGACGTCAGGGGAGCGTGGCCGGCTCGGTCGGTTCACCGATGCGGTGCTCGGCGGCGCGCGGGCCGCCCGGGACAAGGCCCGTGAGCTGCGCGACGAGTTCCGCACCAGCGACGAACCCGAACGCGCTCTCGTCGCGCCACTGCTGCCCGGGCAGGAGCTGCGCTATGTGGGGCTCGGCCCGGTTCGCGCCCCGCAGACCCACAGGGCCGGTCGGCAGCTCGCCGATGTGATGGCCGATGAGTTCGTCGACTCGCTCGATCCGAAGGTGCTGTTCGGGCTACTCAACATCGTCAACCCGGTGGTCTGGGTGGACGCGGTGCTGACGCCGGTCCGGCTGGCCGCGGGCGTGCTGCTGCTGCCGGGCAGGGCCGGCGCCATCGCCGCCGGTGTGCCGGAGGCAGCCGAACCGGAGCCGGCCCCTCCACAGCAGCGGGTGCAGCGGGATCCCATCGCGCTCACCGAGGAGCAGGAGGCGTTCCGGGCGTTGTTCCGGCTGAGCCAGTACCGGCCGCTGGCCGAGCAGCTCGCCGAGATCGCCCATCGCCGCCGGTACGTCTTCAGCGGCGACCTCGCCACCCTCGCCGGCAGCCTGCTGCTGTTCCTGGAGCGCTACAGCGGCACCCCGCTGGCGGTGACCGACACCCACCTGCACCTGCTGCGGATGGGCCCCCGCCCGGACGCCGACCGGCCCGACCGACGGCAACCGCGGGTGCTGTGGAGTATGCGACGCGACCGGGTGGCGCGGGTCGACTCGGAGCGCGGCGCGACCGGGCTCGTGCAGCTGACGTCCACGATCCTCTTCGACGACGGCTCCTGGATCCGGCTCACCCAGCCCGCGCTCCGCGACGACCAGTCGCGCTTCCTGACCGCGATCCACGATCTCCCCGGGCAGCGCCCTCAGCCGTGACCCGGCCGGCGTGACCAGCAGTACGCTGGGTCGCAGGAATAGATCAGTGCGCAGCTTCGGCAGGCAAGGGGTAGGCGACGCCTGTCGCCACTTCGGACATCGCCCACAATCGGCGTCGTGTGGCCGGGTCGCAGGCACGGTCCGGGGCCCGGTGCGGTTTCGGGTTGCCCTTGAACTGCCCCGGACCGCCCGGTCCGTAGTACTCGCCGCCGACGGCTCGTGGATCGGTGGCCGCCCGGAGTACGGACAGTGCACCGGCCCGAGCAGGCTGGGTAAACAGCCACCCAAGCGTCGCGTTGGCCACGCGGAAGCCTGAGGATGCGTCACGAAAGAGGCTGGTGCGCGCTCCGCCCGGATGAGCCGCGAGGCTGATCGTCGATGAGTCGGCCGCGGCGAGTCGATGCTGCAGTTCGAACGCGAACAGCAAGTTCGCGAGTTTCGAGGCGTTGTAGGCCGTGGTTGGCCGGTACCCGTCGAGGCTCCTGGGGTCGAGGGCCGTGACGGAGCCTGTGGCGGCCGCCTTGCTGCTGACCGTGACTATCCGTCCGGCCGGTGATCGCTCAAGCATGTCGAGGAGCAGGCCGGTCAGCGCGAAGTGGCCGAGGTGGTTGACTCCCATCTGAGACTCGAAGCCGTCCTTCGTACGCTGTGCCGGCTGCCACCACAGACCGGCGTTGTTGATCAGAATGTCGAGCCGCTCGAAGCGCTTGTGGAGGTCGCTTGCCGCTTGCCGCACGGCGTGGAGGCTGGCGAGTTCGAGTGCGAGGACGCTGCCTCTGCCGGGCAATGCACGCACGGCCTCCGCACCGCGTGCCGCATCGCGAGCGCCGATCACCACGTGAGCTCCTTGTGCGCTCAGAGCTCTTGCCATTTCCAGGCCGATGCCGGCGGTGGCTCCGGTCACCAGCGCGGTGGTGCCGTCGAGCCGGGGTATGTCACGCGCACTCCACATGGCGTCTCCTACAATCGGAACGGTCGCCCCGTTTAACTATACGGAACGATCGCCCCGTTTGTCGACAGGCCGGAGAACCCCATGCGTGCCGATGCTCGCCGCAATCGCCAGAGCGTGTTGAATGCCGCCTACGAGATCCTGGCCACCGAGGGCCTGGGCGTGCCGATCGACGAGATCGCCCGCCGCGCAGGCGTCGGCGCCGGCACCGTGTATCGGCACTTCCCGACCAAGGAATCGCTCATCCAGGCCGTGGTGCTCGACCGCCTCCACGCCCTGACCGAGAAGGCCCGTTCTGGCATCGACTTCGCCGAGTTCTTCACCGTCATGGTGGACGCCGGCCTCACCAATCGCGCCATCGCGGATGCTCTGGCCGGCGGCGGCTACCACATACCCGCCGACGCTGACGCCGCCCTCACCGCAGCCTTCGCCGAACTCCTGCACGAGGCGCAGCAACGCGGAACCATCCGTCCGGACGTCACGGCCGACGACATCAACGCTCTCGTGACCGGCTGCGTCGCGACCGCGCGTCACCGCGGCTCCACAATTCTCGTTCAGATCGTCATCGCCGGCCTACGCGCCTGACGCACGAAGTCTCCGTCCCCAGAGTGCCAAGATCGAGAGCGGCACCTGATGATGTGGTCGAGGCAGGTGGCGCGACGACCGCTGAGAGCTGACCCGGCGCGCGGGGCCAGCCCTGGCGCGGCCGCCCGGTCAGCCGTCGCGTTCGGGGTAGCCGACCGGCACCGCGGAGACGTCGTCCAGCGCGGTGGTGATCTCCTCGGGCAGGGTGATCCGCTCCACCGCGAGCGCGCCGAGCAACTGCCCGACAGTGCGCGCGCCGAGGATCGGCGCGGTCACGCCCGGCCGGTCCCGGATCCAGGCCAACGCCACCTCCAGCGGCGACACCCCCAGCCCACCGGCCGCGGTCGCCACCGCCTCCACGATGCTGGAGCAGCGCGGCTCCAGGTAGGTCGAGACGAACCGCTCGAAGTGCGGCGACGCGGCCCGGGAGTCGGCCGGACGGCCGTGCCGGTACTTGCCCGTGAGCACGCCCCGGCCCAGCGGCGACCAGGGCAGCACGCCGAGGCCGAGCGCGTCGCACGCGGGCAGCACCTCCCGCTCCACGCCCCGCTCCAGCAGCGAATACTCCACCTGGGACGCGACCACCGGCGCCCGCCCCGGCCAGGCGGTCTGCCAGGCGGCGGCCCGCGCGGTCTGCCAGCCGGAGAAGTTCGACACCCCGACGTAGCGGACCTTGCCGCTGGCCACCGCGTGATCCAGGGCGGCCAGGGTCTCTTCGAGGGGGGTGTCCGGGTCGTACCCGTGCACCTGGAACAGGTCGACGTGGTCGGTGCCGAGCCGGCGCAGCGACGCGTCCAACGTGCGCAGCAGGTGCCCCCGGGAGCCGTCCCGGCGTCGGCCACTGCCGGGGCGCAACCCGGCCTTGGTGGCGATCAGCAGCTCCTCGCGGGGGACGAGGGAGCCCAGCAGCGAGCCGATCACCGACTCGGCGTCGCCGTCGCCGTACACGTCGGCGGTGTCGATCAGGTTGCCGCCCGCGTCGAGGTAACTCTTCAGCTGAGCGGCCGCATCGTCGGCGTCGGTGTCCCGGCCCCAGGTCATGGTGCCGAGCGCGAGCCGCGAAACCGCCAGCCCGCTTCGGCCGAGCGGTCGCTGTTGCATGGGTGAACCTTATTTCGAACCTGCCGCCACCGATATCCTCGCTCCCGTATCTCTGCCGGTTCTGCCGGTTCCGCCGCCCCGGGCTGCCCCGATGGAGGGGGGATCATAAGGTGTCGAGCCGGTGATCGAGTCCGTTATCGGCATTGCGTAACCTGGGGCGACCTGTGCCACGGATGGGGGAGGACCAGTGCGACTCGGGCTCAGTCTCGGATACCAGACGGCGTGGAGCACACCGGCCGACCACCTGGCGCTGGCCCAGGAGGCGGACCGGCTGGGCTACTCGGTGGTGTGGGCGGCGGAGGCGTACGGCTCCGACTCGCCCAGCATGCTCGCCTGGATGGCCGGCCAGACCGAACGGATCGACGTCGGCGCAGCGGTGATGCAGATCCCCGCCCGTACGCCGGCGGCCACCGCCATGACCGCCGCCACCATCGACGCGCTCTCCGGCGGCCGGTTCCGCCTCGGCCTGGGCGTCTCCGGCCCGCAGGTCTCCGAGGGGTGGCACGGTGTGCGCTTCGCCAAGCCGCTTGCCCGGACCCGCGAGTTCGTCGACATCGTCAAGCTGGCCATCGCCCGCAAGGAGGTGGCGTACGACGGCGAGCACTACACGCTGCCGCTGCCGGACGGCCCGGGCAAGGCGCTGCGACTGGGCTTCCACCCACCGCGCGAGCACATACCGATCTACCTGGCCGCCGTCGGCCCGAAGAACCTGGAGCTGGCCGGTGAGATCGCCGACGGCTGGCTGGCGGTGTTCTACGCTCCGGAGTTCGCCGAGGAGCAGCTCGCCTCGGTGCGCGCTGGGCGGGCCAAGGTCGGCAAGGAGCTGGCCGGGTTCGACGTGGTGCCGTCGGTGCCCGTGGTGATCGGCGACGACGTGGCCTCCTGCGCCGAACTCGTCCGCTGGTACGCCGCGCTCTACGTGGGCGGTATGGGCAGCCGGCAGCAGAACTTCTACAACCAGCTCGCCACCCGGATGGGCTACGGCGACGCCGCCCGCGAGGTGCAGGACCTGTACCTGGCCAAGCGGCAGCGTGACGCCGCCGCCGCAGTGCCCATGGAGTTCATCGACCGCACCTCGCTGCTCGGTCCGAAGGAGCGCATCGCCGAACGGATGCGGGAGTACGCGGCAGCCGGGGTCACCACGCTGTCGGTGACCCTCTTCGTGGCCGACCGGGACAGCGGTGTGCAGACTCTGCGTACCGTCGCCGAGGCTCTCGACCTCTCGGGAGTCGGCGAGTGACCTGGGTCGAGGCCATCGTCCTGGGCATCGTCCAGGGACTGACCGAGTTCCTTCCGGTCAGCTCGTCGGGGCATCTGCGGATCACCTCGGCGATCTTCTTCGACCGTGACGCCGGCGCGTCGTTCACCGCGGTCACCCAGCTCGGCACCGAAGCGGCAGTGCTGATCTACTTCGCCAAGGACATCTGGCGGATCACCCGGACCTGGCTGGTGGGCATCCGGGACAAGTCGGTCCGCTCCAGCCTCGACTACCGGATGGGCTGGTACGTCATCGTCGGCTCGATCCCGATCGGGCTGTTCGGTTTCCTGTTCAAGGACCAGATCAAGACCGCCGGGCGCAACCTGTGGGTGGTGGCGACCACGCTGATCGTTTTCGCGTTCGTGCTGGCGTTCGCCGAGTACTGGGGGCGGCAGACCCGCACCCTGGAAAACTTCCGGATGAAGGACGGCATCGTGATGGGCTTCGCCCAGGCGATGGCGCTGGTCCCCGGTGTGTCCCGCTCCGGCGGCACGCTCACCGCCGGCCTCCTGCTCAACCTGACCCGGGAGGCGGCGGCACGGTACTCGTTCCTGCTGGCCATCCCGGCGGTGGTGATGTCCGGGGTGTTCAGCCTCGGGGACGTCTTCGAACCGTCCGCCCCGGGCACGTCAGTGCCGACCGTGGCCCAGACGATCGTGGCCACCCTGATCGCGTTCGGCATCGGCTACGCGGCCATCGCCTGGCTGCTGCGCTACGTCGCCCACCACACCCTGTACGTCTTCGTGCTGTACCGGGTCGCGCTGGGCACCCTGGTCCTGGCCCTGCTGCTGACCGGCACGATCGACGCCACCTGACCGATCTGCCGACGGCCCTCGTCTCCGCCCGCGGGTGGAGACGAGGGCCGCAGTCGTCAGGTCGCCGCCCGCGACGGCCCGCCCCGGAGGCCAGGTCATAGGGTGGTCCCGTGGCGACCCTTCTGCTTCTGCGACACGGCCGTACCACGGCGAACGCCGATGGCGGCCTCGCCGGTCGGCAACCGGTCGAGTTGGACGACACCGGGCGCGCGCAGGCCACCGCGGTCGGCGAGCGCTTGCGGGCGGTGCCGTTGGCCGCCGTGGTGACCAGCCCGCTCATCCGCTGCCGGCAGACCCTGGAGTTGGCGCTCCCGCAGGCCGCCCCGGTCGTCGAGGACGGGCTGATCGAGTGCGACTACGGCAGTTGGGAGGGGCAGCCGCTGAAGAAACTCGCCAAGGAGCCGCTCTGGCCGGTGGTCCAGCAGCACCCCAGCGCGGCGGTCTTCCCGGGTGGCGAGGCGATGGCGGCGATGGCGGCCCGTGCCGTGTCTGCGGTGCGTTCCTGGGACGCGCGGGTCAACGCCGAGCACGGGCCCGAGGCGGTCTGGTTGGCGTGCAGCCACGGCGATGTGATCAAGGCCATCGTGGCGGACGCGCTCGGCGTACACCTGGATGCCTTCCAGCGGATCGTGGCCGACCCGGCGTCGGTGACGGCGATCCGGTTCACGCCGCTGCGTCCGTTTCTGGTGCGACTCAACGACACCGGTGGCGACCTGGCGGCGCTGGTGCCGCCGCCGGCCAAGCGGCGACGGCGCGCGAGCCGCGTGGCCGACTCGGACGCGGCCGTCGGCGGCGGAGCGGGTGCGTCGCGGTGAGGCCCGTCACGACACCGCCCTCGGCCGGGGCGTCCGCGCAGGCCGAGAAGGCCGCCACGCCCGGGTGTAACCCCTGCTACACCGGGCGCGCCGTCGCTGTGGCGATTCGCGTCGGTGGGGTGCGCGACGCCAGGGCGGGCCGGATAGGGTCGTGGGTATGACCCACCAGGTGCACGCCTTCGAACCGCCGGAGCGGTTCGTCGCCGGGACTGTCGGGCCGCCGGGGGAGCGCACGTTCTTCCTGCAGGCCCGCGGCGGCGGCAGGCTGGTCAGCGTCGCGCTGGAGAAGGTCCAGGTGTCCCTGCTCGCCGAGAAGCTTGAGGAGTTGCTCACCGAGGCGCAGCGTCGCTTCGGGGTGGACCTGCCCGAGCTGGCGCCGGTGATCGGCGACAACGAGCCGCTGGACACTCCGGTCGACGAGGAGTTCCGGGTCGGGACGCTCGGGCTGGCCTTCGACGTGGACACCGCGACCGTGGTGATCGAGGCGATCGCGGCGGGCGAGGTGGAGCCCGAGGTCGAACTCGGCGACGAGGACGACGACGAGGACGACGACGAGGACGAAGAGCCGGACGAGGACCTGGATCGGCTCCGGGTCCGGCTCACTCCCCAGGCGACCCGCCAGTTCATCGAGCGGGCCCGGCGAGTGGTCAACGCGGGCCGGCCACCGTGCCCGCTCTGCGGCCAACCGTTGGACCCCGCCGGGCACCTCTGCCCGCGGCACAACGGTTATCACCGGTGACCTCGTCCGGCCTCCAGCCTCGCCAGGACGGCGACGCCGCGCTGCGGCTGCTGCGTGACGGCGTCCTCGACCTGGAAGGTCGGCTGGTCGACGCGTCGAACACCACGCTGCGCGGCATCCTGACCCTGGACGCGTTGACCGCCCGGTGCGTCTACAAGCCGGTCCGTGGCGAGCGCCCCCTCTGGGACTTCCCCGACGGCACCCTGGCCGGCCGGGAGGTCTCGGCGTACCTGGTCTCCCGAGCCACCGGATGGGACCTGGTGCCGCCCACGGTGCTGCGGGACGGCCCGTTCGGCCCCGGCTCCTGCCAGCTGTGGATCGACGAGCCGGAGGACGCCGAACCACTTGTCGGTTTCCTGCCCGCCGGGGAGTTGCCGCCACGCTGGATCCCGATCGCCGCGGCCCGGGACGACGACGGCGCCGCGTATGCCCTCGCCCACGCCGACGACCCACGGCTGGCCCGGCTCGCGGTGCTCGACGCGGTGCTCAACAACGCCGACCGTAAGGGCGGCCACGTGCTCGTCGGTGCCGACGACCGGATCTACGGCGTGGACCACGGGGTGAGCTTCCACGTGGAGGACAAGCTGCGCACGGTGCTCTGGGGTTGGGCCGGTAAGCGTCTGCCCGCGGACGCCGTGGAGATGCTCGACGCGCTGGCCGGTCAGGTCGCCGGTGCGCTCGGCGCGGAGTTGGCCGACCATCTGACGATCAGCGAGGTGGCCGAGGTGGCCGCCCGGGTCGAC
This sequence comes from Micromonospora sp. NPDC047762, assembly GCF_043204655.1. Classification (NCBI taxonomy): domain Bacteria; kingdom Bacillati; phylum Actinomycetota; class Actinomycetes; order Micromonosporales; family Micromonosporaceae; genus Micromonospora; species Micromonospora sp. NPDC047762. The sequence continues at coordinate 159,323 of NZ_JBIDCQ010000014.1, read as the reverse complement.
CGGCTGCGCGAGACCGGCTGCTTCCCGCAGCCTCCGGAGGACTGGCCGGCGATGCCCTGGCCGCCCATGTGACCCGCTGTCATCTTGATCACCCGTGGGGCGCTCCGGCGTTGCCGGCGGGCTGGCTAGGCTGATCCCATGGAGTCTTGGGCGGGACACGAGGTGCCACGGCTGCCGGGCAGGGGCGAGCCACTGGCGTTGTACGACTCGGCGCGGCAGGGTGTCCACCCGAGTGAGCCGGCCGATGCGGGCAGCATGTACGTCTGCGGCATCACCCCGTACGACGCCACCCACCTCGGCCACGCCGCCACCATGATCACGTTTGACCTGGTGCAGCGGATGTGGCGTGACGCCGGCCGCCCGGTGCGCTACGTGCAGAACGTCACCGACATCGACGACCCGCTGCTGGAGCGGGCCGCCCGCGACGGCGAGGACTGGGTGGTCCTGGCGATGCGCGAGACGGCGCTGTTCCGGGAGGACATGGAGGCGCTGCGGATCATCCCGCCGGCGCACTACGTGGGTGCCGTCGAGTCGATCCCGGACATTGCCGACAAGGTCGAGGTGCTGCTCAAGGACGGTGCCGCGTACCGGCTCGACGACGGCACCGGCGACGTCTACTTCGACATCTCCGCCACGCCCCGCTTCGGCTACGAGTCGAACCTGACCCGCGAGCAGATGCTGGAGATCTTCCCCGAGCGCGGTGGCGACCCCGACCGGGCCGGCAAGCGGGACCCACTGGACCCGCTGCTGTGGCGCGGCGCCCGCGAGGGCGAGCCGTCCTGGCCGGGCGGGGAGCTGGGCCCGGGCCGCCCCGGCTGGCACATCGAGTGCGCGGTCATCGCGCTCAACCTGCTCGGTGACCGGATCGACGTGCAGGGCGGCGGCAACGACCTGCTGTTCCCACACCACGAGGCCTCCGCCGCGCACGCCGAGCGGCTCACCGGCCAGGCGCCGTTCGCCGAGCACTACGTCCACGCCGGCATGATCGGCCTGGACGGCGAGAAGATGTCCAAGTCCCGCGGCAACCTGGTCTTCGTGTCCCGGCTGCGCGCCGACAAGGTCGACCCGATGGCGATCCGGCTGGCGTTGATCTCCGGTCACTACCGCAGCGACCGCACCTGGACCGACGACCTGCTCACCGCCGCGCACGAGCGCCTGGACCGTTGGCGGCGGGCCGCCGCCGCGCCCGCCGGGCCGTCCGGGGCCGAGCTGCTGGCCGAGGTACGCGCACGCCTGGCCGACGACCTGGACACCCCCGGAGCCCTCGCCGCAGCCGACCGCTGGGCCGAGGCGACCCTCGCCGGTGCCACCGACGACCCTGAGGCGCCCGCTCTCTTCGCGACCACTGTCGACGCCCTCCTGGGCATCCGCCTCTAGCCCATGCGCGTCGTGTCGCGCGCCCGTTGATCGACTCGGTTTCCGGGAAGTGGCGGTGTCCAGGGCGGTGCGACGCCCCGACTTCCAGGAAGCCGAGTCGATCAAACGGCTCAGCTCAGGACCAGGTCGGGGTCGGATTCGGGGCACGCCCGCACGGCGTGGACGATCGGGTCACGGAATGAACGCCACCTCGGGGAAGGACCGGCTGGGGCCGTTCAGGAGGTGGCCGCCCCGGTGCCGCAGGTGCAGGTCGAAGAACGCCAGCGGGTAAGCCTGCCCGATGCGGACCGCGCGGGCGGGGTCGAGCGTGCCGACCCAACTCACGAGTTCCTCGTCGCTCATGCCGATGAGCTTCGCCAGTTGCGGCACGAGCCACTGGTTGTCGCCGTAGGACGAGTGGACCGCTTCGGCGGCCTGGACGTTGAGTCGCCATCCCCGTAGGTGCGTGAAGAACTCGGCGACGGCGGGCTCCGCGGCCCGGGTGTTCTGCGCAGTCATCAGCATGAACGGCCGGTACAGGTCGGTGGTGGGCATCGGCTGCGACACCATCGGGGCGTCCAGGCTCAGCCCCGCCCGGACCCGTCGGTCGGTGCCCATGGTCAGGGCCGTCGCGGTGCCGCCCTTCGACCAGCCGAACATGCCGATCCGACTCAGGTCGAGGGCGGCACCCAGCCCGGTCGGCAGTGGCGCGTCGTCGACGTCGGGGTTGCCCCCGGCGGCGAGGTCGCAGATCTGATCGAGGACGAATCGGACGTCCCTGGTGTAGGTCCACGCGGTGGAATCGAAGTCTTCCTCCTGGACGGTGACTCGGCCGTCGGGGAATTCGCTGAATCCGTCGTAGGTGTGGTCCACAGTGACGACCACGTGCCCGTGGCTGGCGAGTTCCTGCACCACGATGGTGGTGTCCGAACGGTGGCTGCCGGCGCCGTGCGAGTACAGCACCACCGGCAACCGCCGGCCCGGGTGCCGCACCGGGGCGCCCTTGTGCCCGGCCGTCAGCGGCGCCAGCGCGGCGTGGGGGTCGAAGCCCGCGGATTCCAGCAGCACGCGCATCGAGGCGGCAGTCATCCACGGGGAACGCGGGTAGCGCCGCTCGTTCCGGGCGGGGTACCAGACACTGACCATCAGTTCCCGATACCGCCCCGGCCCCGCCAGCGGTTCCGGCCGCGACCGGTCGACCAGATGCAGCGGCACCACACCCACGCGGTACGGCCCGGTCGGCCGGGGGAGAGTGAGCCGGGCCGGGCCCGCATCGGCGGTTGCCGCCGTGGCGCGGCCAGCGATGCCCAACGGTACGCCGGCCCCGACCGCCAGCGTGGCTCCGACAAGGCCACGGCGCGTGATCCCCCGTGCACCAACAGGTTTCACGGTTGGCATTGATCCTCCCCTGGTTGCTCGACGCCGGAACCAGGCCGCCGGCCATCGATATACCCGCAGTATATATACCGAGTGTATAGATGCAACGACGGCGACGAGTTTCGACAACGGGTGAGCTCTCAGAGGCCGCTCTGGCGCGCGCCGATCGCCCCGATCTTGCAGTTTCTGTCCCAGCGAAAGGTGTAGAACAGGCAAAAGTGCGACCGTAAGCGCAAGATCGCTGGGCCGGGCCGGGCCGGGCTGGGCCGGGCCGGGCTCGGGCAGGGCCGGGCTCGGGCAGGGCGGGGCTCGGGCAGGGCGGGGCGGGGCGGTGCTGGCTAGCCCAGGACCAGGCCGGGGTCGGGTTCCGGGTCGGGGGTCGGGCCGGGGATCTTGTACTCCTCGGTGAGGGTGGTCATCGGGCCGGGCCAGGTCGCCTGGGAGACCTCGATCGGCTTGCGGTGCGCGTCGTACGCGACGTGCAGCAGGTGCAGCACCGGGGTGTCCGGCCGGATCTGGAGGGTTTCGGCCTCCTCCCGGCTCGGCTGCCGGGCGCTGATCGTGTCGGTTGCCGAGACGTACCGTCGTCCGGTGGCTTCCTCGGCCTCCTGGTAGAGCGGCCGGCCGAACGCCTCGGTGCGCTCGAGTGAGGTGCCGGCGGCGTCGCGGGGCAGGAACCAGGAGGCGCCCACCTCGACGGGGGAGTCGTCGGTGCGGACGAGGTGCCGACGGCAGAGCAGGTTGGTGCCGTCGGAAACGCCGAACGCGTCTGCCACCTCGGCGGGGGCGGGGGCGTGCCCCACGGAGACGAGCTGTTGACGGTATCGGGCGGCCAGGTCGGTGTGGTAGCCGCGGAAGCCGCCGTACCGGCCTCGGGAGAGGCGGTTGAGGCGGCGTCGGGTGCCCCGGACGTACGTACCGGAGCCGGGTTTGGTGATCAGGATGCCCTCGACCCGCAGTTGGTCGACGGCGCGTTGCACGGTCTGCTTGGCGACGCCGAACATCTCGGCGATGGCCGGGATGGACGGCAGCCGCTCGCCCGGCCCCCAGTCCCCGCGCCGGACCTGGGCCTTGAGCTGCGCGGCGATCTGTCGGTGCGGGAACTCGGCGGCCCCGGGATTGATCTGCACACCCGCCTCCTTGATCACATCTAGGTTCCTAGGATGCCCTAGGGGGTGTAACGGCGCTACCCCGGACACGCGAAAACGGGCCTTCGGACCACAAAAGGTCCGAAGGCCCGCAGCGAAAACAGTGCTACCAGGAGCCGGCGGTGGGGCCGGCCGAACCGCCCCGGCGGCGCAGGTACTTCTCGAACTCCTGGGCGATCTCGTCACCGGTCAACGGGGTGATCCCCTCGTCGCCGACCCGCTCTTCCAGCTCGCGGACGTACTCGCCCAGCTCGGCGTCCTGCTCGGCGGCGCTGCGTACCCGCTGCTCCCACTCGGCGGACTCCTCGGCCAGGTCGGCCATCGGCACCGGCAGGTCGACGACCTCCTCGACCCGGTGCAGCAGGGCGAGGGTGGCCTTCGGGCAGGGCGGGTTGTTGGCGTAGTGCGGCACGTGCACCCAGAACGAGACGGCGTCCACCTCGGCGCGGGTGCAGGCGTCGTGCAGCACGCCGACGATGCCGGTCGGCCCGTCGTACCGGGTGGGGGTGAGCTGGTAACGCTCGGCGGCCTGCGCGTCGGAGGCGCTGCCACTGATCGGCAGCGGCCGGGTGTACGGCACGTCGGCCAGCAACGCGCCGAGCAGCACCACCCGTTCCACCTCCAGGCTGTGGCAGATCTCCAGCACCTGCTCGCAGAACGTCCGCCAGCGCATGCTCGGCTCGATGCCGCGGATCAGCACCACGTCACGGTCGGTGCCCTCCGGGCTGGCCACCATGAACCGGGTCGTCGGCCACTCCACCCGCCGGGTCTCCCCGTCGGCCATGGTGATGGTGGGCCGGCTGACCTGGAAGTCGTAGAAGTCCTCCGGATCCAGCTCGGCGATCTGCCGGGCGTTCCAGACCTGCTCCAGGTGCTCGACCGCGGCGGTGGACGCGTCGGCGGCGTCATTCCAGCCCTCGAACGCGGCGATCGCCACCGGGGACCGCAGCACCGGCAGTCCGTCGAACTCGGTCACGCCGTCACCTCACCCTGCTCGTCGCGGCTGGCGCCGGGACCGCGCCCGGTCGTCGAACCGTGTGGCACGGTGGCGTCCCTGTTGTCCTTCACGTCCGCCAGCCTACGTGCAGGGCGAGGGTGCGGCCCGTCGGCCGCGCCGGTCAGCCGCTCCGGCAGCAGGTCATACCCGAACGAACCAGACAGCGTGATCCCGGTGACACAATAGGGGATCGCACGATGATGGTCGTGGAGTCCGGCCGAATCGCACTAACCTGAACGGGTGCGGACTTCATTGATGGATGTGTTGGCTGATCGCGTTCTCATCGCCGACGGCGCGATGGGCACGATGCTTCAGGCCGCGGACCTCACGCTCGACGACTTCGACGGGCTCGAGGGGTGCAACGAGATCCTCAACGTCACACGCCCGGACGTGGTGCGCGGGGTGCACGACGCCTACCTGGCCGTCGGCGCCGACTGCGTGGAGACCAACACCTTCGGGGCCAACCTCGCCAACCTCGCCGAGTACGACATCCCGCACCGCATCCGCGAGCTGTCCGAGGCGGGCGCCCGGATCGCCCGGGAGGCCGCCGACGCGGCCAGCACCCCGGAGCGGCCCCGTTTCGTGCTCGGCTCGATCGGGCCGGGCACCAAGCTGCCCACCCTCGGGCACGCGGCCTACTCGACCCTGCGCGACGCCTACCAGGAGAACGCCGCGGGTCTGATCGTCGGCGGCGCCGACGCATTGATCATCGAGACCTGTCAGGACCTGCTCCAGGTCAAGGCGGCGGTGGTCGGGTCGAAGCGGGCGATGGCCGAGCTGGGCCAGACGGTGCCGATCATCTGTCACGTGGCGGTGGAGACCACCGGCACCATGCTGGTAGGCAGCGAGATCGGGGCGGCCCTCGCCGCGATCGAGCCGCTCGGCGTGGACCTGATCGGGCTCAACTGCTCGACCGGCCCGGCCGAGATGAGCGAGCACCTGCGCTACCTGTCACAGCACTCCCGCATCCCGCTGTCGGTGATGCCGAACGCCGGCCTGCCGGTGCTGACCGCCGACGGGGCGTACTTCCCGCTGACTCCCGTGGAGCTGGCCGAGGCCCTGGAGCGGTTCATCACCGAGTACGGCGTGGGGCTGGTCGGTGGCTGCTGCGGCACCACCCCGGAGCACATCCGGGTGCTGGCCGAGCGGCTGCACGGCGTCACCGCCCCGGCCCGTGAGCCGCGGCACGAGGCGGGCATCTCCTCGGTCTACCACCCGGTGCCGTTCGCCCAGGACGCGTCGGTGCTGATGGTGGGGGAGCGGACCAACGCCAACGGCTCGAAGGCGTTCCGGGAGGCGATGCTCGCCGGCGACTGGCGGGCCTGTGTGGAGATCGCCCGCAGTCAGGCGCGGGACGGCTCGCACCTGCTCGACCTGTGTGTGGACTACGTCGGCCGCGACGGCACGCAGGACATGCGGGAGCTGGCCGGTCGGTTCGCCACCGCGTCCACCCTGCCGATCATGTTGGACTCCACCGAGCCGAACGTGGTGGAGGCCGGCTTGGAGATGCTCGGCGGCCGCTGCGTGGTCAACTCGGTGAACTTCGAGGACGGCGACGGCCCCGAGTCCCGGTACGCGCGGGTGATGCCGATCGTCCGGGAGCACGGCGCTTCGGTGGTGGCGCTGCTCATCGACGAGGAGGGTCAGGCCCGTACCCGGGAGTGGAAGGTCCGGGTCGCGGCGCGGTTGATCGACGACCTGACCGACCGGTGGGGCATGGACCGCGCCGACATCCTGATCGACGCGTTGACCTTCCCGATCGCCACCGGGCAGGAGGAGACTCGCCGCGACGGCATCGAGACGATCGAGGCGATCCGGGAGATCTCCCGCCGCTACCCCGGTGTCAACTTCACCCTCGGCATCTCGAACATCTCGTTCGGGCTCAACCCGGCGGCCCGGCAGGTGCTCAACTCGGTGTTCCTGCACGAGTGCGTGCAGGCCGGCCTGACCTCCGCGATCGTGCACGCCAGCAAGATCCTGCCGATGTCGAAGATCCCCGACGAGCAGCGCGAGGTCGCCCTGGACCTGGTGTACGACCGGCGACGCGAGGGATACGACCCGGTGCAGCGTTTCCTCGAACTCTTCGAGGGCGTCGACGTGATTAGTGCCCGGGCCAGCCGGGCCCAGGAGTTGGCGGCGCTGCCGTTGGACGAGCGGCTCAAGCGGCGGATCATCGACGGTGAGCGCAACGGCCTGGAGGCCGACCTGGACCAGGCGATGGCCGGCGGCCGGTCCCCGTTGTCGATCATCAACGACATCCTGCTGGACGGCATGAAGGTGGTCGGCGAGCTGTTCGGCTCCGGCCAGATGCAGCTGCCGTTCGTGCTCCAGTCCGCCGAGGTGATGAAGACCGCGGTGGCCTACCTGGAACCGCACATGGAGACCATCGAGGACGGCGGCAAGGGCCGTATCGTGCTCGCGACAGTGCGCGGCGACGTGCACGACATCGGCAAGAACCTGGTCGACATCATCCTGTCCAACAACGGCTACGAGGTGGTGAACATCGGCATCAAGCAGCCGATCAGCGCCATCCTGGACGCCGCCGAGCAGCACCGCGCCGACGCGATCGGCATGTCCGGGCTGCTGGTCAAGAGCACTGTCATCATGAAGGAGAACCTGGCCGAGATGGCCACGCGCGGGGTCGCGGAACGCTGGCCGGTCCTGCTGGGTGGGGCGGCGCTGACCCGCGCGTACGTCGAGGACGACCTGCGGTCGACGTTCCCCGGGCAGGTGCACTACGCGCGGGACGCGTTCGAGGGTCTGTCCCTGATGGACCGGGTGATGACGGCCAAGCGCGGCGGTGCCCCGGTGATCGACCCGGAGCGGGAGGCGGCTCTCGCGGCCCGACGGGCGCGCCGGGAACGGCAGCGCTCGATGGTCACCACGTCGCTGCCGGAGCTGCACGACTCCTCGGTCCGCTCCGACGTGGCCGCCGACGTGTCGGTGCCCACCCCGCCGTTCTTCGGCACCCGCGTCGTCAAGGGCGTGCCGATGGCCGACTACGCGGCGCTGCTCGACGAGCGGGCCACCTTCTCCGGGCAGTGGGGGCTGCGCGGCGCCCGGGGTGGCAGCGGACCTTCCTACGAGGAGCTGGTCGAGACCGAGGGCCGGCCGCGGCTGCGGTACTGGCTGGACCGGCTGATCGCCGACCAGGTCCTTGAGGCAGCCGTGGTGTACGGCTACTTCCCCGCGTACTCCGAAGGCAATGACCTGGTGGTGCTCGACGAGAACGGGCACGCGGAGCGCGCCCGGTTCTCCTTCCCGCGGCAGCGGCAGGAACGGCGGCTCTGCCTGGCGGACTTCTTCAGGCCCCAGGGCGACCAGCTCGATGTGGTCGCGTTGCAACTGGTCACCGTCGGCCAGCCGGTCAGCGAGTACGCGGCGAAGCTGTTCGCCCGCAACGAGTACCGCGACTACCTGGAGGTGCACGGCCTCTCCGTGCAGCTCACCGAGGCCCTCGCCGAATACTGGCACCAGCGCATCCGCGCCGAGATGACCCTGCCCGACGGCCGTCCGCTGGGGCACGACGACCCGGCGGACCTGGCCGGCATCCTGCACAACGACTACCGGGGCTGCCGGTACGCGTTCGGCTACCCGGCCTGCCCCGACCTGGAAGACCGGGCGAAGATCATGGATCTGCTGGGCGCGGACCGGATCGGGGTCGAGCTGTCCGAGGAGTTCCAGCTCATGCCGGAGCAGGCCACCGACGCGATCGTGGTCCACCACCCGGAGGCCAACTACTTCAACGCCAAGTAACGCGAGCAGGGGTCGCTGACCTGCACCTGGCATCGTCCGGAAAGCCGCTGAACCATGACCATGCCAGTCAGCGGCGTCCGGGCCGTCCTCGGTGGCCAGGGCCTCACCGAGCCGGTCGGTCAGCCGAGCTGAGTCGGTGTAGCCGTGGCCTCCCAGGTGGTCAGGCAGAACGGGTGGCCCGCCGGGTCGGCGTAGACGTAACACTGTTCGCTGTTGGGCTGGAACTCGTACTTTGTTGCTCCGGCAGCGACCACGCGGGCCTCGGCGGCGTCTCGGTCCACGACCATGAAGTCGAGATGCATCATGATCGACGAGGTGGGGTCGGGCCAGGTGGGTGGCGTGTATCCGGGCACAGTCTGGAAGTTGATCCGCCCGGCCGGGCTCAGCACGCATGCCCAGCCGTCCCCGGCGTGTGTCAGGGTTCCGCCGGTGATGCTGGCGTAGAACCCCGCCAAGGCGACGGCGTCCGGGCAGTCCAGGGTGACCGCGCTGAGCCTGATCTCGTCGGACATGTCTCCTCCTGTGGCCTGTGCCGGCCGTTGCTAGGCGCGCCCGCACCGATAGGACGACCAGCACGACGGCGCGCTCGACAAACTGAACGACGTAACCTAACGCACACGGTGGTCGAGCACGCTGATCTAGCCGCGACCCGGGCTCTCGGCTGTCGCAGATCACCTGGGTGACATTTCCGGCTAGGCGATCGTCGGTCTCGACGATAGTTCGTCGGCGTTCGCCGTAGGTGCGGCTCTACCGCGCGGTGGGGTTGGTCATTGGTCGATGCGGTAACGCAGGTAGTGCTGTCCTGGTTTCTGGTGTTCGAACCCGTTCTCGTCCAGGGCGTTGAAGACGGTTAGCCATGCTGGATCGAGGTCGAAGCCGACCGCAAGACTGCCGTCTGCCAGGTCCCGGTCGCCTCCGATCCATTCCAGCAGTTCAACGTGGCGCAGCGTGTGGCCAGGCAGGTTGACGAGTTCCGGCGTCGGGTCCGGGCGCCAGGCGAGGTGGAAGTAGGGATCCTCGATTGCCCGGGACGGGTTGATGGTGTTCCAGGTGATGGAGAGATCGTCAAACTTCTGATGATCGATCTCGACCTGCTCGGCACCGAAGTCGAGCAGGACGGGCGCGTCGGTGAACCACTCGTCATCATCGAGGTCCCATACCAACCAGACATGCTGCAGGGTGAGGCCGACCAGTCCGGCGAGGCGTCGGGCGTGTGCGGCTGCGATGGTGTTACGGCCGTCAAGCCATTGCGGCTGGTAGTCCTGGATGCCGTAGCGGATCATGGGCAGAGGCTGCCTCTCGTGTCTGGGTGGCGGCTCCGGCCTGCTTGTTGCATCGGATTCAAGGACTGCGGGCTCAGCGAAAAAGCTCGAGGCCCGCCAGCGCGTCAATTGCTATCACCAGGTCGGCCATGCTGAACGCCCCAATCCCAAGCAGCCACAGTCGAAATGACGAAAGCCGAACCCACCAGGGTTGGTTGTCTCCGAGACGTGCGCGTGCAGCCGAGTGAGGCGGCAGTCCAAGAATCTGATCCACGCCCAACTGTTGCTCGATCCGCTCCAACAGCCGGTTGTCGGACAGCTCCAGGCGCCGGTACTTGACCATGAGTTGGGCAGACAGGCCGGTCAAGGCAGCAGCCAGGGTCGCCGCCACCGCTTGGGCCGGACGTGACGTCTCCGGACCAAGCGCGAGCGTCAGAAGGAACGCCTGAGCTGCGGTGGCCAGGGCGGGCACCTGCCAGGTCATTGTGTCGAAGGATGTCCGGCGAGCTGCGACTACCGCATAGGTTGCCGTGAGCACCTGTTCGGAGATCTGGGTCTCATCCGGCCTGGCGTCTGGGCTTGGCACCATGACGTCATCGTGTCAGCGCGTTGCAACGCGGACGAGAGGCACGACAGGCCCAGGCTGCGAGCAGCCACCGAAGCCGACCTGCCTTGTGCCATCCTCCGTACCAAGGGCAGGATCGAATACGTGGGAGCGGTCGGTAGCCCGTGGTGGCAGACAGCCAAGACGCCCAGGCAGGGGTTCATCCTTGGGGGCGTCTGGTCTTTCCTTGCTGTGGCGTACTGGGTGTTCGCCATCGGGGAGCCGATCAGTTGGTCCGTGATCATCGCCGTGCTGGCAGCACTGCTTGGCGTTGGCTACCTGGTGACAGCCGTGCTGCTGCGCCGGCGTCAGCGCTCAGATCACTAGTTTCCAAGAGCTACGCCGTAGCGGGCCGACAGCAGGTCACGGCGATGCCGGTCCGGGGCCAGAGTCGCCGTTCAGCCGGTGCGCCTTCCGGAAGCTCAAGGCGGACGGCATCCCACCAGCGGTGTCCATCACACCTCAGGCGATGACAAGCTGTGCGGATGCGACAGGTCACAGTGCTCGGCAGTTCCGGTGCCTTTCCCGAGCCAGGCCGTGCCTGTAGCGGCTTCGCTGTGGACTGGGACGGCTACCGCGTGGTGCTCGACCTGGGCTACGCCACACTGCCGCGGTTGCTCAGGCACTGGCCCGATGGTGCGGTGGACGCCGTCGTCATCACCCACGAGCACCCGGATCACTGCGTCGACCTGCACGGTCTGTTCAGGATGCGGTTCTACGGTCAGCCCAGCGGCCCACGGCTGCCGTTGTACTGCCCGCCCGGAGTGCTTGACCGGCTCAGCGGCCTGGAGCCCGAAGTCGACCTGCGCACGGTGTTCGACCTGCACCCACTACCCGGCAGCTACCGGGTCGGGCCGTTCGACCTGACCGGTCTGTCTCTGCCGCACTTCGTGCCCAACGCTGGCATCCGGCTTGTGGCCGACGGAATCGTGGTGGCCTACTCCGGGGATACGGGGCCGACTCCCGCGCTTGCCGAACTGGGCCTCGACGCCGACCTGTTCATTGTCGAGGCGACGGACCACGACGGCGAGAGCGGTCGTTCCCGCCGGAACCTCATGACCTCCACCGAGGCCGGAGCGTGGGCACGCCGGGCGGGCGCCCGTCGCCTGATGCTCACCCACTTCTGGCCAGGCAATGACCGGGCAGCCGCAGTGGCGGCGGCGCGGGCGGAGTTCGAGGGCGCCGTACTGGCGGCTCAGGAAGGGCTCACAGTGATGCTTGGGACCCCAGCCAACTGACCGCCTCAGACCTTTGTGTTCGCCACGACCCGGTCAAGGACGAGGCGGCCCATCTGGTACATGACGGGGTTGGTCTCGACGTAGTACCAGATGGCCCCGAGAGCCTGTTCGAAGCTCCATGCCTTGCTGCGCTCCCACTCCAGGTCGTCGCAACCCAGCTTGTCACGGAACACCGCTCGGGACGCATCGTCGAAGAAGTACCAGCCACACATGGCATCAAGGGCGGGATCGGCCGGCGCGAAGTCGCCGGTGTCGAGCACACCCACCAGCCGGCCGTCGGCCACCAGGACGTTCAGCGGCTGCAGGTCGCCATGGGACATGACGTCGGCCGACGTGCGCGGCAGTTCCCGGAAGTGACTCCACAGACGCCGAAGCGTCGGGACGTCGAGCAGACCCTCGCTCTTTCCGAAACATTCCTCGACCCACTCGTCGTGGTCGGGTAGGTCGCCACCGCGGTTGTCGCCCTGGAACCGGCGGCCCTGCGTGTCGGTGGCCCGAAGCGCGCTGATGAGGTAGGCCAGGTCACGGGCGAGTTCCACGGACCCGTCGATGTCGACGGGGGCGATGCTTCCCGGTACCCACGACTGCACCGACCACGGCAGGGGGTAGTCCTTTCCGGCGTTGCCGATCGCGATGGGCCGGGGAGCCGGGAATGGGCTGTGTTCGGCGAAGCGTCGGGAGGCCTCGGCCTCCCGCTGGAGGAGCTCGGCGGCCACGGCGACGTCGCGTGGCCGCAGCAGGAACCGGGCCGCCACGTCGTCGCCGATGCGGAAGATGGCGTTCACGGTGCCGTTCGACGCGACGCGCCGGACCGGTGCCGTCTCCCACTGAGGGAACTGATCGGCTATCAGCTCGCGGACGACGTCATCGGTGAGGGCTAACTCATCGTGATGCATGGCCATGCAAAAGATCTCCGGTTCTGGTCGGCGGTACGGCACACAGTTGGTCAGCCCGGATGTCGAGGACGCTGACGTGGCTCCGTCTCAGGGAGGATGCGGCAACGGCGACCGCACCAGACCAGGGAGATTCAGCATGGCGATCCAGCGGATGGACAACGTCCTCATCGTTGTCGAGGACCTTGACGCCGTCATCGGGTTTTTCGTCGAGCTCGGCATGGAGATGGAGGGTCGGGGGCCGGTCGAGGGGCGCTGGGTGGAGCGTGTGATCGGGATCGACGACGTCCGGCAGGAGGTGGCGATGCTGCGGACCCCGGACGGCCACGGCAAGGTCGAGCTGGCGATGTTCCACCGACCGGCGGCGATCAGCGCGGAACCGAGGAACGCGCCGGCGAACACGCTCGGCATTCGACGCATCATGTTCGCCGTCGACGACATCGACGACGTGATCGCCCGGCTGCGGGGCCACGGCGCGGAACTCGTCGGGGAGGTGGAGCGGTACGAGGACATCTTCCGGCTCTGCTACGTCCGGGGCCCCGAAGGCATCATCGTCGGTCTGGCCGAACAGCTCCGCTGACGGGTGCGGCGGGCTCAGGCGATGAGGGTGCCGCCGTCCACGGTGACCACCGTGCCGGTGGCGTAGGTCGCCCGCAGGAGGTAGACGAATGCCTCGGCGACCTCCTCGGGTTCGCCCACCCGGCCGAGCGGAAGCGATTCGCTGAGCTGCGCGTACATCTGCTCCCGGGTTTCGGTGGGCAGGGAGTCCCAGAGCGGTGAGCGGATCACGCCGGCGGAGACGGCGTTGACCCGGATCGGGGCGAGTTCGACGGCGAGCGCGCGGACCAACGCGTCGATCGCCCCGGTGATGCTGGCCGCGACGGACCAGCCGGCGCTGGGCCGGTGGTTGGCGGTGCCGGTGGTGAGGGTGATCGACCCGCCGGGGCGCAGGTACGGCAGTGCCGCGTTGACTGCCGACAGGGAGCCGAAGTAGCGCAGGTCGAAGGCGGCCCGGGCGGCGGTGAGGTCGAGGGCGTCGACTGACATCAGCGCGAGGGGTTCGCCGGCGGTGTAGACGAGGTGGTCGAACGAGCCGAGATCGTGGAACAGCCGGGACACGGCGTCCGGGTCGGTGAGGTTGGCGACGTACCCCTGGGTGGTGGTCGGCAGGGTTGTCAGGGCGCGGTCCACGCTGCGCTGGTTGCTGGAGGCGACCACGACCTGGGCGCCCTCGCGGGCGGCACTGGCGGCGGTGGCGAGGCCGATTCCCGAGGTTCCGCCAAGTACGACGACGCGCTGGTCGATGAGGGTCATGATCGTGTCCTTCCGGATCGTGTGGTGGAGACGGTTACCACCGTGCGCCGCCGGGCACGCTCGCGTCCAAGACCTCTTTCACCTCCTGTAATGCCCGTTGGGTATGACTCCATTCATACCCGGCGGGTATCATGGAGCCGCCCGTAGCGGCGACCGGACGGGGGCAGGATGGACGTCGATCTGCGCAAGCTCCGCTACTTCGTGGCGGTCGCTGAGGAGCTGCACTTCGGTCGGGCCGCCGAACGGCTGCACATCGCTCAGCCGGTCCTGTCGCGTCAGATCCGGGCCTTCGAGCACGAACTGCGCGCCACGCTCTTCGTTCGGGACCGCCGCTCCACGGTGCTGACCGAGGCCGGCCGCCAGTTGCTGACCGACGCCCGTCCGCTGCTCGCCTCGGCCGACGCCCTGCGGCGGCGGGTGCAGCGGGCCGCGCACGGCCGGCCGACGTTCACCATCGCGTTCATGCCCGGCCTCCTCGTCACCGCCGAGGCCCGCGCGATCGGCCAGCGGCACCCCGACCTGGCCGTCAACGTCGTCCGTACGTCCTGGGACGACCAGGCCGACATCGTCCGTGAGGGGCGCGCGGACGTCAGTTACGTTCGGCTTCCGGTCGACCGGAGCGGGCTGTGCCTGCGGCCACTGTTCACCGAACCCCGGGTCGTCGTCCTACCCACCGATCACCGGCTGGCCGGCAAGGAGTCGGTCGACCTCGCCGAGCTGATCGAGGAACGGCTGTTGCAGGACCCGGACGCGGTGCCGGAGTGGCGGGACCTGCCGAACCGTCCCACCGACCCCGATCCCCGACCTCGGCCCGAGCTGAACTCCGTCGAGGAGAAGCTGGAACATGTCGCCGCGTACGCCGGGATGGTGATCCTGCCGCTGTCGACGGCGACGTTCTACACGAGACCGGACGTCAGCCACGTGCCCGTCGCCGACCTCGGCCCCAACCAGGTGTGTCTGGCCTGGGCCGAGGACAACCGGTCACCGCTGGTGCAGGAGTTCGTCGAGATTGCGGCCCAGCAGGCCGGTCACTGTCGACCCCGAGAGGGGTCAGGTGGCGCGGACCGGGAAGGTCTCACGTAGGGCCGGATCGAGCGGCCGGCCGGTGGTCGGTTCGATGAACAGGTCGGCGAGCAGCAGGTCGGGGAGGTGGCTGGGGTTGATGCCCGACTCCCTGCGGCCGAGGGCCTGCGCCGCGCCGCCGAGTCGCAGCGCGGCCCGCGCCGCGCCGGCCGGCAGGCGACCGACCCGGCGGGGCCGGCCCACCGCCGCGGCGATGCGGGCGATCATGTCGTGCCAGGTGAGGTTCTCGTCGGCGACCGGGAGGTCCGCGCCGCTGGCCTGCTCCAGGGCGTCGACCGCGACGTCGGCCACGCTGCGCGCGGAGGCCGCGGCGCTGCCGCCGGTCGGGGCGACCAGCGGGGTACGCGAGCGGGCCCACCGGTCCAGCGGACCGGCCCAGTTGGGCAGTCGGTCGCCGGCCCGACCGAAGACGAAGGGCAGTTCGAGTACGGCGACCGGCAGGCCCTCGCCGGCCGCCGCCCGCCCCTCCCGGGCCTGCTCCAGGCGGCAGCGGATGTACGTGTGCCGTTCGGCGAGGCGTCACTGGGGGTGCAGCCGGTCGAAGTAGGTGTAGTAGGAGCCCATCACGACGCCCCGGGTGAGACCTTCGAGGCGGGCGGCGGTGAACAGGCGTACCACCGGGTCGACGTTGTCTCGACGGAACTCGGGATAGATCGGCTTGGGTAGCGGCCGTTGCTCGTCGGTGCGGGTGGCGTAGACGACGCCGTCGTGACCGGCGAGCAACTGCCGCACTTCGTCGACCTGGGCGGACCCGACGTCGAGCAGGTGGTCGATGCCCGGCTGGGCGGTACGCGCCACTGTGGTAGCGGCGTGCCCACGCTCCCGCAGGACGTCCACGACGTGCGCGCCGATCAGGCCGCTGCCACCCACCACAAGAATTCGCACGGTGCATCGTCCACTCTGGAACCGGTGTCTTGTCAACCCACGAACCCGAGCGTGCTTCGCACAGAACCTCCTGGGGTGGGTGGTGGGGCCGATGCGTTCCGGCGTCCTGGAACAGGCGCTAGGCTCGGATGGAGGGTCCACAGTAGGGCATGTCGCATACGGTCAGTGACGGTTGCCTGACTGCGGGATGCGCAACCGTGTGTCCGAGCACTTCTCACAAACGGGGGTTGGGGATGCCGGATCCGCGCGCCTTCTGGCTGGACGAGCAGTTCGACCGTGAGCACGGCACCGACGGGCGTGGCCGGTACGAGGCCGAGGTGTTCCGCCGGATCGACGAGTTCGCCGACACCTGGGGTGACTTCGCGCCCGTGGCGTTCGCGGTGACCGCCTGGCGGCTGGCCACCGAGCTGTCGCCGGGTTTCGTGCGCTGGCACCGCCGGATCATCTCGGCGACCTGCGCGCGTAGCCCGTGGGACGGCAGCCTGGTGTGCGCGGTGACGGTGGCCTCCCGCTGGCCCGCCGAGCTGACCTGGACCAAGCAGTGGCAGCGCGACCGTGGTTGGCAGGACTGGCCCCGGCTGTTCGGCCAGTTCACCACACCCACCGAGCAGGACCAGACACGCCGCCCGCATCTGCGCGCGCTGCTCCAGGTGGAGGCGCCGGTCCCGCTCGACGACCTGCCGCCGACGCCCGACGGCCCGGACGACGAGGTTGCCGCGGCGGCGCGCCGGGCCGTGGCGGTGCTGGCCCGGGAACTCAACGACCTCCTCGCACCGATGATCGGGCAGCTCGACGCCGGAGTTCCGGCGGACTCCTGAAACGCTCGCCCGCCGGTAGGGTCGTCGGCGTGAATTCCGACGACATCGCCGGCCGGCTCGGAGTGCCCGTCGAGGACGTCGACCGCGTGCACCGGCTCGCCGGTGACGGTCCGTCAGCTCCGTTGCCGGCCAAGGCCGACGCACCCGCGATCCTCGACCGGCTCACCGTGCCGCCGGACGACGCCGCCGAGATCCTGGCGGGCTGGCCCGACCCCGGCTCCGCCCTGTGGACTCCGGAACTGCGCTGGCTGCTCGACCGCTCGATCGCCCTGGTCCGCGCCGACCTCGCGGGCTACGACTGGCTTCCGCCCGGTCCGGAGCTGCCCCGGGAGCGCGGGCCTGCCTGGCGGCACCTCTACGTGTACGCGTACCTGGCCCTTGTCGACGTGGTGCGCGGGTACCACAGCGACCACGGCATCCCCGACGCCGTGACCTGGGTTACCCTGGCTGACCTGGGCCGCAACCTCGCCATCGACCGACGGATGCGTGGCGAGGGCTGGCCGATCATGCAGAGCTGGCTGACGCTGCACTCGCGCGGCAGCGTCTACGAGCTGGGCCGGCTACAGCACCAGCGCGGTGACGGGGCGATCGGGCTGCACGTCCCCGATTCGGGGCCGTTGACCCCGGAGGCGGTGGCGTCGTCCCTCGACGAGGCCCGAGCGTTCTTTCCCCGGCACTTTCCCGACGAGCGCTACACCGCGTTCTCCTGCGCGTCGTGGCTGCTCGACCCACAGCTGCGGGAGTACCTCCCCGAGGACTCCAACATCGTGCGGTTCCAGCGCCGGTTCGAGTTGGAGCCCTACGACGAGTCCGCGGGGCCGGACGCCGACATCGAGGTCCTGCGGTTCGGGTTCCGGACCCTGACCACGCCGCTCGACGAGCTGCCGCGCCGCACTGCGCTCCAACGCGCGATCATCGACCACCTGCGGGCCGGCGGCCACTGGCACTGGCGTCACGGCCGCTTTCCGATCTAGGCATCCGCGTTCCACCACGCGTCGTTGGCGGCGGCCTGGGCCGCCGGTTCGATGACCTCCCACACCTGCGCGATCAATCCGTCGGCGATCCGCAGGACGTCGACCACCACGATCTCCGGCCCTGCGTCGGGGAGTCGGCGTCGCGAGTGCACCACGACGTGGTCACCGTCGGCCAGCAGGTGCAGGATGTCGACCCGCATGCCGGTGGTCGGGCCGAGCGCTGCGCGGACCGCAGCGAGCCACTGCGCCCTGGTCGAGGTCGTCGAATCCGACCGGTGATGGGTGAAGTCCTCGCTCAGGTACGAGGCGAGCGTGTCGACGTCGCCGGTGTCGACAAGCCCCGCCAACGCACGTCCGACGATGCTCTTGTTCTCGGTGGTCATGGGCGCAAGTGTTTCCCCGGCCCGGATGGTTGTCGATGACATCGCACTTCATGGCGTCCCGAGCGAGGATGAGTAGGGTCATGATCGTGTATGCGGTCGGGGAACTGCTGCGGCAGTGGCGCAAGCGCCGAGGGCTCAGCCAACTCGACCTGGCGATCGCCGCCGACGTCTCGGCTCGGCACGTCAGCCTGGTCGAGACCGGCAAGTCCACGCCGAGCGCCGACATGATCCTCCGGCTGGCCGAGCAGCTCCACGTGCCGCTGCGTGACCGCAACCACCTGTTGCTCGCCGCCGGCTTCGCGCCCCGGTACACGCAGCGCCCGCTCGACGACGCCGCCCTGTCGGGTGCCCTCAGCGCGGTCCGCAGGGTGCTCCGGGCTCACGAACCGTATCCGGCGCTCGTCTTCGACCGTCGGTGGAACATCCTGCTGACCAACCGCGCGGTCGACCCGTTCTTCGCGTACGTGGCCCCCGACCTGTTGCGGCCACCGGTGAACCTGGTCCGGCTCGGCCTGGACCCGCGCGGGCTCGCCTCGCTGGTCGTCAACCTGGCGGACGTGCGGGCGGTGTTCCGCAGCCGGATCTCACGTCAGCTCGCCGCAGCTCCGGACGCGGCGCTCGCCGCGCTCTACGAGGAACTGCTCAGCCCCCAGCCCGAGGAGCCGACGAACGACCGTCTCGACGCCGACGTGGTGCTCCCGATGATCCTCCGCGTCGGTGACCGAGAGCTGCGGCTCTTCTCGACCATCACCACGTTCGGCACCCCGACGGACATCACGATCGAGGAGATCGCCGTCGAGTCCTACTACCCCGCGGACGCGGAGAGCGCCGCCTACTTCACACGGTAGGGCCCGGCCTGGTCGGTTACCAGGCCGGGCCCCGTGCACATTCCCGGTCAGCCGGTGGTCAGGATGAACCTTTCCCAGGCCCCAACGGACGTGCGGTTGGCGATCAGGGATCCGGCCCCGGCGTTCTCGGCGCACACGATCTGGTTGTTGACCGTGGCGCGCAGGCTCACCGTCCCATCCGAGTTGCTGATGAGCTGGAACGTCTCCCACGACCCGATCGCCGTGGCGCTGGCGACCAACGGGTTGGCACCCGCGTTCGCGGCCGAGACGTAGAGCCCGTTGGCGCGCGACCGCAGCGCGATGTTGCCGTTGCCGGCGTCCACCCGGTCGAACTGTTCGGTCGTGCCACCGACGCTGGCCTTGTTGGCGATCAACGCGGTGGTGCCGACCGCCGACACGTACTGGTTGTTGACCTGCGCCCGCAGCGTGCTCACCGGCGTGGTGCTACCGGTGCCGGTCGTGAAGGTGAACGCGTCGACGTCGAACAGGTAGCCGGACCCACCCTTGAACACCAGGTACAGCGTCGTCGACGCGGTGGGCGGGTTGCTGATCGTGGCGGACGCGTCGACGAACGTCTCCCAGTTGCCGGTCACCGGCACCGTGACGGTGCCCAGCAGGGAGCCGGTGGCCGACCCGGCCCGGACCTCGATGGTGCCGCCCGCGCCGGCCGACGACGCCCGCACGGTGATGCGGTTGGCGTTGGCCAGGTTGTACGGCTGGTACGAGATCCAGTCGTTGTTCTCGATGAACCCGGCGGTGCGGCCACCCTCGGCGCTGGTGTGGTCCGTGGCCTGGACGCCGGACTGAGCGCCGAAGTGCTCACCCTGGCGGTGCTTGGGTTGCAGCGTCTTGATGCTGTGCGTGGTCAGCCCGCCGTTGTCGGTGTAGGCGGCGTCGAAGACCCCGTAGATGTTCGCCGCCGAGTCGTGCTCGCCGTCGGTCGGCACTGTGATCGAGCCACTGCACCCGTTCTTCGAGGTGATCTGGTGGGCGTGGCTGTCGTGGCCCAGCGCGTACGTCAGGCTCACCTTGGAACAGTCGATCGTGCCGTCCTGCGGGTCGCTCACCGAGATCTGGTACGACACCGTGTCACCGAAGTTGAACAGCTGCCCGTCGGCGGGCGAGGTGAGCGTCACCGTCGGGGCCGTGTTGCCCACGGTGATGACCAGGCTCGCCGTGCCGGTCAAGCCATTCGGGTCGGTGACCCTCAACGTGGGGGAGTACGTGCCGTTCGTGGTGTACGTCTTGGTCGGGTTCGCCGCCGTCGACGTGGTGCCGTCACCGAACGTCCACAGGTAGCTCAGCGCCCCACCCTCGGGGTCCGAGCTGCCGGCCGACGAGAAGTTGACCGTCAACGGGTTGGCCCCGGACGTCGGGTTCGCCGAGGCGACCGCGATCGGATTGCGGTTGCCGCCGCCGATGTACTCGATCCGGAACAGCGCCTGGTTGTTCGACCCGGTGCCGTAGTCCAGCACGTACAACGCGCCGTCCGGGCCGAAGGCCATGTCCATGACCTGCGTGCCGGACCACGGGAAGTTGGAGATCTCCCCACGGGAGCCGTCGGAGTTGACAGCGATGGCCTTGATCCAACGGCGACCGTACTCGCCGGCGAAGAACTGACCGTTGAGCGACTGCGGGAACTTGATGCTGGAGTTCAGCGACGCGTCGTACCGGTAGACCGGCCCGCCCATCGGCGACTCCGAGCCGCTGCCGAACTCCGACGGTGAACCGGAGTCGCCCGCGTACTTGATCCACGCTGCCCTCGCCGCGGGCAGCGTGCCGAGCCCGGTGTTGCGGAACGAGTTGTTGGTCGGCCCGCCGGAGCAGTTGTACTTGGACTGCGACGGCCCGGACGGGAAGGTGTATTCGTTGTACGTTTCCGAGCTCGTGTTGGCGCCGGTGCAGTACGGCCAACCGTAGTTGCCGGCCGACGCGATGCGGTTGAACTCGACCTGACCCTGCGGGCCCCGGCTGGAGTTCGTGCTGCCCGCGTCCGGGCCGTAGTCGCCGAGGTAGACGACGCCGGTGGCCTTGTCGACGCTCATCCGGAACGGGTTGCGCAGACCCATCGCGTAGATCTCCGGCCGGGTGTTGGCCGTGCCGGGGGCGAACAGGTTGCCCGACGGGATGGTGTACGTGCCGTCGGACTGCGGCTTGATCCGCAGCAGCTTGCCCCGCAGGTCGTTGGTGTTGCCCGCCGTGCGCTGGGCGTCGAACTGCGGGTTGCGGTTGGTCCGCTCGTCAAGCGGTGCGTAGCCGGACGACTCGAACGGGTTGGTGTCGTCGCCGGTGGTCAGGTACAGGTTGCCGGCGGCGTCGAAGTCCAGGTCGCCGCCGACGTGGCAGCACTGCCCACGGTCGTTGGCGACCTGGAGCACGATCTTCTCGCTGCCCAGGTTGAGCGTGTCGTCGCTGTTGAGGGTGAACCGGGACAGCCGCAGGTGCCCCTTCCACCGGTCCCAGTCCGACTGGGAGCCGGTGGTCGGCGCGTCCCCGGACGGGGTGCTCAGCGTGGGGGAGTAGTACAGGTAGATCCACCGGTTGGTGGCGAAGCCGGGGTCGACGGCGACGCCCTGCAACCCCTCCTCGTCGTGGGTGTAGACCGACAGGGTGCCGGAGGTCTTGGTGTTGCCGGCCACGTCGGTCACCCGCAGCACGCCGTTGCGGGCGGTGTGCAGCACCGAGCGGTTGGGCAGGACGGCCAGGGACATGGCCTCACCCAGCTCGGCCGAGCCGGTGGCGAGTTTGACCTGTTGATAGTCGGAGGCGGGGATCACCGCGGCCTGCGCGGTGGACGGTGCAGCCACAGCGAGGGCCGCGCTTGTGACGGTGAGAACCGCCGCGAAGAGCGCCCGGGGCCAGCGCCGGGGATACGAGAGCATGATCGTCCTTTCTCGACGACCGGGGGTGCGGGTGCGCGGGGGCGCACCACGACCAGGTGGGGGTGGTGAAGAGCGGGCGGGGGAGCAGGTCAGCTGGTGGTGACCAGGTCGAACTTCTCCCACTGGCCGATCGAAGTCCGGTTGGCGATCAACGGGGAGGCGCCCGCGTTGTCGGCGGAGACGTACCGGCTGTTCACAGTGGCCCGCAGGCTCACCGTGCCGTCGGAGTTGCGGACCAGCTGGAACGTCTCCCAGGCGCCGGCGCTACCCCGGTTGGCGATCAGCGCTGCGGCCCCGGCGTTCTCGGCCGCGACGTACTGCCCGTTGCTCTTGGCCCGCAGCGCCACGTTGCCGTTGGCGAGGTTGACCAGGTCGAACCGCTCGCTCGTGTTCACCGAGGTCTTGTTGGCGATCAGAGCGGTGGTCGAGTTGGGCGCGCTGACGTACTGGTTGTTGGCGCGGGCCCGCAGGGTGGAACCGCTGACGGTGGGCGGCGGGGTGGTCGTGCGCGGCGAGCAGTCGGCGGTCACGGAGCCCGCGGCGACCTGGAGGCCACCGAGAAGCATCCGGGTGAAGTTCGGGTCGGTGTACGACGCCTCGGTGTGCCCGAGGCCGGTGTACCAGGCCCGTCCGCCGCCGTACGCCTTGCACCAGGTGATCGGGTGGTCGCCGCTCATGTTGCCGCCGCTGTAGGACGACTCGTCGAGGTTGGCGAGGACCCGAGCGGTGGACCGGGGGTTGGTGCGGTAGTTGTACCACTCGTCGGAGCGGACCCAGGTGGCCCCGAGGTGCGCCGTCGACGGGTTGGTGTTGTCCTCGATCCGCACCGTCGCGTTCTGGATCGCCGGGTGCGAGTCGAAGTACGCGCCGACCAGTTGGCCGTACCACGGCCAGCTGTACTCGGTGTCGGCCGCGGCGTGCACGCCGACGTAGCCGCCACCAGCGGCGATGTACGACTCGAAGGCCGTCTGCTGGCTGGCGTTGAGGACGTCGCCGGTCGTCGACATGAACACCACCGCCTGGTACTGGGCCAGGTTGGAGGTGGTGAACTGGGCAGCGTCCTCGGTCGACGTCACGGTGAAGCCGTTGGCCGAGCCGAGCTGCTGGATCGCGGCGATGCCGTTGGGGATCGACGAGTGCCGGAAGCCGGCGGTCTTGCTGAACACCAGGACCTTGGTCAGTGGTGCCGCCGAGGCGGGTGTCGGCAGGGCGACCAGACTGGCCAGCATGACTGCCAGGCCGGTGACGAGTGCCAACAGGCGGGGACGGGAACGCATGGTGTTGCTCCTCTGCTGAGCGTCGACCTCAGGCCGGTGCGCATGGGCAGGCCAGGGGCCATGGTGGCGGTGGTGCGGAAGCCGGGCCGCCGATGCTCGGCTGAGGTGCTGCGGGGTGGTGGGGTGATGGAGGAGTGGTGGGGTGGAAACAGTCGATGACCTCGCCGAAACACAGTGGACGGTCAGAATTCATCGATTGGTATCGCTGACGCAGTAAACCTCCGATGTATGCGCCCCGTCAACCCCACCGGTTGCGGCCCGGGTGCGCCCGCGCACGGCCCACGTCACGGTGGAGGTGGGACGTATGGTCGGTGGCATGAGCACCGAGGAAGATCGAGAACGCCTCGCAGGGCAACTCATGGCGCTGCCGGTCCGCGAGCTCGTCGACGTCCTCCGCCGTGCCCTACCGCACTTCACCGAGGAGGCGTACGGCATGCGAACGGCGCTGAACCTGGCCAGCGTCACCTACTTCGCCGACGACGTCGAGCCGGGCCTCAACGTCGAACTGGTCGCCTGGCCTGATCGCGACCACTACGACGGAGGGCTCGGGATCGACCAGGGCCTGTGGGAGAACGGCCGCTGCCTGACGTGCGACATCGAGGTCACCTCGAACGCCAAGCGCGCGTTCTGCCCGTACTGCGGATCCGCGTGCGCCCTGACCTGACCTGACCTGCCCAGACGACCGGGCGTGGCACGGCTGGTCCCGGTCACCTATGCGGGCCCGCGGGTGCCAGCGGTCGCCATGAGGATGAGGTCGGCGATCGCCTCCGGGTGGGTGACCATGGCGAGATGCGACGACTCGACCTCGATGGTCGTGGCGTTCATCCGGTCGGCCAGAAACCTCTCCAGCTCCGGCGCGGTCGTGCGGTCCTGCGTGGAGATCGAGTAGTAGCAGGGCCTGTCCCGCCAGGCGGCCGTCGTCGTGCGGCCCGTGAAGAGGTCGTCGGCGATCGGCCCCTGCACCGCGTACAGAGCGCGGGCGCGGGCCTCGTCGACACCGCCGGCGAAGTCGCTCAGGAAGGCGTTCTCGCTCAACTGTGCGTACCCGTCGTGGTGCACGAGGCCGGCGTTCGCCGGCGGCGTGGGGAACTTCGCGGCGAGCGCGGCATAGTCCTCCCCGGCGTCCGGCGCGCGGGCCGCGACGTACACCAGAGCGGTAACCGTCGGATGATTGCCGGCCTCGCTGATGATCGTGCCGGCCCAGGAATGGCCCGCCAGCACGGTTGGCCCGTCCTGCCGGTTGAGGGCGCGGTTGGTGGCCGCGACGTCGTCGGCCAGCGAGGTCAGCGGGTTCTGCACGGCGGTGACCGTGAGCCCGGCCCGCTGCAGGATCGGGATGACGTCGGACCAGGAGGAGCCGTCGGCGTACGCGCCGTGGACCAGGACGACGTTGCGGGCCCTCTTGACCGAAGACGTGTCGCTCATCCGAAAACCTCCGCACGACGCCGTGCCGTCGCTCGCTCGCTCGTCGACAGCTCTCGTCCGCCACTCTTCCGCACGCCGGTCGGACCGGTGGCCGAATGCCCAGGCTTCAGCCGCTCTGACGCGCCGGCTCCGGTGCGAGGGCGTTCCAGTTCAGGTGGTCGCGGTAGCGGTGTCGCAGAACGATCCAGCTGACCGAGAACGGAACGGCCCCCATGGCCACCACGCCCAGGACGTTCGCGCCGACCACGTCGAAGACCGCCCCGACGTCGCCGAACAGCTGAGCGACCGTCTGGAACGCGACGTGCAGGCCGATGCCGGCCCAGATGTCGCCGGTGGCGGCACGGAAGGCGCCCAGCAGCAACGCGAAGACGAAGAACAGCGCCAGCCGGTCGACGGATCTGGCCGCCCCGGTGAGGAACCCGAAGACTGTGAACAGCACCGCCTGCCCGATGACCGCCTGCCAGGCGGGCAACCGGGTGGCGAGGTGGTGTTGCAGGTACCCACGGAAGACCAGCTCCTCCGGCAGCGCCTCCTTGAGCAAGACCAGCACGACCAGCAGCGCCGCCACCCGCAGCGCGTCTGCGACGGACGTCCGGACACCGATCTCGACCCAGCCGAGACCGAGGCAGAGCGCGAACCCCGCCGCGGCGGGGACGAGCCAGCAGGCCATCCCGAACAGCAGACGCCGCCAGCCGGCGCGCAGCGACGGCAGCCCGAGGCCGGCCCAGGGCCGACGGTCCAGGACACGACGGGCGACGAGCACCAGGGGTACGACGACAGCGGTGGTGAGGACCGCCCCGATCGCATGGCTCAGTCGGTCGTAGTCCGGGCCGAGCAGAGCGCCCAGGACCAGCCACACCAGCACGGCGGCGCCGGCCACGACGAGGATCCGCCACGGCAGGGCGGGGCGAGATCCGGCGCTCACCACGCGCAGCGTAGCCAGCGGCGTCAACTGTTGACGGTCAGCGGCCGAGGACGAGGTAGCCGAGGCCGAGGACACCCCGGTAACCGCCGACGTACTCGCGCAACCGGTCGTCGAGCTCCGCGCGGACCTCGGCCGCACGGGGATCCTCCGGGTACGCCAGCAGCCACTCCTGCCGCCCGGCGAGCCAGGTGGACTCGAAGTCGTCCCACTCCCGCTGATCGGCGGTGCTCAGGTGCAGCAACCGCCAGCCCCGCTGGTGGGCAGCCTCGACCAGCCCGGGCAGGGTCGGAACCTCCGGGCCGAAGACCTCGGCGATCTCCGCCGTGGGGGACCGCTCCCAGTACGCGTCGCCGAACAGCAGCCGCCCGCCGGGCCGGACCACGGCGGTGAGGGCGTCGAGGGCGGCCTCGGTGCCGCCGAAGGCGTGTGCCGAGCCGATGCAGAGGACCCGGTCGGCCGGCTCCTGCCAGGTCGCCGCTTCCCCCATCACGAAGGCGACGTGCCGGTTCAGCGACCGCCCGGCGGCCAGCCGCCGCCCTCGGTCGAGCGCGGCCTCATCGGTGTCGACGCCGACGCCGCGCGTCGGAACCGGGCCGGAGACACCACCGGCGGCGACCGCCCGCAGCAGCAGCTCACCCCAGCCGCAGCCGAGGTCGAGCACACGCGCGCCGGGCCGGACGTCGAGCCGTTCCAGCAGCAACGCGGCGTGCTCCGGCGAGAGTGGAGTGTTCCAGCGCATCCGCGCGTAACGGCTGGCGGCGAGGTGGTCGGTTGACTGCATCCGTTGAGGGTGTCAAAGCGTGCGTCGGGTCCGGCACCGGGGCGTACGGCAGGATCGGTGGGGTGGACGCGCAGAGACCGGGGCCGGCGCGGCGGCCGACCCCGCAGGAGGTGGTGGCGGCGGCCGGCCGGGGTCTGCCGGACATCATCGGCCCCGGGCTGCGCGTGCTGTTCTGCGGCTTCAACCCGGGCCTCTACTCGGCCGCCGTGGGGGAGCCGTTCGCCCGCCGGGGCAGCCGATTCTGGCCGGCTCTGCACGGGGCGGGCTTCACCGACCGCCAGCTGCACTCGTGGGAACGCGACGAGCTGCTGCAGCAGGGTCTGGGCATCACCAGCCTGAGCAACCGGGCCACCGCCCGCGCCGCCGAGCTGACCTCGGAGGAGCTGGTGGCCGGGGTGACCGGGCTGGCGGTGAAGGCCGAACGCTACCGGCCGCGCTGGGTGGCGATCCTCGGGGTGAGCGCGTACCGCATCGCCTTCGCCCGACCGAAGGCCGGGCTGGGCCCGCGACCGGACCGGCTGGGGCCGGCCCAGGTCTGGGTGCTGCCGAACCCCAGCGGCCTGAACGCGCACTTCCCGCTGCCGGCGTTGACCGCCGAGTTCGCCAGGCTGCGGCGGGCCCTCGACCCCTAGCCAGCCGCAGCGACCAGCCCCTGGTAGTACTGCTGCACCGCCGGGTGGTAGTCGTCGAACTCGGGGCGGGGCGAACCGTCCCGGGAGGCGACCAGCATGTCGAGGTAGTACTCCCAACCGGCGCCCACCTCGGCGATCCCCTCCACGCTGCTGAGGTGCTGCACGAAACGCAGCTCGGTGGTGCCGTCGGTCTCGGTCAGTGACAGCTCCAGCAGCCAGCTGCCGTGGTCGTCGACCATCGACACGGCGACGCGCTGCCGCGGTTCGCACGCGTCGATGCGCATCTCGCACCACGGCTGCTGCTCCTCGTACGCCATCTGGACCCGGATGGTCCGGCCGGGGCCGGCGTCGCCCTCCCACGGGCCGAACCAGCGGGCCGTACGCTCGGGCTCGGTCAGGCTGGCCCAGACGTCCGCTGCCGGAGCGCGGAAGGTTCGGGTGAGGACGAGATCGTGGCCGGTGTCGGTGTGAAACAGGCGTCCGGCGGGTGTGCGGGTCATGCCGTGTGCTCCCTTCGGTGCTCCGCCGGGCCGCGGCGGCGGCGCTCTCGGCGGGTGCGATAGACCTCGGTCTCCAGCGCGTCGAGGTGCCGCTCCCACCGGTCGGTGGCCGCGAGCGCGGCGAGCCAGTCGACCAGCGGGGCGAGCGGGCGCGGATCGAGGCGGTAGATCCTCTGTCGGCCGACCATCTCGTCGTGCACCAGACCGCTCTCACGCAGCAACCGCAGGTGGCGGCTGATCGCGGGTCGGCTGATCACGAATCGCTGGGCGATGTCACCAGCGGACAACGGCTCGTCGCGCAGCAGGGTCAGGATGTGCCGTCGTACCGGGTCCGCGATCGCGGTGGCCACCTCGTCCACCCGGAAAGCGTAACCTATGGGTTACGGGTTGGCGTGGTGAAGGCCACTGGCCGCCGCATGGCGCCGCGTCGATGGTGGGCACATGATCACTTGACCTGGCACTCTTTATGGCATGGCCGCCCTCCTTCGCTCCCGCCTGACCGACTGGACGTTCGTCGTACCTGTGCTCGCCGTCCTGATATTGATGGTCACCTGGGGGCGGAGCCTGCCTGGGCCCGTCATCGTGGTTGTCGCGGTGCTGCTGGGCGGCGCGGTGCTCGCGGCGGTGCACCACGCCGAGGTGGTCGCCCACCGGGTGGGAGAGCCGTACGGGTCCCTCGTGCTCGCCGTCGCGGTCACCGTGATCGAGGTGGCCCTGATCGTCACGCTCATGATCAGCGGGCCGGAGAAGACCCAGTCACTCGCCCGGGACACCGTCTTCGCCGCCGTCATGATCACGTGTAACGGAATACTGGGTCTGTCCCTGCTGCTCGGGGCGCTGCGCCGCCGCGTCGCGGTGTTCAACCCGGAGGGCACCGGCGGAGCCCTGGCCACCGTGATCACCCTGGCCACCCTGAGCCTGGTCATCCCCAGCTTCACCACGGCCCGCCCCGGCCCGGAGTTCAGCCCGGCTCAACTCGTCTTCGCCGCCGTCGCGTCGCTGGCCCTGTACGGGCTGTTCGTGCTCGTGCAGACCGGCCGGCACCGCGACTACTTCCTGCCGGTCGACAGCCGGGGCAAGGTCATCGAGACGGAGGAGCACGCCAAGCCGCCCACGACCCGCGCGGCGATGGTCAGCCTGGTCCTGCTGCTGGTGGCGCTTGTCGCGGTGGTCGGCGACGCCAAAACGGTCTCGCCGACCATCGAGGCCGGGGTCGCGGCGGCGAACCTGCCACACGCGTTCGTCGGCGTGATCATCGCCCTGCTGGTGCTGCTGCCGGAGACCCTGGCCGCCGCCCGCGCCGCCCGCCGAGACCGGGTCCAGACCAGCCTGAACCTCGCGCTCGGCTCCGCGATGGCCAGCATCGGCCTGACCATCCCGGCCATAGCGATCGCCTCGATCTGGCTGGACGGCCCGCTGCTGCTCGGCCTCGGCGGCACCCAGCTCACGCTGCTCGCGCTCACCGCCGTGACCGCCGTCCTCACTGTGGTGCCCGGCCGGGCCAACGTGTTGCAGGGCGGCGTACACCTGGTGCTGATGGCCGCCTTCGTCTTCCTGGCCGCCAGCCCGTGACCCGCACGGCCGGCCGGCTCAGCCCGTGACCCGCATGGCCCGCCGGCTCAGCCCGTGACCCGCATGGCCCGCCGGCTCGTTTCGTGGCCCGCACGGCCCGTGCGGGTCAGCCGGCGGGCGGCGGGTCGCCCGCGAGGCGCTCCGCGCGGGCGTTCAGGTAGCGCTGCTGCGCCAGGTTCGTCGAGCGCGCCGCCGCCATCCGGTACGCCTCCCGCGCGGCGACCCGCTCACCCTCCAGCTCCCACAGGTGGGCGCGAGCGGCCGGCAGTCGAGGGTCGTCGGCGAGGCGCGGGTCGTCGGCCAGGTCGGCGAGCAGCGCCAACCCGGCCGGCGCGCCCCGGCTCATGGCCACCGCCACCGCGTGGTTGAGCGCCACCACCGGGTTGTCGGACATCCCGAGAAGCACCTCGTACAGCGCGGTGATCTGTGCCCAGTCGGTGGCCGCCGCGCTGGGCGCCTCGTCGTGCACGGCCGCGATGGCCGCCTGGAGCTGGTACGCCCCGACCACCCCGCGCGGCAACGCCCCGGTGATCAGCTCGACGCCTTCGGCGATCTGGTCGGCCCGCCACCGGGAGCGGTCCTGCTCGGCCATCGGCACCAGCTCACCGTGCGGGCCGATCCGCGCCGGCGCGCGGGCATCGGTGAGCAGCATCAACGCGAGCAGCCCGGTGACCTCGGGGTCCTCGGGCACCAGCCGGCGCACCAGTCGGGTCAGCCGGATCGCCTCGGCGGTCAGGTCGGCGCGCAGCAGACCGGGCCCGGCGGTGCGGGCGTACCCCTCCGTGAAGATCAGGTAGAGCACGTGCAACACGGCGGCGAGCCGGTCGGCACGCTCCGGGCCGGTGGGCGGCGCGAACCGCAGCCCACTGTCACGGATCCGCTGCTTACCCCGACTGATCCGCCGGGTCATCGTCGCCTCCGGAACCAGGAACGCGCGCGCCACCTCGGCGGTGCTGAGCCCGCCCACCGCCCGCAGGGTGAGCGCGATCTGCGACGCCGCCGACAGCGCCGGGTGGCAGCACAGGAACAACAGGATGAGCGTGTCGTCGGCGTCCGCCTGCGGACGGTCGGCGGCGGGGGCGCGCCACTGCTCCGGCAGCACCCACCGGGCCACCGTGTCCTCCCGTCGCATCCGGGCCTGTTCGCGCCGCAGCAGGTCGGTCAGCCGACGGGACGCCACGGTGATCAGCCAGCCACGCGGATTCTCCGGTACGCCGTCGCGCGGCCAACCGTGCGCGGCGGCGATCAGCGCCTCCTGCACCGCGTCCTCGGCCGTGTCGAAGTGCCCGTAGCGGCGGACCAGCGCGCCGAGGACCTGCGGCGCCAGTTCGCGCAGCAGGCCCTCGGCGGGAGTCTCCGGCACCGGGTCAGCCGGCCAGGTCCTCGACACCGTCGAGCACCGGGCGCACGTCCACGTACCCACCGGGGGCGTCCGGGTCGACCAGGCCGGCGGCGATCTCGGTGGCCCGGTCGAAGCTGGCGCACTCCACGATGGTGTAACCGGCGAGGACCTCCTGCGTCTCCGGGTACGGGCCGTCGGTGACCACTGGCGCCCCGTCGCGCACCTGCACCCGGCGGGCGTGCACCGGCTCGCTCAGGCCTCGGGCGTCGACCAACTCCCCGGACTCGGCGAGCGCCTGGTGGAAGGTCTCCATGTGCTGGTGCATCGCCGCGATCTGCTCGGCCGACATCGCCGGCCGGTCCGAAGCCCGCCCCGACAGCACGTCGTAGTCCTGCTGCGACCCGTAGAGCAAAATCATGTACTTCACAATGTCTCCCCCTCCTCCGCGAGGCACCACTGCGGCACCCACCGAAACGTCGAACCCAACCCCCGCCCTCCGGACACACCACCCCAACCCGAATCGGTGATCATGAAGTTAGCGTCACGACACGCCGAGCGGGATGACGCTAACTTCATGATCACCGGGGCGAGCGGGTGGTGGGTGGGGCTTAGGTTGGCGGCATGACTGTGGTGTGGGTGGTGGTGGGGGGTTTCGTCGTCGCGGCGGGGGTGGCGTACGGCGTTGTGGCTCGGCGAGGGCGAGCGGACGTCGGGAACGATCCGGCGGCTGGGCGGGAGGCTCGGAGTCGCCAGCACAGGTACGAGGCCGAGCGGCACGGTGACCAGGGTGACACCTGGCATCGCGGTCGGGAATCGAGCGGTTGAGCGACGCTACTGGCCGTACGAGCGGCGGAGCCGGTCGTTGATCAGGTAGTTGAGGCGGTGGCGTAGGTGCCCGAGGGTGCTCTCGCTTGGTAGGTCGCCGTCGGTGGTGAGCGTCCAGCGCAGCGCGCAGTCCCCGCCGGGCTGCCCGGCCGTCAGGTCGAAGCGGATCCGGTCCAACGGTCGGTGCGGCCACAGCGACGACCACACGAGCAGCACGGGCGCGTAGCCGGCCACCACCCGGGGCGGCACCTCGTCGTCGCGCAACTCCAGCCAGGGCCGGCTGCCGGCCTCGTACGGGTCGCGCAGCGACCTCCACAGGACGTGCGCCGGCGCCGGTTGACGTCGGCTGCGACTGCCCAACTCGTGCACCACGACCGGCCCCTCCCTCCCCGGACGGAGACAACCCACAGCTGGCATTCTGCCGGCCGGCATCGCCCCCTGAGGAGGACCCCGCGGCCCCTGCGCCGAGCAAACCCGCCGCCCCCGGCGCCGCCATAACAGCACCGAGCTGATCGGCGTGAACCGTCCGTCCCCACCCTGCGTAGAACCGGTGATGGGCGTGGCGGTCGTATCGTCGGGGTACATCGCAGCGCGAGCACCGATGTCTGGGGAGGCACAGTGGGGGCACGGTTCGGACGCGACGCGCGGGGCCCGGTGGCGGGTCTGCTGATCGCCGCACTGGTCTCCCTCGCCTGCGCAGGCGGTGGGCTGGCCGAGCCGGAGGCCGAGCGCCCCGGGGCGAACCCGCCGGCAGCGTCACCGGGACCGGGCACCACCCGGGCCGACAGCACCACCAGCGTCGCCGAGTTCGAGCAGGACGTCGCCGACGCGCAGGCGATCGCCGAGCGGTACTGGGCGGCCCAGTTCAAGGAGTCCGGGCAGCGGTTCCGACCGATCCGGCGGATCATCCCGTACCAGCGTGACGGCGAGGTGTCCTGCGGCGGACAGGCGTTGCCCCGCAACAACGCCGTCTACTGCTCGCAGGGCGACTTCATCGCCTACGACGTCGCCTGGTCGGTGGCGGCGTTCCGCGAGGTCGGCGACGCGTTCGTGTTCTACCTGCTCGGGCACGAGTACGCGCACGCCATCCAGGTGCGGCTGGGCATCAACTACAGCTTCACCATCCAGCAGGAGTTGCAGGCCGACTGCATGGCCGGGGCGTACCTCGGCGACTCGGTGCGCTCGGGGACCCTGACCCTCGCCGAGGGCGACCTGGACGAGTTCCGGGAGGGGGTGGCGGCGGTCGGCGACGACCCGGACCAGCCGTGGTTCGCGGAAGGGGCGCACGGCACCGCCGAGCAGCGCACCGACAGGTTCTTCCGGGGTTACGAGGGTTCCCTGAAGGAGTGCGACCTGGGCTGAACAGGGTTGCCCGGATCACCCTGACGCCCGTTGCCGCCACCGGCCCCCGCGGCTGCTGGCAGGATCGCCGGTGTCGGTCACGACCCTGGAGGTTCCGCTGAGCAGCCATCACCCCGCCGCTGTGCTCTTCGACATGGACGGCACGTTGGTCGACAGCGAGAAGCTGTGGGACGTCGCGTTGCAGGAACTCGCGAAGGAGTACGGCGGGGAACTCTCCGTCGACGCCCGCCAGTCGATCATCGGCACCGCCATGGCCGAGTCGATGCGCATCCTGCACGACGACCTGGGGCAGCCCGAACGGGATCCGGAGATCAGCGCGGCGTGGATCAACGCCCGGATCCTGGAGCTGTTCCGCACCGGTCTGCGCTGGCAGCCGGGCGCGTTCGACCTGTTGGGAGCGGTCCGCGCGGCGGGCATCCCCACCGCGCTGGTCACCTCCAGCCCCCGGGCGCTCGTCGAGATCGCCCTGGACACTCTCGGTCGGGACAACTTCGACACGGTGGTCGCCGGCGACGAGGTGGTGGCGGCCAAGCCGCACCCCGAGCCGTACCTGACCGCCGCCCGGCTGCTGGGTGTGCCGATCGAGCGGTGCGTGGCGATCGAGGACTCACCGACCGGGGTGGCCAGCGCGGTCGCCTCGGGCGCGGCGGTCCTGGCCGTACCGGCGGAGGTGGCGTTGCCGAGCACTGTCGGCGTACACCAGGTGGAGAGCCTGACCGGCGTGGACCTGGCGCTGCTCGCGGCGCTGCTGACCGATCGGGCCGCTGCCTGAAGCAATGAGGGAGGCCCTGCTGACGCGAGCGCGTCAGCAGGGCCTCCCTCTTTTGTCCGATCAGTCGTGGGCGATGGCGCCCAGGACGTTGATCCGGGCCGCCCGGACGGCCGGGAGCACCGCGGCCACCACGCCGATGATGGCGGCCAGACCGAGGAAGACACCCATCTGCCCCCAGGGCAGGATCAGGTCGGTGATGCCCTCGTCCTTGAGGGCCTCGACCACGGCGGCGCCGAGGCCGGTGCCCACCACCACGCCGAGCAGCGCGCCGAACACCGAGATCACCACCGCCTCCACGGTGATCATGCCCATGGTCTGGGACCGGCGGAGGCCGATCGCCCGCAGCAGACCCAGCTCGCGGGTCCGCTCCAGCACCGACAGGGCCAAGGTGTTGATGATGCCCAGCACGGCGATCACGATGGCCAGCGCGAGCAGGATCTGGATCATCGTGAGCAGCCCGTCGAGCGAGCTGGTCTGCTGCTTGATGAACGCGTCCCGGTCGGCCACCGACACCTCGGGGCTGTCCGCGAGCAACGCCTCCACCTGCGGCTGGACGTCGGACACCCGGGTGCCCGGGTCCAGTTGGATGAAGCCCTGGATGGGCTGCGGGATGGCGAAGTCCTTCGCCGCGGTCGCCGGCAGCGTCACCGGGTTGGTCAGCTGCGACGACTCGTAGATGCCGCTGATCGTGTAGGTGCGTGCCTCGCCCCGGGTCAGTTGCACGTTGACCGTCGAGCCGACCGACCAGCCACGGGACGTGGCCGTGTCCGAGCTGGCGAGCATCTGGGTCGGCCCGAGCCGGTCGATGTCACCGGCGGTCGGCTTCGCGCCGAAGATCTGCCGCAGCGACGCGATGTCGCTGCTCGCCGCGACCCAGGTGCTCTCGCCGTCGATCCGCCCCATGTCGCCGTACTCGCCGTCGACCAACCGCACACCGGGCAGGGCCTTGGCCTGGTCCAGCACACCCGGGTCGAAGGTCGGCGGACGCGGGCCGCCCTGCTGACCGGCGATCACCAGCTCGGCCTTGATGGTGTCCTGGGCGAGCGCGCTGATGCTGCCCTTGGCCGAGTCGAGGATCACCGTGACGCCGGTGACCAGCGCGATGCCGACCATCAGCGCGGCGGCGGTGATCGCCGTACGACGTGGGTTGCGCCCGGAGTTGAGCCGGCCCAGCTTGCCCGGCACCGACCAGGAGAAGATCACACCCAGCAGGCTCACCACCGGCCGGCTGATCAACGGGGTCAGCAGGGCCACCCCGATGAAGGCGAACAGCACGCCACCGAGGATGGTCGACAGCGTCTGACCGCCGGCGTTGCCGCTGAGCCCGAGGAACAGCAGCACCGCGCCGACGCCGGTGACCAGCGACCCGGCCACCGTGACCTTGGTCAACGGCCGGTCCGGAGTGGCCACGTCCTGCATCGCCGCGATCGGCGGGATCCGGGACGCCCGCAGCGCCGGCAGCAACGCCGCCACCACGGTGATCACCAGACCGACGGCGAACGAACCGATCACCGCGGCCGCCGGCACGCCGATCCCGGCCAGGGTGAGCCCACCGGCGAGCTTGCCGAACAGGAACGCCAGCAGCGCGCCCACCCCGATGCCGGCGGCGAGGCCGAGCACCGACGCGATCAACCCCACCGCGACGGCCTCCAGCACCACCGAACCGATGATCTGCCGGCCGCTGGCCCCGATGGCGCGCATGAGCGCCAACTCCCGGGTCCGCTGCGCCACGATGATCGAGAAAGTGTTGAGGATCAGGAAGGTGCCCACCAGCAGCGCCACCGCGGCGAAGCCGAGCAGGATCTTGTTGAAGAAGGACAGCCCCTCCTTCAGACTGGCCGAGGCGTCCGCTGCCACCTGCTCGCCGGTCTTCACCTCGAAGTCCGCGCCCAGGGTGCGGGCCACGTCGTCGCGAAGCTTCTCGTCAGAGACCCCAGCGGCGGCCTGCACGGTGATGCTGCTGAACACGTCCGGCTCGCCCAGCATCAGCCGCTGCGCCACCGGCGTGGTGAAGAAGACCTCGTTGACGCCGCCGATCGAGTCCCGGTCACCGCTGTAACCGAAGACGCCGACCAGGGTGAAATCCCGCTTCTTCGACTCGAACGCGGTCAGCACACCGACCCTCTGGCCGACCTGCACCTTCGCTGCCGTGGCCAACGCCTTGTTGATGACGATCTCGTCCTCGGCCTGCGGCGCACGCCCCTCACGCAGCTTCAGCAGATCGCTCTCGCCGGTCCAGTTCTCGCCCAACTGCGGCGGGCCGAACGAGGTGACGACCTTGCCGTTGCTGCCGATCACCCGGGCGCCGTCGGCGTTGACCACACCGGTCGCGGACGCCGCCCCCGGCACCTGCTTCACCCGGTCCACCAGGGCGGCCGGCAGCGGGGCGGCGGTCTGCTCGCCCTCCAGCTCGTTGACCTGCACCTTCGGCTTCGCCGCGACGTTCACGTCGATCTCGGAGAAACCGTCGGCGAAGACCGAGTCGAAGGAGCGACCCAGCGTGTCGGTGAGCACGAACGCGCCGGAGACGAACATCACCCCGAGCACCACCGCCAGGCCGGACAGGATCAGCCGGACCTTACGGGCCAGCAGACTCTTCAGCGTCGCGCGGAACATCAGTTGCCCACCTCGGCCGGAGTGTCCAGCTTCTTCATGGTGTCCAGCACCGTCTCGGCGGTCGGCTCGATCAGCTCCGAGACGATCTCACCGTCGGCGAGGAAGACCACCCGGTCGGCGTACGCGGCGGCCGTCGGGTCGTGGGTGACCATCACGATGGTCTGGCCGTGCTCCCGGACCGAGTTCCGCAGGAAGTTGAGCACCTCCGCGCCGGAGCGGGAGTCCAGGTTGCCGGTCGGCTCGTCCGCGAAGATCACCTCGGGGCGGGAGACCAGCGCCCGCGCGCACGCAACCCGCTGCTGCTGTCCACCGGAGAGCTGCGCCGGGCGGTGGTCCAGCCGGTCCTTCAGCCCCACCGTCTCAATCACCGTGTCGTACCAGGCCGGGTCCGGCTTGCGTCCGGCGATCGACAGCGGCAGCAGGATGTTCTCCTTGGCGGTCAGCGTCGGCAGCAGGTTGAACTGCTGGAAGATGAAGCCCACCTTGTCGCGCCGCAGCTTCGTCAGCCCCGCGTCGCCCAGCCCGGTGACGGTCGTCTCACCGATCGACACCGTCCCCCGGGTCACCGAGTCCAGACCGGCCAGGCAGTGCATCAGCGTCGACTTACCGGAACCCGACGGGCCCATGATCGCGGTGAAGCGGCTACGTTCGAACTCCGCGCTGACCCCCCGTAGCGCGATGACCTGAGCCTCGCCGCTGCCGTACACCTTCCACACGTCGTTCGCCCGGGCCGCGGCCTGCGCCTGCTGGCCTACCGTCGCGGTCACGTCATCTACCTCTTCCGTCTGTCCGAAAATGCACGCCGCCCCCCGATGGTCCGGCGCGACTGTTCAATCATCGGTGCCGAATACGCCCGCCCCGTCCGACCCTGGGGGGACCCGGAGCGGATTTCCCGCTGCGGGTGCACCCCCATATCGCATCAGGGTTGCCCCTGAGTCGACGGCCGGTCGACCGTTTTTCCACACAGCGGCGGCAGCACCGACACTTGCACCTGACGCCACAGGAGGGTCAACCGAACCGAGCCGTCTCCGGTCACGGTAGGTGACGACCGCAACGCTGGCCGTCCCCCTACGGAGGGATCTTCGAGTACGCCGGGTGAGGTACCTCAGCCGGCGCAACTACGCCCGGGGGCGGACCAGCCCCGACTCGTACGCCAGCACCACAGCCTGCACCCGGTCGCGCAGCCGCAGCTTGGTCAGCACATGCCCGACGTGCGTCTTG
The DNA here is from genome assembly GCF_043204655.1 of Micromonospora sp. NPDC047762. Taxonomy (NCBI): domain Bacteria; kingdom Bacillati; phylum Actinomycetota; class Actinomycetes; order Micromonosporales; family Micromonosporaceae; genus Micromonospora; species Micromonospora sp. NPDC047762. Next base: position 122,255 of record NZ_JBIDCQ010000014.1, on the reverse strand, counting down.
ATGGTGGTCTCGCTCACCGACAGGACCGTCGCGATCTCGGCGTTGGACAACCCTCGGGCGACCTGCACGAGCACCTCGCGCTCCCGGTCGGTGAGCGCGTTGAGCGCCGCCGCCGGCGTCGCCGCCGGGTCGGGCAGCAGTTCGGCGAAGCGGTCCAGCAGGCGCCGCAGGATCCGAGGTGACACCACCGCGTCCCCGCCGGCGACAGTGCGGATCGCCGCGATCAGATCCTCGGCCGGCACGTCCTTGGCCAGGAACCCGCTGGCACCGGCCCGCAACGCGCCCACCACGTACTCGTCCAGGTCGAAGGTGGTGAGGACCAGCACCCGTACCGGCAGCCGGGCGTCGACGATCGCCCGGGTCGCCGCCACCCCGTCCATCCGGGGCATCCGGATGTCCATCAGTACGACGTCGGGCAGCAGCCGGCGGGACAACTCCACCGCCTCCACGCCGTCACCGGCCTCCGCCACCACGTCCAGGTCGCTCTCGGCGCCCAGCACCATCCGGAACCCGGTCCGCAGCAGCGGCTGGTCGTCGGCGAGCAGGATCCGCACCGGCCGCGCCGAGGGCGCCTGATCGCTCATCTGGTCTCCCGTCCCGCCGACGTCGTGGCGCGCACCGGTCATCCTCGCGCACCGGAGCCGGTGCGTCGCGGATCACCGTAGAGGCCAGCCGGTCGTCCTGTCCCGACCGCGGCGGCACCGCTGCTGTCGGGTCGTGGGCGTGCGGCAGGCGATCCCGCGGCCTGAATCGTCGGGCCGGGCGCACGCGTCGCTCAGGAGGCCGTCACTCGTCGGCACCCGGCGCGACCGGAGTGGCCGCTCGGGAGTCGCGCAGCGGGTCGGCGCCCGCCGCCGCGACCGGGAACGGCGGCGGAGTGCCGCCGAAGCTCGGGCAGAGCGCCTGGTGGCTGCACCAGTCGCAGAGCCGGCTCGGCCGGGGCCGGAAATCCTGCCGGGCGGTGGCCTGCTCGATCGCCCGCCACAGCGCCACCACGGTGCGCTCGAAGCGGACCAGCTCGTCGGCGTCCGGGGTGTAATCCAACACCTCGGCGTCGCGCAGGTAGAGCAGGCGCAGCACCCGGGGCACCACCCCCCGGGTGCGCCACAGCACCAGGGCGTAGAACTTCAGCTGGAACAGCGCCCGCGCCTCGAACGCCTCCCGCGGCGCACCCCCGGTCTTGTAGTCGACCACCCGCAACGCGCCGTCCGGAGCGACGTCGAGCCGGTCGAGGTAACCCCGGATCAGCAGCTCCTCGTCGACGACCGCGGAGATCAGACTCTCGCGCTCGGCCGGCTCCAGCCGGGTCGGGTCCTCCACCGCGAAGTAACCCTGCAACAGCCCGGCGGCGGAGCGGAGGAACTCCACCGGGCCGGCCGGCTCCGCGCCGTCGAAGATCCCGGCCAGCTCGGGCTGCTCGGTGACCAGCCGGTCCCACTGGGGAGCCACCAGGTCGCCGGCCGCCTCCGGTGTGCGGCCGGTGGCCGGCAGGTCGAACAGGCGCTCCAGCACCGCGTGCACCAAGGTGCCCCGGGCCTGCTCGATGGTGGTGCGCTCGGGCAGCCGGTCGATGCTGCGGAACCGGTAGAGCAGCGGGCAGGTCTTGAAATCCGCCGCCCGCGACGGGGACAGCGAGGCCCGCACCGTCGGCGGCGCCTGCGCCGCGGGGGAGGGTTGGGGGGTGGTGACCGATTCCGCCGTCATGTCGGCAAAGGTTAGGGCACCGGTGTGACACCGACCGCCGCCCGCCCCGCCCAGCGACGGTCCGTAGCATCGTGGCGATGGAGCAGACAACCAGGCCGCCGCGCCGACCGGACCGACGTCTCGGCCTGAACGTCGGCAAGGTGTTCGGGGTGCCGCTGTACCTCAACGGCTCCATGGTCCTGCTCGCGGTGCTCATCGCTGTGCTCTACGGCGAGTTCGCCCGCCGACAACTGGACCTGCCGCAGCTCAGCGGCTACCTGATCGGCTTCGGGTTCGTCGTGTCGCTGCTCGGCTCGGTGCTGCTGCACGAGCTGGGCCACGCCCTCACCGCCCGGCGGTACGGCATCGGTGTGCGCGGGATCACCCTGGAGCTGCTCGGCGGTTACACCGAGATGGACCGCGACGCCCCGTCGCCCCGCGTCGACCTGCTGGTCTCGTTGGCCGGCCCGGCGGTCTCCGCTGTGCTCGGCGTCCTGGCGGTCGCCACCACGCTCGCCCTGCCCGAGGGAACGGTGGCGCACCAGCTCGCCTTCCAGCTCGCGGTCAGCAACGTCATCGTGGCCCTGTTCAACAGCCTGCCCGGGCTTCCGCTCGACGGCGGCCGGGCGCTGCGCGCCGCGGTGTGGGGGCTGACCCGCGACCGGCACCTCGGCACCGAGGTCGCCGGGTGGGCCGGCCGGATCGTCGCCGTCGGCACTGCGGCCCTGGTGGTGCTGCTCACCGTCGAGCGGCGGCTGGCGCCGCTGGCGCTGCCGCTGATGCTCCTGGTCGCCGTCACCCTCTGGCGTGGCGCCGGGCAGTCGATCCGGGCCGCCCGGGTCAGCCGCCGGTTCCCGCTGATCGACCTCGCCCGGCTGGCCCGTCCGGTCTGGCCGGTGTCCACCGGTACGCCACTGGCCGAGGCCCAGCGCCGCCGCGCCGAGAGCGGGCCGCCCGACGCCGCGCTGGTGGTCACCGACTCCACCGGTCGACCGGTGGCGCTGGTCGACCCGGCCGCCGCCGACGCGGTGCCGGTCGAGCGCCGACCGTGGTTGGCGGTTGACGCCGTCGCCCGGTCGCTGGGCACTCTTCCCACGTTGTCGCTCGGATGGGACGGCGAGCGGGTGATGGAGGCCGTACAGACCTACCCGGGCGCACAGTACGTGGTGACGTCAGGCGAAGATGTCGTCGGCATTCTGCACATCGCGGACCTGGCACAGCTCCTTGAACCCAACCGGAAGATGACACCGTGACCGCAACTCCCTCCACCGTCGCCGCCGACCCCGCCAGCCCGGCGCTGACACCCGTGCACCGTGGGCCGTTCCGGCCCGGCGACCGGGTCCAGCTGACCGACCCCAAGGGGCGGATGCACACCGTGACGCTGGAGCCCGGCAAGGAGTTCCACACCCACCGCGGCATCCTGGCCCACGACGCGCTGATCGGGCTCCCCGACGGCAGCGTGGTGACCACCTCCGGTGGGGGCACCGCCTTCCTGGCCCTGCGGCCGCTGCTGTCGGACTACGTGCTGTCCATGCCGCGCGGCGCCCAGGTGATCTACCCGAAGGACTCGGCGCAGATCGTGGCGATGGGCGACATCTTCCCCGGCGCGAAGGTCCTCGAGGCCGGCGCCGGCTCCGGCGCGCTGAGCTGCTCACTGCTGCGAGCCGTCGGCACGGAGGGCGAGCTGCACTCGTTCGAACTGCGCGACGACTTCGCCCAGATCGCCAAGCGCAACGTCGAGGCGTTCTTCAACGGGCCGCACCCCTCGTGGAACCTGCACGTCGGCGACGTCGCGCAGTGCCGGGAGACCGGCTTCGACCGGATCATCCTGGACATGTTGACCCCCTGGGAGACCCTCGACATGGTCGAGCGGGCGCTGGTGCCCGGTGGGGTGTTCATCGGCTACGTCGCCACCACACCGCAGCTGTCCGAGCTGGTGGAGGCGCTGCGCGAGCGCGGCGGCTGGACCGAGCCCCGGGCCTGGGAGTCCCTGGTGCGAGACTGGCACGCGGAGGGCCTCGCCGTCCGTCCGGACCACCGGATGATCGCGCACACCGCCTTCCTGGTGTCCGCTCGCAAGCTGGCCCCGGGGGTCACCGCGCCGCCGCGCCGCCGCAAGCCCAGCAAGGGCACCGAGGCGTACGCGCAGCGCCGTCAGGACCTGCGTGAGGCGGAGGCGGCCCGACAGGCCGCCGCCGCGCAGGCGGCGGGCGCGCAACCCAACGGTGCGGGGGAGATGGACAGGCCGTGACCATCGAGCTGGGTGTCGGCAGCGCCGAGCAGGGGGAGACGCTGGCATGAGCCGACCGGGCTACGGCGGTGGAGACCTCCCCGCGGTCTTTCCCGACTGGTCGCCCTACCAGGACCTGGAGTCGGCGGCGCGGGCCTACCTGCGCGACCCGGACGTCGCCCTGGAGGCGCTCGGCGGCGTGCTGCGCGGCGCGTCGGTGCTCGGCTTCACCCTGGAACGCTTCGTCAACGAGGTCAACGGGGTGTGGCAGGAGGTCGTGGTCTGCGACGGCAGCCGGCTCATCCTCTGGCACGGCGAGGACGTACCGCCGGAGGAGGGCCCTCCGGGCTCGATGACCTCGTCGCTGCGGGTGGTGCCGGTCTCCACCGTCACCGAGGTGGGCTGCCGGCGGCGACTCAACCGTGCCGAGAGCGGCGAGATCCGGGTCGACAGCATCGACGTCTACCTGCTGCTCACCTCGTTGGACGAGGCGCCGCCGAGTGAGGAGATTCCCGGTACGCCCCGGCACGACGCGTTGCGCTTCGGCAAGACCCTCGACGACGGCGGCGCCGGGCAGATCGCCCGGTTGGAGGAGTTCGCGCGGTTGGTCGCCTCGGTGGTCGGCCGTCCGATGCTCTGAGGCGTACCCCGTTCTTACCGGCCGGGCCGCGCGGCCCGGCCGGTGGGTCAGTCGTCCTCGGCGTCCGGGCCGGCGACCTCGACACCGTCGCCGCGCACCACGTGGATGCAGTCGCCCGGGCACTCCTTCGCGGAGTCGATCACCTCGAGTCGCAGGTGCGCGGGGACGTCGACCCGGCTGCCCGGTGCCATCCGCAGCTCACCGTCGACGCCCTTGACGTAGGCCAGGCCGTCGATGTCGAACTCGAACACCTCCGGCGCGTACTGCACGCAGAGCCCGTCGCCCGTGCAGAGGTCCTGGTCGACCCAGACCTGCAATTCGTCGGTCGCGACCTCGGCCACCTGTGCACCCCCCATGTTCTCCCGTGCCACGCCCCGACGGTACCCGAACGCCGGTAACGGCCCGTCAGGCCACCCTTGGCGATCAAGGTTCGGTGACGAGGGTGTTGCGTGGGACCGAATCGGCCTCATAGCGGCTAGTGTTAGGGCAGAACGTTCAAGCCCCCCGGGGAGGTGGGACGTGGCAGCACGTAGCGACGACGCGGACTCGCGCGCCGCACGGTGGGAGAAGGAAGCCCACGATCTCTCCACGCAGGTCGCGTTCCTGCAAGAGGAACTCGCCCTGGTGCGGCGCAAGTTGACCGAAAGCCCCCGACACGTCCGGCAGCTCGAAGAGCGGCTGGCGGCCACCCAGGCACAGTTGGCGCGGCTGACCGAGAACAACGACCGGCTGGTGAGCACCCTCAAGGAAGCTCGCACGCAGATCGTGACGCTCAAGGAGGAGATCGACCGGCTCGCGCAACCGCCGAGCGGTTACGGAGTCTTCCTGGCCAAGCACGAGGACGGCACGGTGGACGTCTTCACCGGTGGCCGCAAACTACGGGTCGCGGTCTCGCCCTCGCTCGATGTGGGTGACCTGCGGCGCGGCCAGGAGGTCCTGCTCAACGACGCGCTCAACATCGTCGACGCGTTCGGTTACGAGCGGGTTGGCGAAGTGGTGATGCTCAAGGAGATCCTGGAGGGGCCGAACGGCGGGCCGGGCGACCGGGCGCTGGTGGTCTCCCACTCCGACGAGGAGCGCATCGTGCACCTCGCCGAGACGCTCATCGGCTCGGCGATCCGGGCCGGCGACTCGCTCATGATCGAGCCCCGTTCGGCGTACGCGTACGAGCGGATCCCGAAGAGCGAGGTCGAGGAGCTGGTCCTGGAGGAGGTGCCCGACGTCGACTACGGCGACATCGGTGGCCTCCAGTCGCAGATCGAGCAGATCCGCGACGCGGTGGAGTTGCCGTTCCTGCACGCGGACCTGTTCCGTGAGCACCAGCTCCGCCCGCCCAAGGGCATCCTGCTCTACGGCCCACCCGGCTGTGGCAAGACGCTCATCGCCAAGGCGGTGGCCAACTCGCTGGCCAAGAAGATCGCCGAGCGGCAGGGCAAGGAGAAGCACACCAGCTTCTTCCTCAACATCAAGGGCCCGGAGCTGCTCAACAAGTACGTCGGTGAGACCGAGCGGCACATCCGGCTGATCTTCCAGCGCGCCCGGGAGAAGGCCGGCGAGGGCACGCCGGTGATCGTGTTCTTCGACGAGATGGACTCGATCTTCCGAACCCGTGGCTCCGGTGTCTCCTCCGACGTGGAGAACACCATCGTTCCGCAGCTGCTCAGCGAGATCGACGGCGTGGAGGGGCTGGAGAACGTCATCGTCATCGGCGCCTCCAACCGGGAAGACATGATCGACCCGGCGATCCTGCGCCCCGGTCGCCTCGACGTGAAGATCAAGATCGAGCGACCGGACGCCGAGGCGGCCAAGGACATCTTCTCCAAGTACATCCTCTCCGGGCTGCCCCTGCACCCGGACGACCTGGCCGAACACGGCACCGACCCCCAGGCCACCGTCGCGGCGATGATCGACGCCGTGGTGCTGCGGATGTACTCAGAAACCGAGGAGAACCGATTCCTCGAGGTCACCTACGCCAACGGTGACAAGGAAGTTCTCTACTTCAAGGACTTCAACTCCGGCGCGATGATCCAGAACATCGTCGACCGGAGCAAGAAGATGGCCATCAAGGAGTTCCTCACCTCGGGTCGCAAGGGGCTGCGCCTTCAGCACCTGCTCGACGCCTGCGTCGACGAGTTCCGCGAGAACGAAGACCTCCCCAACACCACCAACCCCGACGACTGGGCGCGCATCTCCGGCAAGAAGGGCGAGCGGATCGTCTACATCCGCACGCTCGTCTCCGGCGGCAAGGGCGCCGAGGCCGGCCGGTCCATCGAGACCGCCAGCAACACCGGCCAGTACCTCTGACCCCAGCAGCGAGGGTGCCCACCATCAGGTGGGCACCCTCGCTGCGGGTATTCCAGGGCGTCGGTCAGGCAGCGAAGATCCACCGCTTCGACACCACGTAGTTCGCCGCCGACAGCGACGCCGTCACCAAGAGCTTCGCCAGCAGGTACGGCGTGCCCGCCCAGGTCAACGCGGACACCAGCACCACGTTGGCGGTCAGGTTCGCGAGGACCAGCGCGAAGTAGCGCCCCACCTGCGGCACCATCTGGGCGGACGAGCCGAACGACCACGCCCGGTTCAGCCCGAAGTTGACCCAGAACGAGGTCAGGAACGACATCCCGGCCGCAACCGGCAGGACGATCCGGAGAACTCCGTGGTACACGAAGAGTGATCCCGTGTCCACGGCAACGCTCAGACCCCCGACGACCAGAAACCGCACAGCGCTGTGTCGGGACAGGTGGCGGACGGACTCGGCAACAGGTGACAGCAAAGAGTTCTCCAAGGGGGGACCCGGAGCGGTGAGGACGACGAGGGAGTCTATCGTCTGTCCATCTACCCAGCGGGGCCTGCCCGCGCGAGCCGCGAGGTTGACGTGCCTGATCCCGGAAGAGTGACGTTGCCGGCCACCAGCGGAAGCCCGGCGGCCACCATCAGCACAGGCCGACGACACTGGGCCCTCGCCTTCGCCGCATTCTTTCTGATCATCTTCGCCTGGTCGATGGCCGCCCCCTACGACGGCACCCCGGACGAGCGGGAGCACATCGTCCGAGCGGCCGGCGTCGCCGCCGGGCAGATCGCGCCCCCGCCCGCCGACGCGAAGAAGGGCACCGGCGCCTTCCAGACCGTTCCCGGTGGTCTCGTCCGCGAGCAGTGCTGGCAGTTCAAGAAGGAAGTCTCGGCGGCCTGCGCCCAGCCCCCCGGCAGCGACGACACACCGACCCGCGCCGGCACCGGGGCCGGTCGTTACTTCCCCGCCTACTACGCCCTCGTCGGCGCACCGACGGTGCTCTGGCCCGGCTGGTCCGGCGTCCTGCTCGCCCGCATGATCAGCGCCCTGTGCTCCGCCGCGCTGCTCGCCTGCGCGTACGTCGTGATCCGCAACCGGTCCCGCCGCGGCCTCATGATGGGCGCCCTGCTCGTCGTCACCACCCCGATGGCCGTGCACATGGCCAGCGCGGTCAACCCGAACGGCCTGGAGATCGCCGCCGGCATCGCCTTCTTCAGCGCGGTCATCCCCCTGCTCCTCGGCCCACCCGGCCCACGGCGCGGCCTCATCGTCCTCGTCGGGATCAGCGCGCTGCTCCTCGCGGTGCTGCGCCAGACCGGTCCGCTGTGGCTGGCGACCGCGTTCATCGCGTTCGCCTTCCCGCTGCGCCGCGGCAACCTCCTCGGCCTGCTGCGGGACCGGGCCGCGCAGCTCTGGGCAGGTGGCATCGTCCTGTCCACCCTCGCCGTGCTCGCCTGGTCCGTCCGCCAGCAGACCTCCGACCTCGGCAACTACTCCGCCGACCGGCTCACCTACGGGCAGGCGGCCCTGCGCGAGGCCGACCGGTGGCGGGGATACCTCGACCAGATCGTCGGGGTCACCTCCTGGCTGGACACCCGGATGCCCGCCCCGCCCTACCTGATCTGGCAGCTCGTCGCCGGAGCGCTGCTGCTCATCGGGGTCGTCTGGGGCAGCACGCTCGACCGGTGGCGCCTGCTCGTGCTGCTCGGCGGCGGCGTGGCCGTCCCCTCCCTCATGCAGATCGCCCTGGTCAACGAGAGCGGCTTCGTCACCCAGGGCCGCTACATGCTGCCCATGCTGGTCGGCGTTCTGCTCTACGCCGCGTGGATCGCCGAACAACGCGGCTTCGAGGTCGCCCGGGCCCGCTCGTTCACCCGACTCGCCGTCCTGCTCCTCCTGCCGATCCAGCTGTTCTGCCTGGCGTACACGATGGTCCGCTGGCAGAACGGCCTGCCCGCCAACATCGGGCTGAGCAGCCTCAACCCCCTTGGCGGCGACTGGCACCCGGTGGTCGGCTCGGTGATCCCGCTGCTGAGCGCAATCGTCGGCCTGGTGCTGTTCGGGTGGCTCGTCTGGACCACCGGCTCCGCCGCGACCGACGACCTGACGCCGCCCGCTGAGCATTCCGACACCGAATCCAGCGAACTGTTGCGGCCCGCCGGCACTCACCTACAGAGTGCAGGTGCTCAGGGCGGACTACGCTCGACCTGACGGTGGACCGGGTCGGGCGAGCGAAGCGGGTAGGTCGATGAGCGTAAGACGGATCATGGGCACCGAGGTCGAGTACGGCATCTCCGTGCCCGGGCAGGCCGGAGCCAACCCGATGGTCACCTCATCGCAGGTGGTCAACGCCTACGGGGCACGCCCGGAACTCAACCGGGGCGGCCGGGCCCGGTGGGACTACGAGGAAGAGTCGCCGCTGCGCGACGCCCGCGGCTTCACCTACTCCGGTGCCGCGTACGACCCCGCCGAGGCCCTCGCGGACGAGGACCTGGGCCTGGCCAACGTGATACTCACCAACGGCGCACGGCTCTACGTGGACCACGCTCACCCCGAATACTCCACCCCCGAGGTCACCACTCCCAGGGACATCGTGCGCTGGGACAAGGCCGGCGAGCGGGTGATGGCCGAGGCGTCCCGCCGGGCCGCCACCATCCCGGGCACCCAGCCGATCCACCTCTACAAGAACAACACCGACAACAAGGGCGCCAGCTACGGTGCCCACGAGAACTACCTGATGCGCCGGCAGACGCCGTTCGCCGACATCGTGGCGTACCTGACGCCGTTCTTCGTCACCCGGCAGATCGTCTGCGGCGCCGGTCGGGTCGGCATCGGCCAGGACGGCGGCCAGAGCGGCTTCCAGATCTCCCAGCGTGCCGACTTCTTCGAGGTCGAGGTCGGCCTGGAGACCACCCTCAAACGGCCGATCATCAACACCCGGGACGAGCCGCACGCCGACGCCGACAAGTACCGCCGGCTGCACGTCATCATCGGCGACGCCAACCTCTCCGAGATCTCCACCTACCTCAAGGTCGGCACCACCGCGCTGATCCTCAGCATGATCGAGGAGAAGGCCCTCGGCGCCGACCTCGGCATCGCCGACCCGGTCAGCGAACTGCGCGCCGTCAGCCACGACCCCGCCCTGACGCACCGCATGCGACTGCGCGACGGCCGCCGGCTCACCGCCCTCGACCTGCAATGGGCGTACCTGGAGCGGGTCCGGTCCTTTGTCGACGACCGGTACGGCACCGACGCCGACGAGCAGACCATCGACGTGCTCGACCGCTGGGAGAGCGTCCTGGACCGGCTCGGCCGGGATCCGATGCTCTGCGCCGACGAGTTGGACTGGGTGGCCAAGCTGCGACTGCTGGAGGGCTACCGGGAGCGGGAGAAGCTCGGTTGGGGCTCGCACAAGCTCCAGCTCGTCGACCTCCAATATTCCGACGTCCGGCCGGAGAAGGGTCTCTACCACCGCCTGGTCAGCCGGGGGGCGATGAAGACGCTGCTCACCGACGACGAGACGCGCAGCGCGATGACCGAGCCACCGGAGGACACCCGGGCTTACTTCCGCGGTCGCTGCCTCGCCCAGTACGCCTCCGAGGTGGTCGCCGCGAGCTGGGACTCGGTGATCTTCGACGTGGGCCGGGAGTCGTTGGTCCGGGTGCCGATGATGGAACCCGAGCGGGGCACCCGCGCCCACGTTGGGGCGTTGTTCGATCGGTGCGCCAGCGCCAAGGACCTGTTGGAGACGTTGACCGGGGGCTGAGATCCGGTGCCTCCGCCGGGAATCGCTCTGTGGCATGCTAGGCCGTCCCCCGATCCGTCGACCCACACGGTGATGCGATGCTCCCCTCAGCCCGGCAGGTTGGCCTGCGTGCGATGACCGTTGTACCGCTGTCGAACGCGTACGCCGGGCGTGCCAACAGCTTCGGCTTCCTGCGGCTCTGCTTCGCCGTCGCGGTCGTCCTCGCGCACACCGCGGTGATCGGGTACGCCCGACCGTTGACCGAGGTCGTCGACGTGGCCGGTCTGGGGGTGGCCGGCTTCTTCGGCATCTCCGGCTTCCTCATCACCCGCAGCGCCCGGAGGGCCAGCCTGCCCCGCTACCTGTGGCACCGTGCCCTGCGGATCTGGCCGGGCCTCTGGGTGTGTCTGCTGTTCATCGGCTTCGTGGTGGCCCCGATCGTCTGGTACGCCGATCGCGGCAATCTGGACGGCCTGTGGCGACACCCGGCCGGCGTGGTCAACTTCCTGCAGGCGAACTGGTGGGGTGGCTACCGCCAACAGGGGATCATGGACGTCTTCCGGGACACGCCGTACGGCGACCTGGTGCGTAAGAGCGTTCTCGACGGCTCACTCTGGACGCTCAGCTACGAGATCTTCTGCTACCTGATCGTGGCTTCGCTGGCTGTGGTGGCGGTGCTGCGTCGGGCCCGGTGGCTGGTGCTCGCGGCCGCCGTTCTCGTCTTCGGTCTGCTGCTGTGGAACCAGTACGAGGCGCTGCGCTTCGGCGGATCGACATACTTCACCAGCGGCTCCGTCGGCACGTTGCCGCTGCTCGGCACACTCAGCAAGATCTGGTTCCTGCGGTTCGGCTTCATGTTCCTGGTGGGTGCCGTAGCGGACCTCTACAGCGACAAGCTGCCCATCAGCGACGTCCTGGGCGTGCTCGCCATCGTGGTGACCGGCTGGCAGACCCTGGAGGGCCACCTGTTCGGCCCGGCGTTGCTCGCCTACGAGTACGCCATCCTCTACCTCGCGGTCCGGTTGCCACGGCTGCTGCACCGCGTGGGCCAGAAGAACGACTACTCGTACGGCATCTACATCTACTCCTTCGTCGTGCAGCAGATGCTGGCCTGGCTGGGGGCGGCTGCCTGGGGGTTCGTCGGCTACTTCGCGGTGGTCATGGCCTTCACCGTCGTCCTGGCGTTTCTGTCCTGGCATCTGGTGGAGAAGCAGGCGTTGCGGTTCAAGGACTGGACACCCCGCCTGCGGCGCGGGGCACCTCCGGCGGAGGCGTCGGGGGAGGAGCAGCGTGAGCCGGAGCGGGTCCCGGTGCCGGTGCCGGGCCCGGCACCGGCAGACGCCTCGTCTCCTCGGAGCTGACCGCTCCACAGCAATTGAAGGCCCCCGACCCGAACACGGCGGACGTGAGGGCTTTCTGTCGTCTGCACGGGGTAGATTTCTTCTCAGACGATCGTGGAGGAGACAGCCATGGCCACTCATGACAGCGGCGGCCAGTCGCAGTCCGGCAAGTCCCGTCAGGGCGAGGAAATCGAGGACGTCACCACCGAGGCGAACCCCGAGGTGGCCGAGCGGCACGCCGAAATCACCGAGGACGTCGACGACCTCCTCGACGAGATCGACTCCGTCCTCGAAGAGAATGCAGAGGAATTTGTGAGGGGCTATGTGCAAAAAGGGGGTGAGTAGGGCATAAGGACGCTAAACGGACATGCCTCGTCCTCTGGATGACCGGGATGGCCACCGCCGCTGCCGCGACTGCGGCGAGTGGCTGCCCCTTGATCAATTTTGTGCCAATAGCAGACGACCCGACGGTCGCGGCAGCTATTGCAAGCCCTGCTTCAACATGCGATCGAAGGCGGGCTACGCCAAGCGCCTGAAGGAACAGCAGGGTAGGGGCGTGCGTCAACTACCGTTGGTGCCAGCGGGCCACCGGCGATGCCCCGACTGCGGTGCCACAAAGCCCCTCGATGACTTTCCGCGGAACCGCTCCGGCCGTGGAGGTTACGGCCGATACTGCAAGCCTTGCCACAACGCGAAGGGCAAGGAGAGCATGCTTCGCCTGCACGGCGGGACTCGCGAGTACCACCTGCGGCGGCGGTACGGCGTGGGTGAGAAGGAGTTTCAGGAGCTCCTGGCCGAGCAGGGCGAGGTCTGCGCGATCTGTGGCGGTGCCGACCCGCAACATCTGGACCACGATCATCGCACCGGATGGGTGCGCGGGATACTCTGCTTCAACTGCAACGGTGGTCTTGGCCAGTTCCGTGACAGTCCCATGAGGCTGGCCAGGGCGATCACGTACCTGAGAGGAACCACGTGGCAGCGGGCTTTGATCCATCCGGGCGTCTTCCAGATGTGTTCACCAACGCGGGGACGTCCTCCTTCACGACGTTTCTGAGTCGGGTGGCCCCCGAGATGTTGCCCGGTCGGCGACCGCTGCCGCCGGGCATGGCCGCCGACCTGGCGCCGCACGCGACCACCATCGTGGCCATCGCGGCCGCCGAGGGTGTGGTGATGGCGGGCGACCGACGGGCCACCATGGGCAACCTGATCGCTCAGCGCGACATCGAGAAGGTGCACCCCGCCGACGCGTATTCGCTGGTCGGCATCGCGGGCACCGCCGGTATCGGCATCGAGCTGATGCGACTGTTCCAGGTGGAGCTGGAGCACTACGAGAAGATCGAGGGCGCGATGCTCTCGTTGGACGGTAAGGCCAACCGGTTGGCCTCGATGATCCGGGGCAATCTGGGTGCGGCCATGCAGGGGTTGGCAGTGGTGCCGCTCTTCGCCGGGTTCGACCTGGCCGCCGCCGACCCGGCGCGCGCCGGTCGGATCTTCAGCTTCGACGTGACCGGTGGGCCGTACGAGGAGACCGGCTACGACGCGATCGGGTCCGGGTCGCTGTTCGCGAAGTCCGCCTTGAAGAAGCGGTTCCGGGCCGGGTTGTCCGTCGAGGACGCGACGCGGCTGGCGGTCGAGGCGCTCTACGACGCCGCCGACGACGACACCGCGACCGGTGGGCCGGATCTGACCCGCCGGATCTACCCCGTGGTGATGACCGCGACCGCCGAGGGCACCCGCCGGTTGACCGACACCGAGACGGCGGCGATCGCCGAGGGTGTGGTTGCCGGCCGGATGGAGAACCCGGGCGGTTGAGTCCCGCACCTCACCAGTCAGCAGTCGTCAGCACAGCGCCGTAAGGAGAACCGCCGACGTGGCCATGCAGTTCTACGCCTCTCCCGAACAGATCATGCGCGACCGCTCCGAGTTGGCCCGCAAGGGCATCGCTCGGGGCCGCAGCGCTGTGGTCCTCAGCTACTCCGGCGGGGTCCTCTTCGTCGCGGAGAACCTTTCCAGCGCCCTGCACAAGGTCAGCGAGATCTACGACCGGATCGGGTTCGCCGCGGTCGGTCGGTACAACGAGTTCGAGAACCTGCGCCGCGCCGGTGTCCGGATGGCCGACCTGAACGGGCTCAGCTACGACCGGCGTGACGTCACTGGTCGGGCCCTGGCCAACGCGTTCGCGCAGACCCTGGGTGCCATCTTCACCGAGCAGTCGAAGCCGTTCGAGGTGGAGATCTGCGTGGCGGAGGTCGGTGCCACCCCGGAGGCGGACGAGCTGTACCGGCTGACCTATGACGGTTCGGTGAACGACGAGCCGGGGCGGATGGCCATGGGTGGTCAGGCCGAGGCGATCACCGGTGTGTTGAAGTCGCAGCATCGGGCGGACATGTCCCTGGGCGAGGCGGTCAGGGTGGCGGTGCAGGCGTTGAGCACGGTCGGTGGTGAGGGCGGTGCGGCCAGGACGATCGCCGCGAACCAGCTCGAGGTGGCGGTCCTGGACCGTCAGCGGATCGGACGGACGTTCCGGCGGATCACCGGTGCCGCGCTGACGGCTCTGTTGGACGGGGATGCGGCGGCCGAGGGGCAGGCGGCGGATGCGGCGGGCGGTCCCGCCGAGCCGGTCGTGCCGACCACGGAGGGGCACAAGCCGACGTCGTCGGCCGGCTCCGCGGACCTGGAGGACCGGCCCGCGGAGGGCGGCGAGCGCTAGGGTTTCGCCCGCTGGTGCCGGGCCCGTGTTCGGGACCGGCACCAGCGGTCATCCTCGGCGCAGCAGGGGCCGGGCCAGGGCCCAGTAACCGCCGGCGACGGCGTTGAACGCTCCCAGGCCAGGTGTGGTCGGCACACCGGAGGGCGTGACCCGACCGGTCATCAGCTTCGCGATGACCCCGTCCGGCACCCGGCGTTCAGCCTGTAGCTGCCGTCGACGGCCGCGAACCCAGTCGCGGTTGCGCCACAACCAGCCCCAACCCCGCAGCTTCTGCCGGGACCAGCCGCCGGCGACCGCGGCGGTGAGCATGGCGGCCTCGGTGAGCAGCAGCGCCGGGGCGAGCACCACGAGTGTCCGCGCCTCGTAGGCGGTGAGCAGGGTGACCAGTCGGTTCCGCTCGACCAGGTAGAGCTTCAGGGCGTTGCGGGAGAACTCGTAGTGGTGGCGCACGACGGCGTCCGGCACGTACTCCAGTCGTAGTCCGCGCTGCCACAGTCGCAGGCTGAGTTCGGTGTCCTCGTGGTAGGCGAAGTATTCGGCGGCGAAGCCGTCGAGTTCGCGCCAGAGCTGCCGGCTGATCACGAAGCAGCAGCCGCTGAGGGAGGGAACGACCCGCCGCTCGGCGTGGTTGCTGGCCGGTTCGCCGTTGCCGCCGGCCCAGGAGAGGCCGGTGAAGTGCAGTGGGTTACCGCTGGTGTTGATCAGCTCGGGGGTGTCGGCCAACCGGATGGACGCCATGGCCGCGCCTACGCCCGCTTCGGCGGCCACGGCGGTGGTCTTGGCCAGGGCGTCGGGTGCGACGACGGCATCGGAGTTGACGAACGCGAGCCAGTCACCGGTGGCTTCGGCGGCGCCGACCCGGCAGCCGCCGGAGTAGCCGGTGTTCTCCTCCGGTCGGATCACCCGTACCCCGGGCAGGCCCTTGACGATGTCGATGCCGTCGCCGGTGCAGCCGTTGTCGACGACGATGAGGTCGACCTCGACGTCGGTGCTGGCCAGCACCGCCTGGGCGGCGTCGACGAGGTAGGGCTCCGGGCCGTAGGCGAGCATGACGGCGCTCACCCGGGGTCGGGTCATCGGATGCCTCCGGATGCGGCAGGGGCAACGGCCTCGGCGAGCGGCCGGGCGGGGGTGGTGGGTCGGCTGAAGCCGCCGCGCAGCAGCATCGCCATGGTGGCGGCCACGATGACGGAGCCGATGGTGTACGCCAGTTCGACTCGCAGGGTGACCGGAGCCGGGATCAGCGTCACGGCGATCAGGGCGGCGACGCCGGCGGTCCAGGCGAGGGCCTGGGCGCGGTGCCGGTCGAGGGCGAGCAGGGCCTGACCGAGCACCATCGCCCACAGGTAGGCGAGCGTGGCGGCCGCCAGCCAGGCGAAGTCGCCGTGGCCGAGAACGCCGGGTGCGTCGAAGAGGGTGCCGACCAACCATGGGCCGAGCAGCACGGCGCCGAGGGCGCCGGTGAGACCGAGCGCGGTGACGATGCCGAGCGCCCGGCGCAGCAGGCTGTGGAAGCCGGCCTGGTCGCCGGTGGTGGCGGTGGTGGCCAGGCCGGGCAGCAGTGACGCCTGTAGGGAGCCGAAGACGAACAGGGGGATGCGGACCAGCACGAGGGCGGAGAGCAGTGCGCCGGCGGCTGCCGCGTCGGAGGGGGAGAGCAGCTGTACGTTGATCACCCCGATGTTCACCACGACCTGGGAGAGCAGGCTGGAGGCGGTGAGCAGGCCGAGGCCGCGTAGCAGCGTGGCCCAGCCGACCGGCGGGCCTCCGCCGATGGCGCGCAGCACCGGCGGCAGGGTGAGTAGGACGCTGACCAGGGGGGCGGCGACGAGCACGAGCCCGTACCAGACGGGCGACGTCACTCCGGCGAGCCCGAGCAGGGCCACCATGATGATCCGCAGGCCGCCGTCGATCCCGAGTTGAGCGCCGTACCAGGGGAACAGCTGCAGGCCGGAGAGGACGCCACGGGTGGCGTAGGCGACGGCCATCGCGGCGAGTGCGCCGATCAGCACGGTGACCAGGTTGCCGTCACCGGCGAAGAGCTTGTCGGCGAGCGGCTGACGGCCGATGGTGACGGCCAACACCAGTACCGCGAGCATCACGGCGGCGACGGTGACGCCGCGGGCCAGCACCGGGCCGGGCGGCAGCCCCTGGCTGTGTCGGGCGGCGACGACCCGGGCGACCTCCTGCTCGATCGGCATGAACACGCCGATGCCGAGGGTGAACACGATCGACCAGAGCACCGACAGGGACGAATAGTCGGCCTGGCTGAGGCTGTGGCCGGCGACGGCGAGGTGAACGTAGGAGGCGAGCCCGAGAAGGGCCAGCCCGGCACCGACAGCGACGGTGCCGGGCGGGACCAGGCTCAGTAGCCGTCGGATCACCGGCGGATGAGCGCCAGCGTGAGAACGGCGAACGCGCGGCCGAGGTAGACCATCGCCTTGGCGGGGGAGTGGCTGGGCGTGCCCGCCATCCGCTTGCGCATGGCGACCGGCACCTGGCGGATGCGGAAGCCGCGGCGAGCGGTGTGCACCAGGGTCTCCACCGTGTCGCCGAGGTATTCGGCCGGGTACCAGCCGGCGAACATCTCGATGACCCGCCGGTTGGCGGCCCGGAAACCGGAGGTGGTGTCGGTGAGCTTGGTGCGGGCGACCCGGGACAGCACGGCGGAGAGCATGACCATCGCCCAGCGGCGGGGGCCGCGGACGTTGTAGTCGCCCTCACCGGCGAAGCGGGCGCCGATGACGAGGTCGTTGTCTTCGAGCAGGTCGACGAGCTTCGGCACGTACCGGGGGTCGTGCTGGCCGTCGGCGTCGATCTGGATGGCGACGTCGTAGTCGTGGTCACGGGCGTAGCGGTAGCCGAGGCGCATGGCCCCACCGACGCCGAGGTTGTACGGCAGTTTGGCGACCAGGGCACCGGCGGCGGCGGCGACGGCGGCGGTGCGATCGGTGGAGCCGTCGTCGACGACGAGCACGTCGACGCCGGGCAGTTCGCCGCGGACCTCGCCGACGACGTCGGCGATCGAGCCCGACTCGTTGAGAGCCGGGATGATGATCAATGTGCGCTTGCCGTTAACCATCGGTCGACACCAGTTCGTCTCGGGCTGCCCGGTCCGCGTCGATCTCGGCGCGGAGCAGGGCGAAGTCTTCGGCCAGGGTGCGGGTCTCTTCTTCCAGGGCGCTGACCTCCCAGCTCAGGTGCACGCACACCAACAGCAGGAAGACGATGCCGAGGAAGAGCACCAGACTGACACCGGAGGCGACGCCGAGGAGTTCGGCGACGTTGTCGAGCAGCCGGGGGAAAAGGGACAGCGGAATCACAATGATCAGTACGGCGAGCCAGAGCATGCCGTACTTCTCGCGCAGCTGACGGCGGCGCAACAGCTCGACGATGGTGCCGAGGAGCAGCAGGCCGGTCAGGCCGGTGACGAGGGTGAGCTTCATGCGACCTTCCACGGGGCGGGTGGAGCGGGGGAGTGGAACGCGTCAACCAGGGCGCTGTGCCAGTCTGGAAGCGGGGGTAGACCCACGGCTGCCCAGCGGTTGTGCCCTAGCACACTGTACGCAGGCCGTGGTGCGGGACGTGGATACCGGTCGCTGGTGGTGGGTCGGATCCGGTCCGGGTCCAGTCCGGCCAGCGTGAACGCGGCGCGCGCCAACCCGTACCAGGTCGTCTGCCCGGCGCAGGTGCCGTGGTAGACGCCGGGCGGCGCCTGACCGGCCAGCGCCGCGTCGGCGAGCGCGACGAGCCGTTCGGCGAGCGCGTACGACCAGGTGGGTTGGCCGTGTTGGTCGTCGACCACGTCGAGGTGTTCGTGCTGGGTGGCGAGTCGGAGCATGGTGGCCACGAAGTTCGGGCCGTGCGCGCCGTAGAGCCAGGCGGTGCGTACGACGTACCCGGTGTCGGGCAGCAGCCGCGCGACGGCCTGTTCGCCGACCAGTTTGCTGCGGCCGTAGGCGTTGACCGGCGCGATGGGCGCGTCCTCCGGGTACGGGGTGTCCGCGTTGCCGGCGAGGACGTAGTCGGTGGAGATCTGGATCAGCCGTGTCCCGTCGGTGGCGCATGCCGCGGCCAGGTTGGCCACGGCGTGGCCGTTGACGGCCGTCGCCGCGGCCTCGTCGGCCTCGGCGGCGTCGACGTTGGTCCACGCGCCGGTGTTGATCACCAGGTCGTGCCCGGCGACGGCGGTGCGGACCGCAGCGGGGTCGGTGATGTCGAGGTCGGCGCGGGTGGCGGCGGTCACCTTGAGGTCGGGTCGTGCACCCAGCACGGCGACCAGGTCCCGGCCGAGCATCCCGCCCGCGCCGGTGACGAGGAGTCGGGTCATGCGGTCGGCGCGGACTTGAGGGGTTCCCACCAGTTGCGGTTGTCCCGGTACCAGCGGACGGTGTCGGCGAGGCCCTGGTCGAGCGTGATGCTGGGGTGGTAGCCGAGCTCTTCGCTGATCTTGGTGATGTCGAGGGAGTACCGGCGGTCGTGGCCCTTGCGGTCGGTGACCGGGACGACCCGGTCCCACCCGGCGCCGCAGGCGTCCAGGAGCAGGCCGGTGAGTTCCTTGTTGGTCAACTCGGTGCCGCCGCCGATGTTGTAGACCTCACCGGCACGGCCCTTCTGCTGGACGAGGGCGATGCCCCGGCAGTGGTCGTGCACGTGCAGCCAGTCACGGATGTTGCCGCCGTCGCCGTAGAGGGGGACGGTGCCACCGTCGAGCAGGTTGGTGACGAACAGCGGGATGACCTTCTCGGGGAACTGGTACGGGCCGTAGTTGTTGGAGCAGCGGGTGACGACCACGTCCATGCCGTGGGTGCGGTGGTACGACAGCGCGAGCAGGTCGGAGCCGGCCTTGGACGCCGAGTACGGCGAGTTGGGGGCGAGTGGCCAGGTCTCGGTCCAGGAGCCCTCGTCGATCGAGCCGTAGACCTCGTCGGTGGAGACGTGCACGAATCGTCTGGTGCCGTGGCGCAGCGCCGCGTCGAGCAGCGTCTGGGTGCCCAGCACGTTGGTGGTGACGAACGGCGCGGCGCCCGCGATGGAACGGTCGACGTGTGACTCGGCGGCGAAGTGCACGATCACGTCGTGCTCGGCCACCGCCTCGTCGACAACCACCGGGTCGCAGATGTCGCCCTGCACGAAACGCAGTCGCGGGTCGTCGCGGACGGGCTCGAGGTTGGCCAGGTTGCCCGAGTAGGTCAGTTTGTCCAGCACGGTCACGACGGCCGGCTCGAGCGTCGGCACGCTCTCCGCGCTGCCGAGGGGCTTGCCCAGCAGCAGGCGAACGTACTCCGACCCGATGAATCCGGCTCCGCCGGTGACGAGGATCCTCACGGGTCCGGAAGTATACGCGACGGGCGGGGCGGCGCCCGGTGTGTGACCCCCGCACGACGTGCCCGGGTGCGGCTAGGCTTCCCCGATGCGCGGAATCCTACTTGCCGGCGGCACCGGGTCCCGGCTCTGGCCGATCACCCGGGCGGTCTCGAAGCAGCTGATGCCGGTCTTCGACAAGCCGATGATCTATTACCCGCTCTCCACCCTGGTGATGGCCGGGGTCCGGGAGATCCTGGTGATCACGACTCCGGACGATCAGGACCAGTTCCGTCGGCTGCTCGGCGACGGCAGCCAGTTCGGGCTGCGGCTGGAGTACGTCAGTCAGGAGCGCCCGGAGGGCATCGCGCAGGCGTTCATCCTCGGCGCGGACTTCATCGGCGCCGAGTCGGTGGCGTTGGTCCTCGGCGACAACATCTTTCACGGCGTGGGTCTGGGCGGGCAGCTCGCGGACCACAGTGACCTGGTCGGCGGGCGGGTCTTCGCCTATCAGGTGGCAAACCCGCAGGAGTACGGCGTGGTCGACTTCGACGCCGATGGTCGGGTGCTCTCGATCGAGGAGAAGCCGGCCCGGCCGAAGTCCCGCTACGCGGTTCCCGGCCTCTACTTCTACGACAACCGGGTGGTGGACATCGCCCGCAAGCTCACCCCGAGCGCCCGCGGCGAACTGGAGATCACGGCGGTCAACGAGGTGTACCGGGAGACCGGGGAGCTGGCGGTGACGGTGCTGGATCGGGGCACCGCCTGGCTGGACACCGGCACGTTCAGCTCGATGATGCAGGCCGCCGAGTTCGTCCGGGTGGTCGAGGAGCGGCAGGGTCTCAAGATCGGTTGCATCGAGGAGGTCGCCTGGCGGGCCGGCCTGATCGACGACGCGCAGCTGCGCGCGCTGGCCGAGCCGCTGACCAAGAGCGGCTACGGCACCTACCTGCTCGGTCTGCTCAGCGATCAGGCCGGCAACGACGGGGGTTCCTGGTGAAGATCCGGGAGCTGAGCATCGAGGGCGCCTGGGAGATCATCCCCCAGCAGCACGGTGACCCGCGCGGCATGTTCATGGAGTGGTACCGCTTCGACAGGCTCGCCGAGGTGGTGGGGCATCCGCTCCGGCTGGCCCAGGCCAACCTGTCGGTCTCCGCGCGCGGCGTGGTGCGCGGCGTCCACTTCGCCGACGTCCCGCCCGGGCAGGCCAAGTACGTGACGTGCGTGCGGGGCGCTGTCCTCGACGTGGTCGTGGACCTGCGGGTCGGCTCGCCGACCTTCGGTCGTTGGGAGGGCGTCCGGCTGGACGACACCGACCGTCGGGCGGTCTACCTCAGCGAAGGTCTGGGGCACGGGTTCTGCGCGTTGACCGACGACGCGACGTTGAGCTACCTCTGCTCGACCACCTACAACCCGACCGGCGAGCACGCCGTGCACCCGCTGGACGAGGAGTTGGGCATCGAGTGGCCCGCCGATGTCCCGTTGCTGTCCGCGCGCGACGACGCGGCGCCGACTCTGGCGCAGGTCCGCGAGCGGGGTCTGCTTCCGGAGTACGACAGCTGCCGGCGGTTCGTGGCGAGCCTCGGTCCGGACGGAATGTCGCACTCAACCGGTATGTGACCGCGCTCGGGGCACGACCTGTGGTCTGACAGTGACGAACCGGGCCTCCGGGCGGCTAATGTCACACCATGGAGCGGCGAATCTTCGGCCTCGAGACCGAGTACGGCGTCACCTGTACCTATCGCGGGCAGCGGCGGCTGTCCCCGGACGAGGTCGCGCGGTATCTGTTCCGTCGCGTGGTGTCCTGGGGCCGGTCGAGCAATGTCTTCCTACGCAATGGGGCCCGGCTCTACCTGGACGTCGGGTCGCATCCGGAGTACGCGACACCGGAGTGCGACTCGGTGACCGATCTCGTCGCCCACGACCGGGCCGGCGAGCGGATCCTGGAGGGCCTGCTCGTCGACGCGGAGAAGCGGCTGCACGACGAGGGCATCGCGGGTGAGATCTACCTGTTCAAGAACAACACCGATTCGGCCGGCAACTCGTACGGCTGCCACGAGAACTACCTGGTCTCCCGACACGGCGAGTTCGGCCGGCTCGCCGACGTGCTCATCCCGTTCCTGGTCACCCGGCAGTTGATCTGCGGGGCCGGCAAGGTGCTGCAAACCCCACGCGGTGCGGTCTACTGCCTCTCGCAGCGGGCCGAGCACATCTGGGAGGGCGTCTCCTCGGCGACCACCCGCAGCCGTCCGATCATCAACACCCGCGACGAGCCGCACGCTGACGCCGAGCGCTACCGGCGGCTGCACGTGATCGTCGGCGACTCCAACATGAACGAGGTCACCACGCTGCTCAAGGTCGGCACCGCCGACATCGTGCTGCGGATGATCGAGGCCGGGGTGGTGATGCGCGACCTGTCCCTGGAGAACCCGATCCGGGCCATCCGGGAGGTGTCGCACGACATCACCGGCCGGCGCAAGGTGCGGTTGGCCAACGGCAAGGAGGTCAGCGCCCTGGACGTCCAGCAGGAATACCTCGCCAAGGCCACCGAGTTCGTCGAGCGACGCGGCGGCGACCAGGCCGCCAAGCGGGTCGTCGAGCTGTGGGGCCGGGTGCTCAACGCGGTGGAGACCGGCGACCTGGAGCCGGTCTCCCGGGAGATCGACTGGGTCAGCAAGTTGCGGCTGATCGAGCGCTACCAGCGCAAGCACGACCTGCCGCTGTCGCACCCCCGGGTGGCGCAGATGGATCTGGCCTACCACGACGTGCGCCGCGGCCGGGGCCTCTACGGGCTCCTGGAGCGCCGCGGCGACGTCGACCGGGTGGCCACCGACCCGGAGATCTTCGAGGCCAAGGAGACCCCGCCGCAGACCACCCGGGCCCGGCTGCGGGGCGAGTTCATCCGGCACGCCCAGGAGAAGCGCCGGGACTTCACCGTCGACTGGGTGCATCTGAAGCTCAACGACCAGGCGCAGCGCACAGTGCTCTGCAAGGACCCGTTCCGGGCGTACGACGAGCGGGTGGAGCGGCTGATCGCCAGCATGTGACCGGTTGCCGGCCCCGTCGACGCGCTGCGTCGACGGGGCCGGTCAGCCCGGCGCACCGAGCGGTTAAGCTGAGCGCGCCATGACGACTTCTGGACCTTCCGACCGCTCCGAGCGCGGCACCGAGCGGCAGAACTGGATCGAACGCCGGCGGGAGAAGATCCGCGCCGAGGTCGACCGTAACCGGCGCGGTGACTACACAGTGCCGACGTGGGTGCTGGCCCTGGCGCTGGCGCTCATCGTGGGCGGCTGGCTAGCCCTGATCTTCCTGGCCTGACCCGGACGCACCCTCAAGTCTGATCAAGAGGTTTGCGTCAAGCCGAGCCCGGTTTCTGACGTAAATCTCTTGACCAACTCGGGGTTGGGTCAGGGGAGCAGGGTTGCTGCGTGGCGGCCGGCGGCGGCTGCTGCCAGGAAGTAGGCGTGGTCGGCGTCGAGGCCCCGCCCCATCGTCGACAGCGGCACCGCGCTGGCCCGCAGCGCGGCGTCCAGACCGTCGGTGAGCACCCGGACGATCCGGTGCCGGGTCGCCAGGGGCGCCAGCGCCGCGTCCACCTCGGCGGCAAGGGCCGGGTCCAGGTCGTCGGGCACCACCAGCTCCGCCGCGGCGAGCGCCACCCGGCCGTACGCGGTGAGGCTGTGGTGTGACACGCCCCGGTGTCGGGGGCGGAGGTCGGCGTCGGAGATGCGCAACGAGCCGACCGGCTTCCCGCCCAGCGTGGCGATCGCGTTGACCGCCTCGCCGACGGCGACGCCGGAGAAGCCCCACCGGGTGCCGGTGCCCAGGTTGCCGGGCCCCTGGGCCACGATCGCCACGTCCGCGTCGAGCACGTGGCGGGCGGCGAGCAGACCACCGTGCAGGGTGGTGGCCTCCAGGTCGCCACCGAACGCCTGCCCGACGGTGATCGTGCCAACCAACTCGCCCCGCAGCCCGGCGAGGGTACGGGAGAACCAGGCGGGCAGCGCCCCACCGTCGGTGAGCAGGTACGCCACCCGCGCCTGCGGGGCGTCGGCCCGGATGCCGGCCAGGATCGCCGGGAGCGCCGAGTGCAGGTCGGCGGTGACCACGGGCAGCCCGCCCAGGTCGTCCGCGTCGGCCAGCACGTCGCGGTGCGGGGAGGCCTCCTCGTCGACGCCGAGGAGGATCGGCTGCAACGGCGTGTAGCGGGCCTTGACCAGATGCCCGGCGTCGCGGGTGTCGGCGACCTCCGGCGGGTCCGGCGGCAGTCGGTCGGGCAGGGCGACCACCAGGGCGTACCCGCCGGTGCCCAGCCCCATCAGCAGCGCGCCCGCGTTGAGCAGCACCCGGTCGCCGGGCTGGGGCGTGCCGACCAGCTCCGGGTAGGCCAGCGCGCGCATCCGCGTGCCGTCGGGCAGGTCGACGTCCAGCTCCACCGCCCCGGTCCACTGCCGTCGCAGCGTCGCCACCGTCCCCGTACGCCATCGCACCATGACGGGCACGCTAGCCGCGCGGGCGTGGCGGCCCGCGCCCGGGTGCGGGTCAGATCGGCTCGGGGCCGCCGGCGTCCGGGCTCGGCCCGGCCTGGGTGTGCCGGGCGGTGCCGGTGGCGCCCGGCATCGAACGGGTCGGGTCGAGGAAGACGAAGCGGATCTCCGGGTACCGGTTGGTGAGCCGCCGCTCGGCCTCGTCGGCGCTGGCCTCGATCTGCGCGCCGGTGGCCTCGTCGCGGAAGTCGACCTTCGCGGCGACCAGGATGTCCTGCGGGCCGAGCTGCATGGTCAACAGGGTGTCGATGCGTTCCACCTCGGGCAGCCCGGCCAGATCCTGCTCGATCTCGTGACGCAGCCGCTCCGGGACGGCCCGGCCGACCAGCAGCGACAGGTTGTTGCTGGCGAGGATCCCGGCGACGGTCAGCAGCAGGAGCCCGATCAGGATCGACGCGACGCCGTCCCACACCTCGTCGCCGGTGGCGTGCGACAGACCGACGCCGAGCCCGGCCAGCATCAGACCGATCAGGGCCGCGCTGTCCTCCAGGAAGACCGCCTTGACTGTGGTGTCGGCGGTCAACCGCAGGAACCGCCGAGGCGTGGTCCGCCAGCGCCGCGATTCGCGGCGGACCTGCCGCACGGCCCGGGCCAGGGAGATCGACTCGATGACGAACGACACCCCGAGCACGATGTACGAGATCAGGTAGTCGCCGCTGTGCTTGTGCACCAGGATCGTGGTGACGCCGTGGGTGACGGCGAAACCGGCACCGGCGACGAACGTGAACATGGCGGCGAAGAACGCCCAGACGTAGCTTTCCTTGCCGTACCCGAAGGGGTGTCGCTGGTCGGCCGGGCGGGCGCCGCGGCGCAGCGCCTGGAAGAGCAGCACCTCGGTGGTGGTGTCGGCGATCGAGTGCGCCGCCTCGGAGAGCATCGCGGCTGATCCGGAGATCAGCCCGGCGATCAGCTTGGCGACCGCGATGGCGAGGTTGGCCGCACCGGCGACGACGACGGTGCCGACGCTCTCGCTCTCGGGTCTGGCCTCCGCTTGCGACATGAGGATCACCCTATGACCGCTGACGGCGACGCGCCGGGGGAGGCCCGATCCGAACAAGTGTGCGGCACGCCCGCGCGGGTGCGCGGTGTGGGCGGGTCGGCTGCTAGCGTCTACCGCGTGTCGCGGACCCGCACCGAACGCCTGGTCAACCTGGTGATCTGCCTGCTGTCCACGCGACGGTTCCTGACCGCCGCGCAGATCGCCGCGACCGTGCCCGGTTACGAGCACGATCCGGACGACGCGCGCGACCACGAGGCGTTCCAACGCAAGTTCGAGCGGGACAAGGCCGAGCTGCGCGAGCTGGGCGTCCCACTGGAGACCGGCACGGCGAGCGCCTTCGACGCCGAGCCCGGCTACCGGATCGCCCACCGCGAATACGCGCTGCCCGACATCCTCCTCGAACCGGACGAGGCCGCCGCCGTCGGCATCGCCGCCCGGCTGTGGCAGCACGCCGGGTTGGCCGCCGCCGCGTCGTCGGGGCTGGCCAAGCTGCGCGCCGCCGGGGTGGACGTGGACCCGCAGGCGACCCTCGGCCTGGAGCCGATGGTCACTGTCGACCCGGCGTTCGCGCCGCTGACCGCCGCCGCCCGGGACCGCCGCGAGGTGGGGTTCGACTACCGGGTGCCCGATCGCGACGCTCCCACGCGGCGACGGTTGCAACCGTGGGGCGTGGTCTGCTGGCGCGGCCGGTGGTATGTGGTCGGCCACGACCAGGACCGGGAGGCGACCCGCTGCTTTCGGCTGTCCCGGGTCGTCGGCGCGGTCCGGGTGACCGGCGCGCCCGGCGCGTACGAGCCGCGGGCCAACGTCGACCTGATCAGCCACGTGGCCCGCTGGTCGGGTCCGGCGGAGCGCACCGGTCGGGCCACCGTGCTGGCCGCGCCCGGGCGGGCCGCCGGGCTGCGCCGTTGGGCGGTGGAGGTGACCGCCGGGCCGGACGGCGACTGGCTGGTCCTGCCGTACGCCGAACCCGACGGGCTGGCCGGTCATCTCGTCGGCTACGGCCCGGACGTGCGGGTCATCGACCCACCGGAGGTCCGCGAGGCGGTCATCCAACGACTCAAGGAGATCGCCGTGCGCCACGACGAGCTGGCCGTCGGCGGAGGTGCCCGGTGACCCGCCCGGCCGCCCGCAACGGCTCCCGCGCGTCCGCCGACCGCCTGGCCCGACTGCTCAACCTGGTGCCCTACCTGCTGGCCCGGCCCGGCATCGAGATCGCCGAGGCGGCCGGTGACCTGGGCGTCACCGAGCGTCAGCTCCGGGAGGATCTGGAGCTGCTCTGGGTGTGCGGGCTCCCCGGGTACGGCCCCGGTGACCTGATCGACATGGCGTTCGACGGTGACCGGGTGACCATCACCTACGACGCCGGCATCGACCGGCCGTTACGACTGACCCCCGACGAGGCCCTGGCCCTCGTGGTGGCGCTGCGCATGCTGGCCGAGACGCCCGGGGTGGCCAACCGGGAGGCCGTCGAACGGGCCCTCGCCAAGATCGAGGCCGCGGGCGACCTGGTGGGCGCGCCGGTGGCGGTCCGGTTGCCCGGGGACGCCCCGCGGGTCGAGGCGCTGCGCGCCGCCGTGGAGAGCGGCAGGGCCCTGCGGATCACCTACTACACGGCCGCCCGGGACGAGACCACCGAGCGGGTCATCGACCCGCTGCGGATGCTGATGGTCGGCGGGCGGGCGTACGTGGAGGCGTGGTGTCGGCGCGCGGAGGCCGTCCGGCTGTTCCGCGCGGACCGGATCGACGCGGTCACCGAGCTGGACGAGCCGGCCACGGTGCCGCCGCAGGCCGTCCCGCACGACCTCACCGAGGGCGTGTTCCGCCCCTCGGCCGACCTACCGTTGATCACCCTGCGCATCGGTCGGGGCGAACGGTGGATCACCGAGTACTACCCGTGCGAGCGGGTGGAGGCCGGCGACGGCGACCAGTGGCTCGTCTCCCTGCGGGTCACCGACCTGGGGTGGGCCCGCCGTTTCGTGCTGGGCCTCGGCCCGGAGGCGACAGTGGTCGCCCCGGTGGAGTTGGCCGAGCAGGTGCGGGCGACGGCGGCCGCCGCGCTGGACGCGTACGCCGTGCCCGCGGCCGTGCCCCGGCTGCCCGAGGTCGACCCGGAGCGCGCGCCGTCGGGTGACCCGGCGGTGGCCGGCCGCACCCAGTAGGCTGACCGCCGTGCTGATCTGGATCGTGCTCGCGGTGGTGCTGCTACCCCTCGTGGTGCTCGCGTTGGCCGTGCGCCCGGTGCTGTCCCGGTTGCCCCGGCTGCGCCGCGCCGCCGTGGCGTTGCAGCGGCGCGCCGCCGAGGCCGAGGCGCTGCGGGACACCGCCGAGTCGCTGCAACAGCGTGCCGAGGACGTCCAACGCCGGCTCGACACCACGTCCCAGCGACTCGCCGTGATCAAGGCCAAGCGCGGCTGATCGGGTACGCGCCCGGCGATGGTTGACGGATCATCGCGGGTTGGTCAAGACTTCACCCTCCCGCCCAGACCACCACCACCCAGCGGGTGGCGGGCAGCCGATCCGCACGTACGATGGGCTGCGTACCACCCCCCGGACACAGAGCGACTGGAGCTTCTCATGGGTGCCCTCAAGCCGTGGCACATCGCTGTTCTCGTGGTTGTGCTGATCCTGCTCTTCGGTGCGAAGCGGCTCCCCGACGCGGCCCGTTCGCTGGGTCGGTCGCTGCGGATCATCAAGGCCGAGACCAAGAGCCTGCAGGATGACGACCGCGACCTCGCCGAGAAGGCCGACGCGCAGGCCGGCTACCAGCCGCTGCCGCCGCACGCCGGGCAGCAGGCGCCGTACGCTGGCCAGCCGCAGCAGGCCCCGTACCAGCAGGCCCCGCCGCAGCAGCCGGTCGTCGACCCGGTGCACCGCGTCCGCGACAACTGACCGAAGGGCCCCACTCCCGTGGCCTTCGCACTGCGTAAACGCGGCCCGAGCCCGTTCGAACGGGCCGCCGACGGCTCGATGACGCTCATCGAGCACGTTCGTGAGCTGCGCAACCGTCTGTTCCGCGCGTCCGTGGCGATCCTCATCGGGTTCGGCTTCGGTTTCTGGTTGGCCAAGCCGGTGCTGCACCTGCTCCAGCAGCCCTACTGTGACCTGCCGCAGGCCCGATATGTCGACGGCAAGTGCGAGTTCGTGCAGCTCGGCCCGGCCGACCTGTTCCTGCTCAACCTGAAGGTCGCGCTCTGGGTCGGGTTGATCGTGGCCGCGCCGATCTGGCTGTACCAGCTCTGGGCGTTCATCGCGCCGGGCCTGCACCGGCACGAGCGGCGCTACGCGTACTTCTTCACCGCCCTCGCCGCGCCGCTGTTCGCGGCCGGTGCGGTGCTGGCGTACTTCGTCACGGCCAAGGGCCTGGAGTTCCTGCTCAGCATCTCGGACAGCGAGATCAGCACGACCTTGGAGATCACCAAGTACATCTCCTTCGTCACCAACCTGATCCTGTTGTTCGGCGTGGCCTTCGAGTTCCCGCTCGTCGTGCTGATGCTCAACTTCGTGGGCATCGCCAGCGCGAAGCGGTTGCTCAGCTGGTGGCGCGTGGCGATCTTCGTGTTCTTCGCGTTCTCCGCCGTGGTCACCCCGACGCCGGACCCGTTCGGGATGACGGCCCTGGCGATCTGCCTCTCCGCTCTCTACTTCGGTGCGGTGGGCGTCGCCTTCCTCAACGACAAGCGGCGTGGGCGCGGCAAGGAGATCTACGCCGGCATCGACGACGACGAGGTGTCGCCGTTGGAGTTCGACGCGGACCCGGTCGTGGCCGGGCAGCGGGTCGACTCGGCAGCGCCGATCGGCGAACCTGAGCCGATCGCCAAACCGGCGCCGATCGAACGCCGCTACGACGACATGACCTGACGGCTTCGCGCCGACCGGTCCACCGACGCCGTCCCCGTGTCTCGGGGGCGGCGTCGTCGCGTCACCTCCCGCGCCCGCGGCGGAACTGTTGGTGACGGCACCTGCCCCTGGTGAACGGCGGGTGTCCGACCGGTACGGTGCTGCCCGTGACCGCAGACGACCACCTGCCCGGCCCGGTCGCCGGCGAACCCGTCGACCGCGCCCCGCTCGCCGGTGGGCCGGTGGCCGTGCTCATGAACCCGTCCGCCGGTCGGGGACGGTACAGCGCACTGCTACCCCGGTTGTTGGACGGGCTGGCCGACGCGGGTCGGCCGCTTCGCTTGTTGTCGGCGTCCAGCCCGGGCGAGGCGGAGGCGGCATGCCGTCAGGCGGTCGGGGACGGCGCGGGTGCGCTGGTGGCGGTCGGTGGCGACGGCACCGTGCACCGGGCGTTGCAGGCGGTCGCCGGGACCGACGTGCCGTTCGGCCCGATCCCGGCCGGCACCGGCAACGACTTCGCCCTGGACACCGGCTTTCCGGCCGACCCTCTCGCTGCGGCGGCGGTGATCGCCGAGGCGGTACGCGACGGCCGCAGTCAACCGTTCGACCTGGCCCGGATGGTGGGAGTCGACGGCGTCGAGCGCTGGTACGGGGCGGTCCTCGCGGCCGGGTTCGACGCGATCGTCAACGAGCGGGCCAACCGGATGCGCTGGCCCCGCGGCCCGCGCCGATACGACCTGGCGATCCTGGTCGAGCTGGCCCGGCTGCGCCCACGCCGCTACACGCTGCGCCTCGACGGGGTGCCGCACGACCTGGACGCGGTGCTCGTGGCGGTGGGCAACTGCCCCACGTACGGCGGTGGCATGCGGATCTGCCCCGACGCGGACCCGACCGACGGGCTGCTCGACGTGGTGGTGGCGGGTCGGGTCAACCGGCGCACCCTGATCCGGGTGAAGCCGCGCATCTACCAGGGCACCCACATCAGTCATCCGCTGGTGCGCAGCTTCCGGGCCCGCACCGTGGAGTTGGCGGCCGAGGGCATCACGTCGTACGCCGACGGGGAACGCTCCCTGGAGTTGCCGGTGACGATCAGCGCGGTTCCGGGCGCCGTGCGGCTGCTGCGTTGACCCGTACCGCGCCGATGCTGGCGGCGATCACCAGCACGATGGCGGTGCACTCCAGCACTGTCAACTCCTGCCGCAGCACCAGCCAGCCGGCGAGGGTGGCGACGGCCGGGCCGAGGCTCATCAGCACGGCGAAGGTGGCGGTGGGCATCCGCCGCAGCGCCATCAGCTCCAGGGTGTAGGGCAGCCCGGAGGCGAGCACGGCGAGGGCGGCGCCGAGGGCCAGCACCCGCGGGTCGAGCAGCGCCGCGCCGCCGTCGACGATGCCCAGCGGCAGGGTGACCAGCGCGGCGACGGTCAGCGCCAGGGCCAGCCCGTCCGCGCCGGGAAAGCGGCCGCCGACCCGGGCGCTCAGTACGATGTACGCGGCCCACATGGCGCCCGCGCCGAACGCGAAGGCCACCCCGACCGGGTTCAGCCTGTCGAAGCCGCCCTGCCCGAGCAGCGCCACCCCGGCCAGCGCGAGCCCCGCCCAGCCCCAGCTGGCCAGTCGGCGGGCGGAGAACACCGACAGCGCGAGGGGGCCGAGCACCTCGAGCGTCACCGCCGGGCCGAGCGGGATGCGTTCGATGGCCTGGTAGAACAGCGAGTTCATGCCGGCCAGCGCCAGCCCGAACGCGCCGGCCGCCAGCCAGGCCGACCGGTCGTGTCCGCGCAGGCGGGGCCGGCACACGACGAGCAGCAGCACCGCCGCGATGGTCAGCCGCAGGGTCACCGCACCGGCCACCCCGGTACGCGGGAAGAGCAACGCGGCCACGGCGGCGCCGAACTGCACCGACAGGGCCCCACCGAGCACCAGCCCCACCGCGACGACGCCACCGCCGCGGGCTGGTGGCGTTTCTGCCGGTGCCGGCGTGGGCAGCAGGATCTCGGTCACGGGCACGACGGTAGGCCGTCCGCCCTGGCCAACCTGCGGCGGCATCCACCCGCCGACACGGCGGCATCCACCCGCCGACACGGCGGTGGTGTTCGCCGACACGGTGCTACCGGCGTACGGTCCCTGGTATGACGGGTGCGATGCGGAAACTATCGATCTCTGTGCCGCCGGACGTGGCTGAGCGCCTGGAGCGGGAGTCCAACGCCAGCGCCTACATCACCCAGGCTGTCCGCGACCGCATGCGGCTGGACGCCCTGGACGCGGAGCTGGCCCACCAGGGCATCCCGATCACCGAGCAGGGTGTGGCCGAGGCTCGCGCCCGCCGGGCGGCCGTGGAGGCCGACTGGTCGCCGGAGCGCCGCAGCGCCCTTCGTGAGCGGGCCCGCCAGCACGCGCTGGATACCGCCGCCGCGACGATCGAGCAGCCGGCCGCGTGAGCCCCGACGCTTCGATCCTCACCGGGGAGGCCCGGTACGGCGATGGCCAGCTACCGGTGATTCACATTCCCGACTGACGGCACACACACCGTCGGTCAGCCGGGCAGTGCGAGGTCGAGCACCGCGCCCAGCCCGTTCTCCCGGCCCGGCTCGGCTGCCGGGAGCACCAGCGCCGAGCAGCCGGCGGCCACCGCGCCCGCGTCCGCCGGGGTGTCACCGACCATCAGGGTCTGCTCCGGGTCGACGCCCAGCATGCCGCAGGCACGCCAGAAGATCGCCGGGTCGGGTTTGCAGCGCCCCACCTCGTACGAGAGCACGAACGCGCCGACCAGGTCGGTCAGCCCCCAGGCGTCGAAGTGTGGCCGCAGGTCGAAGCCGATGTTGCTGACCACCGCCACCGGCACCCCGGCGTCGCGTAACGCGGTCAGCGTGGGGGCGGTGTCGGCGTACGGCAGCCAGCCCTCGGTGGTCAGCAGCCGCTCGTAGAGCGCGTCGGCGAAGCCGTCGATGCCGGCGTCGACGGTCTCGGCCAGGCCGGTGTACGCGCCCCGGTGGGCGTGTTGGTAGAGGTCCCGGTCGGCCCACAGTTCGGCGAGTCGGGGCGGCACCCGTACCGGCAGTGGCCCGCCGGCGCGACCGGCGGTGAGCAGTCGGTCGGCCAGCGAGGTGGCGCGGACGCGGTCCAGTGTGACGCCGCACGCCGCCGCGGCCTCCGACACCCACCGCTGGGGGTCCTCCACCTGGGCCAGGGTGCCGTGGAAGTCGAAGAGCACCGCCTTGACAGGGCGTCGGGACGCCCGGCGCTCGGTGGTGCCCGGCGGACTGGTCTGGGGCGGTTCGGCATGGTCCGGCACGCCGTGCACCCTACCGACCGCCCCCGACCGCGCCTCCGGACGGCCTTGTGGGGTGACATGACGCGGCACGCACTAATCTTGGTGCCATGTCGAGCCCCGCCGAGCGGTACGCAGCGGCGCGCCGCAAGGCCGCACAAGCCGCACAGTTTCCGGCGCTGGACGAGTTCGCCCTCGAGTTGGGGTTCGACCTCGACGACTTCCAGCGGGAGGCGTGCCAGTCGCTGGAGCGGGGCAGCGGTGTGCTGGTCTGCGCTCCCACCGGCGCCGGTAAGACGGTGGTCGGGGAGTTCGCCGTCCACCTGGCGTTGCGGGGTCGGCCCGATGACCCGGCGCCCGCCGTCGACGCGACGACCCCACCGCCGCGACGCAAGTGTTTCTACACCACCCCGATCAAGGCGTTGTCCAACCAGAAGTACCACGACATGGTCGCCCGGTACGGCGCCGAGCAGGTCGGCCTGCTGACCGGCGACAACGCGATCAACGGCGACGCGCCGGTGGTGGTGATGACCACCGAGGTGCTGCGCAACATGCTCTACGCGGGCTCCAGCACCCTCCAGGGCCTCGCGTACGTGGTGATGGACGAGGTGCACTACCTGGCTGACCGGTTCCGCGGTGGGGTCTGGGAAGAGGTGATCATTCACCTGCCCGCTTCGGTCACCCTGGTCTCGTTGTCGGCGACGGTCTCCAACGCCGAGGAGTTCGCCGACTGGCTGGTCACCGTGCGCGGCGAGACCGCCGTGGTGGTCAGTGAGCACCGGCCGGTGCCGTTGTGGCAGCACATGCTGGTCGGCAAGCGGATGTTCGACCTGTTCCACGACGCCGACGCCGCCCGCAAGCACGACGTGCACCCGGAGCTGCTGCGCTACACCCGGGAGACCGCGCGGCGGCTGGAGCTGGGTGAGGGGCGCAGCGCCGGGCCCGGTGCCGGCCGGCGTGGCCCGCGTTGGCGTGGCCCGTTGCGCCCGGACATCGTCGACCGGCTGGACCGGGAGGGCCTGCTACCGGCGATCCTGTTCATCTTCAGCCGGGCCGGTTGCGCCGCCGCCGTGCAGCAGTGCCTCGCCGCCGGGCTGCGGCTCACCTCGGCGGAGGAACGGGCCGAGATCCGCCGGGTCGTCGAGTCCCGCGTCACTGCCATTCCCGGCGAGGACCTGTCGGTCCTGGGCTACTGGGAGTGGCTCGACGGCCTGGAACGCGGCCTGGCCGCCCACCACGCCGGCATGCTGCCGGTGTTCAAGGAGGTCGTCGAGGAGCTGTTCGTCCGCGGCCTGGTCAAGGCGGTCTTCGCCACCGAGACGCTGGCGTTGGGCATCAACATGCCGGCCCGCTGCGTGGTGCTGGAACGGCTGGTCAAGTACAACGGCGAGGCGCACGTCGACCTGACCCCGGGGGAGTACACCCAGCTCACCGGGCGTGCCGGCCGCCGAGGCATCGATGTGGAGGGGCACGCCGTCGTGGTGTGGTCCCCGGAGACCGACCCACGGCACGTGGCCGGGCTCGCGTCCACCCGCACCTATCCGCTGCGCTCCAGCTTCCGGCCGTCGTACAACATGGCGGTGAACCTGGTCGGCACGGTCGGCGCGGAGCCGGCCCGGGCGCTGCTGGAGTCCTCGTTCGCCCAGTTCCAGGCGGACCGGTCGGTGGTCGGCCTGGCCCGGCAGGTGCAGCGCAACACCGAGACCATCGAGGCGTACGGCGCGGAGGCCGCCTGCCACCACGGCGACTTCGACGAGTACTTCGCGCTGCGGGTGGCGATCGCCGATCGGGAGAAGGCGATCGCCCGGCAGGGGCAGACCCAGCGCAAGGCCGCCGCGGTGGCCTCGCTGGAGCGGCTGCGGATCGGCGACGTGATCCGGGTGCCGTCGGGCCGGCGGGCTGGGCTGGCCGTGGTGTTGGACCCGGCGACCGGTGGGTTCGGTGAGCCCCGTCCGTTGGTGCTCACCCAGGACCGTTGGGCCGGGCGGGTCAGCCCCGGCGACTTCACCACCCCGGCCGAGGTGTTGGCCCGGATCCGGGTGCCCAAACACTTCAACCACCGGTCCCCGGGCGCCCGGCGGGATCTCGCCGCCGAGGTCAGCGGCACCGGCCTGGATCGGCACGCGGGCCGGCGCGGGGGCCGTTCCCGGCAGGCGACCGGCGAGGACCACCAGATCACCCAGCTCCGCAGCGAGCTGCGTCACCACCCCTGCCACGCCTGCCCGGAGCGTGAGGACCACGCCCGCTGGGCGGAGCGGCGTCGTCGGCTGGAGCGCGACACCGAGGAGCTGCGCGAGCGCGTCAGTGGTCGTACCGGGTCCCTCGCGCGGACGTTCGACCGGATCGTGGCGCTGCTGACCGAGCGTGGCTACCTCGCCCGCGACGGCGCGGTCACCGACGCCGGTCGGATGCTGAGCCGGATCTGGACCGAGGCGGACCTGCTGGTCGCCGAGTGCCTGCGCCGGGGGGTGTGGAACGGGCTGTCCCCGGCCGAGCTGGCCGCCGCGGTGTCAGTGGTGGTGTTCGAGGCGCGCCGCGATGTCGACGAGAGGGCGTCGCTGCCGCGTGGGCCGGTGGCCGACGCGGTGGACGAGACGCTGAAGCTGTGGGGGGAGATCGAGGCCGACGAGGCGGCGCGGGGGCTGACGGCGACCCGGGAGCCGGATCTCGGTTTCGCCTGGCCCGTCTACCGGTGGGCCCGGGGGGAGGCGCTGGCGAAGGTGCTCGGCAGCGGTCACGAGATCGATGGTGAGATGCCCGCCGGTGACTTCGTCCGGTGGGCCCGCCAGGTCGTCGATCTGCTCGGTCAGCTTGCCGACTCCGGCGGCGCTTCGCCGGAGCTGCGGTCCACCGCCCGGCAGGCGATCGCAGCGGTCAACCGGGGTGTTCTGGCCTACCACACCTCGGTCTGATTATTACTCCCAGTGAAGACCGTCGGCTGATCGACGCAGCGGATCGACGCCCTGCTCGCCGCGCCCACGCCGGGACAACCCGCCCCGCTGACGTCGACAGTCAGCTCACCAGGCCCGTCCGGTAGGCGTAGACGACCGCCTGCACCCGGTCGCGCAGGTCGAGCTTGGTGAGGATCCGTGACACGTGGGTCTTCACGGTCTCCTGGCTGATCACCAGCCGGGCGGCGATCTCGCCGTTGGACAGGCCGGTGGCGACGAGGCGCAACACCTCCAGCTCACGCGGAGTCAGGCCGACGTCGTCCACTGTGCCCCCGGCCGGGCGGATCCGCTCGGCGTACCTGCCCACGAGCTGCCGGGTCACCTCGGGCGCCAGCAGCGCGGCACCGGACGCGACAGTGCGGATGCCATGCAGCAGTTGGGCCGGTGGGGCGTCCTTGAGCAGGAAACCGCTCGCCCCGGCGCGCAGCGCCTCGTACACGTACTCGTCGAGGTTGAACGTCGTCACCACGAGCACCTTGACGGGCTCGGTGACCCCGGGGCCGGCCAGCAGCCGGGTCGCCCCGATGCCGTCGAGGATCGGCATCCGTACGTCCATGACGACCACGTCCGGGCGCAGCCGGCGGGCGAGGTCGACAGCGTCGCGCCCGTTGCCGCACTCGCCCACCACGTCGATGTCGGGCTGGGCGTCGATGATCGTGGCGAAGCCGGTGCGGATCAGCTCCTGGTCGTCGCAGACAAGGACCCGGATAGACGCGGTCACGACGGGCTCCCGGTGGGGATGCGGGCCTGCACGACGAAACCGCCGCCCGCCTGCCGTTCCGCGCTGAACTCGCCACCGAGCACGTGGACCCGTTCGCGTAGCCCCGCGAGGCCGCGCCCGCTCCCACCGGGCGTCGCGGCGGGCGAGCCCGATCCGTCGGTGCTGACGTTCACCGAGGTGTCCCTTTCGCCGTGCCGTACGTGGACGATGGTGCGGCTGGCGTGGGCGTGCTTGAGGGCGTTCGTCAGCGCCTCCTGCACGACCCGGTAGGCGACGACCTCGCCGCCGCCGGTCACCCCCGCGGGGCTGCCCTCCTCGGTGAACTCCACAGGCTGCCCGGCCCGGCGGGTCTGCTCGACGAGGGCGCGCAGGTCGCCGACGGCCGGCGTACGAGGATCGGTGGCGTGGTCGGGGTTGAGCAGGTCGAGCAGATGCCGCAGGTCGGTGATGGCCCGTCGGCCGGTGTCGGTGATGGCGGTCAGGGTCGTGTCGAGGCGCTCGGGGGCGGCGGTCAGGTAACGCGCCGCCTCCGCCTGCACGACCATCGCCGTCACGTGGTGGGTCACCACGTCGTGGAGTTCGCTGGCGATGCGGGTGCGTTCGGCGTTGCGGGCGGCCAGGGCGACGTGTCGACGGCGTTCCGCCTCGGCTGCCCGGGACTGCCGTAGCCACACCCCGATGCCCCACGCGAAGGCCAGCATCAGATAGAACGTGCCGAACCCGAGCAAGCCCTCGGTCGAGCCTTGCCGATGCAGGGCGACAGCCAGCGACACGTACGCGGCGGAGGCCAGGACCACCGCGGTACGCCGGTGCTGGTCGAGGTGTGCCGCCGCGCTCACCAGCGCGATGGCAAGCCCGGCACCCGCCACCGTGTGGTAGGCCCGGAGCTGGTCGAGCGCGAAGCCGAGGGACACCAGGGTGAGGCAGAGCGCCGGCCAGCGTCGACGGACGGCCAGTGGCAGGCACTGGAGGAGGATCGCCACGGTGGCCAGCGCGTCGAAGGGACGCGCCGGCAGGTCGCCGAGCTGCGTCCCGCGGTCCTGCAACGCCGGTACCACCGACGCGGCGGCGAGCAGCAGTGCCACCGGGAGATCCCGGACCGTGACGGCGTGCTGCCGCCACCGGTCCAGGAACGTCCGACGGTCGATCACGCGGTGACTGTAACCGTCGCCGGGGCGGCGGCCGCGCGGCGGCGACGCGGGACGATGGTGCCGCGCCGGTGAGCCATCCACATGAATCCCGCGGTCGTCAGCACGCCCGCCGTGACCGCGAACACGCTCGCCTCGGGGCCGAAGTTACCCCCGGTGAGCAGCGCCGGGCCCGACATGGCAGTCTCCAGCAGGCCCTTCGACTGCTCGTTGCCCGAAACCACGGAGCTGAAGATGCCACCCGCGGCGATGTTCCAGCCGAAGTGCAGGCCGATCGGCAGCCACAGGTTGCGGGTTGCGGCGTAGGCGGCGGCGAGCATGAACCCGGCCTCGATCGTGATCGCGGTCGCGCCCCACAGGCTGGCATCCGGGTTGGTCAGGTGCATCATGCCGAACGCCACGCCGGTGAGGAGCAGGGCGATCCAGGTGCCGGCGCGTTCCTCGATGATGCGGAACAGGACGCCGCGGAAGAGCACCTCCTCGGTCACGGCGGCGGCGGCCATGAACCCGACCAGCCCCATCGCGCCCGTCGCCGAACCGAAGCCGTTGATGTGGTACTCGGCGAAGAGCGCGATGTTGACGAGTACGGCCACGAACATCCCGACCCCGAGCACCGTTCCCAGGCCGGTCTGCGAGACGGCTCTGGCCCTCGCGAGTTCGGTGACCACGCGACGTTCGGTACGCCGTACGACCCAGATGTAGACGAGGATGGCGAGCACCGACGTCAGCACGCCGAGTGGCAGTGTGAGCCAGTCGTTGCCCTGCACGGCGACGATGGCCTGGCCGCCGGCGAAAGCGACCGCCGCGACGGCCACGAGTTGCTTTACGAAACGCATCGGAGTCCTTCCCAAGGCCGTTGCACGGGCGCAGCGGCCTGGGTCGAACACTATTTTTTCGCCTGCCGGAAATCGTCACCGCTCGGAGCGCACCTGCGGTAGCTCGCACGGGGGACAAGCGGGCCGTCGAGGTACGTGCCCGCACTGCGCCACACCCGGGAGGCCGCGCGGCGGCTGGAGTTGGGTGAGGGGCGCGGCGCCGGGCCCGGTGCCGGCCGGCGCGGCCCGCCAGGTCGTCGACCTGCTCGGTCAGATTGCCGACTCCGGCGGTGCCGCAACGGAGCTGCGGTCGACAGCTCGACAGGCTATAGCGGCCGCCAATCGAGGCGTTCTCGCGTACCACACGTCATCGTGGCAGTTACGTCCAGTAACTTTCGCCGGGTAAATCGACGCAGCGGACGGTTACCTAAACGGCACCCCTCGAATGGCCCGGGGGGCCTATTGCGCCTGATCACAGCACCCCCGATCATTGCCGGGGCGTCTTGTTGACGCGTCGGTAACGAATGGGGAGAAAGCCGCCGTGGCGGAAATCAATCACTTTGAGTACGGTTGGATCACGCCCGCGTTGAGTTACGCGCTGTCCGTGCTCGGCTCGATCCTCGGTCTGGTCTGCGCCGGGCGCATCCGTACGGCCCGGACGAACGGCCAGCGGGCGTGGTGGGGTCTGCTGTCGGCCTGGGCGCTGGGCGGCACCGCCATCTGGGCGATGCACTTCATGGCCATGCTCGGCTTCGCCGTCGAGAACACCCGGATTCGTTACGACGTGCCGCTGACCGCGGCCAGCACGGTCATCGCCGTGGTGGCGGTCGGTATCGGCCTGGCCATCGTGGGCACCGGCCGGCTGAATCCGGTACGACTGATCGCCGGCGGTGTCTTCACCGGCGTCGGCGTGGCCTCCATGCACTACACCGGCATGGCCGCCATGCGCCTCAACGGCACCCTCGGCTACGACACGGTCCGGGTCGTGCTCTCGGTGGTCATCGCCGTGGTGGCGTCCACCGTCGCGCTGTGGCTCGCGATGACCGTCCGGCGGGGCTTGGCGATCTTCGCCTCCGCGCTGGTCATGGGGATCGCTGTCAACGGGATGCACTTCACCGGCATGAGCGCCCTGTCGGTGCACCGCCACGAGCGGGCGGGTGAGGTGACCGGCGCCGGGGTGAGCACCCTGCTGGTGCCGATCGTGCTGGCGGTGATCTTCGGGGTGGTCGGTCTGCTCTACGCGCTGCTCGCCGCTCCGACCGATGACGACCGGGCCGCCACCGCGTACCTGAACGGGCTGCGGCTCTCGGAGCCGCCGGCCCCGGCGCCCACCCCTGCTCCCGACCCGGTCGGGTTGCGCGCCCGCTCCACCCTCGGCCAGCCCGGTACTCCGTTCCCGTCCCGCCGGGACACGCCGCCGCGCTGACGCCGTGCGGCCGGCCCGCGCCGTGTTGCTGGCGACCTCGTGGATCCGGCCGTCTCGGTGCCCGAACGGAGGCGGATCAGGCCGGCCGCCGGCCGGGACGGCTGCTGTCGATCGTGAGGGTGACCAGCAGCCCGGGGTGGTCGGTCGTCCCGTTCATGGGCACCTGGCTGCGACAGCAGAGGGTGATGTCGGCGGTCGCCGTGACGTGTTGCAGTCGGCCATCGTCGACCCGCTGATGGCCAGGTGGGATGCAGGACCGCACGTCGGGGTCGGTGCCGGCGCGCAGGTTGAGGTCACCGCCGAGCACTGTCGGTTCGTACCCGGCGTCGCGGCTGATCGTCGGCAGGATGGTGCCGAGCAGGTGGTCGCACTGGGCGAGCGCGACGCGGTAGCCGCCGCTGGCCGACAGGTGCGTGGTGCAGGCGAGCAGGGCCCTGTCGACGTCGACGCAGAGCCAGGCGCGTTCCTCGGGGTCCGCGAGGTCCTGCGTGGGGTGGGTTCCGGCGTACACGGTGCTCGGTGTGCCCGGCGTCCGCAGGTGGGCCAGTAACCCGATGCCGAACCGTTGGCCGTTGCGGCAGCGGGTGTCGTCGCCGCTCGGGCGGTCGCCGGCGGCCTGGAACGCGGCCACAACGCTCTGGCCAGGGTGGACGGTTTGGAACACCCGGCGCAGGGCCGGCAGGTCGCCCGCGCAGATCTCGTTGAGGGTGACCAGGTCGGGCGCCTCGGCGGTGATCACCTCTGCGGCCCTGGCCATCGCGCGGCCGGTGTAGCAGCCGGCGAGGCCACTGTTGCAGAGGTTCATCTGCAACATCCGCAGGACCGTGGGCTGCGCGACGCCGGTGGGCGCGGCCGGCGGTGCGGCCGGTGGCGCTGCCTGCGGGTTGGCGGGCAGCGCGGCGGCGGCGAGGATGCAGCCCACGGCCAGGGTTCGGCGCAGGAACCGGTACGGACGGGCGGCCACACGGACTCCGGGGTGCGCGAGGCGACAGTCGTCGCCGAGGTGCCAGTGATCCTACTGGCGGCCGAAACGACGATCGAGATCCCAGGAGCGGTGGGGCGAGGGGGCACCCGCGCGGCGGGTGCCCCCTCGGGTCGCTCAGTGGGCGCGGACCGCGACCGCCGTGTAGGGCGTGGTGGCGGTCGGCGGTGTGGTGAACCGGGCGTTGGGCAGGTAGAGCCGACCCAGCGCCTTGGCCACGGTGGTGGGTACGTCGAAGTGCGGATCGGTGATGGTTCCGGTGAGCGCTCCGGCGGTGCCGGCGTGGTTCAGCCGGACCACCGCGATCTGGTTGAGGCGGTTCTGCACGACGTGGAGGGTGCGGCCGAGCAGGAGAAGCCCGTCGCCGTTGGTGAAGGTGTGGCCCGGCACGTCCACGACGGTGCTCGCCCCGGTCGCCGGGTCGACCCGGTACAACGTTCCGGTGGAGGACTGGACGACGATCAGCGCCCGGCCGTCGGGTGTGGTGGCGATGCCGTTGAGGTTCACCCCCGTGCCGACCTGCTCGTACGCGGCGGTCAGCGTGATCGTGGTGAAGGCGTCGGCGGGCGGCAGCGCGCCACCGCGACCGAGCGGCAGCCGGTAGAGCACCGGCCGGTTCGAGTCGGTGAAGTATGCCGCGTCGCGGGTCAGCACGACGTCGTTGACGAATGTCGGGGCGGTGGCGAACTGGTAGCGGGCCAGCACCTCGCCGGTGCGGGTGTCGAGCACACGAGCGTCGCCAGCCGTGCCACCGGAGACGAAGAGCCGGCCACGTGTGTCGACCTTGAGGCCGAGCGACGGCGTGCCGGTGGCCGCGCCGATCGTCGTGCCCCGGCCGGTGACCAGGTCGACGCGCTGGATGGCACCGGTGGCGCGGGAGCCGAAGTAGGCGTACCGGCCGGCGGTGGCGATGCCCTCGGGCTGGAACCCGTCGGGGAGGGCGAGAACGGCCGGCGGGCGCCCTGCGGGGTGCGCCTGCGCCGGGGCGACGGCGACGGTGACCAGCATGACGGCGGCCAACGCGCCGCCAAGCGTGGTGCGGAGGGGGCGGTTCACTGTGCTCCTTCCGGGCGGAAGCGGCACGAGCCGACACGTCCGCCACGTTCACTGGGGCCAGGACCCTCCCCACTGTACGACCGCTGGCGGGCGCCCGCCCGGCGTCACCGGCGCGGCCTTCGGGTGACCGCGCCGGTGAGCCCGTCGAGCGGGGCGGAGGTCAGGCGTTGCGGACCAGCCTCCACCGGTTGTCCGCGCTCCCGTTGTCCGGATCCTGCACGGCCTGCGCTCCCCAGGCGGTCGACCCGTTCAGGATTCCGAGCAGCTTGTTGCTGTTGACGTTGCGGATCTTGTAGGTGCCGTCGCCGTTGTCCACCAGGATCCACCGGTGATCGGCGGTGCCGTTGTCGGCCCACTGGAGAACCCGGGCGTTGTCGGCGGTGGACATGTTCTCCACGCCCAGGACCTTGCCGCTGTTGACGTTGCGGAACCGGACGGCGTTGCCGTCGGTGATGACCACCCAGTTGTGGTCCGCGGTGCCGCTGTCGCTCCACTGCACCGCCAGACCACCGTCGGCGGTGGACATGTTCTGGATACCGAGGACCAGCCCGGTGCCGACGTTGACCAGTCGGTAGCTGCCGCCGGTGCCGCCGCTTCCGCTGGTGTTCCAGTAGACCGTGTAGTTGAAGCCGTGGGCGTCGTGGAAGGGGCCGAGGTTCACTGTGGACCCGTTGGCGCTCGCGGTGAACGCGAGTGAGCTGGTGCTGGTCCGGGTGATCGAGGACACGGTGATGGTCGGCGGGGCGCTCAGCGCCGTGTTGCCGTAGTTGCCGGCCAGCACCGCCGGGCCGTACGAGATCGCGCCGATGGTGGCGTTGTCGTTGGCGGCCCGGACGGCGACCTGCATCGGCAGTCGAACGGTGATGGTGTCGCCGGCGGCCCAGGTGCGCGTGACGGTGGCGTAGCTGCCCGGGGTGGTGGCCACGTTCTCCACGGTGCCGTTGACGGCGATCGTCGCGCCGCTGGTCCAGGACGGGATCCGCACCCGGATGCTCCACGAGCCGCTCATCGAGCCGCTCAGGGTGAGGGTGCTGGTGTCACTGACCGGGAAGTTGGTGCTCTGGGTGACAGTGATGCCGCGTTGCGTCCAGTCCAGCACCGACGGCGCGAACAGGTTCACGCTCAGCGTGGTCCCGTTGTAGAAGTAGATGGAGTCCATCAACCTCGTGTTGATTTCCAGGCCGGTGCCCTGGCAACACCAGAACGAGTTGTAGTCGGTGCTCCAGGTGCCGCCACCCCACGCCGGGCCCACGCCCCGACGACCACCCGGCCGCAGCGGGGTGAAGTAGGTGATGTGGCCGTGGCTGTCGGCCGGGTTCTGTCCGCCGATCAGGTGGTTGATCAGCGCGCGCTCGTAGAAGTCGAAGTAGTCCGCCCGGCTCGGGTCGAGCAGCCACAGTTCCCGGGTCAGTTTGAGCATGTTGTGCGTGTTGCACTGCTCGCAGGTGTCGTTGCTGAGGTAGCCGGCGATGGCGTTCGGGGCCCGGAAGTGCTCCGCCTGGCTGTTGCCGCCGATGGCGTAGGTGTGCGCGCCCACGGTGATGCGCCACGCGTTGCTGGCGATGTCCCGGTAGCGGGTGGTCCCGGTGGCCTTGTACTCCCGGGCGGCGCCGATCCACTTGGGCACCTGCGTGTTGGCGTGCAGCCCGTTGAGCTGGTCCTGGTTGGCGGCCAGGGGATTGAACACGGCGGCGTGGTCGAACCGCTGGGCGGTGGTGAGCCACCGGGAGTCGCCGGTCTGCTGGTAGATGTCGGCGAGCACGTCGTTCATGCCACCGAACTCGGTGCCCAGCATCGATTGCATCTGGCTGGAGCTCAGCCGGGCCGTCCGGGTGTCGACCCAGCCGGCGAGGGACAGCAGCACCGTACGGGCCTGCGTGTTGCCGATGTAGCGCCAGACGTCGAGGAGACCGGCGAGGGTCTTGTGGATGCAGTAGTAGGGCACGTTGCCGTTGGACAGCGTCCGTGCCTCCAGCGCGGTGAAGTCGGACTCCGGGAAGCCGGAGAGGTAACCCGCGCCGAACCCGGCGGCACCGTTGTTCGCCTGGCACTTGGCCAGCTCGGCGACCATGTAGTTCGCCTTGTCGCGGCAGGTGGTGTCGCCCAGCACCGCGTACGCGTACGCCCAGGCGCTCAGGAAGTGACCCTGCATGTGGGTCCGGAACGGGAAGTTCGGCGCGTCCCAGCCCCCGTTGGTGGCGGCGCCGTTCGTGGACAGCCGGTGGTTGGCGCGGAAGTTGTAGAGCATCCGGTCGACGTCGACGAACCGCAGGTAGTTCAGCGTCCGGGTCTGGTTGTCCATCCAACGGCCGGCGCTGAGTCGTACCTGGCCCGGGTCGAATCCGTACGCCGAGACGCCGATGTCGGACCGGGCCGGGGGCACGATGGCGGCGGACGCGCCTGCGGGGGAGACGGCGACGCCGGTCGCGGAGACCACCACGGTGGCTCCGGCGGCCTGAAGCAGGTGGCGGCGGCTGAGGGGCAGGGGTGGCATGGGGAACCTCCAGGTGGCCGGGTACGTCGGGGCCGCCATCGATGGCGGTGGGTCGTCGGCGGCGAGAGGGGGCCGACGCCGGGTGCGGTGTGGTGGGTTGGGACGTGGGTCGCCGTGGACGCCGGGTGCCCACCCCTGCGCTTATCGCGGCACATCGATGTGATCGCTAACATAGTTCGTCGTTAACACGCCCGCAACCCCCGGAGCACCTCGTCGACCCATTCCCGCGACGACCTTGCCCGGGGTCGCCCGGTCCGGTGGCGGTTGTGGTCCGAAACGGGCATCCACCGGGCTCGCGATCATCGGAGCGTCACCGTGAGTGATCGTTGTCGATGGCTGCCGCTCCGTTGACGCCCGCCTGGTCGCTCAGTACCGTGCATCGTAAATCTTCGATGTCAACGTTGATACCTCAATGCTGCGATGGGGTTACGACGGTCATCCCGCGCCACACGAAAATCCAGGCCAAATAGGGGGAAGGAGGCATTGGCGAATAGCTGTTAGCGCTAACACGGCCGCCGGTCGTGCTGCCCAGCGCGCGAACCACAAGCCCGTTCGAGCGGCCGCCACAGCGGTGGCTCCCCCCGTCAAGCACCGCGCACTCTCTGTGGGAGTAATCGTGAACGTGAAGGATCGAACCGCAACCCGGGCCGCTCGCCGGACCAGGCGCGCCGTCGCCTGGCTGGCCAGCATGGCCTGCCTCCTCGCACTGATCCCGGGTACGGCCAGGGCCGACAACCCCATCGTCCAGAACATCTACACAGCCGACCCCGCG
The DNA here is from genome assembly GCF_043204655.1 of Micromonospora sp. NPDC047762. Classification (NCBI taxonomy): domain Bacteria; kingdom Bacillati; phylum Actinomycetota; class Actinomycetes; order Micromonosporales; family Micromonosporaceae; genus Micromonospora; species Micromonospora sp. NPDC047762. Next base: position 77,290 of record NZ_JBIDCQ010000014.1, on the reverse strand, counting down.
CCGATGGTGCACAACGGTCGGGTCTACCTCTACACCGGACACGACGAGGACGGATCCACCTACTTCACCATGCGCGAATGGCGGGTCTACTCGTCCGCCGACATGGTGAACTGGACCGATCACGGCTCGCCGATGAATCTGGCGACGTTCGCGTGGGCGGACGCCAACGCGTGGGCCGGGCAGGTCGTTCCGCGTAACGGAAAGTTCTACTGGTACGTGCCGGTGCGCCAGCGCTCCAACGGGCAGATGGTCATCGGCGTCGGCGTGGCCGACAGCCCGACCGGACCGTTCCGCGACGCGCTCGGTCGACCACTGGTCGGCAACAACGAAATCGACCCACACGCGTTCATCGACGATGACGGGCAGGCGTATCTGTACTGGGGTAACCCGGGTCTGTGGTACGTGAAGTTGAACCCGGACATGATTTCGTTCTCCGGCAGTGCGACACGCATTCCACTCACGACCGCGGGCTTCGGTACCCGTAACGGTAATGCGAGTCGGCCGACGCTGTACGAGGAGGGGCCGTGGGTGTTCAAACGCAACGGGTTGTACTACAACGTGTTCGCGGCGGAATGCTGCTCCGAATTCATCGCGTACTCCACGGCGACGGGACCGACGGGGCCGTGGACATATCGGGGAACGATCATGCCGCGGCAGGGAGCCAGTTTCACCAATCACGCGGGTGTGATCGACTTCCAGGGCGGATCGTATTTCTTCTATCACAACGGGGCGTTGCCAGGTGGTAGCGGTTACACCCGTTCGGTAGCGGTGGAGAAGTTCACCTACACCAGCAGCGGCATGTTCCCGACGATCAACATGACCACCACGGGGGCGCCGCAGGTGGGCACCCTGAACCCGTACGTGCGGCAGGAGGCCGAGACGATCGCCTGGGGCTCGGGGATCGAGACCGAGGTGTCCAGCGAGGGCGGGATGAACGTCGGCTGGATCGAGAACGGCGACCACATCAAGGTCAAGGGTGTCGCGTTCGGCGCGGGTGCGACCTCGTTCAGCGCCCGGGTCGCGTCGGCCACCAGCGGCGGGCGGATCGAGGTACGCCTCGACAGCGCCAACGGCCCGACAGTGGGCACCTGCACCGTGGGCGGCACCGGCGGCTGGCAGACCTGGAGCACCACCACCTGCGCGATCAGCGGAGCGACCGGCACCCATGATCTCTACCTGCGCTTCGCCGGCGGCAGCGGCAACCTGTTCAACATCAACTGGTGGCAGTTCGGCGGTACCGGCGGCACCGTCACCAACCTGCTCACCAACGGCGACGTGGAGAACGGCACGACGGGCTGGGGAGTGCACGGCAGCGGCACGCTCTCCCGCAACACGAGCGTGACGCACGGTGGCGGCGGGTCGCTGTCGATCACCGGCCGGACCGGTGCCTGGAACGGCCCCGGCCAGGACGTGACCGCCAAGCTCACCAACGGCAGGAGCTACACCACGAACGTCTGGGTACGCGCACAGGGCGGCACCCCGTCGGCGAAGGCGACACTGTCGCTGACCGCGAACGGCACGACGAACTACCTCCAGCTGACGCCGGCGGTGGGAGTGAACGTCAACGGCTGGACCCTGCTCACCGGCACCACGACAGTGTCGTGGAGCGGCACGCTGACCAGCGCCACCTTCTACGTCGAGACGGCCGAGGGCACCGACAGCCTCCTGGTCGACGACGCCTCGTTCCAGTGACTGTCGCTGCCGGGGCCGTGCTCGGCGCGGCTCCGGCAGCACGGCGACAGGCCCACCACGGTGACGGAGCGACAGGTTTCCCGGTGCGGTTGGTTACGACTTGACGAACGGCATGTTATCGCTCACAGTCGATGGTTGAGGGCAGCCGCACCTGTGGTTCACCGGGCGAACCTGCTGTGGCACCTCGACCCGCGACGTCCGCCCAGGGCATGCCGGACGTCGGGTCAGGACTCCCCGCGCCGCTGCCGCGACGGCGATCGTTGCTGACATCCCCCATGTCGCAGGAGCGGATCCGGGCGTGCGTCTCCATCGCTGCACCACCACAGAGAAGGAATCCGCATGAATCACAGAAGAGCCCTGCGAGCGGCGGTGACCATCGCCGTTACCGGCGCCCTCGCCGCCGGCATGGCGATGACGCTGACCTCCACGGCCAGCGCCGGCACGACCCTCCGGGCCTCGGCGGCCGAGAAGGGCCGTTACTTCGGCGCGGCCGTCGCGACGAACAAGCTCTCCACCAGCGTCTACACGACCGTCCTGAACCGTGAGTTCAACAGTGTCGTGGCCGAGAACGAGATGAAGTGGGACGCCACCGAGCCGCAGCAGGGTCGGTTCAGCTACACCGGTGGTGATCGTCTGGTCAGTCACGCGCAGGCCAACGGCATGAGCGTGCGCGGTCACGCGCTCTTGTGGCACCAGCAGGAGCCGGGTTGGGCGCAGGGCATGTCGGGCAGCGCGTTGCGCAGCGCGATGATCAACCACGTCACGCAGGTGGCGACGCACTTCCGCGGGAAGATCTACGCCTGGGACGTGGTGAACGAGGCGTTCGCCGACGGCGGCAGCGGCGGGCGGCGTGACTCGAACCTGCAGCGCACCGGCAACGACTGGATCGAGGCGGCGTTCCGGGCGGCGCGGGCGGCGGATCCGGGTGCGAAGTTGTGTTACAACGACTACAACACCGACGGGGTCAACGCGAAGTCGACGGGCATCTACAACATGGTGCGGGACTTCAAGTCCCGTGGCGTGCCGATCGACTGTGTGGGTTTCCAGTCGCACCTGGGCACCTCGCTGGCCGGTGACTACCAGGCCAACCTGCAGCGCTTCGCCGACCTCGGCGTGGACGTCCAGATCACCGAGCTGGACGTGATGACCGGCGGCAACCAGGCCACCATCTTCGGTGCCGTCACCCGCGCCTGCATGAACGTCTCGCGCTGCACCGGCATCACGGTGTGGGGTGTGCGGGACTGTGACTCGTGGCGTGGCTCGGACAACGCGCTGCTGTTCGACTGCAACGGCAACAAGAAGGCCGCGTACACCAATGTTCTGAACGCTCTCAACGCCGGCCCGGCCATCCCCACCACGCCGCCGCCGACCGACCCGCCGCCGACGACGCCCCCGCCCACCGACCCGCCGCCCACGACCCCGCCGCCGACCACCGGTGGTTGCTCGGCGTCGGTGTCACTGAACTCGTGGAACGGCGGGTTCGTGGCCACCGTGAAGGTGACCGCCGGCTCCGCCGGCACGAGCGGGTGGAACGTCGGTGTCACCCTCGCGAGTGGTGCCAGTGTCACGAACACCTGGAGCGCGACGGCCAGTGGCTCGACCGGCACCGTCCGGTTCGCCAACGTGGACTACAACGGCCGTCTCGGCGCGGGTCAGGTCACCGAGTTCGGCTTCCAGGGCACGGGCAGTGGGGCCGGCATCACGCCCACCTGCACCGCCTCCTGACGACTGACTGACCGCACAGCGTCGGCCGGTGTGCGGGACCGATCCTGGTCCCGCGCACCGGCCGACGTCGTGCGGCGTTCGATCTAGCCGATCAGGAGTACGGAAGCCGCAGCACCGACTGGTTGCCGATGCCCAGCGTGGTCGGGTTGTTGCCGATCGCCGACCAGACCTCCACCCGGACCGTGCCGTTGCTCAGCGCGCCCAACGTGCCGGTGGCCGAGGACAGGCCGGCGTTCTGGGTGTAGTGCTCGTAGCCGGTGACCGGGTCGGTGGCGAAGTAGCGCAGCGTCTCCACCCGTTCCCAACTACCGTTGCCGGTGAGGTCGTAGGAAATCCGCACCTGCACGCCGTTGCCGACCGCTGTCCCGGCGTCGACGAACAGGTCGAACGCCGTCTGCCCGCCGGCGTAGGCGAGGTTGAGGCCGGTCGCCGTGAAGACCTGGGCGTTGGTCGGCGTACCGTCGTGGTTGCCGTTCGCCGCCGCGACCGTCGTCGTGGCCGCGCTGCCGGCGCCGCCCAACCCACCTCCGGGCAGCAGGTAGCGGGTCGGCCCGCCGGTGGACGGCGGCGGGGTGGTCGTCGGTGGGGTGGTCGTCGGCGGGGGATCCGTCGGCGTCGTCGGGGGAACGCCGCCGGCCGCGTTGCCACCACTCCAGGTGTACGCCCCGGTGGTGGCCGTCTTGCCGGCACCCACGGCGAGCGTGGTGCCGTTGGAGAACGTCACGGTGATCGGCGTCGCCGTCGGGTTCGACGCCACGTAGGTCCGGGCCCCGTTGCGGGAGAAGACCGCGGACAGCGGATGGTTGCCGGTCACCGTCGTGTCGACATTGCCGAGGGCGGCGAGGTTACGGATCCAGTGGAACGTGTGCGCCCGGCTCTCTCCCTCCTCCGGCGTGTAGCCGGGGTTCGCGCGCAGGTTCGCCAGCGCGGCGTCGGCGTCCCCGAGGGCCTGGAACTGCCAGAGGATGTCCTGCCACACCGTCGGTTGTCCGCCGTTGTTGCGGACGAGTTCGGCGTAGTTGGTTCGCACGTACGCCGGGTTGTTGCCGAGGTAGAGGTGACCGCCGGTGACCGGCAGCAGGTTGATGCCCTGGATCATCTCCGGCTCGGCGCTGAACCAGGTGGCGTACGCGCCGCCGTCACCCCAGACCATGCCGACCGTCGAGTGCCCGAAGGCGGCGGGGAAGTTCTGGTCGCTGACGTCGAACCAGTACTCCTGGATCGCCGCGGCCTGCGTGGTGTAGAGGAAGACACCCGCGTCGCGGACGGCGGTGTCGCCGGTCGTCTGCCCCCACTGGATCAGGGCGCTCGCGAAGTTCATCCCCTCGGACGAGGACTCCTGGTTGTTGCCGGAGCCGAACGAGCCGTGCCCGGACGCCCAGTCGTGCCCGGCGTAGATGTCGAAGTCCCGCAGGTACGGGAAGCGGGTGTCGTCGCGACGGTAGTTGTTGGCGTCGCGGATCAGCAGGTCGACCATCCCGCCGTAGCGGCTGGTGGCCGCCCAGGCCGGGTCGAACTTCGCCAGGGTCGCGGCGGCGGCGATGTAGTAGCCGTAGTGGAAGTGGTGGTCGTTGAGCTCCTGGTCGGACCCGTACGACGCCGGGTAGCCGATCAGCGTGCCCCAGTTGTTGTCGTAGTAGAAGACCCGGCTGGTCTTGCCGCTGGACGCGGTGAACCAGTCGGTGAGCGTGCTGCGGATCGCGTTCAGCGCGCTGTCGCGCGTCGTGGTGTCGTTGACCTGGTCGGCGATCTCGGCGATCCGCGCGGCCCGGCCGAGCCCCTTGCCGGTCCAGTAGGTGTCGTTGCCGCGTTGGTCCATCGGGTTGGCGCGGGTGGCGGCCAGGTGCCCGGTGAGCGTCGACAGGTCACCACCGCTGCCGTCGCCGACGGCCGGCAACTCCGGCAGGATGCCCTGGAACTTCATGGCGGTGCGGAACTGGTTGACGCCGGTGAGCACCTTCATCCGGCCACGTGCCGACGGGTAGGTCGGCGTGATCGCTGTGGAACCGCTCAGCGACTTCCACTGGTGCGGGTAGAGGCTGACCACCGTCTGCGTGGCGGTGCCCTCCCGGGCGGTGGTGGTGAACGCGTACGTGGTGGTCAGGCCGCTGGTCGCGGGGTTGTAGGCGTACGAGACCTGGGTGCCGGTGACGTGGGCGTGCGCGTACTGACCGTAGGTCGCGGCCAGCGCGGCGCGCTCCGTCGCGCTGGACGTCGGCGGCAGCAGGGCGACGGAGAAGTAGCCGCGGCCGGCCAGGGTGGACGAGATCCGGCCGGACGCCACGGTCCAGGCGGCGCCGCTGGGCGCGAACCCGACGTAGTCGTGGCCGTTGACCCGGAAGCCGATGGTGGCACCGCTGTTGGACCAGACGTCGGGGGTGCCGGCGGTGCTGATCTGCGCGTTCCCGCCGGTGGTCTGGAAGTACGCGAAGGGCAGACCGTGGCCGATGGTCGCGCGCATGGTGCGCGTGCCGTCGCTCCAGTGTGGGCTGACCGTCCAGTCTGTCCAGCCGTCGACCTTCACCAGGGGTGCGGCGAGCCCGGCCACACCGACCCGGATGTCCTGCACGTACGGGTAGTGGAACTCACCGACGCCGGTGGCGGTGCCGCTGATGGCGGGCGTGGAGTTGGCGGAGAAGCCGAGGCCGTCGCCGAAGGTGTCGTACGAGATCGGGTGGGCGTGCAGCGGCTCACTGAACGAGCAGTCGGTGCGCTTCCACAGGAGCGAGGACCACCAGTCGTTGGTGGGGATCGGCCCGGCGGGCGCGTTGGCGGTGGCGAACTGCCGGGGGTTGCTGGACATCGCGCCGCAGCCGCTGGGCAGCGGGCCGACCGGGGTGGTGGTGTAGCTGCCGGCGCCGACGGGTGCGGCCTCGGCCGCGCGGGTGACGGGGATGGTGAGGCCGCCGACGACCAGGGCCAGCGCGGTGGCGGCGGCCAGGGCCCATCGGCGGTGGGGGACGGGAGGTTTCATCGTGCCTCCATCGCGCGCGCCGGGTGCGGCCCTTGCCGGGTCCAGCGCTTTGCGTCTGAATTGGGGGGAAGGTCGGGTGAGAGAGCGCTCTCTCGGCCACGGTAATGGAGCACCGAGATCCCCGTCAATGTGTCCAACGCGTTGCGTGCTGATATCGCTATTTGCCGGCGCCCGCACTGTCGCTCAACAGCGACTCCGGCACGCGCATCCGCCACGCGTCGGTCACCAGCTCGGTCAACCGGTCCAGGTCGACCGCCGCCAGGCGCAGCAGCACCAGGGGCAGGCCCTCGTAGCCGGGCGTGGTGAAGAAGATCTCGGGCTCCCCGAGCAGGAGAGCCTGCTTCTCGGCCTCGTCGCCGACGAACAGCACCGCGATGTCGAGCCGGATCACCCGGGGCTTGCCCGGTGTCCGCTCCGGGTAGGACCAGACGAAGCCCTTGTCGGCCACCCGGAAGTCGAAGCCGTCACTGGCGATCTCGACCGTGTGCGGCAGGGCCAGCGCCACCCGGCGTACGTCGTCCGCGTCAGCCACCGAATCCCCTCCCACCGGGCACCATCCGCATGGGCTGAGATTACGCGGTGGACAGCTCGATGGCCGTGGCGCCGACGATCGCCCGTTCGCCGTTCTCCTGGACGTAGCCGACCACGCTGGCGCGTCGCGGATCGAGACCAGGTGGCGTCGCCAGCTCCAGCTGCCCCCGCTCGGCGTCCAGGCCCACCGACCTGAAGGCGCGTACGACGTTGTCCTGCCGCAGCGTCCGCCCGGCGTTCTCCCCCCGGGCGATGTCGCTGGTCAGCTCCCGTTCAACGACCGCCACGTGCACCACCGCGCGCTCCGGCGGCTGTTCGGTCCGGTAGTCCACCATCACCCGGTCATTGCCCAGGTTGGCGATGGAGAGCGCCAGTGGTGTGGCGGCGGTCGAGGCCATGGCGGACATGATCGCGGCGGCTGCCCGCCGGCGATCGGAACCGACGAACTCGACGGTGCCGTTGACGACCATCTGCGGGGTGTAGAGACCCCGGGTGCCGAACGCGCGGGCGTACGCCTCCTGGCGCGCGGTGTACGAGGCGTCCGCGAACTGGTCGGGCCAGCCCAGGTCGTCCCAGTAGTCGACGTGGAACCCGAGGGCGAAGACGTTCTGGCCCCGGTCCCGGGCGTCGCGCTCGATCTCGCTCAGCAACTCCTCCGCGGGAGGGCAACTGTTGCAGCCCTGGGACGTGAACATCTCGACGACGGCGAAGCCGCCGTCCGTCGATGGATTCGTCATGGTGGCGTGTCTCCTCCCAGGGTCTGCCCGGCGTCGTCGCGTACCCCCGGTGCCCGGCGTCGTTGCGTTTCCCGTTCCGGCCGAGACAATGCGCGTGGGGTCGCGTCCCTGCCGGCCTCGCGGCGAGCGCCGTCGGGCCGGGTGGTTGGATGGTCGGGTGCAGTTCACCGTGACAGACGCGCCGGCGCGGGAGCGTTTCGAGGCGCGCGACGAGGCGGGCACGGTCGTCGGGTTCGTCACCTACCAGCTGACCGGCTCGATCATCGCCTACACCCACACCGAGGTCGATCCGGCGTACGAGGGCAAGGGCGTCGGGTCGGCGCTGGCGCGGGCCGTGCTGGACGACGCGCGGGGCAAGGGCCGGACCGTCGTGCCGATCTGCCCGTTCATCGCCGACTGGCTGGTCAAGCACCCCGAGTACGAGAGCATCGTGGTGCGGTCCACCCGCAAGATCAAATAGCCGCTGGTGTCAGGCGTCCGGTAGGAGCTTGGCGGCGAGGGTGCGGGCCGTGGCGGTCAGGGTGTCGATGTCCAACCCTGTCCGCCCCATGAACACCAGGCCCTGCTGCGCGGCGAGCAGCGCGCGCGCCGTCTCGACCGGGTCGACGTCGCGCGGCAGGTCGCCCTCGTCCTGGGCCCGCCCGACGCTCTCGGCGACCAGGGCGGTCGTCGCCTCGTAGGTGCGCCGCGCCTCGGCGAGGACGTCGAGATCGCTGGTGGCGAGTTCGTACGTGCTGTTGGCCATGAGGCAGCCGCGCCGGGCGGCAGCACCACCGGAGTCGTTCACCGGTGCCATGACGAACGCGCGCAGCGCGTCCAGGGCGCGGGGAGCGGAGGCGAGCATCTCGCGCAGGTAGCCGCCGCTGGTGTCGGTGTATTCCCGCAGCGCCCGCAGCAACAGCCGGTGTTTGTCGCCGAAGGCGCCGTAGAGGCTGCCCTTGCCCAGCCCGCTGACGCGTACCAGATCCTCCAGGGAGGTCGCCGCGTAGCCGGCGTCCCAGAACTGGTCCCGGACGGCGCGGATCACCTGCTCCTCGTCGAACTGTCGTGGCCTCGCCATATGACCAGCGTAACGATTGTTGACCGCGCGGTCCACCAAACGTAGGGTGGTCCGATGCGCGTCGCGGCGAAGATGCCGCCCGACAACGGCCGGATCGTCACCAACGGCGGGAGACCACAACGATGACAGCCTCCACCTTCCGCGCCCTGCACCACGACCGTGCCGTCGGTGACCCGCTCGTCCTGCCGGGCCCCTGGGATGCGGCCAGCGCCCGGGTGCTGGCTGACGCCGGTTACCCGGCCCTCGCGACCCCGAGCGCGGGTGTGGCGGCCTCGCTCGGGTACGAGGACGGCGCGACACCGCCGGACGAGATGTTCGCGGCGGTCGCGCGCATCGTCCGCGCCGTGTCCGTTCCGGTGTCCGCCGACGTTGAGGGCGGATACGGCCTCGCCCCCCGCGAGCTGGTCGGACGGCTGTTGGAGGCTGGCGCCGTCGGCTGCAACCTGGAGGACTCGGAGGGGGACGCCACCCTCAAGGACCCCCGGCGGCACGCTGACTGGCTGGCCGAGGTGCGCGCGGAAGCGGGCGACGCTCTCTTCGTCAACGCCCGCGTCGACACGTTCCTGTTCGGAACGGGTGACCCGGCCGACGCGGTGGAACGCGCCCGCCTCTACGTGGCCGCCGGCGCCGACTGCGTCTACCCGATCCTGGCGCCGCCGCAGGTGCTCCCGCAGCTGCGGGAGGGCATCTCCGGGCCGATCAACATGGCTGCCGGACCCACCCGGGAGTCTGTGGCCGAACTGGGCCGGCAGGGCGCCACACGCATCACCTTCGGGCCAGCGATGCAGCGGTACGCGATGGCGTCGATCGGCGACCTCGCGGCCGAGCTGCGCGCCTGAGTCTGCCCGTCACCCCCGCGCCCCACCGCAGCTTCGGCGCGGCGGCCCGGAGGGCCGGGCGCAGCTCCTTCCGGCCTGCGCCGCAAGATCGCGCAACATCGACGGTGACCGTTCACACGGCTGACCGAACGTGGAGCTAGATGACGGGGAGTTCACCACCGTCGACTGTCAGGCTCACTCCGGTGACCCACTGGGCCCGGTCCGATACGAGGTAGGCGACTGCCTCGGCGATGTCGCGCGGGTCTCCGGGACGACCCAGAGGGATGCCCGCTGTGGTGGCGGCAAGCGAGACCTCCATCGCGTCGGCGAAGTTCTGGCGGATCGCGTCGGCGCCGGGGGTGAGCACGTTGCCGGGAATGATCGTGGTCAGGCGGATTCCGGCAGGCGCGAGCTCGGAGGCGAGCGCTTTGCCGTAGGCGTTGAGGGCGGCCTTGGCGGCACCGTAGTGCGCCAACGGCGGTGCCGGCGTGAGGGACGCTCCCGACGAGATGTTGACGATCACACTGCCCGACCCGGCCTCGCGCAGCGCCGGTAGCAGCTCGTTGTTGACTCTCACAGCGGACAGGTAGTTGAGGTCGAGCGCGTCGATCCACTCCTCATCGGGGATGGATGAGATACCACCGATGTGGGCGCGTGCCGCCGCCGCGTTGTTGACCACGATGTCGACGCCGCCGAGTTCGTCGAGCGCTGCCGCAGTGAATGCCCGCACGCCCGCGAGCGTGCCGATGTCGCCCTGAATGAAGGTCGCGGCCCTCGGCGTCTCGTCGGAGGCGTTACGCGCCGTGGTGACGACCGTCGCGCCGCCGTCGAGCAACCGCCGCACGATGGCGGCGCCGATCCCGCGAGAACCTCCCGTGACGACCGCGCGCCTGCCGGCGAACTCGGTGGGATCCGGCGGGGCAGGAGCTTTGAACATGAGCTCACAGTAGCGAGTGCCAAGGTGCTCGGCGGGCTGATCGTCAGCACGCGTCGCGGGCTTGGCGCGACCTCGCCGACCTTGCCGTCGGACTGGGCAAGCGCGGCGCGGCAATTGCTGATTCAGCGACGGCCGAGCCCCCGGCGCGCCGTCGTGATGGACGGCTGCCGGGGGCTCGAACGCAGTCGGTCAGGCCTGGTTGCCGTTCGGCAGCACCGCTGCCATCTCGTCGCCGGCGCCGGCGAGCACGCGTGCCTGCTGGGGCCAACTGCCCAGCCCAGGTGCGGCGCGCAGGCCGGCGGCCCGGATCAGGTCGCGCAGCGCCGGCTCGTCCAACCCGCCGAGCTGGTCGTAGGTGCGCACGCCAGCGTCCTGCAACGCGGCCGCCATCTTCGGCCCGATCCCCTGGATCCGGCGGAAGTCGTCGGCAGGGCCCGTCGGGTCGGCGTCGACGCCGCTGATCGTCGTGTCGGCGGCCGAACGGACCGGAGGGGTCACGGCGGGGGTCGGGCGGACCGGAGGCGCGGCCACCGCCGACCGCTCGGCCTCCGCGGAGGCAACCGCAGGCTCGGCGTCCACGGAATCGGCGTGCACCGGCTCAGCATCGGACGGGCCCGGGGTCCCCAACGCCTCTGCCGGCGTGGCGTCGACCGCCGTGGCCTTGGTCTCCACGTCGTCGGCCGGCGTCGTGTCGAGCGGTGCGCTGTCGGCGGACGGGAGGTCGTCCGCCGGCTGGCGGGGGGCGACCACGGCCGCCGGGGCGGGCTGCTCGTCGACCGTGACCGGCTCGGTGGCCGAGTCCACGCCCGGCTCCTGCCGCAGCTCGGCGGCGTCGGGCTTCTCGGTGACCGGCACGGGCGGCGGGTCCTCGGTCAGCGCCATGTCCGCCGGGTCGACGGTGCTCGGGGCGTCCGCCGGCACGGGCACCGGGGTGGGACCGTCCGGTCCGGTCACTGCGGCCGGCGCGCTGACCGTGTCGACCGGTACCGGCTCGTCGGCTACCGCGGTGGGTGCCGAGTCGACGGCGGCGGCGGGCTGGGCCTCGTCGGTGGTGGCGGCCGGCGTGGGCGTGGAGATCACGGCCAGACCGGCGACGGGGTCACCATCCACAATCGAATTGCCCTGTACGCCCCGCCGGCCGCGCAGCAGCCACCCGGCGGCCAGGCCCAGCAACAGTGCCAGTACCACTATCAGCGAGTGTCCGAAAGACCACGCCACGGCGAACCTCCCTCTCAGCTCGTTGGAAAAGTCACGAGAAAAACTCGCCGCAGCTTCGCACACGCGTATTGCCGACGACAGGCAGGATCGGCCGTCAGCGTCGCGGGTGGGACAGCCACCTCAGCCGGTGCCTGCCGGGTGACACAGCGTCGCCCGATCACGCCAGTACCCGGCCCGATGAGACCCGGGTCGGGCACGGAGCGGGTGAGGTGTGGCTCGGTCGGATGGAGCGCTCCGGACGCGATGAGACCCGGGCCCGGCGAGGACGCCGAGCCCGGGTCGGGTGGTGCCGGGTTCAGTCCCGGTCGCCCTCGTAGGTGTGGAATTCGTCGACGAACCGGCGACGGAGCGGTGGTACCCGGCTGGTCACTCCGAAGTAGCCGCGCGCGCCGAGCAACGCGAGTCGACCCACCACCGGCCGGTACATCCGGTCGTCGCCGCTGGTGCCGCTGCGGTTCAACGATTCGGCGACCCGGGCGAAGCCGTACGGCGCCATCACGGCCTCGTAGTCGGCGACCGCCTGGAGCAGCGTCTTGTCGCCGGCGGTGGCGCGGCTGAGTTGTGCGCAGAGCAGGCGGGCGTCGCGCAGCGCGGTGTTCGCCCCCACGCCCCGACCCGGGGTCATGGTGTGGATGGCGTCGCCGAGCATGGTGACGGTGCTGCTCTTCCAGGGCGGCACCGGCTCGGATGTGGACACTTTGATCGGTAGGGCGCTGGCCGGGTCAGCGTGGGCGAGCAGTTCCCGCAGGTGCGGGTGCCAGTTCGCGGTGAGGTCCAGGGCGACCTGCACCAGGTCCTCACCGCGGCGTTCCATGATGTCGGTCGGGAACCGGTTGGCCGCACTCCAGATGATCAGGTTGATGTTGTCGGTGGTGGTGTCGTGGGCCAGGCCGGGCCAGTCTCGGAGCAGGGCGGCGTCGGGCTCGCTGACGCCGGGCTTCATCGCGCGTTCGGCGTCCCACTTGAACTCCATGACGTGCAGCACGCCCATCATCCCGCCGACGCCGAAGATCAGTGAGATGCCCTGCTGGACCCGCTCCGGAATGAGACCGCGGGTGTGCGGGGTCAGCGGGATGCGGGTGGCGATGTTGATCGTCCCGGCGTCGCGGGTGACGGCGTGTGGCAGGTACTGGCGGCGTACGGCGGAATGGGTGCCGTCGGCCGCCACCAGCAGGTTGCCGGTGGCGCTGGTGCCGTCGGCGAAGTGCGCGGTGACAGTGCCGTCGTCGCGCTGCTCGTACCGGGTGAAGGTCTTGTCGAAGTGCACCACGTCCTCCAGGCCGGTCAGTAGCACCTGGCGCAGCACCATGCGGGCCACCGAGTGTTCGGTGCGGACCGGGTCGGCGCTCGGCCGCAGCGCGAACGACGCGGTCTGGCGCAGCCCCTGGGTGACGACGTTGAAGTAGTGCGGCGGCCGGGCGCAGGTGGCCAGGAAGGTGGCGAACAGCTCCGGGGGCAGGCATTCCTTCAGCGCTCGGCTACCGGTGGGGCCGATGCCGACCCGGTAGCCGAGCAGCCCCTCGGCGCGGTCGCGGTGCCGTTCGTAGACGGCGACGCTGATCCCGGCGCGGCGCAGGCCGTGCGCCAGGCACAGCCCGCCCGTGCCCGCGCCGATGATCAGGACGTGCGGCGGCGCGGCGGACATGTCAGCCGGCCGGGTGCGCGGCGGGCGCCTCGGTGACGGCCGGGCGCGGAGCGGGTGCCTCGGTGCTGGCCGGCCGCGCCGCGGGCGCCTCGGCCGCGTCCCACCGGTAGAAGCAGCCGGCGATCGCGTCCCGGGGGGAACGCCAGGTCGGCAGGTACGGCGACGTGTGCGCGGAGAGCCGCTCGTTGACCTGTCGGAAGAGCGGGTGGTTGCGGGCCGCCGCGAGCGCGTCCGGGTCGACGTCGTCCGAGGTCTCCAGCAGGTGTACGTACAGGTCGTGCAGGCAGTACAGGGATCGGTGCGTGACACCGGTCAGGCCGGGCAGTTCGGTGGCGTCGGACTCGGCGAAGATCTGCGCGACCCGCCCCTCCGCTCCCGGGATGATCCGGCTGACGATCAGTAGACGACTCATGGGACCCCTTCCGCCGGTGGCCTGCCCGACCCCTCGGGGACCGGTGCCACGTGCTCTGTGCGCCCACCGTGCCGTAGCGCCTGTCACATCACCGTCACGTAGGCCGAACGGGCGGTGACGGCCACCGTTGTCACGGACGCCGGACGGCGGGTGACGGGCGGTCGGCGACGGCCTCGCGGCTGGCCTGGCGGATCGGAGCGAGGGTGTCGTCGAGCAGGGCGCTCATGGCGGGGCTCGGCTCCAGCCGCAGCTCCCGGCGCAGCAGGTCCCGGTAGACGTAGAAGGCGTGCACGGCTTCGAAGGCGTTGCCCTCGGCCAGGTGGATGCGGACCACCAGCCGGTGTGGCGTCTCCCGTAACGGCTCGGCCGCCATCGCCTCCAACGCGGCTTCGAGGGCCTCGCCGTGCCGCCCCGCGGCCAGGTGGTGCCCGGCCACCTGTTCCAGCATGTGCAGGCGGAGTTGGCGCAGGCGTTCCCGGTCCAGCAGCACCCAGTCGTCGTACCAGCCGGGCAGGAGGTCGTGCCGCCCGGCGGCGAGCGCGCCGGCCGCGGTGCGCGGGTCGTCGCCGTCCCGGACCCGGGCCGCGGTGCCGACCAGGTCGTCCACGTCGAGCCGGACGGCCGGGCCGAGGCGTACGGTGTCGCTGGCCACCGTCATCGGGCAGCACGGGTCCTGTCGCAGCCGCCACAGGGCGGTACGGAGGGAGGACAGCGCCCGTTCCTCCGACGCGTCGGGCCAGAGCAGCCCGGCGAGCTGACTGCGGGTGGCGCCGGGGCGGAGCCCGATCAGCGCGATCACCCGTTGCAGCCCGCGCGGCACCACGACCGGCACCGCCTCGCGGAGGAGCCGGAAACCTCCGAGCAGGTGCAGTGAGACGCCCTCCTCGGGCGGGTCTCCGGCGGTCGGCACGGACGAATCAGCGGCCACGGCGGCACCCCCTGCGGAACGCTCGTCCCGACTGTCTGCTGTGTCCCGGATCGGTTGCCCTCGACGCCACTGTCGACCCCGCCGATCGTGGCGTGGCCGGGCGCGGCCCCGCCCGCCGAGGCCGCCGGGCTGACCACGCTGAAGATTATCAATAACGGTCACGTTGCGTCAACGCCAACGTGGACCTTGTATTGGCGACAGCCAACCCGAAATCGGTTCTGAACTGCATAAACATTGGCGCGTCGAATTCACCCGGCACATAGCTGATACACAGGTTGCGTCAACGCAGCGTCACCATCATCCGTCGCTGGCCGACCTGGCACTGTGACGCCGCCGTGACGAGGATCGGCGCATCGTGTCGGCAGTCGTCCAGCGCGTCCGGGGGCCACCCGTCGCCGGCCGGACGCCGTGGGGGGAGGCCCAACATGGACCGATCGCTGATCATCGCGAAGGTCGATCCGACCGCCGAGGATCGGGTCGCCGAGATCTTCGCCGAGTCGGACGCGACGGAGCTGCCGCGCCTGGTCGGTGTCCGGCACCGCTCGCTGTACCGACTGCACGACCTCTATGTGCACCTGCTCGAGACCGCCCAGCCGGCGGAGGGCGCGGTGGAGGCCGCGCGTGACCACCCCGAGTTCATCCGGGTCAGTGACCGCCTACGCCCGTACGTGTCGCCGTACCTGTCGACCTGGCGCTCGCCGCGCGACGCCATGGCGCGGTGCTTCTACCGGTTCGATTCCCCGGACACCGGGCGGCGGTCGTGACGGCCACCGCGCCGCGCGAAGAGCAGCTCTGGTCCCGCTGCGCGGGCTGCGCGACCCTGCTCTACCGCAAACGGCTGCGCCGCAACCTCGACGTCTGCCCGGAGTGCGGGGAGCATGCCCGACTCGGCGCGCCGGAACGCCTGCGCCAACTGGTCGACCCGGGTTCGCTGCGCCTGCTGCCCGACCGGCTGCCGGGGGCGGACCCGCTCGACTTCGTCGACGTGCTGCCGTACCCGCACCGGCTCACCGGCGCGCGGGCCAGCACGGGTCTTGCCGAGGGGGTCGTCTGCGCCACGGCCACCATCGGCGGGAACCCGGTGACCCTGGCGGTGATGGACTTCCGCTTCCTCGGTGGCAGCCTGGGCTGTGCGGTCGGCGAGCTGATCACCCGGGCCGCCGAACGGGCGCTCGACGACCGCACGCCGCTCGTCCTGATCACCGCGTCCGGCGGTGCGCGGATGCAGGAAGGCGCGCTGTCGTTGATGCAGATGGCGACCGTCAGTCAGGCCATCGCCGCGTTGCGCGAGGCGGGACTGCTCACCGTGAGCGTCCTCACCGACCCGACCTACGGCGGAGTGGCCGCCTCGTTCGCCACCAACACCGATCTGGTGCTCGCCGAGAGTGGCGCGCGGATGGGCTTCGCCGGCCCCCGGGTGATCCGTCAGATCACGGGGCGGGCCCTGCCGGAGGGCTTCCAGACCGCCGACTTCCTGCTCCGACACGGGCAGGTCGACATGGTGGTGCAGCGCCGGTCGCTGCGCGGACGGCTGACGGCGCTGCTCGCCGCGACCCGCGCCGGCCGTCCGGCGCATCCGCCCGTACCCCGTCAGGAGCCGGCGTCGCACCGCGAGCGCCTTGCCGACGACGGCGCCGTCGTGACGCGTCCGACGGACCCGGCGGCCGAGGGAGACGCCGGCATCCCGGTGGTACGCGACGCGTGGGACACCGTCCGGATGGCGCGGCACCCGGGGCGGCCCACCACACTGGACTACCTGGACTCGGTCTTCGACGGGTTCGTGGAGCTGCACGGCGATCGGCTCGGCGCGGACTGCCCGGCCATCGTTGGTGGGTTGGCGCGGTTGGCCGGCCGGCACGTGATGGTCATCGGTCACCAGAAGGGGCACACCACCGCCGATCTGGTCGCCCGCAACTTCGGCATGGCCAGCCCGGCCGGGCACCGTAAGGCGCTGCGGCTCATGCGCCTCGCGGCCCGCCTCGGCCTGCCCGTGGTCACCCTGGTGGACACCCCCGGCGCCGACCCGGGAGTGAGCGCCGAGGAGCACGGCCAGGCGGCGGCCATCGCCGAGAACATCCTCACCCTCACCGTGCTGCCCACCCCCGTGCTCGCGGTGATCACCGGCGAGGGCGGTAGCGGCGGCGCGTTGGCGCTGGCGGTGGCCGACCGCGTGCTGATGCTGGAGAACGCCGTCTACTCGGTGATCAGCCCTGAGGGGTGTGCGGCGATCCTCTGGCCGGACCGGTCGGCGGCCCCGCAGGCCGCCCGCGCCCTGCGACTGACCGCGCCCGACCTGCGCCGGCTCGGGGTGGTCGACGAGGTCGTGTCGGAGCCGTCGAGCGCCGCGCACGACGACCCGGCGGAGACCGCCCACCGGTTGCGTGCCGCCCTGCTGGCCAACCTCCTGCCGCTGCTGGACGTGCCGCCGGCCATGCTGGTCCGGCTGCGCCGGCAACGCTTCCGACGGTTCGGCGCGAACCGCGTCGGCACTCGGGCGGGCCTGCGATGACGGCCGGCGACGGGGCGCTGTCGACGGTCGACGCGTCCGACGACGTCGCTGTGGACGGCGAGGAGGCCCTCGCCGGGCTGCGCCGGCAGGCGCAGCACCTGATCGCCGAGCTGGCCGGGCCGGTGCGCCGGATCCGGCTGCGCAGCGGGCCGGCGGTGCTGGAGGTCGAGTGGCACCCCGAGGAGGCGACCCGACCGGACGTACCCCTGCCCCGGGCCGAGTCGGCACCGGCGGTTGGTCCGACGCCCAACGCCGCCCCTGCGGTGCTCCGGCCGCCGGTGCCCGGCCGTGCCTCGGTGCGGGCACCGATCGTCGGCACCTTCTACCGGGCGCCGGAGCCGGGCGCGCGACCGTTCGTCGCGGTGGGCGACCTGGTCCGCCCCGGCCAGCCGGTGGCCATCGTCGAGGCGATGAAGCTGATGAACGAGGTGACCGCCGACCGGGCCGGCCGGGTGGCCGCGATCCTCGTCGAGGACGGCCAGCCGGTCGAGTACGACCAGCCGCTCGTCGAACTGGATCCGGCATGACGGCGCGGGGTGGTTGACAATGTTCGAGACCGTGCTGATCGCCAACCGGGGCGAGATCGCGCTGCGGGTGCTGCGCGCCTGCAAGGAGCTCGGCGTCCGGACGGCGGTGGTCTACTCCGCCGCCGACGCCGACTCGGCGGCGGTACGCCTCGCCGACCAGGCCGTCCGGATCGGACCGGCGTCGAGTCGGCGCAGCTACCTCAACGCGGCCGCCATCGTGGAGGCGGCACGGCAGGTGGGGGCGCAGGCCGTGCACCCCGGCTACGGCTTCCTCTCCGAGGACGCCGACTTCGCCGAGATCTGCGCCGACAACGGGCTGACGTTCATCGGCCCGCCACCGGCGGTGATGGCCGCGCTGGCCGACAAGTCCTCGGCCCGCGCACTGATGAGCCGCGCCGGCCTGCCGCTGTCGCCGGGCAGTGTCGCGCCGGTACCGACCGCCGCCGCGGCGGCCGAGGTGGCCGACACCGTCGGCTACCCGGTGATCGTGAAAGCCGCCGCCGGGGGCGGGGGCCGGGGGATGACAGTGGTGCGCACCCCGGGCGAGCTGCGCCGGGCGTACACCCGGACCCGGGCCGCCGCGCAGGCAGCCTTCGGCGACGACCGGGTGTACGTCGAGCGTTACCTCACCGAGGCGCGGCACGTCGAGGTGCAGGTGCTCTGCGACGCCCACGGCAACGGGGTGCACCTGGGCACCCGGGACTGCTCGGTGCAGCGCCGGCACCAGAAACTGGTCGAGGAGGCGCCCGCGCCGGCGCTGCCCGCCGCCGTTCTCGACACCATCGCCGAGACCGCCCTGCGGGGTGCCCTCGAGGTCGGTTTCGTTGGCGCCGGCACGCTGGAGTTCCTTGTCGACGCCGAGGAGAAGTTCCACTTCCTGGAGATCAACTGCCGGATCCAGGTGGAGCATCCCGTCACCGAGATGGTCACCGGGATCGACCTGGTGCACGAGCAACTCCACATCGCCGCCGGCGTACCGCTGCGGTGGCGGCAGAAGGAGATCCGCCTGCACGGCGTTGCGGTGGAGTGTCGGGTCAACACCGAGGACCCCGAGCGCGGCTTCGCCCCCACCCCCGGCCGGTTGGAGCGGTTCACCCCACCCGGTGGCCCGTTCACCCGGGTGGACACCCACGCCAGCGCCGGTTACCTGGTCGGTCCCTGGTACGACTCGCTGCTCGCCAAGGTGATCGTCTGGGCACCCGACCGGGAGCTGGCCCTCAACCGGCTGGAACGTGCCCTGGACGAGTTCGATGTGGCCGGTCCGGGCGTGCACACCACCATCCCGTTCGTCCGGCGGGTGCTCGACGACGCCGCATTCCGCAAGGGCCGCTACACCACCGGCCTGGTCGACCGTCTGCTCTCCGCGCCCGCTCCCGGGCCGACGGCCACCCCCGCACCGCGCACCGCGCCCGCCGCAGATCCCGACGCAACCCACAGGAGGACCCGATGACCGTCACCCATGGTCGCCCGATGACCGCCGAGATCACCGACATCCTGGTGGCGCACTGCGGGCTGGACGCCGACGCCGCGGCCCGCGCGCCCGCCGCGTCGCTGGAGGAGCTGGGCATGGACTCGCTCGCCCTGCTGGAACTGTCGGCGGTCGTCGCCGACCGCTGGCAGGTGGCCATCCCCGAGCAGGCCGGACAGCTGAGCATCCCGGCGGTGGCCGACCTGGTCGCCCGCCGCGCCGACCCGCCCGGGCACACCGAGAACAGCGTGGTCATCGACGCGCCGCTGGGGCTGGTCTGGGAGGTCACCAACGACGTGGCGAACTGGACCGAGCTGTTCACCGAGTACGCCGTGGTGGAGATCCTGCACCGCGAGGCGCACACGGTGCGGTTCCGCCTCACCATGTACCCCGACGAGAACGGGGTGTCCTGGAGCTGGGTCAGCGAGCGCACCGACGACCCGGTGAGCAGGCAGGTCCGGGCGCACCGGGTGGAGACCGGGCCGTTCGAGTACATGCGCATCCACTGGCGCTACACCGAGGAGGCCGGTGGCACCCGGATGACCTGGACGCAGGACTTCGCGATGAAGCCGACCGCGCCGGTCGACAACGCCGCGATGACCGAGCGGATCAACACCAACAGCGTGATCCAACTCGCGGTGATCAAGGACCGGGTGGAGCGGATCGCCTGGCAGCGCGCCGACCAGGGCACGCCGACCGCCAGCGACGCACCGACGGGAGCCGACGATGAGTGACCTGAGCACCCGCCCGATCGCCGCCCGGGACGTACCCGCCGACCGCCGTCGCGGCGGTGAGCTGCGGGTGCTGCTCGGCCCCCGCACCGTCGGCAGCACCTCAGGTTTCCTCGGTGTGGCCACACTCGAGCCGGGGGAGCGGATCGCCGAGCACTACCACCCGTACAGCGAGGAGTTCCTGTACCTGGTGCGGGGCGCGATCACCGTCGACCTTGACGATCAGCCGACGCTGCTGGCCGCCGGTGAAGGGCTGTTCGTACCGGTGAACGTGCGGCACCGGCTGCGCAACACCGGCGTCGAACCGGCCGAGGTGGTCTTCCACCTGGGCCCGCTCGCCCCCCGGCCCGAACTGGGTCACGTCGACACCGAACTGGTGGAGGCACCATGACCGGGCGCCGCACGGTGGTGACCGGGATCGGGGTGGTGGCCCCGGGCGGCGCCAGCCGGGACCGCTTCTGGAAGACCATCACCGAGGGGCGCACCGCCACCCGGCGGATCAGTTTCTTCGACCCGTCGGCGTTCCGGTCGCAGATCGCGGCGGAGTGCGACTTCGACCCGGTCGCGGCGGGTCTGAGCGAGGCCGAGCGACGCCGGGCCGACCGGTACGTGCAGTTCGCGCTGGCCTGCTCCGCCGAGGCGGTGGCCGACGCCCAGTTGGAGCTCACCGACGCGCAACGGGACCGGGCCGGGGTGGTGCTGGGCACGGCGGTGGGCGGCACGATGGCGTTGGAACAGGAGTACGTCACAGTGAGCGAGCACGGCCGACGGTGGTTGGTGGACGGCACGCGCGGCGGCCCGTACCTCTATCAGGCGCTGGTGCCCAGCAGCCTCGCCGCGGACGTGGCCTGCCGGCACGGGCTGCACGGCCCGGCGCAGGTCGTGTCCACCGGCTGCACCTCCGGCATCGACGCCATCGGGTACGCCCACCAGATGATCGTGGACGGTGAGGCGGACGTGATGCTGGCCGGCGCGTCCGACTCGCCGATCTCGCCGGTCACTGTCGCCTCGTTCGACGCGATCAAGGCGACCAGCCCGGACAACGACGACCCGGCACACGCCTCCCGCCCGTTCGACGCCGATCGGCACGGGTTCGTGCTGGCCGAGGGCGGGGCGGTGCTGGTGCTGGAGGAGGCCGGCCACGCCCGGCGTCGGGGAGCGCACATCTACTGCGAGGTGGCCGGCTACGCCAGCCGCAGCAACGGCTTCCACATGACCGGGCTGCGACCGGACGGGCTGGAGATGGGCCTCGCCGTCACCGACGCGCTCCGGCAGGGCCGGATCCTGCCCGAGCAGGTCTCCTACATCAGCGCCCACGGCTCGGGCACCCGGCAGAACGACCGACACGAGACGGCCGCGTTCAAGCGGGCGCTGGGCCAGGCCGCGTACCGGATCCCGATCAGCTCGATCAAGTCGATGGTCGGGCACTCGCTCGGCGCGATCGGGTCGATCGAGATGGCCGCGTGCGCCCTCGCCATCGAGTTCGGTGTGGTGCCGCCGACGGCGAACTGGAGCACCCGGGACCCGGAGTGCGACCTGGACTACGTACCCAATGAGGCACGGGAGGTGCCGGTGGACGTGGCCCTCTCGGTGGGCAGCGGTTTCGGCGGTTTCCAGTCGGCGATGGTCTTCCGTCGGATGCTCGGCGCGGTGGCGGCGTGAGCGAGCGTAGCGAGCGAACCATCAGGCACAGCAGCGCGGCGTCTCACGCCGGCGCGGAGCGAAGCGGAGTGCTGGCGTGAGCGCCGCTTCGCACAGTGGCGGCGCGACGGCCCGGGCGGTGGTGACCGGCATCGGGGTGGTCGCACCGAGCGGCATCGGCGCGGACGCGCACTGGCGTACGGTCCTTGCCGGCACCCGCCGGACCGGGCCGATCACGTTGTTCGACCCGGCCGGCTATCCGACCCGCTTCGGCGGGGAGGTGCCCGGCTTCACCGCCGACTCCTACGCCGACAGTCGACAGTTGGTGCAGACCGACAGGTGGACGCACCTCGGCTTCGCCGCCACCCGGCTGGCGCTGGCCGACGCCGGCCTGCCCGACCGGGCCCCCGACCCGTACGGCTACGCGGTGACCCTGGCCAGCTCGTCCGGGGGCAACCTGTTCGGTCAGCGGGAACTGCAACGGCTGTGGGGTGGCACCTCGCGGACGGTCGGGGCGTACCAGTCGATCGCCTGGTTCTACGCCGCCAGCGTCGGGCAGCTCTCCATCCACCACCAGTTCAAGGGCCCGAGCGGGGTGCTGGTCGCGGAGTCGGCCGGCGGCCTGGACAGCCTGGCCCACGCCGCCCGCGCGGTGCGCCGGGGCACCCCGGTCGTGATCGCCGGGGCCACCGAGTGCCCGTTGAGCCCGTACGCGCTCGCCTGTCAGCTGCGCTCGGGGCTGCTCAGTGACGTCGCCGACCCGGAGCGCGCGTACCGGCCGTTCGACGCCACCGCCAGCGGCTACCTGCCGGCCGAGGGAGGAGCGGTGTTCGTGGTGGAGGAGCTGGGGCACGCCCTGGCCCGGGGCGCCCGGGTCTACGGCGAGGTGAGCGGGTGGGGCTCCACCCACGACGCCGCGCACACCACGGCGCAGAGCAGCGGCGACCCGGCCCAGTACGCGCGGGCGATGCGGCTGGCTCTGGACCGGGCGGGCGTCGCCGCCGCCGGAATCGACGTGGTGCTGCCCGACGCTCTCGGCGTGCCCCGCTACGACCGCAGCGAGGCCGAGGCGCTGCGGGCAGTGTTCGCCGACCGGCCGCCCCCGGTGACCACGCAGAAACCGCTGACCGGTCGGGCGTACCAGGGCGGCTCGGCGTTGGACGTGGCCACCGCGCTGCTCGCCTTCGCCCACGACACGTTGCCCGCGTCGGCGGGACCGGACGAGGTGGCCGAGGGCTGCGAGCTGGACTTCCTGCGCGAGCACCGCCGACCGCGCAGCCGACTCGCCCTGATCTGCGCGCGGGGTTTCGACGGGTTCAACAGTGCGCTGGTCCTGCGCGGGGCCGCGCCGATGAGAGAAGAGGCGTCATGAGCGACAAACGGGCCCGGGTGGTCTTTCTGGTACGGGTGCCGGTGCCGCGCACCGAGGCGTTCCTCGCCGCGTACGAACAGGTGCGACACCTGGTCGCCGGCGGTGTGCCGGGGCACCTGGTCGACCAGGTGTGCCGGTCGTCGACCGACCCGGAGCAGTGGCTGATCACCAGCGAGTGGGCGAGCCTGGCCGACTTCGAGGAGTGGGAACGCAGCCCCGAGCACCGGGACCTCGTACGCCCGATGCGGGAGTGCTTCACCGACGCCCGTTCGCTGCGCTTCCACATCCACGCCCAAACCCCAGCCCTGGCCTGAAGCTCCCCGCGCCCCCGGCGCCCTCTTCCCGCGATCTTGCACTTGGTGTCGCGACATAGGGGGCATGTCACGCGTCTCGACGACCGAAACCGCAAGATCGGCGCGGTGGGGACGGGTTGCGGCGCGTAGGGTCTTGCAGTTGTGAAGGTACTGATCTCGGTGGACATGGAGGGCATCTCGGGGATCGTTCATCCCACCGAGACGAATCCGGATCGGTACGACTACGAGCGCGGCCGGGCGTTGATGACGGCCGAGGCGAACGCGGTGATCGCCGGGGTCCTCGATGCCGAACCCGAGGCGGTCGTGTGGGTCGCCGACGCGCACGGGACGTTCCGGAACATCCTGCCCGAGGACCTCGACCAGCGTGCTCACCTGGTGCGGGGCAAACCCCGGCCGCTGGGCATGCTCGCCGGGCTGGACGAGCACACCGATGCCGTCCTGCTCATCGGCTATCACGCTCGGGCGGGTGCCGGGCCCGCCGTGCTGGCCCACACGATGAGCGACGCCATCCTCGACGTACGGGTGGCCGGGCGGTCGCTGGGCGAGATCGGCCTCAACGTCGCCATGGCAGGGCACCTCGATGCGCCCGTCGTCCTGCTCAGCGGGGACGACACCGCCTGCGCCGAGTTCAGCGCGGTGGTGCCCTCGGCGGTCACCGTCGCCGTCAAGCAGACCCTGGGTCAGGCCGCCGCGGTGGCCCTGCATCCGCAGGAGGCACGGGAGCGGCTGCGCCATGCCGCCGCCGACGCGGTTGCCCGGCTCGCCTCGATACCGCCGGCGAAGATGGCCGGGCCGGTTGACGTCGAGGTCGACCTGTACGGGCCGTACATGGTCGACCTCGCAGTTCTGGTGCCGGGTGTTACCCGCGTCGGTGGTGGCCGGACGGTCGCCTTCCACGCCGCCGACGTCGCCGAGGCGTACCGCCTGGTTCAGCTGCTCGTCCAACTCGCCAGCATCAAACCGAGCTAAGGCCCGTTTGATAAGAACTGGCCGGCCGTCGCCAGGGCACCGCCTCGGCTCGACCGCCCTTGTGAAACAGGCCTTGGCGCCCGAGAGCCGTCTCGCTCGGCCGGCGACCTCGCCGCCATCGGCCGTCCGGCTGAGGACGCGCGACGGTTGTACGAGGGGTCATGCCTCGGTGACGTTCTGCCGAATCACCCGCCCGATCCTGCCCGCCGAACGGGCTGTCGGCAATCCGGCTGGCCGCTGCTTTTGATCCATCCATTCGCATCTAGCAATGGCCACGTGGGAGTCGTATGGTTCCCCGCAGCACCCCGACAAGCGTACGTGATGGGCGGATTCGCCCTCTTTCATGCTGGGCGGTGAACGGCAGTGACGGCAGAAGATCCTACGGCGACAGACCCCGGCTGGGTGGACGAAGTCCTCTTCGCCGGCCACCCGACCGACGTTTGTCTTCGTCTGCCCGAGCCCGTCGACCGGGCGACCCTGCACCGGCTGGTCACCGCCGCGCAGGAGCGGCTGACCACCGCCGGACTGCGCCCCGGTGGCGCCGTGGCGCTGCGGTTGCCGCCGTCGCTGGCGTACGTGGTGAACCTGCTCGCCACCTGGCGCGCCGGGGGGCAGGCGATCCTGCTGGACCACCGGCTCACCGACCACGAGGTGGACCGGGCGCTGACCCGGTTGACCCCGCAGGTGGTGGTCGCTCCGGTGCGGACCGGTGGCGGCGCCCTGAAGATCTTCGTCGACGTCACCGAGGGCGTGACCCGGTACGCCGACCGCCCGGCGGTCAGCGGCCACGCCGTGATCCAGCTCAGCTCCGGCTCCACCGGCCCGTCCAAGGTGATCGGCCGCACCGCCGCCGACCTGGTCGCCGAGGTGCACCGCTACACCCGGATCGACGGGGTGGCGCTGCCCGGCGAGCGGATCATCCTGCTGCCCTCGATGGTGCACGTGCTCGGCCTGGTCGGTGGCCTGCTCTACGGGCTGCACGCCGGGGTCGAGCTGGTGCCGCCGGAGCGGCTCAGCGGCGACGCCGTGCTGGCCGCGATCGGCGCCGGCCCCACGCCGGCCACAGTGCTCGGCGTGCCGTTCCACATCGGACTGCTCGCCTCCACCCGCCCGACCGGTCCACTGCCACAGCTGCGGCGGATGACCACCGGGGGTGAGCTGGTCCCGGCCGCCGTCGCCCGGGCGTTCACCGACCGGTACGGCGTACCCCTGGGCAACATGTACGGGATGACCGAGGTCGGGGTGATCGGCACCGACCTGCACGGGTCGCACCGACCGTCGATCGCCCCCGCGCCCGGGATCGAGGTCCGCGAGTCCGGCGGTGAGCTGTGGGTGTCCTGCCCGGCGTCGCCGTACGTCGGGCTGAGCGACCCGACCCGCTGGTCCGACGGCTGGCTGCACACCCGCGACGCCGGGACCGTCGACGACGACACCGGCCTGGTCACGGTGCGCGGTCGACTCGACTCGCAGGTCTCCGTCGGCGGGATGAAGGTCGACCTGACCGAGGTGGAGGCCACCGTCGCCGAGCTGACCGGCGTCGCCGCCGCCGTGGTGGTCTGGGACGACGGCATCACCGCGTACGTCCAACCGGACGGCCCGTTGTCGGAGGAGACGCTGGACAAGCTCCTCGCCGAGCGGTTGGCCGGCTACAAACGGCCCAGAGCGTTGCACCTGCTCGATCAGTTGCCCCGTACCACCACCGGCAAGCTGGTCCGCTCGACCGACGCGCTGCGCTCGGCGGTCGCCCCGTGACCGGGCCGCTGCACCACCTCGACGTCGACCTGCTCGCCCGCGTGTGCGGCGACCGCCAGGACGAGGCCCCCGCCCAGCGGCGGGTGGCCGACCCGCAGCGGCCCGGTGCCGGGCACCGGCCGCAACGGGAGCCCCGGCGGCGGCATCAGCCGACGCAGCCCGCCGCCGCGCAATCCCTGCCCGAGCGCCTTGCCGACCGCCTCCTTGGCGGTCCACAGCCGCAGGAAGTCCACCGTCCGGCTGGCCTCGGGCCGATCGCCCAACCAGGCCAGCTCGGCGGGCGGGAACCAGCGGCGGGCCAGCGCGAGCGCCGGCAGCGGGCGGATCCGCTCCACGTCCACCCCGACCGCGCCGGCCCGACGGGCGGCGACCACCACCAGCCCGGCGGTGCGGCTGACGCTGACCGCCAGCTCGACCGACCCGGTCACCTCGTCTACCCGGACGACCGGCCGTCCGTCGCGGTCGTGCGTCAGCACCAGCTCGGCGTCCGGGCGACCGAGCAGCAGAGCACCCGCCCGCCGCAGCAGCACAGCGGCCGGATCCGGCTGACCGCCGGTGTCCCGGCCGACCCACACGTAGGCGGTGTCCCGACCGGACACCGTCAGCTGAGCCACGCAGAAAGGGTATCCATGAGAGCCGAGGTCCGCGCCTTCGTCGTCGAGCAGCTCGCTGACATGAACTACGACGTCGAGGGGCTCGACGACGACACCACGCTCGGCCCTTCCGGCGTCGACCTGGAGTCACTCGCCCTGGCCGACCTGTCCGTCCGGGTCGAGGACCGGTACGGCCTGACGTTCGCCGACGACGAGTCGGAGCAGCTCGCCCTGATGACGGTCGGCGAGTTCACCACAATGGTCGCCGATCGCGTCACCGAGGCGACGAGCGACAAGAGCTGATGGGCGGTCAGCCCGATCTGGGGCGAGCTGACCTGATGACCATGCTCGCCGAACTCACCGCGAAACCGGCTGCCGACGTGTCCGACCGGATCGGCTCGATGGAGCTTGCCTGGCTGGTGCACCTCGTCGAGCAGCGCTACGAACGCCGGCTCGACCTCACCGACGACGAACTGGCCGGCATCCGCACAGTCGACGACGCCCTGGTGGTGTTCCGGGCGTCGCTGACCGCCTCCGCAGATGGTTGAGGCGCGCGTCGCCCAGCTCACCGGTGTGTACGCGGTCAGCGCCCTGGGACGGGGCGCCGATGCGCAGCTCGCCGGGGTGTTGGCCGGCGTGCCGGCGTTCGGACCGGTGGACCGGTTCGACACCGCCGCCCGCCGGGTCACAGTGGCGGCCACCCTGCCCGAGGTCGCTACCCTCCCCGACGAGTTGGCCACCGCGATCGACGCGGCCTGCCGCGCGGCCGGTCTGAACCGCGCGCAGCGCGCCGGGTGCACCCTGCTCCTCGCCGTGCACGGCGGCCCGGCCGTGGGCCCGACGCCGGCCGCGCTCGCCGGTCAGCTCGCCGCACGATGTGGGCTGTCCGATCACATCCGGGTCTACACCAGCGCCTGCGTGTCGGCCAGCACGGCGGTGGCCGACGCCGCCGCCCGGATCACCCGGGATGATGTCGAGCGGGTCGTGGTCGCTGCCGGCTACCTGGTGGAGTCGGACCAGTACGCGCTCTTCGACGCCGGTCGCGCCCTCGCTGTCGACGGGGCGGTCCGCCCGTTCAGCGCCGGCCGTCGAGGGTTGCTGCTGGGTGACGGCGTGGCCGCCGTGGTGCTGGAGTCGCGCGCCGTCCGGCGACGCGGTGTCGAGCCGGTGGCCACAGTGGTCGGTTGGGGGCGGGCCGGCGACGCGTTCCATCCCTGCCAGCCGGAGCCCGGCGGCACCGGGCTGGCCCGCGCGGTCGACGGCGCGCTGCGCCGGGCCGGGCTGCCACCGCAGTCCGTCGGCTACGTCAACGCCAACGCCACCGGTACCGCGCAGAGCGACGCCGCCGAGGCCGCCGCCCTGCGTCGGGCTCTCGGCGGTCATGCCGCCCGGGTCCCGGTCAGCTCGACGAAGTCGGTGCACGGGCACGCGCTGGAGGCGTCCGGGCTGCTCGAACTGGTGGTCACCGCGCTCGCGCTGCGCCACGGCGACCTGCCGGTCAACGCCGGATGGCTGGGCCCCGACGAATCCTGCCCTCTGAACATCGTCAGA
Source organism: Micromonospora sp. NPDC047762 (assembly GCF_043204655.1). Lineage (NCBI taxonomy): Bacteria > Bacillati > Actinomycetota > Actinomycetes > Micromonosporales > Micromonosporaceae > Micromonospora > Micromonospora sp. NPDC047762. The sequence goes on along the minus strand of NZ_JBIDCQ010000014.1, from coordinate 49,186 downwards.
GACCGTCCGCAAAGGACGGAAGCCACCCACGCCCTGACCCTCAACGCCGCCTTCGGTGGCGCCAACACCGCTCTCCTGGTCGGCGTCGGATGACCGCCCCCCACTCCCCGCCGCGCACGTTCTGCCCCGACGAATCTGAGCAGGCGCCCGAATCGACGACCGGAACCGCACGATCGCCGGGGGAGAGAGCTCGGGCTCTCTGGCCCGAGGGCGGGGACGTCGGGGGCACCGTGGCGGGGGTGCCGGGGTTTGTGCACTCGGACTTCGCGCCGGTGGTGGTGGCCGTCGCGGAACGGTGTCTGCGGCGGGGGTACGGGTCGGCGGGAGTGCCCGCCGGGGTGCGGACGGGAATCGTGCTGGTCAGCGCCAGCGGTGATCTCGCCAGCGCCCAGCACGTACGGGCCACCGTCGAGGCCGGCGGGCGGATCGGCCCGCTGTTCTTCTTCCAGTCCGTGCCCAACAGCGTCGCCGGGCACCTCGCGGCCCGCTGGAACCTGCGAGGACCGGTGGTCTGCCTCAGCCCGACCGGCGACCCGTACACCGACGGTGTCGCCGAGGCCGACCTGCTGCGCGACGACGGCGACGCCGACGAGGTGTTGCTGATCCTGATCGAACAGGCACCCGACGGGCCGACCGAGGCGGTCGCGGTGCTGCTGGGGGGAGGAGCACGACCATGAGGACACGGGGACTGCGCGGCGCACTGGCCGCCGACACCGAACTGGGCGCGGGCAACGTTCTGGCCCGGGTGCTGGCGCACGGCGCCGACCCGGACGGGCCCGGCCTCACCTTCGACACCGCCGTCGACGGGCACCCCGCCGAGACGCCGCTGACGCTGGGGCTGCTCGACGAGCGGGTCACCGCCCGCGCCGCCTGGCTGCACGAACAAGGAGTACGCCCCCGCGACCCGGTCGCCGTCTGGGCCACCGCCGCCGCCGACATGGTGCTCAGCTTCCTGGCGCTGGCCCGGCTCGGGGCGATCCCGGCGCTGATGAACGGCAAACTCCGCCCGGAGATAGCCGCCGAGTACATCCGCCGCCTGCGGGGCGTCGGCGTGCTGGCCGACGACGCGCACACCGCGCTGCTGGCCGGGCACGACCTCGGCGTACCCCTGCTCGGCACTCCCGCGCAGGCCGGCACGGGTGACTCGGCCGCGGCCCCGGCGCACTACCGGCACCACCCGGACGACCCGATCGTGATCACCCACACCTCCGGGACGACCGGGGTGCCCAAGGCGGTGCTGCACTCGCACGCCAGCCTCTTCGCGGCCACCCGACACCTGCTCACCATGCCGCAGGCGCAGGGCACCACCCGGATCCTCAACGCGCTGCCCGCACCGCACACCGCGACGGTGCTGATGGTCAACCAGGCGCTGGGCAACCGCGCGCAGATGTTCCTGCTCTCCGAGCAGGGCGGCGAGCAGGTGCTGGACGCCATCCAACGCTGGCGCCCCGACGGAGTGTTCGGTTTCTCGGTCACCTGGGCGGAGTTGGCCCGCTTCGACCTGTCCGGGTACGACCTGGACTCGGTGCGGCTGTGGTTCAACACCGGCGACGCCTCGCACGAGCCGCACATCCGCCGGCTGGTCGCGGTCGGTTGGCGCGACACCATCACCCGCGACGGGGTGGCGAAGGTGCCCGGCTCGGTCTTCATCGACGGGTTGGGCTCCAGCGAGATGGGGCACTCGATGTTCCACATCACCCACCGCGCCGACACCGACCGGTACGGCCGCTGCATCGGCCGCCCGTACCGGTTCGCGAAGGTGGCGGTGCTCGGCGCCGACGGTGAGCCGGTGCCGGTCGGCGAGGTGGGTTTCCTGGGCATCGACTCACCGTCGCTGTTCCGGGGCTACTGGAACGACTCGGTCACCACCTACCGCTTCCGCCAGCGCGGCTGGTACCTCACCGGTGACCTGGTGCGCGCCGACAGCGACGGCCGCTACTACCACCTGGACCGGGCGGTGGACTCGGTCGACGCCGGTGACGGTCGGCGGTTCTTCACCGCGCTGTCCGAGGAGCGCATCCTCGCGTCCTGCCCGGACGTCACCGACTGCACCGTGGTGATCGTCGCCGAGGCCGGAGCGGTCGTCACCGACGTGCTGCTGGAGTTGGCCGCCGGCGCCGACGAGGCCGAGGACCGCACCGAGCGGGTCCGCGCCGCCCTCGGCCCGGACGTCGGCGCCACACTGCGCCGGGTCGTGCCGGTGCGCTCCGCCGACATCCCGGTCACCGTGACCGGCAAGGTCCGCAAGGTGGTCCTGCGCGAGCGCTACCTCACCGAGGCACGCTCATGACCGCGTTGATCACGGGGATGGGTCTGTTCACACCGGTCGGTCGGGGCGTCGAGGAAACCTTCGACGCGCTGACCACCGGCCGGTCCGGGCTGACCCGCCCGCCGGAGGGGCACCCGGCGAGCGCGTCGCTGGACGTCGCCGGCCTGCTGCCCGACATCGACCCACGTACCGTCGCGTCCGGGCCGGAGACCCGGGTGCTGGACCGGATCGTCGTCCTCGCCCTGCTCGCCGCCGCCGACGCTCTCACCGACGCCGGCATCGAGGTGGGCCGCGACGTCGACCCCGACCGGATCGGTGTGATCGTCGGTGGGGTCGGCGGGATGGCCACCCTGGAGTCGCAGGTGCTGGCCCGGGCGGCCCGGGGTCGGGCGGCGGTCAGCCCGTACCTGCTCACCGGGATCCTGCCGAACATGCCGGCGGCGCGGATCGCCATCGCGCACGGCATCCGCGGCTACAGCTCGTCGGTCGGCACGGCCTGCGCCTCCGGCGCCCAGGCGGTCGCCGACGGGGTGCGGCTCATCGCGACCGGCGAGGTCGACGTGGTGCTCTGCGGGGCCAGCGAGGCACCGCTCTTCCCGACCTTCGCCGACACCTTCGGCAACGCGCGGGCGTTGGCGCGCGCCGGCACCGACCCGGGCCGGGCGAGTCGGCCGTTCGACACCTCCCGCAGTGGGTTCGTCCTGTCCGAGGGTGCCGCGCTGCTGGTGCTCGAACGCGCCGAGCACGCCGCGGCCCGCGGCGTCGCCGGGTACGCGGAGGTGGCCGGTCACGGCGCGACGACTGACGCGTACCACCCGACCGCCCCCCGCCCGGACGGCGGCGGCGCGGCGGCGTGCATCCGCCGGGCGCTGCGCAGCGCCGGTGTGCCGGCGGCGGCGGTCGGATACGTCAACGCGCACGGCACCGGCACGAAGCTCGGTGACATCGCGGAGACCACGGCGCTGGCCGACGTCTTCGGCGTCGGCGGTGTGCCGGTCAGCTCCACCAAGGCGCTCACCGGTCACCTGCTCGGTGCCTCCGGGGCGTTGGAGGCGGCGGCCACCGCGTTGGCGCTCGGTCGGGGCCTGCTGCCGCCGACGTACCACCTCGACGATCCGGATCCGGCCTGCCCGGCGGACCACATCCGTGGCACGGCCCGCAAGACAGACCTGGAGTACGCCATCACCAACTCGTTCGGGTTCGGCGGCCAGAACGTGAGCCTGCTGCTGGCGCGCGTCGCCGAGCCGAGGGGGTGATCGAGGCGGCATCCCGGGCGGGGTGTACCCGGACGGCAACACAGGGGGAATCGGGTGGGAAGGGTTTGAGGCGACATGGACATCCGTGGTATCGACCACATCGAACTCTACGTGGGGGACGCCCGACAGGCGGCCTTCTACTTCAGCACCGCCGTCGGCTTCGAGATCTGTGGCCAGGGTGGTCCGGAGACCGGGCTGGCGGGGCAGCGCTCACTGCTGCTCTGCCACGGCGACATCCGGTTGCTGCTCACCTCCGGGCTGAGCGCCGAGCATCCGGCGTCGCGGTACGTGCAACGCCACGGTGACGGCATCGGGGTCGTCGCCGTCGAGGTCGACGACGTGCCGGCCGCGTACGCCGAGCTGGTGGGTCGGGGCGCGACCGGGGTGACGCCGCCGACCACCCGCACCGGCGCGGACGCCGAAGTGGTGACCGCCGAGGTGGACGGCTTCGCCGACGTGCGGCACCGGCTGGTGCAGCGCCGGGGCGAGGGGAGCGAGTTCCTGCCCGGCGCCATCACCGCGGCGGCGTCCACGACGGACGGCCACCCGCCGGTGCTCGCCGAGATCGACCACCTGGCGGTCTGCGTGCCGCCCGGTCAGCTCGACGAGACGGTCCGGCACTTCGAGGCGCTGTTCGACTTCGCGCAGATCTTCGAGGAGCACATCGAGGTCGACGGACAGGGCATGAACTCCAAGGTGGTGCAGAGCCCGTCCGGGCGGGTCACTGTGGTGCTGCTCGAACCGGACCGCAACCGGCGACCCGGGCAGATCGACGCGTTCCTCGACCAGCACGCCGGTGGGGGAGTGCAGCACCTGGGGCTGCGCACCGACGACATCGTCGGCGCGGTCGAGGCGCTGGGCCGGCGCGGGGTGCGCTTCGCCGGCACCCCCGCCAGCTACTACGACGCCCTGGAGGCGCGGGTCGGTCGGGTCGACGCCCCACTGCACCGGCTGCGCGAGCTGGGTGTGCTCGTCGACTCCGACCACGACGGCCAGCTGCTGCAGATCTTCGCCGAGTCGATGCACGTGCGTCGCACGCTCTTCCTGGAGTTGATCGAGCGACGCGGCGCGCGCGGCTTCGGCAGCGGCAACATCAAGGCCCTCTACGAGGCCAAGGAGCGGGAACTGGCCACCGCGGTGGCCACACCACAGGGGGTGGGGGCATGACCGCGACGGAGTACGAGCCGACGTTGACCGCCGAGGAGCAGGCGCTGCTGCCGTCCGACGACGACGTGCGGCACTACGCCGAGCACGGCTGGTACCTGTCGAAGAAGGTGTTCACCGACGACGAGGTGGACGCCCTCGCCGCCGCCACGCAGCGCTACTACGACGGGGAGCGGGACCGGCGGCTGCCGGTACGCCCACCGAAGCTGGCCTACTGGGAGCCATCCAAGGGGCCGGTGCAGCGGCACAACGACTACGTCCACCACGAGCACGACGGGCTCGGCGCGATTCTGCGCAAACCGCTGCTCGGCGCGGTCGCCGCCCGGCTCGCCCGAGCCGACGAGATCCGGGTCTTCCAGTCCACGCTGATCTACAAGCCGCCGATCTCCGGCGAGCCGAGCAACATCGTGCCCTGGCACTTCGACAAGCACTACTGGGCGTCCTCGTCGTCGGAGAAGATGCTGACCGCGTTCATCCCCTTCCACGACTGCGGGGAGGAGATGGGCACCATCACGATGGTCGACGGTTCGCACCGGTGGAAGGAGATCGGCGCGGACGACACGGTGGTGCGGCACTTCGCCGACCGGGACCGCAGCCAGCTGGAGGAGATGCTGGCCGAGAACGCCGCGTACAACGGCGCGGAGATCCGCAAGATCCCGATGGTGATCCCCAAGGGACACGTGAGTTTCCACCACTGCCGCACCTACCACGGCAGTGGCCCCAACGTCAGCGGTCGCCCCCGACAGGCGATCTCGCTGCACCTGCAGGACGGCGACAACGCCTGGCGGGAGTATCCGCTCTCCGACGGCACCCTCGCCTCGTACAACCACGACGTGCTGGTCCGCCGCACCCACGACGGGCGGCCGGACTACGCGGACCCCGACTACTGCCCGGTCATCTGGCGCCACCGCGCCCAGCAGGGAGGCTGACATGTCACGCTACGACTGGGGTAAGACGCACCCGGGCATCGAGCGGTTGGAGCGGGCGGTGACCGACCGGCGCGACGCCGTGGTCAAGCACCCGCTCTACGCCAACCTCGACACCCACGACGCGCTGGTCACCTTCATGCAGCACCACGTCTTCGCGGTGTGGGACTTCATGTCCCTGCTGAAGTCGCTGCAACGGCAACTGACCTGTGTCACGGTGCCGTGGATCCCGACCGGCCCGACCGGCAGCCGCCGCCTCATCAACGACATCGTCATGGTCGAGGAGAGCGACGAGCTGGGCGGCGGCTACATCAGCCACTTCGAGCTGTACGTGCGGGGCATGGCCGAGGCCGGCGCGGACACCACGGCGGTGAACGCGCTCATCGACCTGCTGCGCGCCGGCCGACCGGTCACCGAGGCGCTCGCCGAGGCCGGGGTGCCGGCCGCGTCGGCGAGGTTCGCCGCGACCACCTGGCAGATCATCGAGTCCACCCCGGTGCACTGCCAGGCGGCGGCGTTCGCGTTCGGCCGGGAGGACCTGATCCCGGACATGTTCACCCAGGTCGTCTCGGTCAACGAGGTCAGCAACCGGCTGCACACCTTCGTCGACTACCTGGAGCGGCACATCGAGGTCGACGGCGAACAGCACACCCCGATGGCCATGCAGATGCTCGCCGACCTGTGCGGCGACGACGACACCAAGTGGCAGGAGTGCGCCGACACCGTCAACACCGCTCTCGCCGCCCGGGCAAGGCTCTGGGACGACATCCTGGCCGCCATCAAGGGGCCCGTGTGACCGACGCCGACCCGGTCCGGCTCTACCGCACGGTCCGGCTGATCCGCCGGTTCGAGGAACGGGCGGTGGAGATGGTCCACGGCGGGCAGATCGTCGGCGGCATCCACCCGTACCTCGGTCAGGAGGGGATCGCCGCCGGCGTCTGCGCCGCGCTGGGCGCCGACGACGTGCTCGCCGGCACCCACCGCGGGCACGGGCACGTCCTGGCCCGCGGGGCCGACCCGGCCCGGATGCTCGCCGAGCTGTGCGGCCGGGTCACCGGCCTCAACGCCGGCCGGGGCGGTTCGATGCACGCCGCCGACCTGAGCATCGGCGTGCTCGGGGCCAACGCGATCGTCGGCGCCTCGGGGGCGATCATCACGGGTGCGGTCTGGGCCCACCGCCGCCGGGGCCGCGACACCGTCGGGGTGAGCTTCTTCGGCGACGGCGCGGTCAACGAGGGGATGCTGCTGGAGGCGTTGAACCTGGCCGCGCTCTGGCGGGTGCCGGTGCTGTTCGTCTGCGAGAACAACGGTTACGCGACCACCATGCCGGTGGCCGGCGCGGTGGCCGGCAGCATCGCCGGCCGGGCCGCCGCGTTCGACATCCCGGCCGTCCAGGTCGACGGCCAGGACCCCGAGACGGTACGCGTCGCCGCGTGCGCCGCCGTCGACCGGATGCGCGCCGGCGGCGGCCCCGAGCTGATCGAGGCCCGGACCTACCGCTTCGACGTGCACCACACCTTCGAACACGCGGTACGCCTCGACTACCGGCCCCCCGACGAGGTGACCCGTGGTCGGGCCCGGGACCCGGTGCGCATCCAGGGTGAACGCCTCACCGACACCGACCGCGCCGCCGTGGACGCCGAGGTCGAGGCGACCCTCGACGCGGCGGTGCGGTTCGCCCTGAACAGCCCGCAACCCGACCCGGCCGACGCGTTGACCTACCTGTACGCCAGCGGCCTGACCGCCCGCACCGGAGGTGGCTGAGGTGCCCCGACTGTCGTACCGCCGGGCGCTGACGAGGGCCCTCGGCGACGAGTTGGCCCGCGACGAGGCGGTGTTCCTGCTCGGCGAGGACGTCCAGGTCGGGGCGTCGCTGGTGACCACCGGGCTGGCCAAGCGGTTCGGCACCGAACGGGTCCGCGACACCCCCCTGTCGGAGCAGGCGTTCACCAGCTTCGCCACCGGTGCGGCGCTGGCCGGGCTGCGCCCGGTGATCGAGTTCCAGATCCCGTCGCTGCTGTTCCTGGTCTTCGAACAGATCGTCAACCACGCGCACAAGTTCCCGTTGATGACCGGCGGGCAGTGCCGCGTCCCCGTCACCTACCTGGTGCCCGGGTCCGGCTCGCGTACCGGGTGGGCCGGGCAGCACTCCGACCACCCGTACAGCCTCTTCGCCCACGTCGGCGTGGTCACCGTCGTGCCGGCCACCCCGGCCGACGCGTACGGGCTGCTGGTGACCGCGATCCGCCACGACGACCCGGTGGTGGTGTTCGCCCCGGCCGGCGCGATGGACGTGCGTGACGACGTCGACGACCTGACGCCGGTGCCGCTGGGCCGGGGTCGGATCCACCGTTTCGGCGACGACGTGACAGTGGTCGCGATCGGGCACCTGGTGCACGACGCGCTGGCCGTCGCCGAGGAGCTGGCCGACCAGGTCTCGGTGGAGGTGTTCGACCCGCGCACCCTGTACCCGTTCGACATCGACGGTCTCACCGAGTCGGTGGCCCGCACCGGACGCCTCGTGGTGCTCGACGACGGCAACCGTTCCTGCGGCATGGCCGCCGAGATCATCACCTCGGTGGTGGAGCGGGTCCGGCTGCTCGCCCCGCCGCGCCGGGTCACCCGCCCGGACGGGGCGGTGCTGCCGTTCGCCCCGGCACTGGACCGGGCCGTCCAGCCCGGCCGCGACCAGCTCGCCACCGCGATCCACCTCACGATGAAGGACGGCTCATGACTGATCCGAACTACCCGTGGCCGGCGGCCGACCGGGCCTGGAACGACCTGCCGGAGCCGGCCCGTCGAGCCATGGTGGCAAGCGGGGCGGCGGCCTGGGAGCAGGTCTTCCACGGTCGGGCGACGTACAACAAGCAGTGGCGGTTGGCCCGGCCCCCGGTGCTCAGCGCCGCCGCCTGGCGGCAGCTCAACGAGGTCTGCGACCGGCTGGCCCAGCTCATCCTCGACGCCTGCCGCCGGCGGGCCGACACCGCCGGTGAGCTGCGCCGGCTGCTCGGCGTCCCGGCGGGGGAGACCCGGCTGCTGGACGAGGCCGAGCCGCTGACCGAGGCGCTGCTGGCCGCGTACCGTCCGGACGTCATCTTCTCCGCCGGCGTGCCGAAGTTCGTCGAGTACAACATCGACAGCAGCCTCGGTGGCGGGTTCGACGCCGACACCGTCATCCAGCGGTACGAGGGCGTCTACCGGGAGCACGGCATCCTCGACGACCTGCCGGTGCGGGCCGCGCCGTCGCTGCTGGACCAGCGGTTCGTGGCGATCCGCGAGGAGCTGCGGCTGCCCGAGGGCGCCCGGGTGGCGCTGTTGATGGACTTCGACGGCGACTACCCGGGCCTCGACGACCCGCAGACGTTCATCCGGATTCTCGACCCCCTCGCCGTACGGGCCCGGGACTTCGGCATCGACCTGGTCATCGCCCCGGTGGCCACCGCCACACTGGACGCCGACAACCGCCTGGTCGTCGACGGCGCACCTGTCGACGCGCTGTTCCGGCTGTTCGTGCCCAACCGGGTCACGCCGACCGCCGGTCTGGACGCGGTGGCAGTGGCCCTCGCCGCCGGCACCCTACCGATGTTCGTGTCGGCGGCGGCCTGGCTGCTCGGCAACAAGACCACGTTCGGTTGGCTGTGGGAGGACGTGGACGGGCTGCCCGCCGACGACCAGGCACTGATTCGCCGACACGTGCCGTACACGGTGCCGTTGACCGCCGCGGTGCTCGACCGGGCCATCGCCGAGCAGGCCACGCTGGTGGCGAAGCCGGCCGACGGTTCGGCCGGGCACGGTGTCCTGCTCGGCCCGGAGCTGAGCGCTGCGGACTGGGCCGACGGTGTGCGGGCCGCCGTCGAGCAGGGCGGTGCCATCCTCCAGGAGTACCTGCCGACCGACCGGGTGTCGATGGACTTCGTCCAGATCGAGACCGGTGAGACGGTGACGGCGGATGTCCCGTACTCCCTGGCCCCGTACCTGTTCGGCCGCCGAGCCTCCGGCGGCCTGGCGAGGGTCGGCTACCCCGGCTGCGACGGCATCCTCAACCTGGCCCACGGCGTCCTCCTGACCGGAGTCCTCCTGCACGACTGACCGCGCCCCCGGGCTGGCCACGGCGATCATGAAGTTATTGCCCTCCGCGGCGGGGTGTCGTGGCAATAACTTCATGATCAACGGGGTCGACCGTGGGGGGAGAGGGTGCGCAGGGTTTGGGCTGTGGCTATGGCGTCGCTGCGGGCGCTGCCGTGGCGGCCGTCGCTGCTGTAGAGGGTGGGGTCGGCCGTCAGGGGATGGTCGGTCAGGTGTACGTGGATCGTTCTCAGGCGTTCGGCGAGGGTGGCCGTGTGGGCCGACAGGCGGCGCATCCTCTCGCCCAGGCCGGGCCGGAGGTGCGCGGGCACCGCCGGGCTGTGTGAGACGTCGAACATGCCCAGGGTGATCACGTCGGCGCCCACCTCGCGCAGCGCGACGATCATCGCGGCCAGCTCGGCGTCCACCGCCTCCGCGTCGTACGCCGGATGGAAGGCGTCGTTGCCGCCGCAGACGACAAGCGCCAGGTCCGGTGCGAAGGCCAGCGCCGGGCTGAGCTGGGTGGCCCGCACCTGGTGCGCGCGCAGCCCGCGTCGACCCAGATTCCGGTACGCCAGTTCGGGGCGCACGGAGGTCAGCTCGGCGGCGACCCGGTCGACCCACTGCACGTCCGGGTAGCCCGGTGTCGGCTCACACATGCCCTCCACGACGCTGTCGCCGAGCGCCACGAACCGCCGCCACCGGTGCCCGTTCAGCAACTCGGTGGCCTCCCCGGGGCGCAGACAGTACGGGTCCGTCGATTCGCTGAGCGTCGATGGCATGCCGGCACGCTAGCCGACCGCCGGGCTGCCGGGCCAGGCTCAGCCGGTCAGGCTGACCTCGGCCAGGTAGACACAGGTCTTCCCCTCGTGCGACGAGTAGTAGCTCACCCACAGCAGGTCGTCGTGCCAGACCAGCCCGGGGTAGCTGGTGTCGCCACCGGACGGCAGCGCGACCAGTTCGGTCAGCTCGCCGCGGTCCGCATCGACGACGCAGATCGCGGTGCGGACCTCGCCGTCGTGCAGGCGCACCCCGGCCAGCAGCAGCCCGTCGGGCAGTCGGAGCAGCGCCGGCCCGCCCACCTGGACACCCAGATCCGTCCAGGTCCAGTCCCGGTACGGCGGCACGGCCCGGCCGAGCTGCGCGCTCGCGGTGGCCGCGTCCCGCCGCAGCAGGCAGAGGGCGGTACCGTCCGGCGCGAAGACCAGGCCGGACTCGTTGGGGTACCCGTCAGCGAACAGCGTCGGCACCCACTGCCGCAGGTCCACCCCGTCCGTGCTGCGGTAGAGCCGGGCGAACCTCGGCTCCCGGGTGGCGTAGCCGACGCCGTACATCGCGTCGTCGTGCCAGGCCGCCCGCCACACCCAGACGCCCGGCTCGCCCACCGGGGTCGGATCACCCCAGGTGTGCCCGTCGGTGCTGAGCCAGGTCACCGTCTGGAACGTCTTGCTGGCCGCGCCGGTGGCGGCCGCCGCGAGCAGTTGCAGCCGCCCGTCGGGGCGCGCCACGAAGCGGGGGTCGCGCAGGTCGGCACCGGGCTGCGCGATGATCGTCGCGGAGGTCCAGGACCGGCCGTCGGTCGACGTCAGTACCCGGATCACGCCGTCGTCGCTGAGGTGGGTGCGGGCCTCCCGGAAGGCGCAGAACCAGCTTCCGGCGTACCGGACGAGGTCGGTGAACGCGCTGTGCGGCGCGCTGTCGCCGATCCGGCGCACGGCGACGACCTCCGTGGTGCGGCGGCGGGTGGGTGACGACGTCATACGCGGCGGCCCTCCAGGTGCGGTGACGACGGTAGACGCTAGTCAGCCGTCGCCGACGCCCGCGCGACCAGCAACCGAACGTCCGACGAACAACGCGCGGGCGCTGTCGGATCGGCGTCTTGGGCGCGACGAGATCGGCGCGCTGGGACGGGCTGTTGGCACCCACCGCCCACCATGGGCGGTGGGTCGACCGTCATGAACTCTCCGACCGTTGTCATGGTGCTCCCCTCTCGGTGTCGGCACGGCCCGTCTACCCGCCGGGTGGGAGGGGGTAACGCCGCGGGATCCGTGGGCGAGGGAGGTGACCGGATGCTCGGTTCGTTGCTTCAGGCTCTCGCGACGAAACTGGTCGAGGAGATCCTCAAGCTCCTGGTGCAGTGGTTGGCGCCGAAGGCGCTGCGATCGGTGCCGCACCGCGCCTCGCCGAACTGCCCGCGCTGCGGCGGGTACGGGGTCCGCCGCTGGGCGCCGGGCGGCATGTGGATGTTCCTGCCGTCCCTGCTGACCTTCGCCTGGGGTTTCGGGTTCACAGTGCTCGGTGTGCCGGTGGTCGTGCTCGCGGTGGTCGCCGAGTTGGTCTCCGACGGCCTCGGCGGAGTGCCGACCGCGTTGCTCGTGCCGCTCGGTCTGCTGGTCCCCGTCGCGCTGATGATCGCGGGCGCGTTCGGCCTCGCCCACTACCACAGCTACCCGCCGAAATGGTGCGCCCGCTGCCACGGCCGGTGGCCGCGCCGGGACCGGGACGAATACCTCCGCGCGTCGGCGCCGGTGCTGACCTGCGGCTGCGGTCAGCGGCTCCGGGTGCCCCGGGCGGCAGCCGGAACGCGGCTGCGCTGCCCGCGCTGCCGTACCGAGCACGCCACCCCGGCTGCCGCCGGGCGCTGACGGGCCTCAACCGGTACGCGCCCACCCGTCCGGCCTGCGGCAGTCGGGCCGGGACCCGCAACGGGTTTACCGGGTGGTGGCGGGAGTGGGCCGCAGCGGTGTCTCCGGGCCGGAGGCCCTGCTCAGCAGCGGGTACGCGGTGACCACCAGGCACGCCGCCGCCATGGTCAGCAGGGCCGGGGTGAATCCCAGCGCGTCCACCGACCAGCCGCCGAGCAGCGCGCCGACCGGCAGACCGACGAACGCCAACGAACCGGCGATGCCGATCACCCGGGTCTGCAGCTCCGGCGGCACCCGCTCGTAGAGCGCCACCCCGAGCAGCGGGTTGACCGCCGCGATGCCGATTCCGGACAGGAACGTCACCACGAGCACCACCGGCAGCTCGTCGCTGATCGCCAGCGCCACCAACCGGGGCGTGCCGGCGACCAGCGCGCCGACCAGGAACGTCAGCCGCCGGGGCAGCCGGGGCCCGAGCGCGGTGAACACCAGGTTGCCCAGCAGCGCGCCCGCCGAGAACGCCGCCAACACCAGGCCGAGGCCGCTCGGGCCGGGAAGCTCCCGGGCGACCCAGACCGGGATGTAGACGGCCACGCTGGCGTTGGCCACCATGTTCAGCGCCGAGATGACGGCGAGCATGCCGAGCAGCGGCCGGTCCCGGCCCAGGTAACTGAAGCCACCCCGCAGGGCGCGCAGGTAGCTTTCCGGCTTGGTGGGTTGCGTCGGGGCGGCCGGCGGGCGGACCAGGACGCCGATGAGCAGCGCGCAGACCCCGAAGCTGGCCGCGTCGATGAGGATCGCCTCGGTCACCCCGAAGACGGCGATCAGCAGGCCGCCCACCGCGGCGCCGAACAGTGTCACCACCCGGCTGAGCCCGTCGTACGCGGAGGTCAGGCGGATCAGCGGCACTCCGGCGGCCTCCGCGACCGGCCGGAACATCACGTGCTTCACCCGGTCCCCGATGCCCCGCAGCGCGCCGGCCACCGCGACGAGCGCCACCAGCGGGACGAAGCCCAACCACGGGGTCAGCGCCACGACGACCATCACCACCGCGCTGCCCGCGTCGCAGAGGATCGAGGTACGGCGCAGGCCGATCCGGTCCGCCCAGGGTGTGCCCAACGCGCTGGACAGCAGGTACGGCAGGGTCTCCGCGAACGCGACCAGACCCATCTTGGTGGGGCTGCCGGTGGTGACCAGCACCAGCCACGGAATGGTCACCACCGAGATGCGGGTGCCCAGGTTGGAGATCAGGTCCGCGCTGACCAGGACGACCAGTTGCCGGCGGGGGGTCACGCCCCGACCGCCGCCGCCCGACGGGCCGCGTACCGCGCGCGCAGCGCCCGCTTGTCCACCTTCATCGACCGGTTCACCGGCAGCCGGTCGAGGACCTCCACAGCGGCCGGCGCCCACATCTCGTTGAGTTCGACGGTCACGAGGTCGATCAGCTCCGCCCCGGTGACCGTCGCGCCCGGCCCGAGCACCACGTACGCGTGCGGCACCTCGCCGACCGTCTCGTCCGGCACGCCGATGACGGCGGCGGCCCGTACCTGGGGGTGCCCGACCAGCACGTCCTCGATGGGACGGCAGAAGATCGCCCAGTTCCGGCGATGCGTGACGATCATGTCGTGTGCCCGGTCGACGAGGTAGAGGTAACCGTCGTCGTCGAGGTGGCCGATGTCGCGGGTTCGCACCCACCCGTCGACGAGCGTCTGCGCGGTCAGCTCCGGCTGACCGTGGTAGCCGGCGAAGCTCAGTCGGGTCCGTACCCACACCTCGCCGTCGCGGCCCGTCGGCAGCACCGCGCCGTCGTCATCGCGGATCTCGACGCGGACGTCGCCGTAGGGCCGCCCGCACGAGCGCAACCGCTCCGGGTGCTCCGGATCGTCGGTCAGCCCGGGCAGCGCGGTGATCACGACCGCCTCGCTGAGGCCGTACACGATGCGCAGCACCGGGCCGAACCGGGCGATGGCCTGGCGCAGCCGGGCGGGCGCGGCGGGCCCGGCGCCCACGTTGAACATGAACATGGCGGAGAAGTCCGCGCCGACCAGCGCCGGGTGGTCCAGCACCTCGTAGAGCATCGGCGGCGTGACGAAGGTCGAGTTGATCCGCTCCCGTTGCACGGTGTCCACGAAGGCCACCGGGTCCCAGTCGTCGCGCAGGAACAGCACCCCGCCGGTGAACAGGTTGAACAGCGTGGTGATCTGCCCGCTGGCCAGCCACATCGGCGAGTGCGACAGGTGCCGCAACAACGGGAACCCGGCGGCGCGGAAGTCGGCGGCCAGGGCGAGGATCTGGGCGTAGAAGCTCTCCCTATGGTGCACCAGCTTCGGGCTGCCGGTCGTGCCGCTGGTCTGCAGGAACGACTCGGGTGCCGGCACCGACGCCGGCAGGCCGGTCACGTCGGCGTCGGCGTCGGCCGTGAGATCGGGCCCGGTGCCGCCCGAGCCCAGACAGCACACCGGTGTGCCGGGCAGCGCGGCGGCCAGCTCAGGGCCCAGACTGTCCCGGTCCCGCGCGTCGTAGACCAGGGCGTCCGGGCGGGCCAACCGGATGAACTCGTCGACCTCCCGGCGCGCGGTCACCGGAGCGACCCACATCGTCCGGCAGCCGAGCAGATGCAGGGCGAGCTGTAGCAGCGGACCCTCCACCGCGTTCGCGACTGTCACCAGCACCGCCGACCCGGGCCGTACGCCGTGCCGGGTCACCGTCGCGGCCATCGCCCGGACCAGCGCGGCGGCCTCGGTGTAGGTGAGTCGGCGACCGGCGCCGACAAGCGCCTCCCGGTCGCCGAACTCGGCGAAGAGATCCAACACCCTGTCCACGTAGGTAGTGGTGTGCCCGGGTCCGTCAGTCATCCGGCAGCCCCCATCTGAGAAAAGCGGCGGTCCCCGGGCAGTTTCCCGGTGACGACGCGACGGTGGCGCGCTTGGCGACCGCACCGCCGCCGCCTGGAAGCCTAGGCGCGAAACGGCTGGTCGGAACCGTGCCGACGGGCGATCCGAACGGCCCGCCGGACATTTGATCGCGTCGATCAGGTTGATTGACGCCCGTCAACGGCGGCGGCTAGGTTTCTGGACCATCGTCCAGGCGGGCGCCGTCAGCAGACGGCCCTGGGCTGCCACACGATGGAGGCTCCATGGCAACGGCAACCCCGAAGAGATGGCCTGTCATCGCCGCTGCGGCCGTGCTGTTGGTCGTCGGCGCACCCGCCGTCGTCGCCAGCGCCGGTCCGTCCGGCACCGCCGCCGGCCGACCCGACTCCCGCGCCGAATGGGCGGGCAGTTGGGCCACCGCGGTCACCCGGGGCAACTCGGTCGGGCTGACGAACACCGGCCTCAACAACCAGAGCGTCCGGATGATCGTGCACGTCTCCGTGGGCGGCCCGGCGCTGCGGGTCCGCCTGAGCAACCTCTACGGCGAGCAGGCGGTCACCGTCGGTCGCGCCACCGTCGCCCGGCCGAACACCGCGACACCGGACGACCTCTCCGACATCGACGCGGCCTCGGTACGTCCGTTGAGTTTCACCGGTGCGCCCACGGCGACCATGAACCGGGGCGCCGAACTGCTCAGCGACCCGCTGGCCTTCCCGGTCGCTGACGACAGCGACCTGGTGGTCACCCTGCACTTCCCGACGCCGACCGGTCCGACCACGTTCCACGGGCAGTCCCAGCAGGCCAACTTCATCGGCGCCGGGGATCTGACCGGGGCGGCCGAGGGCACCGGCTTCACCACCCGCCCCACCTGCTGCTGGTTCTTCCTCTCCGGCGTCGACGTGCAACGCAAGGGCAGCCCCGGCGCGCTGGTCGTGCTCAGCGACTCCATCGGTGACGGCAACGGCAGCACCGTCAACGCCAACCGGCGTTGGCCCGACCTGCTCTCCGACCGGTTGCTCGCCGACCGGCCGGACAGGCGCACCCCGGGCGTGCTCAACCTGAGCCTGGCCGGCAACCGGCTCAACCACGAGGGCACCGAGCCGGGCGACGGCAACTACCCGGGCTACTACCAGCTCGGCCCGAACGCGGCGGCCCGGCTCAACGAGGACGTGTTCCCGCAGACCGGTGTGCGTACCGTCGTCACCCACCTGGGCATCAACGACATCTGGATGTCGAACGACTCACCCGAGGCGATCATCGGCACGCTGCGGCAGATCAACCAGCAGCTCCAGCAGCGCGGGCTGACCAGTCTGGTGGCCACGCTGACCCCGTACGAGGGGCACGGCGCGCCGGGTGTGTGGACGCCGCAGAAGGAGGCCACCCGCCAGGCGGTGAACGCGTACCTGCGCGGCAGCAGGGAGTTCGACGGGCTGCTCGACTTCGACCGGGTGCTGCGTGACCCGGCCCGGCCCAGCCAGTTGCTGCCCGCATACGACTCGGGGGACCACATCCACCCGAACGACGCCGGCAACCAGGCGTTGGCGGACGCCGTGCCGCTGCGGCTGCTCGACCTGTGATCCGGACCGGGGGCGGCGGGTGATCCCCGCCGCCCCCGGTCACCGACATCCTGGGGAGGAGTTTGATCATGGAGGTAGGGGAGTTACTCACCGGCCTGTACAGCGAGCAGGGCAGACAGGACCCGTACCCGTGGTACGCGGAACTGCACCGGCTCGGCCCGATCAGCGCGGTGCCGGCGCGCGCCGAGCACCGTACGGTGGCCGCGGTCGCGGTCGGCTACGACCTCGTCGACGGGTTGCTGCGCGATCCGGAGTGGACGAAACAGCCGCCGCCGGGCTGGGAGGAGCACGAGATCCTGCGGACCTTCCAGACCTCGATGATGTTCGTCAACCCGCCCGATCACACCCGGATGCGGCACGTCTTCTCCCGCACCTTCACGCCGCGCCGGCTCGGCGCGCTGGAACCGGTGATCCTGCGCGTGGTCGACGAGCTGCTGGACCGGATGGCGGACGCCGGGGATGGCGTGGTCGACTTCGTGGCCGACTTCGCGTACCCGATTCCGGCCCTGGTGATGGCCGAGTTCATCGGCATCCCGGCCGCCGATCTGCCGTGGTACCGCGAGCGGGTGGAGTGGATCGACGAATTCCTGGACGTGGCGGGGAAGACCCCGCAGCGGCTGGCCGCGGCCAACACCGCCGCTGAGGAGTTGCGGGCCTTCTACCGGGAGTTGATCGGGCACCGCCGCCGGCTGCCCGGGGATGACCTGCTCAGCGCATTGGTCGAGGCGCTCGACTCCGGGGAGGTGGAGCTGACCGAGGAGGAGTTGGTCAGCAACCTGATCGTGCTGTTCAACGCCAGCTTCGTCACCACCGTCTACATGTTCAGCAACGGGCTGCCGCTACTTTTGGCCCACCCGCGGACGGTCGCGGCGCTGCCCACCGACGCCACGCTGGCGCAGGGCTGCGTCGACGAGGTGCTGCGGTTGGCGAGCCCTGTGCATTTCCTGGCCCGCGCCGCGCCGGCCGACACCGTGCTGCACGGCGTGCCGGTCGCCGCCAACGACAACGTGCTGATCATGATCGGGGCGGCCAACCGCGATCCGGCCCGTTTCCCGGCCCCGGACACCTTCGACCCGACCCGTCCCGGCCCGCCGTCGCTGGCCTTCGGGGTGGGTCTGCACTTCTGCCTCGGCGCGGCGGTGTCGCGGTTGGAGGGTCGCCTCGCGCTGCCCCGGCTGTTCGCCAGGTTCCCCGCGCTGACGGGCACCGAGACACCGACGTTCAGCGGCAGCCTGTTCCTGCGTGGCATCGACAAGCTGCTGGTCAGCACCGGCGGATAGGAGCGACATGGCAGCACACCCGGAGGTGGCCGCGTACCGGGCGGCCCGCGCCGCGGCCGGCACCCCACCGCTGTACGCACAGACGCTCTCCGAGGCGCGCGCCGCGGACCTGGCCGCGATCCGCGCCGGCAGCGGCGCGGTCGAGCCGGTGACCGAGGTACGCGACGAGCGGATCCCCGGCCCCGCCGGGGAGCTGCCGCTGCGGGTGTACCGACCGGCCGGTTCGGGTCCGCTGCCCACCCTGCTGTACTTCTTCGGCGGCGGGTGGACGCTCGGCAGCATCGACACCGCCGACGGCATCTGCCGGCGGCTGGCCAACGCCGTGCCCTGTCAGGTGATCACCGTCGGCTACCGCCTCGCCCCGGAGCACCCCTTCCCGGCGGCCGTGCACGACTGCCACGCCGCCACCTCGTGGATCGCCCGGCACGCCGACGAGCTGGGCGCCGACCCGACCCGACTGGCGGTCGGTGGGGACAGCGCCGGTGGGAACCTGGCCGCCGCGGTCACCCTGCTCAGCCGAACGGACGGGCCGCCGCTCGCCGCGCAACTGCTGGTCTACCCGAACACCGACCAGAGCGGCGAACCGGCCGGGGACGAGGACCCCGCGCTGTTCAACCGCCGTTCGGTCGTCTGGTACCGGAGGAACTACCTGGTCGACCCGGCCCACGCGAGGGACCCGCTGGCCTCGCCGCTGCTCGCCGAGGACCTCTCCGGGTTGCCGCCGGCGCTGGTGATCACCGCCGAACTGGATCCCCTGTGCGCCGAGGGGCAGCGGTACGCCGATCGGCTGCGCGACGCCGGCGTGCCCACCCGGCTGGCGCACTACCCCGGCATGATCCACGGGTTCTTCGCCATGCCGGGCACCTTCACCGACGGGCGGCTCGCGCAGGAGAGCGCGGCGGCCTTCCTCCGCGAGCGCTTCGGACTGCCGGCCGCAGCGGGCTCGGGCGGGGCGGGCTCGGCCTCGGCGGGCTCGGGCGAGGCGGCCGGCGTGGCGGCGGCGGGGCCCGGCGATGGGTGAGCGGGGGTTGGCCGACCGGCCGGCCGTGTCGCTCGCCGACTACGCCGAGCGCGCCCGGGCCGTGCTGCCGCCGGACGTGTGGGACTACCTGGCCGGCGGCAGCGCGTCGGAGGTGACCCTCGCCGCGAACCGTCGCGCGCTGGACCGGGTCGCGGTGCTGCCCCGGGTGCTGCGCGGCGTGGACACCGTCGACCTCGGCGCCCACCTGCTCGGCCGTCGGTACGCCATGCCGGTCGGGGTGGCGCCGATGGCGTACCAGCGGCTCGTACACCCGGACGGAGAGCTCGCTCTGGCCGCGGCGGCCGGCGCGGCCAAGATCCCGTACCTGGCCAGCACGCTGGGCAGCACCCCCATCGAACAGGTCACAGGGGCGGGGGCGGACGTCTGGTTCCAGCTCTACTGGCTGCGCGACCGGGCGCTCGTCCGCGACCTGCTGGACCGGGTCGTCGCGGCCGGCTGCCGGGCGCTGGTGGTCACAGTGGACGTCCCGGTGCTCGGCCGACGCCCCCGGGACCTCCGCAACGCGTTCCGGCTGCCGACCGAGGTGGTCGCCGCGAACCTCCCCGACGGTCGCGACGCCTTGGCGCACTCCGGCGCCCCCGGGGTGTCCGCGATCGCCGCGCACACCGCCGCGTCGTTCGCCCCGGCGCTGCGCTGGGCGGACCTGGCGTGGCTGCGCGAGCAGGTCGACCTGCCGCTGGTGGTCAAGGGGCTGCTGGACCCGCGCGACGCGACCGAGGCGGTACGGGTCGGCGCCGACGCGGTGGTCGTCTCCAACCACGGCGGGCGGCAACTGGACGGCTCACCGGCGAGCGTCACCATGCTGCCGGAGGTCGTCGACGCGGTCGGGGACGGCTGCCAGGTGCTGCTGGACAGCGGCATCCGTTGCGGCACCGACGTGCTGCGGGCGTTGGCGTTGGGTGCGGCCGGGGTGCTTGTCGGCCGACCGCTGCTCTGGGCCCTCGCCGTCGGTGGCGAACCGGCCGCCCGGGACGCGTTGGGGCTGCTCGCCGCCGAGCTGACCGACGCGCTCACCCTGGCCGGCTGCGCCGACGTGGTGGCGGCCGGCCAGCTGCGCACCCTCGGGGTGGGTTGAGGGATGAGCGCTGCCGAACCGGTCGACCTGACCGTCGCCGACCTGCACCCCGCGCTGGGCGATCCGGCGCTGACCTCGATGAACTTCCTCAACGAGGTGTCCGAGCGTCACCCGACGGCGGTGTCCCTCGCGGCCGGCCGGCCGTACGAGGAGTTCTTCGACGTCGCGGCGGTGCACCGGCACCTGGACACCTTCCACCGGCACCTCGTCGACGACCTGGGGCACCGACCCGAGCAGGCCCGGCGGCTGCTGCTGCAGTACGGCCGGACCAAGGGCATCGTGCACCACCTGATCGCCCGCAACCTCGCCGTCGACGAGGGGATCACCGTCGACCCGGAGGACGTGGTGGTGACCGTCGGCTGCCAGGAGGCCATGTTCCTGGTGCTGCGGGCGTTGCGGGCCGGGCCGGCGGATGTGCTGCTCGCGGTCGCCCCGACCTACGTCGGCCTGACCGGGGCGGCCCGGCTGGTGGACCTGCCGGTGTGGCCGGTCGCCGGTGGGCCGACCGGGGTCGACCTGGCCGACCTGGCCGCCCAGGCACGCCGAGCCCGGGCTGCGGGGCTGCGGCCGCGCGCCTGCTACCTGATGCCGGACTTCGCCAACCCCTCCGGCGTCAGTATCGACACCGCACACCGGCAACGGTTGCTGGACCTGGCGACGCAGGAGGATCTGCTGCTGCTGGAGGACAACCCGTACGGACTGTTCCACAGCGACGACGGGCCGCGCCCGCCCACCCTGAAGGCGTTGGACACCGGCCGGCGGGTCGTCTACCTCGGCTCGTTCGCCAAGACCGTGCTCCCCGGGGCGCGTGTCGGCTACGTCGTCGCCGACCAGCGGGTCGGCGGCCCGGGCGGGCCGGTCGGCACGCTCGCCGACCAGCTCGCCATGATCAAGAGCATGGTCACCGTGAACACGTCGCCCATCGCGCAGGCGGTGATCGGCGGCCGGCTGCTGGAGCACGGTTGCAGCCTGGTGGCCGCCAACACCCGGGAGCGGTCCGCGTACACCAGGAATCTGCGCCACCTGGTGGCCGGCCTCACCCGGCGCTTTCCGGATCAGCCGGAGCACCCGGACCAGGCCGGGGTGCGGTGGACGGTGCCGGCCGGCGGGTTCTTCGTGGTGGTGACCGTGCCGTTCCCGGTCGACGACGCGTTGCTGGACCGCTCGGCGCGCGACCACGGGGTGCTGTGGACGCCGATGGCGCACTTCTACGACGACTCCGCGCCGGTGCGCGCGTTGCGGTTGTCGGTGAGCGCTGTCACACCGGAGCAGATCGACGTCGGGCTGGATCGCCTCGCGGCGCTGATCACCGACGAGTTGACTCGCCGGGCGGGTTGACACACCGCGTTCATCGGATGGCAATGCGCGACGACCCGCGTGCCGCCGTCCTCGTTGGACGGTCATAATAAGCCGCATGGTTGCCTGGGAGTACGCCCTGCTCGTCCGTCGCTATCAGGGACAGGGCCGCAATTTTCACGTCTCGTTCGTCTGGTACGCGCCGGACGGGTCACGCAAGGACATCACCGCCTTCGGCGACACCGCCATCGCGCACCTCAACCGCGCCGGCCGGGAGGGGTGGGAGCTGGTCTCCGCCGCCGAGGACGTCAACAACGTCCAAGGCAGCACCGAAGTTCACCGCTACCACCTCAAGCGCCCCATGGCCTGACCCCGGCTCTCCGCCCCCGTCCGCGTCGATCATGGAGTTGTGGTGGTGGGCGACATTCGCTACCCGCCCTCATTCGGGCACCACAACTCCATGATCGACGCGAGTCGGTCGGGTCAGCTCAGGTCGATGCCGGGGTAGAGCGGGTACGTGGCCAGCAGGTCGGTGGCCTGGCGGGCGATCTTGTCGGCCAGGCCGGCGTCCAGGGTGTACTTCGCCTTCGACGGGGTGCCGTCGGCGTTGGCGCCAGCGGTGGTCTGGGTCAGCACGGTGTGGATCAGCTCGGCGGTCTGGTCCATCTCGGCGGTGCCCAGGCCCCGCGTGGTCAGCGCCGGGGTGCCGATCCGAATGCCGGAGGTGTACCAGGCGCCGTTCGGGTCCTGCGGGACCGAGTTGCGGTTGGTGACGATGCCCGAATCGAGGAGGGCCTGCTCGGCCTGCCGGCCGGTGAGCCCGTAGCCGGACACGTCGATCAGCACCAGGTGGTTGTCGGTGCCACCGGTGACGAGCTTCGCGCCCCGACGCAACAGCCCTTCGGCGAGGGCCTGCGAGTTGTCCACGATCCGCTGGGCGTAGTCGGCGAAGTCGGGCCGGCGGGCCTCGGCGAGCGCGACCGCCTTGGCGGCCATCACGTGCGGCAGCGGCCCGCCGAGCACCATCGGGCAGCCCCGGTCCACCTGGTCGGCCAGCTCCGGCTGGCAGAGCACCATGCCGCCGCGCGGGCCGCGCAGCGACTTGTGGGTGGTGGTCGTGACGATGTGCGCGTGCGGCACCGGGTCGAAGTCGCCGGTGAACACCTTGCCGGCCACCAGGCCCGCGAAGTGCGCCATGTCGACCATGAAGGTCGCGCCGACCGAGTCGGCGATCTCGCGCAGGATCCGGAAGTTCACCTTCCGTGGGTACGCGGAGTAGCCGCCCACCAGGATCAGCGGCTTGAACTCGCGGGCCGCCTCGGCCACCCGGTCGTAGTCGATCAGACCGGTCGCCGGGTCGGTGCCGTAACTGCGCTGGTCGAACATCTTGCCGGAGATGTTCGGCCGGAAACCGTGGGTGAGGTGGCCGCCGGCGTCCAGCGACATGCCGAGCATCCGCTGGTTGCCCAGCTCGCGGCGCAGCGCGAACCAGTCGGCCTCGGTGAGGTCGTTGACCTGGCGGACCTGGGCCTTCTTCAGGGCGGGGGACTCCACCCGGTCGGCGAGCACCGCCCAGAAGGCGACCAGGTTGGCGTCGATGCCCGAGTGCGGCTGCACGTACGCGTGCGCGGCGCCGAACAGCTCCCGGGCGTGCTCGGCGGCGAGCGCCTCGACGGTGTCGACGTTCTGGCAGCCGGCGTAGAAGCGGCGGCCGACGGTGCCCTCGGCGTACTTGTCGCTGAACCAGTTGCCCATGGCCAGCAGGGTCGCCGGGGAGGCGTAATTTTCGCTGGCGATCAGCTTGAGTGACTCCCGCTGGTCGGTCAGCTCGGCGCCGATGGCGTCGGCGACCCGCGGCTCGACAGCCCGGATCACCTCAAGGGCACTCCGGAATGCGGTGGACTCTGCGTTGCGGGACATGCGACCTCCAACAGACGTGCGGGAAGGCCCAGGCGCTCGGCAAACGTCCACGTGACGAGGCCGCTCCCCGATGGTTCTCCATCCCCACGCGCCAGTAACGGCCCGGGAGGATCCTACCGGGCCGGAACCAGCCGTTCGGGCCGCCCTCCGGGAGGCGACCCCGCCAACGTGATTGGGCGATGCGACGCGGGGCGCACGGTAGGTGACCACCGCGCCGTCACGGGTGCGGCCAGGTTTCGCACGGAAGGAGTCGACAACATGACCACGCAAGGTGCAGCCCGCCGCCGGCAAGATCATTCCGGACAGGCTCAAGTCCGAGCAGCACCGCCGGATGGCCGAACCAGGCCCAGCCAGCTGACCCCCTACCCGCCCCCCGCCCCCGCCCCGCCCCCGCCCCTCCTCCCGCGATCTTGCACTTCCTGTCGCGACAAAACGGCACGACACATCGCCAATCGGCAACAGAAAGTGCAAGATCGCGGGCCGGGCCGGGCCGGGCCGGGCCGGGGCGGGGCGGGGCGGGCCGGGCGGGGCGGGGCGGGCCGGGCGGGGCGGGCGGCACGACGAAGGGCCCGGCGTTGTGCCGGGCCCTTCGGTGTGAGCGGGTGCCTCAGGCCGTCACCGCGTCGAGCGCCTTCTTGATCGCCTTCGGGGCGGTGGGGGTACGCGGCGCGTCCGCGCGCAGCGCGATCATCTTCTCGCCGATCTCCTGGAGCTGCTTGCGGCCCAGCGCGTCGCGAACCTTGGGGAACCACTCCTGCTCTTCCTCCTCGACGTGGTGCGTGACGTTCTCGATGAGCACCGTCGTCTTGGCGTTGAACCGCTCGTCGTCGGCGTCCATGCTGGCCAGCTCGGCGCAGAGCACATCGGCGACGTGGTGTTCCTCGTACGACTCGAGGATGTCGTCCTCCAGGTCGGGCAGCAGTCGGCGGACCTCCGGATACATCACCTCGTTCTCCAGGTAGGTGTGCACGGTCAGCGCCTCCAGGATCTGGTCCACCAACTTCTGCCGCTGGTTCGCCGGCCCCTCCTCGGCGTCCTGGAAGGCCTTGAACAGGCGGCGCATTTCCTTGTGGTCCTCTTTGAGCAGGACGATGGCATCGGTCGACACCGGTATGACCTCCCTGACGAGTCTCGGCTGGTGGGGTTCCGGTACCCCCACGCCGAATGCGGAAACAGGTGAAACCGCCTCAGACCATCGCCAGGGTGCGGGGGATCTCTTCGAGCAGCTCCCGAGCCAGAAAGCCGATCCGGCCGTAGCGGGGAATCAGCCGCTGGCCGCTCACCGAGTGCGCGAACGAGCCCCAGCAGGCCGCCTGCGCCGGGTCGGCACCCCGGGACAACAGCCCCGCCAGCAACCCGGCGAGCACGTCCCCGCTGCCGGAGGTGCCCAGCCCGGCGTCGCCGCTCTCCTCCCGCCAACCCCGTCCGTCCGGCGCGGCCACATGCCCGTACAGCGACACCACCGCCTCGTACCGGGCGGCCAACTCGGCCGCCTCGGAGTCCAGGTCGTCGCCCGGCTCCCGCCCGAGCAGGTGCTCGGCCTCGGTGACGTTGGGGGTGAGCACCACGGGTCGACCCGAGCCGACCAGCAGGTCCGGTGAGTGGCTGAGCGCACCGAGGGCGTACGCGTCGAGGACCAGTGACGTGTCCGGGCGGGCCGCCTCCAGGACCAGGCTCAGCAGTCGGTTGGTTTCGTCGATCGCCTTCAGGCCGGGGCCGATCGCCACCACGTCGGCCTGCGCGACCAGGTCGCCGAGCTGACCGTCCCGGTCGGCGGCGACCGCACCGTCGGTGGTTTCCGGCAGGCCGACCACGAGCGCCTCGGGCACCTGGATGCTCAGCGCCGCCGCGGTGGACTCGGCGGCGGCGAGCTGGAGCACCCCGGCACCGGCGCGCAAGGCGGCCACTCCGGCGAGCAGCACCGCGCCCGGCGTGAAGCGGGAACCGCCGACCACCAGCACGGTGCCCCGGCTCTCCTTCCCGCCGACCGGCACGGGCAGTGCCCAGTCCCGCAGCAACGCCGGGGTGATCACCTTCACCTCAGACCGGCTCGGCATGGATTTCGTCCTCCCTGGTCGGCTGGGCGCCCTGCTGACGCAGGTGCGCGACATCGTTGAAGGCGGTGACGGCAAGGCGGCCGTCGTCGTCCGCCGACCACTCCGTGATCGAACAGTTGGCGATGACGTCCTGCCGGGTGAGCGCCATCAGCTCGTCCTCGGTCAACCCCTCCAGCAGATAGCGAAGCAGGAAGACCAGCGCGTCGTGGCCGAAGAGCAGCACCCGGCAACCGTCGTGGTCACGGCGCAGGTCGCCCAGCAGCGTCCGTAGCCGCAACGCCACATCCGTCCAGGACTCTCCGCCCGGCGGCCGGTAGTAGAACTTGCCCAACCGCTCCCGACGTTCGGCCTCGTCCGGGTACCGCCGGCGCACCCCGTGCCCGGTCAGCCCGTCGAGGATGCCCAGCTCCCGGTCGCGCAGCCGTTCGTCGCGGTGGACGGGAATGTCGGTGCCGGCCAGCGCCAGCCGGGAGGTCTGCACCGCGCGCAGGTACGGCGACACGACCGCCACATCCGGGCGCCTCGCGGCCGGCAGCTCCGCCAGCCAACGGCCGGTCGCCCGGGCCTGCTCCTCGCCGGTCGCGGAGAGCGGCACGTCGGCGTCGCGATGGGTGAGGTCGATCAGCTCCGCGCCCGACGCCTCGGCGTGTGTCGCCGCGACGTTCGCGGTGCTCTCGCCGTGCCGGACGATCCAGAGGGTTGCCAGTTCCGCCATGCGGCCCCCCTACCCGGGCGCCGCCGACGGTAACCGTGTCCGGTGGTCGCTGTCGGTTTCGGGGCAGCGCCGCGACCTGGTGATGCGAAACAATGTGCGCCGGACAGGTGACGGGGGTCGATAGATGACTGTCTTGCGAGGTCTGCGGGAAGCGGTCCTGTTGTTCGTGGTGGTCGGGGCGCTGGTCGCGGTCGCGGCGATGATCTGGGTGGCGGTCGCCGGCGGTGACTACGTCGCCCGGCTGGGCATCGGGTTGGTTGTGGTGGGCGGGCTCATCGGCATGACGGGCGACCTGACGCTGAGTCGGATCGGCATGCTCGGCCCCCGCGCCACCTTCGGTGTCGCGCCGGAGCGGGAGACGGCCGGCGGTGGGCGCGTGCTCACCGGGGTCGGCATCTTCCTCTTCGTCGGGCTGCCACTGGTCGTGGTCGGCGTGCTGCTGCTCACCTGAGCGGGCGCGTCATCGCTGCCGTCGAAGCCCAGCTCCGCCGGCGCCGCGCCAGTGTCCGCTCGGTGGCTGTACGGGGCGCTTGTGCGTCGTACCCTCAGGGCGTGGCCACGGCGGCGGAGGAGATCCAGGTGGGGGAGCGGGTGGTCCGCGTCTCCAGCCCCGACAAGCCGTACTTCCCGGAGCGTGGGCTGACCAAGCTGGACGTGGTCCGCTACTTCCTGGCGGTGGGCGACGGCATCCTGCGCGCGTTGCGGGACCGGCCGACCATGCTGGAACGCTGGCCCCGTGGTGTCTTCGAGGGCGCGACGATCGCCACCCGGCAGACCAACCGGGGCGACGCGTTCTACCAGAAGCGGCTGCCGGCCGGCGCGCCCGAGTGGGTGCGTACGGCGCACATCACGTTCCCCAGTGGCCGGACCGCCGACGAGGTCGCGCCGAGCGAGTTGGCAGTGGTCATCTGGGCGGCCAACCTGGGCACCCTGCGGTTCCACCCGTGGCCGGTCACCGCCGCCGACGTGGAACGCCCCGACCAGTTGCGCATCGACCTGGACCCGATGCCCGGCGTCGGCTTCGAGCAGGTGGTGCCGGTGGCGCACGAGGTGCGGGCGTTCCTCGCCGAGCTGGGCATGACCGGTTACCCGAAGACCACCGGCGGTCGGGGGCTGCACGTCTACCTGTCGATCGAGCCGCGGTGGAGCTTCGGTGACTGCCGTCGGGCGGTGCTCGCGCTGGGCCGGGAGATGCAGCGCCGGCTGCCGGACCTGGTCACCACCACCTGGTGGCGCGAACAACGGGACCGGCCGGTCTTCGTGGACTACAACCAGATGGCCCGGGACCACACGGTGACCTCGGCGTACTCGATCCGGCCGACGCCGGCCGCGCTGGTCTCCGCGCCGCTGGACTGGTCGGAGCTGGACCAGGTCCGCCCGGAGGACTTCGACGTGCTCAGCATGCCGGCCCGGTTCGCCGAGCGCGGCGACCCGCACGCCGGCCTCGACGGTGACCGGCACTCTTTGGAACCGTTGCTGGAGTTGGCCGACCGCGACGGGCTGGAGGCCCCGCCGGAGCGCTGAGGCCGGCGGTCACGCCCAGGGGCTGCCAACCCCGTCGAACTCCTCGAAGACCAGCCAGGTGCGGGTGGACAGCACCCCCGGAATGCTCTGCACCCGACCCAGCACCACGTCGCGCAGCGCGGCGTTGTCCGGCGCGCGCACCAGCGCGAGCACGTCGTGGTCACCGCCGAGCAACGCGGCGTGCTCGATGTAGCGCACCTGGGCCAGCTCGGCCGACACCTCCCGCCAGGTGTTCTGCTCGATGGTCAGGGCGATGTACGCCGACGTGCCCAGCCCGGCCGCCTCGGGTGCCACCTGGGCCCGGAACCCGGTGATCACCCCGTCGCGCAGCAACCGCTCCACCCGCGCGTACGCGTTGGTTCGGGAGATGTGGATCCGCTCGGCGAGGGTACGCACCGACGTCCGACCGTCGCGGACCAGCTCGTCGAGGATCCGCCGGTCGACCTCGTCCAACGCTCGGGCCGATCGTCCCGATCCCGCGCCCCGGCCTGCTTCGTCGGCGGTCTCCTGGCTCACTGGTACGCCCTCCGCATGCCAACCGTCCCGCCTTCTGTGTCGATCTTGAGTCAATCATCCACAAGCGGAAGCATAGGCTCACCACACGTCCCAGGAGGTTCCGCCGTGACGACCACTCCCCAGGCGGTCCGCAGGGCATCCCCGCGCACCCGTCGAACGGTCACCCCGCCCGACCCGGCGCGCTCGTTGCTACCGGACGCCGAGCCGGTCCGCCTGCTCGCCGAGAACGGCACGCCGCTGCCCGCCCGCGCCGACTACCCCGAACCACCCGCCGAGGTGCTGCGCGAGCTGTACCGCCGGATGGTGCTCGGCCGCCGCTTCGACACCCAGGCGACCGCCCTGACCAAGCAGGGCCGGCTGGCCGTCTACCCGTCCTCGCGGGGCCAGGAGGCGTGCCAGGTCGGCGCGGTCCTCGCGGTCCGCGACACCGACTGGGTCTTCCCCACGTACCGCGAGTCGATGGCGCTGGTTGCCCGAGGCATCGACCCCGTCGAGGTGCTCACCCTGCTGCGCGGCGACTGGCACTGCGGCTACGACCCGACCGAGGTGCACACCGCGCCGCAGTGCACCCCCCTCGCCACCCAGTGCGTGCACGCCGCCGGGCTGGCGCACGGCGAGGCGTACCAGGGCCGCGACACCGTGGCGCTGGCCTTCATCGGTGACGGCGCCACCAGCGAGGGCGACTTCCACGAGGGGATCAACTTCGCCGCCGTGTTCAAGGCGCCGGTGGTCTTCTTCGTGCAGAACAACAGGTACGCGATCAGCGTCCCGCTGTCCCGGCAGACCGCCGCGCCGTCGCTGGCCTACAAGGGCGTCGGCTACGGCGTACCCAGTGAGCAGGTCGACGGCAACGACCCGGTGGCGGTGCTCGCCGTGCTCACCCGCGCGGTCGCCCACGCCCGTGCCGGCAAGGGACCGTTCCTGGTCGAGGCGCACACCTACCGGATGGAGCCGCACACCAACGCCGACGACGCCAGTCGCTACCGCGACGGCGCCGAGGTCGACGCCTGGCGGGACCGGGACCCGGTCGCCCGCCTGGAGACCTACCTGCGCGCCCGCGGTGTGCTCGACGACGCGGCCGTCGCCGAGATCGCCGAGCAGGCCGAGGCGTACGCGGCGGACCTGCGGACCCGGATGAACGAGCAGCCCACCGTCGATCCGCTGAGCCTCTTCGACCACGTCTACGCCGAGCCCACCCCGCAGCTTGTCGAACAGCGTGAGCAGGTCCGCGCCGAGCTGGCCGCCGCGCACGCCGAGGAGGGCGACGCCTGATGGCCACCACCATGGCGAAGGCGCTCAACACCGCGCTCGCCGACGCGCTCGCCGCCGACGAGCGGGTCGTCGTCTTCGGCGAGGACGTCGGCGCGCTCGGCGGCGTCTTCCGGATCACCGACGGCCTCCAGGCCCGCTTCGGCGAGAACCGCTGCTTCGACACCCCCCTCGCCGAGGCCGGCATCGTCGGCTTCGCCGTCGGCATGGCCATGTCCGGCCTGCGCCCGGTGGTCGAGATGCAGTTCGACGCGTTCGCGTACCCGGCGTTCGAGCAGATCGCCTCCCACGTGGCGAAGCTGCGCAACCGCACCAGGGGCGCGCTGAGCGTGCCGATCGTCATCCGCGTGCCGTACGCGGGCGGGATCGGCGGGGTCGAGCACCACTGCGACTCGTCCGAGGCGTACTACGCGCACACCCCCGGACTGAAGGTGGTCACCCCGGCGACCGTCGACGACGCGTACTCGCTGCTGCGCGAGGCCATCGAGGACCCCGACCCGGTGGTCTTCATGGAGCCAAAGAAGCTCTACTTCACCAGCGCCGAGGCGTCCCTGCCGACCCGCAACGAGCCGTTCGGCCGGGCCGTCGTGCGCCGGCCCGGACGCGACGCCACGCTGGTGGCGTACGGGCCGGCGGTGCCGGTCGCGTTGGAGGCCGCCGAGGCCGCCCGGGAGGAGGGATGGGACCTGGAGGTCGTCGACGTACGCACCATCGTGCCGTTCGACGACGAGACCATCACCGCCTCGGTCCGGCGCACCGGCCGGTGCGTGGTGATCCAGGAGGCGCCCGGCTTCGCGGGCGTCGGCGCGGAGATCGCCGCCCGGGTGCAGGAGCGCTGCTTCCACGCGCTGCACGCCCCGGTGCTGCGGGTCGCCGGGCTGGACATCCCCTACCCGGCGCCGATGCTGGAGCACACCCACCTGCCCGGCGTGGACCGGGTGCTCGACGCGGTCGCCCGCCTTCAGTGGGACGACCAGCCGGACGCGCGTTGGGCGGCGGCATGACCATCGTCGAACGGACGCAGGTCTTCCTCCTGCCCGACCTGGGCGAAGGGCTGAGCGAGGCCGAGATCGTCGAGTGGCGGGTCGCCGTGGGTGACGTGGTCACCGTCGACCAGAGCGTGGTCGAGGTGGAGACCGCCAAGGCCGTTGTCGACGTGCCCTGCCCGTACGCCGGCCGGGTGGTCACCCTGCACGGCGCGGCCGGTGAGGTACGCCCGGTCGGCCAGCCGTTGATCACCATCGCGCCGCTGGACGGGGGCGACGAGCCCGCCGGGCACGCCACCTACCGCGAGGAGGAACGGGCCGGCTCGGGCAACGTGCTCATCGGGTACGGCACCGGCCACGGCACCGCCACCCGCCGTCGGCGTCGGCCCCGCCTGGCGGTGGCCCCCGAACCGGCTGACGCCGGCCCGACCGGCGGCACCGGCGCGGCTGCCGGTGCCGTGTCGCGCGACCCGGCAGCGCGCTCCGCCGCCCTGGTCATCTCCCCGATAGTGCGGCGGTTGGCCCGTGAGCACGGCGTGGACCTCGACATGGTGCGGGGCACCGGACCGGGGGGTGTGATCCGCCGCGCCGACGTGGAGGCCGCGCTGACCGCGCCCGCCGCCCGGCTCGCCGCCGTGCCGGAACCGCAGGTCGGGTCGGCCCCGGCCGGGGACGGCGACGTCATCGTCGCGCTGACCGGCGTCCGCAAGGTGATCGCCGACAAGCTCTCCCGCAGCCGGCGGGAGATCCCGGAGGTGACCATCTGGGTCGACGTGGACGCCACCGGGCTGTTGGAGACCCGCGCCGCGATCAACGCCGCGACGCCCGACGCGCCGGTGAGCATCCTGGCCCTGCTGGCCCGGATCTGCCTCAGCGGACTACGCCGGTTCCCGCAGCTCAACGCCCGGGTCGACACCGAGGCGCAGCGCATCGTCCAGTCCGCCGGGGTGCACCTCGGCATCGCCGCGCAGACCGACCGGGGGCTCCTGGTGCCGGTGTTGCGCGACGCCCAGCGGCTCACCACCGCCGAGCTGGCCGCCGAACTGGCGGCCACCACGGCCGCCGCGCGGGCCGGCAGCCTGCCCCCGGCCCGGCTGACCGGTGGCACCTTCACCCTGAACAACTACGGGGTGTTCGGCGTCGACGGCTCCACGCCGATCATCAACCACCCCGAGGCGGCCCTGCTCGGGATCGGGCGGATCGTGGACAAGCCGTGGGTGGTCGACGGGCAGCTCGCCGTCCGCAAGGTGACCCAGCTCAGCCTCACCTTCGACCATCGGGTCTGCGACGGCGGGGTGGCCGGCGGCTTCCTGCGGCACGTCGCCGACTGCGTGGAGCGACCGGCGCTGCTGATCGCCGCCGTCTGACGCGTACCCCCCTCGGCCCCGGCGCCGCCCGTGCGGCGTCGGGGCCGGCGCACGTCCAGGGCTCCCCGGCGGCGTCATCGGGCCGGCGGCGTCATCGGGTCGGGGTTTCCCGGCGGCCTCACCGGGAAGTCGGCCCCGCCGGAACGCACCGAACGCGTCGAAGGGAGCCCGCCGTGGCCGTGGCGAACGAGCTGCTACTGAACTCGGTCCGGGTACGACGGCCCGCCTCGGCCGGCGCGCCGCTGTACTGCGACGCGCTGGAGTACGGGCTCACCGGTGACGGTGCGACCAACGACCAGCCGGCGCTGGCCGCCCTCGTGGACCGCCTCGGTGCCGGGTACGCCTCGGACGGACGGGCCCGGGTCATCTACTGCCCGCCGGGCATCTACTCGATCCGGGACGCGGGCACCGTGTGGCGCAGCGGTGTGTCGTTGATCGGGGCCGGCCCGGCGGCGACCCGGTTCATGCTCAGCAACGAGGGCAACCGGGCCGACCCCACCCCGTTGGCCTTCTGGACCACTGTGCAGCACGGCGCCGACCGGGACCGGCACATCGCCGACTGCACCTTCTCCGACTTCCAGATCGACGGCTCCGGCGTCGCCATGGCCGAGTACAACTACCTGGCCAAGGGCCTCGGCCTCCAGTACGTGGTGCGGGGCGTCTTCCGCAACCTCTACATCCACCACACCGCCGCCACCGGGCTGGGCTGCGACTTCCTCCAGGACTCCCTGATCGACGGCGTGGTGGTGGTCGGCTGTGGCCGACTGGACAACGGCGAGCAGATGGGTGGCGCCGGCATCGGGATCGGCATCGGCGGCTGGGGAGCGGTGGAGCGGCTGACCATCGCCAACTGCACCGCCCTGGCCAACGGCACCAACGGAATCTTCCTGGAGCTGCAGAAGGACTACTGGGTGCCGCCGCGCGGCTACCGCATCGTCGGCTGCCACAGTCAGGGCAACCGCTTCGGCATCTCCGACTGGGGCGCCGACGGCCTGATCGTCTCCGCCTGCACCATGACCGGAAACCTGGAAACCGGGTTCGACGTGTCGGCGCAGGGCACCTCGTCGGTGGCCGGCCGGGGTGGGCTGCTCACCGACTGCGTCATCGACGGCAACATGTGCGACGGGGTCAGCATCGGTAACAGCCCTGGCCCGTACACCGTCCGAGGCAACCGGATCAGCGGCAACGGCCGGCACGGTTATCACTCGCACGACCTCGGGCGCGGCTACCGGGGCTCGATCCGGGACGTGGTGATCGAGAGCAACGAGTTCTGGGGCAACGGCCTCGACGCGATCCGGATCGACCACCAGATGACCGACGCGGTGCTGCTCAACAACCGCATCCGCAACAACGGGCGGCAGTACGGCGAGGGCACCGGCGGTACCGGTGACGCCGTCCGCTACAGCGAGCGGTGCCTGGTGGACCGGTCGGCCAACTGGCCGCACGACGGGCACCGGGGCAAGGTCCTGCGGGTCGGGAAGTCAGTGGCCATGGTGGCCTCCAACACCGGCGACGAACTCACCCTCGCCCCGGTCCGCCCGGACGCGTTCAGCGCGTGGAGCGGGGACGTGCCACCGCCGGGATGCGGATACGAGCTGGCGGCCGCACCGAAGCTGCGGGCCGGTATCACCGTCGACGCGCCGTTCGACTCGGCGACCATCCGGGGCAACCGGGTGTGGGACAACCACGACAACCCGACCCAGACGCACGGGCTGTGGATCACCGAGCGGGGCAGTTGCGTGGACTGCCGGGTCGAGGACAACGACCTGGCCGGCAACGCCGACGAGGGCATGCGACTGGACACCCCGCCGGTGGGCGGACGGTGGCGGGACAACCACGTGGACAGCGACTGGAGCTGACCCGACGTCGGTCGCCGTCGGGACGCCAGGGCGATGGCGACGGCGGGATCCGGACGCTAACGACGTGCGGCGGCGGCCGGAAGGATCCGGCCGCCGCCACTGTCGTGGTGAAACCGATCAGCCGGCCAGACCGGCAACCGGGGTCGGGTCCAGCACCACGGTCGCCGAAGCGGACTGCGGGGGTACGCCCGGGTCGGTCGGGGCGTCGGTGTACTCCGCGACGAACACCGCGGTCAGGTTGTCCGCGCCGCTGTGCCCACCGTCGAGGAAGGTGGGGATGCTTCCGGAGCAACCCGTCGAGGTGGACAGCGGGTGCCCGTGCTCATCGTGCCCGAGCACGTAGGTGACCTTCACCCGGGAGCAGTCCACCGGCAGGTCGTCGGTGACCTTCACCTCGTACGCGACGGTCTGCCCGAACTGGAACGGCTGCCCGGCCTCCGGGGCGACGAACTCGATGACCGGCGCGGTCGGCCCCACCACCAGCGGCAGGGACGCCGAGGCGGACCGTCCGGTGCGGTCGGTGACCTTCAACGTCGGCGTGTACGAGCCGTTCTCCGGGAACGTCCAGCTCGCGTTCGGAGCGGTGCTGTCCACCGAGCCGTCCGCGTTGAAGTCCCACGCGTAGCTGAGCTTGTCACCGTCCGGGTCGGTCGTGCCGGCGCTGGAGAACGCGACGGTCAGCGGGGCCTGCCCGACGGTCGGGGTGCCACTGATCTTCGGGATCGGTGTCCGGTTGCCCCGCACGAAGTCGATCCGGGACAGCTGCGCGTCCGGGTTCTCAGCGAAGTAACCGTCGCCGTACTCCAGGACGTAGAGCGCGCCGTCCGGGCCGAACTCCATGTCCATCGGGTTGTCCACCACCAGCGACGGTGCCACCGGGCGGATGTCGGCGACGTCCCCGTCCTCGTCGAGGCGGAACTCCTTGATGTAGTCACGGGTCCACTCGTAGAACAGCGGCACCCCGTCGTAGTAGGCGGGCCAGCGGGTACGCGACGTGCTGGTCCCGTCGTACTCGTAGGCCGGGCCGCCCATCGGTGCGATGCCGCCGGTGCCCAACTGCGGGAACTCGGCCGAGGGTGCGGCCGCGTACCAGACCTCCGGCTGCTCGACCGGCGGCAGTACGCGCTTGCCGGTGTTGTGCGGTGAGTCGTTGACCGGGCGCTTGCAGTTGAACTTGGCGCCGGACTCACCGGTGGCGAAGTCGTAGTCGCGGTAGGCGATCGTCGGCGTCACGCAGTACGGCCAGCCGTAGTTCGCCGGCTTGTCGACGCGCATCCACCGACCGTGCCCGGCCGGCCCGCGCTCCGGGTCCGGGTTGGACGCGTCCGGGGAGTAGTCGCCCACGTACACGTCGTCGGTCCGCTTGTCGACGGCGAACCGGAACGCGTTGCGCAGCCCCATCGCGTAGATCTCGGGGCGGGTCTGCGCCGTGCCGGGCTTGAACAGGTTGCCGGCCGGCACCGTGTAGCCGCCACCGGCCTTGACCTTGATCCGCAGCAGCTTGCCGCGCAGGTCGTTGGTGTTGGCCGCGGTGCGCTGGGCGTCGTACGCCGGGTTGCGGTCGGCCCGCTCGTCGATCGGGATGTAGCCGTCGGAGGCGAACGGGTTGGTGTCGTCACCCGTCGACAGGTACAGGTTGCCCTTGCTGTCGAAGTCGATCTGACCGCCGACGTGGCAGCAGATGCCCCGGTCGGTGGGCACGTCGATGATCTGCTGCTCGCTGGCGAGGTTCAGCTTCTGCCCGTCCAGCTTGAACCGGGACAGCCGCAGCGCGCCCTTGAAGCGCTGCCAGTCCGCCTCGGTGCCGGTCTCCGGCGCGTCGCCCTCGTTGACGCCGGGAGTCGCCGGGTCGTCCACCGGCGTGTCCATCGGCGGTGAGTAGTAGAGGTACACCCACTTGTTCTGGGCGAAGTTCGGGTCGATGGCGACGCCCTGCAACCCCTCCTCGTCGTGCTCGTACACCGGAATGTCGGCGGCGATGGTGTTCAGCCCGGTGCGCGGGTCGTGGATGCGGACCTCACCGGTACGGGAGGTGTGCAGCACCCGCAGGTCGGGCAGGACGGCGAGGCTCATCGGCTCGCCCGGGAAGTCGTTCAATGTCACTTTCTGGAAGCTGCTGTCCGGCGGCGCGGCTGGCGCCGCGGACGCTGCCGACGGTGGTACGGCCAGACCGGCCGTCACCAACAGCAGGGCGGACGCGAATGCGGTCCTGTTCATCAGGTGAGTCCCCCGGGGTGGTTTCAGTACCGAAGTGAAGCGAGGTAGTCGAAGCCGACGCGAGCGGTGTCCAGGGCGTCGGCGGGGGAGCGCGGCGCGGTGCCCGCGTCGTCGCGCTCCACGATGTACTCCTCGATGCCGGCTTCCCGCTCGTGGGCGAAGATGCGGCCGAAATCGATGAGGCCGTCGCCGAGGTCGGCGAAACCACCCTCGACGTCGAGGTCCTTGACGTGCACCTGGCGGATCCGGCCGCGGTTGGCACGGATCACGTCGACCGGGTCGTGGGCGCCCCGCCAGGTCCAGTAGAGGTCGAGCTCGAAGTGCACCAGCCGGGAATCGGTCTGCGAGCTGAGGATGTCGAACCCGGTCGAGCCGCCGGTCAGCGGCACGAACTCGAGCTGGTGGTTGTGGTAGCCGAAATCCAGCCCCGCGCGTTCGGCGAGCCGACCGGCGCGGTTCAGGTCCCGAGCCAGGGCCCGGTAGACGGCGGGGTCGCGGATCGGCTGACCGCTCGCGTCCCGACCGAAGTACGGGTGGACGATCTTCTTGCAGCCCACCACGTTGGCGTCGGCGAGAGCCTGCTCCCAGGTGGCGGCGTCGAACGGCTGCGGGATGCCGACGTGACCGGAGGTGGAACGCAGCCCGGCCTCGTCGAGCGCGGCCCGGAACTGTGCGGCGGTGCGTCCGACGAAACCGGCGTGCTCCACTCGCCGATAGCCGATCCGACGCAGCGCGTCCAGGGTGCCGGGCAGGTCGGCGGCGAGCTGGTCACGCAGCGTGTAGAGCTGAATGCTGATCCGGTCCACCGGCACCCGGCGGCGGCCCTGGGCCTGCCCGGTGGGTGCGGCGGGTGCGGCGACGGCCGGGCCGCCGAGCAGACCGGCGGCGCCGACAGCGGCTGCGGAGACGGTCGCGGCGCGCAGAACTCCCCGCCGGCTGACCGGCTCGGGCACCGGTGTCGGCCCCGGTCGGTTGAGTTGTTGATCCATGGTGGTGGTCCCTTCCTGACGGCTGGTACGCCGTCGGCGGCGGTCGACCTGACTGCCGTCCGCCGGGCGCGCCGAACCGGCCGGAGGCGGGCTCCGGCTGGACGGTGAGGGACGGCGCGGGTGCGGCCCGGACCCATCGGGAGCGGAACGCGGCGACCCGGCAGAGGTGGCGGCAAGTTGATCGACGAATGGGCAACCCTCTATCTAGATCCAGACCTTACCCTTGCCTCCGGACGAAGGCAAAGCTTTGTCGCGTTCGCCGGAAGTTTCGCTTCAACTGACAAAAGTCCGCCCACGAGGTGCGCCACCGGGCCTGAGCTTCTACTTCCCGTGCCCACCGCGCCGCGCGTTCCACCTCTCGCCCGGCCGCCCGCCCCGCCCCGGCCGCCCGGCGCTTGATCCACTCGGGTTCCTGGAAGTCGCGGTGTCAGGACGGCCGGGATGCCCCAAGTTCCTTGAAGCCGCGTCGATCATGCGCTGGGTCGACGGTGCCGCCGCCTCCGCTCGCCATTCGGACAGTCGACGTTGCGTCGCTCAAGCGGAGCAAAGCGCATGACACGGGTCGGTTGAACCCTTGTTCCGGCCAAGCGGAGCATTGTTGGAAAATGGGTCGATAAATGCGCGGCCAATTATTTCTGAATGCCGCAAATGGTCCCGCCAAGCGGGCAAGAATGTGGCGGAGGGAAGTCGAAAAACGGGGGGACTGAAACATGACGTCTAGGCGGCGATTGACGCTGTTGGCGGTAACCATCGCAGCGGCACCACTCGTCCTGGGTGCGTGCACCGCCGACCGGGGTTCGGCGACCGGCTCGGCCAAGAAGCACGCCGCGCCGGAACTCGCTCTGACGCCGGGGGACAAGGCCCGGGACGTCCCGGTCAGCGCCGAGGTGGGCACCGTGGTCAAGGGTGGACGGGTCACCGGCGTACGGCTCACCGACGACAAGGGCAAGCAGGTCAACGCCGAACCGCGCGAGGACGGCTCCGGCTGGGTGCCGAGCGCCCCGCTGCAACCACGACGGACCTACACCGCGGAGGTGACCGCGACCGGTGACTCCGGTGCCACCACCACCCGCACCACCACGTTCACGACGATGGCCAAGTCGACCAGGCCGCAGATCACCAGCACCCTCTATTTCAACGGCAATCGGACGTACGGCACGGCGATGCCGGTAACGGTGGCCTTCGACCCAGGAATTCCGAAAGAGGCCAGGGCGGATGTCCAGCGGCGGTTGTTCGTAAAGACGAATCCGCCGCAACCGGGTGCCTGGTCGTGGCTTGAGGATGGAAGTCAGGTCTATTACCGGGCCCCCGATTTCTGGAAGCCGGGGACCACCATCAGTGTCCGGGCCGGTCTGGAGGGTCTGCCGATCGGGAAGAATCTGGTCGGCGACGCCGAGCGGACCGCGACCTCCAAGATCGGACGGCAGGTCTCGCTGGAGATCGACAACGCCACCAAGCAGATGACCGTCCTGCGCGACGGCAAGCAGGTGCGCCGCATCCCGGTGAGCCTGGGTAAGCCGAGCACGCCGAGTTCCAGCGGCAAGATGGTGATCATGGAAAAGCACGAGCGGGTCACCTTCGACACCCGGGGTGAGCCGAACGGTGGCTACGTGGTCGACGTCGACGACGCCCAGCGCTACACCTGGGGCGGCGAGTTCATCCACTCCGCACCCTGGTCGGAGGGGGACCAGGGCAACACCAACGTCTCGCACGGTTGCGCGAACGTCTCCGCCACCGCGGCCGACTGGTTGATGGGGGTGACGCAGGTCGGTGACCTGGTCACCGTCAAGGGCACCGAGGTGGAGCTCCAGCCGGGCAACGGCTGGACCGCGTGGAACGTGAGCTGGGACGAGTTCGCCAAGGGCAGCGCCCTGCCGGTGCCGCCCGGGCTCAAGCCCGCGCCGGTCGCCCCGGCGCATCCGGGCGCGGTGGCCGGTGGATCGCCCGCACCGGCGCCCTCCGTCAGCGGCCGCTGAGCGGAAGAACGGGGCCGGCCCGCACGACGGCGGGTGTCCCGTCGCCCGTAAGCCGGGCGACGGGACACCCACCGCGCCGATCTTGCACTTACTGCGCCGACACAGTGGGACATTTCACGCATCCCGGCGACAGGAAACGCAAGATCGGCGCGGTGGTGCGTGGGGGCGTGGGGGCGTGGGTCAGGGGGGCAGGGGGTCAGGGGTCAGGTCAGGGGTACGCGGGCTACTCCGGGACCGGTCAGGCTGCCCAGCCAGAGGTGGTCGCCGTGCTGGCGTACCCCGGTGATCATTGAGTAGTGCCCGTTCGGACCGTGCAGCGTCCGGCGGACCGTTCCCGCGTCGTCGACCAGCGCGACCAGCCCGTAGCGGCGTGGCTGCGGCTGCATCGCGTCGGGCAGCAGGGCGGCGATCTGGCGCAGACGCGGATGGGGCAGCAGCCGTTCGGCGATCGGCACCCGGGGGCTGGGCAGTGCGATCCAGTACGTCCCATCACCCACCGAGGCG
The DNA here is from genome assembly GCF_043204655.1 of Micromonospora sp. NPDC047762. NCBI lineage: Bacteria > Bacillati > Actinomycetota > Actinomycetes > Micromonosporales > Micromonosporaceae > Micromonospora > Micromonospora sp. NPDC047762. The sequence continues at coordinate 9,822 of NZ_JBIDCQ010000014.1, read as the reverse complement.
AGATTGTCCGGGTACGCGGGCAGGTCGGCGAGGACCCGCACACCGCCGCCGAGCTCGACCCGCAGCAGGCGGTGGGTGCTGGTCTCCACCAGCATCAGCGCCGACTCGTCCGGGGTCAGCGCGATCCCGTTGGGAAAGTACAGCCCGTCGGTCACCACCTCGGTCCGGCCGCTGCCCGGATGGTGGGCCAGCACCCGCCCGTTGGGACGGTGCTCCAGCAGGTCCCGCTTCCAGTGCGAGACCGGAAACCGGTCGGAGCTGTCGGTGAAGTAGATGGTGCCGTCACGGCCCACCGTCGCGTTGTTGGCCAGGTGCACCGAGGGTGCCGTTCCGGTCAGTTCGCGTACCCCGCCGTCCGGGGTGACCCGCAGCAACCCGCGGTACGCGTCGCAGACCACCAGGGCCTCACCGGACGGGTCCAGCTCGATGCCGAGCGGACGGCCCCCGGTCTCGGCCAGCAGGTGGGGTGTGGTGCCGGCCCGCGCGTCGACCGGCCACCACCAGAGCCGACCGTCCTCGTCGCCACTGATCACCCGCCCGGCGCCGTCGACCAGCACGTCCTCGGGGCCGACGGCGCCCGCGGGGAGGGGGAGCAAGTCGGCCTCGTCCAGCCGGCGGTCGATGGGGGCCCATGCCCCGGCCAGCGCCGGAGGGCTGGTCGCCGGCTCGCGGACGGGGCGGATCAGCCGGGGCGGCCGGGGCCGGGGGATCAGCATCGACCTATTCTCCACCCGGATGCCGGCCGGCCCCCGGGTTCCGAGCCCGCGCGGCGCGCCGCGAGAGGCCCCTGACTCCACCCCGAGGAGGAGGTGGGGTACCTCGGGGTATGCCCCTGGGCGTACCCGGAATCACTCCGTGGAGGGGCGAAAGTGTCGGTGGTGGGGGCTAGATTTCTGGGCATGGAAGAGCACAGCGACCGGCTGGACGTGCAGGTCAGCGTGGGTGACCAGATGGTCCTCGTGCGGGTGGCCGGCGAGATCGACATCGCCACCGTGGCCGCGTTCCGGTCCGCGCTGTGGTCCGCGCCGCCCCGCCCGGTCCTTCAACTGGACCTGTCCGGGCTGCGGCTGCTCTCCGCCACCGGCGTTCGCACGCTGCTCGCGGCGCATCTGCGCGTGCGGGCCTGCGGTGGCGAGCTGGTCCTGGTCGACCCGAGCCCGGTGGTGGCGCGGGTGCTGCGCGTCAGCGGGCTGCACCGCGTGATGCCGATTCTGGAGCTGACCTCGCCGATCGAGGCCGCGCGTCGCCCGGTGATCGCCACCACGGACCTGCAACTGGCCGCCTGATCTCGATCGACGAAGTTGGCCGTCACCGTCTCAGCCGGGCCGGGGGCCGCCGGCGCGTGCCGGCGACCCCGACAATGGGTCAGCTCACGCCGAGCAGGTCGACGACGAAGACCAGCGTCTCGCCCGGCTTGATGACGCCGCCGGCACCCCGGTCGCCGTACCCCAGGTGCGGCGGAATGGTCAGGCGGCGGCGACCGCCCACGCGCATGCCGGCGACGCCCTGGTCCCAGCCGGCAATGACCTGACCGCCGCCGAGCGGAAAGTCGAACGCCTCGCCCCGGTTCCAGGACGAGTCGAACTCGCCGCCCGTGGAGTGCGACACGCCGACGTAGTGCACGCTGACCAGTTGGCCCGGCTCGGCCTGCGGGCCGTCGCCAACGGTGATGTCCTCGATCACGAGGTCGGCCGGCGGTGCACCCTCGATCGGACCAACCTCGGGCTTGCCCGACTGGGCGCCTGCTGCCTGGGTCATGCGGGGATCTCCTGCCGTGTTGGGTGATGTGTCCGGTCACCGTCGATCCTGCCGGATCACCCCTCACCGATGTGCGGCGGACCCGCAACCTGCTCCGCAGCCCCGTCCGTCGGTCGAGCACCGGAGTCCCGGTGGCGCTGCGGGCCCGGCCGGTGGAACGACGCCGTGGCGGGCGTCACCGATGCTGGTGACGCCCGCCCAGGGGGGTGTGCGGAGTTCATCGCAGCCAAGGTGTCCGCTGGACGATCGGCAGGGTCGCCCACACCCGGCCCAGGCCCCAGGTGTCGCCGGCGTTGACCAGCGCCAGGACCGCCAGCACCGCCGCGTAGATCAGGTGGTCGTCCATGAAGGGGTTGTTCTCCGGGGGCAGGACGGCGGTCCACATCATGACGAGCAGCAGCCCACCGGCCACGGCGGCGACCCGCATGCCGATGCCGAGCAGCAGCGCGACACCGATCCCGGCCAGGCCGATCATGAAGAGCCAGTCCGCCCAGGCGGCGCCGGCGATCCCGGTGTAGAGATCCTTGAACGGGCCGGTCACGCCGAAGGTCAGGAATCCCTTGGTGGGGCTACCCCCGTTGATCCAGGCGTTCTTCGACTCGGTGGCCATCCCGAGGCCGAACACCTTGTCGATGAAGGCCCAGAGGAAGATCCAGCCCAGTGCCAGCCGGGTGCCGGCCAGGATGTACCGGACGGCCCGCTCGTGAGCGGTACCGGTCTTCGCAGCGGTGTTCTCGGCGGTGACCCGCTCGGTCGTCGCGATCATGGTCTCCACGTCCCTTCTCAGCTTCGCACCGCGCTTCCCGGTGGCATCTCCAGTGGACGCTCACGGCGTCCCCGGCGGCAGGGCCGACAGACCGCAACCGCTCGGGACGTTCGACCCCTCCGGGTCCGGTCCGGCAGCCCTGACGACAGTCGACTCTCGGTCGTAGCGTCCGAGGTGGACCACGAGAGGGAGGCCGTGATGAGGACCTGGCAGGTGGGTGACGTGATGACCCGGGAGGTCGAGACCGTGGTGGCCGAGACCCCGTACCGGGAAATCGTCGATGTGCTGTTGCGCCGCGGGGTCAGCGCGGTGCCGGTGATCGACGATTTCCGCCGAGTGCTGGGGGTGGTGTCCGAGGCCGATCTGCTGCACCGGATCGAACGCGCCGGTGAGCCGGCGCTGCGACGGGTCTTCGAGAGCCGCCGTCGGCGTGGCGCGCGGAGCAAGGGTGCGGCCCTGCTGGCCGGCGACCTGATGACCGCGCCGGCGGTCACCACCGATCCGGAGGCGCCGCTGTCCGCCGCTGCCCGCGTGATGGACCGCGAGCAGGTCAAGCGGTTGCCCGTGGTGGACGACCTTGGCCGGTTGATCGGCATCGTCGGTCGTGCCGACCTGCTGCGGGTGCACCTGCGGTCGGACGCCGAGATTGGTGAGGACGTGGTGCAGGAGGTGCTTCGCCGGGTGCTCGCCGTGCGGGACGGACTGGTCACGGTCGAGGTCCGCCACGGTGACGTGACGCTTGCCGGTCGGCTGGACCGCCGCTCCGCCGTCGACCTCGCCGGTCGGCTCGCGGCGCAGGTCAGTGGCGTGGTGCGGGTGACAAACGCGATCGCCTACGACGCCGACGACACGGTCACCGACCCCGGCCAGGTGATGCCGGTCGCCTGAGGGCGGCTCCCCGACCGCCCGGAGCCTCAGCCGCCGCCCGCACTGCGTCGTATGGGCCCGACCCGACTTCGTTCGACCGTCCGATGCCGGGTCGGGCGTTCACCTAGGCTCGAAAAGGGCCGGCCGGCCTGGTTGACGGGCGGTGCGCGGTGGTCGGTGCGGAGGGCGTCGGTGGCTGAGGCGACGGTCGCGGTCCCGCTGTGGGCCTGGGCGGCGGTCGGCACGGTGATCGCGGCGCTGCTCGCCGTGGATGTGCTCCTGCACCGGGACAACCACGTCATCGAGCTCCGCGAGGCGTTGCTGTGGAGCGCCGTCTGGATCGGCGCGGGTCTGCTGTTCGGGTTGGTCGTCTGGTGGGGCCTCGGGGGCGACCCGGCCATCGCGTACTTCTCCGGCTACCTGCTGGAGAAGGCGCTCTCGGTGGACAACGTGTTCGTCTTCGCGCTGCTCTTCGGCTACTTCCAGGTGCCGTCGGGCTACCAGCACAAGGTGCTGTTCTGGGGTGTCGTGGGGGCGCTCGTCTTCCGGCTGCTGTTCATCTTCGCCGGTGCCGAGTTGCTGGACCGGCTCACCTGGGCCGGGTTCGTGCTGGGCGCGTTCCTGATCTGGACCGGCTGGCGGCTGGCCGTACGCGGGAAGCCGGACGTCGACCCGGAACGCAACCTCGTGGTCCGGTTGTTCCGGCGGCTGGTGCCCACCGACGCCCGCTACCACGGCAACCGGTTCACCGCCCGGGTAGCCGGCCGACGGGTGGCGACGTTGCTGCTGGTCGCGCTCGTCGCCATCGAGGCCACCGACGTGGTCTTCGCCATCGACTCGGTGGCGGCGATCCTTGCCATCACCACGAACACCTTCCTGGTCTGGACGGCCACCGCGTTCGCCGTACTGGGGCTGCGCAGCCTCTACTTCTGCCTCGCCGGCCTGCTGCGACACTTCGGCTACCTGCGGTACGGGTTGGCGCTGCTACTGGCCTTCGCCGGGCTGAAGCTGATCCTCGCCGAGACGCCGGTGGGCAAGCTGCCGGTCTGGTTGACCCTCGCCGTGGTGCTGCTGACCCTGGCGGTTTCCATCGGCGCCAGCACCCTGGCCGCCCGCCGCCGAACCGACGCCTGAGCCGTCGGGCCGCTGGCTGAGCCGTCGGGCCGCTGGCTGAGCCGTCGGGCCGACGCCTGAGCCGTCGGGCCGCTGGCTGGGCCCCGGGCGCGGTGCCCGACCGCCCGGTTGGCGGCGGAGGTCAGCCGGCCAGCACCGGCCGGGACAGCTGGTCGGCGAGCAGCGCGGGCGCCTCGGCCAGGGACGGGCCGTACCAGGTGAGGTGCCGCCCGGAGAGCAGAGCGCACGGTACGCCGGGGAACGCCTCGGGCCCGTCGTCGGCGGTGAACCGGTACGGCTCGTCGGGCAGCACCACCAGGTCGGGCTCCCGCTCGCGTAGCTCGCTGAGGGTCGGGCGGGGATAGCGCTCGGGGTGCTCCTCGTAGGTGTTCGACACGCCGAGGCGACGCAGCACGTCACCGGCGAACGTGTCGCCGCCGAGCACCACCCACGGTCGACGCCAGACCGGCACCACAGCGCTGCGGGTCGCCGTCAGCGGGGGTGGAGTGGCCCACGCCCGCCGGGCGGCGCGCAGCCAGTCCGGCTCCGTCGGCGCACCCAGTTCGGTCAGCAGGTCGCCCAGCTCCGTCAACGCGCCGGGAACGGTCCGTGGATAGGTGACCCGCACCGGCACGCCGGCCGCCCGTAGCGCCTCCGCGTCGGCCCGGCGGTTCTCCTCGACGTTGAGCAGCACCACGTCCGGCCGCAGCGCGCGCACCCGGTCCAGATCGGGGTACTTGCTGCCACCGACCCGGGGCACGTCGAGCCCGGCCGGGTGGCTGCACCAGTCGGTGGCCCCGACCAGTGCTCCCGGCAGGGTAAGCGCCACCGCCTCGGTCAGGGACGGCACCAGCGACACCACCCGCACCCGCGTACCTCCGTTCGCCGCCGACACCGATCATGCCCCCTCGGGCGACGTCGGGTCAGGGGTGGCCGGGCTCGATGCGGGCGGTCACGTCGAGGTGCGCGGGCTGGCAGTCGGTCGTCGCCGCGAACCGGCGGACCGCCGCGCGAACGTGCTCGCGTACGCCGGCGGTCGGCGCGTCGGCGGTGAGGTCCACCCGGATCCACACGTCGGGGTGCGGTGGCGCGCCGGTGAGCACCACCCGGGCCCGGCGTACGCCGGGGTTGCCGGTCAGGTCGCGTACCAGCGCGTCGGCGAGGACGTCGGTGGCCAGCCGGGTCCGGCCCGGCCGGCGTCCAGGGTGGCTCAGGGTGCCGCGCAACGTGCCGTCCGGGCCCCGCAGCTCCCGGGTCAGCAGGCGCTGCCCGGCCAGTGCGAGCAGGGCTGCGGCGGCGGCCGCGGCCAGGCCGCTCCACGGCGCGGCCCTCCGCAACCGTTCGACCAGCTCGGCGCTGAGCAGCGCCGCCGCCGGGTCGGCGCCGGGCAACGTGCCGAGGCTGGCCGTCAGTGCCGCCGCGCCGCCCGCGACCAGCAGCAGCGCGATGATGGTCCACAGCAGCCGGTGCCCGGCGTTGGTCACGCCGGCCGTCGCCGAGGCAGCAGCCGGACGTCGATCCGGGCGGGGCGGGGTGCGGTGAGGTGACGCAACTCCTGGTACACAGCGAACTCGATCTCCGCCCGGGCCGCCGGGTCGCCGGTCGCCCGGACCCGGGGGCGCCACTGACCGCCGCGCCGTCGGACCCGGACGCGGACACGGCGGACGCCCGGCACCGCGCTGGCGGCGTCAGCGAGCCGCCGTTCCACGCAGCGCCGGTGCAGGTACCAGCCGTCGTGCTCGTCGGCGCGCAGGCGGGCCGGTGTCCAGCGGCGCAGTTGGGCGACGAGGATGGCCAGGCCCAGCAGGAGAGCCCCGCCGGCCACTGCCCGGACGGTGGGGTCGCGCCACCGGGTGCCGCTCAGCGCGTCGAGCCAGCCGCTGGTGTCGAGCGGTGTCGGTCTGTGCAGGGTGAGCAGCAACGCCTGGACGGTCGCCGCCGCGCCGCCAAGAAGCAGCACGGTGGCCAGCAGCAACGAGGCGACCCGGTTGGCGGTGCGCATCTCAGCCGTCCTCCGGTGTGGCGGTGCCGACGCCGGAGGAGTCGACGCCGGGGACGAGCAGGTCGTCAACGGTGACCGTCACCACCGCCACGCGGAGCCCGGTCTGGGCGGCCACCCGGTCGGTGACCACCGCCCGGACCGTCTCGGCGATCGTCGGCACGCTGTGCCCGTACCAGGTGATCAGGTGCAGGTCGAGTCCGACGGACCGGTCATCCAGACGGACCGCCGCCGGACGGACGACGGACACGCCCGGCACGAGGCTGGCCGCCTGCACCGCGATCCGCGCGACGTCCGCCGTGTCGCCAGGGCGGCGTTCCGGACCGGCCGTCCCGGCGGCCAGTCCGATGCTGGGGTTCGTCCCTGCGGATGGGCGGGTGGTCATCGCCGCCGCCGAGTGTCGGCGCGGCGGTCGCCGAGACCGGTCATCGCGAGGTCGCCGTCGAGCACCCGGACGACCAGCCAGCCGAGCAGACCGGCGAGCACGGCGAGGGCGGCCACGCCGATGCCGGCGAGCGCCCAGACCGCCACGGCGAGGAACCCGGCGAGGAAGCCGAACTGCTGTCGCGACATGCTCACCTCCGGGCCGGTCCGGTACCGGCGGTCGCTGGATACACCCGGCGGCCATCCCTGGAACGTCAACGCTGCTGTGATCCGCGTCACAGGAGAAGTCGGTGGCCCATGATCGACCACCTAGACTCGGCCCGGCTCGACCGACCGGCGGATGGATCAGGCAGATGACGAGCATCGGGAGCGACGACCGCGGTTGGCTGCGGGCGATGCCCGCCGAGGCGGGGCGCGACGCGCTGCTCAGCCGCGCCGGCCATCGGGTCCTGGCGGCACGCCGGCTCACTGACCTGCTCCAGGGCCGCCCGCCCGGCGTCACCGGCAGTCAGTGGACCTCGGCGAGCCGCGCCAGCTTCGACTTCGTGGTCTACGCCGCCGACAGCGGCCGCCCGGTCGTCGCCGTACAGATCGGCCCCGTTCCGTCTCCCGGCTCGGCGCAGCAGCGCGTGGAGCGCCTCACGGACGCGGTGGGCGCGGCCGCCGGCCTGCCCACCCTGCGGATCGGGTCGCCCACGTTGAGCGCCGCCGAGCATGGCCGCCGCCTGGTCGAGTACGTGATCGACGCGCGTGCCTACGCCGCGGGCGGGGCCACCGCCGCCGGGACCGAACCGGCGCCGGTGGGCTTCCGGGACATCCTGGGCCGGCTGCCGGACGGGCGTACCGGGCCGGTGAACGACCTCGGCGCGCTGACCCGTGTGGCGGCGGTCGAGGCGTACGTGGCCGGGCAGGTGGCCGACCCCATCGTGCGAGGACTGCACGTCCGCTGGCTAGAGGGGCCGGGGCAGGGGTGGAGTTGGGTGCAGGTACGCCCCGACGCGTGCCTCGTCGAGCAGGTCTCGGTGACCGAACACCGTTTCTCCTGCGGCATCGACGCGGCCCGGCTGGCCGAGGATCTCGCCGCCGTCGCCGTGGGGGAACGACTGCGGGAGAACGCCGTCGCCGACCTGCTGTCGCGCGCCGAGTGGACCGCGCAGATCGCCGCGCTGAGCCAGCGCCGCCACGAACTGGTCGGCGGGTTCGCCTTCGACCACCTCTGCGCCGACTGACCAGCGCCCGTTTCACCTGCTGATCCCTGCTCCGCACCGGCTCCGTGTCGGGGCGCGGCAATTTCCTGTGCGTCTGTTGAACCTTCCCGGCCGCCGCCCCGTACTCCTGCGCGAATGAACAGGATCTCCCCATCCGCGTCCACCGGGCGCGGGAGACGGTGCGGAAAGGGCATCGTCGGCCATCGACGCATTACCGGGTAGGTCACGGTGGGTCGCCACCGCGGCGTGCCACCTCACATCCGTCGGTCCGCCGAGGGCAGAAATCCACTACCGGATCGAGAAGGAGAGCAATTCGATGCGCAGGTCCACTCGGGCGCGCCGGCCTTCCGGCAACGCGCGGAGCAAGCGTCTGCTGGCAGTTGTCGGCACGCTCGCGGTCTTCGGCGGAGTTGTCGCCGTGACTCAGATTTCGTCGGCCCAGGACCGGCGGACAAATAAGCCGCGTCCGGCTTCCGGGCAGTGCGTGGAGCCGAGCCCGGGCGCGACCGCGCCGACCGGTGGCGGCTCGACCAGCCGAACCTGGCAGAACGGTCGGTGGGTGCGTAATCACTGGGGTGACGGACAGCAGTCGGTCCCCGAGTGCGAGGACGGCAAGGACGGCACCGTGGGCACCGGCACGGCCATCGCCTGTCCGGACGTGGCGAGCAAGCTGCCGCAGGTGCCAGACCGGGCTCGGGCCGAGGTGGACCGCAACCTCGCCCAGTTGCAGACCCAGATCGCCGAGGCGGACCGCCGGCTCGCCGCCGAGGGCAACAAGGGTGAGGCGTTCATCCGCAACGCGATCCTCCAGCCGTTGGCCGGCAAGCGCCGCGCCGTGCTGGACCGGATCACGACCGCCATCGACCGGGCCGGACCCCGGCCGCAGGGCCTCGCGCAGCTCGCCGAGTGCCAGGTGCAGCCCACCGGCGGAACGGGCGGCAACAACGGCGGCGGCACCACTCCCACCACCACCCCCGGCGGTGGCAACAACGGTGGCGGGAACAACGGCGGCGGGAACAACGGCGGTGGCACCGAGCCCGGCGCCGGGCTCGGCGTGCTCGCCAACGACTGCGACGAGAGCCGGCTCCAGCCGCACGACGGTTTCCAGAACGGCAACCGCTGCGTGAGCACCGAATTCGGTGAGGTCGGCGCGGCGGCCAACAACCCGTCGCTGCTGATCACCCAGTTCCCCGACCAGGTCGGCCAGAACCAGCCCTTCACCCTGCGGGTCAGCACCCGCAACCTGGTCCGGGACCGCTTCCTGGCCGCCGGTCAGGGTGGTTACTACGTGGAGAGCTCGCTCCTCAACGACCAGGGCCTGGTCCGCGGTCACTTCCACACCGCGTGCCGGATGCTGGACAGCCTGACCGCTCCGCCGGAGCCGCAGGAGGTGCCCGCGTTCTTCGTCGCGACCGAGGACGGCCGCGGCGGCGCCCAGCCCGACGAGGTGACGATCCAGATTCCGGGCCTGCCGGAGTCCGGTACCGCCCAGTGCTCCGTCTGGGCCGGTGACGGCTCGCACCGCCTGCCGATGATGGAGCGGGCCAACCAGACCCCCGCCTTCGACTCGGTGCGCATCGACGTCAACTGACCTGACGTACCGGCGGGGGGGGGGGCCCCCCCCCCCCCCCCCCCCCGCGGGGCGGGGGGCGGGGGGGGGGGCGCCCCCCCCCCGCGGCCCCCCCCCGCGCGCGGGGCGGCCCGCCCGGCGGGGGCGCGGGGGGGGT
>NZ_JBIDCQ010000013.1:0-215105 GCF_043204655.1 Micromonospora sp. NPDC047762 | reverse complement strand
CACACCCACCGACCGCAAATACCGAGCCAACCTGTTCGCCGCCGCATTCAACTCCGAATACGACAACGACACCCCACCATCACCAATCGCAACCGACCAACCAGCAGAGGCAGCCCTCGACTCGAACGCCGAGAACGCCACCCCGGAGACCGACGCCACCGGCCCCACACCCACCCGGGACAACCATCGCGCCTCATCGGATGGCACACACACCACCCGCGAATCCCCACCCGGATCCGCCACCATCGACTCCAACACCACCCGGAACATCCCCGCCAACCGCACCAAACCCGCCCCGCCAAACACCCGCCCATCAGCCACGAGGTCGAGGAATCCGCTGGCCGCGGTGACCTGGAGGGCGAACTCGGTGCCACCTTCACCGGCGACGGCTTCGAAGCCGACCTGCTCCTCGCTGTCGGTGTTGGCACGCCGGAATTCGGTGTAGTCAAAGACGACGTCGATCGGGTGCGTGTCGGCACCCGTCAGCCTGCGCACCGCCGGCAACGGAAAGCGCCGATGCGGCCACAACTCCACCTCACCGTCGAACACCGACCGCACCAGATCACCCCACGAACCCCCACCCCGCTCATGACCAAACGGCAACACATTGATGTACATCCCATGCACACGCTCCGCACCCCGCACCTCCGGCCGCGCATCACACACCAACCCCGTGTAAAAACGCCGCTCCCCCGTCAACTGACTCATCACCTTCAAATGAGCAGCGTGCAGAACAGCCTTGGGTGACACCTCGAGCGTCGAGGCCAGGGCGCGGATCCGTGGGTCGAGGTCCTGGTAGCTGATCCGGTGCCGCAGCACCGTCCCGGGAGTCGCGGACGCCTCGCCCCAGCCCGACGGCGGAACGAACCTGGCGTACTCGGAAGTGATCTCCCGCCAGTACGCCTCGTCGGCCGCCGAGGCCAGCGCGGCGCGCTCGCCGGCGACGAAGTCGGCGTACCGGACCGCGGTCGGTTCCGGCGCCTCCGGCGTCATGCCCACGCACCGCCGCTCGTAGCAGCTGAGCAGCTCGGCCAGCAGGGCGTTGAGGTCCCAGCCACCTGTCACCAGGTGGCTGATCGCCACGGTGAGCCACCATCCGCCGTCGGTGCCGACGTGAGCGCTGACCCGCAGCAGCGGGGCGGGGTGCTCGGCGTCGAACGGTCGGGCCCGCTCGGCCTCGACGTAGCCGCGCAGGTGCGCCTCGGCCCGCTCCTCATCCAGGCGCAGGATCCGTACGTCGACGGGGGCCTGGGCGTGCACGAGTTGAAGCGGCACCGAGTAGGTGTGCGGGTCGAACGACGTACGCAGGGTTTCGTGCCGGTCGACGATGTCGTGCACCGCCGACGTGAGCGCTTCGGCCGAGAAGGACTGGCGGCTGTGCACCCGGAAGCAGCGGACGATGTGGTACAGCGACCGCGTCGGGTCCTTCTGGATCTCCACCAGCATGCCGAGTTGCACCTGGGCGATGGGGTACGCGTCGGTGAGGCCGGCGGGCAGGGCGGCCCGGTCGGCATCGTCGAGCAGCGCGAACGGGGCGACCGGCTGGAACTCCGGTGCGACCTCGGCGGCGTCCTTGGCCGTCAGGTGCGCGGCGAGCGCGGCAACGGTGCGGTGCACGAAGACGTCTCGGACGCCAACGGGGAATCCGGCTCCCCGAAGGGCGCCGACCAGGGCCACCGCGCGTAGTGAGTCGCCGCCGAGGTCGAAGAAGCTGTCCACGACACTGACCGTGTCGAGGGTCAGCACGCGTGCCCAGATCTCCGCGAGCTGCTGCTCGAGTTCGGTGCGGGGAGCCACGTGCACCCGGCCGGTCTCCCCGACGGACGCGGCCAGGGCGGCCCGGTCGACCTTGCCGTTGGCGTTCAGCGGGATCGACTCGACCGCCACCAGGTCCGCCGGGATCATGTACTCGGGCAGTCGACTCGCGCACTCCTGCCGCACCCGGGCCGCCAGTTCGGCGTCCGGTCCTTCCGGGACATAGAAGGCGAGCAACCGCGCCTCTTCCGGATGGACCAGAGCCACCGTGTCGCGGACTCCGGTCACGGCGCCGATCACCGATTCGATCTCGCCCAACTCGATCCGGTATCCACGGACCTTCACCTGATGATCAACCCGGCCGACGAACTCGACAGCACCATCGGCCAACCGACGAACCAGATCCCCCGTCCGATACAACCGCGACCCCACCGACCCGAACGGATCCGGCACGAACCGATCCGCCGTCAAACCCGACTGACCCACATAACCCCGAGCAACCCCCACACCACCCACGAACAACTCACCAACCACACCCACCGGCACCAGATTCATCCACGAATCAAGCACGAACATCCGCATACCCGGCAACGCCCGACCAATCGGCACCACCGGCAACGTCTGCTCCACCCGAACCGGAAAAACACACGTACCCACCGACGCCTCCGTCGGCCCATACTCATTAATCAGATTCCCCGGACCCAGAATGCCCAACCACCGGTTCGCCAACGCCGCAGGCAAACCCTCACCCGCAACCACCACCACCGGCGCCAAACCCACCAACCGCTCATCCGACAACTGCCGACCCAGAATCTCCAAATGACCCGGCGTCAACTTCACAAAACTAAACGGAGCCGCCGCCGACAGCACCGACCCCAACTCCGCCAAATCCAAATCCTGATCCACCATGAACACCCGCTGGCCCACCACCAACGGCGCCCACACATTCGGCACCTGCAAATCAAAAGCCACCGACGAAAACACCGCCGACCCACCAGAACCACGACCCGCCAACTCCACCGACGCCCACCGAACATGATTCGCCAAACCCCGATGCGTAACCTGCACACCCTTCGGCCGACCCGTCGAACCCGACGTGAAAATCACATACGCCACATCATCCAGATCCACCACACCCGGCAACACCACCGACTCCACCTGCGGCACAGAGTCGACGGTCAGCACCTCGACGCCGGGCGCGAACCGATCCGCGTAATGCGCCGAGGTCACCACACGAGACACACCGGCATCGGCCAGCATCGAGGCGATCCGACCGGCCGGATACGACGGGTCCAGCGGCACGAACGCCGCCCCCGCCTTCCACACCCCCAGCAGCGCCGCCACCAGATCAACACCCCGATCCAGCAGCACCCCCACCACCGAACCCCGAGAAACACCCCGCGAAACCAACCACGACCCCAGCACCACGGCCCGCGCATCCAGCTCCGCGAACGACACACCGTTCACCGCCTCGCCCGACGGCACCGCAGTGACCTGGCGCTCAACAGCCGCCAGCACCGACTCCGACACGGGCTCCACCGCGCCGTCACGATCGGCCAACACCACCGACACCTCACCGGCCGGCAGACACACCACGCGCGCGTCCCCACCCGGGTCCGCCACCATCGCCTCCAGCACCGCTCGGTACATCGCGCCCAGGCGCAGGACGTTGGAGTAGCTGACGACATGGGGGTCGCTGAGGATGCTGAGCGTCCCGTCCAGGGTGGAGACGTGCAGGTCGAACTCGCTGGACGCCTCGTAGACGGCGTCGTCGAAGCCAACCCGGTCGGTGTCGACCTGCGCGAAGTCGAGGTAGTTGAAGAGGATCTCGATGGGCCGGTCGCCGTCGGTGAACCGCTGCACCGACGGCAGCGGGTAGTGCCGGTGCGGCCACAGCTCCACCTCGGCGTCGAAGGTCTGCCGGATCAGCTCCGTCCAGGTGGCCGCCGGGCCACGGTGCACGATCGGCAGCGTGTTGAGGTGCATGCCGTACACCTGGTCCGCGCCGGTCACCTCGGGCCGCCCGTGGCAGACCAGGCCGCTCGTGAAGACGGGCTCGACAGTGATCTGGCTCATCACCTTCAGGTGCGCGGCCAGCAGCACGCTCTTCAGTGCGGTGCCGGTGCTGCTGGCCAGGTCCCTGAGCCCGTGGAGCAGGTCGTGCAGCGGCACCCGGGTGCCGCACTGGAACTGGGGGTCGGAGTCGGGGGCGCCCCACCCGGTGGGCAAGGCGAAGCGCGGGTACGCGACGACGCCCCGCCAGTACGCCTCGTCCTCGGCGGAGGTCAGCGCGGCCAGTTCCGCGGCGACGAAGTCGGCGTAGCGCACGGGCAGCGCGTCGACGGGCACCGGAGCACCGGTGTCCCGCAGCCGCCGGTAGTTGTCCAGGATCTCCATCAGGAGGGAGTGGTGGCTCCAGCCTTCGAGGATGCCGTGCGACATGGTCAGCACGAACCACCAGGCGGTGCCCTCACCGATCGCACCGGCGACGCGCATCTGCGGGACCTGGTCCGGCGGGAACGGTCTGGCCCGCTCGGCGGCCATGAAGGCGCTCATCCGGGCCTCGGTGTCCGGGCCACGCAGGTCCAGCTCGGTGACCTCGATCGGCACCTCGGCGTGCACGAGTTGCAGCGGCACCGAGTAGCCGTTCAGGTCGAACGACGTACGCAGGATCTCGTGCCGGTCGACGACCGTCTGCACGGCGCGGCGCAGCGCGTCGAGGACCAGCGGCTGCTCGTCGTGGATCGGGAAGGCCGAGACGTTGTGGTACGTGTGCCGCTCGGTGTCGGTCATCGTCTTGACGAGCATGCCGAGCTGGACCTGGGCGATGGGGTACGCGTCGGCGAGGCCGGCGGGCAGGGCCGCCCGGTCGGCGTCGTCGAGTAGCGCGAACGGGACCACCGGCTGGAACGCCGGCTCGACGGGGGTCTGCTCCGCTTCGAGGTTCGCGGCGAGCGCGGCGACGGTCCGGTGCAGGAAGATGTCGCGCACCGAGGCGGGGATCCCGGCCGTACGCAGTGCGCCGACGAGAGCGATGGCGCTGATCGAGTGACCGCCGAGGTCGAAGAAGCTGTCGTCGACGCTCACCGTCTCCAGGTTCAGCACCTGCGCCCAGATGTCCGCGAGCTGCCGCTCCAGGTCGGTACGCGGGGCCAAGTGCACCCGCCCACCACCGGTCACCGACGCGGCCAGGGCGGCCCGGTCGACCTTGCCATTGGCGTTCAGCGGGATGGACTCCACCGCCACGAGGTCCGCCGGGATCATGTACTCCGGCAGTCGACTGGCGCATTCCTGCCGCACCCGGGCCGCCAGTTCGACGTCCGGGCTGGCCGGCACGTAGAACGCCAGCAGCCGGGACTCGTCGCCGTGCACCAGCGCCACCACATCACGCACCCCGGCCACCGAGCCGATCACCGACTCGATCTCGCCCAACTCGATCCGGTATCCACGAACCTTCACCTGATGATCAACCCGGCCGACGAACTCGACAGCACCATCGGCCAACCGACGAACCAGATCCCCCGTCCGATACAACCGCGACCCCACCGACCCGAACGGATCCGGCACAAACCGATCCGCCGTCAAACCCGACTGACCCACATAACCCCGAGCAACCCCCACACCACCCACGAACAACTCACCAACCACACCCACCGGCACCAGATTCATCCACGAATCAAGCACGAACATCCGCATACCCGGCAACGCCCGACCAATCGGCACCACCGGCAACGTCTGCTCCACCCGAACCGGAAAAACACACGTACCCACCGACGCCTCCGTCGGCCCATACTCATTAATCAGATTCCCCGCACCCACAATGCCCAACCACCGGTTCGCCAACGCCGCAGGCAAACCCTCACCCGCAACCACCACCACCGGCGCCAAACCCACCAACAACTCATCCGACAACTGCCGACCCAGAATCTCCAAATGACCCGGCGTCAACTTCACAAAACTAAACGGAGCCGCCGCCGACAACGACTCCCCCAACTCCGCCAAATCCAAATCCTGATCCACCATGAACACCCGCTGACCCACCACCAACGGCGCCCACACATTCGGCACCTGCAAATCAAAAGCCACCGACGAAAACACCGCCGACCCACCAGAACCACGACCCGCCAACTCCACCGACGCCCACCGAACATGATTCGCCAAACCCCGATGCGTAACCTGCACACCCTTCGGCCGACCCGTCGAACCCGACGTGAAAATCACATACGCCACATCATCCAGATCCACCACACCCGGCAACACCACCGACTCCACCTGCGGCACAGAGTCGACGGTCAGCACCTCGACGCCATCGGGGCAGCGGTCCACGTGCCCCGACGACGTCACCAGCACCGACGCGCCCGCATCGGCCAACATGGCCTCCACCCGGCCCACGGGATACGACGGGTCCAGCGGCACGAACGCCGCCCCCGCCTTCCACACCCCCAGCAGCGCCGCCACCAGATCAACACCCCGATCCAGCAGCACCCCCACCACCGAACCCCGAGAAACACCCCGCGAGACCAACCACGACCCGAACGTCACCGCCCGCGCGTCCAACTCCGCGAACGACACACCGTTCACCGCCTCGGCCGACGGCACCCGGGAGACCTGCTCCTCGAACCACTGAAGGACCGAGCCCGACACCGGCTCCACCGCGCCGTCACCATCGGCCAACACCACCGACACCTCACCCGGCGGCAGACACACCACCCGCGCGTCCCCACCCGGGTCCGCCACCATCGCCTCCAGCACCACCCGGTACATCGCGCCCAGACGGCGCAAGGCATCGTGGCCGACGTGCCGCTGGCTGGCCTGGAGGGTGAGGAATCCGAGCCGGCTGAACACGCCGAGCGGGAACTCGGTGGGGCTGTCGTCGATGGACTCGGCGTAGTCGATGTCGTCGGTGTCGATCTGGTGGAAGTCGTGGAAGCTGAACCGCACGTCGAGCATGCGGGCGTCCTCGCCGACCTCCCGCTGCAGGGTGGACAGCGGGTAGCGCCGGTGCGGCCACAGCTCCACCTCGGCGTCGAAGGTCCGCTGGATCAGCTCCGACCAGGTGGCAGCCGGCCCGTCGTAGCCGACCGGCACGGTGTTGAGGTGCATGCCGTACACCTGGTCGGCGCCGGCTGCCTCGGGGCGGATGTTGCAGACCAGCCCGGTGTAGAAGCGCTCCGCGCCGGTGAGCTGGCTCATCACCTTGAGGTGCGCAGCCAGCATGATCGACTTGAACGGCACGCCGAGGCGCCGGCCCAGGTCGCGCAGCGCGGATTCGAGGTCCTGCACCGGTACCCAGTGCTCGTGCTTGGCGCCCTCCGGTGCCTCGGGGTCACCCCAGCCGGTGGGCAGGTCGTGACGGGCCCGACCGGTCAGGACACCACGCCAGTACGCCCGGTCGGCGTCACCGGCGACCGACCGCCGTTCGGCAGCGACGGCGTCGGCGAAGCGCACCGACGGGATGGGCCGCGGTGACAGCGGCTCTCCGGCCCGGATCTGCTGGTACGCGCGGACCAGCTCCATGATCAGCGAGTGGTAGCTCCACCCGTCCAGGATCGGGTGGCACTCGGTGATGGTGAGCCACCAACTGCCGTCGGCGCAGGTCCTGGCGTGCAGCCGCAGCAGCGACGGGCGATCGAGGTCGAACAGACGGGCCCGCTCGACCGCGATGTGCTCGCGCAGCTCCCGGTCCAGCTCGGCCCGCTCTGCGGCAGGGCTGTGGTCGTGCGTGACGGCCAGCTCGGCGGTGGCGTGCACCAGCTGCATGGGCATCGAATAGCTGGTCAGGTCGAACGAGGTACGCAGCACCTCGTGGCGGCGCACCAGCAGTGCCGCGGCGGCACGCAGCGCGTCCAGGGAGAACTCGCCTTCGCCACGGACCCGGTAGCTGGTCACGTTGTGGTACGGGTTCTGCTCGGTGTCGGACAGCAGCTCGACAAGCATGCCGAGCTGACCCTGGGTGCACGGGTAGGCGTCCACCAGGCCGGCGGGCAGCGCGGCCCGGTCCGCCTCGCCGACCAGCTCGAACGGGGCGACCGCAGGCTCCGGCTCGGCGGCCGGCCGTGCGGTGAGCAGTTCGGCCAGCTCGGCGACGGTACGCCGCTCGAAGATGTCCCGGACCTCGACGTCGAAGGACGCCTCACGCAACGCGCCGGCCAGTGCCACCGCGCGGATGGAGTCGCCGCCGAGATCGAAGAAGCCGTCCTGCACACCGACCCGGTCCAGCCCGAGGGTGGCGGTCCAGATGTCAACGAGCTGCTGCTCCACAGTGGTGCGTGGGGCCACGTACGGGCGGTCGACGGCGGCCACCGAACGGCCCGGTGCGGGCAGCGCGGCCTGGTTGAGCTTGCCGTTGACGGTCAGCGGGATCCGGGGCAGCGGCATGAACGCCACCGGGATCATGTAGTCCGGCAGCGTCCGGCCGAGCGCCGTACGCAGCTGTGAGGGGCGCAGCAGCGTCGAGGTGTCGTCGGCCACCAGATAGGCGGTCAGCCGCTGGTCGCCCGGGTTGTCCTCGCGCAGCACCACGACCGCGTCCCGAACGCCGGGCAGGACGGTCAGGGCCGCCTCGATCTCGCCCAGCTCCACCCGGTAGCCGCGGATCTTGACCTGGTGGTCGATGCGTCCGACGAACTCCAGCCGTCCGTCGGCGTACCGGCGGGCGAGGTCGCCGCTGCGGTAGAGCCGCGAACCGGGCGGCCCCCACGGGTCCGGCACGAACCGCTGCGCGGTGAGGTCGGCGCGACCGAGGTAGCCGCGGGCGACACCCGGGCCACCCACGTGGATCTCGCCGGGCACACCGATCGGCACCGGTCGACCGTCGGCGTCGAGCAGGTGGACGGTGAGGTCCGACAGCGGTACGCCGATCAGGCTGGCCGTGCCGCCCACCTCGTCGGCGGTGACCCGGTGGTACGTGGTGTGCACCGTGGTCTCGGTGATCCCGTACATGTTGATCAGGTGCGGCGCGTCCACGCCACGGCCGGCCACCCACGGTGCCAGGTCGGCGAAGTCCAGTTTCTCGCCGCCGAAGGTCACCACCCGCAGGGCGAGCCGGTCGATCCGGGCGTCGCCGTCGGCCGCGAGCCGGACCAGCGCGCGGAACGCCGTGGGCGTCTGGCAGAGCACCGTGACCCGCTGTGCGATCAGCTCGTCGAGCAGGTCCTGCGGGGACCGGGCCAGCTCGCGGGGCACCACGAGCAGCCGACCGCCGTGCAGCAGGCAGCCCCAGATCTCCCAGACGGAGAAGTCGAAGGCGTACGAGTGCAGCAGCGTCCACACGTCGTCCGGGCCGAACCGGTAGTCGGCGGCGGTGACGGTCAGCAGGCGCAGCACCTGCCGGTGGGCCACCGCGACACCCTTGGGGCGGCCGGTGGAGCCCGAGGTGTAGATGACGTAGCAGAGGTTGTCGACGTCCATGGGCACGGCCGGGTCGACGGTCGGCTGGGCGGCCAGCTCGGCGACGAGGTCCGGGTCGTCCAGCAGCACCACGGTCCCACCGAAGTCGGCGAACCGGTCGCGGTGGGCGGTGGTGGTCAGCACGATCTCCGCCCCGGCGTCGTTGATCATGAAGTCGAGGCGCTCGTCCGGCGAGGCCGGGTCGAGGGGCAGGTACGCCGCGCCGGACTTGAGCACGCCGAGCAGGGCCGGCACCAGTTCGGGGGCGTGGTCGAGATGCACACCGACCAGCCGCTCCGGGCCGGCACCGTGGCCGCGCAGCCAGTGGGCGAGCCGGTTGGCGTCGGCGTTCAGCTCGGCGTAGCTGCGGGTGGTGTCGCCCGCCGTCACCGCAGGAGCGTGGGGGTGGGTGGCCGCCATCGCCTCGAAGACGCCGTGCACGGTGCCGGTGACCGGGTCTGCGGTGACCGGCCCCCGGGTCACCACGGCCAGCTCGGCGGCACCGAGGATGGCCAGGTCGGACAGTCGGGCCGTCGGGTCGGCCGTCACCTGCTCCAGGAGCCGCACCAGGTGGTCGGCGGCGCGCTCGACGGTGGCCGGGTCGAACAGGGCGGTGGCGTACTCGATCCGGCCGCGCAGCCCGCCGTCGACGCCCTCCATCATGTGCAGCGTGAGGTCCACCTTGGACGTGCGCAGGGGCAGCTCGACCGGCTCCACGCGCAGGTCGCCGGGCCAGTCGGTGGTGGGCGGCTCACTCTGAAGAGTGATCGCGACCTGGTAGAGCGGGGTACGGGACAGATCCCGCTCCGGCTCCAGCTCGTCGGCCAGCAGCGCGAACGGGGCGTCGGTGTGGTCGAACGCGCCCAGCACGGTGTCCCGAGTCTGCGCCAGCAGAGCGGCGAACGAGGGGTCGCCGCTCCACCGTGCCCGCAGCACCAGGTTGTCGATGCCGTACCCGACGAGGTTGTGCAGCTCCGCTCGGCTGCGCGCGGACGACACCGTACCCACGGCGAGGTCGGTCCGGCCGGTGTAGCGCGACAGCAGCACCTGGAAGGCGCTGAGCAGGGTGACGAAGACGGTGGTGCCGGCGTCGCGGGCGACGCCGCGCAGCGCGGCGGACAGATCGGCGCTCAGGGTGAACGGCACCGACGAGCCCCGCCAGTCCCGGCTCTTCGGCCGGGTCCGGTCGGCCGGCAGCTCCACCGGCGTCAGCCCGGCGAGCTGGTCGCGCCAGTAGTCGAGCGACCGGGCCACCGACTCGGCGCGCGACCGGCCGCGCTGCCAGGCGGCGAAGTCGGCGTACTGCACGGGGGGCACCGGCAACCAGGGCTCGACGCCGGCCCGCAGGGCGGCGTACAGCTCGGCCAGCTCCCCGGTGAGCACCGCGACCGACGGCGCGTCACAGGCGATGTGGTGCAGCACCAGGGCCAAGACGTGCTCGTCGGTGTCCAGCCCGACCAGCACGGCCCGCACCGGCCACTCCCGGGCCAGGTCGAACCCGTTGCGCGCGCTGTCGGCGAGCACAGCGTCGAGCGCCGCCTCCCGCTCGGCGCGGGGCCGGTCGGTCAGGTCCACCACCGGCAGGTCGCGGTGCGCCGGCGGGTCGATCACCTGGACCGGAGAGGTGCCGGCGAGGGCGTAGCGGGTGCGAAGGATCTCGTGCCGGGCGACCAGGGCGTCGAGTGCACGGCCCAGCGCGTCGGCGTCCAGCGGGCCGTGCAGCCGCAGCGCGGAGGAGACGAGGTATTCGGCGCTGGTGGGATCCATCCGGTTGAGGAACCACATCTGCTGCTGGCCGTACGACAGCGGCAGCTCCCCCGACCGGTCGACGGTCGGGATCCGGTCCCGGCGGCCGGTACGACGGCCGGCCAGGCGACGCTGGACGAGTTCTTCACGCAGGTTCGGCTCGTTGGCGATGCTGGTCATGCCGGGGACTCCTCGGATCGCGAAAGGTCGTGGGTGAGGTCGGCGGCGTCCAGCGCGTCGATTTCCGCTCGGATCAGGTCTTCGATGGCGATCGCCTGGGCACGCACCGTCGGGTGCTCGAACACCAGCCGGATCGGCAGGTCGAGGTCGAACTCCTCCTGCAGCCCGGCGATCAGCCGGGCGGCGAGCACCGAGTGGCCGCCCAGGAGGAAGAAGTCGGTGGTGGCGCCGATCCGCCCGTCGAGCAGTTCCGCCCAGTTCGCGGCGACCCGCTTCTCGACCACGCTCTGCGGCGCGACGAACTCGGTGGGATCGGCGGCGCCGTCGGCGAGTGCCGCGTCGAGCCGGCCGCGCAGCCCGTCCCGGTCGACCTTGCCGTTGGCGTTGAGGGGTATGCGCTCCACGGGTACGAACAGGCTCGGCACCATGAAGTCGGGCAACGGCCGGGCGCAGTACGCGGCCAGGTCGGTGGCCTCGCCGACGTAGAAGGCGACCAGGCGGTCCTGGTGGGCGAGGACCACGCAGTCGCGTACCCGGGGATGTTGGGCGACGACAGCGCTGATCTCGCCGGGTTCGATCCGGTAGCCGCGGACCTTGACCTGGTCGTCCACCCGACCGACGAAGGCCATCGTGCCGTCGGGTCGCCAGTGGCCCAGGTCGCCGCTGCGGTAGAGGCGGGCGCCCGGCGGGCCGAAGGGGTCGGGCACGAAGCGGTCGGCGGTCAGCCCGGGCCGCCCGACGTAGCCGGTGGCCAGGCACTCGCCGCCGATGTACAGCTCGCCGACGGCGCCGACCGGCAGCAGCCGCATCGCGTCGTCCAGGATCCGCACCACGGTGTTCGCCATCGGCCGGCCGATCGACACGATCTCGCTGGTCTGTGGTGCGACGACCGGGTACGCCGACATGATCACGGTGGTCTCGGTCGGACCATAGGAGTTGATCAGGCCGCCGGGGCCAAGCCTGTCGAGCCACTGGTTCGCCACCGACCCGCGCAGCACCCCACCGGCCACCCAGAGCTGACCGGCCAGCCGCTGCGCCTGCGCGGCGTCGACCTGCGCCGCCAGCAACTCCAGGTGCGGGGGCGTCATGATGAAACGGTCGTACGGGCCGGCGGTCAGCAGCAGCGCGCCGAGTTGGGTGAGGTCGAACTCCTGCGGAAGCAGGGTCACCGGCTGGCCGGCCACCAACGGTCCCCACAGGTTGGAGATCGACAGGTCGAAGGCGATGGTGGAGAACAGCGGAGCCCCTCCGCCGGCCTGGCGGCCTCCCCGGTCGCCGAGCGCCTCGGTCTCGGTGGCGCAGGCCAGGAAGTTCGTCACCGCCGCGTGGGAGAGCAGCACCCCCTTGGGGCGGCCGGTCGATCCGGAGGTGAACAGCACGTACGCCGTCTGCGCCGGGTCGAGATCGCGGGCCGGCGCGGTGGGCGGTTCGGCGCTGATCATCAGCCGGTGGGTGTCCACCTGGAGGGTGGGCACCCCGAACCGGTCGGCGTACCGCGAGTCGGTGATGGCGAGGCTGACGCCGGCGGTGTCGAGCAGGTAGCCGATCCGCTCGGCCGGGTACGACGGATCCAGCGGAAGGCATGCCGCACCCGCCTTCCAGCACCCGAGAATCGCGGCGACCAGGTCCGGTCCCCGCGCCAGCAGTACGGCGATTGTCGCGCCCGATCCGGCGTCGGAGCGGCGCAGATGGTTGGCGAACTGGTTGGCCCGGTCGTCCAACTCGGCGTAGCTGGTGCGCGCGTCGCCGTGGCGCAACGCCACGGCCTGCGGTGTCGCCGCGCGGCGCGCCTCGAACAGGTCGACCACTGTGGTGGCCGGCCGGGGCACCGTCGGCCCGTTCCACTCGTGCAGCAGCCGGTGCCGCTCCTCGGCGGAGAACGGGTCGAGCTGGTCCAGGCGGGCGTCCGGCTCGTCGGCGGCGGCGCGCAGCAGCCGGACGAAGTGGTCGGCCAGTCGTCGTACGGTCGCGTCGTCGAACAGCGTGGTGGCGTACTCCACGGCGCCGGCGAGGGAACCGTCCGGTTGCGGCCACAGGTGCACGGTCAGGTCGGTCTTGGCCACTGTGGACGCCCGCCGCAGCGCCTCGATCGTGATCGGGTCGTCGGCCACCCGGCCGGTGATCCCGCCCGCCTGGTAGTTCAGCGCCACCTGGTAGAGGGGGGTGCGGGACAGGTCCCGCTCGCCGACCAGGTCGTACACCACGCGGTCGAAGGGCAGGTCCTGGTGGGCCAGGGCGGCGACGGTCCGGTCGCGGACCTCCCGGACGGCCTGGGTGAAGCCGGCCGCCGGGTCCAGGGTGCAGCGCAGCACCACCGGGTTGAGGAAGATCCCGGCCGCCTGGTCCAGCTCGGTGGGCCGGTGCCCGGAGGTGGGGGTGCCGATCGGCACGTCCCACTGCCCGGTGTAGCGGGCGAGAAGCGTGGCGAAGCCGGTGAGCAGGGTCATGAACGGGCTGGCCGCGCAGCGCCGACCCAGCTCGGTCAGGGCACCGGCGACCTCCGCCGCGACGGTGAAGCCGAGCATCCTGCCCTGCGCGTCCCGCCGCGCCGGGCGCGGCCGGTCCAGTGGCAGCTCCAGCTGGGGCATCCCGGCCAGCGTCTCCCGCCAGTACACCAGCTCCCGTCCGACGACGTCGTCGGTGAGGTGCCGCTGCTGCCAGACGGCGTAGTCGGCGTACTGCACCCGCAGTTCCCCCAGTTCGGCCGGCCGGCCCCGCGCGGCGGCGTCGCACAGCTCCCGCAGGTCCCGTTCGAGGACGTCGGCGGTGCCGGCGTCGGACGCGATGTGGTGCACGGCCAGCACCAGCAGGTGATCACGGCCGGCGGCGACGGCCAGCCCGGCCCGCCACAGCGGGCCGGTGTGCAGGTCGAAGCCCCGGTCGAGCTGCGCGGTGATCAGTTCGGCCAACCCGCCGTGCCTGACGTCGCGGACCTCCAGGTCGACCTCTCCCGGCGGCACGACCTGCTGCCGGGCCACGCCGTCGACGACCAGGTAGCGGGTGCGCAACGGCTCGTGCCGTGCCTCGAGCGCGTGCAGGGCCGCTCGGACGTGGTCCGGGTCGATGGCGGCGGGCAGCCGTACGTGCACGGGGACGACCCACTCCTTGCTGCGCGGGTCGAGCTGGTCGAGCATCCAGAGCCGGTGCTGGGCGGCGGAGAGCGGCAGGGGCCGGTCGCGTCCCACCGGCGGCACCGGCGAGTCCGCCGGGGTGGCCGCCTCCACCAGCCGGGCCTGCGCGGCCACGGTGGTGTGGGTGAGCAGGTCGCGCAGCGTCACCGTGCCGCCGGCCCCGCTGAGCCGGCTCTCCAGCGTCAGCGTCAGCAGTGAGGAGCCGCCGAGTTGGTAGAAGTCGTCGTCGACGCCGACCTGGTCGACGTCGAGCAGATCCCGCCAGATGGCCACGACAGTCCGTTCGGCGGCGGTCCGCGGTGGACGCGGCGCGGGCCGGTCGAGAGGGTCGATGGCCGGCAGCGCGGACCGGTCGATCTTGCCGCTCGCGGTGAGCGGGAACTCCGCCACCGGCTGGAACACGGCCGGCACCAGCGCCTCGGGCAACCGGCCGACGCAGAACGCGCGCAGGGTCGCCGGGTCGAGTGATCGCCGACCGGCGACGTACGCGGCGAGCTGCCGGCGACCGGCCGGGTCGGTGTGGCCCACCACCGCCGCCGCCTGGACGTCCGGGTGGGCGGCGAGCACCGCCTCCACCTCGGCCGGTTCGATCCGTACGCCGTTGACCTTGAGTTGGTGGTCGGCTCGACCGACGAACTCCAGGCTCTGGTCAGCGCGCCACCGGACCTGGTCGCCGGTGCGGTAGAGGCGCTCGCCGGGCGGCCCGTACTCGTCGGGCACGAACCGTTCGGCGGTCAGGTCCGGCCGGTGCAGATAGCCCCGGCCCAGGTTGTCGCCACCGACGTAGAGCTCGCCGACCACACCCACCGGCACCGGTCGGCGGTCGGCGTCGAGCACCTGGACGCGGACGTTCGGCAGCGGCCGTCCGATCGGCACCGGCCCGGCCGGCTGCGCCGGGTCCACCGGGTGGGCGGTCACGTCGATGGCGCACTCGGTGGGGCCGTAGGTGTTCCACACCCGCACGTCGGGCGTGACCGCCAGCCGCCGGCACAGGTCGGCGTGCAACGGCTCCCCCGCCGAGAAGACCAGGCGCAGGCTGGTGCAGTCCGCCCAGCCGGGCTGGTCGACCAGCCGACCGAACACCGACGGCACTCCCTGGAGGACGGTGATCCGGTGCCGGACGACCGCGGCGACCAGGGCAGCGGGATCCCGGTGCGCCCCGTCCGGCGCGAGCACCACGGTGCCGCCACTGGCCAGCGGGGCGAAGAACTCCCAGCCCGCCGCGTCGAAACTGACCGACGTCTTCTGCAACACCCGGTCGCCGGGACCCAGGCCGTGCTCCCGGATCGTCCAGGTCACCCGGTTGCCGATTCCGCGGTGGGTGATCAGCACGCCCTTGGGCCGACCGGTGGACCCGGAGGTGTAGATGGCGTACGCCACCGAGTCCGGGTCGGGTGACGGCACCGCGGCGGTGTCCGTGCAGGCCGCGATCCGCGCCCGGTCGGCGTCCAGCAAGACAACCTGGCCGGGCGTCGCCTCGTCGCGCAACGCGTCGCGGGTGAGCAGCACTCCGGCCCCGCTGTCGGCGAGAAGCCACCGCCGCCGCTCGGCGGGGTGGGCCGGGTCCAGCGGCAGGTACCCGGCACCGGCACGCCACACGCCCAGCAACGCGACCACGAGGTCGACGCCGCGGTCCAGGTTGACCGCGACGAGCGACTCCGGACCGACGCCCAGCTTGGCCAGGTACCGCCCGAGCTGGTTGGCCCGCCGGTCCAGCCCGGCATAGTCCAGCTGCCCGGTGTCACCGCTCACCGCGATCGCGGTGGGGGTCAGCGCGGCCTGCCAGGCGATCAGCTCGGACAGGGTGCCCGCCCCATGGGTGGCGGCTGCGGCCTCGGGCGCCGCTGGCGGAACGATACTCATGGTGCTCCTCCGGGGGACCGGGCGCGGGCGTGGGATCGGATCAGGTGGTCAGGCCGTGGCCTGGGACTCCATGCGCAGGCGCAGGCTCAGCGGCCGCATGTCGGTCCAGATCTCGTCGATGCGGGCCAGGCACTCGTCACGGCTGCCCTCGGTGCCCTCGGCACGCCAGCCGGCGGGTAGATCCCGGTCGGTCCACCACACCGAGTACTGCTCCTCGTCGTTGAGCACCACTCGGTAGCTGCGGTTGTCCGTCATTGCCACTCCTTCAGGGATCCGGTGGACGCCACGGTGGCGTCCCCCACGGGTAGGAAATCGTCGACGCGTACGCCCAGGCGCCGCCGTTCGGCGGTGGCGCGGACGTGCTCGGCGAGCACGAGATCCAGCACGCCGAGCCCGAACGGGGAAACCACCACCGGTACGTCGTCGGCGGGCAGCCACGCCTGGCCGCCGGCCAGCGCGCCGACGGTGGCGTGGATGAAGTCCCGGCCGCCGGTGAGCTGCTCGGCCAACTGCACCGAGGTGCCCTCACGGCAGGCGTGATCGGGGTCGTCGACCACGTTGCGCGCGGTCCGCAGCCCCTCGGGGAGCAGGTCGCGCAGGGACAGGTGCAGCAGCACCGCGCCGGGTCGGCAGGCGGCCAGGTCGAGGTGGGGCTCGGTGGCGGTGGTGGCGATCGAGACCAGCCGGTGCGCGGCCATCGCCTCTTCGGCGGTCCCGGCCAGTGTCGTCGGCGTCCCTGGCAGCAGCGTCCGGGCGACCTCGGCGAAGGCCTCGGCCCGGCGGGGGTCGGTGTCGAACAGCGTCAGCGCCAGCGGAGGGGCGATGGTTCCCGCCACGAACCGCAGCACCTGCTGGTTGATCAACCCACAGCCGATCAGGGCCAGACCGTCCGGGCTGCGGTGCGCGGTGAGCAGGCCGGCCGCGAGCGCCGCGCTCGCCGCGGTACGCCGGGCCGAGATGACCGAACCCTCGACCAGGGCCACCGGGTGACCGGTACGCATCGAGTTCAGCAGGATCGCCGCGCTGGCCCGCTCCAGCCCCGCGTCGAGGTTGCCCGGGAAGGAGGAGATCCATTTGATGCCGCTCACCGGTGGGTCGGTGCCGAGGTAGGCGGGCAGGCCGATGATGCGGTCGCGGGGTTGCTGCGGGAAGCGCAGGAAGACCGAGTGCGGCAGGCTCGTGCGGCCCTGCTCGTGCAGCAGGTACGCGTGCCGAACCAGATCCACCACCCGGGCGTCGTCGCCGTCGAGGATGTCGCGCACCACTGCCCGACCGATGATCAGCACGTAGCGTCCTTCCACAGGTGGGTGATCTCTCCGAAGTGCCCGGAAACCCATTGATCGGAATAGATCGTGTCGAGGTAGCGGTCGCCGTTGTCGGGCAGGATCAGCACGGCGGTGGAGCCCGCCGGGATGTCCGCCATCCGTCGGCGCAGTGCGGCCACGGTGGCGCCGGAGGAGCCGCCGGCGAGGATGGCCTCCCGGTGCAGCAGCAACCGGCAACCGACCACGCAGTCGAGGTCTGAGACGTGCATGATCTCGTCCGGGGTGGCGTCGGCGGCCAGCGGCGGCACGACCGAGGCGCCGTGCCCGGGGATCAGCCGGGTCGCTGGCTCGTCGCCGAAGATGGCGCTGCCCACCGCGTCCACCGCCACCACCCGTGTGGACAGCCCGTGGTCGCGGAGGTAGCCGACGCAGCCGACCAGCGTCCCGCAGGTGCCGGTGGAACAGAACAGGTAGTCGATCTGCCCGTCGAGCGCGGTCACGATCTCGGCCATCGTCTGGCGCTGAGCTGCGGCATTGAGCGGGTTGGCGTACTGGTCCGGGCGGTAGGCGTGCGGGACCTGGTCGCACAACTCTTGGACGCGTCGCTGCCGGGCCGGCAGGTACTCGCCGGTGACCGGGTCGGGGTGCTCGACCATCTCGATCTCCGCGTGGTACGCGGTCAGGATCGCGAGGTTCTGCCGGGTGGTCTTCGGGTCGACCACGCAGATGAACCGGATCGCGTAGTACGCACAGACCTGAGCGAGGCCGATGGCCAGATTGCCCGAGCTGGACTCGACGACCACTGATCGGCCGGACACCAGCTCCCCGGATTTGACCTTGGCGCGCAGCATGCTCAGCGCGGTGCGGTCCTTGATGCTGCCGCCGGGATTGAAGCGTTCGAGCTTGACGAACAACCGGGAGGGGAACTCCGGAAACAACCGGACCAGCTGTACCAGCGGTGTGTTCCCGACCGTCGAGAGGATGCCCTCGCGCACCGTTCCTCCCTCCACGAGTGACCTACCAATGCCACGACGTTGTCAATCAGCGCTATACCGCCCCTATACCGGTGCCTCGATCGGCCAGCGCCGGGCCTGGATCCGGCTGGCGACGGGGGTCGCGCCGGCCGGATCCGGCCCGTGCGGCGGACGCGCCGGCCCGGCGGCACGGGGACCGCGGACCACGCCGCACCGGTCTATCGGGTGCCGAACGCCAGCAGTTCCCGCAGTTCCGCCTGGTCGACCATCGGCGCCAGGGACACCACCGTCTCCGGCGCCGTGCAGGCCACCCGCAGCATCTGGAGGAAGTGCCCGGCCAGCCGCCGTACGGTCGCCTCGTCGAACAGGTCGGTGTCGTAACCGAACTCGGCCTGGAGCCGGCCGTCCTGGTACTGGGTGAGGGTCGTCGACAGGTCGAACTGGCCCTCGTCGTACGGGATGTCCAGCAGCCGGATCTGGTGCCCGGCGAACGCGTGCCGTCGAGTGGTGTAGTCGTCGCCGTGCTGGTGAGCCAGCAGGGTGACGGTCACCCGTACGGGCGGCTCCTGGTTACGGCGGCCCGATGAGAGCATCGGGAACGGATAGGTGGCATGGGCCGCAGCGTCGGACAGCTGCCGGCTCGCCGCGGTGATCGCCATGGCGAACGTGGTGTCCGCGTCGAACGATCCACGCAGCGCGATCGTATTGATCAACATGCCGACCACCCCGCGCAGCGCCCGTCCCCGACGCAGCGAGGCCGGACAACCGACGGTGAACTCCCCCAGACCGGTGTAGCGGTACATCGTCGCCTGGAACGCGGCGAGCACGACGCTGTACGGCGTCACCCCGGCCGCCGCCGCGGTCTCCCGCAGCCGGTGGGCGAGGTCGTCCGGGAACTCCTGACTGAACGCGCCGCCGCGGAACGAACGCACCGGCGGACGGGGCCGGTCGGTCGGCAGGGTCGCCGCCGTGGCGCCGTCGCACACCCGATCCCAGTAGGCGCGCAGCCGCTCGCCGCTCTCGCCGGAGAGAGCCGCCCGCTCCCGGGTCAGGAAGTCGTCGTAGCTGCCGGAGACCGGTTGCCACTCCACCGACCGCCCGGTCTGCGACGCCCCGTACGCGCTGTCCAACTCCTGCCAGACGATCCGCTGCGAATGGAAGTCGGTGGCGATGTGATGGATGACCACCACCAGCACGCAGTCGGTACGCCGACGCAGCAACGCCACCCGCATCGGACCGTCCTGCGCCAGCCGTAACGGCTGGTCGCCGAGCTCCTGGCAGCGGCGCAACAGCCCGTCGTCGTCCAGGTCGGGAACATCGAGGACCTCGACCTCGAACCCGAGGTCGGGATCGACGACCCGCACCGGGCCCTGATCTGTCTGCACGAACCGGGACCGGAGCAGGTCGTGCCGTGAGCGCACCGCCGCCACCGCCCGGCGCAGCAGGTCGAGGTCGAGCGCCGGTTCGACGTGCAGACCGTGGACCACGTTGCTGGCCGGGCTGTCCGGGGCCAACCGGTGGACCAGCCACAGCGCTCGCTGCCCGACCGACAACTCCCGGACGTCCCCGGTCACACCGGAGACCTGGCGGAGAGCACGAAGTCGCTGAGATCCTGGACCGTGGCGAAGCTGCCGACCAACTCGTCCGGCACCTCGATGTCGAAGTGGGTCTCCACGGCGGCGAGCAGGTCGACGAGCTTGAGGCTGTCCAGACCGAGCTCGACGAAGGTGTCGCCGACGTTGATCTCCCGGTCGACGTTCTCGGTCATCAGCTTGCGGGTGAGCGATACGACGTCGAGGGAAACCTGGTTCACGGTCAGCGTCATGGTGCTTGTCCTTTCGAAGGAAGGGGTCGTGATCGGAGTGGTCAGGGCATCCGGATGAGCTGACCGGCGTAGGCCAGTCCCGCCCCGAAGCCCAGCAGCATCACGCGGTCGCCGGGGGTGGTCTGACCGCTCTCGTACAGACGGCTGAGCGCCAGCGGCACCGACGCGGCTGAGGTGTTGCCGGTGTCGATGATGTCCTTGGCGACCTTCTCGTCCGGGATCTGGAGGATCTCGGCCAACTGGTCGACGATGCGCAGGTTCGCCTGATGCGGCACGAACCAGTCGATGTCCGAGAGCTCGACACCGGCCAGGGCGCACACCTTGCGGGCCACCCTCGGCACGTTCTTGGTCGACCACCGGTAGACCAGGGGGCCGTCCATCTTGGCGAACTCGCGGCCGTTGGCGTCCCACTTGGTGCCGAGGATGTCGGACCGCGCGCCGTCGCTGCCCCACACTGTCGGGCTGATGCCGTCGACCTCCGCGGGGGAGACCACCGCGGCACCCGCGCCGTCACCGAAGATGACGTACGTCGCCGGGTCCTCCGGGTCGATGAACCTGCTCAGTTGTTCCGCTCCGACGACCAGCACGTTGCGGGCGCCGCCCATCCGGATCTCGTTGGCCGCGATGCCGATCGAGTAGGCGAAGCCGGCGCAGGCGGCGTTCAGGTCGAACGCGCCGGTGGCGGGGATGCCGATACGGCTGGCCACCTCGGGCGCCCCGCCCGGGATGCGGTCCTTCTTCGTCGCCGAGGCGAGGATGACCAGGTCCACGTCGGCCGGGTCGACGTTCGCCATGGCCAACGCCTTCCCGCCGGCCTCGGCGGCCATCATCGTCACGGATTCCTCCGGCCCGGACCGGTAGCGCGACCGGATGCCGGTCCGCTCCTCGATCCACTCCGGAGTCACCCCGGCCTCCTCGGCGATGTCCTCGTTGGTGATCAGCCTGCTCGGCCGGTACGCCCCCAGCCCGGTGATTGCCGCACCTGTCATCTGTGCCATCGCCTCCTCCGCACCACGCCTGGTCGGCGTCCTGGTGGCACCGTCCGGAGGCAGTGTTCGGCGGGGCTCTCATAACTTCTCTACATCGCGCCCGGTATGGAAAAGAGATAGCCCGGCAGCGGACCGTTCCGCGGACGTGTGTCGCCGCGGGCGGGCACGCCATTCCGAGGGGGCGCGCATGGAGGAGTTCCGAACAAAGGTCGCGGTCGTCACCGGAGCCGGTTCGGGCATCGGCCGGGCACTGGCGGTCGAACTGGCCGCCCAGGGCGCCCGGTTGGCCCTCTCCGACGCGGCGGAGGAGGGCCTGGCGCAGACCGCGGCGAGCTGCGCCGAGCGGGGAGCCGAGGTCCACACCTACCGGTTGGACGTCACCGACCGGCTGGCGGTGCAGGCCCACGCCAAGGAGGTACGCGCCGACTTCGGCGGCGCCGACCTGGTGATCAACAATGCCGGGGTGACTCTGCTGGCCTCGATCACCGAGGCCGAGTGGGACGACATGCGGTGGGTGCTGGACGTCGACTTCTGGGGCGTGGTGCACGGCACCCGGGCGTTTCTGCCGCTACTCGTCGCCTCGCAGGGCCACCTGGTGAACATCTCCAGCATGTACGGGTTGACCGCGGCACCTGCGCAGAGCGCGTACAACGCGGCCAAGTTCGCCGTCCGGGGTTTCACCGAGGCGGTGTTGCAGGAGATGCGGGTCGGCGACGTGCCGGTGAAGGTCAGCTGCGTCTACCCGGGCAAGGTGCGGACCGACATCTTCAGCAACGCCCGGGCCGCGAAGGGGCTCGGCTACGGCGGGATCCGGGAGCGCTTCGCCCGCGAGGCGACGACCTCGGCCGAGCAGGCCGCACGGCTCATCCTGCGCGGGGTCCGGCGCAACCGGGTGAAGATCATCGTCGGGGCGGACGCGCGACGGGTCGACCTGCTCACCCGGCTGCTCGGCACGGCCTATCCCCGGATCACGGCGCGTCGGGCCCGGACGCAGGCGAGCCAGGTCCGCCTGGAGGCCATGCGGACCCGGCTCGCGGCGCAGCGGGTCAGAACGTCAGACCACCGTCAACTGTGACGACCTGCCCGGTCAGGTAGGAGGCCCGCTCCGACAGCAAAAACGTCACCACCGGGGCGATCTCCTCCGCCTGGCCCAGCCGGCCGAGGGCGGTGCGCTGCTGGACGCCCACGGCCAGGCCGGCCGGCAGGTCGTTCAGCATGTCGGTCTCGATGAAGCCCGGGGCCACGGCGTTGACCCGGATCCCGTACGAGCCGACCTCCTTCGACAGCGCCTTCGTGAAGCCGATGATGCCGGCCTTCGAGGCCGAGTAGTTGGTCTGGCCCGGGCTGCCGGTGATGCCGGCCACCGAGGACACCGTGACGATGGCGCCACCACGACGCCGCATCATCCGGCGGATCGCCGCCCGGCACACGTTGTGGACACCCCCGAGGTTGACGTCGATCACCGACTGCCAGTCCTCGTCGGCCATCATCGCCAACGGCCGGTCACGGATGATCCCGGCGACGGTCACCAGTGCCGCGATCTCGCCCAGGTCCTGCTCCGCCCCCGTGACGAAGTCGCGCACCTGCGCGGCATCGGCGACGTCCACCTGCCGGGCCAGCACCCGGACACCGGTCTCCAGCGCCTCTGCGGCCACCTTCTCGGCGGCCACCCGGTTGCTCTGATAACAGAAAGCCACGTCGTACCCGTCTGCGGCGAGCTGCCGGACCACGGCCCGACCGATCCCTCGGGATCCGCCACTGACGAGGGCGACCGGTCGTCGAATGTCACTCATGTCGACTCCTTGACGTCGGAGACCCCGGCCGGGACGGCGGGGCGAAGCGCAGCGGCCGGGCGTACCGCGCCGACCAGACGACCGACCTGCATGACCACCTCGGTACCGACCACGCTCTCGCCCCGCACGAAACCCGTGTCGGCGATCAGCCGGATCAGCTCGACCCGGTGCTCGACCGTCTCACCGGGCAGCACCGGCCGGCCGAAGCGGATCCCCTCGAATGCACCCGCGATCGGCACTCCGTCGGTCAGTACGGTGGCCATCGGCCGGTCGTGCCTGATCAGCACCAATGCCGCCTGGCCCCACGACTCCAACAGCAGCACGGCAGGCAGCGGCCGGGTCCCGGTCACCGTGTAACTGCCCACCAGCCGACTCCGGGGTACCAGTTCGCTGACTCCGTCGACCAGGAGCATCGGCGGTCGGTGCGGGATGAGCCGTCGAATGTCGTCGCGGTCGAGCATCACGGGTTTCCTTCCTGATAGCGCAACACCACCTCGGCGGCCGGTACACCGGACACGGCAACCGTGCCCCGGCGTAGCCCGCCCTCGCGCCGGACGGTGATGACCAGCTCGTCGTCGAGATCGATCGTTCGGAGGAACCGGCAGGACACCAGCTCCGCGAGGATCTCCGACGGCATCGCCGCGAGGACGGCGCGGTGCACGTACTCGACGATGTAGACACCTGGCAGCAGGGGGAAGCCGGGATAGTGCCCGACGAAGACCGGGTCGTCCCGGTCGGGTCGAACTCGACCGATGATCTCGTCCCCGCTGGCGTGGTCGAGGTCGATCCGCGCGTTGGTCGCGCACTCGGGCGGGATCAGGATGGTCACGCACTGACCGTGCTGGCACCGGCTATATCTTCTCCATAGGCGCGGGAGCACGGCGGAAACGCCGGGGGTCCGCAGGCGCGGCTATGCCGGCAACGCCGATCGGGCGGTCACGACGCGGTGGTCCACCGGGTCGGCCTTCTCCCGCGCGAAGACCCGCACCAGGTCGTGGAAGCGGTGTCGCTGCCGCCGCCCACCGTCCGAGCCCGCGATCTCCAGCAGCCGTGCGTCGACCAGGCTCTCGGCCACCTCCTCCCCCACCCGGGGCGTCACGCCGAGCACCCGGGCGGCGGCGCCGATCGGGAAGTCCGCAGTGTTCAGCAGTGCCAGCCGGCGCAGCGCGACCTGGCTCTCGACCTCCAGCTCCTGGTAGCTGCCCTCGATGCGGGCCCGCACGTCCAGCGTCCCCAGCCGTAGTTCGTTGAGACGGAACCGTTCGTCGGCCAGCCGCTGCGCGAGGTAGCGCAGCGACCAGTGCGGCCGAGCGATGAGTCGCGCCGCAGCCACCCGGATGCCGATCGAGAGCCGCCCACACAGCTGCACGATCCGGTGTGCGGCACCGAGCTCGGCGGCCACCCGCGGCGAGCCGACGATCGTGGCGAACAGCTCCAGCGCCTGCGCCGGGTCGAGGATGCCCACCTCGACGCGGGTGACACCGGGCAACTCGGAGAGGCGGCCACGACAGGTCAGGATCACCCGACAGGACGGGTCACCGGGCAACAGCGGGCGGACCTGCGGATAGCTGGCAGAGTTGTCGAGTACCACCAGGACCCGCCGGCCGGCCAACTGGCTGCGGTAGAGGCACTCGCGTTCGTCGAGGCGCCTCGGGATGGCCTCCTCGGCATTGCCGAGGCTCCGGAGGAACCAGCCCAGCACGTCGCCCGGGTCGATGGCGTTGCCCCGGGTGCCGCCGAGGTCGGCGTAGAGCTGCCCGTCCGGGAAGTCGCTGCTGGACAGGTGCGCGGCCCGCAGCGCCAGCGCCGACTTGCCGACGCCGGCCATCCCGGTCAGCAACGTCCGTTGCGGAGCGGACGGCGACGTCTCGGCGAGCAGCCCGGCCAGCGCCCGCAGCTCCTGCTTCCGGCCGCAGAAGTCCTGCGCCCCGGGCGGCAGCATCGCCGGTCGGACGTCGCGCCAGCCCGGTCCCTGCCGCGGTGCGACAGCGGCGTCGGGCGTCCCGGGGCCGGCCAGCACCGTCTGGTACGCCTCGGCGAGGGCCAGGCCCGGATCGGCACCCAACTCGTCGGCGAGGACCCGCCGGCCCTGGTGGTAGACGGCCAGCGCGTCGGCCTGGCGGTCACATCGCAGCAGCGCCGTGATCAGATGACTGCGCAGCAACTCGTGCAGCGGCTGCGCGGCGACCAGATCGCTCAGCTCCACCACCAGGTCGGCCTGTCGGCCCAGCATCAGGTCGGCCGTGATGCGATCCTCCAGGGCCGCCATCCGCACCTCGGCCATCCGGGGCGACTCCGCCTCGATGAGGTGGTCGGTGACGTTGCTGAGCGTCGCTCCGCTCCACAACGCGAGCGCCTCGTGCAGGTCCCGCGCGGCCTCCTCGTGCCGGCCGGAGCGCAGTGCGTCCCGACCCAGTCCGGCCAGCCGTTCGAACTCCTCGATGTCGAGTCGGCTGTCGCGCATCCGCAGCAGGTAGCCGGACCACTGCCGGACGATCTCCACCTCGTCGCCGAGATACTTCCGCAGCCGGGAGACGTAGTTGTAGAGCTGGGCGGCGAATGTCGCCGGCGGCTTCTCGTCCCACAGCAGCTGGCAGAGACGCGTGTCGGAGACTGTTCGCCCTCGGGCGAGCAACAGGACGGCCAGGACGGTGCGCTGCTTGGCGCCGTCCAGCGGGACCTCGCCGCCGTCGCGCCAGGCGCTCACCGGCCCCAGTACGCGAAACTCCACAGTCGCTCCGATCGGGTCAGCCCAACGAACAGTCGGAGAGTCGACCACCGCCGCGCATCGACACATCTGTGCCCGCCACCCAAGTTTCGTCGTCCGCACCCGCGTGTTGTCGCCACCCCACCGATACCGGCTCCCTCCGGGCGGTCATCACCGACAGTCGTCCGGACCGCACCGGACAGTGCGCGAACTGCGGCGACCAGCCGGACCGACAAGAATTTGGGTGGATCCCACGCATGAGATACCCGTCGTCGCTTGGCACCCTCAACTCGATGAACACCACAGACGTCGACGGCCCACCCAGCCTCGCTTCGGCCGAGTCGCCCCGACTCCGCCGGGGCTGGTGGGCGCGGGGCCTGGCGCTGCACGAGCGGGTGACCGCCGGCGGCGGCACCGACCCGGTGGACAGCGAGCGGTTCGGGCACGCACGGTCGCGGCTGGATCTGTGGCGGGCCGACCGTGGGCCAGAGCTGGACGTCCGGCTGGGCGAGCTGGGCGTCGACGAGGACCGGTTGCTCACCCTCCTCGCCGAGGACGACGAGCACCTCGCCGCGCGAGTCGACCCACCGCCCTGGGCAGTCCTGATCGAGTCCGCGGTGCACGCCGCCGCACCGCCTCCGTCGGTGCCGGTCCCAGCGGACTGGAGGGCGGCGTTCGCCCTGCCGTTGCGCCCGTTGGTCGACCAGGCGAGGGCTCGCTTCCGCCGGGGCTCCGGCCCGGTGACCGACGCCCAGGTCGACCTGGGCGCGCTGGACGCCGCGTTGGGGGCCACCCTGGAACGGCGTCTGGCCGCGCTGGCCGCCCGTACCTTCGTCGAGGAGCTGCACCGCCGCAGGATCGCCGGCCTCCTCCAGGGTGCCGACAGTCGCGCCCGATTCATCGGCTTCGTCCGCCAGCTTGCCACCCCGGCAGGGCTGGCTGCGCTGTTCACCGATCTTCCGGTCCTGGCCAGGCTGCTCGGGCAGGCCACCGCGCACGCCACCGACGCGATGCTGGAGCTGCTCGCCCGGTACACCGCCGACCGGGACTGCCTGGTCGACAACCTCCTGGGCGGCGTGGACCCCGGCCCACTGGTGGCCGTCGACGACAGGCGGGGTGACCCGCACCGGGCCGGCCGGACCACCACCGTGGTCCAGTTCGCGGACGGCCGGCGGTTGGTCTACAAGCCCCGGGATCTCACCCACGACGACCGGCTGGCGGCCTTCGTCGGCTGGATGAATCGGATGGTGCCCACCGTCGGCATGCGGGCGGCCGCCTGCCTGGTCCGTCCGGAGTACGGCTGGACCGAGTTCGTCACCGCGGCACCGCTGGCCGACCTGGACGGCGCGGACCGCTTCTATCGACGACAGGGTGCGCTGCTGGCGCTCGCCCACGCCCTCAACACCACCGATCTGCACTACGAGAACGTGATCGCCAGCGGCGAGGACCCCGTGGCCATCGACGCCGAGACGTTGTTCAGCCCCAGTTGGCGACCGGCATCCGAGAGCGGCGATCCAGCCGCCGACCTGCTCGCCGCCTCGGTGCACCGAACCGCGTTGCTGCCGCTGATCGTCGTCGGTGAGCAGGGCATCATGGACCTGTCCGGCGCCGGCGGCGACGAGGGCCGGCAGAGCCCGGTCAGTCGGATCGACTGGGCGGACCCGGGCACAGACCAGATGCGCCTGGTACGTCGCGCGTCCACCTTCGACGGTGCCTCGAACCGGCCCCGGCTCGGCGACCGGGTGATCGATCCGGAGGACCACGAGGCGGCGATGCTGGCGGGTTTCCGGCTCGGCTACGAAGCAATCGAGGCCCATCGCGGGGACTTCGCCCAGCTGATCAAGGCGTCGTCGGCCATGACGGTGCGACTCGTCGTGCGGCCCACCTGGGCCTACCGGACGCTGCTCGACGAGGCCACCCATCCGAGCCTGCTGCGCGACGGTCTGGACCGGGACCGGTTCCTCGGGCGGCTCTGCGGCCGGACCACACTGCCCGGCGACCCAATGTTCGCCCGCCACGAGATCGCGGCCCTGTGGCGCGGCGACGTGCCGTACTTCCACGCCCGGGCCGACAGCCCCCAGCTGGCAGCCGACGGGGAGCCGACCGCGGTGCCGCTGTACCGCAGCGGCGTCGACGCGGCACTGGACCGGATCGCCGGGCTCGGCGAGGCCGACCGGCAGGACCAGGAATGGGTCATCATGGCCAGCCTGGCCACCCGCCGGCCGGTCGGCGCCCATGGCGACACGGCGCCAATGGAAGGTGCGTCGCAAGGAACCGCCGCCCCACCCGAACGGCTGGTCTCGGCAGCCTGCGCGATCGCCGACCAGATCGTGGCCCGGGGCGCACCGGGCCGGGACCGCGTGAACTGGCTCGGCCTGGAGCTGGTCGACAACCGGCAGTGGCTGCTGCTCCCGATGGGCGCCGGCCTGGCCAACGGGTACCTCGGCGTGGCGCTCTTCCTCGGCCAGCTCGCTCACATCAGCGGCGTGGCCCGCTACGGCGACGTGGCCCGCCGGGCGGTCGCCGCGACCCCGGGGCTACTGCGCCTACTCGCGGATCGACCCGAGCTGGTCACGGCGATCGGCTGTGGCGGGCTGCACGGCCTCGGCGGACTGGCCTACGGGCTGGCTCGGCTGGCCGTGCTGCTCGACGACCCGGAGATCGGTCGGTGGGTCGACACGGCTGTCGAACTCGCCGAGGTCGCGGTCGCCGGCCCCGCCACCGACGACTGGGCCACCGGCAGGGCCGGCTGCCTGGCCGCGATGACATCGATCCACGCCGAGCTGGGTCTCGATCGGGCGGCGGCGCTGGCCCGGACCTGCGCCGACCAGCTGGCCGGTACGACCGCGTTCGATCACCCCGCCAGTCCGGCTGGCTTCGCCGATGGCACGGCCGGCATCGCGTACGCCCTGCAACGGTTCGTCGACGTCGGCGGCGGCTCACCGCAGCATGCGGACGCGGCAGACAGAGCCCTGCGGCACGCCCGGCAGACCCCGACCAGCTCGTCCGGGTGGTGTGCCGGCACCGCCGGCCTGGCACTCGCCCTCGCCGGTCGACACGACGCGGGCACCTCGCCCACCACAGACCCGGACGCGCTGGCTCACCTCGTCCGGCGCCTGGCCGATCGGCCACTGTCCCGCGACCTGAGTATCTGCCACGGCGAGTCCGGTATCGGTGAGGCGCTGACCGTGCTGGCCGCGGGGCCGGCTGGCCCTGCGGCCGCCGCCGCGCTACGGCAGCGGACCACCCTGCTCCTCAACTCCCTGCAATGGCAGACGCGCCACTGCGGCACACCCGACGGAGTGCTCACACCGGGACTGCTGACCGGCCTCGCCGGCATCGGCTACGGACTGCTGCGCTCCGCCCTGGCCGCACGGATTCCGTCCGCGTTGCTCCTGGAACCCACCCCACAGCCAACCGGACCCGACTGGCTGTCGCTCACCAACCCGTTCACCACGAGGAGAGAAGAACAATGATGTCTCAACAGCTCACCGCCGACGTCACCCACGTCGCTACCGCCCCCGTCGAGACCGCCCACTTGGAGGACCCGAACCCCGCCGGGGAGCCAAAGGTCAGCCCGATGGTGGCCTTCGGCCTGCGTACGGCGGCCCTGGCCGGTCTGGCCATCCCGGTGGGCCTCCTGGTGGGACACCTGGTCGCTGGCGACGCCGGAACCGTCGACGCCGCCGCTCCGCTCACCACCTGCTGCCCCACCTTCGCTCTGTGACCCTGGGCGGAAACCACCCGGTCAGCGCGGCGATCAGTCCGGTCGGACGATAATCCCGCCAGGCTCGGTGCGCCTGCTGTCTGACCCTGGTCATCGATGAAGTGCCTCGCTATCGTTGCCGCCGTGCAACGATCACGCGTCCTGGTCGGCCGAGATGCGGAATTCGGTGTGCTGATCGGCATGATCGAGGCTGCCCGCGTCGGGCGCGGGGGCGCGGTCTTCATCGTCGGAGAGGCCGGCGTCGGCAAGTCGCGGCTCGCCGCGGCGGCCGCCGAGTCCGCCTACACCGCCGAAATGAGTCTGCTGCGGGGGCGGGCCAGCGCACTCGGCACCGGAGTGCCGCTGCGCCCGCTCACCGAGGCGGTGCTCTCCCTGCTCAGATCGTCCACCGTAGACGTCGCGGCGCTCGGCCCGTACGGGCCGATCCTCGGCCGGTTGGTGCCCGACTGGGGCACCCCTCTCGCCGACCAGGAGACCGGATCGGTGGTGATCCTGGCCGAGGCGGTGCTCCGGCTGACCGGTCTCGCCGGCCAGGACCGCGGGTGCCTGATGGTCCTGGACGATCTCCAGGACGCCGACGCCGAGACGCTCATGGTGGTCGAATACCTGATCGACAACCTCGACCAGCAGCCCACCCTGCTGGTCGGCGTCCTCCGGGCGGACGACTCCCCCGCGCTGGAGGTCGCTCGGGCAGCAGCCCGCCGCGGCCGGTGCACCGTGATCGAGTTGGGCGGTCTCGGGCCCGAGGACCTGCGCGCCATGGCTGGGGCATGCCTCGGCGTGGCGGCGGATGAGCTGCCCACGGCCGCGGCCGAGCTGCTCTGGGGCGGCAGCGGCGGCAACCCGTTCCTCATCGAGGAGATCCTCGCGGCGATGGTGGAGAACGGATTGCTCCGGCACGGTCCACAGGGGTGGCTCGTCACTCCAGAGGCGCCCACCACGCTGCCCACCGCCTTCGCCAGAAGCATGGCGCACCGGATCGAGAAGCTGAGCCCGCAGGCCCGGGAGCTGCTGTCCTGCGGCGCCCTGATCGGGCAACGCTTCTCGGTGGCCGTGGTGCAGTCGGCGACAGGGCTCAGCGACCGCGACCTGTTCAACAATCTGCACGGCGACATCGTCGCCCAGCTGGTGGCACCGGACGACCAGTTGACCGACTGGTACACCTTCCGGCACCGCGTCACCCGCGAGTCGCTGCTCGCCCTGGTCGAGCCGGCCACCCGGCGGGAGTTGGCCCACACCGTCGCCGAGGCCGTCGCGAAGGTCCACCCGGAGTTGCCCGGTGAGTGGTGCCAGATCTCCGCCACCCTGCGCGTCGAGACCGGCGACGCCCTGTTGGCCGGTCGGCTCTTTGCCGAAGCTGGCCGGAGGGCCCTCGCGCAGGGTGCCGCCACCTCGGCCGTCGCCCTCCTCGACAGGGCTTGGGAGCTCCAGGCCGACGGGCCGGCCGAGGCCCGCGCCGACACCCTGGAGACGCTCCTGCAGGCCCTCGGCGAGGCTGGCCTGGTACGGCGGGCACTGGAGCTGGTCAACAGTCCGGACCAGGTGGCCGGTCTCCCCGCTCGACGGCAGGCCAGGCTGCACACCCGGCTGGCCTGGACCGCGGTGTTGGCCGGGGAGCTGACCGACGCGCTGGCCCAGGTGGAGATTGCCCGTGAGCTGCTCGGCCCGGACCCCGCGGCGGAGGACGCAGCTCCGATCGACGTCGTCGCCGCACACCTGGCCCTGGACACGCCGGGGCGGGACCAGATGGAGGTCGCCGAGACCCTGGCCCGCCGGGCCGCCACGGTCGGCGCCGCCGTGCCGCTGCCGGTGGTGGCCTGTCAGGCCTGGCAGTTGCTCGGTGCGCTCGTCCGGCATCGCGACCCGGCCGAGGCTACCCGCTGCTTGGAGCAGGCCCGGTCCATCGCCGCCGAGCACGGCCTGCCGATCTGGGAGGTCCACGCGCTGATTCGGCTCGGCAACGACGACGCGTTGCTGCACGGCACACTGGACCGGCTGGAACAAGCCCGGGAACGAGCGCTGCGAGCCGGGGCGGTGACTGCCCGCCAGCAGGCCGAGGCGAGCATCGCGCTGCACCTGATCATGCGCGGCGAGTACCCGGCCGCACAGAACCTGATCGACCAGGTCCTCACCGCGACGACCCGCCTGAAGCTGATGGAGACCACCCAGTACGTGCTGCTGCTCAGCGCGGTGCTCGCCGCCCACCAGGGCCGGCGGGTGGAGATGCAGGACGCGCTCGCCGAGTTCCGGCGCTGGGGCGGTGACGAGAGCCTGCACACACAGCGGGTCCACGGGCTGGCCGGCACGTTCTGCGCGCTGCTGGAGGAGAATCGCCCGCGGGCGCTGGACGAGCTGTCCCTGGCGGTACGGGCGGAGGAGACGAACCCGACCGTGTTCCACCTGGGTGGACGGCTCGGCCTCCAGTTGCTGTTGCGGGCGATGGCCGGCGAGGTCAGCTTTTCGGCGTACGAGGCGATCGTCGGCACACCGGCGAGCCAGCTCCGGTGGGACCGGCAGTTCGCTCTCTTCGCCCGGGCGGTCCTGCTTGGCCGCGCGGGTCAGCACGACGCCGCGACCGCCACCCTGGCCGAGGCCATGGAGGTCGGCGCGCTGTACGCGATGGGGCGACACCTCGCCCTGCGGCTGGTCGCCGAGTCGGCGCTCGCCGATGGCTGGGGCACCCCCGTGGAGTGGCTGCGTGCCGCCGAAAACTACTTCCACCAGGCGAAGGTCACGCCGGTCGCCGGGGCGTGTCGCACGCTGCTGCGCCAAGCTGGCGCGCGGGTCACCCAACGTCGGCGCGGTGCCGCAGAGATCCCACCCGAGCTGCGGGCAGCGGGCGTGACGGTACGGGAGTGGGAGGTGCTGCAGCTGCTCACCGGCCGACTGAGCAATCGCGAAATAGCCGGGCGACTACACCTGTCACCGCGCACGGTGGAGCGGCACGTCTCCAGCCTCATCACCAAGACCGGCGAGCCAAACCGGATCGCATTGAGCGATATCGCGACCGATTTCGACAGTGGCTGACCGGTCCATGAGCTTCCTGGCGCTGGGTCCACGGCCGACCCGGCTACCAATGCCGACACGGACACACGAGCACCCGCACCAAGACCTTCGCCCAACCGAAGATCCTCTACATCCGGGAAGACCACCTGCTCGACCGCATCCGACACGACCGCGGGCTACACCGTCGCCATCCCGCACTGC
The DNA here is from genome assembly GCF_043204655.1 of Micromonospora sp. NPDC047762. Taxonomy (NCBI): domain Bacteria; kingdom Bacillati; phylum Actinomycetota; class Actinomycetes; order Micromonosporales; family Micromonosporaceae; genus Micromonospora; species Micromonospora sp. NPDC047762. The sequence goes on along the minus strand of NZ_JBIDCQ010000013.1, from coordinate 182,554 downwards.
GCAGCCCCGACCCAGAAAAGCTTGCCGCCTACTTACGCACCACAACATGATCATTGTGTGTGACCACCAAGCGTGGACCATCGAAGCCGAAACCGCGATCTACCCGCTCACCGCGGCGGGGAGCTTCCTCGCCACGACAGCAAAAATCCCCGCCCAACGGGACGGGGATCACGCAAAACACGAACAACCATCACAGTTCGTGTGGAAATAATGTGTCCGAGGGGGGATTCGAACTCTTGTACGTATCATCGGTGCTCCATTTCGGGTGCACATGCTCATAGATTACGGCACGTTCAGGGTTGGCTCAACCTCGCGCGCTCATTACCGGGCGTGAGCATGAATCGAAGTCGGGACGCGTAGGGTCCAAGCTTGCCAGCCAGCTGGTTCGGTTATCGACTGACCGAAATGAACGTGCAGGCATCAAGCTTGAGCCCCACCGCAGGGGTCCTGGTGAGTTTCAGTCGACCGGCGTTGACGGCAACCCGTGCCGCTCGCGTTCTTCGGTAGCGAGCGCACCAGGTTCACCGCCTTCGTCGAACTTTGAAATTCACCACAACCGCGCGCAGCGCCAGAGCATTCAGCGCCGACCACCGCGATGCACCGAGGTGTTCCCGCAACGCGCGGATCTGCGCTCGCACCGCCAGGGCGAGGGTCTGGATCCGGATGAGTCGCCGGACCGCTGCGGTGTCGGAGCTGCGGTAGACGGCCACGGCCGTCAGATCTGCCCCTCCTGCCGTCGCACGTCGCTGACGCTGAACAGGAACGGCAGATTCCCGAAGTACCTCTCCCCCGACGGCACCAACTGTTCCATGTCCGAGGCGAACAACCGCAGATAGGATTCTGAGCAAGCGCCGCGCTTTACGGTCACGTTTCACGCGCTTCGGCGGACACGTGAGGATCCTGTTTAGAGGCCTGAGCCATCGGAAGTGATCACATTGACCGCCGCGCCGCATGGGGAGCCGAATCATCCGAAAAGTTCGCGGATAACTCCCATTGCTCGTGGCGAGATCGCTTCGTCGGGGTAAAAGTCGGCGCACAGACGTATAGCGTCGTCCACCGTCGCTATCTTGGCCAGCGCCGCCAAGGCGCGAAGGTCGTCCACGTCGCGGGTTCGCGCCGCGAGCGCTTTCATCGCGAAGATGTGCTCCGGCGAGGCGGCCATCACGCGCAGGCCAGGGTGGTCGAAGACTCGCCGCTTGCCCGGGTCGTCCTTGCCGGATACATACACGCTGGCCTGCTCGTTGAGCCACCACGGCGGTAGGCCCAGTTCGTCGGCCACTGCACGCGCCTCATCGAGGACGACTCCGTGCGGGACGAACATCGCGTCGACGTCCCTGGTAACCCGTTTCGCGTCGAGGCGAGCGCCATCGCGGCACCACCCACAATGAAGATGTCAGCGACGACTCCGCGCCGGACAAGCCGGTCGCCCAGGTGAGCGAACGCGCGTTCGAGTTCCGCGCGCCCCATGAGGACGCTGTCTGATCCGCTCACGCCGCGGCCAGGTCGTGAACGGAGAGGTAAACACCGTGCTTCCGGAATGCAGCCGGGGCCCATGCCAGGGCGTCGGCCCGGTGGATGGCCAGTTCGGCCGGGAACCATGCCCGGCGCAGCACACGTGCGTCGACCCATGCGGGCGGGGCAAGATCTGCCTGAGCCAGCAGGTGCTCCGCGAGCGCGGCAAGCAGCGCGTCCCACCGTGGGTCTCCGGTTAGCCCGGGCTCATCTCGTAACAGGTCGACCCTGGTTTCGGCGAGTTCCCAGCGGTACTCCTCCAGAAACTCCCATACGAGCTTCCAGCGAGTCTGGTCGGTGTCCGCGGACACCAGATGGGTGGCCAACCTGGCCAGACTCATCGGTTCGTAGCTGGTACCCATCGGGCAAGCCTCACCTTCGAGCCGACGGCTTCATCCGTTGCAGACTATCGCGGCGCCGCCCGCGAACACCGCAGAGGTGAGGTGGCGACGGGTGCCCGATTTTGGGCCGCACCCCTGCTCAGGGGTTTCACTCATGCTGCACGCACGGCATCACCCTTGTGATCTTGATCGTAGGCAGCGCAGTCTGTGACGTTGCCTGTCAACTAACAGGGGGTGCATGCGAGCGTGACTCTCAGTCAGGATGCGATCAAGAAGACGACGAAGTTGGTCGAGTTTCTCGCTGAGGTAACGGCCGCAGTCGAGCGGAACCCAGTGTGCGACATTCTGGAAGACCCGGACACGCCTGATCCCGTCATCCGGCTCGATGTGTTCACGACTTTGCCGGGGCCCTGGACGCCTCCCGCGAAGGGCTGCTGATCCTGCCCGAGCGGGAGATGACGCGAGCCTTGACGGCTGTCCCAGCCGGGAACAACCGCCGGCTGGTGCACGACGCGCTCCAGGTCCGCACTGGTAGTGGGATCGGCGGGCTTGGGCTTGGGATGTTCGTCGCCAGATCGACCGGTGCAGGATGTGCCCTGGTGGGAGGGCAGCGGCGAGGACGAAGGCGTTGACGAGTCGGCGGATCTCGGCGACGGTCAACGCGATGATCTCCGTGTCAGCGTGGGGTTGCTGGGCGGTGGCGGTGAGGATGGTCAGGACGGCGAGGGCGAGCATGGCCAGGGTGACGTGGCGGTACCAGCCGGTCCAAGGTCGCCTTCGGCGCGAAGATTCTGTCAGGCCGTCCTGCGCAAGGCGATCACATTGTCGGTCACCTTGGCCGTCTGGCCGCCCGGGCCGGTGGCCGTCCGATCGCGGGCTTCGCAGCAGCCCACCTGCCAGGACGCGGGATCGAGGGCCAGACCGGCCAGGGTCTCGTCCGGGGTGGGAATCGTGGCCCCCTGGTTCCAGGACCATGGGGCCACCGAACCATGGTCGACGATCAGCAGCACGCCGCCGTGGTTCACCTGTTCGCCGAGTTCACGAAGGATGCGGGCCTTGGGGAACTCGAAGAGGCTGTGCAGGTAATGAGCGCTCACCAGGTCCCAGGTGCCCGAGGGCAGGGAATCCGACAGGTCGTGCCGTTCGGTACGGATCCTGTCACTCAGCCGCTCCTGGGCGGCGCGCTCGTTTACCCGTTGCAGGGCGGCATCGGCGATGTCGACCGCAGTGACCTGCCAGCCGCGTTGGGCGAGCCACAGGCTGTCGCCGCCCTGACCGCATCCCAGGTCGAGGGCAGCGCCCGGCGGAAGGTCGCCGACCATTGCGGCAAGGATCGGGTTGACGCGTACCTCCCACGAGGAGGCGGCGACCTGCTGGTGCAGGCTCTCCCAGAACTCGGCCGGTGTCGCCGCGTCCGGGGGGTCCATGTACTTCATGCGCTCACGTCCTCGCGATCGATCGGGCTCCACCGGCATGGTGCCCGTTGTTCCATGGCGCCGGCGAGAAAACTTGCCGGATCGGCAAACGCCGTTCGGCGGGACAACGAGGGCTCAGGCGCACGGGTCGGCGCGATAGGTGTCAATGGCCAAGCCCAGATCGGGTGTGCGGGTCTATCTAATACTCCAAACTCACTTGGCTTTGGCGTTGGGCGTGGCATGGGTATGGAGACGGCCACCGCGTGCCGTGATGACCCGCGACACAGAACCGATCAGACCGGACGGAAGAAGCGGGCGGAGCCCTCGGCGGAGGCGAAAGCCGCCATCGAGCTGGTCCGGGCAGCCAAGGAACAAGGGCTGTCGCTGACCGGTCCGGATGGGCTGCATCTGCTCTGCGAACGCAATCGAATCGTTGATCGCCCGCTACCGGCGAGCGGTCAAGGCCCGCGGCCACGTCCCCAACGAACTGGCCGCGTTGAATTGTCAGTAACTGGTGACCCGGTCCCTGGACCCCACCGGAGCAGGCCGAACCCGATGGACGACGCGCTGGAAACCCGCGTTGAACGCCTTCGCCATCACCTTCAGCGACCGCTTCCCAGCCGCTGAAACCTACGAACCAAGATCGCCGGAAACACCTTTAGCGAGACAGCCCCGTCGGGCGGTCGGCGGCCGACCACCGATGCCCGCTGTCGTGTCGCTGTCCGGATCAGGCGCCAGAGGCCGACCATCAGCGGAGGAGGCTCTGGGGCTGGCCGGGGACGGCACAGCAGCGGCCGTGAACGTCGGGGCAGCCCGGAAACGTGCACGTCGGGCCGCGCGCCGGAACGCGCCGAGCACTGCCGGCCCGGCGAGGGTGACGAGGATGGCGGTGGTGACCGCCCGCCCGGTGTCCCAGCCCAGCGAGGTGACGGTGAAGAAGGTCAGGTACCTGTGGAGTTGCTCCAGGGCCGGCAGGCCGGGTTGGTAGGCGATCGAGCTGGTCGGGTCGAGCGAGAACGGCCAGAAGGACAGGTTGAGCATGAACCCGAAGAAGTATCCGCTGACCGCGGCGTAGGCGGCGAGCAGGACGATCTCGGCCCGTCCGCGGATCCGGGGCAGGAGACCGGCGAACATGCCGACCCAGGCGCAGCCGAACATCTGGTACGGCATCCACGGTCCCACTCCCCCGGTGAGCAGGGCGGAGGCGAACAGCGAGGTGCAGCCCAGCGCGAAGCCGAAGCCGGGTCCGAAGACCCGGCCGGCGAGCACGAGGATGAAGAAGACCGTCTCGATGCCCGCGGTGCCGGCGCCGAGTGGTCGCAGGGCCGCGTTGATCGCTGACAGCACGCCCAGCATGGCGAGCGCCTTGGCGTCGATCCTGCCGTCGGCGATCTCGGCGAAGATGACGGCGAGGACCAGGAGCAGCAGCACCCCGAACATCAGCGGAGGAGTCTGGGTGGAGCCGAAGGTGCCCGGCGCGACAACGAACGGCCAGAGAAACGCGACGAAGCCGAGGAACGACGCCATGGTGATCGCGAGCACGGCACGGCCGGGCACGCGGACGGCGACGGTCAGCGTGGTCACGCGCGTACCTCCGGATTGTCGAGGGCGGCGGCTACCTGCCCGACCGTCAGGTACGGCAGCGGCGCGAGGATCTTCGCGACCTGCGGGGCGAACGTCGGCGACGCGGTGAGGACGGCCGCAACGGGGCCGGCGGCGACGATCTCACCGTCGGCCATCACCACCACCCGGTCGGCGGCGGCGGTGGCGAACTCAACGTCGTGGGTGGCCACCACGACGGAACGGCCCTGCGCGGCGAGGCTGTCGAGAGTACGGGTCAGTGCGGCCTTGGCCTGGTAGTCCAGCCCACGGGTGGGCTCGTCGAGGAGCACAACACCGGGGGTGACGGCGAGTTGGATGGCCAGGACCACGGCGAGCTGCTGCCCGGCGGACAGGTCCCGGGGATGGCTGTCGCCGTCGATGCCGGCGGCGATGCCGTCGAGGAGCCGTCGCGCGGTGCCCGGCTCGGCGCCGTCGCGGTCGGCCTGGTCGAGTTCGGCGTCGACGGTGTCGAGGTACAGCAGGTCGGTGGCGGTCTGCGGGACGAGACCGACGAGTCGGCGGGCCTGGCTGGCACCCACCCGACCCGGGTCAAGGTCGTCGCCGTGCGCCGGGTCGGGAACGGCGATGCTGCCGCCGTCCCGGAGACCCGAGCCTTGCAATGCCCAGAGCAGGGACGACTTGCCGGAGCCGTTGCGCCCCATCAGCGCGGTGATCTCACCGCATACCAGAGTCAGGTCGACTCCACGGACGGCGACGACCGATCCGTGCCGGACGATCACACCGGCGGCGGTGAGTGCGTTCTGGGCTTCGGCGTGTGAGTGGCGGTGTGGCTGCGGGGGCGTGGTGGGGAGCCGGTCGCGCAGTGTGGTGGCGTGCCGGCGGGCGTCGCGTACCGACAGGGGTAGCGGTGACCAGCCGGCCAGGCGCCCGAGTGCGACCACTGGCGGCGCGACGGTGGTGCCGGCGACGAGCGTGGCCGGGTCACCGTGGCGGACGGTGCCGTCGCGGGCGACGTGGATGAGCCGGTCGGCGTACGGCAGGACACGTTCCAGTCGGTGCTCGGCCAGCACGACTGTGACACCTAGGTCGTGAACCAGCCGGGTGACGGTGGCGAGAACGTCGTCGGCCCCGGTCGGGTCGAGCGCGGAGGTGGGCTCGTCGAGGACGAGCACCCGTGGGTGGGCGGTCAGCGCCGCGCCGATCGCCACGCGTTGCTGCTGACCGCCGGAGAGTTCGTGCAGGCCACGGCGGCGTAGGTCGACGAGGCCGAGCAGGTCGAGGGTCTCCTCCACTCGGGTCCGCATGACCGCCGGGTCGAGCGCCAACTGCTCCATCCCGTACGCCAACTCCTCCTCGACGGTGTCGGTGACGAACCCGGCGACCGGGTCCTGCCCGACGACGCCGACCAGGTCGGCGAACTCGCGGGGCGGGTGGTCGGCGGTGTCCCGGCCGGCGACGCGCACGCTGCCCTGGAGGGTGCCGCCGCTGAAGTGCGGTACGAGCCCGTTGATCGCGGCGAGCAGTGTCGACTTCCCGGCGCCGGTGTGCCCGACGACCAGGCACAGCTCTCCCTCGTCGATGTCGAGGTCGACGTCGCGCAGGGTGGGGCGGGGCGCACCGTCGTACGTGATGCTGACGCGCTCGAAGCGGATCATGACGGTGCTCCTGCGGTGTCGGCGGCGCGGCCCCGTACGGCGGCGGGCTGCGGTCGGTGCGGGCGCGGCGGTGTCGGTGCGGCGATCGCCGCGAGGGCGGCGACAAGGATCGCGGCGGCCGGTAGTGCGGGCAGGCTGGGCCAGTGCAGCGGGTAGAGGCTCGGGTTGAGCGCGGCGGGGTCGTAGCCGGTGCCGGCACCGAGCACGATGGCCGTGACGACGCCGCAGCCGGCGACCGTCCACTCCGGCCACTGCCACGGGTCCGGCCGGTAACGGCTGCGGGAGACCCGACGCCCACCGAGCGCCATCCCGGCGACGCAGAGCAGCACACCACCGCCGAGGCCGCCGAGCCCGACCGGGCGGGGCACGCGCGGGTCGAGCAGGCCGTACACGCCGACGCACAGGCCGGCCATGCCGGTGAGCATGAGGACGCCGGTGAGCCGCCGCGAGCCCGGTGTGGCGGTGCCGACCCGGCCGTAGCCGCGCGAGTCCATGGCGGCGGCCAGCCGCAGCGACCGGTCCAGCGCGTCGTGCAGGACCGGCATCACGATGGCCCGTACGGCACCGAGGCCCCTGGCCCGTCCGGCACGTAACCGGCGGGCCCGGGCGACCCGTTGGACGCTCTCCACGAGTTGCGGTGCGACGCTGAACGAGACGGTGACGGCGACACCGAGTTCGTACAGCGCGCCGGGGAGGACCCGCAGGGCGCGTTTGGGGTTGGCGAGGCTGTTGGCGGCACCGATGCAGCACAGCAGGCAGGCCAGCCGGAGCCCGTCAACGCAGGCGGACAGGGTCGCCTCCAGGGACACTGGACCACCAATCTGGATTCCCGCGTACCACTCGGGCGTGGGCAGCTGCGGGAGCCGGAACAGGATGTGGTCGTCGGGGGTGATGCCCGAGGCGAAGACCGTCCGGAACACCACCCGGATCGCGATGATGATCAGCGCGAGGTAGAGGTAGTAGCGGAACGCCCGTGCCCACGGCGCGTCCGTGCGGCGGGCGCTGACGACGAAACCGAGCACCGCGAAGATGAGCAGCAGGAGAAGGGGGTTGCTGGTACGGCTCGCGGCGGTGGCCAGCGCGAGCGCCCACAGCCACCAAGCCACCGGATGCAGGGAGCGCGGCAACCGGGCCACCGCGAGGCGGTGGACAAGGCCGGTACGGATCGGGCGCATCGGGTCAGGTGCGGCGGCGTCGCCAGCCGACGACACCGCCGGCGAGGGCGAGCAGCGCCAGCAGCCCAACCGTGATCAGTGCCGGCAGCGCCGAACCGGTGTCCTGGCGGGCTGCCGTCACGGTGGGTTCCGCGTCGAGGATGCGTGGTCCTTCGACGGTGGCGTTCGGTGGCAGGGACGGTCCTACCGCGGCCGGTGAGATAGCTTCGCCGGCCGGGGGCGTAGGCGTACCACTCATCGGGATCGGCGTCGGCGCTCCCGCCGGCGGGAGGCCGGGCGGAGGGTTGCCGACGCCGGGGTTGCCCGGCGGCGGATTGCCAGCGCCCGGGTTGCCGACGCCTGGTGGATTCCCGCCGCCCGGCTGAGCCGGGGTGGGTGCGACGGGGGGCGGAGCGGTGGTGGCCGTGCCGGTCGGCTTGCTGTTGCGGGCGCGGACGCTGTCCGGACTGAGCCGGGGCCGTCCCTCGGTGCCCCCGATGTCGGTCGCCCCGAAGATCCACAGGTCGACGCTGCCAGGCTTGGGTTTGTAGCTCATCGCGCCGAGTTGGCTGTAGACCCAGCTGTTATGCCCCGGGTCGGCGTGCCAGTACGACCAGTACGCGCTGGCCGGCGGGGTGAGAGCACACCTCTCGTCCGCCGGGGTGGGGTACTGGGTGCCGCCCTGGTGGCCCGCGTAGCCGATCCGGCAGATGAACGCCGGCCCGTCGTGTTGTGTCCCGGTGGTGCGCCAGCCGCCCTGGTTGAGCAGTTGGTAGCCGGTGGTCGGGGTGGTGCCGCAGGACCGCAGGAGCGGCCCACCCCAGCGGCTGAAGTCCACCGCGAGAATCACCCCGGACGAGGTGGTGCACTGCCCGATCGGCAGCGGGTCGGCCAGCGCCGGTGCGGGCGTCACCACCAGCGCGCCGACGATCATCAGCGCCACTATCGAGCGGCGCCACCTGCGGGCCGTCACGACAGACCGCCCGTGCTGGAGACCGCGCGACGGCGTGCGGAGACCCGCAGCAGGACGCCCGCGACGACGAGCACCAACGCCAGCAGGGTGATCGTGATGATCGACCAGCCGGTGCGGGGCAGGTTGCCCGACGAGTGCCCGCCGGCGCCGGCCGACGGCGGAGACACACTCGGGGCTGCCGACGGGGACGACGACTGGCTCGCGGTCGGTGTCGCGGTCGGGTTGGTCGTCGGGGTGCTGGACGGGTCCGGGCCCGGCAGTTCGTGCACGTCCCGGGTCAGGGCGGCGAACGAGATGCCGGTCGCGCCGCCGACGACCTGGGTGGACGCGCGCAGGTCCGAGCCGGCCTGACCGCCGGCGGCGACGGTGAACCCGCCGTCGTCGTTCTGCTGACCGGCCAGGAACGACAGTGCCTTGTCGACCTGTCGGGCGTAGGTGTCGCCGCGCAGGGTGAGGCCCTGGATCGCGAGCGCCGTGGAGTTGGTGGAGTCGCCGGCCGCGCCGGGGAAACCGCCGTGCTCCTTCTGCGCCGACGCGACCCAGGTCAACGCCTTGTCGACGGCGTTGACCGCCGCCGGGTCATCGGTCAGCGGCGCGAGAGCCATCGCGGCCATCGCGGTGCTGTCGACGTCCCGGTCGGCGTCCCCCGCCGGGATGAGGCTGGGGAACGACCCGTCCGCGCGCTGAAGTCCCTTGAGGAAGGCGATCGGCTTGGCGGCCGCGTCGCCCTGTCCGGCACGGAGCTGCGCGATGATGCCCAGCGACTGCCCGAACACCGAGGTGGCGTACCGGTAGTTGCCGGCCCCGGCGCAGCCGGCCTGCTCGTCGAGCTTGGCGCAGGTCACGTCACCCAGCGCGGCGATCAAATCGTGTCCACCGAAGGACCGTGGGTCGTAGCCGGTGACCTGGGCGAGGAGGGCGACCTTGCCGATCGCGCCGCCGGCGGCGTAGTCGGTGCCGATGCCGAGCCACGAGTCGACGGTGAACCCGCCGTCACCGACAGCGCCGCCGCCGCGCAGGAACTCGACGATCGCCCGCAGCTTGGCGTCGTTCCCGCCCGTGGCGGCCAGGGCGTACGCGCCGTCGATGCTCAACCCGAAGTCGGGGAAGCCGGGGAACGACTCGTAGTACCTGCCGTCGACCAGATTGGTCGGCGCGACGAGGTAGGACACCCCCTTGACCAGATCGGGTCGCGGTCCGGCCGGCGGCGGCGTCTCACCCAGGGTGGCCAGGTTCTTGCCGGCCAGTGCGAGCGCCGCCGCGCCGGTGGCGGCAAGGTCAGCGTCCGGGTTGCTCGGGTCGGGGTTGAGCCCACCGCCGGTGACGATCCGCCCGACCAGGAAACCGGTGGCGGTGGCAGCCCGGTCGGCGACACCCAGCACGGCGAGGGCCTGCGCGGCGTACCCGGTGGAGTAGGTGTCGGTGACCCCCGCGCCGGTGTACGGCTGGTAACCGCCGTCGGTCTCCTGCGCGCCGGTCAGGAACGCCTTGGCCGAACCGAGCGCGGCATCGTGCGTCGCGCCGAGCGTGTGCAGCGCCAGGACGGCCAGGGTCGTGGCCGCGAGGTCTGGATCACAGGCGTCGGTGGGGCTGCGCCATACACCGGCGAAGGCTCCGGTCGCGCACTGCTGCTCGGTCAGTCGGGTGACGGTCGCGGCCGGCGGGGTGACGCCGGCCCGCTTGAGCGCGAGCAGGGCGGTCGCGTGGGTCAGGGGATCGCTCGATCCGGCGAAGTCACCAGCGGCGGCACAGCCGGCGTCGACGTCGGTCGCGGCGCACACCCGGTCGGTGAGCGTGGCGATCAGGTCACGACCTCCGAACGCGCGCGGATTGCCGCCGGTGATCGTGGTCAACAGCGCGAGGTTGGCGACGTTGGCGATGTGGGGTGCGGCGGTGCCACCGTTCGGGAAGATGGCGGCGTCGACGTGTGCCCGCAGGTAGTCGACGACCTTCGTGAGGGTCTGGTCCTGCCCACCGGTCCCGGCCAGGGCGATGGCGACGGCGACGGTCCGGTAGTAGTCAACGAAACCGTTGTCGACGTGGTCGCCGTCGGCGAGCTGCCCCACGAGGTAACTCGCAACCGCCTTGACCTGCGCTTCCGTCGGGCGCGCCGGTGCGGGCGTCCCGGTCGGGGTCGGAGTCGGGGTCGCGGTCGGAGTCGGGCCGCTCGCGCGCACCGACGCGGGGGTGAAGCTCGGCGCCCCGGTGGCGCCGCCGATGTCGGTGCCGCCGAAGACCCACGCCTCGACCTCACCCGGGCCGGGCCGCTGGGACATCGCGCCGAGTGGACTGTAGGTCCAGTGCTCCTGCCCGGCCGGGGCGATCCAGTAGGACCAGTAGGCCGTCGCCGGCGGCGTCAACTGGCACGCCTCGTCGGCCGGCGCCGGGCGTTCGGCACCGGACTCGAAGGCGGGTGAGCCGATCCGGCAGATGAAACCCGGGCCGTCGTGAGCGGTGCCGGTCGTGGTGAAACCCGCCTCGTGCAGCAGGTCCAGGCCGGTGGTCGGAGTGACGTCGCAGCCCCGCAGCAGCGGCCCGCCCCACGCGCCGAAATCGACCGCGACGATGGCGCCCTGGGTCGGGGTGCAGGACTCAAGCGGATCGGCGATCGCCGCACGGGTCGGCACCACCAGTGCCAACGCGCCGAGCGTCACCGCGGCGACAAACGCCAACCACGGCGCGGAAGTCCGCGACGTTCGACTGACCAGTGGAGACATGGCGACTCTCTCAAGGGGCTAGCGGCGCAGGCGCGGACGCGGACCCCGAGGACAAGTCTCGGAAATCTTGCTCCGCGCCGTGTACCTCGACGGCGCTGCGGTGCACTATCCAGCCAGGTAATCCGACTCGTCCCGAAACGGGACCTACGGCTGCGGGCCAGCGCCGGACTTTGACCGGCTTCCCCTGACTGCTGGATCGCGGTCATCGGACCACAACCGCGACCACCTCGTCAACGCGAGGGCGTGTCATCTACCTAACAGCGCGCGGTAGGGGCTTCCTCCCATACCGTGACCGCGTCATCGCGTGGGGGAACCCGGTGGGAATCCGGGGCTGACGCGCAACGGTGAGGACGGTTGGCCGTCCCGAGCCCGACTACCCACGTGGTGACGCAGCACCTGCGGTATCCGTCCCACGCGTCCTGCGGCCGGCCCGCCCCGCTCCGCCGGCTCTCCCGCTGGGCCCCGGGTCGAGGCAGTCGTGCCCCGTACCCCAAGGAGACCCGATGTCCTCGCGCCTTTCCCCCGGCAGTCGCCGGAGACGTCTCGCGACGGTTCCCGCCGCCGCGCTGATCGCCGCTGTCGTCGCGGTCGCGACCGGTGCCGCACCGGCCGCCGCGACCTCGACGGCGGCGCAGATCGCCACCGCCAAGACCAACGGCGTCGCCTACCTGCGCACCCTGCAGGCCGCAGACGGAAGCTACGCCAGCGGCGGGCTGTCGAACGAATGGGCGTTCAGCGCGTTCGCCCCCGCCGGTGTCGCGGCCGTGGACGTCTACCCCTCCGGCGACACGACCAAGAACGCCCGCACCGTCTACCGCAACCACCTCTCCGCCGCGTCCTGGCCGAGCACCTCCCCCGTCGTCACCGACTACGAGCGCGGCGTCCTGAACGCCTACGCGGCCGGCATCGACCCCGCCCGGGTCTCCCCCGCCCGCAACCTGATCGCCGACACCATCGCCTACTGGCAGACCGGCTCGGCCGGCTACTACGGCCCGCCGGCCAACGTCAACGGCACCGTCTTCGCCACCCTCGCCCTGGCCGGCGCGAAGACCCAGACCGGTGCCGCCCGCGTACCGCAGGCGCTGCTCAACCTGTCGGTCACCCGGATCCGCAACAACCAGCACAACGACGGCGGCTGGACCTTCAGCCAGGCCGAGGGCAACCCCACCCAACTCGCCGCCGCCAGTGACATCGACATGACCGGCGCCGCCATGGCCGCCCTCTGCGTCGCCGGGGTGCCCAACACCGACACCGACATCGTCCAGGCGAAGAACTTCCTCAAGGGCAAGCTCGTCAACGCCTCCGGCGCCTTCACCTCGATGTTCGGCGTCAACACCGACTCCAACGCCTGGGCGGTCTCCGGGCTGAACGCCTGTGGCATCCCAAGCCAGGGCACCGACTTCACCACCACCGCCGGTAAGACCCCGATCGACTTCCTGCGCGCTCAGCAGCTGACCGGCGGCGGGTTCAAGTACCTGCCCACCAACACCACTCCGTCGGCGTACGCCTCGATCGACGCGGTGCGGGCCCTGGCCGGCGCGGGCTACACCGCCGTTCCCCCGACCCCGGTCACCGCCGGGGCGCCCACCTGGGTCGCGGCGAGCGGATTCACCGCCGGCACCGCCAGCCGACTCGCCGTGATCATCGACAACGGCAGCGGCACCATCAAGCCCTGCGCGGTCACTCTGACGCCGACCGCCGCCACCACCACCCTCGGCGCCGTGCTGGACGCCGCCATCGGGTCCGCCACCCCCAGCGGCTGTGTCACCGCCCGCATCCCCACCAGCGGCACCGGCACCATCACCTCGATCAACGGCCTGGCCAACAGCGGCTCCTCCACCTGGAAGGTGTCCAGGGACGGCGGCACCCTGGCCACCGCGACCCGCGGCACGACCGTGACCGTCGGCGACACCCTCTACCTGCGCTACGGCGCCTGACCGTCCAGTAATGGTGCGACCAGCGGCGGTCCGATCGCCGCCGCTGGTCGCCGCCCTCCGCTGGGGTTGCACGGACCGCCCGGCTGCGGCACGTCGACGCATCGGCAGCGACCTGGTTCTCCCGCCGACGCGCTGGTGCCTGACTCGACGCCGACATGGCCCTCAAGGCGAGCGAGCCTACGGCGGGCATCGCGGAGTTGTTGGCGAAGTTGGTGCGCCTGGGCTTCGCTCGCGCCGAGCTGGCGACGGGCGGCATCGAGCCGTTCGAAGTCGGCTACGGCGAGCACGGCCACCTGCCGCCCGTCCATCGTCAGGATGCGGTGCTCGATCTTGCGGCGCATCAGGTTCCTCCGATGTGGGCGGTGGTGCTGTGGTTGTCCGCTGGGTTCCGCCTCGGGCGGAACCCAGCGGACGGTCATGCCGGTGGGGACTGGGCGGTGTCGGCCAGGAGCAGGGACAGCTCCCGGACCAGATCGTCCATCGACTGGCCGCTCTGTGCCTTGACCAGGCCAAGCGCGAGGTCGGCCAGTAGGTAGAAGCCGAGGGTACGGGCCTGCTCGGAGCTGAACGCCGACATCAACTCCTCGGCGCCGGCGAGGTCACCGCGGTGTTTGGCCGCGATGACCCCGGCGGCGCGTTGGACAATCTCTGCGGCCTCAGGGGTATAGCCGCTCACGCCGGGTCAGATCTTCGGGGTCGCGGCGCGGGCGGCGTCGAAACGGGCGGTGACGTCGGTCCAGTTGACCAGGTTCCACAGCCGGTCCACGTAGTCCGGACGCACGTTGCGGTACTGCAGGTAGTAGGCGTGCTCCCAAGCGTCGAACACCAGGATCGGGGTGGAGCCCTGCCCGACGTTGCCGTGGTGGTCGTAGACCTGCTCCACGATCAACCGCTGGCTCAGCGGCTCCCACGCGAGAACACCCCAGCCGGAGCCCTGCACGCCCTTCGTCGCCGCCGACAGTTGGCCGGCGAAGCCGTCGAAGGAGCCGAGGTGCTCGTCGATCGCCGCGGCCAACTCGCCTTCGGGGCGGTCACCGCCGTCCGGGGACAGGTTGTTCCAGAAGATCGAGTGCAGGACGTGCCCGGACAGGTTGAACGCGAACGTCTTCTCCAGACCGACAAGCGTCGCGTAGTCGCCCTTGTCGCGAGCCTCGGCGAGCCGGTCGAGGCCGTCGTTGGCGCCCTTGACGTACGCGGCGTGGTGCTTGTCGTGGTGCAACTCCAGGATCTCCCCGGACATCGCGGGTTCGAGTGCGCCGTAGTCGTAGGGCAGGTCGGGCAGGTTGTACACGGCCATGGGGTACGTCCTCTCAATGCTGCCAAGCTATGGTTGTTGCCATTATCTTGCAACAAGCGTCCACGTGTCGTCAGGGGACGTAATTTGATCGTCGGCACAACGGACCACGATGCTGCACCGCCGGCGACGGCGGGCCACTGAACCACGGGCCGGGATCGAGTGCCGTCGGATCGTCGACATTGACGGTGACCACCACGGGCGGTGAGACTGGGCGCCACAACTTCATACCTGTGCGCTGATGGGGGAAGTCCGGTCGAAATCCGGCGCTGGCCCGCAACGGTAGGCGGCGACGAACGTGCAAACGCCGCGAGCCCGAGTACCCGTCCGTGCACGTGTTGCGCATCCCCAACCCGTCGTGGCCCACGGGTCGGAGCCGCCCGACAGCGTCGGGCTGTCTCGGACCAACGGAGCCCGGAAAGGCGCCGTCTCATGGTCAACCGCCCCCTCCGGCACCGCGCCCGCGTCCTCGCGACCGCCGCGCTCGCCGCCCTCACGCTGGCGCTGACGGTCACACCGTCGGCCGCGTCAGCATCGCCGCCCACCCTCAACAGGGTCGATGCCGCCGCCGGCTGGCTCGCCCGCCAGTCCGTCGACGGTGAACGCTTCGAGGTCGTCTTCGACGGCGTCGCCTACCCCGACCAGGGCCTCACCCTCGACGCGGTGTTCGCCTTCGCTGCGGCGAAGGTGGCGGACACGACCGCGGCCAATGCGGTGTCGTGGCTCGCCCAACCCGCTGTGCTCACCGGCTACATCGGCGACGGCACTGAGGCGTACGCGGGCGCGACCGCGAAGCTCTCCCTCGGCGCCCAGGTCCGCGGCCTCGACCCGGCGGCGTTCGGCGGGGTCGATCTGCTCACCCGCCTCGGCGGTCTGCTGACTCCGTCAGGTCGATACTCCGACCGTTCAGCGTTCGGCGACTACAGCAACACGTTCACCCAGTCGTTCGCGGTGTTGGCGTCGGACCGCGCTGGCGGCGCACCACCGGCCGCGGTGACGTTCCTGGCCGCGAGCCGGTGCGCCGACGGTGGCTTCCCACTGCTGTTCGGGCAGGCGACGTGTGTCAGCGACGTCGACGCGACAGCGATCGCGGTCCAGGCTCTGCTCGCGGCGGACCGGCCGCTCGTCGCGGCCTCGGCTGCACAGTGGCTGGTCTCCGTGCAGGGCGGTGACGGCTCATTCTCCGCCAACGGCGTGCCCAACGCGAACAGCACCGGCCTCGCCGCCCAGGCACTGGCCGTCGCCGGGCGACCGCTGCCGTGGCTGCGCGCCCGCCAGTTCCTCATCGGCCTCCAGGTGGCCTGCACCGGGCCTTCCACCGAGCGCGGCGCCATCGCGTACACCTCGGGTGGCTTCGACGCGACCACCGCGGTGCGTGCCACCGCTCAGGCCGTCCCCGGCCTTGCCGGCACCGGGTACGCGACCCTGTCGGCCAGCGGCGCCCAGCCCGCCGCTCCCGTCCTGGCGTGTGCACCGTGGTGACCGCGCAGCGGGCGACGATTCGGCGACGGATGGCGCTGCTGCTCGCGGCTGCCGTCGCCAGCGTCGGCCTGATCGTCATTGACCCGGTTCCGCGCGCCGCACACGCAGCGGCGTGCGCGCCGGGCGCGGGCGTCACGGTGGTCGTCGACCTCACCGCGTTCGGCCTCGGCGTGCAGACCGGTTGCCGGCTCGGAGACCCGCCGACCGGCTTGGCCGCGTTGCAGGGCGCGGGCTTCACCGTGACGGGCACCCAACGCTGGGGGCTTGCTTTCGTCTGCCGCATCAACGGCTATCCCACACCCGCCTCCGAACCATGCGTCAACACTCCCCCGGCCAGCGCGTACTGGTCGTACTGGCACGCTGTGCCCGGCGGCACCTGGTCCTACAGCACGCTCGGCGCCAGCAGCTACAACCCCGCGCAGGGCACCGTCGAAGGATGGCGTTTCGGCTCCGGGCAGGCTCCGTCGATCTCCCCGCCCTAACATGCGCCGGGGGTGGTGCCGGCACCGGAGTCCCGAACGACCGAGCTGCGCAACGGCACCGCCCCCGACGCACCAGCAGCCCTCGGCGGCACCACATCAGTCGTCCGGTGGCGTTAATCCGGGGCGGTTGAAGTACGCGGATCCGTCGACCACCCACACCTGCCCGTTGCGCACCGCGGGCCGGTCCGCCCACCCAGGTTGCCCGGCCACCAGCCATCAACCCGGCGAGGCGACGCTACGAGCCGAGCGCCAGTCGTACGCCGAGCGCGACGAACGCCACCGCGCAGATCCGGTTGATCCGCCGCGACCAACGGCCGTCCGTCATCCGGCCGGCGGCCCGGCCGGCGATCACGCCCAGAGCGATGTCGACGGTCAGCTGCACCGCGACGAAGATCGCGCCGAGGAGCACCAGTTGCGCGGTGGCGCTGCCCGCTGCCGGGTCGACGAACTGGGGCAGGAACGCCACGCTGAACAGGATCATCTTCGGGTTGAGCAGGTTGGTCACCAAGCCGCGCAGGAAGGCCCGCCCAGCGCGACCACTCTGCTCCGGCTCGCCGGCGACCGGGGCGCCGACGGCGCGTAGCGCCCGCAGGCCTAGAACGACCAGGTACGCCGCGCCGGCCCAGCGGATCACCGTGAACAGCACCGGCGAGGCGGAGATGACCGCGGCGAGACCGCCGACGACCGCGGCCACGTGCACGGCCTCCCCGGCGGCGACACCGAACGCGGCCACCACCGCGGCGCGGGTGCCGTAGCGGCCGGCGGTGGCCAGCACGAACATCATGTCCGGACCGGGCGTAACCATGAGGACGACGATCGCAGCCAGGTAGCCGGCCAGCGTCGCAACGGACAGTCCGAGCACGGCTCAGACCTCCTCGGCGCCGTCGAGCAACGCCCTCCGCAGCGCCAGCCGGTGCTCCCGGCGGATCTCCGCCTCCCGGTACCGACGCCGGTCCCCGTCGGTCTCCGGCAGCAGCGGCGGCACCGTACGAGGCTGACCCTCGTCGTCGATGGCGACCATGACCAGGTGGGCGGTGGCCACGTCGGTGGGCGGCACCGCCCGGTCCCACCGGTCAGCCGTGACCTTGACGGCCACCTCCATCGAGCTGCGTCCGGCCCAGGTGATCCGGGCGTCGACGTGCACGACGTCGCCGACCCGCACGGCGCGCAGGAACGCGGTCTCGTCGATGGCGGCGGTCACCGCCGGCCCGTCGGAGTGCCGGGCGGCGACCACACCGGCGACGGAGTCGATGAGGTTGAGGATCCGGCCGCCGTGCACCGTACCCATCAGGTTCGTGTGGTGCTGGTCCATGATCTGCGACAGGGTCAGGTGCGACGCCGACGGCGCCCGGCCGGCGATCGTGGTGGTGTCGTGCACAGCGGTAGTCCGTCCCTCGGGAAACCACACCACCGGACTGCGGGCACACGCTGACGAGGACACACCGGCGCACACCGCCCGGCACGTCACCCGCCCAGCCCACCCGCGAGGCCGACGGCAGCGCACACGGTCGTGTACGCGGCGCCGGCAGGTCTTCGGACTCGCGGGCCCGACCGGCTGCACGCCGATCGCCTACTGGCCGTCGCTTCCCAGGCCACTGGCCCAGTGCTGATGACGGCGGTCGTTCCCACTCACCGCTGCGGGGCAGCCCCGGATTCCCACCGGGTTCCCTCTTACGACGCCCGATCAGTCACGATCGGGCGAACCAGCGCCACCAGCCATTCTAATTGATCGACGAGCCCACCCACGCGGTAGGCAGGGGCTCGACGACGGCCCGCACTGTTCCCCTGCGGCCGAGTTGACCTCACCCCGCTACTGCTGCTCATCCAGGAACTTGCTTGCCCGGCGTGCCGGGCGGGATCAGCTCGAGATCCCACCCGGCACAGCGCGTTACTCGCGGCGAAGCTCGGCAGCAGCGGCTACCAAATGTTCGAGGGACGCCTGCACCTCCGCGTAGCCGCGGGTCTTGAGACCGCAATCGGGATTCACCCACAGCCGCTCGACAGGGACCGCCGCCGCTGCCCGACGCAGCGCCTCGACGACCTCGTCGTGCGCGGGCACCCGCGGTGAGTGGATGTCCCACACACCGGGTCCGACGCCGCGGCGGTATCCGATCGCGGCGAGGTCGTCGAGGACCTCCATCTTCGAACGGGACGCCTCGATGCTGGTGACGTCGGCGTCGAGAGCGTCGATGGCGGTGATGACCTCGCCGAACTCCGAGTAGCACAGATGGGTGTGGATCTGGGTGCCGTCGGCGACGCCGGAGGTCGCCAGACGGAACGCGCCGACCGCCCAGTCCAGGTAGGCATTCCGGTCGGCCTTGCGCAACGGCAGCGTCTCGCGCAGGGCCGGCTCGTCGACCTGGATCACCCGGATGCCCGCGGCTTCGAGGTCGCGGCACTCGTCGCGCAAGGCGAGCGCGACCTGATCGGCGGTGTCGCCGAGCGGCTGGTCGGCGCGGACGAACGACCAGGCCAGGATCGTCACCGGACCGGTGAGCATCCCCTTGACCGGCTTGTCGGTCAACGACTGGGCGTAGGTGGACCAACCGACGGTCATGGGTGCCTTGCGGGTGACATCGCCGTAGATGATCGGCGGGCGTACGCAGCGGGAGCCGTAGGACTGCACCCAGCCGTGCTCGGTGGCGGCGAACCCGCTCAACTGCTCGCCGAAGTACTGGACCATGTCGTTGCGTTCCGGCTCGCCGTGCACCAGCACGTCGAGACCCAACCTCTCCTGAAGACGGATGACCCGCTCGACCTCAGCTCGCATCCGCTGTTGGTAACCCGTCTCGTCGAGTCGCCCAGCCCGGTACGCGGCGCGGGCCTTGCGCAGCTCGTCGGTCTGTGGGAACGAGCCAATCGTGGTCGTTGGCAGCGCCGGCAGACTCAGCCTCGCCTGCTGCGCGGCAGCGCGTTGCGGGTAGGCGCCGCGCTGCCGGTCCACCCCGCGCAGCGCGGCGAGGCGCCCTCGCACACCGTCGTCATGCCATCCCGGCGGGGCCGACGCAAGCGGCGCGGGCAGGGTCGTGGTGCCGTTGCGCAGCGCCCGACCCAGCAGGACGACCTCGTCGACCTTCTGCCGGGCGAAGGCCAACCGGTGGCGCAGGTCCGGATCGAGCGCGGTGTCGACGGACAGGTCCACCGGCACGTGCAGCAGCGAGCACGATGTGGACACCGCGACGTGGTCGGCGAGCCCGGTCACCGCCGCGCCGGCGCTGATCGCCGCTCGCACGTCGGTGCGCCAGACGTTGCGGCCGTCGACAAGCCCGGCGACGATCGTCTTGCCACGCAACTGCCCCGCGCCAGCGAGCCGCTGCAGGTTGCCGGGCCCGGCGACCAGGTCCAGGCCGATCGCCTCGACGGGCGTGTCCAGCAGAGCGGGCAGTGCGCCACCGAGCTCCCCGAAGTAGGTGGCGACGAAGATCCTCGGCCGCTGCTGCACGGCGCCCAACCGGGTGTACGCGTCGCGGAGCGCGGCGATCTCAGCCTCGCTGCGGTCGCTCACGTAGGCGGGCTCGTCCAGCTGCACCCACCGCACTCCGGCGTCGGCGAGCGTCCCCAGGATGTCGGCGTACACGTCGATGAGGTCCGCCAACCGGTCAAACGGTTGCCCGCCCCCGTCGGCGGGCTTGGACAGCAGTAGGAACGTGGCCGGTCCGACCAGCACCGGGCGGCTCTCGATGCCGAGGTCACGGGCTTCGCGGTACTCGCGCAACGCCTTCGCGGGGTTCGCCGCGAAGACGGTGTCGGCGCCGACCTCCGGCACCAGATAGTGGTAGTTCGTGTCGAACCACTTGGTGAGCTCCAGTGCCGGCTCGGCGTCGACGCCGCGGGCCATCGCGAAGTAGGTGTTCAGCTCGGACAGGCCGAGGCGGGTGAAGCGTTGCGGGATGGCGCCGACGGCCACGGCGGTGTCGAGCACGTGGTCGTAGTAGGAGAACGTGTTGGACGGAATCGCGTCCAGACCTGCGTCGCGCAGCGCCCGCCAGACCTCACCCCGTAGCGCGGTGCCGGTGGTCTCCAACTCCTCCGCGTCGATGTGACCCGCCCAGTAGGCCTCCACGGCCTTCTTCAACTCACGGTTGCCGCCGATGCGCGGATAACCGAGCACGGTGCTCTGACCGAATGCGGTGTTCATGGGGGTCCTTCCCTCGAAGCGGCCGAGGACTCGCGCCACAGCAGGGAAGGAAGGGGTACGGATGCGTACCGGCTTCCGCCCCGGCCGTCCCGAGAGACCATCGGCGGCGCACACCGGCTGGCATGCGCGGCGCTGGCAGGTCTTCGGACTCGCGGGCGTGACCTGTTCGGTCGCCTACTGGCCGTCGCTTCCCAGACCTCGCGGCCCAGTGCTTGATGACGGCGGTCGTTCCCACTCACCGCTGCGGGGCAGTCCCGGTCTCGCACCGGGTTCCCTCTTACGACGCCACGACCATTCAGGCCACGGCGAACCAACACCGTTGTCCATCCTAGGGCTCCGTACGCGATTTGGGCTTGGCATGTCCGCCCTGCGGGACCAACGACGTCGCGGCGCGCCTCCACCTCATGCCAGGGCGAACCCTCTGAGCCCCTCGATGCGACCGAGACCCGCGTCCACCCGGACACGAACGCTCGTTGAGGACTCCGCCCCGCCTCGACGACGGCACAGCCTTTCACATGTGTGACACAGGGCTGGAACCGCAGCGTATCCAACTTTTGCTACCTGAGGAAAAAGATCGCGACCTTTTGCGAAAAGCCTCACCGCGGTGAGGATATTCAGATGCGTCGTCTCCCTCAGTCTCCTGGCCGCATGGTCTCGGGCCTGCTCGCGCTCGTCCTCGCCTCGGCGGTCACACTGCTCGCGTCCGCTCCGCCGGCCGCGGCTCACGGGACCCTCGCCATGTCCACACCGGTGGCCGGCGCCACTGTGAACGAGCCGTTGACGACGGTGCGGCTGTACTTCACCGAGAAGGACGCCGCCAACGCGTACTTCACCATCACCGCCCCGGGCGGCAGCCGGGTCGACAACGGCTGGACGTACGGGGAGCCCAAGCCGCTGGACAAGCCGGTACGGGAGTACTTCCTGGTCAACGGCCAGTTCGAGCCTCGCGAGTACACGACGGGTTTCCCGGCGGTGGTGGCCCTCGCGCATCTGCCCGCCAAAGGTCAGTACTCGGTGAGCTACCTGTCGGTCGCCGTCCCACTGGCAGACCGTCATCTGCGAGGCCCGCACCCGCACCGCGACCGGCCCGAGCGGCGAGTCCGCCGAGGTGACCGACAACGTGATCGTCCTGCGCCGCCGCTGACGGAACCGGCGGCAGCGAAGCGGGCATCAAACGCGGCCGAGACACCGCAACCCAGACAGACCACTAGCGGTGACGCCGGCGCTCGGCCCACGTCAATGCCTCACCGGGTCCAGACCGTGCCCCGTGCCTGGTATTCAAGGGCCTCTTCGACCTGGACAGCGACGTCCGCGTTGAGCTCGCGCGCGACGAGGTGCAGCGCCAGATCCAAGCCGGACGTGATGCCGGCGGCGGTGACCAGGTCGCCGTCGTCGACGACGCGCGCGTTCTTGACAACGCCACCGCGCGCGGCCAACTCTTTCTTGGCAACCGTGTGAGTGGTGCAGGGACGGCCGGTGACCAGTCCGGCCGCGGCAAGAATGATCGCGCCGGTGCAGAGTGACGAGATGGTGAGACCCGGGCGGCGTGCCGTCGCGAGCGCCTTCGGGAGCGCCCCATTGTTGATCTCCGCCCAGATGCCGGGCTCTCCGGGACGACCGCCACCGGGTACGACGATCAGATCCGCCTCCTCGGGCCGCCAGCCGCGGTCGATCGTCACGCGAGTGCCGAATGCGGCGGTGATGACGCGAGGCCTGCCGAGCACCATGTAGCCGGTGTCGATCTTTCTGCTGCTGTACCACCCGGCCAGCGAGAACACTTCCTGCGGCGCGATGAAGTCCTGCTCCTCAACGCCGTCGAACATGACAATGCGTACCCGCAGAGGCCCTTTCGCATCGCGCGGGGTGGCCGCAGTCGCCTGCCCGCCGATCAGCGTGCCCACGCTCGCGGCGGCACCGCCCGTCAACACTGCCCGTCGTCTCACCAGCAACCCCTCTGATAACCGTCAATATCTGAATAGTCGGGGGCGGAGGAGGGAAAGTTCCTGACGTTGTTGGCACCAGGCCAGCCTCCGTGATCGCCGGCGGGGGCCGTCGTCAATCACCACCAGGCGTTGCTCTTTCCGGGCCTTCATCCAGCGCTGCGCCGGGGCGCGCCCGCCCCAGTCGTCACGTTAGGTGCAGCAGCCGTCGGCGCAGCCGGGTGCAGTGGAGTCGTCTACCACTGTGGTGGGGGTGCAGCAGGTGTCGCCGCGCCAGGCTTCGCGGCCTTCCTTGATCGCGACGGCGGCGATGGTCAGCGCGGCGGCTGGGTCGGCCCACCACCAGCCGAACAGCGAGTTGACGGCCAACCCGAGGAGCACAACGGCGGACAGGTAGGTGCACAGCAGGGTCTGTTTCGAGTCGGCGACCGCGGAGGCGGAGCCGAGTTCGCGGCCGGCGCGGCGTTGCGCGGCGGACAGGATCGGCATGACCGCCAGCGATACGGCCGCGAGGAGCAGGCCAATCGTGGAGTGCTCGGGGCGGTCGGTGCCGAGCAGCGCGCGCACGGACTCGATGCCGACGTAGCCGGCGAGGGCGAAGAACGAGATCGCGATGATGCGCAGCGCGGTGCGTTCACGGCGTTCATGGTTCGGGCCGGAGAACTGCCACGCCACCGCGGCGGCGGAGGCGACCTCGATGATCGAGTCGAGGCCGAAGCCGATCAGCGCGGTCGACGATGCGATCGTCCCGGCACTGATCGCCACGGCCGCTTCGATGAGGTTGTAGGTGATGGTCGCGGCCACGAACAGCCGCACCCGGCGGATCAGCACCGCCCGTCGAGACGGCGGCGGAGCCGCGGTCAGCGAGATGTGCGGCAGGCTCATCAGCAGCAGCCCTCGGCCTCGGTGCTCGGGCAGGCGGCCGGGTCGACCGCAAGGGCGAGACCGAGGAGATCACCCAGGGCGTGCGCGAGGCGCGCGTCGGCGAGTTCGTAGCGAGAGCGTCGACCCTCGGGTATGGCGACGACCAGGCCGCAGCCTCGCAGACACGCCAGGTGGTTGGACAGGTTCTGCCTGCTCGTGCCCAATAGTTCGGCGAGGTTTGCCGGATAGCCAGGGCCTTCGCGCAGCGCGAGCAGGAGCCGAGCCCGGACCGGGTCGGACAAGGCGTGACCAAAGCGGGCCAGTACCTGCCCATGCGTCAGCGTCTCCACGACCCGACAATACACCAGCTCCTGAATTAATGTGATGCTGAACTATTAGTTCCTCCGCGGCTGCCGACCCGGCATTGCGTCTGGCGCTGGGTCTCAACGGCGTACGGCCCACCTCTCTTTACACCAGCGCCAGCGGACTGCCTGTCCGCCTCGACCACGAGGATTCTTCGTAGGAATGTCGGCGTGTCCAACAACCAGAGCGACGCTCTCGATCCGCTGACCCGTTGGCTCCACAACCAGCCGAACAATCCGCAACCACCTACCCATAGGCAGCCCGGCCTGCGGTTTGCGTTCTACGGTCGGATGTCGACCGTCGAGCACCAGGACCGGGTGACGTCCCGGCACTGGCAGCGGGACTGCGCCACTGAGCTCGTCGCCGGTCACGGGGTGATCGTCGCCGAGTACTTCGATGTCGGCTGCTCTCGCCGCCGCGGTTGGCGGCAGCGTCCGCAGGCCGCCGCGCTGCTGGCCGCGCTCGACGATCCAGATCGCGGGTTCGACGCGATCGTGGTCGGCGAGTACGAGCGGGCGTTCTCCGCCAATCAGCTGCAGCACCTGGCGCCCGTGCTCGAACAGCACGATGTGCAGCTGTGGCTGCCCGAGACAGACGGGCCGGTCGATCACCACAACCCGACCCACCAGGCACTGATCATGATGCTGGGCGCCCAGTCGAAACGCGAGGTACAGCGCGCCCGGTTCCGGGTCGTCACCGCGATGCGCGCCCAAGCGCGAGAGCAGGGACGGTATCTCGGAGGCCGACCGCCCTACGGATACCGACTCACCGACGCCGGCCCTCATCCGAACACCGCCCAGGCGCGCTGGGGTCGCCGGCTTCAACGCCTCGAACCGGACCCGGCCACGGCCGGACACGTGCGGTGGATGTTCGCCCAACGCCTCGATGGCCAGAGTCTCGCCAGCATGGCACGCGCCCTCAACGACGCCGGCATACCGTGCCCGTCGGACGTCGATCCCGACCGCAACCCCCACCGCAGCGGCAACCGGTGGACCCTACGAACAGTCGCGGCGATCCTCGCCAACCCTCGCTACACGGGCCGGCAGGTCTGGAACCGGCAACCCGCGCACCACGACGCCGACGCTAGCCGCTCGGAGCGAGCACCGATCCGGCGGAACCCGAGCGTGGACTGGGTGGTCTCCACGCAACAGGCCCACACCGCGCTGGTCAGCGAACAGGACTTCGTCGCCGTCCAGACCATCCGCTCCCACCGCAGCGCCCACGACGGCACCACCCACCGCTACCTGTTCACCGGCCTACTGCGCTGCGGACCCTGCGGCCGACGATTGGAATCCCATTGGATCAACCAACGCCCCGGCTACCGATGCCGCCACGGCCACACCAGCACCCAACAACCCACCAACCGCCGACGCAAGATCCTCTACCTCAGAGAAGACCACATCATCGCAAGACTCGCCGACCATCCCCACCTCCCCAGCGGCATCCAGACCCCACACGACCTGGTCACACTCCTACACAGCAGGAAGATCACCATCGTCTGCGACCAGGAACACTGCACACCAACCACAGAAAAATCCGCGCAGGCCAACCTGCGCGGATCATGATCGATATGTGGTAATGATGTGTCCGAGGGGGGACTTGAACCCCCACACCCTATACGGGTACTAGCACCTCAAGCTAGCGCGTCTGCCATTCCGCCACCCGGACCTACACGTTCAGCCTACCTTGCCGACCAGATGATCTTTCATCCGGTGGTCAGCACAGCGGGCCGCACGGGGAGTTACTGTACACGCCACTCGTGGATCATGCACATCGCCTTCCGGCGCCTCTCCCCTGGAGCTTTCGCCGCTGCTCAAGCCGCCTCAAAACGGCCGCACCGACACACCGTCGGGGCGTGTCCGGGTAGCGTCCGGCGGCCCTGTGACGGCAGCATTGCCACGTGTCCCATCCCTCCCCCCTGGCAGCCGCCCAGCACCGAGCCCTCGCCCTGCGCGCCGCGGGCGACCTCAGCGCCGCCCGGCAACTGCTCGCGGAGGTCGTCGAAGCCGCTCCCCCGCCGTACGGTGACGACCATCCCGAGGTGCTGCACACCGCGCACCTGCTGGCACGGCTGCACCGGGAGGGGGACGACCCGCTCGCCGCCCGCCGGGTGTTGGAGGAGGCGTTCGCGGCGGGCGAGCGGCGCTGGCAGCACTCCGACCCGCTGATGCTCGCCCTCGCCTTCGAACTCGCCGAGGTGGCCGAGGAGCTCGGCAACCGGCACGAGGCCCGCCGCAACTACACCCGCGTCGCCACCGCCGGGCCCGCCGCACTGGGGGAGAACCACCCGGCGGTACGCGCAGCCCGCGACTACCTCGGCCCACCCCCGCCGCCCCCGGGCGAGCACCACCCCGCGCCGACGCTCGATGCTGCCCCGGCCGCCCCGGTGACCGAGCCGGGCGGCCGGTCGGCGCTGTCCGGCCCGACCCTGTCGCTGGCGACCCTCGCCGCGATGCGGCCCTCCGCCGACGGCCAGCCGCCCGCCGTCTCACAGTGGGCGCCGCAACCGCCGGCCGCACCCCAACAAACCCCTCCGGCGGTACGCGCACCCGCCACACCCCCGTCGCCCGGCCACGCCACCCCGGCACCGGTGCCAGCCCCTCGGGCGATGCCCGTTCAGCCGGCATCTCCGTCGACGCCGGCCGAGCAGCGGTCAGCAGACCGAGCGCCGTCCGGGCCGACCGTCGCACCACGCCAACGATTGGGCGGTCACGCGACCCCGCCGGTGGTCGACGTGCCACCCGCGACGTCGACCCCAACCGCCTCGGCGTCGACCGCTCCGCCGGCGACACCGGCGGTGCCGGCACCTCGCTGGGACAACCCCACCATCCAGGTACGGCAGATCGAGCCGCTGCTCGCTGAGGAAGCCGCCCGAGCCGCCGCCCGGCCAACCACGTCGAGCGAATCGCACACCGTGTCCGGCACCGAGGCGACATCATCGGGCAGCCCCTCCCCGACCGTCGGCCAACCAGGGCCGGCGTACCCGGTGAGCGGGCCGCCGGCCCAGCCGATCAGCGCACCGCCAGTGACCCCGTCACCGATCTCCGCGCCCCCCAGCCCGCCGTACCCAGTCTCGGGACCGCCGGCCCACCCATACCCTGTCTCCGCACCGCCCGGCTACGGCCCACCCGGGTCCGCGGCACCCGGACACACCTACCCGGTCTCCGCACCACCCGGCTACGCCCAACCAGTGTCCGCACCACCCGGACACACCTACCCCGTGTCCGCACCGCCCGGCTACGGCCCACCCGGGTCCGCACCACCCGGACACACCTACCCCGTGTCCGCGCCGCCCGGTTTCGGGCCGCCCGTCTCGGGGCCGCCCTACGGGCCGCCCGTCTCCGCGCCGCCGGTGAGCGCACCACCCGTACCGCCCTGGGGGTTGACCGCACCACCCTGGAGCAGCAGCGCCCCACCGCAGCCCCTGCCAACTCCAGGTGCCGACTCCCCCACCCAGAGCACTACGGCCGCGCAGACAGTCACCACCGGGCAGGCCCCGGTGGCTGGGCAGGCCATGATGGACGCGGGCGGTACCGGCGCGGATGTCGACTCTGGCCTGGGCATCCTCGACGCCCCGGTGGTGCCGACTCAGCGGGCTCCTGGCGCGCTGTCCGACCAGACCGTGGTGTTGCCGTCCGTTCCGGCGCAGCGCGGCCCGGCCGGGGTCGACACCAGTCCGGGCTGGCCCGCCGCCGCACAGGCGGACCCCACCGCCGCGCATACGCACCTCACGGCCGCCCAACCGCACCCCACCGCCGCGCCAACTCACCGAGAAGGCACCCAGGCGAACCCGGGCATCGCTGAGGCAGGCCCCATCGCCGCGCAGCCGAGCCCCGCTGCGCAGCCGGCTTGGCCCTCGTCCGTCGGCGCCGACCCGGCGCTGGCACCGCCAGCCGCGCCGCCGCCGGTCCAGCAGTACCACCACCAGCCACCTCAGGGGTCGTACCCGGCCCAGGACCAGCGCCAGGCGCCGTACCCGGGTCAGCAGTACCACCCGGTGCCGGACGCGTACCGGCCGGCGTACGCCGATGACAGTGGGTCGACGGGCCGCAACCGGGCGGCGCTGGTCGGCGCGGTCGTGGCGGCCGGGGTGGCCGTCGTGGCGGTGGCGGGCCTGGGTGCGGTGATGCTGACCCGCGACGATCCGCCGCCGGCCGGGACCGCGCCGACGGCGGCGGCACCGACGGCGGCCGGGCTTCCGCCGGGCGATCTCACGCTGCGGGACGATTCGACCACGATCACGTTGACCTGGACGGACCCGACCGGCGGCGCGGTGCCGTTCATGGTCGCCGCAGGTCGGGCCGGGCAGGCCCTGGGCGTGATGGCCACCGTGGACCCGGGCCGGACCAGCTACACGGTCAACGGGTTGAACTCCCGAGTGGATCACTGTTTCACCGTTTTGGCGGTCTACTCCACTGACAGCTTTGCGACTTCCGGACAGGTGTGCACCGCGCGGGAGCGTGGAGCCACGTCGAGCGGGGAGCCCTCCGGCCGGGCGTCGCCGCGCTGAGTCGCGCCGAAACCGCGCCGAGTCGAGCGGGAACCGGGCTGAGCTGGACGTCCACAACGCACACTCTCGGTATCCACAGGGGTGACGGTGCGGGTTCCCCCGCCACCACCAGCGCCATATGATGGCACCCGGCTCAGGGGAGGGGTCGCCGGAAGGCGCGCCACCTGCCACGACTCAGGGGAGGCAGCCGGCTGTGGCCAGCATCGACGACGCCGTACAGGCCGAGGCCCCCCGCTCCCGGTCCCGGCTGCGCGGTGGGCTGGTGACCGTCGGCACGGTGGCCGCGCTGTTGGCAGCCATGGGGCTGACCGTCCTCGGGTTGGGCGCGGCGGACAACGCGGTGGCCAACTACGACGCGAGTTCCTGGCTGTGGAGCACGGCGCGCAGCGAGCTGGCCCGGGTCAACGGGGTCACCGCCCGGGTGGACACCCGCACGGAGATCCCCGGTGCCCGGCAGCATCCGATGCAGATCACCCAGACCGACCGGCTGCTGATCCTGCGGGACCTTCAGAGCGGGCAGGTCAGTTCCCTGGATCTGGCCACCCTCCAGCTCAGCGCTACCACCCGGACCACCCCCGGCCTGGGCGTCAGTGTGGCCCTGCACGAGGACGCGGCGTTCGTCGTCGACGCCGTGCAGGGCATCGTCCGGCAGCTCGACCCACGGTCGTTGACCCCGGTCGGCGAGCCGGTGCGCTATCCGCCGGGCATCACGGGCGGCACCTTCGACGGTAAGGGTCGGCTCTGGATCGCGGTGCCCAGCCAGGGCACGGTCTCGGCGATCACCGCGGCCAAGCTGCCGTCCGCGCCGGCGACAGCCAGCGCCGGGCTCAGCCCGCAGCGGGTCGAGTCGTACGACGTCGCCGACGCCAGCCACGAGCTGGTGGTCTCCACCCTCGACGACGGGGTGGCGGTGCTCGACCGGACGGCGGGGAAGCTGGTGCGGGTGCAGCGCGGTGAGGTGCACCCGACGGCGCTGA
This sequence comes from Micromonospora sp. NPDC047762, assembly GCF_043204655.1. NCBI lineage: Bacteria > Bacillati > Actinomycetota > Actinomycetes > Micromonosporales > Micromonosporaceae > Micromonospora > Micromonospora sp. NPDC047762. The sequence continues at coordinate 153,237 of NZ_JBIDCQ010000013.1, read as the reverse complement.
CGCTGTCCGGCCCGGCGGCCCTGCCGTCGCGTACCAGCGGCCCACGGGTGCCGGTCACCGTGACCGCCGACCGGCGGGTGCTGCTGGTGGGTGACGGTGGGCAGGAGAGCGCGTTCACCGTCCCGGGTGAGGGGGACCGGCTCAGCCCGGCGGTGGCCTGGGCGAACCGGGTCTACTGCGCCGACGAGGCCACCGGCACCATCTACTCCTTCGACGCGGCGGGTCAACTGGTCGAGACCATCCGCGGGCGGGCCAACGGGCCGCTGGAGCTGGAGGTCCGGGAGAACCACCTGTTCATCAACTCCCCCGACTCGTCGACCGCCCGGGTGGTGGACGACAAGCACCAGGTGCGCGAGGTCAACAAGTACGCCAACGACGTGCTCGGCGGCGACCCGCCGCCGGTTCCCCCGCCGCCGCCTCCGCCGAAGAAGCCGCGGGTGGGCAAGCCGAGCGCGCCGCGCAGCGTCACCGCCGCCGCCGGCAACGCCCAGGCGCGGGTGAGTTGGCGCCCGGCCGCCGCCAACGGCGCCGAGATCATCAAGTACGTGGTGCAGGGCGCCGGGCAGCGCCTGGAGGTCGGCGCGAACCAGCGGGCGGTGGAGGTCAAGGGTCTGACCAACGGCGAGACGTACCGGTTCGCGGTGCACGCCGTCAACGCCAAGGGCGACGGCCCGCCGCGCAACAGCAACCCGGTGACGCCGACGGCGGCGGTGCCCGACCCACCCGCGAGCGTCACGGCGCAAGAACGGCCGGACGGCACGGTCCTCGTCAAGTGGCCGGCGGCGAACGGGCAGGGCAACACCATCGCGAGGTACGCGGTGACGGCCAGTTCGGCGGGGACGAACGCGCCGGCCGGTGAGTCGACCAAGACGGAGCTGGTGGTGCCCGCCGGTGAGCTGGAGTTCGGCACCCAGTACGCGTTCACGGTGGTGGCGGTCAACAGCAAGGGCGCCGGGTCGGCGGCGTCGCCGGTCAGCAACACAGTGGTGCCGTTCGCGGCGCCCGGTCGGCCGCTCGACCTGCGCGCCGGCACGGTCGCCAACCAGCCGGGCGCGGTGACGGTGCAGTGGGCGCCGGCTGAGGCCAACGGTCGGCCGGTGACGAAGTACCTGGTGGACGTCGGTGGGCGGGTCAGCGAGGTGACCGACACCCGCACGACCGTCACCGGGCTGGGCAACGGCCAGAACGTCACGGTGAAGGTGAAGGCGGTCAACGAGGCGGGGCCCGGCCCGGAGGCCACCGCCACGGCCCGCACGGTGGCCGAGCCACGGGTCACTGTGACCGGCTCGTCGTCGACGGCCACCGGGGCGACCGTCACGTTCACAGTGGACGCCGGTGGCGGTCAGGCCACCTGCACGCTGACCACGACTGGCGAACCGGCGAAGACCGGGGCGTGCTCCAGCATCACGATGACGGGCCTGACGCCGGGCACCAGCTACACGTTCACGGTGACGGCGAGCAACGCCGCCGGCAAGGGCACCGCCACGAAGGCGCAGGCCACCCAGGCGCTGTACGGGATCGCGACCTGCCGCAACGGCGCATCCGGGCCCGAGTCGACCTACTGCGACAGCGACCGGGAAGGCCGCAACGGCAACGAGGTCTTCAAGGTCACCCGGCAGGACAACGACCAGCAGGCCGGCTGGGCCAAGCCCGGCACCCGGCTCCAGGCGTACTGCAAGAAGTCGGGCGAAGAGGTCTACGCCTACATCTACAACAACGAGAAGCGCAGCACCTGGTGGGTGCAGGTCAACTACAAGGGGAAGAACTACATCCCGTGGGCCTGGCTCAACCTGGAGGGCGGCGATGACATCAAGGTCCTGCCCACCTGCTGAACCACCAGGCGAGGAGCACCACCGACCGTGAACACCCACGAGCCGCTCACCCAGCCGGAGGTGCAGGGCTTCGCCGCCCTGGCCGCCCGGCTGGCCGAGAACGTCAACGCTGTGGTGCTCGGCAAACCGCAGGTGGTGCGGCTGGCGCTGACCGCGCTCTTCGCCCAGGGTCACGTACTGCTGGAGGACGTGCCCGGGGTCGGTAAGACGACCCTGGCACGGGCCATCGCCGCCACTGTTAAGGGTGAGTGGCGGCGCATCCAGTTCACGCCCGACCTGCTCCCCTCGGACGTGTCCGGCGTGACGATCTTCAACCAGGCGACCCGGGACTTCGAGTTCCATCCGGGGCCGGTCTTCGCCAACATCGTCATCGCCGACGAGATCAACCGGGCGTCGCCGAAGACCCAGTCGGCGCTGCTGGAGGTGATGGAGGAACGGACTGTCACTGTGGACGGGGTCCGGCACCCGGTGCCGTCGCCGTTCCTGGTCGTCGCCACCCAGAACCCGGTGGAGATGGACGGCACCTACCGGCTGCCCGAGGCGCAGTTGGACCGTTTCCTGGTGAAACTCTCCGTCGGCTACCCGGACGAGGCCGTCGAGGTGGAGGTGCTGCGCGGCGCGACGGTGCGGTCCCCCGAGGCGCTCGCCCCGGTCACCGACACCGCCACCGTCGGCGAGATGGTCCGGATGGCCCGCCGGGTGCACATCGCGGAGCCGCTCTACGCGTACGCGGTCCGGTTGGCCGCTGCCACCCGCACCCACCCGCAGGTGCGCGTCGGCGTCAGCCCTCGGGGTGTGATCGCGTTGACCCGTGCGGCGTGCGCGTACGCGCTGATCGACGGGCGGGGCTGGATCATGCCGGAGGACCTGAAGGCGCTCGCCGAGGCGGTCTTCGCGCACCGGCTGCTGCTCACCCCGGACGCCCAGGTGCGCGGGATGACCCCCGCGGAGGTGCTGCGCCAGGCCGTCGCGTCGGTGCCGGTGCCGCTGCCGTCGGGGCAACCCGCTCCGGTGCAGGGCTGACCGGCAGTAGCGCGATGGGAATCACCGCCCGTGGGGTCGGGCTGCTCGTCGCCGCCGTGGTGCTGCTGGGGGCGGGTTTCCGGTTCGCGTACCCCGAGTTGACGTTGCTCGGCGCGGCGGCCGGCGCGGCCGTCGGCTACGCCGCGCTGGTCGCGGCCTGGCGGCCCCGGCTGACGGTGACCCGTCGTGCGGACCCGGACCGGGTGGCGCGTGGCGAGCCGGCGAGCATGACGTTGACAGTGCGCAACACCGGGCGGCTGCGCTCGGCGAACCTGCTGGCCGAGGACCGGTGCGGCCAGCGGACCGTGCCGGTGCCGGTGCTGCGCCTGCGACCCGGCCGGGACACCGAGGTCCGCTACGACGTGCCGACCGACCGTCGTGGGGTGGTGCTGGTCGGGCCGCTGCGGGTGACCCGCCGGGATCCGCTGGGTTTGGTGGCGCTGGCCCGCCCGTACGGTGCGGCGGTGCCGGTCTGGGTACACCCCCGGATCCATCCGCTGACGGCCGTGCCCAGAGGCGCGGGCCGCAGCCTCGACGGTCGGGTGGACGGTGTCCCGCACGGGTCGATCACGTTCGACTCGCTGCGGGAGTACGTGGTCGGCGACGAGTTGCGCCGGGTGCACTGGCGCACCAGCGCCCGGGTGGGTGAGCTGATGGTGCGGGAGAACGTGGACACCAGCCTGCCGCGCCTGGTCGTCCTGCTGGACAACCGTGCTGCCGCGCACCCGCAGCGGGTCGGCGGGGTGGCGGAGTCGTTCGAGTCGGCCTGCGAGGCGGCGGCGTCGGTCGTCACCGCCGCGCACCGCGCGGACCTGCCGGTGCTGCTGCTCATGGTCGCCGCCGAGCCCGCCGAGGCCACGACACCCGGCGGCGAGGCCGGCGGCGCGCTCGGGCCGCTGGACCGGCTCGCCGCCGCCGACCTGTCCGACGACGGTGACGCGGTGCGGGCGGCCACCACCCGACTGCGACAGGACCGGCTCGGCGACACGCTGATCTTCCTGACCGGGCCCGCTGGCCGCGACGAGCTGGGGCACCTTGGCGCGCTGCGCGGGGCGTACCCGTCGGTGGTGGTCGCGGTGTTCGGCGCGGCCGAACCGACCCCGCCGGGCACCGCGGGTCTCGTGGTCGTCGACGCGGCCGACGGCGCGCAGTTCGCCGCCGAGTGGGACGGGGTACGCCGGTGGTGACGCTCGCCGGGCGGGTGCTGCGGGCGGCGGTCCTGCCGCTGGCCCTGATCGGGCTGACGGCGCTCGCCGGGGTGGTGCTCGGCCGGGTGTACGCGGGCAACCTGCTGACCTGGCTGGTGATCGGCGCGGCGGCGGGTTCGGTGCTGGTCAGCGTGGCCGCCCGGCGGCTGCCGTCCTGGTTGGTGGCGCCGGTGTCGGTGGCCGCGATGGCCGGCTGGACACTGTGGTCGCTGCGGATGGCCGCCACCCGCGCCGAGTTGCCGGGCGGCCTGCTGGAGGTCAGCGCGGACGCCGCCCGCAACGGCATCCCCCGGCTGCTCACCGCGATGATCCCGGTGGAGCCCACACCGGACACCGTGCTGGTGCCGGTCGTCGCCGCCTGGCTGGCCGGGCTGACCGGCGCGGAGGTGGCGCTGCGCACCGGCCGGGTGCTGCTGGGCTATCTGCCGGCGGCGGGGCTCTACGCCGCCGCCCTCTACGTGGTCGGCCCGAACGCCGAACCGGCGGTGGGGTCGACAGTGGTGTTCGTCGCGGTCGCGGCCCTCGGCCTGGCCACCCCCACCCGCACCGCGGCGGGCGGCGGCGATCCGAGCGCCGAGCTGACCCCCGGGGTACGCGCGGCGGTGCGACTGCGGCTGGCCACCAGCGCGGCGCTCGGGGTGGCACTGGTGGTCGGGCTGGTGGCGTTGCTCGGCCCGGTCGTCGCCGAGCAGGTCGACGGCCGGCCGGTGGACCCGCGCCGGTACGTGGAGCCACCGCAGGTGCAGACACTCGACGAGAACCCGCTGATCCGCATCTCCGGCTGGGCGCTGCACCCGGAGCAGAAACTCCTCGACGTGAGCACGGAACGCCCCGACGCACCACCCGCCGGCCCCCCGCCGGAGGCCGATCCCGCAGCGGACACCGCGCGCAGTGTGCGGATCCGGTTGGCGGTGCTCAGCGACTACGACGGGGTGACCTGGCGCGTCGGCGCGACGTACCGCAACGCCGGGCGGATCCTGCCGGCCGCTGCCGTGGCCCGCGACAGCACCGTGCGGACGGTACGGCAGCAGATCAGCGTGGCCGAGTTGAGCGGCCGTCTGCTGCCCGCCGTGGCGACACCCCGGGAGGTCAGTGGCGCGCGGGTGGCGTACGACCCGGCGAGCGGGACGCTGATCCGACCGGAGGGGCTGACGCCGGGGCTGCGGTACGCGGTGACCTCCGCCGAGGAACGCCCCGACCAGAATCTGTTGGCCAGCGCGAACGTGCCCGCCGGTGAGGAGGTGGCCCGGGTGCTGCGGGTCGCCGACGGGGTGCCCGACCCGATGCGCCGGCTGGCCACCCAACTCGCCGAGGAGAACGGTGCCCCGTTCGCGCGGGCGTCGGCGATCGAGCAGTTCCTGGCCGAGCACTACCGGGTGGTGGCGGACGCGCCGAGCGGGCACGCGTACCCGAACCTGGGTTTCTTCCTGTTCGGGCCCCGCAACGGCGGCGGGCAGGAGGGCACCTCGGAGCAGTTCGCGGCGGCCTTCGCGGTCCTCGGCCGGCTCTCCGGGCTGCCCACACGGGTGGTGGTGGGCTTCCGGACCAGCGGGCAGGGGCCGGTGCTGGCCGGTGACGCGTACGCCTGGCCGGAGGTGCTCTTCGACGGGCTGGGCTGGGTGCCGTTCGACCCGCTGCCCCGCCCCGACAACGAGCCGCGACCGGTGGAGGAGGACTTCCGCCCGACGCCGGAGGACCCGCCCCCGTCGGAGGCGCCGGCACCGACCGCCGAGCCCAGCGCCTCACCGGAACCGGCGACCGCCGCCGACGCCCCAAACGGCAACGACGGGCTCTCCACGCCGGTGCTGGTCGCCGGCGGCAGCGGCGGACTGCTGCTGGTGGTGGGGGCGCTCCTGCTCACCCTGCTGGCGATGCGCCGCTCGCTGACCCGCGGCCGGCTCGTGCGGGGCGACCCCGGCCAGCGCATCGCCGGCGCCTGGCGGGAGGTCACCGACGCGCTCCGGCTGGCCGGCAGACCGGTCGGCGACGACCTGGCCGCGACCGAGGTCGCCGGCCACGCCCGCCAAACCCTCGCCGATGCCCGTCTCGCCCGGAGCGGAGGTGACGCGGTCGCTGACCCGGGCGCCGTCGCTGACCCGGGCACCGTCGCGCCCAGCGGCACGGCGCAGGCAGACGCGTCCGGCCCGGCCGTCGACGAGTTGGCGGCCCTGCTCAACCAGGTGGGCTTCGCCCCCGGCGCCGCAACACCCGACCAGGCGGCTCGCGCCGCCGAGGTGGCCACCGCCTACGTGGCCACCCTGCGCTCCGCCCGCCCCTGGTGGCGTCGCCTGCTCTGGTCCGTGCACCCCACTCCCCTGCGCCGCGCCCGCCGCTCCCCGCGCTGATCAAGAGCTTTGCGTTGGCAGCGAGCCGGCGCTGATCAGCTCCAGCGCCCACCTCCTGGCCGTCGGACGAGTTCCCCCGCGGTAGCGGCTCAGGCGGTCAGCCGGCGGATGAGTTTGCGCATACCGGCCTGCCAGCCGTCCGGGTCCTCGGCGCGACGGCGCGCGTAGTCGGCGACCTCGGGGTGCGGCAGGATCAGGAAACGTTCCTCGGCCAGCCCGGCGACGGCCGCGTCGGCGACCTGGTCCGGGGTGAGCACCGCACCGGACGCGGCGACCACCCGGGCGCCCAGGTGAGCGTCGGCGAGCCCGTCGGCGAGCATCGGGGTGTCCACCCCCTGTGGGCAGAGTGCGCTGACCCGGATGCCCCGGTCCCGGTAGGTGATGGCCAGCCACTCGGCGAACCCCACCGAGGCGTGCTTCGTCGCGGTGTACGGGGCGTCGCCCACAGCGGTCAGCACACCCGCCGCGGAGCAGGTGTGCAGCAGGTGCCCGCCGCCCCGGACGAGCATTCCGGGCAGCACCGCGCGGGCCGAGTAGACGTGGGCGAGCACGTTGACCCGCCAGGCGCGGTCCCATCCGGCGTCGTCGACCTCCACTCCCCCGCCGGTGGTCACCCCCGCGTTGGCGCAGAACAGGTCGATCCGGCCGTACCGTTGCTCGGTGTCGGCGACCAGCGCGCGGACCTGCTCCTCGTCGGTGACGTCGAGGGCGCGGGCGTGCGCGACCGGGCCGATGCCCTCGGCCACCGCGCGGGCCGCGTCGGCGTCCAGGTCGGCGACCACCACGGCGGCGGCCCCCTCGGCGGCGAATCGGCGCGACAGCGCCGCTCCGATGCCGCCGGCCCCGCCGGTGACCACCACGATCCGGTCGGTGAGGTTCACGCGCTGACCTCCACCGTGGCGGCGCCCAACCGGGCGATGAGGCTGAGCAGAGCGCTCGCCCCGCCGGTGGTGACCTCGGGGGTGGGCAACAGCGCCATGATCGGCACGTCCACCCCGTTGTCGGCGTAGCGGCGCACCTCGGCGCGGCACCGCTCCGGTGAGCCGTGCAGCACCAGCGCGTCGACCACCTCGTCGGGTACTGCCGCGTTGGCCCCGCGCCGGTCACCGGCGGCCCAGGCCGCCCACATGGGCGCGAGCGTCTCGTCGCGGCCGAGCCAACGGTGGAACTCGGCGTACGCCCCGACGGTGAGGTAGCTGGTGATGAGCCGACGGCCCAGCGCCCGGGCGTACACGGTGTCCTCGGTGGGGCAGACGAAGATCCGGGCGGCGACCTCGAAGCCGGTGCGGCGCTCGCCCAGCTCGGCGAGGGCGCGCGGCACGTCGTCGGCGCTGAGCCAGTTGAGGATGACCCCGTCGGCTTCCGAGCCGGCCAGCCGGAGCATCCCCGGGCGCAGCGCGGCGAGCAGGATCGATGGCGGCACCGCCGGTGGTCGTTCCAGCGTGAACCGGCGGACGGTGAACGTGTCGTAGGCCTCGTCGACGGTTTCGCCGGCCAGCGCGGCGCGCAGGAAGCGCAGCACGTCGCGGGTGCGGCGGAACGGCTCGTCGAACGGCACGGCGTTCCAGTCCCGGACGAGCACGGGTGAGGACGCGCCGATGCCGAGCGAGAACCGGCCCGGCGCGGCCTCGGCCAGCGCTGCCGCGCTCATCGCGAGCAGACCGGGGCCTCGGGTGAAGACCGGTGTGATCGCGGTGCCGAGCCGCAGCCCCGGCTGCCAGGCCGCGGCGAGCGCCAGCGGGGTGAACGCGTCGGTCCCGGCGACCTCGGACGACCAGACGTCGGTGAACCCGGCCCGGTCGAGGGCCGCGTAGGCCGCGTCGTGCTGCGCCAGCGCGATCCCGCTCAGCGGCACCGTCATGCCCCATCGATTCGTCACCGATCGATCGTGCCCGTTGACGCGGGCCCGAGCAAGATCCCCGGGTTGGGCAGAATCGCCGGTTTCCGACCGTGCGTGGCGGTGGAAGTGCTACCACTTCGAGGTGGACCGGACCGACGGCGCAGGCCGCTGACCATGGGTTTCAGGGCGGCAGGACACCTGGAGCCGGTCCCCGGGGTGGCCACACCGGGTCGGGCCACCTTCCTGGAACTCTTCTTCGATCTGGTGTTCGTCTTCGCGCTCACCCGGATCTCGGCGCGCGCGTTCGAGGACCTGACCGAGGAGTCGGGCCGGAAGTACATCTGGGAGGCGGTCACCGGCAGCGGCAAGACACTGCTGTTGCTTCTCGCGCTCTGGGCGGTCTGGCAGGGCACCGCGTGGACGACCAGCCGCTACGACCCCTACCGGGTGCCGTTGCAGACCGTGGTGATCACCGCGTTGGTGTGCAGCATGCTGATGGGGGTCGCGATTCCCCGGGCGTTCAGCCAGACCGCGCTGATGTTCGCGGTGGCGTACGTGATCGCGCAGGTGACCCGGCCGGTGATCCTGTCGATCGCGCTGGGCCCGCACCCGTACCGCCGGCTGAAGGTGCGGATGGCGGTGATCTTCGCGGTGAGCGGGGTGCTCTGGATCGGCGGCGCGATGCTGGGCACCAACGGGCAGGTGGCGCTCTGGTCGGCGGCGCTGGCGGTGGAGTACCTGGCGGCCCGCTGTGGTTGGCCGGTGCCCGGCCTGGGCCGCTCGAGAATCTCGAAGTGGGAGATCGCCGGCGAGCACCTGGCCGAGCGGTACCAGCAGTTCTTCCTCGTCGCGCTGGGCGAGACGATCCTGGTGGCCGGTTTCGCGTACAGCAAGGGCCCGTACGAGACCGGGCACGCGTGGGCGTTCGCGCTGGCGCTGGCCACCTCGATCATGCTGTGGCGGATCTACGTGCAGCGGGCCGGGCGGATCCTGGGCGAGGCGGTGACGAAGGCCCGGCACCCCGCCACCATCGGCCGTTCCGCCGCCGACACCCACCTGCTGATGGTGATCGGTCTCGCTTCCACAGCTGTCGGATACGAGCTGATCATCGAGAGTCCGCTGGAGCGGATTCCCGGGCCGTGGCTGGTCATGGTGCTCGGCGGTCCGATCCTGTTCCTGGCCGGGCGGTCCCGCCTGGAGTACGAGGTGTTCGCACGGGTCTCCCCGTCCCGGTGGATCGCCCTCCTGGTGCTGCTGGCGTCGGCCGTGCCGCTGCGGCACCTGCCCGGGGTGGCCGCGACGGCGGTCGGAGCGGTGGTGCTGGCCGCTGTCGCGGTGGCCGACGCCCGTCGGGCCCACGGCGCCCCACCGGAGGCCGCCGCGCCACCGTTCTGAGCCTCGCGTGCCCGCGTCACGGCGGCGCGGAAGGCTAATCTCGGCCGGTGACCTTCTCCCTCGTCGCCCGCTCCGCCGACGGGCGCCTGCACGGCGTCGCCGTCGCCAGCAAGTTCCTCGCCGCCGGAGCGTTGGTCCCGGCCGCCGCCGCCGAGGTCGGTGCGCTGGCCACCCAGGCCCACGTCAACCTCGCCTACCGCCCGCAGGGCCTCACCCTGCTGCGCACCGGGGTGGCCCCCGCCGACGTGGTGGCCGGGCTGATCGCCGCCGACCCCGAGCGGGAGCACCGCCAACTCGGCGTCGTGGGGGCCACCGGTGCGGGTGCCACCTGGACCGGGCCGGCCTGCCATCCGTGGGCCGGCGGGCGGACCGGCGACGGTTGGGCCGCGCAGGGCAACATCCTCACCGGGCCGGAGGTCGTCGACGCCCTCGGCGCGGCCTGGCAGGCGGGAGCGGCACTGCCGTTCGCCGAGCGGCTGGTCGCCGCGCTGCGGGCCGGCGACGAGGCCGGCGGCGACCGGCGGGGCCGGCAGAGCGCCGGTCTGCTGGTGGTCGAGCGCGGCGGCGGGTACGGCGGCACCAGCGACGTGGTGGTCGACCTGCGCGTGGACGACCACCCGGACCCGATCGCCGAGCTGGGTCGGCTGCTCACTGTGCACACCATGCTGTTCGGCCGACCCGACCCGGCGACCCTGCTCGACCTGAGCGGCGCGGTCGCCGCCGAGGTGGCGGCGTTGCTCGGCGCGCTGGGCCACAGGGTGCACGAGGACGGCACGGAAGCGGCGTTGATCTCCTGGGCCGGGTTGGAGAACCTGGAGGAGCGGCTGGTGCCGGGCCGCATCGACCCGGTGGTGCTCACCCACCTGCGCGGTGTCGCCCCGCACGTCCCCGCACCCCGCGCCGCGAGCTGAGCCCGCTCGGCCGCCCAGGTGGCTACGCCGGCTGGCTCAGCCCTTGACCCGGGGCACCAGCCGGTGCACGACGGTGAGCGCCAACGCCATCACCACCGCCATCGTGCCGGCGATCCCGGCGGCGCTGCCCGCGTACCCGACGAACAGGGGACGGCGGGCCAGCTCCTCCGGCCCGGTGTCGCGCAGGTCGAGCAACCAGGACAGGGAGAGCCCGCAGGCCACCAGGGCGAGCACACCACCGAGCCCGAGCACGAGCGCCGCGACCCGGTGCGCGTCGCCGGGGGCGATCTCGGCCTGCTCCCGCTGGGTGACCAGCAGCAGCAACCCGGCCAATGCCGCCCACACACCCACCACCAGGTACGCGGCGACGGCGTCGCTGGGTCGGTGCCAGCCGGCGGAGAGGGTGGCGACTCCGGCGACGGCGGCGTACCCGGCACCGATGAAGGCACCGACGGCTCGTACCTTGCGTGGCAGCACGAGCATCAGGGCGACCGCCACCGAGGCGGCCACCGTGGCGTGCCCGCTCGGGAGGCTGTTGCCCACCGCGGCGCGTTCCGGGTCGACACCGTAGTCGGGCCGGTTCAGCCCGTACTTGAGCAACTGGGTGGTGACGTTCGCTCCGGCGATCAGCAGGGTCGCGGTTATCGCCAGGGCGATCCGCCCCCGGATCAGCGCGATGAACCCGATCGTCGCGGTGGCGGCCAGCAGCGAGACCACCGACATCGCGTTGAGGATCTTGTCGACGGGGCCGTCGATGGTGTCCTGCCCGATCCGGTTGCCGGTGAGGGCGACCGTGTCCACCCACTGACCTATCTCGGAGTGCACGGCCACCCGCCACACGGCGAGGAAGGCGGCCGCCTGGACGAGGGCCAGTACGACCAACCAGACCGCGGTCCAACCCCGTGCCGTCGCGCGCATCCGCACACCGTAGCGGCAGGTGCCGGCGGTCCGACCGGTGGCCCGCCATCAATCGCCGGTTAGGTTGTGCCGGAGGCGAGGAGGCGGTGGTGAGCGGAGTACCGGAGCGCGACGGCGGCCCGACCGAGACCGGCCCGGAGCAGGGTGAAGGCGACAATCCGGGGTCGGCGGGGCCGGTGCCGACGGGCGGCGACACCGGCCCGGGTGGGCCGGCGCGCGCCGAGTCGCTGACGGATCTGCTGGGCGGGCGACGCGGCGCGATCGACGCCACCCTGCCGCCGCTGGCCTTCGCGGTGGGCTGGCTGCTGGGCGGCGAGTCGCTGTGGGGCGGGGTCGGCGCGGCGTTGGCCGTGGGCGCGGTGGTGGCCGGCGTACGGCTGCGCCGGGGTGACCGGCCGCGCTCGGTGCTGATCGGGCTGCTGGCCGTCTGCGTCGCGGCGTTGATCGCGGTGCGCACCGGCCGGGCCGAGAACTTCTTTCTGATCCAGGTGCTGTCGAACGCCGCGAGCGCTCTGGCGTGGACGGTCAGCATCGTGGTGCGGTGGCCACTGCTCGGTGTGCTGGTCGGCGCGGTGCTGGGCCAGCGGGCCGGGTGGCGGCGCGACCCGGCGCTGCTGCGCGGGTACGGCCGGGCCAGTTGGGTGTGGACGGTGACCTACCTGCTGCGGGTGGCCGTGTTCGTGCCGCTCTACCTGGGTGGGCAGGTGCTCGCGCTGGTGGTGGCCCGGGTGGCGCTGACCTGGCCGCTGGTCGCCGCGGCGCTGGCGCTGAGCTGGGTGGTGCTGCGGCGCTCGCTGCCGGCCGGGCACCCGGGGTTGCGTCACCCGGTCGTGCCGCCACGCTGAAAACCCGGTCCCGCGCGGCCGAACTCGGCGCGGCAAGCGGCCGGAATCGGGGCGGGCAAGCGGCCGGACTCGGGGCAAAAAAAGTGGAGAGGCCGCCACGGGGGGAGCGGCCTCTCCGGTGACGTACGTTACTCCGTCACAGACCTCGGTGTGATCCCGCGACGGCCCGAATTTCTGGGCTTTTTCGCGGCTGGCTCCAGTCCGGGCGGTGGGGTGGGCCAGCCGATCCGCTGCGTCGGCCAGATGGCCGGCCCACCCCGGCCTGACCGTGGGTGTCAGGCCGTCCCGCCGGCCCCGGTCCGTCGTTCCCCGGACCGGGGCCGAATCCCGGGGTGGGCGGTCCACGCCACCCACCCCGGGTCGTCTCAGCCGTTCGGGAACATGCTGCCGTAGTCGGCGTACGCCATGGCGACGTCAGCCTGTGCCCAGAACCGGTGGTAGTTGAAGGTCGGCTCCGGACCACCGTCCAGGTACGCCTGCACCTTCGGCCAGTCCGGGTCGTTCTTGTAGAAGGACCGGATGTCGAGGAAGCTCTTGCCGGCGGCGATGGTGTCGCCGTTCGGCATCTTCCCGGTCCAACCCGACGGGACGTAGAGGCCCTGCCCGGTGGACGCGTTGTAGACGTCGTCGAAGCGCCGGTAGTCGCCGCGCGTCTCGGTGGTGGAGACACCCTTGGCGTCACTGGCGGCCGACAGCGCGTCGAGCAGCCCCTTGGCGGTGTTCTTCGCCGCCACGTTGCCCGACTTGGCCGCGTACGCGATCAGGATCCGGGCGTAGGCGGCGGTGACACCGACGTCCTGGCCCTTGCTGATGACCTCGACGTGCAGGCCGGTGTTGGGCTGCGGGTTGGACGGGTTCCAGGTGGTCGGCTGACCGGTCCACGCCATGTCCGACGGGATCGACCAGTTGGTGCCGAGGGTGGTGTTGGCGATCGCCCAGGGCACCCACTTGTCCAGCAGCGCCTTGGCCTTCGCGTTGCCGGTCTGCTGGTACAGCTCGGCGATGCGCTGCATCGACCAGGCCTGCATACCGAACCACTGGTTCGACGGCGGGTCGTTGTAGACCGGGTCGACGTCGTAGAACATGCCGTAGAAGGTGCTGGTCCCGGCCGGCGGCTGGGCGTAGCTACCGTCCCAGCTGTTCGTGGCGCCACCGGCGATGCCACCCTCGGCGGACTGCAGCCAGGTGTAGAACTCCAGCTGCCGCTCGAAGCTCTTGGTCCAGTCGGCGACCGCCGTCGACGACTGCGGCTTGAGCTCCGGGGTGTTGGTCAGCGCCCAGGCCGCGAACGGGTTCTGGTAGCCGAAGTGGTTGTGGCTGGAGCCGATCCGCCAGGACCAGTTCTGGCTGGCGTCGTACGCGCCGCCCCAGGCGTAGTACCAGGACAGCAGGTAGTGCGCCGAGTCCTTGCCGCTGCCGGCGGGGCAGGTGCTGGCCCCGACGCAGTTGCCGATCTTCTTGAAGTACTTGTCGAACATCGCGTACCGCAGGTAGTCGCCCATCTTGGCGGCCTTGGTGATGGTGGCCGCGACGTCGGCCTGCTTGTTCTGCGCCTTGGACCAGGTCAGCGCCCAGTACGCGGCCTGCACGGCGCGGGCGTCGGCGTCCGGGGCGTTGGTGTACTTCCACTGCTTGGCGGGGGCGCCGGTGTCCTTGACGAACAGGTCGAGGTAGCCGTACTGACCGCCGTGCTTGAAGGTGTCGCAGGAGGGCTGCGGGATGGTCTCCCACACCGACTCCTGGGTGCCCCGCTGGAAGGTGTTGATGTAGGCCGGCTTGGTGGTGCCGTCACCGCAGCGGCCGAAGCCGTAGGTGTTGTCGACGTCCATCAGCCAGTGCATGCCGTAGATGTCGCCGGTGCCGTAGGTGGACTGCAACTCCGAGCGCAGCGGGTCCTGACCGACCGGGACGTTCGGGTTCAGCGCCGACGGGTACTGGCTGGGCAGGTTGTACTCCGCGGCGTACTGCGGGGTGCCCGCGGAGCCGGCGGTCGGCTGGTCGGCGTGCGTGGGAATGATGTACTTCTCCATCACCGTCCAGGCGTTGTTGAACGGGGCCCAGTTCTGGGTGACCTTGCCGTAGTAGGCCTCCAGCCAGAGCCAGAAGCTGAACGCCTCCGAGGTGGTCTCGTGGCCGTGGTCGGGCGCCTCGACGATCAGCGTCTCCACCGAGTGGTACGGCACGCCCTCGGGGCTGAAGTAGCCCGAGTTCTTGATCTTGCCGTACTGCTCGAGGAACTTCGCGGTGTAGGCGTTGTCGCCGCCGGGGGTGTCGTTGTCGATCTCGGTGGCGCTGACCGCCAGCGAGGCGAGACCGGTGGCGGACGCGGTGATGGTGGCGGCGCCACCGACGGTGTCGGCGTCCTCCGCCGCGGCGACCGTGACGGTGACCCCGGTGTTCCAGTTGCTCGGGGTCAGCGTGACGGTGGCCGGCGAGACCGTGACGTCGGTGTCACCGGTGCGGGTGAGGGTGACCGGCACGTTGGCCGTCGGGGCGGCGCTGAGCTTCAGGTTGAAGGTGGCGCTGCCACCCTCGGCGACGCTCACGGCGGACGGGGTGGCGACCAGTGTCGGGCCGGTGGCGGCCCCGACGGTGAACGCCTTCTCGTCGACCCCGATGCCGTTGGCGTTGTCGTACGCCTTGGCCTGGACGGTGTAGCTGCCGGCCGGCAGGTCCTCCTGCGTGTACGCGTACGGGGCGGAGGTGTCGGTGTTGATCAGCAGGCCGTTGCGGTAGAACTCGACCTTGCTGATCGTCCCGTCCGGGTCGCTGGCGGTGGCCGTCAGCGGCACGTCGGCCGGCGCGGTGAACGGCCCGGTCGGCAGGCCGAGGGAGACCGTCGGCGGCTGGTTGGCCGGGGTGCCGTTGCAGGGGGTGCCGTTGAGCGTGAACGAGGTGGGCTTCGGGTTGCTGCCCGAGTGGGCGCCGTTGAAGCCGATGGTGGTGGAGGCCCCGGTGGCAAGGTTGCCGTTGTACGACTCGTTGGTCGCGGTGACCTCGCTGCCGGTCTGGCTGTATCTGGCCGACCAGCCCTGGGTGACCCGCTGACCGCTGGTCGGGAAGGTCCACTTGAGCGTCCAGTTGCTCACCGGGTCACCCAGGTTCTTGATGGTGACGTTCGCGGTGAAGCCGGTGTTCCAGTCGTTTGTCGCGTAGACCACGTCGCAGGCCGGTGCGGCCTGTGCGGCGCCGGCAGGCAGGGTCACCCCGCCGATGGCGAGCAGCGCGGCGGCGGCGAGCGCCACGCGGCGGCGTATTGCCAGTTGTCTCATGTGCGCGGTGTCTCCTCGGACCAGGCCGGGATGGTCCCCGGCGAGGCGCCTGCCCGCGAGGGTGGTGGTGGTCCGCGGGGATGTCGAGGCGCCGGGAAGGTGGTCTTCCCCGGGCCCGGCCGGGGTAGGGCGGTCGCGGCCCGCACGGGAGGGGGTCCCGCCGGCTGCGCTCGGGTGACCGTGACCGGAGCTGGCGCTGCCGGTTGCCCTCGGTGGACCCGCACTCACGCGATGTGGCTCCTGTCGCGTCGAATCGACAGTGTGCCATGGAAGCGCTCCCACAACAAGCGCACGGAGCGCTGGATCAGCTCCTTGTTTCGATCTCGTTTTGGGTCTTTCACAAAGGCGTGACGGGCGTTACAGTCGCAACATCGGTCGATGGGAGCGCTTCCATCGACAAGGTTCCAACAAGAAGATCGCTGGGGTCGTCCTGACGAGCCCAGGGAACCAGACCGAGGGCCGACGACGGGCCAGCCCGGACGCCGTCGTCAGCCATCGTCCCGCCACAGGGAGGGAGGTGGAACCAGAGCCACTCGCGTGGCCCGGCTCCCGCGCGACACGCACGGCAGGACCCAAATTCCGCCCGTGTGTGTGCAGTTACGGTGGGGACGGGGGTTGCCCTCCCCCGTCCCCACACTAAACCCCCGTACACGATAGGAAAAGAGGCCGACGGGACAGGCGCGCCGCGCCGCCCGGACGGCCTCGTTCGCTGCTCGGGGCCCACACCCGCCTCCCAACCGCCAGCGCCGGCCGTTCTGACGGCCGGCTGACCGGCCGGCAGCGTCTGCCCTATCATGGGAGCGCTCCCGAATCTTTCGGCGGTGGCCCCGTATCCATGAGGAGAATCCATGTCGATACCTACCGGGCCCGCCGGCCCGCTGCGCTTCCCGGACAACTTCGGCTGGGGCGCGGCCACCTCCGCCTACCAGATCGAGGGCGCCGCCAAGGAGGACGGGCGCGGCGAGTCGGTCTGGGACACCTTCAGCCGCGTCCCAGGTCGCACCCGCAACGGCGACACCGGCGACGTGGCCATCGACCACTACCACCGCTACGCCGAGGACCTCGACCTCATGCGCGACCTCGGGTTGCGCAGCTACCGCTTCTCCATCTCCTGGCCCCGGATCCAGCCCGACGGCACCGGCACGCCCAACCAACGCGGCCTCGACTTCTATCGCCGCCTCCTCGACGGCCTGCACGAGCGCGGAATCACCCCGATGGCCACCCTGTTCCACTGGGACCTCCCGCAGGCGCTCCAGGACGCCGGCGGCTGGGAGTCACGCGACACCGCCCACCGCTTCGCCGACTACGCCGACGTGGTCTTCCGCGCCCTCGGCGACCGGGTGCCGGCCTGGCTCACCATCAACGAACCCAAGACCGTGGTGCAGAACGGCTACCTCACCGGCCACCACGCCCCCGGGCGGCAGGACCCGGACGCCGCCTACCTGGTCGCCCACCATCTGCAACTCGCCCACGGGTACGCCGTCGCCGCGCTGCGCGCCACCGGCAGCGACAGCCGCATCGGCCCCGCGCTCAACCTGCACCCCTGCTACCCCGCCGACGACTCCCCGCAGGCTGCCGCGGCAGCCCACCTCTACGACGCCTACGAGAACCGCCTCTACCTCGACTCCCTGCTCAAGGGCAGCTACCCGGAGGACCTGCTGGCCGACCTGGGCCCGCAGAGCCGGATGGCCCAGGGCATCCGCGACGGCGACCTGGAGACCATCTCCGCGCCGGTCGACCTGCTGGCGGTGCAGTACTACACCCCGATCTACGTCACCGGCGACGGCGGCACCACGCACCGCTGGGAAACCTCCGAGGCCGAATGGCAGCAGATCTACCCCGAGGGGATGTACGACCTGCTGACCCGGATCACCCGCGAATACGGGCCGATCCCGCTCACCATCACCGAGAACGGGCTGCCCACACCGGACACCCTGGGCGCGGACGACACCGTCCAGGACACCGGGCGGATCAGGTTCCTGCGCGACCACCTCACCGCCGCGCACCGGGCCATCGCCGAGGGAGTGCCGCTGGAGAGCTTCCACGTCTGGTCACTGCTCGACAACTTCGAGTGGGACCAGGGCTACGACCAGCGCTGGGGCCTGGTCTACGTGGACTACGCCACCCAGCGTCGGGTGCTCAAGAACTCCGCCACCTGGTACCGCTCGGTCATCGCCGACGGCGGCTTCTGAACGCGCCGCCACCCGGACGCCCGGGCCCGGACGGCTCGGCTCGGGTGAGCCGCGACCGTCCGGGCCTCGGCCGGCTCATTCAGCGGGGCAGCGCCTGCTGCAACTCCGCCCGCAGGGCCGGGGTGAGCATCTCCCCCGCCTGCTTGGCCAACCGGGCCATCTCGTAGCCCACCACGCCGATGTCCGCGTCACCGGCGGCCAGCGTGGCCAGAATCGAACCGTCGCGGATCTGCATCACCAGGAAGTAGCCCCGGCCCATCTCGACCACCGTCTGCTTGACGATATCGCCGTCGAACATCGAGGCCGCGCCCGCGGTGATACTCATCAGCCCGGAGGTCACCGCGGCGAGCTTGTCCGCGTTGTCACGCGGCAGGTGATCGGAGATCGCCACCAGCAGCCCGTCGGAGGAGACCACCACCGCGTGCGCCACACCCGGCACCCGCTCCGCGAACGCGCTCACCAGCCAGCTCAGGTCACGCGCCTCCTGGCTCAACGTCGTCACTGTCGTCGTCCCCCTTCGTCGTGCCCCCCGGACGGTGGCACGGGTATCTCGGTGGTGTCCTCAGCCTCGGCGCGCCGTACTCCGCTGTAGAGCCGCGAGAGCATGCCGCCGACCGCCTCCGGGTCCGGGTCGGTGCGGGTCGGTGCCGTCATCGGTTGTGCCGAACGGGTGACCGCGCTCAACTGCGCCATGGGCACCCGCACCGGCAATCCCCGCTCATTGGTGCCGGCGGTCACCGGGATCGTCGGTGGCGCCGCCGCGGCGGGCACCACCGGCGCTGGGCCCTGCCGCGAATACCAGCCCCCGCCGGCACCGCGAGCGGCGGCGGGGGTCAGCACGTCCTCGGCGCGTACCGGCACCGGGCGGCCCTGACGCGGCACGCCGACGCCCGGCGGGCGGCCGGCCACCGGCAGGTCCCGCACCGCGCCGTTCACCATCGGGGCAGCGGCCGGCCGGGCGGCCCCGGGCTGCGGAACCACCCCTCGTGCCGCGCTCGCCGCCAGCATCCGCGCCGACGGGGGCGCGTCCAGCTCCACGCTGCCCGGCGGCGCCAGCAACTCCGCGGGCAGGGCGAGCCGGGCGACCAGGCCGTCCTCGCCGCCCTGCAACCGCACGCGGACGCTCAACCGGGCCGCGAGGTGACTGACCACGAAGAGCCCCATCCGCTCCACCGCCGCGACGTCGGCGGCCGGAGGGCTGGCCAGCACCTCGTTCGCCTGCACCAACGCGGTCGGGCTCATACCCAGACCCCGGTCGACGATCTCGATCAGCGCACCGCCCGCCTCGACCCGGGCGGTCACCACCACGACGGTGTCCGGGCGGGAGAAGGCCGTGGCATTTTCCAGCAGCTCGGCCAGCAGGTGCACCAACTCGCCGACGGCATGCCCGACCACGTGCACGTCAGCGACCGACTCGATCCGGACCCGCTGGTACTGCTCGATCTCCGCGGCGGCGGCCAGCAGCACCGCACCGAGCCCGACCGGCCGGTTCCACCGGCGGGTGGAGTCGGTGCCGGCGAGCACCAGCAGGCTCTCGTCGTTGCGGCGCATCCGGGCGGCCAGGTGATCGAGCTTGAACAGGTTCTCCAACTGGTCCGGGTCGCTCTCCTCGCGCTCCAGGTCGTCCAACAGCTCGAGCTGACGCTCCACCAGCACCTGGCTGCGGCGGGCCAGGTTGACGAACATCGCGTTGACGTTGCGCCGCATCAGCGCCTGCTCGACGGCGACGGTGACCGCGCTGCGGTGAACCGCCACGAACGCCTCGGCCAGCTCGCCGATCTCGTCGAGTGAGCGGACCACCGCCGGCGCGACGTCGATGCGCGGCACCCCACCGGTGACGGTCTTCAGCCGGTCCAGGGCGTCCGGCAACTCGACCTGGGCGATCCGCAATGCCTGGCTGCGCAGCAGCCGCATCGACCGGGCGACCGAGCGCCCGATGAGCAACGAGATCAGCAGTGCTGCCAGCAGGACCGTGACCACCCCGCCGACGACCAGCAGGGTCGTACGCAGCTGATCGTCGCTGGCCTCCTCGGCCTGCCGGACAGCGTCGTCGAGCACCCCCGCCTCAAGCTGACGCAGTAGCTCCTGACGCTGCTGGCTGGCCGACCACCACTGCTCCGACGGCAGCACCTGCGGCGACGCGCCGCCGGAGGACAGGCTGCGCTCCTCCAACCCGGTGGCGACCAGGAACATCGGCGACACCGAGGTCTCGTCGTAGCGGCGGATCTGCTCACTGGTCGCGGCCACCCGGAACGCGCCGAGCGCGGTGAGTTGCTGACCGCGCAGGTCGGCGAGGATCACCCGGTCCTCGGTGCCGTACGCACCGGCGCGGGCGGCGGCGTAGAGCTGGGCCCGCACCCGGGAGGAGAGCTCCTTGACCCGGGCCAACTGGACGTAGCGCAGCACCGCGTCGTTCAACGCCGGCTGGTTCTGCCCCGGCGTCGGTTCGGCCAGCAGGTCGAGCAACGCCCCGACGGCCCGGTGGTAGTTACCCAGGATGGTCTCGGTGCTGAGCACCGCCGGTGGGATCGCCGAGCGGATGTCGACCACCTGGTCGTACGCCTCCAGCGCCTCGGAGAAGGCCACCCGCCAGGACGCGTCCGCGTCGGCCAGCGGCTCGGCGGCGCGGCTGAGGTCCACGATGGCCTTGTCGGTGGCCTCCTGCAACGGCTTCAGGTCGTTCGCCGCGGCCTGCCGGTCACCACCTTTACGCAGCTCACCCAGCTCCCCCGCCGAACGGTCACGCTCCTGCTGGAGCTGGTGCACCGCCGCGGTGATCTGCCGGCCGATGCCGACCTGACTGGAGAAGTCGTTCAACGCCGTCGTCCGCCCCACCAGGGTGCTGGTCTGCACCCCGGCGAGCAGGAGGAACGCCATCGACGGCACCAGCAGCACCGTGGCGAGCTTCGTGCTCATCCGCCAGTCGCGCAGCCGGAACGGCGACCGCCGTCGATGCGGAACGACCCGGACATCGAAGCGACGTCGGCGATGGTTCGACACCGCGCCGTTCGCCGGGTCGGGACCTGCCGCCACCCTGCCTCCTCCGTCCTACCGCGTCCACCGCGGTCGGGGGAGCGCAGTCCATCCAACCAGGCTCGGTACCGCTGTCAACGGCCCGGGCGAGGCCGAGGTTCAGGAAGGATACTGCGGGTGGGAACGTCCTGCCGTGGTCGGTAAAACCAGCTCGTCCGTCCGGCCGATGTCGGCGAGCTGGATCGCGTCACCGAAGCGCCCCAGCGCCACCAACGCGGCACCGGTGGCGCCGATCTCCGGGTTGCGCTGATGCGACACCGGTCGCGGGGCGAGCGCGGTCGCGAAGGCCTGCCGCCACCACACCGAGGCGGCCACCGCACCGCCGCCCAACACCACGCCGACCGGTTTGTCGATTGTGGACTCCAGCACCCCGAGATCCCCGGCGACCAGCTCACACAAACCCTGCATCAGCCCAGCCAGGATGTCGACCGAGGTGGTGCTGAAACTCAGACCGCGCAGCTCACCACTGCCCGCCGGGGCCAGCCCCGGCGCCCGGTCGCCACCGAAGCGGGGATTCGCCGGCCGGCCACCACCCGTCGGCACCAGCGCCAGCGCCGCGTCCAGCTCAGCGCCCCGAGGCAACCGCAGCTCCCGGTCCGCCCAGGCGAAGAGATTGCCCCCGTTGGCGTACGCGGCCCCGGTCACCACATGCTCGTGGTCGACCCGGTAGCGCCACAACCGTTCGGGCAGGCGCGGCATCGGCTCGCCCGCCGGGATCCGCTGCATCAGCCGTACGGCAGCGGAGGTGCCCACTGTGACAGCGACCCGGCTCGGGTCGACGCAGCCCGAGCCGACGTTCGACGCCCCACCGTCGCCCACCGGCGGCGTCCAGCGGGCCTTCGCCAACTGCGGCCACCGACGAGCCAGGTCGACCCGGAGCCGGCCGTGCCAGTCCAGCTCGCCCAGCGGCGGCAGCTCCGCCGGCCGCGCCTCGGCCAGCGTCAGCGCCTCCTCGTCCCAGCTCAGGGTGCGCAGATCCAGCAGACCGGTCCCGGAGGCCTGGGAGATCGACATCGGCGCCGAGTCGAGCAACTCGCCCAGCACGTACTCGGGCAGACCCACGAACCGGGCGATCGGCGTGCCGGACTGTTCACGCAACCAGGGCAACCGCATCGACCAGTACGAACGGTGCCACCAGCAGCCGGTGCGCTGGTGGAAGCCGTCCGGGTCGGCCGGCCCGGCGGTGCGCCCGACCGGGGCCGGTCGGGTGTCCAGCCAGGTGACCACCGGGCCCAAGGGGGCGCCGTCGCGGTCCAGCGGGAGCACCGAGTGCCACTGGGCGGAGACCGCCACGAGGCCGACGTCGTGCAGGTGCCCCGAGTCGGCCAACTCGTCCAGGCACTCGACCAGGCTGGCCAGATAGTCCCGACCGGACAGCGTGCCGGTGCCGTCGTCGCCGATGGCGAGGTCGACCTTGCGGCGGGCCAGAGCGCCGGGCAGCGGCTGGGTGTCCGCGTCCAGCACCAGTCCGCGTACCGAGGAGGTGCCCAGGTCGAGCGCGAGAATGTTCATCGCCGGTCAAGTTACCCCGTGCCAGCCGGCCGACGGGCGCGTAGGGTGGATCACATGCTCGCGCAGTTGACCGTTTGGTGGCCCGCCGACCCGGCGGCCATCTCCCGCGCGTAGCTCCATCCACGCGGCCGCCATTGAGGCGGTCGCCGGATCTCCCGGCTTGAGGGCCGCCCGACGGCGGCACCCAGCCCGACGGAGACTCCGATGACCCACCTGACCGACCTGCTCGCCGCCGTCGCCAGCGGCGTCGACCCCGGCCCTTTCGCGCTTCTGCGCCGTGAGGGCGCGGACGACCTGGACCTGTTTGCCGGCCCGGTCGACACCGTCGAAGAGCTCACCGACCTCCCGCTGCCGGAGGGCCCGCCCGGGGCGCGGACGCTGGCCCTGGTGCCGTACCGGCAGATCGCCGAGCGCGGCTTCGCCTGCGTCGACGACGCCGCCCCGCTGGAGTTCCTCCGGGTCCGCGAGCATCAACGGATCACGCTGACCGACGCCCTCGCCGCGCTGCCCGATCAACCGGTGCGCACCACCGACGCGGGCTTCGACGTCAGCGACGACGAGTACGCGCGGACCGTGCAGCGGGTGCTGTCCGAGGAGATCGGCCGCGGTGAGGGCGCGAACTTCGTCATCCACCGCGCCCTGCACGCCACCGTGCAGGGCCCACCGCTGGCGGCCGCGCTGGCCGCGCTACGCCGGCTGCTGATTGCCGAGCGCGGCGCGTACTGGACGTTCGTGGTGCACACCGGCACCCGGACGCTGGTCGGCGCCAGCCCGGAGCGCCACGTCAGCGTCGACGACGGACTGGTGATGATGAACCCGATCAGCGGTACCTTCCGCTGCCCCGGTGGCGTCGCGGACCGGGCGGCGCTGCTGCGTTTCCTCGCCGATGAGAAGGAGATCGAAGAGCTGTACATGGTGCTCGACGAGGAGCTGAAGATGATGGCCACCGTCGCCGAGCAGGGTGGGCAGGTGATCGGACCGCAGCTGAAGGAGATGTCGCACCTGGCGCACACCGAGTACCTGCTCGCCGGGAGGGGCACCCGCGACGTGCGGGAGGTGCTGCGCGAGACGATGTTCGCCCCCACCGTCACCGGCAGCCCGATCGAGAACGCCTGCCGGGTGATCGCCCGGCACGAGCGCCGGGGCCGGGGCTACTACGGGGGCGTGCTGGCACTGCTCGGCCACGACGAGGCCGGTCGGCAGACGCTCGACGCCCCGATCCTGATCCGGACCGCCGAGATCTCCCCCACCGGCCGACTGCGGGTGCCGGTCGGCGCGACACTGGTCCGGCACTCGACGGCGGCCGGCGAGGTGGCCGAGACGCACGCCAAGGCCGCCGGGGTGCTGGCCGCGCTCGGCCTCGGGCCGGCGGCGTCCGTCGGCGACCGCGGGCCGGTCGCGCGGCTGGACGACGACCCTGCGGTACGCGACGCGCTGGCCGCGCGCAACGCACCGCTGGCGCGGTTCTGGCTGGACCAGCGGTCACCGGACGCGCCCGGACTGCCCGGGTTGGTCGGCCGCCGAGCGTTGATCGTGGACGCCGAGGACACCTTCACCAGAATGCTGGCCCACCAACTGAGCGCGTTGGGTCTCGCGGTGACCACCCGCACCTGGCACGCGAGCGGCCCGGTCGACGACTACGACCTGGTGGTCGTCGGTCCCGGGCCGGGCGACCCGGGCAGCGCGGACGAGCCGAAGATGCTGGCGCTGCGCAAGTTGCTGACCGGGCTGCTGACCACCGGCCGTCCCACCCTCGCGGTCTGTCTCGGCCATCAGGTGCTGGCCGGGTTGCTGGGGCTGACGCTGCACCGCCGGGACGCGCCCTACCAGGGGTTGCAGCGGGAGGTGCCGTTGTTCGGCCGCACCCGCCGGGTCGGGTTCTACTCGACGTTCACCGCCCGCTCCGACGCCGACCGGCTGGCCACCGCGTACGGGCCGGTGGAGCTGGCCCGCGACCCGGACGACGGCGCCGTGCACGCCCTGCGGGGCCGCGGCTTCGCCGGAGTGCAGTTCCACGCGGAGTCGGTGCTCAGCCCCGACGGGCTCGCCGTGCTGAGCGAGCTGCTGACCGACCTGCTGCCCGCGTCACGCCCGGACGAGCTGTCCGCGATCCGCGAAGGCGCATAGTCGGCCCGGCCCGGGGGTAGGGCTGGATGGACCGGTGGCGCGGGCGGGCCGAGAGCCCCCGCCCGCGCCACCGGTCGCCCTCGTTCGACGTTCGGTCAGCCGGCCATACCCGCCTTCAGCGCGGTCCCCAGCAGCACGGCGCGCCGGGCGGTCAGCGCGCAGGCCCCGAGCGCCACGGCGTCCGGGGCGATCTCCCCGTTGTTGCTGGTGTGCGAGGGACCGTACGGGTTGCCGGCGATGAACTGACTGGTGTCGGTGTAGCCGGGGGTGACCACCACACCGCCCCAGTGGTAAAAGACGTTGAAGAGCGAGGTCAGCGTGGTCTCCTGCCCCCCGTGCGAGGTCGCCGTCGAGGTGAAGGCGGAGTAGACCTTGTTGGCCAGCGCGCCCTGGGCCCAGAGCGGGCCGGTCGTGTCGATGAACTGCTTCAACTGCGCGGCGATCATGCCGTACCGGGTCGGCGCGCCGAGGATCACCACGTCGGCCCAGGCCAGGTCGTCGATCATCGCCTCGGGCACGTCCTGGGTCTCCAGGTGGTGCGCCTGCCATCCGGAGTTGGAGCGGATCGCCTCGTCCGGCGCCAACTCGCGCACCTTGCGCAGGCGTACCTCGGCACCGGCGTCCCCGGCGGCCTCACACACGGCCTGCGCCATCTGGTACGTGATGCCGGTGGCGCTGTAGTAGATCACCGCTACCTTGGTCTGGGCAGCCATCAGAGTGTCCCCTTCTCGTCTCGGATCAGCTCCCGCGACTACCCGCTGCGGACGCGCTCTAACGACAGCCTCCGGGGCCGCCGGCTACCGGTACGCCGGCTCAAGTTTTCCGCAACTTCCCGGTCGTTCCGGCCCGCCGCCAGGCCCGGACGACGATCCTGGTGCCATCGGTGCCGGCGGGATCGAGCCGCCGCCCCGCACCGGGCACCTGAACGGGGGATCGCGCTCCGCCGGCAATGGCGCTGGCGTAGCGCGATCAGGGGACGATCACCGCTCCCACGCCTCCGCCTCGGGTCAGCGGACCAGGGTCGCCATCAGCCGGTCCAGCTCGGCCGCCGGGTCGGCGGTGAGACCGGTGTGCACGGGCCCGGTCTGGATCATCGTGCTGCGCGGCGCGGCCAGCCAGTGGAACCGCTCGCCGAGGCGCATCCGGGTCGCCGGCCCGTCACCGGAGCAGGTCCGGTCCCAGGAGTCGAGCACCGCGGCCACCGCCGGCAGGTCGACGTCGGGCGCCAGCGCGCGCACCCGGTCGGCGTCCAGGTGCGTCCGCGCGGCCAGGAAGTCACGCTGCTGGCAGTAGAGCAACACCCCGACGTTGATCTGCTCACCGCGCTCGATGCGGGGCACGAGCCGGATCAGCGCGTACTCGAAGGGTTGCCTCATGCCCCGCTCCCCGATGGCAGCCAGTCGGCCGTGCGGGCGACCCGGCGGGACAGGTGATCCAGGTACGCGCCGCGCGCCGCGTCGGCCGTCTCGAAGTCGGCGGCGGTCAACCACTCCCCCGGCACCAGGGCCAGCACCTCGGTGAGCAGCTCCGGGGTGACCTGGGGGGCCAGCTCGGCGTCGGCCTCGGCCAGCCGCGACGCGTACGGCGCCAGCACGTGGTCCTCCGCGCGGTAGGCACGGTGCACGGCGGCCTCGGCGCGCGGCCAGTTGTGGTGGAAGTACAGCGAAGCGCCGTGGTCGATGAGCCACAGCTCCCGGTGCCAGACGAGCAGGTTCGGGTTGCGCCAGCTCCGGTCGACGTTCTCCACGTACGCGTCGAACCAGAGCACCCGGGAGGCCAGCGCCGGGTCGACCGGGTGCGCCACCGGGTCGAAGCCCAACGCCCCGGGCAGGAAGTCCATCCCGAGGTTGGCGCCGCCGCTGCTGCGCAGCAGCTCCTGCACCTCCTGGTCGGGCTCGGCCCGCCCGATCACCGGGTCGACGTCGAGGACCACCAGCGGCGGCACCCGTAACCCCAGCCGGCGCGCCAGCTCACCGCAGATCACCTCGGCGATCAGCGCCTTGGGCCCCTGCCCGGCGCCTCGGAACTTCGCCACGTACGTGCCCAGGTCGTCGGCCTCCACCACGCCCGGCAGCGACCCACCCTCGCGCAGCGGGGTGACGTAACGGATCGCGGTGACCTGGCGGAGCACGCCGCCCACCCTACTGTGGCCGGCCGGGACGGGTGGCGGGCCGGCCCAGGCCGGCACGTGCGAGTCAGTCGAGCTTGTCGCGCAGCTTGTCGACCTGGGTCTGCAGGCGGTCCACAGCGTTCTCGTTGTTGACGAACGTGGTGATACCCGCTGCCAGACCGAGCCCGATCAGCACGCTCAGGATGCTGAGCACCAGGCCGCCGATCGACACGCCACGACCGGTGACCCCGGGTCGACGCGCCATCTTGAGGCCGACGATGCCCAGGATGATCCCGATGATGCCGAGCACCAACCCCAGCCAGGCGAGGATCGCCGTCAACACGCTGAACAGAGCGGCCACCCCGAACACCAGGGCGAAGGTCGCCGCGGCGCTCGTCTTCGCGCGGGCGTCCCCCCGATGGCCCCGGGACCCGGCCGTTACGCCGGCGCCCCGCGCCGGCTCGCTTGCGGCAGTCATGAGATTCCCTTCCGTACGCGCGGCGCGCGCACTTCCGGCGAGCCGCATTCCCCCGACGACCGCCGTTACGCCTCCCACCAGCAGGAGTGTCGGTGCTCGGCCCTAGGCTGGCCGCCCGGCCACGAAAAGGAGCGCAGGATGCCTGTCGACCTCAGCGCGGCCGACGCGCTGGCGCTGCGGATGACCAGCCTGCTGCTGCGCCCGCACCCGACCACCCGCCCCGGCACCGTCGCCGAGGTGGTCGAGTGGTTCGGCGCGATGCAGGCACAGGATCTGGCCAGCGGGCTGTGGTCGCTGGGCGCCCGGCTACCCGGTCACGGCATGGCCGACGTGCAGGCGGCGTTGGAGCGGCGTGAGGCGCTGCGTACCTGGCCGATGCGGGGCACCGTGCACCTCGTTCCGCCCGCCGATGCCCGCTGGATGCTGGAGGTGACGGGCGTACGATCCCTGGCCGGCGTGGCGACCCGGCGGGCGCAGCTGGGGCTGACCGAGGCCGACGCGGACCGGGCGGTGGACGTCCTGGGCACCGCGTTGGCCGGCGGTGGTCGACTCACCCGCGCGCAGTGCCTCGCCACCCTGCGGGCGGCCGGCCTGAGCACCGACGGGCAACGTGGCTACCACCTGCTGTGGTACGCGAGCGTGCGCGGCGTGACCTGCGTGGCGCCGAACGTCGGGACCGAGCAGACCTTCGCCCTGCTCGACGAGTGGGCACCCACGTCCCACCGGCTGGAGCGGGACGAGGCGTTGGCAGTGCTCGCCCACCGATACGTTCGCGGGCACGGCCCGGTCACCGACCGCGAGTTCGCCGGGTGGAGCGGCCTCACAGTGACCGACGCCCGGCGCGGTCTGGCCGCCGCCGACGACGCGCTGAGCACGGTACGCGTCGACGGCACCGCGATGTACGTCGACGCGGCCCTGGCCGACGCGCCACGCACCACGCCGGACGACGTGTTGGCGCTGCCCGGCTTCGACGAGTACCTGCTCGGCTACCGGGACCGCACGTTGATGCTCGACCCCGCCCACCAGGCGGCCGTCGTGCCGGGCAACAACGGCATCTTCCAGGCCACAGTGGTCCGCGCCGGTCGGGTGGTGGGCGTGTGGAAACGCAAGATCGGCCGCACGGCGGTCACTGTGACGATCCAGCCGGTCACGACGCTCGACGCCGCCGCGCGGGCCCGGGTGGAGCAGGCACTCGGGCGCTACGCCGAATTCCTCGGGCTGCCGGCCCGCTTCGACTGGCTGACCTGACCCGGCGGCGTCACCGCTGCGGCGGCGCCGGGTCGGCCGGTCGTGGGCGGGCTGCGCTGAGCAGGTCGACGATCCGGGCCACCCGGGGGTCCGCGCGGATCTGCGCCACGCTGGCCGGCAGCGGCAGCCGCCAGTTCGGATACTCGTCGACAGTGCCCGGCATGTTGGGTTGGCGCACCTCGCCCAGCACGTCGTAGAGGGAGACGCCGAGCAGCCGGGTCGGGCTGGCCGCGAGCGCGGCGTGCATCGCGACCACCACCTCGCCGTCGTCGGGTGTCGAGCTCGCATCGGGCAGCGCCGAGTCGGCATCCGTCCTTTGCTCTGCACCCGCGGAGGCGACAGTATCGGTCGGTGGCCGCGGGATCGGCTCGGGCAGCAGGTTCTCGGCGCGCAGCATGCCCAGCAACCGGTCCCGGTCGGCGGCGGCGCGGGCCCGCTCCACCGCCACGTCGGTGCCGAGCAGCTTCAGCTCGTCGCGCACCCGCACGTGCTCACCGGTCAGGAAGCCCGGCGCGGTGGGCAGGTCGTGGGTGGAGATGGTGGCGAGGGCGTTGCGCGGCCACCGGGCCGGCGGGACGAAGTCACCGGCCTCGTCGCGCGCGAACCACAGCACCGTCGAGCCGAGCATGTTGCGCCCCCGCAAACCTCGGGTCACCGCCGGTTGGACAGTGCCGAGATCCTCACCGACCACCACCGCGCCGGCCCGGTGCGCCTCCAACGCGAGGATGCCCAGCATCGCCTCGGCGTCGTAGCGCACGTAGGTGCCCTCGGCCGCACCGCCGCCCGGCGGCACCCACCACAGTCGCCACAGACCGGCGACGTGGTCGACCCGCAGGCCACCCGCGTGCCGCAGGACGCGGCGCAGCATGTCCCGGTACGCGGCGTAACCGGTTGCGGCGAGGCGGTCCGGGCGCCACGCGGCGAGCCCCCAGTCCTGGCCGAGCTGGTTGAAGTCGTCCGGTGGCGCGCCGACCCGCACGCCCTGGGCCAGCACGTCGGCGAGCTGCCACCCGTCCGCGCCGCCCGGGTCGATGCCGACGGCCAGGTCGTGCACGACACCGACCGGCATCCCCGCCGAGCGGGCCGCCGCCGTGACGGCGTCGAGCTGCTCGTCGCAGAGGTGTTGCAGCCAGGCGTGGAAGGCGACCCGGTCGGCGAGATGCCGACGCTGCTCGGCGACCGCCGGGGCGTCCGGGTGGTGCAGTTCCGCCGGCCAGGCCCGCCAGTCGTTGCCGTGCCGCTCGGCCAGCGCGCACCAGGTGGCGAAGCTGGTCAGCGCCGGGTCCGCGCCAAGGTCAACCGGCTGGGCGTACGGGTGCAGCAACTCCAGCGCGCGCCGCTTGGCGGCCCACACCTCGTCGTAGTCGATCAGGGGCCCCCGGTCGGGGCGCAGCGCGTCGACCACCGCCCGGGTGGCCGGCTCCGCCGCCCGGTACGCGGCGGTGTCGCTGACCCGCAGGTAGAGCGGATTGACGAAGCGTCGACTGGCCGGCGAATACGGTGAGGTGGCCACCGGGTGCGCCGGCCCGACCGCGTGCAGCGGGTTGAGCAGCACCAGCCCCGCCCCGTTGGCACCGGCCCACCCGGTGAACTCGGCGAGATCACCGAGGTCTCCCATGCCCCAGGATTGCTCCGACGTGAGCGCGTAGAGCTGGAGCATCCACCCCCAGCTCGACGGCGGCACCGGCAGCCGACGCGGCACCACCACCAGTGTCACCTCGCGGTCGGCGCAGGCCAGCCGGTGCCAGCCCAGCGGCAGGTCGGCCGGCAGTTCGCCCTCGACAGCGCGGCGGCCACCGTCCTCCAGGGTCACCATCCCCGGGCCGGGCAGCGCCCGGCCGCGACCGTGGGTGAGCACGACTGTCTCCGGCAGGGCGTTCCGGTCGACCGCACGGGCGGCGGCGAGCGCGTCGGCGATCGCCGACGGGCTGGTGGCGTCCACGCCGAGCAGCCCCAGCACACCCACCACTGTCCGCGGTGCGACCTCGACGCGGCGGTGCCGCCAGTCCTCGTACCAGGTGGAAACACCGTGCGCGTTGGCCAGCGCGGCCAATCGTCGGTCCATGTGCCCCCCGCTCCACGACGCGACCTACGACCACCCTGCCACGCCCACCCGAACCCCGCAGAACACGCACCCCCACCCCCCGCCGCGCCGATCTTGCACTTCCTGTCCCGACACAAGGTGCATTCCACCTGTATCGACAACCGAAAGTGCAAGATCGGCGGCGTAAGGAGGTCGTCAGTCGGCGAGCGCGCCGGCTGCTCGGCCCTCCTGCAGGGTCAGGTTGCGGCCGTTGGCCGGGTCGAACAGGTGGATCTTTTCCAGGTTGAACCAGACTCGGCGCGTCTGCCCCTCGGCGACCGGGGACTCGGCGGACAACCGGGTCACCAGGTTGCCACCGGCGCCGGCGAAGTCGGCGGCGCCGGCGTCGGCGGCCAACTCCTCCAACTCGGCGGCGCTGGCCTTCTCCCCCTCGACGGTGAAGTAGACGTACTTGTCCGAGCCCATCGACTCGACGATGTCCACCGGCGCCTCGAACTCCATACCCCGCCGACGGGTGTCGTCGTCGACCAGTTCGGCGTCCTCGAAGTGCTCGGGCCGGATGCCGAGGATCAGCTCGCGGGGCGCGTCGGCCGCCTCCAGCTCGCGGCGGATCCGGTCACCGATCGGCACGATGCCCAGGGCGGTGTGCAGCTCGCCGTCCTGCACGGCGGCGTGCAGGAAGTTCATCGACGGCGAGCCGATGAAGCCGGCCACGAAGAGGTTCTTCGGGTGGTCGTACAGCTCCTGCGGAGGCCCGACCTGCTGCACCGCGCCCCCGCGCATGATCACCACACGGTCGCCGAGGGTCATCGCCTCGGTCTGGTCGTGGGTGACGTAGACGGTGGTGGTGCCGAGCTGCTTCTGCAGGCGGGACACCACGGTGCGCATCTGCACCCGCAGCTTGGCGTCGAGGTTGGACAACGGCTCGTCCATCAGGAACGCCTTCGGCTGGCGGACGATCGCCCGGCCCATCGCCACCCGCTGACGCTGGCCACCGGAGAGGTTGGCCGGCTTGCGGTCCAGCAGCGAGGTCAGCTCCAGCACCTTCGCCGCCTCGTCGACCTTGCGGTCGATGGTCTCCTTGTCGAGCTTCGCCAGTCGCAGCGGGAACGCCATGTTCTCCCGCACCGTCATGTTCGGGTACAGCGCGTACGACTGGAACACCATGGCGATGTCCCGGTCCCGGGGGGCCTTGTCGTTGACCCGCTGCCCAGCGATGCGCAGTTCACCGGAGCTGATGTCCTCCAGCCCGGCGATCATGTTGAGGGTGGTGGACTTGCCGCAGCCCGAGGGCCCGACCAGGATCACGAACTCGCCGTCGGCGATCTCCAGGTCGACGTCCTGCACGGCGACGGTCCCGTCCGGGAAGCTCTTGCTCACCTTGTCCAGCACGATGTCAGCCATGACTACCCACCTATCCCTTGACCGCGCCGGAGGTCAGACCGGACACGATGCGACGCTGGAAGAAGAGAACGAACAGGATGATCGGAACGGTGATCACCACGGCGGCGGCGCAGATCGCCCCGGTGGGGTCCTCGAACTGCGACGCGCCGGTGAAGAACGACAACGCGGCCGGCACCGTGCGGGACCGCTCGGTCGAGGTCAGCGAGATCGCGAACAGGAAGTCGTTCCAGCAGAAGATGAAGACCAGGATCGCCGTCGTGAACAGCCCGGGCGCGGCCAGTGGCGCGATCACCCGCCGGAACGCCTGCCCCTGGGTGGCGCCGTCCATCTTCGCGGCCTTCTCCAGATCCCACGGGATCTGCTTGAAGAACGCCGACAGCGTGTAGATCGCCAGCGGCAGCGCGAAGGTGATGTACGGCAGGATCAGCCCCAGCCAGGTGTCGAAGATCCCCAGCTGGCGCTCGATCTCGAACAGCGGCGACACCAGTGACACCTGCGGGAACATCGCGATCAGCAGGGAGACACCGACCAGCAGCTTCTTACCGGGGAAGTCCAGCCGGCTGATCGCGTACGCGGCCATCGCGCCGAGTACCACCGCGATCAGCGTGGCGATCAGTGCGATGCCGATCGAGTTGACCAGTGCCCGGACGAACTGGTCGGTGTCGAAGATGGTCCGGTAGTTGTCCAGCGTCCACTCCCGGGGGATGAAGTTCCCGTCGGTGAGGGTCGCCGGCGTCTTGAACGACAACGACGCGATCCACAGCACCGGGACCAGCGCGAAGACGACCACGAGGACGTCGAGCAGACCCCAGCGCAGCTTTGCCCTGGTAGTGGTTTCGACAGCCATGTCAGCGCCTCTCCCCGTCGTCGCTGCCCGGAGCAGCGGTGCCGAACAGCTTCACGAAGACGAAGGCGATGATCGCCACGGTGATGAAGATCAGCACCGACATCGTCGAGCCGATGCCGAGGTTGAGACCCCGGATCAGGTTGTTGTAGGCGAGCATCGACACGGACGACGTCTCGTTGCCTCCGGCGGTCAACACGAAGATGTTGTCGAAGACCCGGAACGCGTCCAGGGTGCGGAACAGCAACGCGACCAGGATGGCCGGCTTCATCACCGGCAGCATCACCTTGGTGAACTTCTGCCACGCGGTCGCGCCGTCGGTGGAGGCCGCCTTGAGCAGGTCCTCCGGGACCAGCGCCAGCCCGGCCATCAGCAGCAGCGCCATGAACGGGGTGGTCTTCCAGATCTCCGCCAGCATGATGATCGCCAGAGAGCTGGCCCGCTCGGTGAGCGGCGCGCCGTCGCTGAACAGGTCGGCCAGGTAGCCGGTGCCGGGCGTCCAGGCGTACCGCCAGGAGAACGCGGCGACAACAGTGACGATCCCGTACGGGATCAGCGCCGAGGTCCGGACCAGGCCGCGCCCGACGATGGTGCGGTGCATGATGATCGCCAGGCCCATGCCGAGCACCAGCTCGATGGCGACGGTGACCACCGTGATCAGCATGGTCACCCCGAACGCGGTCCACCAGAACTCGTTGGTGAGCACTGTGACGTAGTTCTCCAGCCCGATGAACTCACGCTGGTCGGGGAAGCGCAGGTCGAAGCGCTGCAACGACAGCCAGACCGAGTAGATGATCGGGTACGCGGTCACCGCGATCATGACCAGCGCGGCCGGCGCGCAGAGCAGCAGACCGAGCCGGCGTTCGGCCTTCTTGTTCTCGCTCAACGGGGGCTTGCGACGGCTGCCGCGTTGCTTCGGCACGGACGCGGGCCGCTGGGTTTCCTCGGCGGCGACTTCGGCGCCGGTCGGTGTGGCGTTGATACTCACGGCAGGACCCCCTTGGACTGGAGGGCGTCGGCGATGGCGTCGCGCAGCTCGTCGGCGGTCTGCTGCGGGCGGATGCCGGACGGCGGCGACAGGATCGCCGACATCACTGTGGAGATGCTCTGGTAGGCGGGGGTCAGCGGACGCGTCGCCGGATCCTTCAGCTCCTCCAGGATGGTGTCCTTCATCGGGTACGCCTCGATCATCTCCGGGTCGTCGAAGACCGCCTCGATGGTCGGCGGCACACCGTCGTTGATGGCGGAGAACTTCTGGTGCTCGGCGCTGCGGATGCACCGGGCCGCCTCGAAGGACTGCTCCGGGTGCTTGGAGTAGGAGCTGACCGCCAGGTTGACCCCACCGATGGTGACCTTGCTGGGGGTGCCCTCGTCGATGCCCGGGATCCGAGCCCAGCCGACCTGCTTGGCCAGGTCCGGGTTCGCCTCCTGGAGAGCCGGGTAGACGAACGGCCAGTTCACCTGGAACGCGCCCTCACCGGACTGGAACTCCAGCCGAACGGGGTCCTCGGTGGCGTTGCTGAACGACGGCGAGGTAACGCCCGACGTGGCGAACTTCTTCAGCTGCTCCAACGCCCGGACCGTGCCCTCGTCCATCTCGGCCTTCGTACCGTCGTCGTTGAGGATCTTCCCGCCGGCGCTTTCGGCGAGGGTGTTGTAGAGGACGACCAGACCCTCGTACTGCGCGCCCATGGTGAGCACCTGGTACGGCTTGCCCTGGTCCTTGAGCTGCTGGGCCGCGCTGATCATCTGGTCCCAGGTGGTCGGCGGCTGCGGCACCAGGTCCTTGCGGTACCAGAGCAGCTGGACGTTGGTGTTCTTCGGCGCCGCGTACAACTTGTCCTTGTAGCGGGCGGTGTCCAACGGCCCGGCGAGGGTGCCCTGCTCGACCTCGGCCTTGTCCTGGCCGGTCCACTCGCGGATCCAGTCGGCGCTGGCGAACTCCTGGGTCCAGGTGACGTCCAGCCCGAGCAGATCCATCCCGCTGTCCTCGGCGGCCAGCCGGCGCACCATCTGCACCCGCTGGTCGTCGGCCTGCCGGGGCAGCACCCGGTAGGCGATCTCGTACCGTCCCTGGGCCTGCGCGTTGCAGTCGTCGACGACCTTCTGCAGGTTCTGCTCGGGCGGGTAGTACAGGTTGATCGTCGGTGGGCCACCAGCGTCGTCCGCGCCGCACGCGGCCAACGGCGCCACGAGTGCCAGCGCGGCGGCCGCCGCGCCCAGCCGTGCTACTGGCCGGCGTCGGTGTCGAGCCGTTTCGGGGTCCGTCATCGCCCTCCCCCTCTCCTCGGCGAAAGACCGGGGAGGGCATCCGTGCCCCGGCGCACGGCGAGCCGATTCCGAGTCGGCAAGCTGCGGAAACACCGGCCCGGACGCTCTGTAGCGGCTACTCTGCCCCACCCGTGAAGCCGCGAAACCTGGCTGTTACAGCGGAGGTTCACGCCCGGACCGCCGCCGACGGCCCGCACCCGAATGCCACCAGAGTCGAACCCGCTTAACGGTACGAGCAGCGCCAGGCTGGAGTATGACAGGTGTAAGCTGCGCGTATGACAGAGCCTCAGCGCCGCTTCACGATCTCCGTCCCCCCGGACGTGAGTCAGATCCTGGAGAGCCAGGGCAACCGCATGGCCAGCGCCTACGTCACCGAGTCGGTGCGTCGGCGCAAGCGGGTGGAGCAGCACAAGGAGTTGTTGCTCGCCGCCGGCATCCACGTCAGCGAGCAGGGTGTGGCCGAGGCGCGGGCCCGTCGCCTGGGCGTCGAGGCTGAGTGGTCTCCGGAGCGGTTCGAGGCGGAGCGCGCCAAGATCCGCGCCGCCATGGAGGCCGAGATGAACGGTGACGACACCGCGCCCCGCGCCGACGGCGCATGACCTCGGAGACGACGCCACCAGTTCGCCTCATCCTGGACCGGTCGGCCCTGCTGGGGTACGCCGTCCTCCGGACGGTGCACGTGGGCGAGCCCGTCCACGAGGTGATTGAGGACGGGGTGCGGTTCGGGGTGCCGGTGGTGGCAGCGACCGAAGCGTTGACCATGGCGACCGGCAAGGATTTGGCCCTGCTGCACAAGCTGCTGGCCCTGACGTCCTGCGCGCTGCTGCCCGAGCAGGCGGAGGATCTACCGGAGCTGACCTTCTGGCAGCGCAGGACCCGTCGTTTCGACCTGGCCGCAGCCGCCGTGGCGGGCCTGACCCACGACGCCGCGGTGCTGACCAGTGAGGGGCCCGGATACTCCGACGGGGTGCCGCTGATCCACTTTCCGGGATGAAGGACGGCGGGCCGAGCGTCAGCCGCGGGCTCTCGCCCAGGAGAGGAAGCGCTCGGTCATCCGGGCCGGCGGATGATCCGGGTGGAGTTGGGTGAGCTGGTTCGTCGCCTCGTGCATGAGAGTGCCGAGATAGATCAGCAGCGCGGTCCGGTTGGCCCGGTACTCCGTCAACAGGGCGAGCTTGGCCGGCTGGCAGGGCCACTCCCGGCCGCAGTTGCGGCACCGCCAGAGCGGGCGCATGGCGACGTGCGGGACGGGCGGCCGGACCACAACCATCACCGCCACCGCACCAAAGGGCTCAGCACATCGTCCTCCTGAAGGTGGGTGAAGGGGTCGCTCCCGCAAGGGGGAGACGGGAGCGACCCCGGGTGCAGAGCCTGCCGCCGCCATTCCGGCCACCAGCGGACCCGCCACTGGTGACAGTCTGGTGATGACACGACTACCTTCGATACGTGCTCGCGCCATCCGTGCAGCTCAGCGGTCCAGGTGAGCACCCATGAGGGACACGCCGAGCCAGACTGAGCGAAGGTTGGGGAATCGATGGGGACCGTCACCGACTACGTGCTGGAGGAGTTGCGCCTGCTCCGGGCGGAAACAGGGCTCAGTCAGGACGACTTCGGCCGGGGCATCGGCTATTCGGGTTCACACGTCAGCTCGGTGGAGACCGGCGGGCGACCGCCCACGATGGAGTACATGAGGGCGGTCGACACCCACCACCAGACCGGCGGACGCTTCCTCCGCATGCTCGACGGGTTGGCCCGGCTCGACGCCGAACCGGCCTGGCTTCGCGAGTGGATCGAGTTCGAGCGGGAGGCGACCACGCTGCGCTGGTTCGAGTTGGCCTACGTGCCGGGCCTGCTCCAGACCGAGCGGTACGCTCGCGCGACGCTGGCCGGTGGCCGGTTCGACCCCGAGGATGTGGACCGGATCGTCGCCTCGCGGCTGGAACGCCAGGCGATCCTGCACCGCCCGCGCCCGCCGCAGCTCATCGCCGTGCTGGACGAGGCGGTGCTTCGCCGGCCGGTGCTCGACCAGCCGGGCCTCATGGTCGAGCAGTGCGAGCACCTGGCCCAGTTGGCGGTGGCGGAGCATATCCAGGTGCACATCGTCCCGACGGATGCTGGGATGTATCTGGGGCTGGCCGGTCAGTTCATCATCGCCGAGATGCCGGACGGCGAGCGGGTGGCCCACGCCGACAACCAGCTCACCGCGCAGTTCGTCGATGCGCCAACCGACGTCGCTAAGCTGGCGAAGACGTGGGAGATCGTGCGAAACGAGGCGCTCCCCCGCCGGCAGTCAACCGACCTGATCAAGGAAGTGGCGAAGTCATGGGCATGCTGACCCCCCAGTGGCGCAAGTCGACCCGGTCCGGCGGCAACGGCGGCTCCTGCGTCGAGGTCGCCGACAACCTGCCGAGCGTGGTGCTGGTGCGCGACACCAAGGACCGCGACGGCGGCACCCTGCACGTCGACCCCACAGCCTGGAAGGCCTTCATCAAGTACGCCAAGCAGCACTGACCCGCCCCGGCCCAGCCAACCGCGCCGATCTTGCAGTTCCGGTGGTCGAAAAGCGTGGAATGCCGCCTACGTCGGGACAGTAAGTGCAAGATCGCGGCCCGGCCCGGCCCAGGCCGGCCCGGGCCCGGCCCGGCGTCGTGCGAGACTCCCCTCCCAACGCGCGCGGGGACCCCTCGGGACCAGGCATGCTGGCACGATGATCGCGCGCTTCAAGGACCTCTGCCTGGACGCCAACGACCCGCTCGCACTGGGTGCCTTCTGGGCCCGGCTGCTCGACGGGGACGTGGCCGACGCCGGTGACGACGACACCCGGGTGGACCCGCGCTCGGCGCGCTCACCCGCGGAGTCGATCTGGGTGAACAAGGTGCCGGAGCCTCGGGTCGGCAGGACCCGCGTACACCTGGATCTGCGGTTGCCCGGCGCGGACCCGGCGCCGCTGCTCGCGGACGGCGCCCGACTGGTCCGCGAGCCGAACGACGACGGCCGGTGGGTGCTGGCCGACCCGGACGGCAACGAGTTCTGCGCGCTCGCGGCCGACGCCAACAGCCGACCGGGGCCGTTTCAGCTCGTGGTGGACGCGCTCGACCCGGCCGCCCAGGCGAGCTGGTGGGCCGGCGTGCTCGGCGGCACCGCCGAGTACGGGTCGACCGACGCGCTGGTGCTCGGGTCCGCCGGCCTGCCCTGGGACCACTGGGTCTTCGACGGGGTGAGCGAGCCCAAGACGGTCAAGAACCGTATGCACTGGGACGTCGAGCTGGCCGAGCCGGAGCCGATGGCGCTGATCGCGGCGGGCGCGACGCTGCTGCGGGAGCCGATCGACGAGGCGCACTGGTGGTGGGTGCTGGCCGACCCCGAGGGCAACGAGTTCTGCGCCTTCGCACCACGCCCCACCGGGTGAACGACCGACTACCGAGCGCGGCCGTCGTCGGCTAGCGTTTTCCTAGCGCCGTAGCTGGCGCGTTCGCCGCCGTCGTCGACACGCCTCCGGCCGACCCATGCCTGCCCGATCGGTTGGTAATCGCGGGAACGTCCCACCGCCGCTCCCCCGTTTCGGCAGGATCGTCCCAACGAGGAGGTGCCGTCGTGCAGGACACCCGCGCTCTCGCCCTGACGTTCGAGGTGAGCGGCCTGCCACCGGTCAAGACCGAAGCGTTGTCCATCTTCGCCGCCGGGCATCGGCAGGCGACGAGGGTCCGCACTCTGCTCCAGGCCGCCCTCGCGGCGGCCCAGCGCACCGGCTGGACGCCGTTGCCCGGGCCGATCGAGGTGGACCTGGTGTTGCGCTGCCCGCCCGGGCACCGTACGTCCGACGCCAGCACCCTGCTCGGCGGCGTCTGCGCGGTGTTGCAGGACAAGAAGCGGGTGTCCAGCATCGGCCTCACCCACCTCGGCGTGCTGGTGGACGTCGCCCTCTACGACGACGACCGGCAGATCCGCCGGCTGTCGTACCACGAGGAGCCGGCTGAGGAGTTCTCGTACCAGGTGCGGGTCGCCGCCGTACCGACAGGGGTTTGACCGACGTCCGCGGTGGGGTATCGCGGACGCCGACGAAGGGAGCACCGATGTCGGAGCCACATGTCACGCTCGACCCCCGCGGGCTCGATCCTGTGCAGCAGAAGCTGCGCGGGCCGCTGGAGGAGCAGCTGACCTCGGCGCTTCAGGCGGCCACCGAGCGGGTCCGCTCCGGCTATGCCGGCGAACCGGTCGAGCAGGTCTGCCAGCGGCTGTTGGAGGAGACCCGCTCCGGGTTGCATCCCGACATCGCTGCCGGCTTCAACCCGGACATGGACGAGTTCTGCCGGGTGGCGGTGGCGATCGTCCGGCGCGAGGAAGGCTGAGCCGCAGCGGCTCTCAGTATCGGCTCAGCTGGGCGTACGGGCTGAGCACGATGCGTGGTGACAGCGCCGGGTCCAGCCAGTTGAGCACGTCGACCAGGTGATCGTGGGCGAGGGAGACGCAACCGGCGGTGGCGTTGCCGGCGCTGGTGCTGAACTGGTGCAGGAAGATTCCGCTGCCCGCGTTCGGCACCGGCTTCGGCACGTTCGGCGGCATGTTGTAGGTGATCACCGCGAAGTGCGTGTACGCGGGGACCTCCTTCCACAGGGCCTCGCTGGCCCCACCCGGGTTGGTCGAACTGTGCTGGAAGGTGTTGTAGAGCGCCGACGACGGGTTCTCGTTCCACCAGTCACCGTCGACCAGC
Organism: Micromonospora sp. NPDC047762; assembly: GCF_043204655.1. Lineage (NCBI taxonomy): Bacteria > Bacillati > Actinomycetota > Actinomycetes > Micromonosporales > Micromonosporaceae > Micromonospora > Micromonospora sp. NPDC047762. The sequence goes on along the minus strand of NZ_JBIDCQ010000013.1, from coordinate 113,674 downwards.
CGGTGGTAGGGGAACCGCACTCCCGGGTCGGCGGCGATGCCGTACATGGTGGGGCCGATCGAGTAGACGCCGGTCGGCGTGGTCGGCACACCCTCCACGTGGTTGTCACTGAAGCCCTTCGAGCCGATCCGGGCGGGCAACGACGCCGAGGCCGGCTGCCAGGTGCTCCGCACCCGCACGAACGCCTCCAGCGTGGCGTAGGTCGTGGTGTAGCTGCTGGCGCCGACGACGATCACCTGCTTCGTCTCCGCCGGCAGCGTGGTCAGCGCGCTGGCCCGGTTCTGGGGCTGCCACTTCGGCGGGGGCCGCTTTGGCGGTGCCGTGGCTGCGCCCGCCCGCAGGGGGCCGCTCGCCGCGAGTGCGGGCGCGGCCGGGGCGAGCACGGCCGGGGCGACCAGACCCGCCGCCGCGCCGAAAAGGAGAGATCTGCGCTTCATGCCGCCATCCTGACAGTCGAACCGGCGCACGGTCTGCCCCGCTCGAACGTTTCGCGGGCCGGGTCAGGACCGGGTCCGCAACTACCCGGCCCTGACCCTCGGCCGTCCGGCAGGGAAGCGGACAGCTCCAGCACCCCGCCGCGCGGGCGTGACACGACGCCACGCGCCGGAACGGGGCGAGCCAGCCACTTTCGCACTCAGCTCCACGGTGCTCACCCGCCGAACGCCGACGCGCCCCGACACACCCCGAAGGGCCGGCAGCGCCGGACCAGGTTAGGCGCGCTCCGACCGGCCGGACAAGCCGCGTCGGACGACCGGCGGCAGGACTGATCCCACGCTGAAAATCGGGCAGATTCGCGTAACGCGACCATGATCGCCGACGCTGTTGGGCTTCGGTACGGTCAGAAGTGGCGCAGCAGGTCCCGGAACGCGGCGAGCCGCAGCACCCCGCCGTCGGTCGGGTCCAGTTCGTCGTCCTCCAGGACCCAGGTGTTCTCGTTCGGAATGAACACCGCGTTCAACCCGGCGGCCCGCGCCGGCAGGATGTCGGACTTCGGGGAGTTCCCGATCATCCACGCGCCGTCCGGCGCGAAGCCGTGCTCCCGAGTGAGCCACCGGTACGTGTCGACGTTCTTCTCGGCGACGATGTGCGCCGCCCCGAAGTGGTGCAGCAGGCCGCAGGCGTCCAGCTTGCGCTGCTGCTCCTCGCGGTCGCCCTTGGTGAGCAGCAGCAACTCGTGCCGGCCGGCCAACTCGTCGAGCGCGTCGGCCACCCCGGGCATCAGCTCCACCTGGTGCTCGACGAGGGCCACCGCCAGCCGGTCGATCTCCTGACGTTCGGAGTCGGTGGCCGGCCGTTCGCGCAGCCGCTCCAGGCACTCCGCCAGGCTGCGCAGGAAGACCTTGCTGCCGTACCCGTGCGCCACCGCGTTGGCCCGCTCGATGTCGTCGAGGACGGCCCGCAGCGCGGCCCGGTCCAGGGTGGGGTGGTCCAGCCAGCCCAGGAAGTCGTCGATCACCCGCTCGAAGACGACGTTGTTCTCCCACAAGGTGTCGTCCGCATCAAAGATCAACACCTGCGCCTGTCGTCGCGCCGCCACGCCGACCGTCATGCCATGCCCTCCCCGTGCCACCGCCCGCCAGGCCGAGAGACAGGATAGGCGGGAGATCGATGTGAGATCTTCCGGATTTTCGTGAACCGTCGCGGCGCGACCGCCGTCATGCGGACGCGACATCCATGATGATTCCCGCCCAGGTTCGGGACGGCTGTTGAGGAGTACGGCATGGTCACCATGAAGTGGGTCACCGGCGCGGCGATGCTGGCCTGCGCCAGCGCGCTGGTGGCGTGCCAGGGCGGTGCGGACCCGACGCCGGGCGCCGCGGCGGGCACGCCGACGCCGTCGGGTGCCGTGACAGGCACGCCGACGCCCACGGCAGCGACGCCGACCACGTCGTCGGCGGAGGTGACCGACCCGCTGTTGTCCGGCAAGCGGGAGATCACCATCACCCGGGTGCGGGGGTCGGGGGAACCGTTGGAGATCAGCGGGCGGCTCGAGGAGGGCGGCGACACCGGTGGTCGCATCCTGTTCGTACCGACACCGATCGGCGGCGACCGGTACGTGATCAGGGCATTCGGCACCAGGGACGGCCACCCCGCGAACGACGATCCGTCCTGCTGGCAGGTCAACGGCCTGGACATCGAGCCCGAACTGACCATCGGGGTCGCCGTCTGCGACCAGGACGACCCGATCCAGCGGTTCACCATCATCGCCAAGGGCGACGGCACGTACGCGATCGGCAGCGAGACCCGGTTTCTCCAGCACCTCCCCGGCAACGGTCTGATTCTCAAGGAGTTGGGCAACGCCAAGCTGAACACCACGTTCCGGTTCGCCGACAAGGGCCCGGCCGACCGCGAGCCCCTCAACTGACCACGATCGACTGTGGGCCGTGCCGTGGTCACGGCCACCGCAGCAACCGCTGCGCGATCAGTGCCTCGCGGTCCTCCTGCCCCTCGGGTCGCAGCCGACCGCCGCGGGTGAGCATCACGACGCCGTGCAGCAGGCTCCAACCCACCTCGGCGAGGGTGTCCGGGTCCCGCCCCTCGGCCAGCGGGGTCAGGGCGGCCCGCAGTTCGGCGAAGACCGCCCGGGGCGCGGCCGGCACCCCGTCCACGCCGAGGGCCAGGTCGGGGGTCAGCGCGAGCATCGCGTCATAGACCTCGGGATTCGTGTACGCGAAGTCGAGGTACGCGGTCGCGACCGCCGGCCATACCCCCTCCGGGCTGCCGGTGGTCTCCGCATGCGCCTCGGCGAGGTCGGCCGCCAGATCGGCGAAGGCGCACACCGCGACCGCGGCGATCAGCGCCTCCAGATCGGCGAAGTGCCGATAGATGTCGCCCATGTCGATCTCGGTTCGTTCGGCGAGCCGCCGGGTGGTCACACCCGCCCAGCCCTCCGTCTCGGCCAGCTCTCGCGCGACAGTGACGATGAGGTCACGCCGGTCCTGTTCAGTGGCCTTCTCGGCAGGTCCGGGCACGCCCACGAGCGTAAGCGCGCACACCTGCCGTAGCGGCCGGGTGACAGATTGGCGACTGTTGTGGTGGGGCGGCGCCTTCGCTCCACGTGCCACAGCCGCCCCTGGCTCGTTAGGCGAGGAGATCACCGCGACGGGAGGGCACGTGATCGCTCGGCGACATCGGCGCGTGGCGAGCCGATGAGGAACACCCCCGACGGCTTGTTGCGCAGCGAGACCACCCGCCAGCGGGCCACCTTCCTGGAGCTCTTCCTCGACCTGGTCTTCGTCTTCGCCCTGACCAGGATCTCCGCGCGGCTGATCACCGACTTCACCGACGGCCAACGCGGCGTGTACGCGGGCCTCGGCCAGGCTCTGCTGCTGTTCCTGGCGCTGTGGGCGGTCTGGTCGGTGACGGTGTGGTCGACCAGTTGGCTGGACCCGGACAACTCGATCGTCCAGGCCGTCATCATCATGACGTTGGTCGGTTCCATGACGATGGCCGTCGCCGTGCCGGACGGCTTCGGCGCACGGGCCTCCCTCTTCGCCATCACCCTGGTGACCCTCCAGATCGGCCGGGTGGTGTTCTTCCGCGTCGTCGGGCACGGCCGGCCGGACCCGCAACAGTCCATCCGGATCCTGTTCTGGTTCGGCGTGAGCGCGCCGTTCTGGATCGTCGGCGGGCTGGTCGGCGACGGCAGGGCGCGCGGGGCGCTCTGGACCCTCGCCGTACTGATCGACTACACCGGGCTGTTCCTCGGCTGGCCGACCCCCCGACTCGGCGCACGACGGCTCGGCGTCCAGACGATCGCGGCCGAGCACCTGGCCGAGCGGTACCAACAGTTCCTCCTCATCGCTCTCGGCGAGGCGATCTTCGTCATCGGCCTCGCCTTCAGCGGCAGCGCGTTCCACACCGACCAGACGGGTGGTTTCGTCCTGGCGCTGGCCAGCACCGTCCTGCTCTGGCGGATCTACTTCCACGTGGCGGGAGGGATGCTGGGCACTGCGGTCGACCGTTCCCGTAACCCGGCCCGGCTCGCGACCGACATGGCGTTCGCCCACATGGCCATGATCGCGGGGATCGTGCTGACCGGCGTCGGCTTCGAACTGTTCATCACCGAGCCGCGCGGTCACCTCCCGCCGACCTGGGTCATCGCCATCTTCGGGGGCCCCGCGCTCTTCCTCGCCGGGCGATCGACGCTCGAATACCAGGTATTCGGCCGGGTCTCCCGAAGCCGGATCGCCGGCCTGCTGACCCTCGGCCTGCTGACCCTCGGCCTGCTGACCCCGGCGGCACCGCACCTCCGGCCGCTCACCGCCGGCGCGTTTGCCGCCGTGGTGCTGCTCGGCATCGTCGCAGCGGACACGCGACGTTCCCGTCGACAACCACCGGAGACACCCGCTCCCCCGTACTAGCCAGGGGAGGCGAGTCAGGATGGGTCGGGGCGCCAGCTGAATGAGAATTGAGCCGCGGCCTCGGCGGGCGTGGCTCCCTGACGACGTCCGGGGACGTCGTGGACTGCGTCTGCGCCCTCGAAGCGCAGTCGGTCACGGTCGCCGTGACGGGCCATGGCAGTAGCGTAGGCGCGGACCTCAGCGGCAGTCAGGTCGGTGCGACCTCGCTGCGTGTACTGCTGGAGAAGGTCGGCGACGTCCGGATCGAAGCGCAGCATGGTCACCGGGGCGTTGAAGCGCCTGGCGATCGCGATGAGTCGAGCGCGCGCCTGCGGGGTGACGTTCGTCGACTCCGCGACCGCGGTGCGCCCGGCGGCGAGCCGGGCGACGATCCTGCGGTCACGTTCCTCGAAGATTCGGGCATCCGCCGCCTCGGAGTCCACGTCGGTGGGTGAGCTGCCGAAGAACTCCGCGCGGATCTCGTCGCTGGAGACGACGGCATCCGCGTCGATCTGACCGAGCGCGATCAGGGCCCGCAGAAAACTGCTCTTGCCGGAGGCCGGCGGGCCGACGAGCAGCACGAGTCCCGCTGACACTCGGATCGGGTTGTTCGGCACGGCCCCATCCTGCCGTCCCCTGACCGGTCCCGACCGTGATCATTGCTCATGACACTCGGCCCGCCGAGCAGCACCAGCCTCAGCGGGCGGTGCGGGCCGTCAACGGCGCAGGGTGGTCGCCCGCCGCATGTGCGACAGCTTCTCCGGGTTACGCACGGCGTAGACCCCGCTGATCAGACCGTCGTCGATCCGCAGCGCAAGGACCGTGTCGACCGCGCCGTCGAGCCGCAGAATCAGCCCCGGGTGACCGTTGACCTGGGTGGGGTGCAGCGACATGGTCGCCGTCCTGGCGTGTGTGCTGCACAGCAGACGGGCTACCTTGTCGGCCCCGACGACAGGCCGCAGCACGGCCTGCTTGATGCCGCCGCCGTCGCCGAGGAGCACGACATCCGGCGCGAGGACGTCGAGCAGGCCCTGCACGTCGCCGGTCTCGACGGCCCGCCGGAACGCGTCCAACGCCCGCCGTGTGTCCGCCGCCGAGACCATTCCCCGGGGCCGGCGCGCGGCCACGTGCGCCCGCGCCCGATGCGCGATCTGGCGGACGGCGGCCGGACTCTTGTCGACCGCCTCGGCGATCTCGTCGTACCCGAGGTCGAAGACCTCGCGGAGGACGAACACCGCCCGCTCGGTCGGCGCGAGTGTCTCCAGCACCAGCAGCATGGCCATCGAGACGCTCTCGGCGAGTTCGACGTCGTCGGCGACATCGGGCGCGGTCAGCAGCGGTTCCGGTAACCAGGAGCCGACATAGGACTCTCTGCGCCGACCGACCGCCCGCAGCCGGTTGAGCGACAGTCGGGTGGTGATCCGGACCAGGTAGGCACGCTGGTCGCGCACCGCCGCGAGATCCGCGTCCGCCCACCGCAGCCAGGTCTCCTGGAGTACGTCCTCCGCGTCCGCGGCCGAGCCGAGCATCTCGTACGCGACGGTGAAGAGCAGGTTCCGGTGGGTGACGAACGCATCGACGGCCCGGTCCCCCCGACCGTCCGCGCTCATGATTGCGCCTCCCGCGTCCATGCGCCCTCCAGTCTCACCGAACTCGACCGCGTCGCCCACCAGACACCGGCCGTGCGACGTCTGTGACACCGAGCCTCCGTGCTCCTCGTCACGTCACGAGCTGTCACAGCGCACCGGCCGGCGGTGTCTCCTGTGCGACTCGCTCACGGAGGGAAACTCATGAACCTGGCACTGTGGATCGCGGCCGGACTGTTGGCCGCAGTCGCCCTGGCCGGCGGCATCACCAAGACGTTCGTACCCAAGCAGAAGTTGGCCGCACACAACGGCGGCGGATGGACCGGCGACGCCAGCGTGGGCTTCGTCAAGACCCTCGGGGTCCTCGAACTCCTGGCCGCGATCGGCCTCATCCTGCCCGCCGTGCTCGACATCGCATCGGTGCTGGTGCCGGTGACCGCCATCTGCTGGGTCCTGCTGATGATCGGCGCGATGATCACCCACCTGCGCTACGGCGAGGCGAGGTTCATCGTGCTGAATCTGATCTACCTCGCGCTGGCCGCGTTCGTGGCCTGGGGCCGCCTCGGACCCGAGCCCTTCAGCGGCTGACCCTGGGCCCGCTCCTGCCCCGGCTGGCCTTGCGCGATGACGTCGCGGACGGGGCTGCGGAGACGCACCGGGCACGGACTGCCGGGCGGCGCGGCGCTCAGGAGGGCGCGGCAGCCGGGAAGCCGTCGGTGAGCGCGCCGATCACCCGCTGGATCCGGTGGTCCGCCGTCGGGTCGGTGGGGCCGGTCAACGCGACGTGGTGCAGCACGCCGACCACCGCCAGGGCCAGTGCCTCGGTGTCGGCGTCGGCCGGCACGCGCCCGCGGGTCTGCTCGGCGGCCAGGTAGTCGGCGACCGCGCGTTCGATCCCCCGCAGCCCTGACATCCCACTGCCCAGCACCGCCTCGACGTTCGCCGTCAACTCCGGCCGGAACGCGGTCAGCCGGGTCAACGCCGTCAGCGTGCCCAGCGGTGTCGCCAGGACGGCCTGGCGCAGGTTGTCGGCGACAGTGCCGGACCCGGCGCGCTCCGGCAGGCCGGCCACCTCGCCGGTGATGTGGAAGACGCGGTCGACAGCGAACCCGGTCAGGAAGTCGTCGAAGGTCGAGAAGTGTGCGTAGAGCAGGCCGGTCGCGACGCCGGCCTCGCGCGTCACGGCCCGGCCGGTGAGCCGGCTCGGCCCTTCTTCAACGACCAACCGCTCGACGGCAGCGAAGAGCTGCTGTCTGAGCGCTGGGATGGCGACACCGCGCGGCATGACTGAAGTCTAGGCGGTTCCGCCGCCGCCGTTTGCGTCGGTATGAACAGTCGCTCATACTTGTTTGAGCAGATGCTCATTCTAGGCGGCGAGGTGCTCGATGCGACGTGCGGTGATCGTGGGTGCGGGGATAGCCGGGCTGGCCACAGCCCTCCGACTCCACCAGGACGGGTGGCAGGTCATCGTGGCCGAGCGAGCCCTGGCCCGTCGCAGCAGCGGGTACATGGTGAATCTGATCGGGCCGGGCTACGACGCCGCCGAGCGCCTCGGCCTGCTCCCCGCGCTCTCCGCCGCCGACCTGGGCCCGTTCACCACAGTGCTCGTCCACGCCGACGGTCGGCCCAAGTTCACAGTGCCGTCCGCCATCGCCGAGGCCGCACTCGGCAAGCGGGCCCTCTCGGTGTTCCGCGGCGACCTGGAAGCCAGCCTCTTCGAAGCGGTGCGGGACCGGGTCGACATCCGCTTCGGCACCACCGTCACGTCCGTCGAACAGGACACCGACCACGTACGCGTGGAGTTGAGCGACGGCACCACCGAGCAGGCAGACCTGCTGGTGGGTGCCGACGGGGTGCACTCCACAACCCGTACCGCAGTGTTCGGCCCCGACTTCCGGGTGGACCTCCCGTACCTCGTGGCCGCCTTCCCGCTGCCCCACCCGGTGCCCGGCGTGCCCGAGTCGTCCGCCACCACCCACATCGGTCCCGGGCGCACCGCGGCGATGGTCAACCTGGGCCCGCAGCGGTCGTCGGCGTTCTTCACCTACCGCAGCGCGGAGCCCGCCACCGACCTGCGACAAGGTCCGGTCGACGCGCTGCGGGTCGCATTCGGAGATCTGGCGGGTGGCGTGCCCGACGCGATCGACCACCTTGCGCAGGACCCGGCCAGCGCCTACTTCGACGCCGTCAGCCAGGTGGTCATGCCACGCTGGAGCACCGGCCGCGTCGTCCTGCTCGGAGACGCGGCCTGGTGCGTCACGCTCTTCGCCGGACACGGCGCGGCCCTCGCCCTCGCCGGCGCCGACCACCTCGGCACCGCCCTGCGACGGCATGCCGACGACCTCCCGGCAGCACTCGCCGAGTGGGAGGCCGGACTACGCCCCGAGGTCGGCAAACGACAGGCACTCGCCCGTCGGGGCATGGCCCAGTACGCGCCACCCAGCCGATTCCACGTCTGGATGAGCGACCTGACCATCCGGGCGGTCACCCTGCCCGGCATCAGCAGTCTCGTCCGGCGAGGTATTGAACGGGCGAACCGCTGAGCCGCGCCCCGCGTCACATCGGTTGACGCTACCTACTGATCGAACAGCGCCTTGATGCCATGGGTCTTGAGCAGTTCGGGCACGGGGTCCACGGAGCGCCGACGGCCGGGGCGCCAGATACGCCCCACATTGATGGACGCGTTGGGCCCCGGCACGTCGTAGGGACCGCCTCGGGGGTTGACCGCCAGGCTGGCCCCCCACATCCCCAGGTCCACCCAGCCCATGCGCTCGATCTCATCCCAGGCGTACGAACGCCGCAAGCCTTTGCGATCGCGGACCAGCAGCCCCAGGTCGTCAGCGAACACCGCGTTTCGTGAGCGCTGGACGGCGATGATGATCCATCCGGCGCCAAACACCAGGGCGGTCCAGCTGAACAGGTCGAAGAGCACCCCGACAACGATCATCACGAGCATGATCACGCCCGGGATCGCAATACCGGGCCAGACCCGTGACTGACCGAGGACCTGCAACTCGCCCACCGGCGTCACCGACTCCCCCATGGCCGATCACGATAGTGAATGGCCCACACATAGGCGCCCTGCGCGAACGACCCGCCGCCCGCCGCCGGCGCGGGCAGCGCGCACGGGGCGGGGGCGGGCACGGCATCGCCGGGGGTCAGCGGCGGAGGGTGAGAATCAGGTCGGCCACCAGGGCCGTCCAGCCGGTCTGGTGCCAGGCGCCCAGGCCGGCCCCGTTGTCGCCGTGGAAGTACTCGGGGAAGGCGATCAGGTTGCGCCAGTCCGGGTGGGTCTGGAACATCTGAGCGGCACCGTAGATCGGCCGTCGACCCCAGTCGTCCTGGGTGAAGAGCGAGATCAGCCGGGCGGAGAGGTCGTCGGCGATCTCGTCCAGGGTGTGCTTCACCCCGGAGCGGGTCGGGTACTCCACCTGGAGGTCGTCGCCGAAGAACGCCGCGTAGTCGCGCAACGCGCTGATCAGCAGGAAGTTCGTCGGCATCCAGATCGGCCCGCGCCAGTTCGAGTTGCCCCCGAACAGTCCGCTGGTCGACTCGGCCGGCTCGTAGCCGACGGAGAACTCCTGCCCGCCGAGGTTGACCGAGAACGGCTTGTCCAGGTGCGCGCGGGACAGCGTACGGAGACCGAAGTCGGAGAGGAACTCGTCCGGGTCGAGCATCCGGGCGAGCAGGCGGACCACCTGCTCCGGGCCGACCATGGACAGCAGTCGCTGCTGCCGGCCGTCGGGGCCCAGCCGGCGGGTGCCGATCACCTGCGCGTACTCCGGGCGGTTGGTGAGGAACCAGCGCAGCCGGGCGCCCAGTTCCGGTAGGTGGTGCAGGGTCCGGGCGGTGAGCCGGGTGGTGGCGGCCAACGGCAGCAGCCCGACGACGGAGCGGACCTTCAACGGCACCTTCGTGCCGTCGGCGAGGCGCAGCACATCGTAGAAGAAGGCGTCCTCGTCGTCCCACAACCCCTGCTCGTACGCGGCGGCGGCGATGTACGCGAAGTGCTCGAAGAACTTGGTGGCGGTGTCCACCCAGGTCCTGTCGTGTTCGGCGAGCACGATCGCGATGTCCAACAGGTTGAGCGCGTACATGCCCATCCAGCCGGTCCCGTCGGACTGCTCCAGCACCCCGGCGACCGGCAGCGCCGCCGAGCGGTCGAACGGCCCGACGTTGTCCAGCCCGAGGAAGCCGCCCTCGAAGACGTTGTTGCCGCCGGTGTCCTTGCGGTTGACCCACCAGGTGAAGTTGAGCAGCAGCTTGTGCATCACCCGGGCCAGGAACTCGTAGTCCCGGCCGCCGTCGATCTCGAACACCTTCAGCGCCGCCCACGCGTGCACCGGCGGGTTCACGTCACCGAACGCCCACTCGTACGCCGGGATCTGCCCGTTGGGGTGCAGGTACCACTCGCGGAGCAGGAGCAGGATCTGCTCCTTGGCGAAGCCCGGGTCGACCCGGGCGATGCTCACGCAGTGGAACGCCAGGTCCCAGGCCGCGTACCAGGGGTATTCCCACGGGTCCGGCATGGAGATCACGTCGAAGCTGGTCATGTGCCACCAGGCGCTGTTGCGCCCGTGCCGACGCCCGGCCGGCGGTGTCGAGCCCGGGTCGCCGTCGAGCCACCGTTTGACGTCGAAGTGGTAGAACTGCTTGCCCCACATCAGCCCGGCGATCGCCGTCCGGGCGACCAGCGCCTCGTCGGGGGTGGCGGCCGGCGGGATGACTCCGGCGAAGAACCGGTTCGCCTCGGCCCGCCGCGCCCACACCACGGCCTCGAAGCCCTCGCTGAGGTCGGCCGGGGGCGGCGGTGCGGCGGCCGGCGGCGACGCGGTGCGGGTCAGCCGCAGCCGGATCTGGCGCTGCCCGCCGGCCGGCACGTCGAGCACGTAGTGCAGCGCGCCCTTGGTGCCCTCCCGGGCCGGGTTGACAGTGGCCGCGCCGTTGACGACGTGGTCGTTGATGCCGTCCTTCGGGTACGGGGAGCGGCCGGGCAGGCCCCAGAGCCGTTCGGCGTTCGTGTCGTTGTCGCAGAGCAGCGGCACCGGGCCGCCGTCGCCCTCCAGCAGCAGTTGGCCGAACACCCGGTGTTCGCCGACGAGGCGGGTGCCCTGACCGGTCAGCCGGGGGATCCGGTCGCCGCCGGGCAGACCCCAGGACCAGGTGTTACGGAACCACAGGGTGGGCAGGACGTGCAGGGTGGCCGCCTGGTCGCCCCGGTTGGCGACGGTCACCACCATGCAGAGGTCGGTCGGGGACGCCTTGGCGTAGTCGACCGTCACCGCCCAGTACCTGTCGTCGTCGAAGATCCCGGTGTCGACCAGCTCGTACTCGGTGTCGTCGCGGCCGCGCAACGCGTTCACCGCGACGAGTTCGTCGTACGGGAAGGCGGCCTGCGGGTAGTGGTAGCGCCAGCGCATCCAGGAGTGGGTGGGCGTGGAGTCCTCGTACCACCAGTACTCCTTGGCGTCCTCTCCGTGGTTGCCGCTGTCGCCGCCGAGGCCGAACATCCGCTCCTTGAGGATCGGGTCCTTGCCGTTCCAGAGGGCGAGGGCGAACGCGAAGGTCTGTCGTTCGTCGCAGACGCCGGCCATCCCGTCTTCATTCCACCGGTAGGCTCTGGACCGCGCATGGTCATGCGGGAAGTAGTCCCAGGCCGTACCGTGCTCGCTGTAGTCCTCCCGTACCGTCCCCCACGCCCGCTCGGACAGATAGGGACCCCATGCACGCCAGTCCTGCTCCCCCGAGTCGGCCTGGGCGAGCCGGAGCCGCTCAGCGTCGGGTGGCGAGGCGTCGGAGGACGATCGGTCAGTGATCACGTGCACATCTTTGACGTCGCCGCGGTACTTGACCACAGCGGCCATTCTCGTCGTGGCGTGTTACACGTTGCCGCCGGTGGAGGAAACTTGATCGACATTCGGTTCGGCCCGCAGGTCTGCGGCGATCTGACCAGCGCGGCCAGCCGGGAGTGGCTGGTCCCCGACGGCCTCGGCGGCTACGCGATGGGCACCGTCGGCGGGCTGCGGACACGTCGCTACCACGGCCTGTTGGTGGTTCCCGGCGAAACGCCGGCGTCCCGTCAGGTGGGACTGGTCAGTCTTGATCCGGCGGTCACCCTGCCGTCCGGCGTACGGGTCCGCCTCGGCGCGCACGAGTGGGCCTCCGGCGACGTGGACCCGCGCGGCTTCGAGCTGTTGGAGCGCTTCGACCTGGTCGACGGGCTGCCCCGGTGGCGGTGGCGGATCGGCGCGGTGGTCATCGAACGGGAGCTGGCCATGCTGCCCGGCCGCTCCTGCGTCGCGGTGGTGCACCGACTGGTCGCCGGTGGTCCCGTGCGGCTGGAGCTGTCGGCCGCCTGCACCTGGCGGGACGCGCACGGCGAACGGCGGGCCGACGGCCCGGTCCCGCAGGTCGAGGCGGTGGCCGACGGCGCGGTGGTCGAGGGCGCGTACCGGCTCGCCGGCCCGGGCTGGACGCCCGAGGGGCAGTGGTGGCTGGGCGTGCACCACCGCGAGGAGGCCAACCGTGGTCTGAACGCGGACGAGGATCTCTGGTACGCGGGCCGCTTCTCCGGTGAGCTGGAACGCCCCGGCGACACGGTGTCGGTGCGGGCCTGGGCCGGTCGGCTCGACGAGGAGCCGCCGCCGGGCACGGAGATCGTGGCCACGGCCCGGCGGCGCAACCGGCTGGTGGTGGCGACGGCGAAGCCGGCCGACGACGTGGACGCCACCCTGGCGCTGGCCGCCGACGCGTTCGTGGTGCGCACCGACCAGGCGGCGGTCGACGTGGTGGCCGGGTACCCGTGGTTCGGGGCGTGGTCGCGGGACACGATGATCTCGTACGAGGGGCTGTTCCTCTGCACGGGTCGCGCCGACGAGGGTCGGGAGCTGCTGCGGGCGTACGCGGCGACGCTGTCCGAGGGGATGCTCGCCAACACGGCCGACACCGGTCGGGTGGAGTACAACACCGTCGACGGCACGCTGTGGTTCCTGCACGCGGTGAGCCGGCACGTCACCGTCACCGGCGACACCGACCTCGGCGACGAGCTGCTGCCGGCGCTGCGCACTGTGGTCGACGCGCACACCGCCGGCACCCGGTACGGGATCCGGGTCGACCCGGCCGACGGGCTGCTCACCCAGGGCGCCGCCGGCACCGCGCTGACCTGGATGGATGCCCGGGTGTACGGGGTGCCGGTCACCCCGCGGACCGGTAAGCCGGTCGAGGTCAACGCGCTGTGGATCAACGGGCTGGCCGGGCTCGCGGAGCTGGCCGAGCTGGCCGGGCAGGACGCCGACGAGCTGTGGCGACTCCACCGGCAGGCCACCGCCTCGTTCCGGGAGCGGTTCCCAACCCCGACCGGCTGGCTGCACGACGTGCTGGACGCGCCCGCGCCGGCGTACCCGTTGGGTGGCGCCGCGGTGCACGACGACGACGCGTTGCGTCCCAACCAGCTGCTGGCCTGGTCGCTGCCGTACGCGCCGATGGAGCCGGACGAGGCGACGGTGCGGCGGGTCGGGGGCGGTCTGCTCACCCCGCTCGGGCCGCGCAGTCTGGCCCCGGATTCCGCGGAGTTCGTGGGCCGGCACCGGGGCGGCCCGGCCGAGCGGGACGGGGGCTACCACCAGGGCACGGTCTGGCCGTGGTTGCTCGGCCCGTACGTGGACGCCGCCCGGCGGGGGAGGATGTCCGTCGATGACGTATTCGTCGGCATTGAGTCCCATTTGATGGAATATGGGTTAGGCTCAGTGAGCGAGACGGCCGATGGCCTCGCGCCGCACACCGCTACCGGGTGCCCGTTCCAGGCGTGGTCGGTGGCCGAGCTGCTGCGGGTGCGGCGAAAGAGCCAGTAGCGCTTTACACGACCGCAACGGTGGTGTCGCCGCTGGTTATCGCGATCCCGGCAGGATTGGCCTCGATCCAGACGCGACGGCGACATCAATTCGGTGTCTGTCGGCGCGCGCCCGGGGACAACTCAAAGGGGGCCGCATGTCACTCGATGCCCACGTGATCGACATCAACCCCGCCCGACAGCTGCGGGTGCTGATGCTCTCCTGGGAGTACCCGCCGGTGCTCGTCGGCGGCCTCGGCCGACACGTGCACGCCCTCTCCGTCGCCCTCGCCGCCGCCGGCCACGAAGTCACCGTCGTCACCCGCCACAGCGAAGGCGCACCCCTGGAGGAGTACGCCGACGGCGTCCGCATCCTGCGCGCCCCCGAAGACCCCGTCACCTTCCCCCTCGCCACCAGCTCCCTCCTGGCCTGGACCATGGCCTTCAACCACACCCTCACCCGCACCGCCCTGCGCGCCACCCAGGCCGGCGCCTACGACGTCATCCACGCCCACGACTGGCTCGTCGCCCACACCGCCGTCACCCTCGCCGAGCACCTTGACCTCCCCCTGGTCAGCACCATTCACGCCACCGAGGCGGGCCGGCACCAGGGCTGGCTGCCCGAGGAGATGAACCGCACCATCCACGGCGTCGAACACTGGCTCAGCAACTCCTCCATCCGGGTGATCACCTGCTCGGGTTACATGCGCGACCAGGTGACCGCGCTGTTCGACGTACCTGCCGGCCAGGTCGACGTGGTGCCCAACGGGGTCGACGACCGGGCCTGGCGGGCCCGCCCCCGAGCGGTCGCGTCGGCCCGGGCACGGTTCGCCGGGGACGGCCCGCTGGTCGGGTACGCCGGCCGGCTGGTCTACGAGAAGGGCGTCCAGCATCTGGTGCACGCCATACCCCGGCTGCGCGAACGACACCCGGGGCTGCGCGTGGTGATCGCCGGCGACGGCCCGTACCGCACCGAGCTGGAGGCGGAGGCCCGGCGACTGGCGCTCAGCTCGACGGTCCGGTTCACCGGGTTCCTCGACTCCACCCAGTTACCGGCGATGCTCGGCGCCACCGACGCGACGGTGGTCCCCAGCCTCTACGAGCCGTTCGGCATGGTGGCGCTGGAAGCGGCGGCCGCCGGAGCGCCCCTCGCCGTGGCCCGTACCGGCGGCCTCGCCGAGATCGTCGAACCCGGCGTGACCGGGGTGACGTTCCCACACAGCGACCCGGACGCGCTCGCCGGCGCGGTCGGCCAACTGCTCGGCGACGAGGTCTTCGCCCGGCGGCTGGCCCGCCGGGCCCGCACGATGGTCGGCGAGCGGTACGGCTGGGCCACCATCGCGGCCCGCACCGCCGCCAGCTACGCCACCGCCCGGCGCGAACACGGCCCCGTGCAGGCCCGCCGCGCCGCCGCCCGACTGAGCGCCGGACGGACCCGCATCGCCATCCCGGAAGGGAACCTGCTCGCTGCCGCCGACCACGCCGCCTGCTGAGCCAGGTCGGACGACCGATAGGTGACTTCCGATCCGCTGGTTAGGGTGTAGCCCGGACAGCGGCTGAGGAGGAGCGTGCACAGGTGCTGATCGCTGGTCGGTACCGTCTGCTCGACCTGGTGGGTCGCGGGGGTATGGGTCGGGTGTGGCGTGCCCGCGACGAGATGCTGCACCGCGAGGTGGCGGTCAAGGAGATCGTCCCACCGAGTTGGTTGGCCGATCATGAACGGGACGAGGTGCGCTCACGCACCATGCGGGAGGCACGCGCCGCAGCCCGACTCAACCACCCCACAGTGGTCCGGCTCTACGACGTCGTCGCGGTCGACGGCAGCCCGTGGATCATCATGGAGTACGTCCCGTCCCGCACCCTTCAGGACGTCGTCGACGCCGAGGGGCCGCTCGAGCCGGCCCGCGCAGCCCGGATCGGGCTGGCCGTGCTCGACGCGCTCCAGGCCGCGCACACCGCCGGAGTGCTGCACCGCGACATCAAACCGCAGAACGTGCTCGTGGCGCACGACGGGCGGGTGATGCTCACCGACTTCGGGCTGGCCACCTTCGACGGTGGCGACGGCGCGATGACCCGCCCCGGCATGGTCTTCGGCTCCCCGCAGTACGTGGCACCCGAGCGGGCCGCCGAGGGCGTGTCCACGGTGGCCGCCGATCTGTGGTCGCTCGGGGCGACCCTGCACGCCGCAGTGGAGGGCCGGTCCCCGTACGCCCGCAGCACCGCGATGGCCACCCTGAGCGCGCTGGCCGCCGGCCCGCCCGACCCCGCCCCCCACGCCGGGGCGCTCGCGCCGGTGCTGGAGGGGTTGCTGCGCCGCGACCCGCGCGAACGCCTCGACCACGACGCGGCCCGTCGGTTGCTCACGATGGCCGCGACCGGCCGCGCCGACCTGCCGCCGGCGACCGACCGGCCCTCTGGTGACGGGCCGGTGCCAGGGCTGATCGCCCACCCCGCCGCCGTCGACGACGACCAGGACCCCACCGTCCCGTTGCCCGATCCGTCCGACGAGCCGAGCCCTGCCCCGACCGCAACCGGAGGGGCCTCCCCCGCGCCGGGCGCGGACCGGGCGGCCCGGGGACCAGCCACCCGCCGGCTGGCACTGATCGGTGTGGCGCTGCTGGTGGCCGTCGCGGCCGGTGTCGGTACCGCGCTGACCTTCGACGACGACAAGCCCGGCGACACGGTCGCCTCGTCCTCCCCGCAGCCATCGAACCGTCCACCCGACAACAGACCAGGCGGACCAGGCGGACCAGGCGGACCGGGCGGACCGGGCGGACCGGGCGGACCGGGCCCCGACCGGCCTGGGCCGCCGCCCAACGGAGGGGACGTCCCCCCGCCGCCGTTCGCGTGTGTCCGCCCGCATGTCGCCGGCACGCCGGTGCTGGCCGGCGACCCGGCCTCCGGCGAACAGTTCCGGCCACCGCCGGGCTGGGTCTGGCACGCCGACACCGCAGGCTTCCGGGTCTCCGTTCCGGCCAGCTGGTACTACTCCCGCGACGACGGGGTGGTCTGCTTCCAGGACCCGGCGACCGGCCGGGCCTTCAGCGTCGCACCCGGCAACAGCGCCGACCCGTTGGTCCGGCTCCGCGCGGCCCGGGACGCGGCCGCCGGGGCCGGGGCATTGCCGGGGTACGACGAGATCCGGCTCGCCGCCAGCGACGGCGGGGCGGAGTGGGAACTCCGGTGGCAGGCCCCCTACGGCGACCTGTGGCTGCACGCCCGGCAACAAACCGTCGCTGCCGGCCGCTGGACGCTGGCCTGGATCACCCACGACGAGGACTGGACCGGGGCCGCAGCCGACTGGAAAAAGGTGCGAGAGAGTTTCCGACCACCCCGCTGACCTGCACCGTATGGCCATGATCGAGACCACCGTCCGTCGTGGATCGAGGCCGCTCAGTGGATGAATTAGCCGCCATTGGTGGCTATCGTGGATCCCGGGGTGACCGAGGGGGAGCGACCGTGCATCAGTTGCTGATCGCGGGTCGGTACCGGCTGCTCGACCTGGTCGGCACCGGCGGAATGGGCCGGGTGTGGCTTGCTCGCGACGAGATGTTGCATCGCGACGTAGCGGTGAAGGAGGTCGTGCCGCCGTCCTGGCTGGCCGAGACCGAACGCGAGGAGTTGCGGCTTCGGACCCTGCGCGAGGCACGCACCGCCGCTCGCCTCAACCATCCCAACGTGGTCCGCCTCTACGACGTGGTGCACGACCGGGAGAGCCCCTGGATCGTGATGGAGTACGTGCCGTCGCGATCGGTGCAGCAGATCATCAGCGCCGAGGGGCCGCTGAGTCCGCAGCGCACCGCCCGGATCGGGCTGGCGGTGCTCGCCGCGTTACGCGCCGCCCACGCCGCCGGGGTGCTGCACCGCGATGTGAAGCCACACAACGTGCTGGTCGCCGACGACGGGCGGGTGGTGCTCACCGACTTCGGGCTGGCCACCTTCGACGGCGGTGACGGTGTGATGACAGGGCCCGGCACCGTGCTCGGCTCGCCGCAGTTCGTCGCCCCCGAACGGGCCCGCGAAGGGGTGTCCGACGCGCGCACCGACCTGTGGTCGCTGGGCGCGACGCTCTACGCCACTGTCGAAGGGCAGTCACCGTACGCGCGGTCGAGCGCGATGGCGACGCTCAGCGCGCTGGCCACCGAACCACCGGACCCGATGCGTCGGGCCGGCCCGTTGCGTCCCGTCCTCACCGGCCTGTTGCAGCGCGACCCCTGGCGGCGGTTGACCGCCGCCGAGGCGGAGCCGCTGCTGCGCACCGCCGAGGCGAGCCACGACGAGCCCGCCGCGTCGACCCGCTCCACGGCGGTCGCGGCGGTCCGTGACGCCGGACGGACCAGAACGCCCCGACCAGTCGAACCGGTCGCCCCGTCGGGCGAGCCGGCCACACCGACCCCGAGCCCGCGGCGCCGACCCGGCCGGCGATGGCGCCTGATCGCCCTGGGTGGTGCGGCTGCCGCTGTGCTCGTCGCGGGAGGCGTCACGCTCGCGCTGGTGAACCGGCAGGACGACCGGACCCCTCCGTCCGGCTCGGGCGGCGGCGCGCCGACCTCCCGGCCGGCCGCGTTCGCCTGCACGTCTCCCCCGCCACCGTCGGCGACCCCGGTCGTGGCGGTGTCACCGCCACCCGGTGTGAAGTACGGGCTACGCGAGGGCTGGACCTGGTACGACGACCCGAGCGGGTTCCGGATCGCCGCGCCGGTGGGGTGGGCGCGCTGGACCGAGGGCTCGGTGACCTGCTTCCGGAGATCCAACGGAACCCGGGTGCTCAGCGTCGAGGCGGGGCCGGCCCGCCCCGATCCGGTGGCCCACTGGGAGGCCGAGGAGGATCGGCTGACCGCCAACGCGGCGCTGCCGGACTATCGCAAGGTGGACATCTCCGCGATGGACATCTTCGAGGGCGGCGCGGTGTGGGAGTGCGGCTGGCAGAACGCCCTCGGCGTTCCGGTGCACAGCTTCCGCTTGCTCGCCAACACCTCGGCCGACCGCTCCTACACCGTCTCGTGGTTGACAGAAGAGTTCGACTGGCAGGTCAACGCGGCATACTTGCCGATGATCCGGCAGAGCTTCACCCCCACCCTGTAGCGCGGTCCGATGTGGACCTTCCGGGTGATGCCCCTGCGACGCCGACGCTTACTACAGTGGCGTAGTTTTGGGCGCTCAAGATCCCTGGGGAGGGTGAGCCGAGATGATGGGACCGCAACACGCGCTGTCCGGCGCGGCGGTGTGGCTGGCTGGCTCCTGGGCACTGGAGCAGTTCGCCGACTACCACCAGTCGCCGCTCGCGTTGGCGGTGGGCACCGCGGTGTGCGCCGGCGGCGCGCTCTTTCCCGACCTCGACATGTCGGGCAAGGTGACCAAGAACCAGGGTGGGGCCACCGTGGCCCGTACCTTCGGAGTCTTCTCGCTCTTCGCCGCCGAGGTGATGGAGAAGATCTCCCTCGGGGTCTACTACGCCACGAAGCTCAGCAAGGACCCACGCCGCAACAACGGGCACCGGACGCTCACCCACACGCTGCCGTTCACCGTGCTGGTCGGCTGGGGCACCACCGCCCTCTGCGCCGCGTACGGCAAGTGGGCTGTCATCACCATCCTGTTCTTCATGTTCGGCCTGGCGCTGCGCGGGCTGTTCGACGAGTGGGCCGAACGGGCCGGCTGGGTGATCATCACTCTCGCGTCGGCCGGGGCCGCCTGGTTCACCTTCGCCAACCTGCCGGGCGGACGCGGCTATCCACTGATCGGCACCGCGCTCGGCGTGGGCTGCTTCGTGCACATCCTCGGCGACATGATCACCAGAGCCGGCGTGCCGATCCTCTGGCCGATCCCCATCAAGCGGCGCATGTGGATGATGATCGGCCTGCCGAACAGCATCGCCCTGCGCGTTGGCAGCAAGGCCGAAGTGGTCGGAATGCGCATCGCACTGACCGTCGTCTCCGCGCTCGCCACCGTCGGCCTGATCGCACCCTCGGTGCTGAGCCGATTCGACATCGACATATGACCGATCCGGCGCCTGTGCCTGTGCCGGTGCCGGTGCCGGTGCCGGTGCCTGTGCCTGTGCCGCCTGGCACAGGCGGCGACCATCTGCCGGTCCCACCCGATGCGGACGACCGCGTACCGGGGTTCTGCCGCGCCCTGGGGCTGCCCGGCCTCGCCGACGTGCACGTGCACTTCCTGCCACCACGCCTGCTGCGTCGGGTGTGGGCCTACTTCGACGCGGCCGGGCCGCTGGTCGGCACCGAATGGCCGATCCTCTACCGCTGGAGCGACGCCGAACGGGTCGCGCACCTGCGCCGGCTCGGGGTGCGGGCGTTCAGCGCCCTGGCGTACGCACACCGACCGGGCATGGCGGCGGAACTCAACCGCTGGACGCTGGACTTCGCCCGCGACACCCCCGGGTGCCTGGCCTCGGCCACGTTCTACCCCGAGCCGGACGCCCCCGGGTACGTCGAGGCAGCCCTCGCCGAAGGCGCCCAGGTGTTCAAGCTGCACCTACAGGTCGGCGGCTTCGCGCCGACCGATCCGGCGCTGGACCCGGTGTGGGGGATGCTGTCCGACGCGGATGTGCCGGTGGTGGTGCACGCCGGGCACGCCCCGGTGGGGACCTCCCACACCGGCCCGGAACCGTTCGCCGCCCTACTCGCCCGCCACCCTCGACTGACCGCTGTGGTGGCACACATGGGAGCCCCGGACTACCAGGCCTTCCTGGACCTCGCCGAGACGTACGAGCGGGTCCGACTGGACACCACAATGGTGTTCACGCCCCACTTCGACCAGTTCGTTCCCTACCCCGCCGAGGAGTTGCCCCGGTTACGCGAGTTGGGGCTGGCCGGCAAGGTGCTGCTGGGTAGCGACTTTCCGAACATCCCGTACCCGTACGCCGATCAGGTGACCGGGCTCGCCCGACTGGACCTGGGCGACGACTGGCTACGCGCGGTCTGCTGGAACAACGCCGCCACCCTGTTCAACCTGCCCTGACCCTCGCCCGCCGCGCCCCACGGGGCCCGCTCGCCTTCGCCCTCGCGTTCGCCCCACCGCGTCGTCGCGCGCCCTCTCCCCGCGCCCTCGCCTTCGCCGCACCGGGCCGCGCCCCTCGCCCTCACCCCACCGGGCCGCCCCGCACGCCTCCACCGGGCCAGGCCCCGCGCCTTCACCGCACCCCGCACCCCGCACCCCGCACCCCGCACCCAAGATCCGCGCAACTTCCCTGAAGTTGCTGCCTCCGGCGAATGGGAGGCAGCAACATCCCCGATCTTGCGCGGATCTTGGCCGCGACCGTCCTGTGCGACTGACCGACCGGGGAGCGGCGCGCGCCCTGCATCCAAGGGTGCGGGGCTCCGCGCGCCCTTGAATTCTTTTCGACATCGGCTATTGACGTCGCCGTAACAGGTGGCCTAGCGTCCTGTCGAACCGCTTCGTCGAAACGCTTCGACGAAGTTCGGGAGCGGTCCCACCCCAGGCCGGAGGAGGTGCGCGCGGTGGCCACCATGCACGACGTCGCCCGCCTCGCACAGGTCTCGGTCAGCACCGTCTCGTACGTGCTCACCGGCACCCGGCCGATCTCGCAGGCCACCCGCAACAAGGTGCTCGCCGCGATGGCGCAGCTCGACTACCAGCCCAACGCGATGGCCCGTGGGCTGGCCAGTCGCCGCAGCCGGATCCTCGGCCTGCTGATGCCGATGGACGAGCGTGGCCTGGGTGCCACCGAGACCGCGTTCGTCACCGGTGCCGCCGCCGCGGCCAGCGTCGCCGGCTACCACCTGGTGCTCTCGCCGGTCGGTGGTGGCAACCTCGACGACCTACGTCGGCTGGCCAGTCAGCGGATGCTTGACGGGGTCGTGCTGATGGAGGTCGAGCTGGCTGACGAGCGGGTCACGGTGCTCCAGGAGGCGGGGGTGCCGCTGGTGCTGATCGGCCGCACGGGCGACACCAGCACGCTCTCCTACGTCGACATCGACTTCGACCAGACCGTCCGGGAGGCTGTCGCGCATCTGGTCGGCCTCGGGCATCGGCGCATCGTCTACGTCAACCACTCGGCCGCGACGTTGGCCAGCGGTTACGGGCCGGCGTTGCGTACCCGTGACGCCTTCACCGCGGCGATGACCGGGCACGGCCTGGAGCCGGTGATGATCGCGGCCGAGGACAGCGCCGCCGGCGGGCGGGCCGCCCTGGCCGCCGCGTTCGCGCGGGCCCCGGAGCTGACGGCGGTGTTGGCGATGAACGAGACGGCGATCTTCGGCATTCTCGGTGAGTTGACCGGCCGCGGGTTGTCAGTGCCCGACGACGTCTCCGTCGTCTCGATGGTCACCTCGCCGCAGGTCGCCGAGCTGGCCACCCCGGCACTGACCGCTATGACGTCACCCGGTTCGGCGCTCGGCCGGATCGCGATCGAGGCGCTGACGCGCCAGCTG
This sequence comes from Micromonospora sp. NPDC047762, assembly GCF_043204655.1. NCBI lineage: Bacteria > Bacillati > Actinomycetota > Actinomycetes > Micromonosporales > Micromonosporaceae > Micromonospora > Micromonospora sp. NPDC047762. The sequence continues at coordinate 91,509 of NZ_JBIDCQ010000013.1, read as the reverse complement.
GATGGCCCCGCTGACCTTCGTCACCAGCAACTGCTGCCGTGCGCGTTGGAGGTCCGTGGGTCGACCGCCGTGCCCCGAAGCCACCAGCTGATGGGGGCCGATCAGTAAATGGCCCGCCGCCGCGCTGCAACGCGACGACGGGCCCCGTGAAGTACCGGCTAGATACTCAACGAGGAGGATGCTAATGCAGCGATTCCACCGGCTCGTCGCCGCGATCGCCCTGGCGGCGATGGCGACGACCACCGTGGCCGCGTGCGGCGGTGGTGACAGCGGGGACGACAGTGACGCCAAGACCCTCAAGCTCTGGCACTACGAGAGCGAGAACAGTGCCATGGGGGTCGGCTGGGACCGGGCGATCGAGATCTTCAAGTCCGAGCACCCGGGCGTGGAGGTGCGCTTCGAGCGCAAGGCGTTCGAGCAGATCCAGCAGAACGCCGGCATGATCATCAACTCGTCCGAGGGCCCGGACATCATGGAGTACAACAAGGGCAACGCGACCGCCGGGCTGCTCTCCTCCCAGGGTCTGCTGGCCGATCTGAGCAGCGAGGCCGACAAGCGCGGCTGGGCCGGCAAGCTCAGCCCCAGCCTGCAGACCACCGCCCGGTACAGCGACAAGGGCGTGATGGGCTCCGGCAAGTGGTTCGGTGTGCCGAACTACGGCGAGTACGTCACCGTCTACTACAACAAGGACCTGTTCCAGAGCAACGGCGTCAAGGTTCCGACCTCGATGGCGGAGATGACCGCCGCGATGGACACCTTCGTCGGCAAGGGCATCACCCCGCTGGGCATGGCCGGCGCCGAGTACCCGGCCGGGCAGCTCTTCTACCAGCTCGCCCTCTCCAAGGGCGACCGGCAGTTCGTCGACAACTACCAGCTCTACAAGAACCCGGTCGACTTCAAGGCCGACCCGCTCAAGTACGGCGCGGACACCTTCGCCCAGTGGGTGCAGAAGGGCTACGTCGCGAAGAACTCGGCAAGCCTCAAGGCCGAGGACATGGGCACCGCCTTCATCGGCGGCAAGGTTCCGATGATCGTCTCGGGTAGCTGGTGGTACGGCCGGTTCAAGACCGAGATGAAGGCCAACTGGGACACCTTCCTCTTCCCCGGCAACACCCTGCAGGCCGGCTCCTCCGGCAACCTCTGGGTCGTCCCGGAGAACAGCAAGGCCAAGAGCCTGGCGTACGACTTCATCGACATCACCCTGCGTCCGGAGATCCAGGACCTGATCGGCAACAACGGTGGTGTTCCGGTCGCCGCTGACGCGTCGAAGATCAGCGACCCGAAGGACCGCAAGCTGATCGAGGACTTCAACACGGTCAGCAAGTCCGACGGGCTCGCCTTCTACCCGGACTGGCCGGTCCCCGGCTACTACGACGTGCTGGTCTCCGGCTTCCAGGGTCTGATCAACGGCTCGAAGTCAGCCGACCAGGTTCTCGACACGATCGCCAAGCCGTACGCCGATGGCGTCAAGGAGATCACCGGCAAGTGACACGGCGAGCAGCGGGCGCGACCGGCACGACCGGCGCGCGCCCGCCCGCCCCGCCGGGAAGGATCTTCCATGGCAGTCTCCGAGACGGTCGCCGCCACACCGCCGGCCGCGACCCCCACCCCGCCCGCGCCCAGCCGCAGACGCCGCGGCCGCAACGCGGCGTACTGGCTCTACCTGCTCCCCGGAGCGGCGCTCTTTCTCCTGGTCATCGGCGCGCCGTTGGTCGGCACCCTCTACCTGTCGCTGACCAAGTGGTCCGGCGTCGGCGACCCCCGGTGGGTCGGCCTGGACAACTACCGGCAGTTGCTGCAGGACGACGTGTTCTGGGCGTCGTTCCGCAACACCGTCTGGATGCTCGTCGCGATGGTGGTGGTGCCCACTGTGCTGGGGCTGCTACTCGCCGCGGTGCTCTTCGACGTCGTCGGCCGCCGGTTCAAGCCCCGCACCGCCGCCGCGCTGCGGGCCGCGTTCTACCTCCCGCAGGTGCTGCCCGTCGTGGTGGCCGGCATCGTCTGGGGCTGGATCCTGCGCCCCGACGGCGCGTTCAACAGCCTGCTCGACGTGGTCGGTCTCGGCGCGTTACGTCATGACTGGCTCGGCGACCCGGGCACCGCCCTGCCGGCCGTGATGGCCGTGATGATCTGGGTGCAGATCGGCTACCCGGTGGTCGTCTTCATGGCGGCGTTGCAGCGGGTCGACCCCGAGCTGTACGAGGCGGCCGAGGTCGACGGCGCGAACTGGCTGCACCGGTTCCGGGCGATCACCCTTCCGCAGATCCGGCCGGAGACCTTCGTGGTGGCCCTGACCTGCACCATCGCCGCGTTGAAGGTGTTCGGGCCGATCTTCGCGCTGACCCGGGGTGGTCCGGACAACGCGACGAACGTGCCGAGCTACTTCGCCTACTACACGTTCTTCAAGAAGCTGCAGGTCGGCTACGGCTCCGCGATCTCCACGGTGCTGACACTGATCATCGTGGTGGTGGCCGGGGTCTTCATCTGGATGCAGGCCCGCAGCGAGCGCCGGGACCGGGGGTTCTGACATGGCCGTCACGCTCACACCGAGCCCCGCGCCGGTGACGCCGGCCCGGCCCGTACGCGATCGACACCACCGTGGTGTCAGCCGCTGGGTGGTGCTCGCCCTGGTTACCCTCGGCGCGCTCGTCATGCTGGTGCCGTTCGCGTTCATGCTGCTCAACGCGTTCAAGTCGCCCGGCGACTACTCGTCGGGCGGCCCGCTGAGCTGGCCGACGGAGTTCTACACCAAGGGTCTGCGCACGTACTGGACCGCTGTCAACTTCCCGCTGAAGTTCTGGAACTCGGCGGTCATCGCCGGCTCGGTGGCAGTGCTCGGCGTCGCCGTGTCACTGCTCAACGCGTACGCGCTGGGCATCGGCCGGGTCCGGGGCCGGCTGTGGATCGTGGGTCTCTTCCTGCTGGCCAACATGCTGCCGCAGGAGGCGCTGATCTACCCGCTGTACTACGCGGCGAAGCAGGTCGGCCTCTACAACACCCAGCTCTCGGTGATCATCATCTTCACCGTGATCCAGAGCGCGTTCGGCACGTACCTGCTCGCCTCGGTGATGGGCACGTTCCCGCGCTCGCTGCTGGAGGCCGCCGCGCTGGACGGCGCCGGCAAGTGGACCGTGCTGTGGCGGGTGGTCTTCCCCAACCTGCGGCCCACCCTCGCGGTGCTGCTCATCTTCTTCTTCATCTGGACGTGGAACGAGTTCCTCATCCCGCTGGTCATGCTGATCGACAACCGGACGCAGACCATTCCGGTCGCGCTCGCGTCGTTGCAGGGCGACCGGCTGATGGACGCCCCGACCACCAACGCCGGCGCGCTGATCAGCCTGGTGCCGGCCATCCTCTTCTTCCTCATCTTCCAGCGCACTCTGGCGCGCGGCATCACGGCAGGAGCCGAGAAGTGAAGTTCACCGACGGGTACTGGCAGCTGCGCCCCGGCGTCAGCGTCCTGCGCCCCGGCATCGTGGAGTCGGTCGAGCCGGACGAGCGCGGCTTCACCGTCTTCGCACCGACCGGTCAGATCACCGGCCGCGGCGACACCCTCAACCGCCCGCTGGTCACCGTCCGGTTCTTCTCCCCCGCCCCCGGTGTCATCGGCGTGACCATCGCCCACCACACCGGAGGGCTGCCCCGCGAGCCGCACTTCGGGCTGAGCACCGACGACACGCACCCGGTCACCGTCGACGTCACCGGGCTCAGCGCGACACTGACCACCGGCGAGCTGACCGCGCGGGTCGCGCTCATCGACGGGTGGCGGGTCGACTTCCTGCACGGCGACCGGCTGGTCACCGCGTCCACCGCACGCAGCATCGGCGTCGTCACCGACGCCGAGGGCCGCCGGCACGTACACGAACGGCTCGCCCTCGGTGTCGGCGAGACGGTGTACGGGTTGGGCGAGCGCTTCGGCCCGTTCGTGAAGAACGGGCAGACCGTCGACATCTGGAACGCCGACGGGGGCACCGCCAGCGAGCAGGCGTACAAGAACGTGCCGTTCTACCTGAGCAGCGCCGGCTACGGGGTCTTCGTCGACCACCCGGAGCACGTGTCGTTCGAGGTCGGCTCCGAGGTCGTCGCTCAGACCCAGTTCAGCGTCGAGGGCCAGTCGCTCACCTACTACGTCATCGACGGACCCCACCCGAAGGACGTGCTGCGCCGCTACACCGCCCTCACCGGTCGTCCGGCCCGGATCCCCGCCTGGTCGTACGGCCTCTGGTTGTCGACCTCGTTCACCACCTCGTACGACGAGAAGACGGTGACCGAGTTCGTCGACGGGATGGCCGAGCGGGGGCTGCCGCTGTCGGTGTTCCACTTCGACTGTTTCTGGATGCGTCAGTTCCACTGGGTCGACTTCATCTGGGACCCGGCGACCTTCGGAGACCCGGAGGGGATGCTGCGCCGGCTGCACGAGCGCGACCTGAAGGTGTGCGTCTGGATCAACCCGTACATCGCGCAGCGCTCCTACCTCTTCGAGGAGGGCCGCGAGGCCGGTTACCTGGTCCGCAACCCGGACGGTTCGGTCTGGCAGTGGGACAAGTGGCAGGCTGGCATGGCGCTCGTCGACTTCACCAACCCGGACGCGGTCCGCTGGTTCACCGGCAAACTCAAGGCCCTGCTGGACATGGGCGTCGACTGCTTCAAGACCGACTTCGGTGAGCGCATCCCGACCGACGTGGTGTGGCACGACGGCTCGGACCCGCAGCGGATGCACAACTACTACTCGTACCTCTACAACAAGGCCGTCTTCGAGCTGCTGGAGACCGAACGCGGCGAGGGCGAGGCGGTGCTGTTCGCCCGCTCGGCCACCGCCGGCGGGCAGCAGTTCCCCGTGCACTGGGGCGGCGACTGCGAGTCGACGTTCGTCGCGATGGCCGAGTCGCTGCGCGGCGGGCTGTCCCTGGCGGCCTCCGGCTTCGGCTACTGGAGCCACGACATCGGCGGCTTCGAGGGCACTCCCGACCCGGCGGTGTTCAAGCGGTGGGTCGCCTTCGGGCTGCTCTCCTCTCACTCCCGGCTGCACGGGTCCGGCTCGTACCGGGTGCCGTGGGCGTACGACGAGGAGTCCGTGGACGTGCTGCGGCACTTCACCCACCTCAAGCTCGGCCTGATGCCGTACCTGGCGGCCGCCGCTCAGGAGGCGCACCGCGACGGGACGCCGGTGATGCGCCCGATGTTCCTGGAGTTCCCGGACGACCCGGCGACGACACACCTGGACCGGCAGTACATGCTCGGCCCGGACGTGCTGGTCGCCCCGGTGCTCAGCGCCGACGGCGACGTCACGTACTACGTACCCGCCGGCACCTGGACGCACCTGGTCACCGGCGCGCAGGTCACCGGCCCGGCCTGGCTGACCGAGAAGCACTGCTTCGACAGCCTGCCGGTGCTGGCCCGACCGGGCGCGGTCATCCCGTTCGGCTCGCGCACCGACCGACCGGACTACGAGTGGGCCGACGATGTGCGGCTGCGGGTGTACGCACCGGCCGAGGGGCAGCGGACCCGGGTACGGGTACCGTCACCCGGCAACGGGCCGGGCGCCGAGTTCGACGTGCGCTACGAGGGTGGGACGGTCAGCGCCGAACTGGTGGCCGGCACCTCGACGGGCTACATCTGCGAGATCCAGGGGACGGAACGATGACGCAACACCACTTCCCGGAGAGCTTCGTCTGGGGCTCGGCGACGGCCGCGTACCAGATCGAGGGCGCGGCGACCGAGGACGGGCGCGGACCGTCCATCTGGGACACCTACAGCCACACACCGGGTCGGACTCTCAACGGGGACACCGGTGACGTGGCCGCCGACCACTACCACCGGTGGGCCGACGACCTCGGGCACATCGCCGACCTGGGGCTCGGTGCGTACCGGTTCTCCATCTCCTGGCCCCGGGTGCAGCCGGGCGGCTCGGGCCGGTTCAACCAGGCCGGCATCGACTTCTACTCGCGGCTGGTGGACGGGCTGCTGGAGCGGGGTGTCCGCCCGGTCGCCACCATGTACCACTGGGACCTGCCGCAGGAGTTGGAGGACGCCGGCGGGTGGGCGGCGCGGGAGACCGCGTTGCGCTTCCAGGAGTACGCGGCGGGCATCGTCGGTGCGTTGGGCGACCGGGTGCACACCTGGACGACGCTCAACGAGCCGTGGTGCTCCGCGTACCTGGGCTACGCCTCCGGCGTGCACGCGCCGGGTCGGACCGAGCCGGCGGCGGCGCTGGCCGCGGTGCACCACCTCAACCTCGCGCACGGCCTGGCCGGTCGGGTGGTCCGGGAGCTGGCCCCCTCCGCCGAGCTGTCGGTGACCCTGAACCTGCACGTCATCCGGGGGGCGTCCGACTCGGCCGCCGACCAGGACGCGGTCCGGCGGATCGACGCCCTGGCCAACCGGGCGTTCCTCGGCCCGATGCTGGACGGGGAGTACCCGGCCGACCTGCTGGCCGACACCGCTTCCGTCACCGACTGGTCGTTCGTGCGCGAGGGCGACGAGAAGCTGATCGCGGTGCCGCTGGACGTGCTCGGGGTCAACTACTACTCCAGCACCCTGGTCCGGGCGTGGGACGGGGTGTCGGCCCGCTCCGACGCCGACGGGCACGGCGCGTCGACCTCGACGCCGTGGGTCGCCGCGGAGAACGTCGACTTCCTGCCGCAGCCCGGCCCGTACACGGCGATGGGTTGGAACATCGACCCGCCGGCGCTGACCGAGCTGCTGCTGCGCCTGCAGCGCGAATACCCCAACCAGCCCATGATGATCACCGAGAACGGCGCGGCGTTCGACGATGTGGTGTCGGCCGACGGCCGGATCCACGACGAGCGGCGGATCGACTACCTGCGTCGGCACATCGGCGCGATGGCCGACGCCCGCGCGCAGGGCGCGGACGTGCGCGGCTACTTCGTCTGGTCGTTGCTGGACAACTTCGAGTGGGGCTACGGCTACGACCGTCGCTTCGGCATCATCCGGGTCGACTACGACACCCAGGTACGCACCTGGAAGGACAGCGCCCACTGGTACCAGCGTCTCGCCGCCACCGGCGAGCTGGACCAGGCGGCGGAGTAGGCACCGCCGGGCAGCCCCGCAAGGAGGCTGCCCGGCAACCCGCCCACCCTTACGCGATCTTGCACTTTCTGCACCGACATGCCGGGCATCCCACGCGTATCGGCGACAGAAACTGCAAGATCGGCGCGGTCCTAGACCCCGACGCGCTGCGGCGGGACGGTGAGCCCGTACATCTCCATCAGCTCCGGAGTGTCGACCCGGCTGCCGTCGGCCACCGAGTCGCAGGCGATGTCGACGATCTGGTCCTTGTGCGCCAACAGGTACGGCCGAGCGCCGACGTCGGCGCTGGCCAGGGTCGCGATGCCGGGCCAGTGCCGGCGGCCGAAGAGCATCGGGTAGCCGCGCAGACCGTCGTAGGTGGCACAGACCAGCACGTCCGGGTACGGCAGCGCGGCCACCCGGCTGACCGCCTCGGCGGTCAGGCCCGGCATGTCGACCGGCACCACCACCACCGCCTCGATCCCCACGTCGTCCATGGCGGCCAGGCCGGCCCGGATGGACGAGCCGACCCCGGTGCCCCACGCCTTGTTGATCACAACGGTCGCCTTGCCCAGGTCGGCGGTCTCCTGGACCTGCTCGGCGGCAGCGCCCAGGACGACCACGATCTGCTCGCAGCCCGCCTCGGTCATCGTGTCGATCATCTGATTCACCAGCGGCTTGTCGCCCTGGTGCAGCAGCGCCTCGGGACCACCGATCCGTCGTCCCCCGCCTGCGGCGATGATCATTCCTGCGATCCCGTTCAGCTGCGCCCCCCTCAAGCATGGGAGCGACCGCGACCGATCCGCCCCCTCCTACGGACACTGCAACGAGGAGCGCCAGTCAGGGGTGGCGGGGCGAAAAGGAGAAATAGCACAACCGTTATACACCGGACCGCAGCCGCTCCGCCCCGCTGCCACCCCTGACGGGCGCCGTTGATCAAGTGATGACAAGTAGGCCGAGAGGGCTCCTGGAACCTCCTTCCCGTCACTTGATCATGGCGCGAGCACGGGTCAGGCCGCGTCGGCGTAGCAGTCGACGATGGACAGGTCCAGTGGGAACCGGACCGGCGTCGCACCGAAGAGCAGCGCGGAGGCTCGCTCGCCCGACCGATTGACAGCCTCGGCGACCGCGTCCGCCTGATCGGCCGGCGCGTGCACGACCACCTCGTCGTGCTGGAAGAAGACCAGCTCGGCGTCGGTGCCGGACAGCTCCGTCCGCAGCGTGGCCAGCAAGGTGGAGGCCCACTCCGCCGCCGTGGCCTGGATGACGAAGTTGCGGGTGAAACGCCCCCGGGACCGGGCGGCACGCGCCCGCGGACTGTGCGGATCACCCGCCCGCTCCGGGTCGGCGGGCTCGTCGTCGAGATCACCGAACCCGACCGAGCCGGGCGGACACGTCCGCCCCAGCCACGACCGCACCAGCCCACCCGTCTCACCGGTACGCGCCGCCGCCTCGACGTAACCGAACGCCGTCGGGTAGCTGCGCTTCAGCACCGCCAACGCGGGCACCGCGGCCCCGCCGGTCTGCCCGTACATCGCGCCGAGCAGGGCCACCTTGGCCTTGGCCCGGTCACCGCCGAACGAGTCCCGGGCCAGGGCCGCGTAGAGGTCGCCGGCACCGCCCGCCGCCGCCAACCGCGCGTCGCCGGAGACCGCGGCCAGCACCCGGGGCTCCAACTGGCCGGCGTCGGCGACCACCAACCGCCAGCCCGGATCGGCCACCACCGCCCGTCGGATCACCTTGGGAATCTGCAACGCGCCACCGCCCCGGGTGGCCCACCGGCCGGAGACGACACCAGCCGGCACGTACTCCGGTTGGAACCGGCCGCCCCGGGCCCACTGATCGAGCCAGGACCAGCCGTGCGCCGTCCAGATCCGGTACAGCTCCTTGTATTCCAGCACCAGCGGCACCGCCGGATGGTCCACCCCGCGCAGCACCCAGGCCCGGGTGTTGGGCAGCTCCACCCCGGCCCGGGCGAACGCCTTCAGCAGCTCCGCCGGGGAGTCGGTGTGCAGGCCGCGTACGCCGAGCGCGTCGGCGATCCGGGCGGCCAGCTCGGCGAGTCGGCGTGGCGGACCACCGACCGGGGACGCCTCGCCGAGCAGCTCGTGCAGGATCTCGTTGTGCACGTCGGCCCGCCAGGGCAGCCCGGCGACACCCATCTCCGCCGCGATCAGCGCGCCGGCCGACTCCGCGGCCACCAGCAACCGGAACCGGCCGGGGTGCTCGGTCGCGGCGACGCGGGTGAGCTGGTCGGCGTACACCTGGGTCAGTGCCTCGATGCCCGGGCCCGGCGGACCGGGCAGGGTGTCGAAGAGCGCGCCCTGCCCGTGCCCGGGTGGTGCTGCGGCGCGCGGCGGCGGGTCGGGCGGCACCGCCGCGCCGGTCAGCCGGGCCCAGGCGGCGGCCAGCGAGCGGGGCTCACCCCAACGGCCCACGTGCCCGAGCAGCAACGCCTCGGTCAACTCCACGTCGTGACACCGATCGACCCGGACGCCGGCGCGCAGCAGCGTCGGGTAGAGCGCCGTGGCGGTCGACCAGACCCAGCGCGGGTGCTCGGCGGCCTCGCGGGCGGCGACCGCGGCGACCAGATCGGTGACGACCTCGGGTCGGCCGGTCGGCCGGCCGGTGGCGTCCAGCGGGCACAGCACTCCCCCACCCCGCTCGTCGGACACCACCGCCACCAGCACGAACGTGATTCTGCCTCTCCCGTCCGACAGGAACGGAGGCGCACCTCACCGTCGTCGGGCCGGTGGGCTGTCGGGGCCGGTCGGTAGCGTGATCGGGTGCCTCCCCAGATCCCGCATCCCGATCCTGGCACCCCCGACGCCCGCGGTCCGATGCGCTACCTCTGGTGGCTCGTCCGCTGCCAACCCTGGCGGGTGCTGCGCGGCAGCCTGATCGGCACGGCCTGGATGATCGGGCTCTCGGCCCGGCCCTACCTGATCGCCCGCGCCGTCGACGACGGGCTGCGCGAACGCGACAGCCAGGCCCTGGCGCTCTGGGTAGCGGCGATCGTCGTCGCGGGCGTGGCCCTGTCCTACCTGGGCATCATGCGGCACCGCACGATGACCTTCATCCGGGAGGACGCCAAGGCCCGCTCGGCGGAGGTTCTGCTGCGCCACCTGTCCCGCATCGGCGCGGTGCTGCCCCGGCGGGTCGGCGCGGGTGAGGTGTCCACCATCGGCGGCTCCGACATCGACTGGACGGCGCAGGTGCTGACGCTGACCGGGCCCGGCGTCGGCGCTGTCATCGCGTACGGGGTGATCGCCGTGGTGCTCTGGTCGGTCTCCCCGATGCTCGCGCTCTGCGTGCTGGTGGGGGTGCCGTTGGTCGGCCTGATCGTGGGGCCGCTGCTGCGCCGCCTGGAGCAGGTCGAATCGGTCTACCGCCGGCAACAGGGCGCGCTCACCGCCCGATCCGGTGACATCGTCGCCGGGCTGCGGGTGCTCGCCGGGGTGGGCGGCCGGGACCTGTTCGCCCGGCGGTACGCGGCCCGGTCCCAGGAGCTACGCGCCGAGGGCTACCGGGTCGGCGCGGTCAACAGCTGGATCGACGCGGCGACCGTCGCCATCCCCGGGTTGTTCCTGGCGGCGGTGGTGTGGCTGACGGCCCGGATGGCGGTGACCGGCGACGTCACGATCGGCGAGCTGGTCGCCGTCTACGGCTACGTGGCGACCCTGATCGTGCCGGTCTGGTTTCTGCTGGAGGGCAGCTACCAGCTCATTCGCGGCCGGGTCGCCGCCCGACGGATCGCCGACCTGCTCAACGTGACACCCGACGACGTCGGTGGTCCGGGCCGCCGGTGGCCGGGTGCCGTGCCCGAGGCACGCCGGCCGGACGACCTGGCCGGGCCGGACGACCCGGCCGACCTGCACGACCCGGTGACCGGCCTGACCGTGCGCGCCGGCCACCTGACCGGGGTGGCGGTGGACGACCCGGCGGCGGCCGTGGCGTTGGCCGACCGGCTCGGCCGGTACGTGGCCAGCGACGTCACCTGGGGCGGCGTGCCGCTGCGCGAGGTCGCCCTGGACGAGGTCCGCGCGCGGATCCTCGTCGCCGACCACGACTCCTACCTCTTCGCCGGCACCCTGCGCGACATCCTGCGAGCCGGGGCCGACGACGATGACGAACGGATCGGCGCGGCCCTGCGGACCGCGTCGGCGCAGGATGTCGTCGACGCCCTGCCCGCCGGGCTGGACACCCCGATCGACGCCCGAGGGCGGACGCTCTCCGGCGGTCAACGCCAACGGCTGCGCCTGGCCCGGGCGTTGAGCAGCGAACCGGAGGTGCTGATCCTCGTCGACCCGACGTCGGCGGTGGACGCGCACACCGAGGCGCGGATCGCCGAGCGGCTGCGGGCCGCGCGGGCCGGGCGGGCCGGGCGGACCACAGTGGTGATCGCCACGTCGCCGCTGCTGCTCGGCCGGGCCGACGTGGTCGCGCTTCTGAGCGCCGGCCGGGTCACCGCCACCGGCAGCCACGCCGACCTGCTCGACGACGACCCGGCCTACCGGCACCTGGTGGCCCGCGGCAGCGAGGAGGCGTACCGGTGAGCCGGCTGCCGGTCGCCGACCGTGGCACCGTACGCCGCGCCCTACGGGACATGATCAGCCGGCACCGGCGCGCCGTCGGGGTCGTGCTGGCGCTGCACAGCGCCGCCGCGGTCGCCGGGCTCGCCCCGCCGTGGCTGCTGGGCACCATCGTCGACCGGGTCACCGCGGGCGCGGGCGTGGCGACAGTGGACCGGCTGGCACTGGCCATCGCCGGCTGCGTCGCGGTCAGCGCCCTGCTCTCCCGGTACGCCCAGTACGCCGGCCACCGCTTCGGCGAACGGGCCGTCGCCGAGCTACGCGAGGAGTTCGTCTCCCGGACTCTCGGGCTGCCCGTCTCGGTCGTCGAACGTGCCGGCTCCGGGGACCTGGCCACCCGCAGCTCGGTCGACGTGTCGACGGTCGGCACCACCGTCCGGGACGTGGTGCCCACGATGGTCATCGCCACGGTGCAGCTGACGTTGCTGTTCGGGGCCGTCTTCCTGCTGCACCCGCTGCTCGGGTTGGCCGCGCTGGCCGGGCTCCCGTCGATCGTGGCGGTGACCCGCTGGTACCTGCGCCGGGCCAGCTCCGCGTACCTCACCGAGGGCGCGGCGGCGGCCGAGCTGACCGAGACGCTGACCACCACCGCCGAGGGCGCGCGCACCGTGGAGGCGCTGCGGCTGGCCGACGACCGGATCCGACACGGCACCACCCGCGTCACAGCGGTGTGGCGGGCCCGTCGGGCGACCCTCGCGCTGCGTACCGTGTTCTTCTCGGTCGTCGAGGCCAGCTATCCGCTGCCGGTCGCCATGGTCCTGCTCGTCGGGGGCTACCTGCTCTCCCGGGACATGGTGTCGCTCGGCGCGGTCGTCGCCGCCGCGCTCTACCTGCAACAGGCGATCGACCCGTTGGACCGGCTGTTGCAGTGGACCGAGCAGGCGCAACGCGGCTTCGCGTCGTACGCGCGACTGCTCGGCGTGGGCATGGTCCCGCCGGAAGCACCCGGCACGAACGCCACGTCACGGGGTGAGCGGCTGGTGGTCAGTGGCGCCCGGTTCTCCTACTCCGACGGGCCGGACGTGCTGCACGGCATCGACCTGGAGGTGCAGCCCGGTGAGCGGCTGGCCGTCGTCGGCCCGTCCGGCGCCGGCAAGTCCACCCTGGCCCGGCTGCTGGCCGGGATCGACGCGCCACGCCACGGCGTCGTCACCATCGGCGGCTGCCCGATCACCGACCTCGACCCGGCCGAGCGACGCCGCCGGATCGCCCTGGTCACCCAGGAGCACCACGTCTTCATCGGCTCGGTACGCGACAACCTCTCCTTCGCCGCGCCCGACGCCACCGACGAGGAGATGCGTGACGCGCTGCTCACGGTGGGCGCCGGGTGGTTCGCCGAGCTTCCCGACGACCTGGACACCCAGCTCGGCGACGGGGCCCGTCAACTCGGTGCGGCCGAGGCCCAACAGCTCGCGCTGGCCCGGTTGGTGCTCGCCGACCCGCACACGTTGATCCTGGACGAGGCGACCGCCGCGCTCGACCCGTCCACCGCCCGCCGGACCGAACGCGCGCTGGCCGCCGTACTGGTCGGGCGGACCGTCATCGCGATCGCGCACCGGCTCAACACCGCGCACGACGCCGACCGGGTCGCCGTGCTGGCCGACGGTCGGATCACCGAGATCGGCAGCCACGACGAGCTGGTCGCGGCCGGCGGAGCGTACGCGGCGCTGTGGCGCTCCTGGCACACCCGCGTCGACGAGCGGTGAGGCGTCCTACTTCACCGCTCCGGAGGTGAGGCCGGCCTGGATCTGACGCTGGAAGACCGCGTACACGATGATCATCGGGAGGATGGCGATGGTCAGCGCGGCGAACAGCCCGGACCAGTCCGCCTCGTAGCCGGCGTTCACCGAGATGTCGGCGATGCCCTGGGTGAGCACCCACTTGTCCTTGGCGTTGGAGAGCAGCACCAACGGGAGCTGGTACTGCGCCCACTGGCCGATGATGTTGAAGATCGCCACGCTGATCAGGCCCGGCTTCGCCATCGGCATCATCACCTGGAAGAACAGCCGGGTGTGCGAGCAGCCGTCGATCATCCCCGCCTCGGCCACCGACGACGGCAGCGTCTTGAAGAACGCGGCCAGGAAGAACACGGTGAACGGCAACGAGTACGCCGAGTAGACCAGGATCACGCCGGTGTGGGTGTCGAGCAGCCCGAGGTTCTTCACGACGAAGAAGAGCGGCACCAGGGCCAGGAAGACCGGGAAGGCCAACCCGGAGACGAACAGGTAGTAGACCGCCCGGTTGCCCCAGAACTTGTAGCGGGCCAGCACGTACGCGGCCATCGAGCCGAGCAGCATGGTGAGGAACGTGCTGCACGACACCACGATCACGCTGTTGATGAAGTAACGGCCGACGTGCGCCTTGGTCCAGGCCCGCCCGAAGTTCTCCCACCGCAGCTCGGCCGGGAGCGTCCACGGGCTGCTGAAAATCTCGCTGGTGTTCTTGAACGCGGCCAGGAAGGTCCAGAGGATCGGCACGATGACGATCACCGCCCACACGGCGAGCGCGACGTGCCCCAGGCCGGCGAAGAGCCGTACCTCCGAGCGAGGGTCCTTACGCCCCGGCCCGGCGGGGGCGGACGGGTCACCGGTCTTCGGCGGCAGCGCGGCCGGGGTCGGCGGCAGCGTCGACTGCGGATTCATCAGTACTCCACGCTTTCCCGCTTGGTGAGCCGCAGCGTCAGCGCCGCGAACGTGAGGGTGAGGAAGAACAACGCCACGCCCATCGCCGAGGCGTAGCCGTACTTCGAGTAGACGAACGCGTTGCGGTAGATCTCCATGGCCAGCACGGTGGTGGCGCCGTCCGGGCCGCCACCGTCCACCGAGAGCACCGCCACGATGGCGAACGCGTCGAACGCCGCGATCCCGAGGTACACCCAGGCCACCTGGAGCGTGTCCCACAGCAGCGGCAGGGTGACCCGGAAGAACAGCGTCACCCTCGTCGCCCCGTCCATCTCGGCGGCCTCGTAGATCTCGCCGGGGATGGAGGCCATCCCCGCCGAGAAGAGCACCACGTAGAAGCCGACCGCCTGCCAGACCAGCACCGCGAGGATCGACCAGAGGGCCAGGCTCGGCTTGACCAGGAAGAGGATCGGCTCAATGCCGAACTTCATCAACACGCCGTTGATCAGGCCAGACTCGTTCGGCCGGTACACCATCTGGAACAACACCGCGATGATGGCCACCGCCAGGACCTGGGGGAAGAAGAACACCACCCGGTAGAACTTCGCCCCCCAGACCCCCTGGCGTTGACCACCGCTGCTCTTGCCGCCCACGTTGAGCAGGAAGGAGAAGAACAGTGCGATGGCAATGGTGATCAGCGGCAGGGCAAGCAGCAGTACGCCGTGGTGCTGGACCGCCTTCCAGAAGGCCCCGTCATCGAGCAACCTCTGGTAGTTGTCGAAGCCCACCCACTGCGGGGCGGACAGCCCCCGCCAGTTGGTCATCGAGATCTGGAACGCCTGCGCGTACGGCCAGATCACGAATGTCACGTACAGCGCGACCGGGGCGAACAGGAACCCGATCACGAATGGATACTTGCCGTGCCGCATGACCCTAGCTCCGATCGATCAGCGCTTGAACTTGGTGACGGAGCTGTCCTTCTTGATGGCGTCGGCGCGCTTCTGGATCCGCTCCACGAAGGCGTCGGCGTTGATCCGGCCGAACATCAGCTCGTTGGTGGCGGTACGCGCCTCCGTGTCGAGCTCCTTGTACCAGCCGTCGAAGTACAGGTTGAACACGTCCTGACCGGCCGCCTTGAGCGCGGCCTGCGAGCTGGCCACACCGGGCGGGAAGGAGAAGCCCTCCGACCCGGCGGTGACCACGGTCGGGGCCTTGACCACCTCGGTGAAGCCCTTCGCGCCCGCCTTCGACAGCATCTGACGCATGTACTCCAGGCCACCCTTGGGGTTCTTGCTCTTGGCCGAGACGAAGTAGCCCTCACCGGCGGTGGCGCGCAGCGCGGTGGCTGGCAGCTTGTCCGATGCGGTCAGGCTCGGCACCGGCATGAGCTGGTAGTCGAAGCCGGCCGGGGTGTCCTTCTTCTGCTCGCCCTCCAGCCAGTCACCGCTGGGGTACAGGGCCACCTTGTACTGGTTCTGCCGCAGCTGCACGTCGGTGTGCTTCAGGCCCTCGAAGCTCTTGTCGCTGAACTTCGCCCCGACCTCGGCCCACGCCGCGGCCGCCTGCTTCACGGCGTCCTGCTTCCAGGCGCCGTCCTCCAGGTTGTCGATGTTCTTCAGCACGTCCGTGCCGCCGATCTTGGCGGCCTGGGTGAGGATCACGTTCCACTGGTAGTAGGCCGCGTTCGCACCGGCGTAGCCGTACGGGGTGATGCCCTTGGCCTTGATGTTCGTGAGCAGGGTCATGAACTCTTCCCAGGTCTTCGCCGGCGCCCAGCCATTGTCCTTGAACAGCTTGGCCGAGTACCAGATACCGAAGACCGTGGAGACGTAGTACAGCACGAACGGCTTGCCGTTGAACGAACCCGCCTCGATGGTGCCCGGCACCACCGTGTCGCGGACCTTCTTGGTCGGGTCGTCGACCGACGGCGCGTCCCACAGCTCGGTGAGGTCCTGGAGCTGACCGTCGGCCACGAGCGCGCCGAAGTCCATCAGCTTCTCGCCCGAGTTGTTCACGAACTCCGGCGGGTTGCCGGAGGCGAACCGCGGCTGGAGCACAGTGGAGACGGCCTGGGTGGCCTGGTGCTTGACCTCGGCCTTGGGGAACGCCTTCTTGTACAGCGGCTCGTGCACGTCGGTGGCGTACTTCTCGCCGTAGCCACCGTTGAAGATGACCACCTCGATCGCGGCGTCCTCCTTGACGCCCAGCGGGTTCGCCTCGCTCTTGGTTCCGCCGGCGACCTGCTCGTTGTCACCGTCACTGCCGCTGGTGGCGCAGGCGCCGAGCAGGCCGATGGCCGGAGTGGCGAGCATGCCCACGGCGGCGGCGCGACGCAGCACCGTGCGACGGTCGAGTGCGGCCGGGTGTTCGGGGGTAATCGACATCGTCGTCTCTCCTTGTGAAATTCGGGTCATGCGGTACGCCGGAGACGTCCGGCGTACCGCGACTCGAGGGCGAGGTTGTGCTCGTCCCCGCCGGGGACGTTGGCGGAGAGGTAGATAGGGGGCACCTCTCCGGCCTGGTGGAACCGTCGTACGACCTCCGCGGTCAGCAACTGCGCCAGCAGCGCCGTGGTGACCGAGGAGACCGCACAGACCGCGCCGCCGCCCTCGAGCGGCAGCAGTGCATCGCCGTACGGCGCGCCGTTGTCCAGCACGACGTCGGCGAGGTCGGCGAGCCGGTGCCCGGACGGGTGCCGTGGCGCCACCCGCGCGGTGTGCTCGACCGAGGTGACCGCGATCAACGGGTGACCGCGCTCGGTGACCAGCGCCGCCAGCTCGACGACCGAGCCGTTGATGCCGGACTGGGACGCCACCACGAACACGTCGCGCGGCTGGGGTGCCGCGAGCGCGTAGATCTGGTGGGCGATGGAGGGATCACGTTCCAGCTTGGGGTCGGCGAGCACGTCACGCGGGGCGTCACCGTGCATCACCAGGTCCCGTACCGAGAGCCGGTTGGTGGGGACCAACCCGCCAGCGCGGGCGACCAGCTCGGCGGCGAACGCCTCCGAGTGCCCGGCGCCGAACGCCTGGAGCACGCCGCCGTCGCGCAGGCTGCCGGCGATCAGGTCGGCGGCCCGGGTGATCCCGTCCGCCTCCGAGTCGAGCAGCCGGTCGAGCACCGGGCGGACGGCGTCCGCGTACCCCTGGGCGCTGATCATGAGAGGGCTCCCTTCGCTGCCTTGTGCCCGTCGACGGCCTGCGCTGTCCGCCGGAAGGCCGCGTGCGCGCGGTCGTGCGTGCGTTGGGCGACGGCGATGTAAAGCAGGTCGAGCACCACCAGTTGGGGATGCCGGGCGGAGAGCGCGTCCGGCCGGAAGGTGGTCGCCTGGCTGGCCGTGAGCAGGACGATGTCGGCCAGCTCGGCCAACGGGGAGCGAGGGAAGCCGGTGAGCGCGAGCGTGGTGGCGCCACGGCTGCCCGCCTCGGCGAGCATCTCGATCGTCTCCCGGGTCTGCCCGGTGTGCGAGATGCCGAGCGCCACGTCCCCCGATCGCAGCAACGCGGCGCTGGCCAGCCCCTCGTGCACGTCGTTCCAGGCCCACGCCGCCACACCGATGCGGTGCAGGCTGAACTGCATTTCCTCACCGACCAGGGCGCTGCCGCTGGCACCGAAGATGTTCACCCTGCTGGCGCCGGCGATCGCCACAGCGGCCCGCTCCACCTCGGTGAGGTCGAGCAGGGTGGCGGTGTCGTGCATGGCCCGCGTGTCGGCGGCCATGATCTGGTCGAGCACCCGGGCGAGCGGATCGCTCGGTTGGATCTCGCGTCCGATGTCGACTGTCCAACCGGCAGAGCGGGCCCGGCCGGTCTCGGAGGCGATGCCCAGTCGCAGGTCGGCGTACCCCTCGAAGCCCATCGCCCGGCAGAACCGGGTGATGGTCGCTGGTGAGGTGCCGCTGCGCTCGGCCAGTTCGACGATCGTCGAGCGGGCGGCGGCCTCCGGGTCGCTGAGCACGTGCTCGGCAACCCGGTGCAGAGCACCGGTCAACTCGCCGAGCCCGTTGCGGACCCTGGCCAGCACCCCGTCGGAGGCCGAGGTCCGTCGCTCGATCACGTCGGCGTCGACCACCGCGGTCCCCGCGGCGGTGTCCACCTCGTGATCAACCATGAGACGCCCCTGCTTTCCGAAAAGACTGTTAACTGTTAGTGGTAAAATTTCTTACTGAACGACCGTCTATGTCAAGACCGTGGGCGAAGTTTTCAAACTGTTACCTGGCGCACGGCCCCTCACACCGGCCACAACTTGCCCCGCACGACCCCGCCGACCAGCATGAACAAGCCAGATCGCCGTTCCGCGCAAGGAGACTCGTGCCGATGTCCGACACCGTCGTGGTGGGTCTCGATATCGGCGGCACGTCCACCCGGGCGACCGTCCTCACCCTCACCGGGCAACGCGTCGGCACCGGTCGCGCCGGCGGCGGCAACCCCACCAGTCACGGCGCCGAGCGCGCCGCCGCCGAACTGCTGACCGCGCTGCGCGAAGCGCTCGCCGACGTCGACCCGACGCGGGCCGCCGCCGGCACCATCGGGCTCGCCGGAGCCGGCCGACTGCTCGCCGACCCGGCCGGGCGGGCCGCCTTCGACCAGGCCTGGCACGACGCCGGCCTGCGCTGCCCGTACGAGGTCCACGGCGACGCCCTGGTCGCGTACGCCTCCGGCACCGCCGCCCCGGACGGCACCATCCTCATCGCCGGCACCGGCGCGATCACCGCCCACGTCCACGAGCTGCGGCTCGACCGGATCGCCGACGGCCACGGCTGGCTGCTCGGCGACGCCGGGTCGGGCTTCTGGCTCGGTCGGGAAGCCGTACGCCGACTGCTCGCCGACCTCGACGCCGGCAGTGCGCTGGGCACGCTGACCACCACCGTGCTCACCGAGATTCTGGGCAGCGCCGACATCGCCGCCCGCCCCCGGGACACCGTCGACGCCACCATCCAGACGGTGACCCGTCGACCCCCCGTCGAACTGGCCCGGCTCGCGCCGCTGGTCGTCGACGCCGCCGCCCACGGCGACCCGGTCGCCACCGAACTGATCACCGACGCCGCCGCGCACCTGACCGAGAGCGTGAGCCGCATCCGCCCCGCCGGGGCTGTGACACCGATCGTGCTCGGCGGCGGCCTGCTCACCGCGGACACCCCGCTCGCCGCCGCCGTCCGGGCCGAGATCGCGCGACACTGGCCGGACGCGCCACTGCGCACCGCCGGAGACGGGGCCGCCGCCGCGGCCTGGCTCGCCGCCCGTGGCCTACCCGGGGTGCCCGACCCGGGCGCGCTGCACGCCCGCCTCTTCCCCACCCCCTGAAGCCGACGGCGCCCAGCGCGCCGCCCGTATCGGCACGGCACCCCCCGCCCCGCCTGCCCGCGGCGTACCCCGCGGCGCACTGCGCCCCGCACCCCGCCCGGCCGCCCCGCGCCGCACTACCGCCCCGCACCCCCGCCCGGCCGCCCCGCACCCCGCCCGGCCGCCCCGCACCGCACTGCCGCCCCCGCACCGCACTGCCGCCCCGCACCCCCGCCCGGCAGCGCCGAGCGCCCGGCCCAAGATCGTGCTCGAACCAGGATGTAGTGGCCTCACGCCGCCAGGAGGGGACTACATCCTGGATCGAGCACGATCTTGGGGTCCGCGGTGGCTCCACACATGCGCCGGCACGCCCCAACGCACCTGCACAGCCCCGGCCCGTCGCGACATGGCCAAGATCCGCGCACTTTCGGTGAAACTGCTGCCTCGGCACGGCGTGAGGCAGCAATTTCACCGGAGTTGCGCGGATCTTGGGGCCGGGCCGGGCCGGGATGGGGCCGGCCCGGGATGGGGCGGGTCGGGGTGGGGCGGGTCGGGGTGGGGCCGGTCGGGGTGGGGCGGGTCGGGGTGAACGAGTCGGGTGGAAGGTCGTATCGGCCTGCGGGGGCGGTGATCGGGATCGGACAGCGGTGGCCAGGTCGGTTCTACTTGAGCTGCCCTGCGGTGAGGCCCGCCTGCACCTGCCGCTGGAAGGCCACGTAGACCGCGAGCACCGGGAGCACCGCGATACTCAGTCCGGCGAAGAGCCGGGCGTAGTCGCCGGCGTACCCCTGGCTGACCGACAGCGCGAAGAGCCCCTGCGCCAGCATCCACTTGGACTCGTCGCCCTGCAACAGCACCTGCGGTAGCAGGAACTGGTTCCAGTGGCTGAGGAAGTTGAAGATCGCCACACTGATCAGTCCTGGACGTGCCATGGGCAGCATTACCCGGAAAAAGAGCCGGAAGTGACCGCAGCCGTCGACCAGTGCGGCTTCCGCCACCGAGGTCGGCAGGGTCCGGAAGAACGCGCTCAGGAAGAACACTGTGAACGGCAGCGAGTAGGCCGCGTACACGAGGATCAGCCCGAGCCAGGTGTTGAAGAGGCCGGCGTTGCGGACCACGAAGAAGAGCGGTACCAGGGCGAGGAACACCGGGAACATCAGGCCGCCGACGAACAGGTAGTAGACGACCTGGCGACCGCGGAACTCGTACCGGGCGAAGACGTACGCGGCGGTGGCGCCCATCAGCATGGTGAGGCTGACCGAGCCGGCCACCACCACCAGGCTGTTGAGGAAGTACCGGCCGATGTGCGCGCCGGTCCAGGCCCGCACCCAGTTGTCCAGGTGCAGCGCGCCGGGCAGCCCCCACGGGTCGGCGAGGATCTCACCGTTGGTCTTGAACGAGCTGATGAACATCCACAGCAGTGGCAGCACGGTGAGCAGGCCCCAGAGCAGCAGGAAGCCGTGCGAGAGGGCGTTGGCCACGCCGAGTTCCCGGCGTACCGGGCGGTCTCCGCTGGTGACCGGGGTCGGGGCGGTCGCGGTGGGCTGATCCAGAGTGGTCACGAGTACTCGATCCGTTCGCGCCGGCCGACCCGCAGCGACAGCACGGCCACCGAGAGGGTCAGGAAGAACATCACCACGCCGATCGCCGAGGCGTAGCCGAACTTGGTCTCGCTGCCGAAGGCGGTGTCGTACATGCGTACGCCGATCACGTCGGTGGAGAAGTTCGGCCCGCCGTTGGTCATCAGCTGGACGAGGATGAACCCGTCCAGGGCGAAGATGGCCAGGTAGACCCAAGCGACCTGGACGGTGTCCCAGAGCAGCGGCAGGGTGACCCGGCGCAGGGTGGTGAACCGGGACGCGCCGTCGAGCAGGACGGCCTCGTAGATCTCCTTCGGCACTGCCGACATCGCCGCGCCGAACAGCACCACGTAGAAGCCGACGTTGCTCCAGACCATCACCGCCAGCACGCACCAGAAGGCGGTCGCCGGGTCGCCGAGCCAGGTCGGCGCGGGCAGGCCGAGGCCGTGCAGAGCTGTGGTGAGCAGCCCCTTGTTGGGGTGGTACACCTCCTTCCACAGCAACGCGATGATCACCACGGAGAGCACCTGCGGGAAGAAGTAGACGGTGCGGTAGAGCGCACCGCCGCGTACGCCGGTGACGCCGGCACTGCCCTTGCGCCCGCCCATGGCGAGCATGGTGGCGAAGAACAGCCCGAGCACGATGGTGAGCACCGGCACCAGCCCCAGCAGGATCGCGTTGTTCTTCAGCGCGTTCCACACGTAGTCGTCGTGCCAGAGGGTCTTGAAGTTGGCCAGACCGACCGGGTTGGCGTCTGCCGAGTAGCCGAGCCAGTCGGTGGTGGAGATCTGGAACGCCTGGAGGTACGGCGAGACGACGAAGAACACGTACAGCAGCACCGGTGGCACCAGGAACGTGACGATCAGCGGCCACTTGCCATGTTTCACGAGAGGGACCTCTCCGTTTGGGTACGGCCGGTGGGGGCGGACCTCTCCCCCACCGGCCGGGCGGTCAGGCCGCTCGCTTGTACTTCTTGATCGAACTGTCCTGGGCGATCGAGTCGGCGCCCTTCTGGCACTGTTCGAGGAACTCGGCGGGGCCGATCCGGCCGCTGAAGAACTCACCGCACGCGGCGTCGACGAGGTTGCGCTCCAACTTGCGGTAGAAGCTGTTGTAGACCCAGTTGAAGCCGTTGGCGCCGGACGCGTCGAGCGCCTTCACCACGGTGCTCAGCCCGTACGGCAGCTCGACGCCCTCGGTGGCACCGGCGACCACGGTGAGGCTGGCGACCTTCTTCGTGAAGTCCTGGGCGCCCTTCTTGGAGAGCATGGTCCGGAAGTACTCCAGGCCGCCGGCGACGTTGCGGGCCTTGGCGGGCACCATGAACGGTTCCCCGGCGGTTCCCCGGATCGCCTCGAACGGCAGCTTGTCGCCGCTGCCCAGGCTCGGCGTCGGCGCGATGGTCATGTTGAAACCGGCCGGGGTGACGTCCTTCTGCTCGCTCTCCAGCCAGGATCCGCAGGAGATGAAGGCGGCCTTGCCCTGACACCAGGCGGTCTGCGACTGCTTGTGGTCCAGGCCGGGCGAGCCGTCCAGGATGTACTTGTCCTTGACGATCTGGTGCCAGGCGTCGGCGGCGGCACGCATCGAGTCGGACTTCCAGGCGTTCGGCTCCAGGTTGTCGATGGCGGTCGCCACCGACGGGCCGCCGAACTTGATCGCCGTGGAGATCAGCGGCCAGCTCATGTAGCGCGGGTGCAGGCCGGCGTACGTCCAGGGGGCGATTCCGGCGGCCTTGATCTGCTTGCAGAGCGCGATGTGCTCCTCCCAGGTCTTCGCGTACGACCAGCCGCGGTCGGCGAAGAGCTTGGCGGAGTGCCAGATGCCGTAGGCGGTGTAGGTGTAGTTGAGCACCAGGAACTTGCCGTCGTAGGAGCCGACCTCGACCGCGCCGGGCAGCAGGGTGTCCTTGACCGTCTTGCCGGGGATGTCGAGGCTCGGGGCGGCCAGCAGTTCGTCGAGGCCGGCGAGGGCGTTCTGGCTGACCAGGCCGTTGAAGTCGATCTGGCTGGAGCCGGAGTTGTTGACCACGTCGGGCGGGGTGCCGTCGACGAAGCGCGGCTGGAGGGTCTTGCTGATCTCCTGGGTGGAGGAGTGCTTGATCTTCGCCTTCGGGTACTTCTCGGTGTACATGGCCTCGTGGGCCTTGGCGTACTCCTCACCGAACCCGCCGCCGAAGATCACCACCTCGAGTGGGGCGTCCTCCTTCACGCCGAGCGGGTTCTCGGCGCTCTTGGTGCCCTGGTAGGTCTCGGCATCGTTCTTGTCACCGCCACCGCTGGTGGCGCAGCCGGACAGCAGACCGGCGGCGGGGGTGGCCAGGAGGCCGGCGGCGGCGCTGCGCCGCAGGATGTCACGCCTGTTCATGGGTTCTCCTCGGGTCGGGTCGGGCGGATCGCCGGTCTTGTGGGGGGAGGCGTCCACCGCGCGAGGGGCGGTAGTTCTCTTCAGTTAATGCTCCGTTGCTGAAGAATTTCTACGACAGCCGGGCTCGGACTTCAAGTCCTGACTGTCGAACCGTTATCACCACCAGCCGTCATCAGGTCGCCTAGCCTGAGGCGATGCGCCGCCTGCGCCAGCTGGCCGAGCACACCCCGGCTGGGCGGGAGCGATATGTCGACCTGCTCCGCGCACTCGCCATCACCATGGTCGTTTTCGGACATTGGGGCGTCACGGCGATCGGGCGCGACGCCTCCGGGCAGGTCACCGGGCACTCCGCGCTCG
Organism: Micromonospora sp. NPDC047762; assembly: GCF_043204655.1. Taxonomy (NCBI): domain Bacteria; kingdom Bacillati; phylum Actinomycetota; class Actinomycetes; order Micromonosporales; family Micromonosporaceae; genus Micromonospora; species Micromonospora sp. NPDC047762. The sequence goes on along the minus strand of NZ_JBIDCQ010000013.1, from coordinate 67,681 downwards.
GCGACCTGCGCTGGGCGTACCCGCTGACCTGGCTGGCCCAGGTGATGCCCGTCTTCTTCCTGGTCGGGGGCTACGCCAACGCGGCCTCGTTGACCCGCCTGCGGGCCCGCGGCGGCGACGCCGCCGGGTGGCTGATCGACCGCAGTGCCCGCCTGGTCCGCCCCACCAACACGCTGCTGCTCGTACTCACCGCCGGGGCGGCGGTCGCCTGGCTGCGCGGCACCGACCCCACCAGGATCCGCGAGGTGTTCTGGTTCGCGACCATTCCGCTCTGGTTCCTGGTCGCCTACCTGGCTGCGGTCGCGCTCACCCCACCGATGTACGCGCTGCACCGTCGCTTCGGTCTGACCATCCCGCTGGCACTTGTCGCCCTGGTCGGCCTCGGCGACCTCGGCCGGCTCAGCGGGCCGGAGGCGCTGAGCTACGGCAACTACCTCTTCGGTTGGCTGGCCGTCCACCAGCTCGGCTTCGCCTGGCACGACACCCGGCAGATGCCGCCGCCCGCCGCCGGGCCGCCGGGCGACACCGCCGCGACCGCCTCGGAAGCCGGCCCGACGCCCGCCGCCGGACCGTCGGCCCACGACCGTCCGGGGGTACGCCGCTGGCGACGACTGCCCACCTCGCGGCGGGCCGGACTGGTGTTCCTGGCCGGCGGCCTGGCCACGGTACTGCTGCTCACCGGGCCCGGCCCGTGGCCGGTGGCCATGCTGCACGTGCCCGGCGAGCGCCTGGACAACGCCGCGCCGCCCAGCCTCGCGCTGCTGGCCGTCGCCGCCGGCCAGCTCGGTCTGATCCTGCTGCTGTCCGGCCCGGCGGAGCGCCTGCTGCGCCGCACCGGCCCCTGGTCGCTGGTGATCGGCGTCAACCTCGTGGTGCTCACCGTCTTCCTCTGGCACCTGACCGCCGCGATCCTGCTGATCGGAGTGCTCGACGCGATCGGGGCGCTGCCCACCCCGGTGGTCGGCAGCGCCGCCTGGTGGGCCTGGCGGGTGCCGTGGTTGCTGCTGCTCAGCGTCGTTCTGGCGGTGCTCGTCGCCATCTTCGGCCGGGTGGAGGCGCGCAGCGGCCGGCATCGCACCGGGCGTCGGACCGGTCGAGGCACGCCAGCCCGAACGGCCTCGACGGTGGCCGCCTACGCCGCCGTGGTGGTGGCGCTGCTGCTCAACAGTGCGACGGCCTCCCGCGCCCCGGAGCCGCTCGGCACACCCGTCCCGGCACTGGTGGCGTACCTGGCCGGGGCGGGCGTGCTGCGACTGCTCAGGTCTGGGTGGGGAACCCGAGGTTGACCCCGCCGTGCCGCGGATCCAACCAGCGGCTGGTGACGACCTTGCCCCGGGTGAAGAACCGCACCCCGTCCTCGCCGTGCGCGTGCAGGTCACCGAAGAGCGACGACTTCCAGCCGCCGAACGAGTGGTACGCCATCGGCACCGGGATGGGCACGTTGATCCCGACCATGCCCACCTCCACCTCGTGCTGGTAGCGCCGGGCCGCCCCGCCGTCGTTGGTGAAGATCGCCGTGCCGTTGCCGTACGGGCTGGCGTTGACCAGGTCCACCGCCTCGTCGTACGAGTCGACCCGGACCACGCTCAGCACCGGCCCGAAGATCTCGTCGGTGTAGATCGACATGTCCGGGCTCACCCGGTCGAACAGCGTCGGGCCGAGCCAGAAACCGTCCGGGTCGCCGTCCGGCGTCACGTCCCGCCCGTCCACCACCGGCACCGCGCCGGCGGCGACACCGGCGTCCACGTAGGAGCGCACCTTCGCCGCGTGCGCGGCGGTCACCAGTGGGCCCATGTCGCAGCCCCGTCGGCCGTCGCCGGTGCGCAGACCGGTCACCCGCGCGGCGATCCGCTCGACCAGCGCGTCCGCCACCGGCTCCACCGCCACCAGCACCGAGATGGCCATGCACCGCTCCCCCGCCGAGCCGAACCCGGCGTTGACCGCCGCGTCGGCGGCCAGGTCCAGGTCGGCGTCCGGGAGCACCACCATGTGGTTCTTCGCCCCACCGAGCGCCTGCACCCGCTTGCCGGCGGCCGTTCCGCGTTGGTAGACGTACCGGGCGATCGGCGTGGAGCCGACGAACGACACCGCCCGCACCTCCGGGTGTTCCAGCAACGCGTCGACCGCCTCCTTGTCGCCGTTGACCACGTTGAGCACCCCGTCGGGCAGGCCCGCCTCGGCGAACCACTCGGCCAGCAGCAGCGCCGCGCTCGGGTCCTTCTCGCTCGGCTTGAGCACCACCGCGTTGCCGCAGGCCACTGCCACCGGCACGAACCACAGCGGCACCATCACCGGAAAGTTGAACGGCGAGATCACCGCGACCACGCCGAGCGGCTGCCGGATGGTGTACGAGTCGACCTCGGTGGACACGTTCTCGCTGAACGCGCCGCGCAACGCCGACGGCAGGCCGCACGCGTACTCGATGACCTCCAGGCCGCGCTGCACCTCGCCGGCGGCGTCGGCGAGCACCTTGCCGTGCTCGGCGGTGATCACCTCGGCGAGCCGGTCCCGCCGGGTGTGCACCAACTCCCGGAAGGCGAACAGCACCGCCGACCGCCGGGCCAGCGACGCGTCCCGCCACGCCCGCGCCGCGCGGGCGGCGGCCTGCACCGCCACGTCGACGTCCGCGGTCGAGGCCAGCTCGACCTCGGCGGTACGCCGACCGGTCGCCGGGTCGAACACGTCGCCGCGCCGCTGCGACGTGCCGTCGACCCGCTTGCCGTCGATGAAGTGACCGATGCTCATGCCGCCACCCCCGCAGCCGAACGGATCGCGTCGACGAGGATCGCCAGGCCCTCACGGGCCTCCTCCTCGGTCAGCGTCAACGGTGGCCCCATCCGCAGCACGTTGCCGTGGAGGCCGCCCTTGCCGGTCAGCAGGCCACCGTCGCGGGCGGCTTCGAAGACCCGGTTGGTCAGCGCCGGATCCGGCTCGCTGCCGCCCGGCCGGACGAACTCGACGCCGAGCATCAGCCCCTTTCCGCGTACCTCGGCGACGCAGTCGAGCCCGCCCACGGCGGACCGCAGGCCGTCGGCGAGGATCGCGCCGACGCGGGCCGCGTTCGCCTGGAGGTCGTGCGCGATCAGGTAGTCGAGCACCGCGTTGCCGGCCGCCGTGGAGATCGGGTTGCCGCCGAAGGTGGAGAAGCTGATGGCCGGCACCGCCTGGAGCACGTCGGCCCGACCGACCACCCCGGCCAGGGCGAACCCGTTGCCGATGCCCTTGGCGAAGGTGAGCAGGTCGGGGGTGACGCCGTGCGCCTGGTAACCCCAGAAGTGCTCCCCGGTGCGCCCCCAGCCGGTCTGCACCTCGTCGGCGATGAACAGGATGCCGTGCTCGTCGAGCACCTTCTTCCAGCCGGCGAAGAGCCCGTCCGGCGGGTGCACGAAACCGCCCACGCCCTGGATCGGCTCGGCGATCAGCGCCGCCACGTCGCCGGCGGTCTGGGTGGCCAACACCTCGCGCAGGTCCTCCACCGCCGCGTCGACCTGCTCGTCGGCGCTGAGCCGGGCCAGCAGACCCCGCACCCGGTCACCGGAGTGCAGCCAGGCCACCTGGAGCGGGTTGAGGCCGCTGGCCGACCAGGTGCGGTTGCCGGTGACGCCCATCGCCGCGAACGACCGGCCGTGGTAACTGTTGCGCACCGCCAGGATCTGGTGCGAGCGGCGGTGGTTGGTGGCCACCAGCAGCGCCGCCTCGTTCGCCTCGGTGCCGGAGTTCGTGAAGAACACCCGGGCGTCCGGGATGCCGGAGCGCTGGGCGATCTTCTCGGCCAGCTCCACCTGTTGACGGATCAGGTAGAGCGTCGAGGTGTGCACGATGCCGGTGGCGAGCTGCCGCTCGACGGCCTCCCGGATCTCCGGGATGTCGTACCCGATCATGTTGGTTAACACGCCGCCGAAGAAGTCCAGGTAGCTGCGCCCCTGCGCGTCGGTGACCCGGCGGCCCGAGCCGGAGATCAACTCGATCGGCTCGGCGTAGTACAACGGCATCCAGGACGGGAGCACTGCCCGGTGCCGGGCCAGCAGGTCGTCGGTCATCGTGGCAACCCTTCAGCGGCGTTCGTGGATACCGCACGCTCCCACCGTCGGCCGATGCGAACAACTGTCAGCCTGTAGCGCATGGACGTCCCGACCTGACAGCACGTCAACGGTTTCCACGGCCCCGGGCAGCTTTCACTGCTGTTCTGCGCAGCATTGACGGGATACTTCCACTCGATCCGCACCTTGGCCGGTCGGCAGGTGCAGGGCGGCGGCGACCACCGCGAAGGCCGCCCAGCCGGCGCCCAGCGCCGCGGCTGACGAGACGTCCTGAAGGTAGTGGTACGCGGTGAGGAAACCGACCAGAGCGAGGCTGTTGCGGGCGAAGTGCCGGCCGAACTCGGCCAACTGCCGGCGGGCCTCCACGGCGACCAGCACCCCCGAGTACGGGAACGTCACCACCATGCCGCGCAGCACCGCGCCGAGCAGCGCGGTCAGGACCGCCCCGACGAAGATGACCACCAGCTTGAGCAGCACCGGCAGCCCGTCCGGCCGGGTCTCCGCGACGGCGACCGTCTCCTCCGCGGAAGCCCCACGTCGGCGGGCGCGGCGGCGCAACCACAGGATGGCCGCCAGCCAGAGCACGAGCGTGCTGGCGAGGGCCGCCTCGAACGGGATGTCGACGGCCAACAGGCCGGCGCTCAGCGCCACGTAGACGGCGATCCCCGCGACGTCGGCGAGCAGGATCGGCCACCGCCACCGCTGGTGGGTGACGGCCACTGTGACGAAGAAGAGGTTGAGCCCGAGCACGCCGAGCACCTGCACGCCGTCCACCCGATACCCGGTGCTGACCAGTGCGAGCGTCATCGGCAGCGGCAGGCTGTAGACCAGCGCGCGGAGCCGGACGGAGCGGATCACGCTGACCGCCCAGACCACGGCCGTCACCAGCAGGACCGCGCTCCACGTCATGGCTCACCCGCTCCCGCCCCGGTGAGGGCCGTCAGTCCTGGAAGGTCGCGGCGTTGGCGCAGAGGTCGAACACGCGGGTGAGTCGAGCGACGTCCGTCCGGTTGACCGAGAACTGGTTCTCGCCGATCTCGCCGTGCGCGGTCATGTGGGCCTCCCAACAGCTCGACCCGTCCCAGAGTGTCAAGTTCACGTGCAGGTGCGGACTCACCACCCCGAGAGGCAGCAGACCCACCCGCGCCCCGGCCGCGCGCTGCATCTGCACCAGGGCGGACAGATCATCGGTCAGCGTGGCGTAGACGAAGACCCGCGTGATCTGGACGCCCCGTTGCAGGGCGTCCAGGTTGGCCTCCCAGTAGCGCCGGCCGATCTCACTGCGCCACCAGCTCAACTCCCCGCTCACCCGGGGCATCACGTTGGTCAACCCGTCCAGCCGGCGTACGCAGGCCCGGGTCGCGCCGACCAGATCCTCGTCCTCGTCACCGCGCCGGATGATCCGACCGTCCGCGAGCTGCTCGGCCTCCAACCGGAACTGCTCGTAGCGCCGCTGGGCCTCCACCGCGACCCGGGTGCCCGCGTGCTGCTCGGCCGCCTCCCGCATGGCCCCGGCCAGCTCCGTTGTGGTGCGGACCAGCCAGGGCGGGCCGTCCAACAGGGTGCGCAGGTGGAAGCGGCGCTCCGCGCGGGCCAGCGAGTCGACGAGCAGCGAGATGGTGATGCCCATCAGGCCGGCCAACAGCGACTCCACCCCGGAGGCGGCGTTGCTGAGGTCGAGCACGACGCTGAGGAAGATCGACAGCGTGATGCCGACCAACGCCACCGGGTCGGTGTGCGCCACCAGACGAACGAAGCCCGCGCCGGAGCCGCCGCCCTCCCGTAACCGCTGACGGGCCACGTCACGAGACATCGGGATCCCCCCATCAGCGGCTCCCGCCAGCGTAGACAGCAACCACAACCAGCAGCCCTGACGCGGCGGGCCGGTAGCATCCGGCAGGTGCACAGAGCGGACGGGCCACCGTCGACCGGAACGGACGACGAGCGGATCACGGCGGACATCCGGGCCTGGGTCTGCTCCACCCCGATCCGCGGCCTGGTCGCCCACTTCGGCGGCACCTGGCCCGACGGTGACCTCACCGACGTGCTCCGCTACCTCGACGACTTCTCCGCCCGTCACTGGGACTTCCGCGGCGGCCGGGAACGGCCCGACGCCCGGGAGCCCGACCTCGACCCGGCCGCCGCGACCCTCGTGCTGGACGCGGCTGCCGCGCTCCGGCTGATCCGCCCGGTGCCACCGGCCCGGTCGGCGTACGCCCACCTGGTGGTGCTGGGCGGCCTGGCGCCCGCCTGCGTACGCCGCGTCGGCTACGCCGCGCACCTGCTGCGCGCCGGCCTACCGGTGAGCGGCGAGGTCGCCGTGCTGGGCAGCTTCCGACCGCTCTCGGACTGGGAACGCCGCACGCTCGCCGACGCGGGCCTGCCGGCCGACGAGACCGAGGTCGACGTGCTGGACGCCGCCGTCCGCCGGGTGTTCGAGGTGGCCGCCCCGGCGGAGCAGGACGGCGTCGACGCGGGACACCCGCACCACTCCTGGTCCTCGCGGACCTACCGACCGGCGGGCCTGCCGCCGGTACGGGTACTCGCCGCGCCGTCCAGCGAACCGGACCGGCGGCGGGCGCACACCGCCGACACCCAGCGGTTCTGGGCCGGGCACGCGCAGCTCGCCCCGGGCGACGAGGTGCTGATGGTCACCGCGCCGATCTACGTGCCGTTCCAGCACTGCGACGCGCTGCGCACCCTGGCCCTGCCGTACGGGTGCGCCATCGACACGGTCGGGGTGGATCCGGCACTGGCCGACCTGGCGGTGCTGCCCGAGCAGACGCTCACACCGGGGCGCTACCTCCAGGAGATCCGCTCGGCCATCCGGTCGATGCGCGCCCTGCACGCGGCGCTGGCCGCCGGCTGACCCGCGCACGGTCGAGGGCCGGCGCACGGCCTGTCGCCGCGCACCGGCCCGGTGGAACGTGGTCAGTTCACGTAGACGGCGGCGTTGCCCTTGCTGCTGTCGCGCACCGGCGAGTACGTCGCCGAGAAGTACGCGGTGCCGAAGCAGAGGGACGGGCCGGAGAACTTGGTGAACGGCTGGTTGGTGAAGGTGATCGAGTTGGTGGCGTTGGCCGCCGCACCGGTGAGGCTGTTGGTGCTGGTCCGGTAGACGCAGGTGATCGCGCCGAGCAGCGAGTTCAGCACGACGGTGCTCTGGACCGGCGCCGCCGTGGTGCCGGAGATCTTGACGACGCCGGCGCTGGTGACGGAGGTGGCGTACGGCAGGTTGTTGAGGGCGATGCTCTGCACTCCGGTGGTGCCGAACACGTTGGTGGTGCAGGTGCCGAAGCTCTGGGCGGTGAGGCTCTCGGTGGCGGTGCCCGGTGCGGTCGGGTTGGTGAGCACCTTGGCGCTGAAGCTGGACGCGGCGCACTTGATGCCGGTGGTGCCCGAGGTCGAGTTGTAGAAGGTGGCGTTGGTGCTGGTCTTGAGGCTGGCCTGGATGACGTCGTTGACGGCGACGGCGGTGCCGCCGGCGGTGGGGTAGGTCAGGACGTTGCCGGCGAGCGCGGCCGACGGGTCGGCGGAGGCTGGCGTGCCGGCCACGAGACCGGTCAGCAGCGCGAGGGCGACGAGGCCCCCGCCGATTTTTCCGTACCTGAGCATGGTGCTTCCTTCCGGTGGTGGGACGGGAACGAGCGGACCGCACAGGCGGTCACCGCCGGGCAGGTATGTCCGGGCGGCGATTGTGGCCATCCACGGTGGACGGCGGTGGTGGAGGTGCCGGGCGACCGTCGGGTCGACCGCTGGTGACGGAGGCGCCGCGGGTCAGCGGGCGGCTCGGCGTGGTGCACTGCGGCGTAGCCGCGTCACCTGCGCCTTTCCGGCATTGGGAGAGCGTTCCTCGTCGGCGATAATGACAGCCATCGAGCCCTCCTTCGACGAGTCGGGGTGACCATCCGGGGAGATCACCAAAGGTGACGGGGAGCCAACTGAGCGTGAGGAAAGTTATAAACCCCGGAGGGTCGCAAAGTCAACGCATCAAAGGAGGTCAATGAATTGACCACGCAGAGCCACCGACCGCCGGTGCCGGCGCCCCTGCCGGGCGCACGTCCAGGCCGCGACCCGGATCGCGCGATCAAGCGCGGCCCGCGACGAGTCTCCGCAGAGGTCGTGGCCGCCACCCAGCGCGACCGCCTCTTCGACGGGCTCGTGCACGAGGTGGCGACCAAGGGCTACGACAACGCCCGGGTCAGCGACATCTGCCACTCCGCCGGCGTGACCAGGCCGGCCTTCTACGCCCTCTTCACCGGCAAGGAGGACGCCTTTCTCGCCGCGTACCGGCACGGGATCGCCGTGGTGTCCCAGCTGATGGAGAGCGCCTACCGCGAGGCCGGCCCGACCTGGCCGGACGCGGCACGCGCCGCGCTGCGCACCCTGCTGGAGGTGCTGGCGAGCGTGCCGGCGTTCGCCCGGATGGCGCTCGTCGAGGTGGACGCGGCCGGCCCGGACGCCCGCCGCGAGCGCGACGCGCTGCTCAGCAGCTTCCGCCGGTTCTTCGCCGACGCCGGCCCGGGGCCGACGCTCGCCGAGGTGGACCGCGACGAGCTGGTGTCCACTGTGGTCGGCGGTATCTACGCCACCGTTCGGGGACGTGTGGCGCAGGGGCGGGCGGAGGAGTTGCCGCAACTGCTGCCCGTGCTCACCTACGCGGCCGTGGCGCCGTTCCTGGGCACCGAGGGCGCGGCTCAGGCGACCCGGCCGATAAGGCCGGACGACGGCCCGAGCACGACCGCGCCGTGCGCACCGGCCCACCACTCCTGATCACGCGGTCGGAAACCGCAGCGGTTTTTCACTTTGGCCGCATTTAACAAATACCGCCCAAATGACTGCCACACTCCGTTGACCTGCCCTTTACTCGGCGGTAACTTCGGCTCTGCGCCCACCAGGCGCAGACCAGAGTCGCAATTCCCATTGTCGCCGATGAATGATCACGAGGGAGTCGCCATGTCGGAGGAGACCGCACCAATCGCACCCGACCCGCCGCGCGCCGGCGTGCGCTGGCGCCGGTTCGCCGCCACGTTCGGCGTCGTCATGGCGGGCGCCGCCGGCATGATCATGCTCACCGCCCAGGGCGTGCTGGGCGCGCAGTTCGCCATCTCCGGGATGCCGTTCACCGTCACCGCCGACAGGCTCACCGGCACCGGTTTCGAGCAGTTCGCCACCCTCGACCAGATGATCCCGGACAGCCCCAACCAGGGCGACACCGGCGGGCAGGTCCTGGTGATGGTCTCGGCGATCGACAAGGCGGAGCTGGCCAACCTCTGCCAGAGCATCAACCTCGGCGGCGTCTTCCTGAAGATCACCGCTGGCGGCGGCGACAAACCGGTCACCGCCCGGACCCTGGTGGTCGACGGCGACGAGATCGCCGGCAACGCCGCTTTCAAGAACATCGACATCGGGCAGGACGCCAGCACGCTCGACAAGGTGCCCGGCGTGAAAGGTAACCCCGGCGTCTTCTCCCAGCAGGCGGACTCGATCGTCATCGAGAACCTGCGGCAGAACAACTACGCCACCACCGCTGCCGTTTTCAACCTGCCCAACCTGCGCATGGCGTTCACCTCCGACGGGTGCTGACGTGAGCGCCGAACAACACCAGACGACGCCGGCCGTCCGCGGATCCCGCGGGCGGTGGCGCCGCTGGCGGCGGGCCCGCCCGTTCACCGCCGCCGTGCTGATCGCCCTCGGGGGCGCGGAGATGCTGGCGACCCTCCGCGCGCCGCTCGGGGTGCTGCTGCACATCGGGCCGCAGGGGCTCGCCGCGTACCTGGTACCCACCATCCTGGTGATCTGCGGGGTGCTGCTGATCACCACTCCGCAACAGCGGGTCTTCTACGCGGTGGTCTCGCTGGTGCTCGGGCTGGTCTCCTGGCTGACCTCGAACCTGGGCGGCTTCGTGGTCGGGATGCTGCTGGCCCTGACCGGCGGGGCACTCGCCTTCGCGTGGACCCCGGACAAGGACCACCGTCGCGCCGGTGCCGGCACGGAACCCGTCGCACCCGCGCCAACCCGGGACGAGGACGACACCGACACGGTGCTCCTGCCCGGAATGCAGTCACCGGACCCCAGCCCGGCCGACCGGGGCTGATTCAGCGGGCGGTGTCGGCGACCGCCTGCGCGAACACCTCGGAGCGGTGCTCGAAGTTGCGGAATTGGCCGTAGCTGGGCGCGGCCGGGGACAGCAGAACCACCCCGCCGGCCGGGGTCACCTCGCGGGACAGCCGGACCGCGTCCACCAGGTCGTCGACCAGTTCGGTACGCACCTTCGGCAGGCCGGCGAGCACCTCGACGATCCGGGTGCCGCTGTCCGGAATTCCGATCACGGTCAGCTCCCGCTCGGCCAGGTGCTCGGCCAACGGCGAGTAGTCCAGACCCCGGTCATTGCCCCCGACGATCACCGTCAACGGCCGCCCGTCGTACGCGTCGATGGCGTGCATCGCCGCGTACGGGCTGGTGGCGAGGGTGTCGTCGACGAACGTCAGCCCGGACGGGTCGGTGATCTCGGTGAGCCGGTGGGCCAGCCCCTGGAACTCGGCGACCGCGACGGCGAGGTGGTCCTTACCGGCCACCACGTCCACGCCGAGGGCGTCGAGGACGGCGAGCGCGACACAGAGGTTGCCCTCGTTGTGCCGGCCGACCAGCGGCAGCACCGCGCGCGGGAACAGCGGCTGGTCACCGAAGTGGAACCACTGCGTACCGTCGGAGCCGGTGGCGACGTGGGTGGTGTCGGGGCTTCCGGCGCGGACCGCCGGCAGCTCACCCAGCTCCGCGGCCAGCCTGGGGTCGCCACCGTTGACGACGATCGTCTGCGGGTCGTGGGCGAGCAGGTTGAGCTTGTCCCGGTAGTACTCCCGCTCCCCGCCGTGCGCGTCCAGGTGCTCGGGGAAGAGCGCGGTGACCACCGCCACCCGCGGCGAGTCGGTGAGGTCGCTGCACTGGTAGCTGGACAGCTCCAACACGTACAGCTCCGCCTCCGGCAGGTCCAGGGTCGGCACCCCGATGTTGCCGCCGAAGACGTTCGGTCGCCCCATCGCGGTGAGCAGGTGACTGATCAGGCTGGAGGTGGTGCTCTTGCCCTTGCTGCCGGTGACCCCGACGGTGCGCGCGGCGTGGTCGGCCATCCACAACGCGGTGCCCTGGGTCACCATGACCCCGCGGCGCCGCAGCTCGACCAGCCACGGGTGGGTCTGGGGCACGCCCGGGGACCGCACCACCACGTCCGCGGCGGCCAGCCGTTCGAAGCCCGCCTCGCCGGTGACCAGCGGCGCCGCCTCGGCCAGGGGGCCGTCCCACGGCAGCGACAGGAAGTTCGCGCTGTCGTCCACGGCGACCATCTCGGCCGGGCCGTGGGCGGCGATCGCTGTCACAGCGGCCCGGCCCTCCCGACCGGTGCCCCAGACGGCGACGGTACGTCCGCGCAGGTCAGACAGGCGCACTGGTGTCTCCTCGGGGGTCACGGCGGCGGCAGGGCGGGCCCGGTCCGGACACGGCCGGACGAACCAGGGCCTAGTATGGCGTGTGCCCAACGAGCAGCTCCGGCGGATGGACGCCTTCACCTTCCCGTCCTACTCGATCGACTTCGCCACCGGCGAGGTGTTGTTCGACTACGCCCTGACCGGCCCGGCCGGCGAGCAGCGGTTCACCGAGGTGATCACGCTCCCGCTGCCGGCGGAACCGCCCTCCGACGAGACGGTGGCGACCCTCAACCGGGTGCTGGAGGTGCTCCACCTCGTCGCCGGGGTCAGCTACTACAAGGCCGCCGCGCCGCCCCGGCTCGTGCTGCCGACGCCGCTGGGCGCGGCCACCGTCGACTACGTCACGGCCGTCTACACCAGGGGCCTCGCGGAGTACGCGTACCGCAACCAACTGCCGCACGTGCTCGAACTGCGCCCCGAGGTGCCGACCGGTGTGGTGACGCCGGCCCGGGTGTACGACGACTCGGACCGTCGCCCGCTCTCGGCGGTCGGCGGCGGTAAGGACTCGATCGTCAGCCTGGAGGCGCTGCGCCACGCCGAACTGGACCCGGTGCCGTTCTCGGTCAACCCGAACCACGTGATCGTCGCCGTCAACGAGGCGTCCGGGCTGGTTCCGCTGGCCGCCCGGCGGCGCATCGACCCGGTGCTGTTCGACCTGAACGCCGCCGGCGCGCTGAACGGGCACATCCCGGTCACCGCCATCAACTCTCTGATTGCGGTGGCCACCGCCGTCCTGCACGGGCTGGGCCCGGTGGTGATGTCCAACGAGCGTTCGGCGTCCGACCCGAACCTGGTCTGGAACGGCCACGAGATCAACCACCAGTGGTCCAAGGGTGTCGAGGCCGAAGGGCTGCTGCGGGCGTCGCTGGCCGAGCACGCCGGCCTGACCGACCCGTACTTCTCCCTGCTGCGTTCGCTGTCCGAGCTGCACATCGCCCGGCTGTTCGCCGAGTTCACCCGGTACGACGACGTGGTGACCAGCTGCAACCAGGCGTTCAAGCTGCGCGACGCGAGTGAGCGCTGGTGCCGGGACTGCCCGAAGTGTCGCTTCGTCTTCCTGGCCATGGCGCCGTTCATGCCGCGGGAGCGGGTCACCCACATCTTCGGCGGCGACCTCCTGGCCGACGAGTCGCAGATTCCCGGCTACCGCGAGTTGCTGGGCGTGGACGGGCACAAGCCGTTCGAGTGCGTAGGCGAGGTCGAGGAGTCGGTGGTGGCCCTCGGCCTGCTCGCCGAGCAGGACCAGTGGCGCGACGCCCCGGTGATCCAGGCCCTGGTCGACGCCGTCCCGGAGACGGCCTGGTCCTCGGTGGCCCACTCGGACGTCTTCACCCCCGGCGGCCCCAACCACATCCCCCCAACCTACGCAAAAGCCCTAAACGCCCTAGCAACCTAACCCCCACCCCACCCACCCCGCACCTCCCCGCACCTCCCCGCACCTCCCCGCACCCCACACCCCGCGCCCACCGTCCTCGTCGATCTTGCACTTTGTGTTGTCGATATGCCGTCTTTGCGAGGCTTGTCCCAGCACAAAGTGCAAGATCGCGGCGTGAGGGGGGTGGGGTGGGGGTGGGGGTGGGGCCGGGGGTTATGGGGTTCGGACTGCGTCCAGGGCCAGCAGGGCCACGTGTAGGGAGAGGGTGGCCTCCACCGAGTCGAGGTCCACGTCGAGGATGCGGGCGATGCGGGCCAGGCGTTCGTAGAAGGCCGGTCGGGACAGGTGGGCGGCGGCAGCGGCCGCGGACTTGTTGCGCCCCTGCTCCAGGTAGGCGCGCAGGGTGTCCAGCAGCCGCTCCCTCGGGTGCCGGGCGTCGTACTCCAGCAGGGCGCCGAGTTCGCGTTCCACGAACGTCTGCAGGCGGGGCTCGTCGCGCAGCAGGTGCAGCAGACCGGCCAGCCCGACGTGCGGGAGCCGGAAGATCGGCAGGTCACGCCGGTCCCGTCGGGCCGCCTCGGCGATCTGCCGTGCCTCGACGAGCGACCGGCGGGCCTCCCGCAGGGTGCTCACCCCGGACCCGGCGGCCACGATCACGGCACCCGGACCAGCACCCCGGGCCCCCTCGACACCCACCCGAGCGGCCTCGACACCGGGAGTCGCGCGGGACGGCTCCGCGCCGGAGGAGGAGCGGGACACGTCGACGCCGGGTCCCGGCCGGCCGGCGCCGGTGTCGAGGCGTACCTGACGAAGGGCGCTGGCGAACGCGGACAGCGCGCGGTCCTCGGCGGCCGGGTCTGGCAGGGCCAGCAGCGCGCCCACCGAGTTGTCGTCGACGGCGCTGGTCAGCGCGGTCAGCTTCGCCTCCCGCAGGGCCTGGCCGACGGCCTCGGAGAGATCACGTAGCCGGGCCTGGCCAGCCTCGGGGCCGACTTCCCCGGCGGGGTCGTCGGCGCGGTGCCGGACCATCACGCCGACCAGGTGCCGCCGGTCGAGCACCACGCCGAGCGCCTTGGCCCGCAGTCCCACCTCGTCCACCGGGCGGGAGTGGTCGAGCAGCGCGGTGAGCAGGGTGCGGTGGATCTGCCGTTCCAGGCCCTCGGCGTCGCGGCGGATCAGCCGGCCCAACGCGAGGGTGGACGCGGCCCGCTCGATCAGGATGGTGAGCCGGGTGGGCGAGCCCGCGCTCGGTTCGACGGCCTGTGCGCTGGGCACGTCGCCGCTGGCCGGCCAGCGCAGCAGCAGCCGACCCCAGTCCTGCCCCCGGGCGCCGACGGTGGTCACCAGCCAGCCGCTGTCCGGGTCGTACGCGGTCCGCCCGGCCGGGCGGATCCGCCGGGAGTGCTGCTCCCAGCCGTCCAGCAGCAACTCGGCGCTCTCCCCCGCCGGGTCGTACCCGAGCACCTGCCGGGACAGGTTCTCCAGCACCACCGGGCAGCCGGACAGCTCGGCGGCCTGTCGGATCACCTCGGCGGCGTCGGCGCCCTCCACGGACAGGTCGTTGAACCGCTGGTGGATCTCCTCGGTGGCGCGCAGCTCGGTGAGCTGCGCGTCGACGATCAGCGCGTGCACCGCCTCGGTGATCCGGACGAACGGGGTGGCCCGGCGCAGTTCCACCAGGGGCAGCCCACGCCGCTCGGCGGCGGCGGCCATCACCCGGGGCACACCGCTGACGTACCGGCGGCCCAGCTCGACGACGAGCCCGGAGACCCCGACGTCGGCGAGATCGCCGATGAACGCGCGCAACCCGGCGTCGTCCCCGGGCAGACCGATGCCGGTGGTGAGCACCAGTTCGCCACCGCCGAGCAGGGTGGCGATGTCCGGCACCTCGGCGACGTGCACCCAGCGGACGGGTCGGTCCAGCCCCTCGTCGCCGGCGACGACGCGTGGCGCGCCGTGGCGGACCGGGCCCAGGGCGAGGACCTCACGGACGGTAGGGAACACGGCCGACACGCTACCGTCCGTGACGCCGGAACTCGACTCGCCACCGGCGCGAGGGGTCAGTCGACGCCGAACTCCATAGCGGCGCGGTCGAGGGCCGCGTCCTCCGGCGAGGCGACGCCCCGGGACGCGATGGCTTCCGCGCCGCCCTCGGGCATCGCGCCGATCAACCCGGTGGAGGCGGCCTGCGCGGCCCCGATCATCCGTTGCGGGTTCCCACCGCCGACCAGCCCGAGGGAGGCGTACTGCTCCAGCTTCGACCGCGAGTCGGCGATGTCGAGGTTGCGCATCGTGAGCTGGCCGATCCGGTCCGACGGGCCGAACGCCGAGTCCTCGGTGCGCTCCATGGACAGCTTGTCGGGGTGGTAGCTGAACGACGGGCCGGTGGTGTCCAGGATCGAGTAGTCCTCGCCCCGGCGCAGCCGCAACGTCACCTCGCCGGTGACCGCCGTGCCGACCCACCGCTGCAACGACTCGCGGAGCATCAGCGCCTGCGGGTCCAGCCAGCGGCCCTCGTACATCAGCCGACCGAGGCGGCGACCCTCGTTGTGGTAGTTCGCCAGGGTGTCCTCGTTGTGGATGGCATTCACCAGCCGCTCGTACGCGTAGTGCAGCAGCGCCATCCCGGGCGCCTCGTAGATGCCTCGGCTCTTGGCCTCGATGATCCGGTTCTCGATCTGGTCCGACATGCCCAGGCCGTGCCGGCCGCCGATGGCGTTGGCCTCCAGCACCAGGTCGACGGCGCTGCCGAACTCCTTGCCGTTGATCGTGACCGGGCGACCCTGGTCGAAACCGACTGTGACGTCCTCGGTCGGGATCTCCACCGACGGGTCCCAGAACCGGACGCCCATGATCGGGTTGACCGTCTCGATGCCGGTGTCGAGGTGCTCCAGGGTCTTCGCCTCGTGCGTGGCGCCCCAGATGTTGGCGTCGGTCGAGTACGCCTTCTCGGTGCTGTCGCGGTAGGGCAGGCCGCGCTCCAGCAGCCACTCGGACATCTCCTTACGGCCACCCAGCTCGGTGACGAAGGCGGTGTCGAGCCACGGCTTGTAGATGCGCAGCATCGGGTTGGCCAGCAGGCCGTACCGGTAGAACCGCTCGATGTCGTTGCCCTTGAAGGTCGAGCCGTCGCCCCAGATCTGCACGTCGTCGGCGACCATCGCCCGCACCAGCAGGGTGCCGGTCACGGCGCGGCCCAGCGGGGTGGTGTTGAAGTAGGCCCGACCGCCGGTGCGGATGTGGAAGGCGCCGCAGGTCAACGCGGCCAGGCCCTCCTCGACCAGGGCGGCACGGCAGTCGACCAGGCGGCCGAGCTCGGCGCCGTAACTGAGCGCACGACCGGGCACCGAGGCGATGTCGGGCTCGTCGTACTGGCCGATGTCGGCGGTGTAGGCGCAGGGAATGGCGCCCTTGTCGCGCATCCACGCGACCGCGACCGAGGTGTCGAGGCCGCCGGAGAAGGCGATGCCGACACGTTCGCCGGTGGGCAGGGAGGTGAGAACCTTGGACACGGGGAAAATTATGCAATAGAACGCATGGCCATGCAAGCCGATGCGGTCTACCCGCCGTCGACCGGCGCGTCGTCGCGCCCCAGCTCCCAGAACGCCACCGCCGCCGCGGCGGCGACGTTCAACGAGTCCACGCCGCGCCGCATCGGAAGGACCACCCGCACGTCACTGGCGGCCTGCGCCGCATCGGTGAGGCCCGGCCCCTCGGCACCGAGCAGCAACGCGGCCCGCTCACGCTGCGCCGGGGTCAACCGCTGCATCGGTACGGCGTCCGGCGCGGGCGTCATCGCGAGCACCGTGAAGCCGGCCTCTCGCACCTGGTCCAGGCCGTCGGGCCAGCGGTCGAGTTTCGCGTACGGCATGGCGAAGACCTCACCCATGCTGACCCGGACGCTGCGCCGGTAGAGCGGGTCGGCGCAGGTCGGCGACAGCAGCACCGCGTCGACACCGAGCGCGGCGGCGCCCCGGAAGATCGCGCCCAGGTTGGTGTGGTTGTTGACGTCCTCCAGGACGACGACCCGGCGCGCGGTGGCGAGCACCTCGGCCGCCGTCGGCAGCGGCCGGCGGTGGAACGACGCCAGCACCCCACGGTGTACGTGGAAACCGGTGGCCCGTTGCAGCACATCCTGGGTCGCGGCGTAGACCGGGGCGTCGCCGGTGTCCAGGTCGGCGAGCTGGTCGGCCCGCTTGGCGTCGACCAGGTACGACCGGGCCGGGTAGCCCGCGCGCAGCGCCCGGCGTAGCACCAGCTCCCCCTCGGCGATGAACAGGCCGTGCGGTGGTTCCCAACGGGTGCGCAGCTCGACGTCGGTGAGCGCCCGGTAGTCGGCGATCCGGTCGTCGTCGGGGTCGGTGATCTGGTGGACGGGCACCCGACGATTCTGCCGGACGCGGAGCAGCGCGCTCCGAGGCCCGCCCGACGAGGTGTTTTGTCCGAAGAAGAAGGGGAATGACCGGCAGGCAACGGACGTGACGGGAAGGACCAGCCAGGTGAGCGCAGACGACACCACCGCGGGCGAAGCGGGCGCCCTGCCCCGGCGTCCGACCGTCGCGGACCACATCGTGTCGCGACTGTTCAGCTGGGGCGTGCACCGCTACTTCGGCTACCCCGGCGACGGCATCAACGGCCTCACCTCCGCGCTGCAACGCACGAACGGACGAGCCCAGTTCATCCAGGTCCGCCACGAAGAGACCGCCGGCTTCGCCGCCTCCGCGCACGTCAAGTACGGCGGCGGCCCGCTGGGCTGCGCGCTGGTCACCAGCGGGCCGGGCGCCATCCACCTGCTCAACGGCCTGTACGACGCGAAGCTCGACCACCAACCGGTGATCGCCCTGGTCGGGCACACCGCGACCACAGCCGAGGGCGGCGGCTACTACCAGGAGGTCGACCTGCTCGCCCTCTACAAGGACGTGGCGGCAGCGTTCCTGGCCCAGCTCGACAACCCGGCACAGGTACGCCACCTCGTCGACCGGGCGTGCCGCACGGCGCTGGCCCGGCGTACCGTCACCGCACTGATCCTGCCCCTGGACATCCAGGACGAGCCGGCTGTCCCGAACCCGCCCCACGCGCACGGCTACTACCAGACCAGCAACGCGCCGAGCAGCACGCCGACGGTGCCACCGGAGGCGGACGTACGCCGGGCGGCCGAGGTCCTGCGCGGCGGGCAGCGGGTGGCCATGCTGGTCGGCCAGGGTGCCCTCGGCGCACGCGACGAGGTCCGCGAGATCGCTGATCGGCTCGGGGCCGGCGTGGCCACCGCACTGCTCGGCTTCACCGCCGTCGACCACCGCGAGCCGTGGGTGACCGGCGCGATCGGGCTGCTCGGCACCCGACCGAGCTGGCAGCTGATGAGCGGCTGCGACCGGCTGCTGATCGTGGGCAGCAACATGCCGTACTCGGAGTTCTACCCGCAACCCGGGCAGGCCCGCGCGGTACAGATCGACCTGGACGGCACCCAGCTCGGGCTGCGCTATCCGACCGAGGTGAACCTGACCGGCGACGCCCGCCCCACGCTGCGGGCCTTGCTGAACGAGCTGGGCCCCGGCCCCGGGCCGACCGCCTGGCGGACGGAGGTCACCGAGGCCACCTCGGCGTGGCGTCGGGTGCAACACGACCTGGCCGAACAGGCCGCCGACCCGGTCAACCCGCAGTTGCTCTTCCACACCCTGAACGAACGGCTGCCCGACGACGTGCTGCTCGCCGTCGACTGCGGCACCACCACCGCCTGGTACGCCCGACACATCCAGGTACGCCCCGGCATGCTGGCCAGCCTCTCCGGCACGCTGCTGTCCATGGGCGGCGCCATGCCGTACGCGCTGAGCGCCAAGTTCGCCCACCCGGACCGGCCGCTGGTCGCGCTGATCGGTGACGGTGCCATGCAGATGAACGGCGTCAACGAGCTGATCACCGTGGCGAAGTACTGGCGCAGCTGGGCCGACCCGCGCTTCGTGGTGCTGGTGCTCAACAACCGGGATCTGGCGTTTGTCAGCTGGGAACAGCGCTCCACCGAGGGGACGCCGATGTTCCCGGACAGCCAGCAGTTGCCGGACATCGCCTACCACCAGTGGGCGGAGGTGCTCGGGCTGCACGGCGAGTTGATCGACTCACCCGATCAGGTGCGCGACGTCTGGGACCGGGCGCTCACCGCCGACCGGCCAGTGGTGATCAACGCCCTGGTCGACCCGGCGGAGCTGATGCTGCCACCGCACTTCACCGTCGAGCAGGCCCGCAAGACCGCTGCGGCGGTGCTACGCGGCGACACCGACTGGGCCGGAATCATCCGCCGCGGCCTCCCCGCCACCCTGGCCAGCTACCGCCCCCGCCGCCGAGACCGCTAACCCGCCTCACGCCCCGCGATCTTGCACTTTCTGCACCGACAGAAGCTGCCAAAAGGGTGCTTCTCGGCCACCGAAAGTGCAAGATCGCGGGGGCGGGCGGGGCGGGGCGGGCGGGGTGGGCGGGCGGGGTGGGGGTCAGCCTCGGCGGTCGAGCCAGCGTTGCAGGGCTGAGCGGGGGTCCTGGGTGGGCTCCTGCTGACGGTTCGGGACCGCTGGGAGCTCGACCGGGCGGCGCGCATCGCCGGCCAGCTCACGGCTCGGCGCGACGAACGCCTTCTCCGGTTGGCCCTTCACGGCGGTGGCGATGACCCGGGCCACCGCGTCGATCACCTTGGTCTGCACCGCCGACCCCACCGAGTCGGCCGGGTCGTCCGGGTTCGCGGCGATACCGGCCACCGCGACCTGCGGGGTGAAGCCGACGAACGTCTCGGTGGAGTTCTGCTCCGAGCTACCCGTCTTACCAGCCACCGGTCGGCCGTCGAGGATGTCGTTCACACCGGTGGCGGTGCCGCCGTTGCACTGCCCGAACGCCGACTGCTGACCCACCGGGCAACGCGCCGCGTCGGTCGCGGCACGAGCGACGTCCGCGTCGAGCACCCGCTTGCAGGACGGCTGCCCCACCGGCACCTTCGTGCCGTCCGCGCCGGTCACCGAGACCACCGGCACCGGCGTGCAGTAGGTGCCCTCGGCGGCCACCGTCGCGTACGCGTTGGCCAGGTCCAGCGGGGTGGTCGCCGCCACTCCCAGAGTGAACGAGCCCCAGTTCGCGGCGTTGTTCTTGGCGAAGGCCGCGTCCGAGTCGGCGCGGAACGTGATGCCGAGCCGCTGCGCCATCTGGACCACCTTGTCCTGGCCGACCTGCTCGGCCAGCCAGACGAAGTAGGTGTTCACCGAGCGGCCGAAGCCGTCCCACATCATCCGGTACCCGTCCATCCAGTCCGGGTTGGCGTTCGCCGGGCACCAGTGACCGTCACAGCTGCCCGGCCCCTCGGCGGGGTACCGGGTGGGCAGCTTGGCGGGCGCGTCGAAACCGGTGGAGAGGGTACGGCCCGACTCCAGCGCGGCGAGCATGGTGAACATCTTGAACGTGGAACCCGCCTGGTATCCGTCGACGCTGGCTCCGCCGGAGATCAACGGGTTGACGGTGTTCGGGTGGTTCGCCTGCCCGGCCGGGTTGTCGGCGAGGCTGTAGTGCCTGTTGACCGCCATCGCCAACACCCGCCCGGTACCGGGCTGGACCGCCGCGATCGGCAGGGCGCGCTTGTTGTCGTACCCGTAGACCTTTGTGGCCTGCTGTTGTGCGGTGGCCTGGATCTTCGGGTCCAGCGAGGTGACCACGGTGTAGCCGCCCGAACGCAGTGCCTGCTCGCGCTCCGCGACGGTCGCCCCGAAGGCCGGCTGGGTCAGCCACCACTGGCGCAGGTAGTCGCAGAAGTAGCCCCAGTCGTCGTGGCCCTGGGAGACGGCGGTGCAGCCGTTGGGCTGGGCGGTGGGGTGCAGGGCCAGCGGCTCGGCCTTGGCCTGGGCGGCCTGCGCCGCGGTGATCGCGTTGGTGGCGACCATCGAGTCCAGCACGTACGACCGGCGGGTCAGCGCCTCGTCCTTGTCGCCGCTGATCGGGCTGTACGCGTCCGGAGACTGCACCAGACCGGCCAACAGGGCCGACTCGGCGAGGGTCAACTGCGCCGGAGGCTTGCCGAAGTACCGCTGGCTGGCCGCCGCGATCCCGTACGCGCCGGAGCCGAAGTAGGCGATGTTCAGGTACCGGTCGAGGATCTCGTCCTTGCCGAGGTTCTTGTCCAGCGCGCTCGCGTACCGGATCTCCTGGATCTTGCGGCCCACTGTGGGATCGGTGGCGGCGGCGCGCTCCTCGGCGGTGCGGGTGGGGTCGGTCTTGAGCACGTTACGGACGTACTGCATGGTCAGCGTCGAGCCGCCCTGCTCGGTGCCGCCACCCTTGACGTTGGCCACCAGCGCCCGGGCCAGGCCGCGCAGGTCCGCACCACCATGGTCGTAGAAGCGCCGGTCCTCGGCCGCCACGATCGCCTGCCGCATGACCGGAGCGATCTCCGACAGGGGTACGTCGGTGCGGTTCACGTCGTAGAACGTGGTGATCAGCGTCTTGCCGTCGTTGGCGTAGAGGTACGAACGCTGCGGCGTGGCCGGGGTCTTCAGCGAGGCCGGCAACGCGGCGTACGACCCGAGCGCGGAGCGGGCGGTGAGCCCGAGCAGCAGGTTGCCGGGCAGTGCGGCGACTGCCAGGACGAGCCCGGCCAACACGCCGGCGAGCAGCACGGTGAACAGCCGCGACAGCGGCGAGCGAGGGGCGGCCATGCTAACCAGGATTGCCACGAAAGCCGCCAACCGACCACCCCCACAGCCGGATTGTCAGCAACTTCACGGCCCCCCACCAGCCAATCCCCTGCCTGCGCCCCCGCCCGCACCCCCGCCCCCGAGGGCCGGGCCGGGCGGCGGACCCTCGTTGATCATGAAGTTATTGCCAGGACACGCCGAGGTCGCGCGCAATAACTTCATGATCAACGGGCGCGGGGCGACCGGCGCGGGGCAACGGGCGCGGGCGGGGCCCCGGGGTGGGGTTTAGGGGTTTGGGGTGCTCAGGCTGGCGGAGGCGGCGTCTCTGGCGGTTTCGCGGGGCATCAGGCGGCCGGAGCGGTAGCCGATGCCGATGCCGGCGATCAGCACGAAGATCGCGCCGAAGGTCTGCAACGAGCCGATCAGGGCACCACCGAGGCCGAGCAGCGGCGCGGCGATGATCAGCATGACGCCGTCGCCGAGGCTGAAGGTGCCCGAGCGGGCCACCGCCCACCCGGTGAGGAACCAGCCCGCGCTGTAGAACGTCGCGCCGAGCAGGACCAGCGACCGCGCGGTGGTGCCGAAGACCGGCGTCTGCTCCTCGAACCCGGCGAAGGGCAGCATCAGCACGGTGCCGGCGATGCTGACCAGCAACCCGGCGGCGGCCACCCGGCGGCTGCGGGTCGCGGCCAGCAGCCCGGTGAGCGCCAGCAGCGCGAGCAGGCCGAGCCAGACCGCGGCCACCCAGCCGATCAGGTAGACCGCCCGGCCGTCGGCCGGATAGGGGTCGTTGCCCACCCCTCCGTCGCTGGCCATCGCCACCGCACCGTAGAGGATGGCGTACGCGGGCAGCAGCCAGACCGCCGCCCGTGCGAACCGACGCAACGACCAGGCCCAACTGGCGTTCGTGGCGGGGGCGCCCGGGGTCGGCTCGCCGACGAAGGGCAGTACGCCGAACCCACCACCGCCGCGCCGGGAGCCCAGCGGGGCGACCGGGTCGTGCGCGCCGGGCACCGGGGCCGAGGACCACATCCGCTTCGCCGGATCCTTCATGCGTCACCTCGCTCGTCGTCGAGCGGTGCACCGACGCGCCGGGGCGCCCCGATTGCCTGGTCACCACCCGTCCTAGGACCGATCGTGGCAGGCGTCGGAGCGCCCCATGAGTCTTTCTCGTATTTAGCCGACCGAGCGGCCGGCGTATCGGATCAGCCGCGCTCGCGCTGGTCGGCCGGGTCCTCGACGAGGCTGGTCGGGGACACCGGCTCCGGCGCGGGCAGCCCTTGCGGCCCCTTGCCGCCGGTGGCCTGCGCCTCGGCGACGCGTACCTCGTCGTGGATCTGCTGGGCAGCGTCCGCCGCTGCCTTCGCCGCCTCCGCTGCCTCTCGCTCGACCTGGCTCGCGTGCTCGGCCGCCTCCGGTGCGGGCAGGTCCCCCACCATCTGGCTCAGCCCGCCCAGCGCGCCACCCATGCCCTCCAGGGCCTTGGTCAGCTCGGCCGGGACGATCCAGACCTTGTTGGCGCTGCCCTGGGCGATCTGCGGCAGGGCCTGCAGGTACTGGTAGGCGAGCACCTTCTGGCTCGGGTTGGCCTGGTGGATCGCGTCGAAGACCGTCCGGATCGCCTTCGCCTGACCCTCGGCCTGCAGGATCCGGGCCTGCCGGTCACCGTCGGCCCGCAGCACCGCGGACTGCTTGTCACCCTCGGCGGTGAGGATCACCGACTGCTTGTGC
The DNA here is from genome assembly GCF_043204655.1 of Micromonospora sp. NPDC047762. Taxonomy (NCBI): domain Bacteria; kingdom Bacillati; phylum Actinomycetota; class Actinomycetes; order Micromonosporales; family Micromonosporaceae; genus Micromonospora; species Micromonospora sp. NPDC047762. The sequence continues at coordinate 44,391 of NZ_JBIDCQ010000013.1, read as the reverse complement.
CCCTCGGCGGTGAGGATCGCCGCACGACGGTCCCGCTCGGCGCGCATCTGCTTCTCCATGGAGTCGCGGATGCTGGCCGGCGGCTCGATCGCCTTGATCTCGACCCGGGTCACCTTGATGCCCCAGCGGCCGGTGGTCTCGTCCAGCACACCCGAGAGGTGCCTGTTGATCTCGTCCCGGCTGGTGAGCGCCCGCTCCAGATCGAGCGAGCCGATCACGTTACGCAGCGTGGTGACGGTCAACTGCTCGATGGCCTGAAGGAAGCTGGAGATCTCGTAGGTCGCCCGGACCGAGTCGACCACCTTGAAGTAGAGAACCGTGTCGATCGAGACCACCAGGTTGTCCGAGGTGATCACCGGCTGGGGCGGGAAGCTGACCACCTGCTCCCGCATGTCGACCTTGGTACGGACCGCGTCGATGAACGGCACCAGCAGGTTGAGGCCGGGGTTGAGGGTGCGCTTGTACTTGCCGAGCCGTTCCACCACGTCCTGGCGCTGCTGCGGCACGATCCGCACCGCCTTGGCCAGCGTTATCACGGCGATCAACGCCACCGCGATGATCAGCACACCTATGACCGTCATCGGTTCACCCTCTCGCTTCCGGCAACTCGCCGGCGGAAGAAACATCGTCCTGCCACACCAGGGCTGTCGCGCCCCGGACCTTTATCACCCGAACCCGTTCACCGGGCTCGAAAGTCTGCGTCGTGTCGTACGACCGGGCGGTCCACAACTCACCGTCGATCTTGACCAGGCCGTGCTCGGCGTCCACCCGTTCCAACACCAGTGCCGTGGAGCCCTCGATCGCCTCCACGCCGAACGGCTGCTCGCCGCTCTCCAGCGCGGAGCGGCTGTGCCGCCGGATGACCGGTCGGACCACCACCAGGCTCAACGCCGACACCACAGCGAACACCAGTGCCTGCACCGCGACCGGCGCACCCAGTGCGGCCGCACCGGCGGCGGCGAACGCACCGACCCCGAACATGATCAGAAATAGCGTCGTCGTGAAAATCTCGGCGACGGCCAGCACCACACCCAAAACGATCCACACCACGGCGTCCACACCGCAAGGGTGACACGTTAATGCACGAGCAGCCCACCCGTGATCATCAGTAGGCTCGGCGACACGAGCGCCGCCCACCGCATTCACCGGCCGAACGAGGAGATCCCCGTGACCCTGCTGCCCGCGACCGCCCGGCAGATCGACACCCAGGTCGCCCAGGCGCAGATCGACGGACGCACCCCGTCACTGGTGCTGGGCGTGGTCCGCGACGGCACGCTGGTCCACCTGGCCACCGCCGGCGAGCACCCCCGCCCGGACGCCGACCTGCAGTACCGGGTGGGCTCGATCAGCAAGACGATGACCGCCACCTTGATCATGCAGTTGCGTGACGCCGGCCAGCTCTCCCTCGACGACCCGCTGGAACGGCACCTGCCCGGCACCGCGGCGGGCGCGCTCACAGTGCGTCAGCTGCTCGGGCACGCCAGCGGCATGCAACGCGAACCCGAGGGCGACTGGTGGGAGCGGAGCGCGGGCGCCGACCTGGCCAGGCTGCTTGACGGCCTCAACGCCGACAAGATCGCCTACCCGCCGCACACCGCCTACCACTATTCCAACCTGGCGTACGGGCTGCTCGGCGGGTTGCTCGAACGGCTCACCGGGAAACCCTGGGCCGACCTGCTCGACGAACGGATCCTCGCCCCGCTGGGCCTGCGCCGCACCACCTACGCGGCCACCGAGCCGTACGCCCGCGGCTACGTCGTCCACCCCTGGCACGACACCCTGCGCGAGGAACCCCGTACCGACACCGGCGCCATGGCCCCCGCCGGGCAGCTCTGGTCGACGATCGAGGACCTCGGCCGCTGGGCCGCTTTCCTGGCCGACCCCGACCCGTCGGTGCTGGCCGCCGAGACGCTGACCGAGATGTGCGCCCCCGTGGTGATCAGCGACCTCGACTCCTGGACCGGCGGGCACGGCCTGGGGTTGGAGCTCTACCGCGCCGGCGAGCGGGTGTACGTCGGGCACGGCGGCTCGATGCCCGGGTACGTGGCCGCCCTCATGGTGCACCGACCCAGCCGCACCGCAGTGGTCGGCTTCGCCAACTCGTACGGCTTCCCGATCACCGGGCTCGGCCGTCAGCTGCTGACCATGGTGCTGGACGCCGAGCCGGCGCACTCGCAGCCGTGGCGGCCCGCCACCGCAGCACCCGACGCGGGGTCGGCCGAGCTGACCGGTCGCTGGTGGTGGATGGGCACCTCGCTGGACCTGAGCTGGGAAGCGGGTGACCTGGTGGCCCACGTACGCGGTGAGCGGGTGAGCCGGTTCACCGCCGAGGGGACGGACCGCTGGCGGGGACGTTCCGGCCCGGAGAACGGCGAGATCCTGTCGGTGCTGCGCGACGACAGCGGACGGGCGCTGGCGGTCGACATCGCCACGTTCGTCTTCACGCGCAGCCCGGACGAGGTTCCCTGACCGGCCGCCGGGGGTCGGGCGGTCAGGCCGGCTCGGTGACGAAGTCGATGAGGCGTTCCATGGCGTTGATCAGAGGGGTCTCCACGTCGGCGAAGCTGTTCACGCGGGACAGGATGTGCCGCCACATGTCGGCCGGCTCGGCCACTCCGAGGGCCGCGCAGACCCCCTCCTTCCACGGCCGCCCCGGCGGCACGACCGGCCACGCCGCGATACCCAACGCGGCAGGCTTGACCGCCTGCCACACGTCCACATAGGGGTGCCCGGTCACCAGCACGTGCGGCGAGTTCACCCGGGCGACGATCCGGCTCTCCTTGCTGCCCGGCACCAGGTGGTCGACGAGCACGCCGAGTCGTCGGGTCGGGCCGGGGCCGAAGTCGCGTACCTCGGCGTCGAGGGCGTCGATGCCGTCCAACGGCTCGACCACCACGCCCTCGATCCGTAGGTCGTCGCCCCAGATCCGCTCGACCAGCGCGGCGTCGTGGATGCCCTCCACCCAGATCCGGCTGGCCTTCGCCACCTGGGCCCGCACGTTGTCCACGGCGACCGAGCCGGACGCGGTGCGTCGACGGGCCGCCGGAACCGGTGCACGGGTGGGGCGGCGCAGCGTCACCGGGCGGCCGTCGAGCAGGAACGCCGCCGGCAGCAGCGGGAAGTTGCGCCGTTTGCCGTGCCGGTCCTCCAACACCACCGCGCCGGCCTCGAAGCCCACCACCGCTCCACAGAATCCGGAGTCGGCATCCTCGACCACGAGATCCGGTTCGGCGTCCACCTCGGGGGTGACCTTGCGCCGTCGCCAGTCGCCCGCCAACACGTCCTCGCCGTATCGCCCCGCCATGTCGATCACGCTAGACCCAGCCCGCTCCCACCCCACCCCCGACACACCACCCCCAACCCCCAAACGCCGCACCCCTCACGTCAACCGCCGCCCGCCGCTGTCGATCATGCAGTTGTGGTGCTCCACAAAACGGCTACAACCGGTGCCTGTCACCCACCACCACTGCATGATCGACGCGACCCGGGGCACGGAGACACGGGCGGGCCGGAGCGGGGATCAGGGCGAACAGGGCAGTTGGGGGCAGGCCGGGCGACCGGAGCGGCAGCCGAGACAGGGCCGGTCGTGACCACGTACCCTTTCGGCATGTCCACCCCCGCAACGGGCGCGGTCACACTCGCGCCGCGCCGGTCCAGCCGGTTCGTTGCCTGGGTGCGCGCGTGGCGCGCCGGGTTGGTGCCCTTCGACGAGGTCGCCGACGCCATCGCCGGCGACGAGGAACACCTCGTTGCGGACGCCCCGGGCACCTGGACCGACGTCCCGCTGGGTGCCGCGCTGCCCACCCTGGCCAAGCTCTCCCCGGACGAGATCCGCCTGGTGCTGCCCGCGCCGGGCGACCCGAGGGGTCTGCCCGGCCCCGGCGACTTCGCCGGTGCGGCGCTGGTCACGGGTGAGGCGGTGGTCGCCGGCGGGCTGGGGTTGATCCCCCAGGTGCGGCTGCACACCTCCGGCTCGGGAGACTGCTTCGAGACGGTGCTCTGGCGGGTCTACCCGCTGCCGGCCAACGCCCCCGCAGCGTCACTCTCGTTGCCTGGCGCCGCCGAGGCGGAGGCCGAGTTGGCCGCCGCGCTGGCCGAGACGACAGCCGTGCTGACCCGCCTCGACGTCGCCCAGTGGCGGCCCGAGCTGGCGGGTGCGCTGGCCGCGCTCCGCCGCCCGGACGGCACCACCGATCTCCCACCGGGCTTCGACCCGCGGTCCCGCCGACTTTTCGCCCGGGCCGCGGTGCTCGACCGGGTGCTGGCGTTGGCCGGGCACGCCGCCCCGGGCGGCGCGATCAACAACTACGAGGCGCAGCAACGAGACGCGGCACTCCGCCCCCTGACCGCGGCCTGCCGGCAGGCGCTGGTGGCCGCCTGCAACGCCCCCCTGCGCCCCTGACCGGAGCCCCGCAACACCGGTTGAGGTCAGGTCAGATCTCGTCGAGCAGGTCCGCGACCGAGTTGATGATCCGCGACGGGCGGTACGGGTAACGCTCCGCCTCGGTGCGGCTGCTGATCCCGGTGAGCACCAGGATGGTCTCCAGCCCAGCCTCCAGGCCGCACAGGATGTCGGTGTCCATCCGGTCACCGATCATCGCGGTGCTCTCCGAGTGGGCGTTGATGGTGTTGAGCGCCGAGCGCATCATCATCGGGTTGGGCTTGCCGACGAAGTAGGGCTCGACCCCGGTCGCCTTGGAGATCATGGCAGCGACCGAGCCGGCGGCGGGTAGCGCGCCCTCCACGGACGGGCCGGTCACGTCGGGGTTGGTGCAGATGAACCGGGCGCCGTCGTTGATCAGGCGGACAGCCTTGGTGATCGCCTCGAAGCTGTAGGTGCGGGTCTCGCCGAGCACCACGTAGTCGGGGGCGAAATCGGTCAGCACGTAGCCGACGGCGTGCAGCGCCGTGGTCAGCCCGGCCTCACCGATGACGTACGCGGTGCCACCCGGGCGCTGGTCGGCGAGGAACTGGCCGGTGGCCAGCGCCGACGACCAGATCGACTCCTCCGGCACGTCCAGCCCCATCCGGCTGAGTCGGGCCGTCAGGTCCCGGGGGGTGTAGATCGAGTTGTTGGTCAGCACCAGGAACGGCTTGCCGGAGGCGCGCATCCGGTTGATGAACTCCGGCGCGCCGGGCACCGGCTGGCCCTCGTGCACCAGCACGCCGTCCATGTCGGTCAGCCAACTCTGCACGGGCTTACGGTCATGCATGATGATCCTCAGAGGTCAGGGGCGACGGGTCGGCACGCAACAGACGGTGGCGCAGGTGTCCCACATGGGCAGCTCGCCCAGGCGGCGGCGCAACTGCGCGCCGTCCGGGTCGGTCCGCTCGGTGACCAGCTCACGCACCATGGTCACGAAACGCGGGTCGGTGCCGGGCGTAGCGGCCCGGACGAAGTCCAGGCCGAGCTGCTTCGCCGTCTCCAGCGCTTCGGTGTCCAGGTCCCACACGACCTCCAGGTGATCGGAGACGAACCCGATCGGGCTGACCACCACACCGGTGGTGCCGCCCTGCGCGAGGGCGGCCAGGTGGTCGTTGATGTCCGGTTCCAGCCACGGAACCTGCGGTGGGCCGGAGCGGCTCTGCCAGACCAGGTCGTACCCCAGGTCGGGTGCGGCGGCCGCGGCGACGAGCCGGGCGGTCTCGTGCAGTTGCGCCTCGTACCGGCCGCCGTGCGGGCCGGCGTTGGCCGCCATCGAGTTGGGGATGGAGTGGGCGGTGAAGACCAGCCGGGTGGTGTCCCGCTTCGCCGGGTCGAGCTGGCTCAACGCCGCCCGGACCGCGTCGACGTGCGGCTCGACGAAGCCGGGGTGGTCCCAGAACTGACGCAGCTTCTCGATCACCGGGGCGTCCGGGCCGACGGCGGCACGCGCGGCGGCGATGTCCTCCTGGTACTGCCGGCAGGACGAGTAGCCGCCGTACGCGCTGGTGACGAATGCCAGTGCCCGAGTGACCCCGTCGTCGCGCATCTGGGTCACGGTGTCGGCGAGCATCGGGTCCCAGTTGCGGTTGCCCCAGTAGATGGGCAGGTCGACACCGTGCGCGGCGAAGTCGGCGCGGACGGCGGCCAGGAGGTCCCGGCACTGCTGGTTGATCGGGGACACGCCACCGAAGTGCTGGTAGTGCTCGGCGACCTCGGCCAGCCGCTCAGGAGGCACACCCCGGCCCCGGGTCACGTTCTGCAGGAACGGCATCACGTCCTCGGGCCGCTCGGGCCCGCCGAAGGACACCAGCACCACCGCGTCGTACGACATGGGGTCATTCTTGCCCCTCGGCCGGGACGCCCCGGCGACGCCCCCTGGTCCGGACGCGTAGATCACGCGGACGGCGACCAGTGGGCGTCGCGGGGAGGGTCAGGAACCGATGGCGTGGTAGCCGCCGTCGACGTGGACGATCTCGCCGGTGGTGGCCGGGAACCAGTCGGAGAGCAGCGCCAGGCAGGCCTTGGCGGCGGGCTCCTGGTCGGTGAGGCTCCAGCCCAGCGGGGCCCGCTCGGCCCAGGCGTCCTCGAACTGGTCGAAGCCGGGGATCGACTTGGCGGCGATGGTCCGCAGCGGCCCGGCGGCGACCAGGTTGCTGCGGATGCCCTGCTTGCCCAGGTGCATCGCCAGGTAGCGGGAGGCGGACTCCAGGCCGGCCTTGGCCACGCCCATCCAGTCGTAGACCGGCCACGCCTTCGTCGCGTCGAAGGTCAGGCCGACCACCGCGCCGCCGGGCGACATCAGCGGCAGCGCCGCCATCGCGAGGGACTTGTACGAGAAGGTGGAGACGTGCAGGGCGGTCGCCACGTCCTCCCAGGGCGCGTCGAGGAAGCCACCGCCGAGGCAGCTCTGCGGGGCGAAGCCGATGGAGTGCACGACGCCGTCGAGGCCGTCGACGTGCTCGCGGACCCGGTCGGCGAGGCTGGCCAGGTGTTCGGTGTTGGTGACGTCCACCTCGATGACCGGCGCGGGCTCGGGCAGCCGCTTGGCGATCCGCTCGACCAGGGACATCCGGCCGAAGCCGGTGAGGACGACCTGCGCGCCGTTCTCCTGGGCGAGCTTCGCCACCGAGAAGGCGATCGAGGCGTCGGTGATGACACCGGTGACGAGCAGTCGCTTACCGGCGAGCAGTCCGGACATCGCTGATTTCCTCCGTAGTCAAAAGGGTTAGTGGCCCATGCCGAGGCCGCCGTCGACCGGGATGACGGCGCCGGAGACGTACCCGGCGCTGTCGGACGCCAGCCAGGTGACCACGTCGGCGACCTCGTCCGGGCTGGCCATCCGGCCGGCCGGGATGGACTTGAGGATCTCCGCCTTGCGGTCGTCGGTGAGGCCGGCGGTCATGTCGGTGTCGATGAAGCCGGGCGCCACCACGTTCGCGGTGATGTTGCGGCTGCCCAGCTCCCGGGTGATCGAGCGGGCGACGCCGACGAGGCCGGCCTTGCTGGCGGCGTAGTTGACCTGCCCGGCGCCGCCGGCGAGCCCGACCACCGAGGAGATGAAGATCATGCGACCCCACTTGGCGCGGAGCATCTTGCCGGAGGCCCGCTTCGCGACCCGGAACGCGCCGGTGAGGTTGGTGTCCACCACGTCGGTGAACTGCTCCTCGGTCATCCGCAGCAGCAGCGTGTCGGCGGTCATGCCGGCGTTGGCGACCAGCACCTCGACCGGCCCCAGCTCGGCCTCGACGGCGGCGAAAGCGGCGTCGATCGAGGCGGCGTCGGTGACGTCGGCGCGAACGCCGAACAGCCCTTCAGGCGCCTCGCCGCTGCGGTGGGTGACCGCCACCCGGTCGCCCTGCTTGGCGAAGGCCTGCGCGATGGCCAGGCCGATCCCCCGGTTGCCCCCGGTCACCAGCACGGTGCGAGCCACTGTTCCCCCTTGCGATGGTCAGCACGGACGCGTCGGAGCCTAGGCGTTACCGGCAGGTAAGCGCTAACGGGAGTCGTGTCACACCGGGGTACGACACCGGGATCAACCCCTGGTGGCACGCCTCGTGGCGGGGTCGGCCCGTAGCCTCCGGGTGGTGAACCGGCATCCGATCGCGGTGGCCCTGCGGGCCCTGCGGCAGACCCTGCTCGGCCCGGACGCCCGGCCCGAACGGCCGCTGCTGGCCCGTTGGCCCCGGCTGGCCCCGTACGCCGCGCCGGTCGGCCTGCTCGCCGCGCTCGGCCTCTTCCTGATCACGTTGACGGTGGAGAGCGACTGGGGCCTGCCGCCGCCGATCGCGCTCCTGTTCGCGGCGATGACGGTGGCGCCGCTGCTGGCGCTGCCCCGGCGTCCGCTGCTGGCCTGGCGGCTGACGGTGCTGGCCCTGCTGATCTGCACGTTCAACGCCCCGGCCGACCAGGCCTGGCCGTGGACCCCGCCGCTGGCACTCGGGTCGATCGCGGTGGCGGCGGTGGTCGTCGCACGGGTCGACCGACCGGTGCTGGCCTGGGTGGTGGCGATCAGCACGGTGCCGGTGTTCACCCTGGTCCACCCCGACAACCGGGTTCCGGTCCTGCTGCTGCTCGGCGCGCTGGCGATCGCCGGCGACCTGATCCGGCGCAACCGGCTGTCCCGGCGGGCGCTGGTGGCGCAGACCGAGCTGAGCGAACGTGAGCAGGAACGTCGGGCGGTGCTGGAGGAACGCACCCGGATCGCCCGGGAACTGCACGACGTGGTGGCCCACCACATGTCGCTGATCGCGGTGCAGGCGGAGACCGCCCCGTACCGGCTGACGGACGTGCCGGCCCCGGCAGCCGCGGAGTTCGTCGCCATCGCCGCGTCGGCCCGCGACGCGCTGACCGACATGCGGCGGCTGTTGGGGGTGCTGCGCAGCGAGACGAGCGGGCCGCAGACCGCGCCGCAGCCGGACCTCACCGACCTGGGCGCGATGGTGGACGCGGCACGCCGGGCCGGGCTGCCGGTGACCCTGGACGCCGAGTCGGTGGACGACGACCGGGTGCCCGCGCCGGTCGGGCTGGCCGCGTACCGCATCGTGCAGGAGGGCCTGGCCAACGCGGCCCGCCACGCTGCTGGCGCCGCGGTGCGGGTCACCGTCCGCACCGGTCCGTCCGGTCTGGGGGTACGCGTCGAGAACTCCCCGGCCGACGTCCGACCGACCGCCGACGGTGGCTCCGGGCACGGGCTGACCGGCATGCGGGAGCGAGCCACCTCGCTGGGCGGTACGTTCACCGCCGGGCCGCTGCCCGACGGGGGTTACGCGGTGGCGGCCGAGTTGCCGTACGACGCGGAGGGCGGGGGCCGATGATCCGGGTGCTGATCGCCGACGACCAGGCGATGGTCCGGCAGGGTTTCGGCGCGCTGCTCGCCGCCCAACCGGATCTGCTGGTGGTGGGGGACGCCGCCGACGGCGCGCAGGCGGTGGCCGCTGCCCGCCACCTCGACCCGGACGTGGTGCTGATGGACGTGCGGATGCCGGTCATGGACGGGCTGGAGGCCACCCGCAAGCTGCTCGGTGACCGGTCGACGCAGCGGCCCCGGGTGCTCATCCTCACCACCTTCGACCTGGACGACTACGTGTACGAGGCGCTGCGCGCCGGGGCCAGCGGGTTCCTGCTCAAGGACGCCCCGGCGGCCGACCTGGTGCAGGCGGTGCGGGTGGTGGCGGCCGGGGACGCGCTGCTCGCCCCGGGGGTGACCCGTCGGCTGATCGCCGAGTTCGCGGCCCGTCCGGATCGCCGCGGCCCGCGCCCCACCGACCTGGCCGGGCTCACCCCGCGCGAGACCGAGGTGCTGCGGTTGATCGCCCGGGGCCGCAACAACGCGGAGATCGCGGGTGACCTGGTGGTGGCCGAGCAGACGGTGAAGACGCACGTCGGGCGGATCCTGGCCAAGCTGGGTCTGCGCGACCGGGCCCAGGCAGTGGTGCTGGCGTACGAGACGGGTCTGGTGGCCGCCGGCGAGTAGCCCTGTGGAGCCAGCCCGGAAACGGCTCTGCGGGACGACGACCGGGCCCCGCCCCTGGGCGCAGTCTCCCTCCGGACGACATTCCGGAGGGAGACCGTGATGCGACGACGAGGTGCCAGCCGGGTGGCGATGGCCGCGCTGCTCGGCGTGAACCTGGTTCTGCCGACCCGACCCGAGCCGGCCACGGCGGTGGGGTTCGTCGAGGCGTACCCCCTGACGGCGGCGGCGATGCGCGCGGCCGGTCCCCCGTACGCGGACTGGGCGGCCGACGGACGCCGGTTCCTGCTGTTCGACGAGCGCGGTGACGGCCGCGCGGTCGAGGTTTTCGGCGACCTCGCCGACGCGGACCGGATCGCGGTGCTGGTGCCGGGGGTCGGCAGTACCCTCGCCGACTTCGACAGGGGGTTGGGCGGGGTGGCCCGGCGGGCGCCGGCGGTGCAGGCCGGGCAGCTCTACCGGGAGCTGCGGGCGCTCGAACCGGCGGCGCGGGTCGCGGTGCTGGCCTGGCTCGGCTACGACCCGCCCGACGGGGTCCTGACGGCCGCCGGTGGCGTCAGCGCGCGGCGCGGCGCGGCCGGGCTGGCCACGCTGCTCAGGGAACTGGCCGGACGCCGTCCGGCGGCGACGATCACGCTGGTGGGGCACAGCTACGGGGCGCTGGTGGTGTCGCTGGCGGCGGCGAAGGCCCCGGCCCAGGTCACCGACGTGGTCAGCCTCGGTGGCGTCGGCGCCGGGGTGCAGCGCGCCGGCGACCTGCCCGGCGGGCGGCGGTTCTGGGCGGCCGAGTCGCCGACCGACTGGATCCGTCGGGTACCGCCGGTGCGGCTGCCCGGCCTGGGTTTCGGCCGGCGACCCGGCGATCCGGCGTTCGGTGCCCGACCCCTGCCGGTGGGTGGGGTGGCGGGGCACGACGGCTACCTCGCGCCGGGCAGCGCCACGCTGGTCGCGGTGGCGGCGGTCGTGCTGGGCGGCGTCGACACCGACGGGATCGGGGACGCCCGGTGAGCCGGGACCGTGCCGTCGACGCCTTGCGGGCGTACGCCATCGGCGGGGTCGTGCTGGGGCACTGGCTGGTCACCGGGTTGGTGCTGACCGGCGACGGCGGGCTGCACCAGGCCAGTCCGCTGACCGCCCTGCCCGACCTGGCCCCGATGACGTGGGTGTTGCAGACGCTCGGGCTGTTCTTCTTCACCGCCGGGTTCGGCTCGACCCGGTCGCTGGCCCGTCACCCGGGCGGCGCGGGCGGTTGGGTGGCCGGTCGGCTGCGGCGGCTGCTGCTGCCCACCGTGGCGCTGCTCGGTGTGGGGGCCGCCGTGCTGCTCGCCGCGACCGTCGTCGGCACCTCGGACGACACGCTCGCCGTCGCGCTGCGGCTGGCGGTCAGCCCGCTGTGGTTCCTGCTGCCGCTGGTGATCCTGGTCGCGGTGACCGGTCCGCTGCGCGTCGCCGTACGCCGGTGGGGGGTGGCCCGGTGCGTAGCGCCGGCGGTGGCCGTGGTGGCAGCGGTCGACCTGGCCGTCCGGCTGCTGCCGTCCGGCACCGACCTGCCTCCGGTCACCGTGCTGGCGGCCTGGTCGGTGCCGTACCTGCTGGGCGTGGCGCACGCCGACGGGCGGCTGGACGGCCGGCGGGCGGGCGGCACGTTGGCGGCCGGTGGGGCTGTCGCGCTGGCGGCGCTGGTGGCGCTGGGCTACCCGGTGAGCGCGGTCGGCGTACCCGGGGCCGGGGTGTCCAACCTGAACCCGCCGTCGCTGCTGGTCGTGGCGTTGGCGGTGACCCAGGTCGGGCTGGGGCTGCTCGCCCGGCCGGCACTGCACCGGCTGCTGACCCGACCGCTGCCGGGCCGGGCGGTGACCGAGGTGAACCGGTCCGCCGTCCGGATCTACCTGTGGCACCAGCCGGTACTGGTGGCGGTGACCGCGCTCGCCGCCCGCGGCGGGCTGGCCCTGCCTGGTCTGCACACCGCCCCGGACGGCCCGGGGTGGGTGCTGGCGCGCTGCTGCTGGCTGCCGTTGCTCGCCGTGGTGCTGGTCACCGTGGTGCGGGTGGGTCAGCCGAGGTTGTTTCGGCGGGGCGTACGCGCTGGTGGCGGGTGGCGTCGCCAACCGGGCGGTGGAGGGGCCGCCGACCGGTCGGCCGAGTGCGTTCCGTCGGCACCGCAGGTGTACGATCATCGACGTTCCGGCCCGCCCGACTTGCAGGAGGTGATCGCTGTGCGAGATAGCGATCCTCCCAGTCGTGGCCGGGCCGATGGTCAGTCCCGCTGAGCCACGACTCAGTCTGGTGAGCTGACCCCGCTCCGCTCCCCACCACGTCGGCAACTGCCGAGGTGAGTGTGCCGCACCGCCCGATCCCGGGCGGTCGCCGGGAGCCGCCCGGTCACGACTTCGTGTGCGCGTCCCCACCCCCTGCGGTCCGCCCCCGCACGCGGACCGTCCAGCCGCCACCCGGAGCCGTCCATGAGCCGCTACGTCGCCCCGCTGGGCTTCACCCTCGCCGCCGTCTGGGTGGCCATCGTCTTCGTGCTCGCCGGCGGCGGTCACTGACCGCTCCGGGCCGGCAGCTCGCGCTGCCTGGTGCTGGTGCCGGCGGCGACCGTCGACCGCCGCCGGCGCAGCCGTTCACAACATCCGGGACGACCACAGCAGACTGAACGCGCCCGCGCAGAGCGCCAGCAGCAACGCCACCCCGGCGTACCACTGGGTCACCTCACGCGGCTCGGTGCGGAACCCGATCGAGCTGCCCATGTCCTGGTAGACCTGCTTCAACTCGCTCACCGAGGCCGCCTCGTAGAAGTAACCCTCGGTGGTCTCGGCCAGCTCGGCGAGGGCCATCCGGTCCACCGGCACCCGCTGCAACTGCCCGCCGATGTCGACCTGGCCGGTGTCGGTGCCGAAGGCGATGGTGGAGACCGGAACGTTTGCGGCCTGCGCGGCCGCGGCCGCCTCCTCCACCGCCCGACCGGAGGTCCGGAAACCGTCGGAGAGCAGCACGATCCGGGCCGGTGGAATACCCGCCGCGCCGTCGGCCGGCACCGACCGGATCGCCTCCAGGCAGGTGAACACCGCCTCGCCGGTCGCGGTCGCCTCAGCCAGCACCAGCCCGTCGATGGCGCTGGTCACCGCGTCCCGGTCCTTGCCCGGCGGCACCAGCACGTTGGCCGCCTTGGCGAACGACACGAGGCCCAGGTTGTAGCTCTCCGGCAGCTCACTGACGAACTGCTTGGCCGCCTCCTGGGCCGCCTCCAGCCGGTTCGGCGCCACATCGTCGGCCTGCATCGACAACGACACGTCGATGGCGAGCATCACCGTGGCCCGCTCCAGCGGCTCCTTGGTGTCCACAGCGGGACGGGCCAGCGCGGTGGCCAGCACCAGCAGGCAGAGCAGGAAGGCGGTCGCCGGGACGTGCCGACGCCAGCCCAGGCCCTTCGGCGCGACGGTACGCAGCAGATCCACATTGGTGAACCGCATCGCGTACGCCCGGCGGTGCAACTGCCGCCAGACGTAGAACGCGGCGAGGGCGAAGACCGGCAGCACGGCCAGCAGCCACCACGGTTGCAGAAAACGGATCATCGTGTCGTCCCCCGGGTACGCGCGTGCCGCTGCGCGGCCACGAATCGCACCATGTCCAGCAGCCAGTCTCGGTCGGTACGCAGACGCAGGTGGGCCGCGCCGGCGCCGCGCAGGGCAGCGGCGATCGTGGCCCGTTGGGCGGTGGCGGCCTCGGCGTAGCGCTGCCGCAGCCGCGGGTCGGCGGTCTGCACCTCGTGCAGCTCGCCGCTCTCCGGGTCGACCACCGGCAACACGCCCACGTCGGGCAACTCCAGCTCACGCGGGTCGACCACCTCGATCGCCAGCACGTCGTGGCGGACGCGCAGCTTGCGCATCGGCCGCGCCCACTGCTCGGCCGGCGCGAGGAAGTCCGAGACCACCACGGCCACCCCGCGACGGCGGGGCGGACGGTTGAGCATCTCGATCAGGGCGCCCAGATCACCACGGCCGGGCTGGATGGCGGTGCCGGCGACGGCACGCAGCAGGCCCTGCGCCTCCTTGCGTCCGGAACGGGCCGGCAGCCGGGTGAGCACCCCGGGCCCGGCCGGCGGTGGTCCGCCCCGCCAGCGTCGGGCCGGGGCGGACACCCCGCCACCGGTGCCGATCACGGCACCGATCCGGTTACCTCCGCGCACGGTCAGGTGGGTGATGGCAGCCGCGGCGGCCACCACCACCTCCCGTTTGAGCCACTGCCCGGTCCCGAAGTCCAGGCTGGCGGAGAGGTCCAGCGCGAGCCAGGTCTCCAGCTCCCGGTCGGCGACCGTACGCCGCACGTGCGGTGTGGTGGTCCGGGCCGTGACCGGCCAGTCCATCCGGCGTACGTCGTCGCCGGGGCGGTACTCCCGGGACTCACCCGCCTCACTGCCCGGTCCGGGCAGCAGGCCGGCGTAGTCGCCCTGGAGCAGACCGTCGAGCTTGCGGGTGACGAGCAGCTGAAGCCGGGACAGCACGGCTTCGCTACGGTCGGCCAGGGGGGCCGGACGAGGGGTGGGTGAGGTCACGGGCGCTGCCCGGGCCAGCCAGCGCCCGGCGGCGGCGCGATCGACGGCGGGGTGGCCTGCTGCCGGGGAGCGACCGCCGGGAGCGGGATCGTCGACATCACCCGCTGCACGATGTGGTCGGCGGGTACGTCGTCGGCGAGCGCGTCGTAGCTGAGCACCAACCGGTGCCGCAGGATGTCCGGCGCGATGTCCTGAACGTCCTGCGGCAGTGCGTAGTCACGCCCGCGCAGCAACGCCAGGGCACGGGTGGCCCGGACCAGACCCAGCGAGGCACGCGGGCTGGCCCCGTACTGGATCAGTTGCGCGACGTCGGGCATGCCGTGCTCGGCCGGGGCCCGGGTGGCCAGCACCAACCGGACCGCGTAGTCGACCAGGGCATTGTGGACGAAGACCTGGTCCGCCTTGCGTTGCAGGGCGATCAGCTCCGGGGTGTCGAACACCGCGGTCGGCTCGGGCGCCGCCACGCCCATCCGGTAGACGATCTCCCGTTCCTCCGCGTCGGTCGGGTAGCCGACCACGATCTTCATGAGGAACCGGTCCCGCTGCGCCTCCGGCAGCGGGTAGACGCCCTCCTGCTCGATCGGGTTCTGGGTGGCCATCACCAGGAACGGGTCGGGAACCCGGTGGCTCTCCCCACCGATGGACACCTGCCGCTCACTCATCACCTCCAGCAGCGCGGACTGCACCTTCGCCGGCGCACGGTTGATCTCGTCAGCGAGCAGGAAGTTGACGAAGACCGGCCCCAACTCGACGTCGAACTTCTCGCTCGACTGCCGGTAGATCCGGGTGCCCATGATGTCGGCGGGCACCAGATCCGGGGTGAACTGGACCCGGGCGAAAGACCCACCGACGACCTTGGCCAGGGTCTCCACCGCCAGGGTCTTGGCCACCCCGGGCACGCCTTCGAGCAGGCAGTGACCTCGGGCGAGCAGCGCGACGAACATCCGCTCCACCATCCGGTCCTGCCCGACGATCACGCGTTTGATCTCGAACAGGCCCTTCTCCAGCAGGGTGGCGTCCTGCGCTGGTGTGGTCACCGGGGCAGGTGCCGCTCCGTTCGGCGTCGGGGCGTCGGGCATGGTCGGCTGGGCCACCGGTCCTCCACAGCGTTGTCGGTCGTCGCGGCTCGTGCGGTATCAAGACTCGCACGCCTTGCTGAGTGTCGAGGTGGGGAGAAGCCGATTTCGGGCGCGCCGTCCCCGGCAGCCGAATCACACATCTCGGGTGTGCACATACCGGCCTGCCGCGTGTACGATTCACCCCGTCGCCGGGCGGCTCCCCCCGTGGTCGCCCGGCGCTCAAGCTCTCCGTCGCGCCGCCCTAGACTGGCCGGGATGAGCACCCTCTCCCCCGCCGACGAGGCCCTGATCTGTTCAGCCCGGGGCTGCCGGTCCGTCGCCGTCTGGGCACTGGA
Organism: Micromonospora sp. NPDC047762; assembly: GCF_043204655.1. Taxonomy (NCBI): domain Bacteria; kingdom Bacillati; phylum Actinomycetota; class Actinomycetes; order Micromonosporales; family Micromonosporaceae; genus Micromonospora; species Micromonospora sp. NPDC047762. The sequence continues at coordinate 28,526 of NZ_JBIDCQ010000013.1, read as the reverse complement.
GTGGAACAATCCGCGCCTGCACGACGCCGATCGGCGCAAGACCTGGTTGGCCTGTGCAGGGCACCGGGGCAGCCTCGGCGACTTCCTCGACGCTCGAGGCTTCCTGCGTGCCGTCACTCCGGTGCCCGGATCGCCTACGCTCGACGTGTGAGCGGCGACCCTCCGGCTTCCCCCGGCCCCACCTCCCCGTCCTGGCCGCCCACCCCGGCCACCGCACCACCCGGCGTCGACCCGCCGCCCGGCGCGTTCCCCGCACCCGGCACGCTCGGCCCGGAGCCCACCGCGCCGGATGTCTCGACGCCCGCCCCGCTGCCTCCGGGTGCGCTGCCACCCGGTCACCGGCCGGTGCCCGCCGCCGACCAGCGCCCACCCGACCTGCCGCCTCCCGGCCTCCTGCCGCCCGACCCCGGCGCGCTGATGACTGGTGTGCCGGGTGGCCGGGGTCCGCTGGAGCCCTGGCCCGACACTGTCAACTGGCAGCCGATCTCCACCGACCTGATCTGGGTGGAGCTGATCCGGCTGGCGATCGTGGTGGCCATCGGGCTGGCGGTGACCGGGGTCGCCTGGGCGTTCAGCGGCCACTGGTTGTTCGGGCTCGCCGTGGCCGTCGTGCTGGTGCTCGGCGCGTGGCGGGCCATCGCGATCGTCCGCGCGGTCCGGGCCTGGGGGTACGCCGAGCGGGAGAACGACCTGCTGGTCCGGCACGGGCTGCTGGTGCGCCGGCTCTCCATCGTGCCGTACTCGCGGATGCAGTTCGTCGACGTGAGCGCCGGGCCGTTGGAGCGCGCCTTCGACCTGGCCACCGTGCAGCTGCACACGGCGGCGGCGGCGAGCGACGCCCGGGTGCCCGGGCTGCGCCCGGCGGAGGCGTCCCGGCTGCGCGATCGACTCACCGCGCTCGGCGAGGATCGGGCGGAGGGGCTGTGAGCACCCGCGCGGGCAGCCGCCGACCGCACCGAGGGCCGCTCCGATGAGCGACGGGCCCGGCGAGCCGAGCACCGTGCCGCCCACCGGCCCGACACCACCGGGGCCGCTGCTGCCCGATGGCACGGCTCGTGATGGCGCGACACCGCCTGGACGGGTGCCGCCTGGCGCGGCACCCGATGGGCCGGTGCCGCCCGGGGCGCCCGCGCCGTGGCCGGCACCGCCGGGTGGTGGCGAGGGCGAACCCCGGCAACGACTGCACCCGCTCAGCCCGGTGCTGCACGGCGCCAAGTCCCTGGTCGTGGTGATCGCCGGGCTGTCCTGGTCGACGCTGTCGCGGGTGGGCTTCGGCTGGTTCGCCGCCATGGTGGCGGTGCTGGCGCTCGGCGCGACAGTGCTGTCGGTGATCAGCTGGTACAACACCGGCTACCACGTCGTCGGCCGGGAACTACGGGTGTACGAGGGGCTGCTCTGGCGGCGTACCCGGGCCATCCCGTTGGAACGGTTGCAGGCCGTCGAGGTGGTCCGGCCGCTGCTCGCCCAGCTCACCGGCCTGGCCGAGCTGCGCCTGGAGGTGGTCGGTGGAGGCAAGACCGAGGCGCCACTGGCGTACCTCGGGGTGGGCGACGCGGCAGTGCTGCGCGAACGTCTGCTGGTACTGGCCGGGCGGGTGGCGCAGCAGCCCGTACCCGGCGACGCGGCGGCCCCGGTGGCCCCGGGTGCGACGGCGCCCCCGGCGGCCGTACCGGGCCGGCCACTGCACGCGGTGAGCAACCAGAACCTGCTGATCAGCCAACTGCTCACTCCACAGGCGTTCCTGCTCCCGTTCGGTGTGGCCTTCGTCGTGGTGCAGTTCCTCACCGCCGGTTCGTGGTCGTTCGTCGCGGTGGCGAGCACCCTGACCGCGATGGCGGGTGTGCTGCTGCAACCGATCCGCCGCGTCCTCGACGACTGGAACTTCCGGCTGGCCCGCGACGGCGGCACGCTGCGGGTGCACAACGGCCTGCTGGAGACGCGGGCGCAGACCGTGCCGCTGGAGCGGGTGCAGACCGTGCGGGCCACCTGGCCACTGTTGTGGCGGGTGAAGGGCTGGCTGCGGCTGCGGCTGGAGGTGGCCGGTTACTCCGTCGCGGAGGCCGACGACCGTAACCGGCCCGACCGGCTGCTGCCGGTCGGCGACCTGCCGACGGCGACGATGATCGTCGCCGAGGTGCTTCCCGGGGTACGCCTCGACGCTCTCGCGCTGAGCCCGCCGCCGCGCCGGACCCGTTGGCTGCACCCGCTGGGCCGTGCCGCGTTCGGCGCGGGGCTGTTCGAGCGGGTGTTCGCCACCCGGTCGGGGCGGCTCACCCGGCAACTGGTGATCGTGCCGTACGCCCGGATCCAGAGCGTGCGGGTGGTCCAGGGGCCCATCCAGCGCCGTCTCGGGTTGGCCACCGTGCACGCGGACACCGCGGGCGGCTCCGGTGCCACCGCCCAGGACCGCGACCTGGCCGAAGCCTGGGCCCTGGCAGCCGACCTGACGACAAGAGCCCACCAGGCCCGCACCACCACCCCCCAACCCTGACCCCGCCCCTCCACCCCCCCTGACCGACCCTCTCCCCTCGCGGTGATCATGAAGTTGTTGCCCCGACACGCCGCGCGGGAGGGCAATAACTTCATGATCAACGGGATGGGGGCGGGGGCGGGGTCGGGCCTTGGTGGGGGTCAGTGGTCGGCGGGGACCTGGGGGTGGGTGGTGGCGCTGTTCGGTTCGCGTGGGGTTGGGGGCTCCGGCTCGTTGTGCGGGGAGTCGGGGGGCGGTTGCGTTCCGGCCTTCGGGTGGCGGACACGCCACGCCGCCCAGCCACGCTCCGCCAGACCGACCACCAGGAAGGTCAGCCCCACGTAGGCCCAGCCGACCAGCACGTCGATCACGTAGTGCTCACCCGAGTAGACCAGGGTGAAGGTCATCGCCAGCGGGTACGCGAGCAGCAGCGGCCACCAGCGACGACGGGTGGCGGTCAGGAAGAACAGCACCACGAACAACGCCCAGGCGGTGTGCAGCGACGGCATCGCGGCGACCGGGTTGGAGGCGATCTGGCCGGCGTTGAGGACGTTGCCGGCACCGTGCATGCCGAACGCCTTCCAACCCCGGGTGGAGATCCGGGCGACCTCGGTGAGCAGGCCGTTCTGCGCCGCCCACCAGGGCGGGGCCGCCGGGTAGATGAAGTAGGTGACCAGGCCGGCCGCGCAGAGGAAACCCCACCGCCGCATGTACGCGGCCCAGCGGTGCCGGTCGCGCAGCCAGAGCACCGCGGCGGCGGCCAGCGCCACCACGAAGTGGGAGAAGTACACCCAGCTCGCCGCGACATCCCACCAGTGCACCTGCGGGTGGTAGAGGTGCTGCTGCAACCAGACGGTGGGCACCTCACCGCCGGTGGCCCAGCCGAACATGAACCGGTCGGCGACGATCAACTCCATCGCGTGCGGCGTGGCCCCGTTGTCGGCGAACCCGCGCGAGAGGTTGTAGATCACGAACAGCAGCACCACCGGCACCCAGTCCCGGGCGAAGCGCAGGTGGCTACGCCACGGCCGATCGCTGTTCCAGGCGATGGTCGCCAGCCAGATCCAGACGAAGGCGTACGCCGGGTCGGTGGGCAGCCCGATGGCCAGCCACGCGGCGACGAACGCGACCGCCCAGACGGTCATGGCGACGACGCGCCGACGACCCCCGTCCGGGGACGCGGGCGGGTCGGTCCGGGCGGGGGGCTGGGGGTCAGTCGCGACGGCCATCGGGGTCAAGGTTAACGACGGGTACGGCATCGACCGACGGGGACCACCCGTTGCGCGTCCGGGGTGGTCGCGTCCGGATCGTCGGGCGCGTGCTCGACGGGTCCAGCGAGCACCTAGGCTGACGACCATGCAGGAGCAGCCCGAGCCGGCCTTCGCGCCGGGTCTGACCGCCCAGGTCGAGTTGACCGTCACCGACGCGGACACCGCCCAGGCGGTCGGTTCCGGGGACGTACCGGTGCTGGGCACCCCCCGGGTGCTGGCGCTGGCCGAGGCGGCCACCGTCGCGGCGACGGCGACCGGGATGCCGCCTGGTTCCACGACAGTGGGCACCCGGGTCGAGTTGGAGCACCTGGCGCCGACAGTGGTCGGCCGGACGGTCCGCGCGCAGGCGCTGCTGGCGACCGTCGACGGTCGCCGGCTGTCGTTCGAGGTCACGGTCAGCGACGGCGACCAGACGGTGGCCCGGGGCCGGGTGGACCGGATCCTGGTCGACCGGGGACGCTTCGTCGAACGGGCCGGGCGGGCGTCGTGAACGCCGGTTTCGTCGAGGTCGCCGACCGGGTGCACGTGCTGGCCGAACCGCTGCTGCGGGTCAACGTCACACTGGTCGTCGGCGACGACGAGGCGCTACTGGTGGACACGCTCTCGTCGGCCGCCCAGGCCACCGAGCTGGCCGCGGCCGTCCGGGCGGTCACCGACCGTCCGCTGACGCTCGTCAACACCCACCACCACTACGACCACTGCTTCGGCAACGCCGTCCTGGCCGGCGACCCACCCCGCCCGGTGTACGCGCACGAGCTGGCCGCCGCCGCCCTGCGCGAGGAGCCGGAGCGGCTGCGCCGGGAGGCGTACGAGGAGTTGCGCACGGAGCACCCGGCGCTCGCCGCCGAGCTGGCCGACACCTCGCTGCTCGCTCCCACGCACACCGTGCACGTCGAGACGGTCCTCGACCTGGGCGGTCGACAGGTGCTGCTGCGCCACCCCGGGCGGGGGCACACCGAGGCCGACCTGGTGGTGCACGTGCCGGACGCCGACGTGCTGGTGGCCGGGGACCTGGTGGAGCAGAGTGGCCCGCCCGCCTTCGAGGACTCGTACCCGTTGCGGTGGCCGGACGCGGTCGCGGACCTGCTGCGACTCACCACCGCGCGCACTGTGGTGATCCCGGGCCACGGCGACCCGGTCGACGTCGACTTCGTCCGGGCTCAGCACGCGGAGCTGGCGAAGCTGGCCTGGCTGATCCGGGCCGCGCACACCGGCAGCGCCCCGCCGGAGCGGGTGGCCGCCGAGGCCCCTTTCGGGGCCCGCCCGGCCCTGGTCGCCGCCCAGCGCGGCTACCTGGAACTGAACGGCACGGCCTGACGGCCTACACCGAGGTACGTCGCCACTGCTGGTTGGTGCCGGTGCCACACGTCCACTGCACCGCGCGGGCACCGTCGGTGGTGGCGGAGTTGAGCACGTCGAGGCACTTGCCGCTGTGCCGGGCGACGAGCTGCACGTAACCCGTGCCGAGGTCCTGCACCCGCCACTGCTGGTTGGTGCCGCCGTTGCAGGTCCACTGGGTGACCCGTACCCCGTCGGCGGTGGCGCCCGCGCCGCCGTACACGTCGAGGCACTTTCCGCTGTGCGCGCTGACCACCGTCTGGTAACCCCCACCAGCGTCCTGGAACCGCCACCGCTGGTTGGGCTGACCGTTGGCGGCCCACTGCACCACGTCGGCACCGTCGGTGGTCGCGCTGTTGTTGACGTCCAGCAGCTTGCCGCTGTGCCGCGCGGCGAGGGTGTACGCGCTCGGCACCGGCACCGTGGTGTCCGGGGCGAGCCGGTACAGCCCGGCGCCGTGGGCCGGGAGCGACCGGGTGAGGGTCCCGGTCGCCGTGCCGAGGGCCGCGCCGGACCACAGGTCGGTCACGGCGGCCGACCCAATCCCGAGGTCGGCGAGGTTCACCGACACCTGCGCCGCGCTGCTGTCCCTGTTGAACAGGGCGACGTACCGGTGGTTGCTGCCCGGCACGTCGGCGGTCCACACCTGCCGGCTGCCACCGTAGAGCTGACGGTTGTTCGCGCTGTTCTGGTTGACTCCCAGGACCGCAGCGTTGGTCATCAACGCCAGCTCGGCGGCACGGTTCTCGACCAGGTTGCCGCCCCACATCAGTGGCGCCCGGTTGATCGCCCACAGTGACATCAGGGTGCGCTGCTCGTCCGACGTCAGGTTGGAGTATCGCGGCGAGCCGACCGGCCCGTACTTGGAGAGCCGGCCGATCGGGATCATGTCGGCGTCGGGCCAGGCGCCGGTGGCGCGGTACGGGGTCCAGTTGCGCAGTTGGTCGAAGAGCGCGTCCACTGACGACCAGTTGTCCCACAGATCGTTGACGATCCGCCACATGTGCGCGTTGGCCTGGACGTGTGCGCCGCTGGAGAGCGAGGTCGGGCCGGGCGAAAGGCTCAGCACCATCGGTCGGCCGCTGCGCTGGATGGCCGTCCGGTACCCCTCGACCTCCGACTGCCGGTACGTCGGGGCGGCGATGTCGTCCACCTTCACGTAGTCGACACCCCAGAACGCCAGCAACTGGAACATCGAGTCCAGGTAGGTCTGCGCGCAGGGGTTGGACATGTTCAGGCCCCACATGAGGTTGAGCCAGGCCGCGGTGGTGGTGTTGTTGATCTGGTTGGCGCGGCAGGTGGTGCCGAGGATCGGTACGTTGTCGGCGACCGCCTGGCGGGGAATGCCCCGCATCAGGTGGACGCCGAACTTCAGCCCCTTCGCGTGGACGTAGTCGGCGAGCGGCTTGAACCCGTTGTCACCGGCGGCGGAGGGGAACCGGGTCGTGTCCGGCAGCAGCCGTCCGTTGGCGTCCATCCGGAGCCGGGGTTGCAGGTTCGCGTCCTGGTTGGGGCTGTTGTTGTGTTGACCGGGGTAGTACCAGGCCCAGTCGATCACCACGTACTCCCAGCCGAACTGCCGCAGGTTCGTGGCCATGTAGTCGGCGTTGGCCCGGACGTCGGTCTCGGTGACCCGCCAGTTGAACGAGTCGTAGCTGTTCCACCCCATCGGCGGGGTGTCGGCCACCCCGTTGTCCCACGCGGCCGCCCGCTCCGGCGGGTGGGCGACGACCATCCCGGCAGCCACGAGCAGCATGACCAGTAGGGCCGCAACGTGGCGGAACGCCAGAGGCACCAGAACCACCCGCATCAGAACCTCCCCGACGACGCCCACGTTTCCATCGCGCGTCATCGATGTTAACGTTCACAAATCCCCGAGGTCAACCCTCTCCCCGCCCCCTCCCCCCGCCCCCGCACCCCGCCCCCTCTCCCCGCGCCCCGCGCCCCCGCCCGCCCCGCCCGAGCACGCGATCTTGCACCTTGTGCGGGGCGAAAGCAGGGCACAGCTGACGAAACGTCGACAGAAACTGCAAGATCGACGCCGGGAAGGGGGCGCGGGGGCGTGGGGGCGTGGGGTTGGGGTTGGGGTTGGGGTTAGGGGTTGAAGCGGTTTTGTACTGCGGTGCGGGTGGGCATGGCGGTGGCGCCGCCCGGGGATTCGCAGACCAGGCCGGCCACCCGTAGCGCGAAGGCCACCCGCTCGGTCCAGCCCGACGGGCTGTTTGGCTCGCCGTCGACGAGCAGGTCGGCGATCAGCGCGGCCATCACCGAGTCACCCGCGCCGGTGGCGTCGATCGCATTGACCTTGGGGGCCGGCACCCGGACCGGGTCGGCGTCGGCGGCAGCCAGCACCGCACCGGCCGCGCCGAGCGTCACGACCACAGTGGCCGCCCCCAACTCACGCAGGTACGCCGCCACCCCCTCGACCGGCTCACCGGGATAGAGCAGCACAGCGTCGGCTGCGCTCAGCTTGACCAGGTGCGCGCCGGCGGCGAACTCGGCCACCACCTCGCGCAGCCCCTCCAGCGCGCCCGGCCCGTTCAGCAGCCGGGGACGTACGTTCGGGTCGAAGACCCGCAGGCCGGCGGCGAGCGACCAGGCACGGCGGGCGGCGGCGAGCGTAGCGGGTCGGAGCAGCACGATCGAGCCGCAGTAGAGCACGTCGGCGCCCTCCAGCAACGCCAGGTCCAGATCGTCGGGACCGAGCAGTCCGTAGGAGGCCGGCTCGCCGTAGAAACGGAAGTCCGGCTCCGGCCCGGCGTACGTGACCACCGCGAGCGTGGTCGGCGCCGGGACCGTGATCGCACCGGCCACCCCGACGTCGGCCGCGGTGAGGAAGGCGCGGATCCGGCCGCCCAGCGCGTCGTCACCGAGCGAGCCGACGAACTGTGCCGCACCGCCGAGGCGGGCCACCCCGACGGCGACGTTCAGCGGCCCGCCGCCGATGGCCTGCCGATAGACCCGCTCCCCGTCGAGATCGCTGTCGAGCAGGTCGACGAGCGCCTCACCGAGCACCACCGCGTATCCCATGCCGATCCTCTCGTCGTCGCCACCGGCCGCCGATCGCCGAGCCGACCTCCGTGGCACCAGGCTGGCACAGCGCACGGCCCGTTGGGCGCCGAAGGCCGCGCTACCCCGGCTGGTGGATCGGCCCGTCGAGTACCGCGAGGGGGCGACCGGTGCCGCCCCACCGGGCCGCGACGATCTGCGCGGCCACACTCACAGCGGTCTCCTCGGGGGTACGACCACCGAGATCCAACCCGATCGGGGAGGCGAGCCGGGCGAGCTGCGCCGGGCCGAGCCCCGCCTCGCTCAACAGCTTGTGTCGCTCGTCGTGGGTACGTCGTGAGCCCATCGCGCCCACGTACGCCAGCGGGTGGCGCAGCGCCAACTCCAGCAACGGCACGTCGAACCTGGGGTCGTGGGTGAGGACGCACACCACCGTCCGCTCGTCGAGCCGATCGGCCGCCAACTCGGTACGCAGGTAGCGGTGCGGCCACTGCACCACCACCTCGTCCGCGTCGGGAAAGCGGCGCGCGGTGGCGAAGACCGGCCGGGCGTCGCAGACGGTGACCCGGTAGCCGAGGAACGCGCCGATCCGGGCCACCGCGGCGGCGAAGTCGATCGCACCGAAGACGATCATCCGGGGCGGGGTGGCGTACGCGGTCACGAAGAGGCTGACGCCGCCGCCTCGGCGCTGCCCGTGGTACCCGTACCGGAGCATGCCGCTGTGCCCGGCGGCGAGCAGCCCGAGGGCGTCGGCGCTGGCCGCGTCGTCGAGCCGGTCGTCACCGAGCGAGCCGACGGACCGCTGGCCGGTCAGCACGATCCGCCGGCCGAGCCGCCGGGCCGGGTCGGTCGGTTCGGTGCCCGGTGAACTGCCGGCGTCGGCCTGTGGATCGTCGTTGGCGTCGGCGGCCACGCAGGTGACGATCGCCGCCGGGTGGCCGCCGCTACGGGCTGCGGCGACCGCGTCCAGCGCCGGCAGGGCGCTCGCGTCGACGCGCTCCACGAACACGTCGAGGATGCCGCCGCAGGTCAGGCCCACTGTGTACGCGTCGTCGTCGCTGATCCCGTAGCGGCACAGCTCGGGTTGGCCGGTGTCCAGCACACGGCGGGACCGTTCGTAGAGATCGGCCTCGACGCAGCCGCCGGAGACACTGCCGATGACCGTGCCGTCGGTAGCGACGGCCATGGCGGCGCCGGGTGGCTGCGGGGCGGAGTGCCAGGTGGCCACCACGGTGGCCAGCGCGACCGCCTCGCCGTCGCGGCACCGGCGGTGCACCTCGTCGAACACGTCCGGCACCGGCGGCCGCCTCCCCGTCCCCGCTCCCCGTACGCAGGATATGACGTCCAACGACGACCGGCGGGTCTTCTCATACATCGAGGAATGACTATTGCGCTCGGCCGCTGCGGCGTGGTGGGATGACGCGTACCGGGCGGTGCGAGGGCTGCGGCGCCGCCGGTTGCCGGGTTGGTTAGACGCGAGGGCACCGGTCCAGGACAGGACCGTCGACGGCGCACGTCCACCGGCTGTTTTCCGCCGGGGCACGTCGCCGTGATCGTCGCACCGCTCACGACAGCGGGGCGATCACGCCACATCCCACCCGATTGCGGCGGGGCGGCTCAGCCAGCGCCCCTCGCGAGTCAGGAGACCCTGTGAACCGTTCCCGTATGGCCGCCTTGCTCACCGCGGCCATGACCCTCGCGCTCGGCGCTGTCGCCCTGGCATCCACTCCACAGCCGGCCGCCGCGCACGGCGCGGCGATGACGCCCGGCAGCCGCACCTACCTGTGCTGGCAGGACGGCCTCAGTACGACCGGCGAGATCAGGCCGACCAACCCCGCGTGCTCCGCCGCCGTGGCCCAGAGCGGGACGAACTCCCTCTACAACTGGTTCAGCGTGCTGCGCTCCGACGCTGGCGGCCGGACCACCGGCTTCATTCCGGACGGGCAACTGTGCAGCGGCGGGGCCACCGGTTTCCGCGGCTACGACCTGCCCCGCACCGACTGGCCGCTGACCCACCTGACCGCCGGGGCACGGTTGGACTTCAAGTACAGCAACTGGGCGCACCACCCGGGCACGTTCTACTTCTACGTGACGAAGAACAGTTGGAGCCCGACCCGGGCCCTGGCCTGGAGTGACCTGGAGGAGCCGTTCCTGACGGTGACCAACCCGCCGCAGCGCGGCTCGGTCGGCAGCAACGACGGGCACTACTACTTCAGCGGCAACCTGCCCTCGGGCAAGAGCGGCCAGCACATCATCTACTCCCGCTGGGTCCGCTCGGACTCACAGGAGAACTTCTTCGGCTGCTCTGACGTGGTCTTCGACGGTGGCAACGGCCAGGTGACCGGCATCCGGGGTGGCACGACGTCGCCGACCCCCACGCCGACCACGCCGACGCCGGGTCCGACCGACCCGCCGCCGACCACCACCCCGCCGCCGGCCGGTGGCGCCTGCACGGCCAGCTACAAGGTGTCGGGTTCCTGGCAGGGTGGCTTCCAGGGCGATGTCACGATCACGAACAACGGCAGTTCGGCGTTGTCCGGCTGGACCGCGAGCTGGACCTGGCCCAACGGGCAGGCGATCAGCCAGATCTGGGGCGCGACACAGACGTCGTCCGGCTCGTCGGTGACGGCGACAAACGTGGCCTACAACGGCACTGTCGCGCCGTCGGGGACCGCGACGTTCGGCTTCCTGGCCAGCTCCACAGGAACCAACGGCGTCCCCACGGTGAGTTGCGCCGGCCGCTGAGGCCCAACCCCGGCTAGATGATCAAGAGGTTTGCGTCACCTGGAGCAACTCGGGTGACGCAAACCTCTTGATCAATGTTGGAGACGTTGGGCCGGGTCAGCGGACCATGGAACCGACCACCGGCTTCGTGAGCAGGGCGGACTGGTTGCGCTGGATACCCGGGTCGAGGGTCTTGGCCACGAAGATCGCGTGCCAGATGCAGAAGATCAGCACCGTCCACACCTTGCGGGAGTGGTCGGCCTCCTCCCGCTTGTGCTCGTCGAGCAGCCGCAGCGCGTACGACAGGTCCAGCAGGTCACCCGCGCCCGAGGTGCTCAGCACGTGCCGGGCCCACTCGTACATCTCGCCACGCAGCCAGACCCGGGTGGGGGTCGGGAAGCCCAGCTTCTTGCGGTTGACGATGGCTGGCGGCACGACACCCTGCAACGCCTGACGCATCGCGTACTTGGTGGCGTCGGAGCGCGGCGGCAACTTCAGGTCCACCGGGATCTTCGCCGCGACGTCGAACACCTCACGGTCGAGGAACGGCACCCGCACCTCCAGCGAGTGCGACATCGAGATCCGGTCGGCCTTGACCAGGATGTCGCCGCGCAGCCAGGTGTAGAGGTCGACGTACTGCATCTTGGTGACGTCGTCCAGCTCGGTGCACTCGGCGTAGATCGGGGCGGTGACGTCCGTGTAGCGCACCGAGGGGTCGTAGCGGCGCATCAGGTGCTGCTTCTCCTCCTCGGTGAACATCCGGGCGTTGCCGTAGTAACGCTCCTCGATCGGGGTGGTGCCGCGCTCCAGGAAGCTCTTGCCCTTGACGCCCTGCGGAATCGCCTTGGAGACCGCGCGCAGCCCCTTCTGCACACCGCCGGGCAGACCGTTGACGCTGCCCAGCGACAGCGGCTCCCGATAGATCGTGTAACCGCCGAAGAACTCGTCCGCGCCCTCACCGGAGAGCACCACTGTGACGTGCTCGGCGGCCTTCTTCGCCACGAAGTAGAGCGGTACCAGCGCCGGGTCGGCCACCGGGTCGTCAAGGTGCCAGACGATCTTCGGCAGCGCGTCGATCATGTCCTGCGGACCGATCTTGGTGGGGATCGTGGTGACGTCGAGGTGCCGGGCCGAATCCTGGGCGACGTCGATCTCCGAGTAACCCGGCACGTCGTAGCCGACGGTGAAGGTCAGGATGTTCGGGTTGAACTCCCGCGCCAGCGCCACCACCGCTGTGGAGTCGATGCCACTGGACAGGAACGAGCCGACCGGCACGTCGGAGCGCATGTGCATGCGCACGCTCTCCCGCAGCGTCTCGCGGATCTCGTGGTAGAGCCTCTGCTCGTCGTCGACCGGTGCCGGCCGGAACACCGGCCGGTACCACCGGCGTACGTCGATCCGGCCGCCCGGGGTCCAGTTCAGGTACTCCCCGGAGCCGATCCGGCTGATGCCCTTGTGCAGGGTGCCGGGCTCGGGGACGTACTGCAGGGTCAGGTAGTGGCTCAGGTTCGCCGTGTCGACGCCCGCGTCGCCCTGGTAGTTGCTGTGCGCGAACGGCAGCAGCGCCTTCTTCTCCGAGGCCAGGTAGAGGCCGTCGGCGGTCTCCAGGTAGTGCATCGGCTTGATGCCGAAGTAGTCGCGGGCACCGAACGCCCGCCGTTCCTGCCGGTCCCAGATGACGAAGGCGAACATGCCCCGCAGCCGGGTGAGCACCTGCTCACCCCAGAAGTGGTAGCCCGCGACGATCACCTCACCGTCACCGGCGGTGGCGAACTGGGCACCGAAGTTTCTGATCAACTCCTCGCGCAGCTCGATGTAGTTGTAGATCTCGCCGTTGAAGGTCAGCAGGTAACGGCCGTTCGCGTAGGGCAGTGGCTCGTGGCTCGACGCGACGTCGATGATGGCCAGCCGCTTGTGGGCGAACACGCCGTCCGCGTACCGGCCGGAGGCGTCGCCGACCACCTCGACCCCTGTCTCGTCGGGGCCGCGGTGGTGCAGGCATTCCAACGCTCCGGCGATGTGGTCGCGATGCGCTGCGGCGTTGCCGTTCGCGCTGAAGAAGGCCAGAAGTCCGCACATGGTGGCCATCTTTCCACGCGCGCTGTCGGCCCTTGCAGCCGTCCGTCGATCCACCCGACTCCGAGGGGGCGTCACCGCCAACCGGACGCGCGGTACCGTCGGGACCAGCAACGAAGCGGAGGGAGCGGCGCAATGACCGAGGGACAGACCGACGGTACGCCGACGGACGGTACGGAATCGCACGATCCGGACTTCCCGGAGGCGTTCCTGTCCTTCATGCGGCAGGGTTGGAGCGACACCGCGCTTCCCGTGACGCCCCGCCCGGAGACGCCCAACTACGCCAAGCGGCGGGCGGCCCTCTCGGCGGCGTTCCCCGGCGAGACGCTGGTGATCCCCACCGGCACCGAGAAGGTCCGGGCCAACGACACCGACTACCCGTTCCGGCCGGGCAGCGACTTCGCCTACCTGACCGGCGACCACGACGCCGACAGCGTCCTGGTGCTGCGCCCGAACGGCTCGGGGCACGACGCGACGCTGTACATGCGGCCCCGGTCCTCCCGGGAGACCGACGAGTTCTTCCGCAGCCGCAACGGCGAGCTGTGGGTGGGCCGGCGGCACACCCTCAGCGAGAAGTCGACCGAGGTGGGCCTGCCGACCGCCGACCTGACCGGCCTGGAGGCGACGCTCGCCGACCTGGCTCCGGGGCGTACCCGGGTGTTGCGCGGTTTCGACGCCCAGGTGGACGCGGCCGTCCGCCCCTACGACGGGCCCCGCACCGAGGGCCAGCCGGCCCGGGACCGCGAGCTGGCCATCGCCATCTCGGAGATGAAGCTGGTCAAGGACGAGTGGGAGATCGGCCAACTCCAGGACGCGATCGACGCCACCGTACGCGGCTTCGAGGACGTCGCCCGGATCCTGCCGGCCGACCGGGCGGTCTCCGAGCGGCTCCTGGAAGGTGTCTTCGCGCTGCGGGCGCGTCACGACGGCAACGACGTCGGGTACAGCTCGATCGTCGGAGCCGGCGAACACGCCACGATCCTGCACTGGGTCCACAACCACGGCGCCACCCGACCGGGTGACCTGCTGCTGATGGACATGGGCGTCGAGGGCCGCAACCTCTACACCGCCGACGTCACCCGGGTGCTCCCGGTGAACGGTCGGTTCACCGCCCTGCAACGCCAGGTCTACGACATCGTGTACGCCTCGCAGCAGGCTGGCATCGAGGCCATCCGCCCCGGCGTGAAGTTCAAGGACGTCCACCTGACCTGCATGCGGGTCCTCGCCGAGGGCCTGTCCGACCTGGGCCTGCTGCCGGTGAGCGTGGACGAGGCGATGGACGAGAAGTCGACCGTCTACCGGCGGTGGACGCTGCACGGCTTCGGCCACATGCTCGGCATCGACGTGCACGACTGCTCCAACGCCCGCAAGGAGACGTACCGCGACGGCGCGCTGGGCGAGGGCTACGTGCTCACCGTCGAGCCCGGTCTGTACTTCCAGCCGGAGGACGAGCTGGTCCCCGCCGAGCTGCGGGGTGTGGGCATCCGGATCGAGGACGACGTGCTGGTCACCGCGACCGGCGCGGTCAACCTGTCGGCCGGGCTGCCCCGCACCTCCGACGAGGTGGAGACCTGGCTGGCCGAGCAGCGCGAAGCCGGGCCCCGCCTGCCCAGCTGACCCGCCTACCCGCCTACCCGCCAGTGCCCTCGCCCCGGGGGCGCTGACGGGTCACGCTGCGCCCCTGGCCCGCCCGCCCTCGCTGAGGGCCGGCGGCCAGGGGCTTTTTGCCGTGATCAACTCGGTTTCCGTGAAGTCGCGCTGTCCCGGTCGCTCGGATGCCGCGTTTTCAGCGAAGCCGAGTGGATCACGCCCGGAGGACGGGCCCCGTTCGGCATCCGTACACCTGACGGCCAAGGGACGGCTCGTCCGCCGGTGTTTGTGCTGCTCGGGCCCTTTCCGCCGGCTCGGACCGGTTGGCCTACCTCACCTGACCTGCGCCAAATGCGTGGTTATCTCGGATACGTCCGCATCGCGAAGATGGTTCTCATACGGTGAGGATCAGAGGCTACAACCCATTTGTAGCTGGTCGTGGCGCCTCGGGCGGTGCGATCCCGTCTGGTAGCAGGAAAGGGCGGAAGGCTCTGATGTCCAACGACGTAACGAGTACCGACGGCGGGGCCTCGACAGCTCCGCCAACACGGCGAAGGCGGGCGCTCTGGGTCGCCGGCGTAGCCGGGCTGACCGGCGTGGTCGGCCTGGCGGCCCTCGGCGGCGTCGCCGCTCGGGACGACAAGCCCAAGTCCGACCAGGTGTCGGACGCGCAGCCATCGACCAACCGAGAGAACGTCAGCGACGACGGCGGCACGGACAAGGGCGGCGCCCAGGACGACGGCGGTCAGGACGACGAGTGGGGCGGCGACGACTGGAGCGGCTTCGACGACCGGTCCGGCAAGGATGGCAAGGACCGCGAGGACGGCAAGCACGACGAGAAGGACCGCACCAGGCAGGTCCCGTGCGACTCCGACAAGCTCATCCAGGCGATCACGTTCGCCAACAACGATGACGGCGGCGTGCTGGAGCTGGCCAAGGGCTGCACCTACACCCTGACTCGCAACCAGGACGGCAACGGCCTCCCGGTGATCACCGAGCGCATCACCCTCAAGGGTGAGCACACCACCATCGGCCGCGAAGCCACTGCCGACTACTTCCGCATCCTCAACGTCGGGGCTGGCGGGCAGCTCACTCTCAAGGGCCTGAGCATCAGGGGTGGCCAGACCCTTCAGTACCCGATAGCCGCCGACCCGGCGACGGTCTGGGCGCCGTACTCGGCTCAGGTCCGCTCGACCACTGCCACGCCACCGGCAGCGGCGGCGCCCGCCGCGAAGCCGGCGACCGCTGCCGCGCCCGGCGCCAAGCCAGCAGCGGCAGCAGCAACGGCAACGGGAGCGGGAGCGAAGCCGGCAGCAACCGCTGCCAAGCCGGCCGCGAAGGCAGCGCCTGCCAAGGCCACCGCAAAGGCAGCCGCCAAGCCGGCCGCGACGGCAGCGCCAGCCAAGCCGGCCGCGCCAGCAACCAAGGCAGCCCCGACTGCCACCAAGGCCGCCCCGGCCAAGCCGGTGGCGGCGGCGAAGCCGGTTGCCGGTACGGCGGTCGTGCCGCTGGTCGAGCAGCCTGGGTTCACCGACGGCGCCGGGGTGCTGGTGCAGCCCGGTGGTCGCGCGGAGATCCTGGACAGCGAGTTGCTCTACAACCAGTCCGGCGGCAACGGCGGCGGGTTGGCCAACTTCGGCAGCACCAGGCTCAGCAAGACGACGGTTGCGCACAACACCGCGTTCTTCTTCGGCGGCGGTGTCTTCAACGCCGGCGTACTCCAGGTCGACGAGTCGAAGATCAAGGACAACACCGGGATCGTCGGCGGCGGCGGCATCTCCAACGGCGCTGCCGACATCTTCACCGAAGACGTCGACGGCGGCTCGGTCTGGGTCTACAAGAGCGAGGTCACCGACAACGAGACGCTCGGCTTCGGCGGCGGCGTCCTGGATGTCGAGGGCACCACGACGTTGCACCAGACGACTGTCAGTGACAACACCGCGGTGCTCGACGGTGGTGGCGTCGCGGTGGCGGACAGCCAGCTCACCCTCAAGGACGCCACTGTGGTCAAGAACAGCGCCGCCCGCTCGGGCGGCGGTGTGGCCGCCTTCGACAGCGTGGCGACCATCGAGAACAGCAGAATCAACGACAACACCGCGGGCTCCTCCGGCGCCGGCCTCTTCAACGAGGAGAGCGTCACCACGCTGCGCGACAGCGAGGTGTCGGGCAACCGGGCCGTCGGTCCGTTCGCCCGCGGCGGCGGCATCCTCAACACCGAGGGCGGCGAGGTCACGCTCCACCGGACGAAGGTGGCGCACAACTTCTCCACCCTTGAGCCGGGGGGCATCTTCAACAGCCTCGGCGGCACCGTGACGCTGGACGACGAGTCCGCCGTCACCGCCAACCGCCCGACCAACTGCTTCAACGTTTTGGACTGCTTCGCCTGACCGGGTGGGGCTGAACCATATAGAACGCCCCTCCGAGCCGTCACCGGCTCGGAGGGGCGTACCTATTTGGGCAGGTCAGGGGCGTGCAGGCCGGCTTGGGGGCCCGTGTGTCGGTCCGGGCCCGACTGGGGGCAACATGAACCGAATGTGGGCTTCTCTCGGATAAGCCCGCGAGGCGAGGAACCTTCTCATACGGTGGTTTTGGGAGCTACAACCGATTTGTAGCAGGGGACGCCCGTCTGACGGCGGCGACCCTGTCTGGTACGAGGAGAGGGCAGAGAGCTCCGATGTCCAACTACCTAACGAACAACGAAGCCTCCGGGCGGGCGACGGCAAAGAGCCGCCGCAAGCTCTGGCTCGCCAGTGGCGTGGCCGGTTTGACGGGCGTGATCAGTCTCGCGGCGGTGGGCGTCGCGGGCAGCGCCGGAGCGGTCGGCTTGAACTGGAACACCGCACAGGTCAGCAAGGACGGCGACCAGCGGGGTGACGAGTCGCGCGACTGGAACAAGGACGAGGACCGGAACAAGGACAAGGACCGGGACAAGGACCGGGACAAGGACCACGAGCGCGGGAAGGAGGTGCCCTGCGACACCGACAAGCTGATTCAGGCGATCGTGTTCGCCAACAACAAGCACGGCGGTGTGCTGGAGCTGGCCAAGGGCTGCACCTACAACCTGAGCCGCAACGACTACCAGGGCAACGGCCTGCCGGTCATCACCGAGCGCATCACCCTGAAGGGTGAGCACACGACGATCGCCCGGGAAGCCACCGCGGACTACTTCCGCATCCTCAACGTCGGCGCGGGCGGTCACCTCACCATCAAGGGCCTGACCATCAAGGGTGGACAGACCCTCGAACGCTACAACAGCGTCGAGCCGGCGGCCGTCTGGGCGTCGTACTCGGACTCCGAGGCGATCGCGGCTCAGGTGAAGGCGGGCGTTCCGCTGAACCAGGCGCTCACCGCCCGGCAGGCCAACCCGAAGGCGGGCCTGACGGCCGCTCCGAAGGTCACGGCCAAGGCCGCGCCGGCTGCCAAGGCGGGTGTCGTCACGCCGCTCGTGGAGTACCCGGAGGACACCGACGGCGCCGGCATCCTGGTCCAGCCGGGCGGCACCGCCGAGATCCTGGAGTCCGAGGTCGTCCTGAACCAGTCGGGCGGCAACGGTGGTGGTGTGGCCAACTTCGGCACCACGAAGATCTGGCACAGCACCGTGACCCGTAACACCGCCTTCTTCTTCGGTGGCGGTGTCTTCAACGCCGGCCTGCTCAAGGTCGAGGAGTCGAAGATCACCGACAACACGGCCATCATCGGTGGTGGCGGTATCTCCAACGGCGCCGCTCGGATCTTCGCCGACGACGTCGACGGCGGAACGGTCGAGCTCAAGAAGGCCGAGATCAACGACAACGAGACGCTGGGCTTCGGCGGTGGCTACCTCGACATCGAGGGCAACACCACGGCGTACGGGACCAAGTTCGTCTCGAACACCGCGGTCCTCGCCGGCGGCGGCCTGGCCGCAGCGGACAGCCAGCTCAACCTGCACGAGGTCTCGGTGGAGCGGAACAGCACCGCCGGTGTCGGTGGCGGTGTGGCCATCGCGTTCGACAGCGCTGTCACGTTCGAGAAGAGCAGCATCAAGGACAACACCGCCGGCTTCTTCGGCGGCGGGCTCTTCAACGCCTTCAGCGTCACGACGCTGCGCGACAGCGAGGTTGCCGGTAACCGGGCCATCGGCCCGATCGGGGTCGGCGGCGGAATCTTCAACATCTTCGGCGAGGTCAACCTGTCGAAGACGAAGGTCGCCCACAACTTCTCCACCTTCGAGCCGGGCGGTGTCTTCAGCTTCTTCGGAGACGTGAACGTGGACGACAAGTCCGCCATCACCGCGAACCGTCCGACCAACTGCCTGGCCATTCCGGGCGGCACCATCGAGAACTGCTTCGCCTGATCACCTCACTGTGAGCACGGCGTAGCGCCAGCACAACGGGCCGGCCCCCTTCCGCGAGACGCGGAAGGGGGCCGGTTCACGTCACTTCTGGACGAAGACCGCCACGCTGCGCGCCGGTACGGTGAAGGTGCCGGCCGCCCGGTCGAACGAGGCGGTACGCAGCACCGGGTCGGCCGAGTCGACAAGCACCGGGTGCAGTGCCACGTCCGCTCCGCGCAGTCCGGTCACCGTCTGGTCGACCGCCGACGGGGTGCTGTTGAAGACGACGGTCAGCGACTTCCACGGCCCGCCCAGCCCACTGGCGTCCAGGGTCATGGTCAGCACACCCGGCGTCTCCTGCGCACCGGACAGTGGGAACGCCACCCGTCGCTGTACCTGCTCGGCGGTGGCCAGCCCGAACACCGGCGACGACGCCCGGACGCGCAGCAACTCGGCGTAGCGGGCGTCGGTGGTGTTGATCGCCGCGCAGTCCGGCACCAGCGCCGGGTCGGCCAGCAGCGGCTTCGCGTACGGCCACTTGTCCTCGTTGTCGGGCGCGGGCGGCAGACCGGCGCCGAACCCGTTGCCCCGTTCACAACCCCAGCGGATCCGGTTGAACCAGTCACCGGAGTTGTACGAGTTGCGGTCCAGCGACTTCGACCGCAACCGTTCGGTGCCGGCGGTGACGAACCCGGTGCCCTGTCCCAGCACCACAGTGCCCAACGCCAGCACCTGCATCCGGGAACGGTCGGTCGCCGAGGTGGCCTGCGGCAGTTTGTACGCCAAGGCGTCGTACAGGATCTCGTTGTCGTGCGCGTCGGCGTAGGTGACGGCCTCCCCGGGCGCTGCGGTGTAGCCGGCCGGGGAGCCGTTGTAGTCGACCTGCGCCCCGGTGACCTCGTGCCCGGCGCTGTCGGTGAACCGGTAGTCGCGCAGGTTGCCGGTGAGCCCCACCTTGATCAGGTCATGGGCACGCAGCAGCCGGGCCTTCTGCTCGGCCGGTGACCCGTTGACCGGGTCGCCGTTCGGGTCGGTGTAGAGCCCGGAGGCGAAACCCTGCACCCTCGGGTTCTCGTCGAATGGTCCGCCGCCGCGCACCGCGTCGCGCAGCCGGTCGTTGAAGGTGCCGATGCCGGTGCCGGCCATGTTGGCCTGGGTGGCCTGGACGAAACGGGCGTCGTTGGCGACCTCGCCGAAGTTCCAGCCCTCGCCGTAGAGCATGATCGCCTTGCCGTCCACGCCGTCGCGGGCGACGGTCAACCGGTCCAGGGCCGCCCGGACGGCCAGGATGTTCGCCTTCGGGTGGTGGCCCATCAGGTCGAAGCGGAAGCCGTCCACCTTGTACTGCCGTGCCCAGGTGACCAGCGAGTCGACCACCAGCTTGCCCATCATGGCGTGCTCTGGAGCGGTGTTGGCGCAGCAGGTGGAGTTGGCCACCGCGCCGTCCTCCAGCAGCCGGTGGTAGTAGCCGGGCACGATCTGGTCGAGCACCGACTTCGCGTCCGTGCCGGCCGCCGACGTGTGGTTGTAGACCACGTCCATGACCACCCGCAGCCCGGCGTCGTTCACCCCGGCGACCATCCGCCGGAACTCGGTGGTCCGCGCCGCGCCGACCGGGTCGACGGCGTAGCCGCCCTCGGGCACTGTGTAGTGCAGCGGGTCGTACCCCCAGTTGTAACCGTCGGTCTCGGCGACCGCCGCCACGCACTTCTGCTGCTCGGGCGAGTCCGGTGGCAGCGCCGCCAGGTCGCAGGCCGGCTGCCGCTGGTCGGCCCGCTTCTCGGGGATCGTCGCGAAGTCGAACGCCGGCAGCAGGTGCAGGTAGTTGACCCCGGCGTCGCCGAGCGCCCGCAGGTGGGTCATGCCGGCGGTTCCCGGGTCGGTGAACGCGAGGAAGGTCCCCCGCCGCCCGGCCGGCACGGTGTCGTCGGCGATGGAGAAGTCCCGCACTGACAACTCGGTGATCTGCGCCTTCGCGGCCGGCACCGGTGCCGGTTTGCGCAGCGTGCGCCACCCGGGAGGTGCCAGCGCCGGGTCGTTCAGGTCGACGAGCTGGCTGTGCGTGGAGTCGGCGGCGAGGGCCACCGAGTACGGGTCGGTCACCGACGCGGTGACCGTCCGCTGCGCCGCCGGCTGCCACGCCCGCACCTCGTACCGGTAGAACTTGCCGGTCCAGGTGTGGTCACCGCGCACCGACCAGACGCCGGTACGGTCGTCGCGGCGCATCGGCACCGTCTTCGGTGCGGCGGTGGGCGAGTCGAACAGGTGCAGGCGCACGCTGTGGGCGGTCGGCGCCCAGAGCGCGAGGCTCGGCGTCCGCCCCGCGAAGGTGGGCCCGAGCGTGGCGTCGGTCGCGCGGGAGTACACGTCGTCGAGCACGCCCGGGATCTGCACGCCGGTCGCGGCGAGCAGCGCGCCCTCGGCGTCGCGCTCGGTGACCAGCAGTTGCCCCCGCAGCGCCGCCGGGACCTTGGCCAGGTCCGCCCGGTCCAGGGCGAAGCTACGGTACGACCACAGGTGCGGGAACCTGTCGCGTTGGGCCTCGGTGAGCCCGTTGCGCTGCGCCCGCAGCGGCATCGTGGTGTACGTGCCGGTCAGCTCGCCGTCGACCACGCTGACCCCGCCGGTGGGCGCGGTGACCAACGCGTACGTCCTGCCGTCGGTCGGCGGTGTCCGCCACGCCACAGTGGACCTGTCGATCCAGTGCGCCTCCTGCTTGCCGATGTCGGTGTCTCCGCTGGCGGTGGTGGCCGTCGACGGCAGCAGACGCCCGGGCGTGGCGGCGAGCAGCCACACCTCCCGGCCGGCGCTGGCGAAGTCGAGCCGCTGGTCGTCGGGCAGGTCCTTGGTGTCGCCGTTGTGGATGATGTAGTTCAGGCCGGTGGCACCGGTCGCCAGCGGCACCCGGAACACCGCCCCGAACGCGTCGACGGTGCTCGGCCGCAGCGGGGCGGACCACTCGGTCGGGTTGGCCGCGCCGTCCCACAGGTGCAGGCCCCAGCCGTCGTAGTTGCCGTCGGCCCGCCGATAGTGGAGCACGGCGGTGCCCTCCTCGACCGGCGGCTCCGGTTCTCCGGCGGCCGCCTGCCTGCTCGGGTAGATCGCCGGGTCGCCCTGCTTGAGCCAGATCTCGCCGGTCTGGGTGACGTCGATGCTGCGGTCCTGGGCGACGTCCTTCGTACCAGCCTTGTCGACAACCAGGAAGTTCACCGACGTCGCGCCCGGCTTGAGTTTCACCCAGGCGAACCGGCCGTAGGAGTCCTCCCCGGCGAACGGCTGCCCCTTCGGCCACTCGGTGACGTACGCCGGGTCGATGTCCCCCCAGGCGTACAGCCCCCAGTCGTCGTACCCTCCGGCCGGGCGCTGGTAGTGCACCACCGCCCACTCCCGGGAGCTGCCCTGCGGCGGGGTTCCCACGACGGCGGTGGACCGGGCGGTGGCGGTACGGCCCCGGCCGTCGCGGACCACCGCCTTGTACTCGACCCGGGTGCCGCCGGCCAGTCCGGTCAGGTCGTGCTGCACCGTGTACGGGGCGTGGTCGGCGCTGCCCAGCAGTGTCCACCGGCCGCCGGCCACCCGCGCCGCGACGGTGACGGTGGCCAGCGGGTCGCCGGTCACCCGGGCGGTGACCGCTGCCCTGGTGGCGACCGCCGCGTCCGGAACCGGGCTGGTGATGGTGACGGTCGGCTTGTCGGCCGCCGGTGCGACGGGTTTGCCGGCCCGGTACACCGCCGCTGACAACGGCGGCACGGTGAGGGTCAGTTCGCCGTCCCCGCCAGCGGTGGCGCGGTCGGTGCCGCCGTAGATGCCGGTGAAGGTGGCGCCGGCCGACCAGGTGTCCACCGTGACAGTCTGCGCGGTGTCGGCGTTGTTCACGGCCACCACGTACTCGGTGCGGTCGGACGGGGCGATCCGGGAGGCGGCGAAGACGCCCGGCCCGTCAGCCGCGTACCGGGTGACCTGCACGCCGTCGCGCAACGCCGGGTGGGCCTGGCGCAGCCGGCCCAGTTCGGCGATGGTCCGGTACAGCGGGTGGGTCGGGTCGAACTGGTCGCTGGCGTGCGTACGGTCGGTGCCGAGCAGGTCGTCGTCGAGGTAGTCGGCAACCTTCGACGCGAACATGTCCTGCCGGGCGTCCTTGTCCCCGCCGGGGCCGGTGAAGCCCTGTTCGTCGCCGGAGTAGACCACCGGCTGGCCCCGGGTCAGGAACATCAACTGGTGCGCGAGCTGGTCACGACGCAGGTGGCTGGCCGGGTCGCTGCCACCACCGGCGATGAACGATCCGATCCGGCCCATGTCGTGGTTGCCGAGGAAGGTGGTCAACCGACCCGCGTCGGTGTCCCGGGCCGCGTAGAGGTCGTCGCGGGCGTACACGTCGGCGAGCGCCTTCGCGGAGCCGGCACCGGCGGTGAAGCCCCGCGCGGCCTCCTGAAAGGCGAAGTCGAGGGTGGCCGGCAGACCACCCTGGCGGACGTAGCTGGAGCTGATCTCCGGGTCGGCGCTGTACACCTCGCCGAACATGAAGAAGTCCTTCTTGCCGGCCTTCTCCGCGGCCCGCTCGATGCCCTGGCTGAACTGCGGCCAGAAGTCCATGTTGACGTGCTTCACGGTGTCCAACCGGAAGCCGTCGACGCCGGTCGCGCCGATCCAGTCCCCGTACGCCTTGGTCAAACCCCGCACCACCTCGGGACGCTCGGTCCACAGGTCGTCGAGGCCGAAGAAGTCGCCGTACTCGCTGTTCTCGCCCGCGAAGGTGGAGTCACCCCGGTTGTGGTACATGGTCGCGTCGTTCAGCCAGGCCGGGACCTTGACGCTCGCGTCCTTCGAGTCGGCGAACGTCGGCGTGTACGGGAAGGACTCCTTGTCGACCGGCGGGAACGCCCGGGAGCCGTCGGCGTAGTTGCGGTCCTCGAACGCCCGGCCCTGCGCGTCGGTGTACGGCGAGGTCGCCTTGTCCACGTACGCGTACCTGTCCTCGGCGTACTTGATCACGTCGGCGGTGTGGTTGACGATCACGTCAAGGTAGATCTTGAGGCCACGCTGGTGGGCGAGCTTGACCAGCCGCTTCATCTCTTCCATCGTGCCGAAGTGCGGGTCCACCTGGGTGAAGTCGGTGATCCAGTAACCGTGGTAGCCGGCCGAGATGTCGTTGCCGGCACCCTGCACCGGCCGGTTCTTGAAGATCGGGGCGAGCCAGATGGCAGTGGTGCCCATCCCCTGGATGTAGTCCAACTTGTCGATGACGCCCTTGAGGTCGCCGCCGTGGTAGAAGCCCTTGTCGGTCGGGTCGAGGCCGGTCCGCAGCCGGTCGCCGGTGAGGCCGCCCCGGTCGTTGCGGGGGTCTCCGTTGGCGAACCGGTCCGGCAGGACGAAGTAGAACTGCTCGGCTCGGGCAGAGTTGCCGCCGGCCTTCAGCAGCGCCTCGGCGGAGGGTTCGGCGCGCCACTGGGTCGCGCCGCCGATCGCGGTTGGGGCGTCGTCGGACGGCCGGGGGCTTGCGGCGGCGGGTTGCACGGCGACCGGAGCGCCGACGAGCGTGACGGTGAGCAGGGAGGCAAGGGCCAGCAGGGCGGTGCGCGGTATCGGCGGGGGTTTCATCGACGCCTTCCTCTGGTCGCTGATTGGCCGCACGCTAACCCTTGCCGAAACATTCTGCAATACCTTGCAAACATGGTCGCAACACAGCACGTCCTTGCGGAAGCGCCGGTCAGAGCCCGTTGCAGCGCGTCCCGTCCACAGTGCACTCCCGCGGCGTGGTGGGAGCCCGCTCCATGTGGAACCGCAACGACACCGAACCGCCCGGCGACACGTCGACCCCGCTGACGTACGTGAAGCCGTCGTCGAACTGGCGGATCGTCCCCTGTGGGACGCCCTCCACCCAGGAGGTCACCAGCCGTCCACCGGCGAACTCCAACCGCACCGTCCAACCACGGCTGCGGGTGGACGTGTTGACCATCGCCACCTCGCCGATGAAGCCCCCGTCGAAGCTCTGCACCACCCGGTACCGCCCGATCATCGCCGGCTGCCCTGGCGCGGCCCGGCTCGGCGACAGCGTCGCCGCCGGCTTCCCGGTGGGACCGGCCGTCGGTTCGGCCGATGGTGACGCGGACCCGGCCGCGGCGCTCGGCGGCAGCCCGTTCGCACGGCCGGATATCCCCGGCAGCACCGGCGCCGGAGACGGCACCGAGGTGGGCACGCTCGGCGCCACCACCACCGCCGACGGCACCGGCAGCGCCGGCGGTTGCGCGCCGTCCGGCGCGGGGCTCCGTCCCCGGTACGCGCCCAGGGCCACGATGAGCAGGACCACCATCACGACGACACCGGCGCCGACCACTATCCAGGGTGACGTGGCGATCGCCACCGGACCGTGTGGTGGGCGCGGAACACGGCGCATGCCGGACATGTACCTCCTTCAGCGGACCGTCCGCGCAGCGTAGCGATCGGCGGCCCGGCCCGGAAAGCCTTGGCGGCGCAGCGGCGCAGCGGCGCAGCGGCGCAGCGGCGCAGCGGCGCAGCGGCGCAGCGGCGCAGCGGCGCAGCGGCGCAGCGGTGGCTCAGCCGATCCGGCAGTCGACCCCGTTGACTGTGCACTTGACCGGTCGCTGTGCCGAGTCACCCCAGCCCACGCGCAGCCGCAGCGTCCGAGAGTCGCCCGGGTCCAGCGAACGGGTGCCGCGCAGGACGAACTCCCCGTGCCCGCGCCCCCGCACCGAGACGCCCGAGTCATCACCCACCCGCAGAGTCCAGGTGTCGTCGTCGAACAGCAGTTCCACCTGCCAGTCCGCCGACCGACTCGACTCGTTGGCGATCGACAGGACCGCCGAATCCCCGTCCCAGCCGTTCGAACCGACCTCGTACCGGGCGCTGACCGCGTCCTGCGCCGACGGCGCAATCAGGACGCTCGTCCGCCCCGGAGTCGGCGAGCCGGTGACGGTGGCCCGCGGTGACGGTGTCCGGCTACTGCGTGACGGTCGCGGTGACACCGAGCGCCGCTCCACGGCGGCCGGAGTCGGCCCACCGGTGGCCGACGCGGCGGCCGGCACGGTCGGCAGGAACGCCGGAGGCGCGGCCTGCGGCGGCGCGTCCCGCTCCCTGGTGCGAAACGCCAGCAGCGCGATCACGAGGAGCACCACCAGCGCGCACACGCCGAGCAGCACCACGATCCACGGCACCGACGCCAACACCCGCGCCGCCCGCGAATCTGCCGCACCGTCCGGCCGCACCGCCATCAGGTCTCCCCTCGTCCCCCACCGACGCGACAGCGTAGCCAGCGCCGCACGGACCCGAAACCGGGTGGGTACGGATCGGGCCAACCGGCCCCCGTCGGTCAGCCCGTCCGGACGACAGTGCAGATCAGTGGTCCGTCATCCGAGATACGCAGCAGGTAGCGGTACCGCTCCCCCGGCACCGCCTGCCCCCGACAGTCCAGGAACTCCCACTCCACCGCCACCATCGTCAACAGCGCGGACACCGCCTGAACGTCCTCGATCCGGGCGTGGGCCGCGACCAACTCCCGGTCCTGGTAGTCGGGTGCGGCGCCCACGAAGGACAGCGCCACCGCCGCCGCGGACGTGAACGAGAAACTGTAGGTGTCAGCCACCACCAGCCCCGGCAGGGCGTAGCAGCCGGCGATGGCCGGCAGGTCGCCTGAGGTCAACGCCACGCCGTACCGGTCGAAGAAGTCGGCCAACGTGTCAAGATCCGTGGAGGCGTTCACGGCCACAGCAATTGCCGGTCACCGCACAGCTCAAACCTCAGCGGGGCGGCACCTGAACCTCGATCTCGGAACCCAACCGGGCGTCGCCGGCCAGACCCAGGTCGTCCCCGCTCCAGAATCGCCCCGGGTCGTACCAGTTCGGACGTCGACCCGCCGGCAGCAACCCCATTGCCTCATAGGTCACCGCCACCACCTCGGCGCAGTACGCCGTCTCCAGCGCCCGGTCCCGCTCCCCCGCCGACCGGGCCGAGCTGACCGGGCCGGAAGGGTTGGCGCGGTCGGTCGGGTTGGGGTGCTCAGCGCGGTCGGTCGGGTTGGGGCGCTCGGTCGGGTTGGGGCGCTCGGCCCGGTTGGGGTGAGGTGTCGGCTGGCCGAGGCGTGCCAACGCCGACAGCCCACCGAGGTGCGGCAACGCGGGAAGCCGGCCGGGGCGCGGCAGCGCCGGCACCCGACCCCGCACCCAGCGCCACGCCAACTGGGCGGTCGACGGGAACGGCGTGCCGTCGAGCCGCGCGATCGTCCGCAGCACCGCCCGCTCCATCTCCGCGTCGGCCGGCGGGTCGAGCTGCCGCAACCAGGCCCGTTGGCCGTACCGGTTGGCCCAGACGCAGACGGCGTCCCGCAGGTCGTGCAGCTGGACGCCACGTTGGTGGCTGCCCGACCACAGGTCCGGCAACGACCTGCCCAACTCCGCGTGCCACATCAGCGGCGGCATGTCGTCCAGCACCACCGCCATCCCGACGTGATTCACCGGGCTGTTGGTGGTGAACTGGATCGCCCGGTCCGGCACGCTGCGGCCCCGGAACACCCACACGTCACCGGTGCGGGTCAACTCGACGGCCTCATCCAGGCTGATGCTCATGAGGGTCTAGCCTAGGCCGATGCGGCAACGAATGCGGTGGTGGAAAGTTCTCGGGCTGGCCGGGCTCGCCGGTGTCGCGGCCTCCGGCGTGGTCATCGCCCGGGCCGAACGGCGTCGGCGCGCGTACACCCCGGAGGAGATCCGGCAGCGGCTGCTGGAGCGGCACGCCCAGGCCAGCGACGCCGCGAAACCCGGCGACCCGACCTGACCCACCGTCCTCTGTAGATCCTCGTTGGGCAGCCGGGCGGGTCGATGATCGATACGATGAGGCCATGACGACGCCCGTCGCACAACGGCCCTTCGTCCTGTCCATCCCGGCCGCGCCGGTCGAACGACACGGCAACGTCGACCTGCACCTGCCCACCCACGCCGGTCGCGCGCCGGCCGTCGTGGTGGTGCACGGCGCTCCGCTGCCACCCGACGCGCCCGACCCTCGCGACTGGTTGCTCTACCGCGGCTACGGCGCGCTGCTCGCCGCGAGCGGCGTGGTCACCGCACTGGTCAGCTACCAGGTGTCCGACCTGTCCGCGCTGCCCGCCGCAGCCGACGACATCGCCGCCATGGTCGAGCAGGTCCGCGCCGATCCGCGGGTCGACCCCGAGCGGGTGGTGCTGTGGTTCTTCTCCGGCGGCGGCCTCTTCGCGGCCGACTGGCTGCGCGTCCCACCGGCCTGGCTACGCGGGATCGCACTGACGTACCCGCTGCTCGTTCCGTTCCCCGGCTGGGAGGTCGACGCCCGGTTCCTGCCGGTCGAGGCACTCAGCTCCGGCACCGACGTGCCACTGGTGCTGACCCGCGCGGGTCAGGACATCCCGCCGGTCCTGGCCGGTATCGACGCGTTCCTCCCCGCGGCGACCGCCAAGGGCTGGCCGATGCAGGTGATCGAGGTGCCGGACGGGCAGCACTCCTTCGACATCCTCAACCACGGCCCGCAATCCGAGGCAGCCGTCCTGGCCGCCCGCGACGCGGTCCTGGAACTGCTCGACGCAACCTGACCATTTTCACCCGGTACCGAGGCAGGCGGCATGACCGACTCGGGTTCCGTGATGTTGGGGGGTCTCTGGCAGCGGGACACCGCGTTTTCAGGGAACCGGAGTGGATCATGCCGCCGTGGCCGTCGTGTCGGGTTCGGCAGGGTGACGGGGTGGGCGGTTTGT
>NZ_JBIDCQ010000012.1:620-223082 GCF_043204655.1 Micromonospora sp. NPDC047762 | reverse complement strand
TAGAACACGCCCTGGCCAGGATGAAGAACTTCAAGATCCTGCGCGACTATCGCCGCGCCGGCCACACATTGGCCGACGCCGCTTCCGGCATCGCCGACCTCCACAACATCATCCTCACCGGCTGACCACCGGCCCGCCCAAGGCAACACCTTCACCCAGTTACGAGACGTCCCTTAGCCAGACACCGGCACTCCCGGCTCATCCCTGTGCGGACGAGTTCGGAAAAAGGCTCTGAGCCAGGGCCAAGGTTTCGGGATGGTCTGTGCCCAACACCCGCCTGCGACGTTGGAGAGTCTCCTCGTCAAGAGCGCGCGCCTCTTGGAGACTCCCCTGCCGGCGCAGAATGTCAGCGAGGATGGCCGCCGCCTGCAGAGTGCTGCGGTGGTCGGGACCAAGCCTGCGGCTGAGCTCAGCAAGGGACAGGCGCCCATACGTCCTCGCCTCGTCCAGTTCTCCGAGATTCGCGAGGTCGAGAGCGAGTTCGGCCTTGGTAATCAGGGTGTCCGGATGATCGTGACCAAGCACGACTTCCCGGCGGTCCAGAATCTGGCGGTGCAGAGCTCTCGCAGCTTCGTGTTCACCAAGCTCGGACATTCGATTAGCCAGATTGTTGGCGGAAAGCAGAGTCTTGGGATCATCGTCACCGAAGATCCGCCGCAGGCGAGTGAGAGTGTCGCGGTTCAACTGCCGTGCGTCCTCGAATCTCCCGAGGTCGGCCATGGCCCTGGCGCAGTTGCCAGCCGAAGACAGGGTCTCCGGATCGTCCGGACCGAGCAGGCGCTGCAAGCGGGCAAGTGTGTCCGTCTCGATGCCCAACGCGTCGGGATGCGCCGGGGGAAGCGTCGCCGACTGACGCCGAGCTGCCCGCAGGACATCCAGATCGTCGCTGCCCAGCGATTGAGTCCATCTCTCGCGAGCGGTCCGGGCGAGCTCATTCGCTGATGCGGCCTGTCCGGACAGCTCCAGATATCGGGCGGCATCGAGAACGACACTTCGATAATTCTGGCTGCCCGCGTCAGCGGGTCCGGGGGCCAGCCGTAGATGCGGGCCAACGTGAGCCGTCAGGATGGACCACAGCGGCCAGAGGGTCAACTCAGAGGGGTCGTCGGATCGGTTCGCGGCGAGCAACTCACCGGCCAACTGCCACTGCCTGCTTCGCGTCCGTACGCTGAGCAGATCGCGCACGACTGCCGCCGTCGTGCGGTGCACCACGAGCGACCCCCCGTCCGAGTCGAGCCGCGCAAGGCCGAATTCCACCAGCCGCCCCACCGATGACCTCAGTGTGACGGGTGAGGCCTTGGCGAGGGCGCTTCGACTTCCCTCCTGCGGCATACGGGTGAGCCAGGTGAAGGGAATCGGCTCTGGTCCCAGGAACGAACACAGATTCAGGATGCTGACCCCGACGGGGTCCTCAACACTGAGCCGTTCGACGGAGAGCGCGACCACCGCGGCCAACGACAGTTGATATCCGACCGGCCTGCCGCGGTCCAGAATCTCGATCGCATGTGCTTCGATCGCATCGACGTACTCACTGGGCCGCATGCCCGTTGCCACCATGAAACCCGCTGCTTGCGCTACCGCCAGGGGCAGATCGCCCACCGCGTTCGCGACCCTGTCCGCGTCCGACGGGCTGATCCCGCTCAGCTGCGCTGTCAATAAGGACACCGACTCTGTCCGGGAGAATACATCCACTTGAATCAACGCTCCTAGCTGATTCCAGTAGTTGGCTCGCGAGGTGATCAGCACTTGACCAGCACCATCGGGAATTGCCGGCGAGACGAGCTCGGTTCCCGGCATGTTGTCCAACACCACCAACCAGCCCCGGTGGCCGCGCAGCCAGCCCCGAGCCTTCTCGGCAGCATCCTTGACCGGTGTTCCTTCGGTTGCTTCACCCACTTCGACAGCCAACGCCGCCAATTGTTCGGTTACGAGCGGAGGCTGTTCGGCAGCGATCCACCAAATCACGGAAAAACGCTCTTTGAATCTGTGCGAATATTCGACTGCCAGACTTGTCTTACCGGAACCACCTATGCCGTGCAGACAGACGACAGATGATGCGAGTCGCAGGTGAAGTTCGTCCAGTACCTGTTCCCGGCCGGTGAACAACGGATTCCGATTCGGCATACGACGCGGGCCCGGCTGCTCAGTCACGGCGGGGACAACGCTCGTGGATCTCCGGCGCGGCCACAGCAACACCACCTCGGACCCCACACACATCAGAGTTATGACGCCCAAGGTCAACCACGGATTCTGTCGCACCAGCTCAAGGACCCTGGGCCAACGCTGCTGGTCGGAAGCCGCGTTGGCGGCAAGACCTCCCAGCGCAGCCAATATCGGCACACCGGCCACGACCCATCCGGCCGAGCGACGACCATCAGAACCCATGGACGAATCCCTTCGCGGCACCGTCCCCCACATCCAACAGGACGTCGCGTCTGGTGTCACTGACCGTTCACCAGGTCCTCGGGACGTGAAGCGCCCTGGGCAGGGTGTGCCCAGGACGCTGCGCCCGCCCTCGATGCGACCGGTCAGGCCGGGATCAGGACGGCCTCGCGGAGCAGGCGGCGGGCCAGGGTGACCCGGTCGGCGTCGTCGGGCAGGCCGGGCAGGTCGCCGACCCGGGTGACCAGTCCGCTGAGCAGGGCGCGTGCGGCCGGCTCGCAGTTCGCCGGAAGGGTGATGGTGCGGTCGAAGAGCCGCAGCGCCACAGTGTCGGATCCGTGCGGCACGAGCTGCCAACGCAGGCCCGGTCGCAGGGTGAGCCGGGAGTCGGCGTCCAGTGTGGCCAGAGCGTCGGCCTGGGCGAGCGGTCGGATCGGCGCTGGGCGGGCGGCCGGCCAGGCGCGCTGGCGCAACCGCGCGGCGACGGCGCTCGGGTCGGCGCGCAGCAGCCAGTCCCGCAGCGCCTCCACGGTCTCGGTCAGCTCCGGCTCGATGGCGTCCGGGTCGGCGACGTCGGTGCCGAACGGCAGGCTGGCCCGCAGTCGCTGGTCCTCGGCGGACAGCGCCAGCAACTCCTCGACCAGGGCGTAGCGGGTGAGCGCGCGAATGCCCACGGTCAGGTGCAACGAACTGGCGTCCTGCGCCTGCGCGCTGTGCAGCCACCCCCGGGGCAGGTAGAGGGCGTCACCGGGGGCGAGCACCACGTCCAGCGCGGCCGGACCCTGCGCGGTGGCGCCGACCTCGTCGGCGCGTCCACCCCACGGCTGCTTCTCCAACGGGTCGGGCAGGACCGGCGGGTGGATCCGCCAGTGCTTGCGGCCATCGACCTGGAGCACGAACACGTCGTGGGTGTCGTAGTGGGTGGCGAAGCCCTGGCTGCCGGCCGGTGTCAGGTACGCGTTGATCTGCAACGGCTGGTTGAGCGCGAGGCCCAGGTCGCGGGCGAAGTCGATGAGCGGCGGCCAGATCCGGTGCAACCCCTGCAACACCAGGGTGGCCCCGGACGCGTACTGCTCCAGGACCCGCTCGTCGAGCACCTGGTCGCCGATCTCGGCGCCCGCGCCGCCACCGCCGGTCCAGCGCGAAGCCGCGACCAGCTGGCCGTCCTTGGCGACGCGCAGGAACGGGGTACGCAGACCGCGCCGGCTCAGCAACTCGTCGGCGTCGGCGGGGCTGAGCAGGTCGGTGAAGCCGGCCGGGTCGGGCAGTTCGGCGGCTCGGGACAGCAGCGGGTTGCGCCCCCAGTGCGCGGCGGCGAACTTGGCCGGTTCGACCGAGACGCATCGGGCCAGCGCCGCGGTGGCCCCGGCGGACGCAACCGCCGGGCGACCGTGGTGGCCGCCCGGCGGGTCGAGGTAGGTCATGGCGAGCCGCTACCGGGCGCTGCCGTCAGCGCCACCGTCCTGCTGGCCCGGGGTGGCACCGCCGTCGGCGGGACCCTCCGCGCCGCCGTCGGCGCCACCGTCGTGCTGACCCGGGGTGGCACCACCGTCGGCGGGACCCTCCGCGCTGCCATCGGCGCCACCGTCGTGCTGACCCGGGGTGGCACCACCGTCGGCGGGACCCTCCGCGCCGCCGTCGGCGCCACCGTCGTGCTGACCGGGGGTCGCGCCGCCGTCGGCGGGACCCTCCGCGCCGCCGCCGCCGGTGGTCTGCATGTCGTCATCGTTGAGTGCCATCGGTACTCCCTCGGGTGTGCCGCCCCGCCGTACGCCGGGGTCCGTCGTGCTGCGGGTGGTACCCCACGCGCGATCTTCTCTAACCCTCACCGTAGACGCCGAACCGGGGCGACACGGGCAGTTCGCGAGCGGCGGCGGAGAGTGCCAGGATGGGTGGGTGATCCTGGTGGGCACGTCCGGCTGGCAGTACCGGGACTGGCGCGGGCGCTTCTATCCGCAGGGGCTGCCGCAGCGGCTCTGGTTGGAGCACTTCGCAGCCGGGTTCGCCACGGTCGAGGTCAACAACGCCTTCTACCGGTTGCCCGAGCGGGACACCTTCGCCGCCTGGCGGGCGCGCACCCCGGCTGATTTCTGCGTGGCGGTGAAAATGAGCCGCTACCTCACCCACATCAAGCGACTGCGTGACCCGGAGGAGCCGGTGGCCCGGTTCCTCGGCCGCGCCACCGCGCTCGGTGACCGGCTCGGCCCGGTGCTGCTGCAACTGCCACCGAACCTGCGGGCGGACGTCGAGGCGCTGGACGCGACGTTGCGACTGTTCCCGACGCAGGTGCGGGTAGCGGTCGAGCCCCGGCACCCCTCCTGGTGGACCGACGCCACCCGTGCGGTCCTCGAACGGCGTCGGGCAGCGCTGGTCTGGGCGGATCGGCTGGGGCGCCCGGTCGCCCCCCGCTGGCGCACCACCGACTTCGGCTACCTGCGGCTGCACGAGGGGCGCGCACGGCCGTGGCCGCGTTACGGTCGGGCCGCGCTGCGGTCCTGGGTGGGTCGGCTGACCGACGCCTTCGGCGCCGGCGAACCGGCGTACGTCTACTTCAACAACGATCCGGGCGGCGCCGCGATCGTGGACGCCGTGGCGTTCGCCGCGCTCGCCCGCCGGGCCGGGCACCCGGTGTCGCGGGTGCCCGCCGAGGACGACTGAGCCCGCCCGACAGCGGTCGGGCGGGCTCGCGGTGTGTCAGACCGTCACGGCATCATCGTGGCGAGATCCTTGGGCATGGTGTCCTTCACGTCCTGCCACTCGCCCTGGGTGACGTGGCGGCGCAGTGTGTCCAGCACCACCTGCGTCACCCGCTCCGGGCCACCCTCCGCGTCGTACGGGAAGCCCTGCCGAACCTCGTAGAGGAAGTCGTCACGGTTGAGCTTGATCGGCACGTCGGACGGCACCCAGCCATCGAAGTAGATGCCCCGTACCAGCACCGGCAACTGCTGGGCGAACTCCACGCTCTCGTCCACCGGCAGCCGGTCGCGCAGCAGGTGCAGCACCGTGCGCAGGGCCGCGTACGACTGGTTGCGCCGTTCCTTCGGCCAGCCGTAGGCGTTCTCGATGTCCTTGAGAATGAGGTTCGTCTTGTCCAGCGAGGACTCGAACGCCGAGATCATCGAGTCAGCCATCGGTCGACCCCCGTTCCGTGGTGTCCCACCGTCGGTCGTCGGCGCGGCGCGGCGGCCCCACCGGGCCACGGCGGGCCCGAACCGGGCTGCCCTGTGGTGCGCGCCGGGCGTTGTCGGCCGTGCCGACCACGTGCAGGACGGCACCTCGCCGTCGATCCGTCACCACTCGAACCGTCATCCCCGTCACCTCCGTGTCGTCTCCGGCGTCGGCCGTCCGCGGGCGGCCGTACCCACCGCGTCCCACACTGCCCGCCGGTGGGGTGAGGCGGCCCCACCCGGATCGGGTGAGGTCAGTCGGCGTCGAGGAGACCCGCGAGGGTCTTCGCGTTGGTCTGCGCGTAGTCGCGGTAGCAGTTGTTCATGAGGACGTGGGTCTGCCCGGCCTGGTCGGCCAGCTCGCGCAGCTTCGGGGCCCAGTCGGCCAACTCCCGCTTGGAGTAGTGGTAGCCGAACTTCTCGTGGATGTCCTTGCTGGTCCACTTGTCGCTGTGCCCATGGAACCGCATGACCGCGAGGTCCGCGGTGGCGGCCAGCACCGGGGGCAGCGACGAACGGTGGCCCTGCGGCATGTCCACGCAGACGTACGGGAGTTTGTGCTCGCGCAGAAAGGCCAGGGTCTCGTCGGCGTTGTCGCCGTCGAACCAGGAGGCGTGCCGGAACTCGTACACCGGGCGCAGCGGCGCGCAGCGCTTCGCCACCTCCAGCAGGTACTGCTTGTTGGCCCGCTTGATGGTGAACCAGGGTGGGAACTGGAACAGCAGCGCGCCCAGCTTGTCGGCCTGGACCAGCGGGTCCAGCGCGGACAGGAAACGCGTCCACACCTCCTCGTACGACTGCGCGGGCAGGTCGTCGGGGTAGACGTTCTTCTTGTCGGTCTCCGGGCGCAGGTCCTTGTAGAGCGCGCTGACCCGGGTGGGGTGCCCGGTCAGCAGGCTGAACGCCTTGACGTTGAAGGTGAAGCCGGCCGGTGTGCGTTCGGCCCACAGCCGCGCGGTCGCCTCGGCGGGCGGCGAGTAGTAGGTGGCGTCCACTTCGACCAGCGGGAACTGCTTGGCGTAGTAGGCCAGCCGCTTCTCCGGGGTGTCGGCGGTCTGCGGATACCACCCCGAGTCCAGCAGTGTGCGGTCGGTCCAGGACGCGGTGCCCACGAGGATGTCACCCATGGCTGAAGTCCATCGCGTCCCGGACCGACCGGCAACCGCTGAGGTGGCTCAGGCCGCCCGCCGCTCGCGAGTCTGCTTGCACGTCACACAGGTGGTGGCGGACGGGAAGATCTCCAGCCGCTCCACCGGGATCGCCGCCGAGCAGCCCTCGCACCAGCCGTAGGTGCCCTCCTCGAGCCGGCCGAGGGCGTGCTCGTACTGGGCGCGGCGGTCGAGGATGGTGCGCAACAGGGACTGGGCGGTGTCCCGCTCGGCGGTCTTGGTGCCGCTGTCGGCCTGGTCGTCGCCGGCGGTGTCGCCGACCTCCACCAGCCGCAGCACCTGGCTCTGGAGCACCGCCTGGTCGTACTCCGCGGTCAGCTCGTCGTAGCGTGCCTGGAGCGACTGTCGGATCTGGTCGATCTCCGTCTGGGACCGGGCCGTACCGACCGTGTCGTGGACGAGCATCGCTGCCTGCCTTTCCTGGGCCTGTGGCACAAGGTGAACCGGGTGCCGCGGCGCGGGGCCCCGGTCACGGTCGCGTTCGGTGCGCGGGCGATCACCCGTGCTCTGTGAGCCGGGCGAGTACCCGCCGGACCAGCCGGGCAAACCGACAAATTCTCGGTTGTTGTCAGTCGTTGTCGCCGGGCTCCACGAGCGCCGGTCGGCGGGGGTCGTCGGCGCGTACCACGACGTCGGCGAAGCTC
The DNA here is from genome assembly GCF_043204655.1 of Micromonospora sp. NPDC047762. Taxonomy (NCBI): domain Bacteria; kingdom Bacillati; phylum Actinomycetota; class Actinomycetes; order Micromonosporales; family Micromonosporaceae; genus Micromonospora; species Micromonospora sp. NPDC047762. The sequence goes on along the minus strand of NZ_JBIDCQ010000012.1, from coordinate 215,720 downwards.
GCCGGTACGACCTCTTCGGCGTACCGGTCGAAGGCCGGCAGCGCCCACTGCTGGGCCGCTTCGGTGCGTCGGCGAAGCGCCGCCGGGGACAACTCCAGGTGGACGGTCACGTCGAAGGGCAGGCCGCCGCCGAGCAGCAGTGAGCCGCTGACCAGGACGACACCGCCGGGTGCCAGGTCGACGTAGCGGGCACGGCTGGCCCGGTCGGCGTCGGCGTCCCAGAGCGACGGGAGCAGCCGGCCGCTGCCGCCCGTAGCGGCCGGGTCGAGCACCTCCCGGCGCAGCCCGGCCTCGTCGACCCAGGCCTCGTACAAGGAGTCCGGGTTGGTGCGCCCCAGCTCGAAGCGCAGCGACGCGGGGCGCAGGAAGTCGGTGGCGCGGACGTGCAGCACCGGGTGGCCCTGCGCCCGCAGCGGGTCGACCAGCGCCGCGGCCAGTTCGTCGGCGCCGGCGGCAGGGGCGCCGTCCACTGCCACCCGCAGCCGCGCGGGCCCGGCGGCGGTGCTCGCGGCACGGGTCGCCGCGTCGGCCAGCCGGCCGGTCAGTTCGGTGACGAGCAGGTCGGGCGAGATGGGGCGGATGCGCACCGGACCATCCTGCCCCGCGCCGGGTACGTGGGTGTCGCCGGTCAGCCGCTGCGGTCGATGGTGACCCGGGCGTCGTCGGCCAGCCGGTAGCCCACGCCATAGACGGTGGTGACCAGTGGGACGTCGACGCCGACCTTGCCGCGGAGCCGACGCACGTGCACGTCGACGGTGCGCACGCCGGCGTGCTCGTAGCCCCAGACGGCGTTGAGCAGTTGCAGGCGGGTGAACACCCGGCGCGGGTGGGCGACCAGGTGCAGCAGCAGGTCGAACTCCAGCCGGGTCAGCGGCAGCGGCTCCTCGTCGCGCAGCACCGAGCGCGACGAGGCGAGGATGTGCAGGGCGGGGATGGTCGGGCTGATCGGGCGGGCCGGCGACCGGTTGGCGGGTGCCTGGTCGGGGCGGCGTTCGGTCGGGACCGAGCCGATGATCACGCCTTCGCCCCGCTCCAGCATCTCGCGAGCGGCCTCCAACAGCCGGCGTGCCGCCGGGGTCAGCGACTCCTCACAGGCCAGCGGGATGGACAGCGTCACAGTGAGCACGGGCGCGGCGGTGTTCGCCGGGCGACGCTGGCCGCCGGGAGGTCGACCGGGCACCGCGGGTTGGGACGTATGCCATCCGGCACGCGACGAGGCGGGGCTGACCGACATGGTCCTCCTTGGGCTGGTCCGGGTATCTCCCCACGGCCCGGGACGCCGCTTCATCGATGCTTCCCGGCGCCTGGGCGAGGGTCAAGAGGCGGCTGCGTTGCATGAATGTGACAATTGACGAACGCATCGGAGCCGGATGCTCGCTCTGCGTACGAGTGCTGATGATTACAGCAGAGTCGTCGACATGCCCCGTTACGGGGGTCCCCGACCGGTTCACCAGGCGGTCACATCGCCTCCGGACCAGGGCTCAGCTGCTGTGATCCACGCTGATCAGGGCCTCGTCGGCCAGCCGGTAGCCGACGCCGTAGACGGTGGTGACCACCTCCGAGCCGGCCAGCTTGGCGCGCAGCCGGCGGACGTGCACGTCCACCGTCCGGGCCACCGCATGCTCGTAGCCCCAGACGCTGGAGAGCAGTTGCAGTCGGGTGAAGACCCGGCGGGGCCGCTCGGCCAGGAACAGCAGCAGCTCGTACTCGATGCGGGTCAGCGCGATGACCCGGTCGCCCTGGCGGACCATTCGCGAGCCGGCCAGAATGCGGACGTGGTCCGGTGCGGCGGGGCGCGGGGCCGGTCGCGGGCCCGACGCGGGCTCCTCCACGGCACGCAGTTGACCCTCCCCGGATTCGGCCAGCTCGCCGAGCAGCTGCACGAGCCGGGCCAGTCGAGGGCTCAGCGGCCCGGGGACGAGGTCGAGGGTGATGGTCAGGGTCGGGCTGGTGCGCGGGCGGGCCGACGGGCGCACGCCGGGGTGACGGCGCGTGGGGATGGCGACGACGGACATGGTGCCTCCTGAGTGGCGGTACGCGCGCCACGCCGGGTGTGGCGTGACGGTCAGCGGCGCGCCCACCCGGCGTTGACCGGGGACGCGAGGGGTGAAGGGTGGTGCAGTGGGGTCGGGCCGAGGGCCGGTAGGCCGGCGATGCGCCAGGCCGCGAACCCACCGACCACATCGGTGGCCCGGTGCAGGCCGACGTCCTGCAACGCGGCGGCGGCCAGCGACGAGGTGTAGCCCTCCTGACAGAGGATCACCACCGGCACGTCGTAGTCGACGGCCTGCGGCAGCCGGGCCGCGCAGCGTGGGTCGAAGCGCCACTCCAGCACGTTGCGTTCGACGATGAGAGAGCCCGGCACCACGCCGTGCGCGGCCCGCTGTGCCGCCGGGCGGATGTCGACGAGCAGCGCTCCGCTCCGGTACGCGAGGTGCGCGCGCTCCGGGTCCAGCCGGCGCAGCCGGGCCCGCGCGGCGGCCAGGATCTCGTCGATGCCCCGGGAGCCCGGTGGCGGCACGGGGGCGGGACAGTGCTCGGCGGTTGTCTGCATTCTCGGATTCCTTCCGGTGACAGGGGGTTCTCGGGGGGCGCGACTACCAGGACCGACCGGCCTCGGCGACCTCGGCGACCCGCAGCCGCCCGTCGAGGAGGTGATAACGGGTCATCCGCAGCAGCGCCGGGCGGTAGACGTGCACGCTGACCGCCGGGTCGACGCCTCGGTTGGTCACCTGGTGCACGTGCCGGGGGCCGAAGCGACGGCCCGCACCGGCCGGCAACAGTCGGGGGCGCAGTCGGCCGGCGCTGACCGTCTCCTCGGTGAGCACGCCGCTGACCACTCGGAACGCTCCGGAGGAGCCACCGTGGTCGTGCAGGTCGGTGCCCTGCCCGGGCAGCCAGCTCAGCGCCCACACCTCGTGTTCGTCGCCGACGGCGAGGCGGGCGTACCAGCGCTCGGCTGGATCGAAGCGCAGCGCGACCGGCCAGCCGGCCGGGTCGGCCCACCCGGCGGCAACGGTGAGCAGGTCGGGCTCCGGACGGTGGTGCGTCATGGCGGTTCCTCGCGGGTCGTTCGGCGGGGTGCTCTCGTACTCTAGACGGCAAAGCCTATAGGTTTAGTAGGTAATTCCGTCTGATGGGACGCCGGTCATCCGCTCGGGTGAATCAGCGCAGCACCGGCGGGTCCGTGCGATAGCCCGGCAACGAGGGCCAGCGCACTGTCAACACCACCGACGCGCGCTCGGCGAACCAGGAATGGTCCACCCCACGCGCCCACACCACGTAGTCGCCCGGAGCGGCCAGCCGTACCGTCCGGTCCGGCAACTCCACCCGGAAACACCCCTCGACGAGTACGAGCAGAGTGGTGCGCACCTCGCCGGTCGCCCACCGCGACCGGGCCTGCCCGGGCGGATGCACGCCCCACTTCACCTCGACGTCGGTGCTGTGCCGGATCTCCTCCGGCGGCGCGAAGTGCCCGAGCAACCAACCAGCGTTGGTGGCGCCGTCGACGCCCGCGTTGCCCACGTACACCGTCTCACCCATCGGACCCCTCACCCTGCGCGCCGGCCGAGCAACCTATCAGGACCGGTGTGGCTGGGGTTGTCTCCCGGATCCTCGACGAGCCGGGACGAGGCCCAGACGGCGATCCGGCACGGCGGCTGGACGTCCGGATACCGGTGTTGTATCCGGACGTCCAGCCAACGCCGCCGGGCGTCGTCCGGGTCCGTCGTGGGCCGGCGAGGATCCGGCTAACACGCCCTATCCTGGACCGGTGACCGAGAACCTCGACGCCGAGACGCTGGCGTTCGCGCACCGAATGTTCGACCTGGCCCGCGCCGGCGTCACCGACGAACTGGCGGCGCAGATCGACGCCGGCCTGCCGGTCAACCTCACCAACGACAAGGGCGACACGCTGCTCATCCTGGCCGCGTACCACTCCCACCCGGACACGGTGGTCGCCCTGCTCAGCCGCGGCGCCGACCACACCCGAGCCAACGACCGAGGTCAGACCGCGTTGGCAGCCGCGGTCTTCCGCAGCAGCGCCGAAGCGGTCCGCGCACTCCTCGCCGCCGGCGCGGATCCGGCACACGGCAACCCGTCGGCCATCGAGACGGCGCGCTTCTTCGACCTGCCGGAGATGACAGAGCTGCTGCGCGTCGGCTGACACCGGCACGGCCGGCCGGTATACAGGGTCGGTGGAAGATCCCCTGCCGGAGCAGATGCGGACGGCCGCGACCGCGCTGCTGACCGCGCTCGACCCCGCCGCCCGCGAGAGCGCCGTGCACTCGTTCGACGACGAGGCGGCCCGACGCTGGCTGGAATACCGGCCCAGGCCCCGACCGGGCGTCTGCCTCGCCGAACTCGACGTCACCGCCCGCAAGGCCGCGCACCGGTTGCTGGCCACCGCGCTCAGCCCCTCGGCGTACGCACAGGCGATGGCGATCATCTCGCTGGAGGAGGTGCTGGACCGGGCCGAGGGCTGGCAGCGCGGGCGGCACAGCGCCGACTACTGGGTGGCCGTGTTCGGTGACCCCGCGCGCGACGACCGTTGGGCGTGGCGACTCGAAGGGCACCACCTGTCGGTGAACATGACAGTGGTGGACGGTCAGGTCTCCCCCGCGCCGATCTTCTTCGGGGCCAACCCGGCCGCCGTCCGCTACGCCGGCCGGCCGGTCTCCCGCCCACTCGGTGTCGAAGAGGACCTGGCCCGCGCCCTGCTCGACGCGCTGGGTCCCGCCGAGCGGGCCGCCGCGATCATCGCCGACGAGGCGCCGGCGGACATCATCAGCGCCACCCGTGGGCGGGTCGACGCGCCGCTGGAGCCCCTCGGCGTACCGGCACAGCGGCTGGCACCGACCGGCCGTGCCCTGCTCGACCAGGTGGTCGCCCTCTACCTCGACCGGTTGCCGCCCGAGCTGGCCATCCGGGAAGCGACCCGACTGGACTCCGGCCCGTTGCACTTCGCCTGGGCCGGCCCGACCCACCCCGGGCGGCGGCACTACTACCGGGTACAGGGCGACGACCTACTGATCGAGTACGACAACACCACAGCGGACGGCAACCACGCGCACACCGTGCTGCGCCGCCCCGCCAGCGACTTCGGTGCCGACGTCCTGGCAACCCACCACCAAACCCACCCCCACTAACCCCACCCCACCCCGCCCCCTCACCGCCCTCACCCCGCCCTCGCCCCGCCCTCGCCCCGCCCTCGCCCCGCCCTCGCCCCGCCCCGCCCCGCCCCGCCCCGCCCCGCCGATCTTGCAGTTTCGGTGGTCGGATTGCCCTTCTGGATGGGTTTTGCCGGGACAGAAAGTGCAAGATCGACGCGTGCGGGGGACCGGGGACCGGGGACCGGGGTTCGGCGGGGGCGGGACGGGGGTGGGGTGGTTCAGGGGTGGGTGGCCTCGATGAGGAAGCGTTGGGCGTGGGCGACGAAAGGGCCCTCTTCGGCGATGCGGTGGTGGAGGTCGCGCGGAGGTGCGCGGTAGCGCTCGACAGTGAACCCGGGCACGGTCCAGATGACCTTGCGCAGGAACCAGACCACCGCGCCGATGTCGGCGAACGTCCCCCGCAGCGTGGCCGACGCAGGTCGACCACCCGCAGGCCAGCGGCCTCGGCAGCGGCGACCGCGTGTTCGGGGTGCCGCTGGGTCGGTGGTGGCAACGGTCCGAGGATCGCCTGACTCAGCTCCCGCATGGTGCCGGCCCCGATCTGCTGGGACAGGAACGTCCCGCCGGGTCGCAGCACCCGTGCCGTCTGAACCCAGTCGGTACGCACCGGCCCAGGTGGCAGGCGCGAGATCTTCGGGAGCGAAGGTGTCAGCGGATCGTGGGCCGACCAGCCGTACGGATGCCGGCGAGCGCGTCCAGGCCGCCGGTCTCGGTACGTCCGCTGTCGAACTGACGCATCAGCCGTGCGCCCAGGTGCACGCCGACCGCGCCGACGGCCAACGCGACCAGCTCGGTGGCCAGGATCGGGACCGACGCGCCGTGCTGCGGGGATTGTGACCGGACCAGGCAGGTGAGCAGGAACATGGCTGCCATCAGCGCGTTCACCAGGTTGAAGGCGACAGCGGTGCGGCGGGTACGGTCGCCCGGCACGTCCCACAGGTCGATCATGCCGGCCACGGCGGTCAGGGCGGCGGCGACGAGCGCGGCGACGCCCGTCCAGTAGCCGACCTCGCCGAGGAACGCGGGCCCGCCGACGACGTCGGTGAGGTCGAAGACGGTGGCGCTGACGAAAAGCCCGAGCGGGAACGTCACGAGCATTGGTTGGATCGGGTGCCCCTGCACCCGCAGCCGGCTCTGCATCGGTCCTCCCCCGGGTCGGCGCAGCTCGCCTGACCAGAGTGCTACCCGAGGGCGGTCGCGACGAAACGATGCCGCCCGACTCGCCGGCAGCAGAAAGAACGGGCACCGGAGCCGCCGCCGGACCAGCGCTGATCAACTCGGGTTCCCGGAAGTCGGGGCGTCCGCGCGACTGCGACACCCGGGTTCAAGGACTCACGGGCGGCGCCACGGTGGAGATGCCGCCCGGGGTCAGTTGTCGCGTTGGCGGGAGACCGTCCGGACCAGGCGCTCGGCCACCTCGCGCAGCGGGATGTCCAGCGACGAGGCGGCGGTCCGCAGCACGTCGAGGGCCTCGGCCGGAGGGCACCCACGCTGCGTCATGATGACGCCGACGGCCTGGCCCACCACCCCGTCGTGCAGGAGTGAGGCGTCCCGTTCACCGGCAAGGGTGAGCTGTCGGTTGCGGTCACGGACGGCGGCGAGCAGCAGACCGGCGTGTTCGGCGAGCAGCATGGCGGTCAACTGGTGTTGCGGGGTCAGCAGGTCCGGCGCGGCGGCGTACAGGTTGATCGCCCCGATGACCTGGTCGTCGATGTCGACCGGTGCGGAGATCACCCCGCGTACGCCGAGGTCGCGGGCGTGCGCCGTCCAGGCCGGCCAGCGGGGCTCACCGGTCAGGTCGGCGGCGAGGATCATCTCGCGGAGGTGGATCGCGCTCATCGCCGGCGTGTCCGGCCCGTGTCGCAGGTCGTCCAGTCCGGCCAGCCCTTCGTCGGAGGCGGCCACCCCGGCCGGCTCGCCGGCCCGCAGGGCGGTGAACCCGCACCAGCGCACTCCGGCGACGGCGTCCCGCGTGACGCGGACCAGGGCCAGCAGCGCCTCATCAAAGTCGGTCAGGGCGATCAGCCCGGCAGTCAGCTCCCGCAACAGTGCGGCTGCTTCCAGCACACCAAGGGTGTGCACCACCGGTTCCCGCGTGTCGAGGTTCACCGGTTCGCAGCCTCCGTGCCGTCCCGCGCCTGCCCGGTACGCTTCGTCACCTGTGTCATCGTCTGCTCTCTCCCGACTCGACCGACCAGCCCTACTACCCTGGGAAACCTGGGTCGAAACGGCGTAAATCGGGGCCCCGGTCGCGCGCGGAGGCGCGGTCGGGGCCCCGACGCGGTCGATGCGTCAGCGCGAGCCGCCGCCGAGCCGCCGCCCGATCGACGCGATCAGACGGTCGAGCTCGGACCCGAACGGGTTGTCGTGCACCAGGTACGTCCAGGTGGCGGTGGGCCGGACCAGGGTGCCGTCGTCGGGCTGCCAGTCCTCATCGAATTCGGTCTCGGTGAAGGTGGCGATGGTGCGGGCCTCGATCTCCGGGATCAGGTCGTTGAACGCCGGCACCGCAGCCCGGTGGAACTCGTCCAGCGGGTCGAGCCGGCCCAGCGCGCGCAGGTGCACGCCCTCGCGGACCTCGGACAGCTCGGCCAGGTGCTCGGCCCAGAGCCGGTCCAGGTGGAAGAGCGCGATCGACCGGGCGGCACGGGCGAGCAGGTCCTCGTCCATCTCGCCGGCCTTCTCGGGCTCCTTCTCCAGCAGCATCACCGCGGCCACGTCGCTGGTCAGCAGTCGCTCCCGGCGCGCGGCAAGGGCCTTGCGCTGCTGCTCGATGACCACGCTGTAGCGCCAGGTGTTGCGGTGGATCTCGTGGTTGACGCCCTCGGCGACCCGCTGGGCGTGCTCCACCGCGTAGTCGACCTGCTCGTCGGTCACCAGACCGTCGGCGTTCATCCGCGGCGACGCCGGCACCGAGTCGGCGGCGTGCCGGACGACGAGGTCGTCCTCCAGGCTGACGAAGAAGACCGAGCCGCCCGGGTCGCCCTGCCGGCCGGCCCGACCACGCAACTGGTCGTCCACCCGGCGGCTGTCGTGCCGGCCGCTGCCGATCACGTAGAGCCCGCCCAGCTCGGCGACCCGCTCCTGGTCGGTCTGGTCGCTGCCGCCGAGGCGGATGTCGACGCCACGGCCGGCCATCTGGGTGGAGACGGTGACCGCGCCGTACGCGCCGGCCTCGGCGATGATCGTGGCCTCTTCGTCGTCGTTCTTGGCGTTCAGCACGACGCACGGCACCCCGGCGGCGTTCAGCCCGGCGGCGAGCCCTTCGGACTCCTTGACGTCCAGGGTGCCGATCAGCACCGGCCGCCCCTTGGCGTGCGCGCGCTGGATCTCGTCGACGAGCGCCTCGTCCTTCTCCGCCCGGGTGGCGTAGATGCGGTCCGGCTCGTCCTCGCGGATGCACGGGGTGTTCGGCGGGATCACCGCGACCTCGAGGTTGAAGAACTCCCGCAGTTGGTCGCCGACGAGCACCGCGGTGGCGGTCATCCCGCACACCTTCGGGTAGAGCGCGATGTACGCCTGCATGGCGATGGTGCCGAGCACCTCGCCCTCGGCGGTGGCGTCCAGCCCCTCCTTGGCCTCGACAGCGGCCTGGAGACCGTCCGGCCAGCGGCGGCGCTGGGCCACCCGGCCGCGCATCTCGTCGACCAGCTCGACGGAGCCGTCCCGGACGATGTAGTCCACGTCACGGTGCAGCAGGGCGTGCGCGTGCAGCGCCACGTTGACAGCGGAGAGCTGCTCGACGTGCTCCTCGTCGTACAGGTCGATGCCGAGCTTGGCCTCCATGGCGGCCAGGCCGGCGGAGGTGAACGCCACGCTGCGCCCGTCCTCGGCGACCGTGTAGTGCTTGCCCTTGCGCAGGCCACGAACGAGCGCGGCGGCGGCGTGCACCGGGTCCTGCTCGCCCGGCACCGCGCCGGCCAGGACCATCGGCACCCGGGCCTCGTCGATCATGATCGAGTCGGCTTCGTCGACGATGGCGGTGGTCAGCGCGGGCTGCACCCGGTCTTCCACGTCGGTGACCAGCTGGTCGCGCAGGTAGTCGAAGCCCGCCTCGCTGACCGAGACGTAGGTGACGTCGCAGGCGTACGCGTCGCGCCGCTCCTGCGGGGTGGAGGCTTCGTTGACCCAGCCGACGGTGAGGCCGAGCAGGGTGTAGACCGGCTCCATCCACTGGGCGTCGCGGCGGGCCAGATAGTCGTTGATGGTGAGCACGTGCACCGGGCCGTTGCCGAGCCGGACGTGCCCGTACGCGGCGATCGTCGCGGTCAGTGTCTTGCCCTCACCGGTGGCCATCTCGGCGACCTTGCCGGAGAGCAGCGACATCGCGCCGAGCAGCTGCACGTCGTACGGCCGCTGGTCGAGGCCGCGGCGGGCGGCCTCACGGCCGACGGCGCAGATCTCCTCGTAACCGGCGGCGGCACCCGCGGCCGCGGTCAGCTCGGCGTCGTCGAGCGCGGTGAGCTCAGCCTCGCGCGCCTCGATCGCCGGGAGCAGTTTCTCCAGCGGAGCAAGATCCACGGTCGAGCCGGGGCGCTGGAGGAACCGCCGGAACTTGCTCTTGAACCGTTGCGACACACCCATGAGCGGCAACGGTACGCGATTCTGGCCGGCGTGCGCGGCCCGGTCGCCCGGCAAGTTCGCCGCGACCGGGCGTCGGTCACCCGACCAGCAGTTGGTGACTGGCGAGTTCCCGGTACAGCGGGTCGGTGGCGGTCAGTTCGGCGTGGGTACCCACTGCCACCACCCGGCCGCCGTCAAGGACGACGATCTGGTCGGCGTCGACAACGGTGGCGAGCCGGTGCGCCACGATCAACAGGGTCCGGCGGACGGCCACGGCGTCGATGGCGCGGCGCAGCGCGACCTCGTTGCGGGAGTCGAGGTTGCTGGTCGGCTCGTCGAGCAGCAGCACCGGCGGGCCGGCGAGCAGCGCGCGGGCGATGGCCAGCCGCTGCCGCTCACCTCCGGAGAGCAGCACTCCGCCCTCGCCCACCTGCACGTCGAGGCCGAGCGGGGTGCGCTGCGTCAGGTGGCCCAGGTTGACCTCGTCCAGGACGTCGCGCAACCGGTCGTCGCTGGCGTCCGGGGTGGTGATCAGCAGGTTCTCCCGCAGCGTGCCGGCCAGCACGGGAGCCTCCTGCTCGACGTAGCCGAGCCGGGCCCGCAGCGCGTCGCGGGGCAGGTCCCGTACGTCGGTGCCGTCGAGGCGGACCGCGCCGGCGCTCACCTCGTAGAAGCGCTCGACCAGGGCCAGCAGTGTGGACTTGCCGGCGCCGGACGGACCGACCAGGGCGGTCCGGGTGCCGGCGGCGACCGCGAAGCTGACCTCGTGCAGCACCGGCTCGCCGCCCGGGTAGCCGAAGCCGACCCGGTCGAACTCGATCATCGGGGTCGGGCGGCGCGGGGTCGCCGTCGCGCTGCCGGGCGCCGGCCGGTCGTCCGCGCCCTCCGCGGGGACGGCCAGGATCTCCTCGATCCGCTGGAGAGCGCCCAGGCCGGACTGCAACTGGGTGTACGCCCGCAGCACCTGCCCCAACGGCAGCGCCAGCAGGAACAGGTACATGACGAACGCGACCAGGTCACCGACCGAGATCGCCCCGGCCGCGACCCGCGCCCCGCCGATGCCGAGCACCAGCAGGAACGCGCCCTGCACGGTGACCGAGCCGATCGGGCCGACCAACGCCTGCACCCGGGCCACCCGCAGCCCCGCCGCGTACGCCTCGCGCGCGCTGCCGGTGACGGTCTGCGTCTCCCGGGTCTCGGCGCGGCTGGCCCGGATGGTCCGGGCCGCCGAGATGGCCCGCTCCACCGCCGAGGTCATCTCGCCGATGCGCTCCTGGGCGACCCGGGCAAGCGCCCGGACCCGGCGGGCGAAGGTGGCGGCGAAGATCAGCCCCAGCGCCACCCCGAGCAGGGTGACGCCGAACAGCAGCGGGTCGAGCAGCACCATGGCCGTGCCGGCGCCGACCACCGTCACCGCCCCGGTGACCGTCTCGAACAGCCCGGAGGTGACGACGGCGCGCAGCAGTGTGGTGTCCGAGCCGACCCGGGAGAGCAGGTCGCCCGTGCGGCGGCGGTCGTACTCGGCGATGGGCAGCCGCAGCAGGTGGCCGGCGAGCCGGCGCCGGGTGCCCAGCACCACTCCTTCGGCGGTGCGTTGCAGCAGGTAGTCCCGCAGCCCACCGATCGCCGCGCCGAGCACCACGAGGGCCACCAGCACCGCCACCAGCTGGGACACGCCCTGCTCGGCGCCGATCCGCTCGAGCACCGACCGGGTGAGCAGCGGCTGTGCCAGCGACGCCGCCGAGCCGATCAGCGACAGCGCGCCCACCACGACCAGGGTGCCGCGGTGCTCCCGCAGGTACGGCAGCAACGCGGCCAGGCCGACCGGCCGGCCCCCAGGGTTGCCGCCGGCCGGCCGGTCGGTCGAGGTGTCGCCGGGAACCGGCCGTTCCTGCACGGTGCTCATGCCGCGAACGGTAGCCGCCCTCGGCACGCGGCGAAGGCGGCTCAGGTGGCGAGCACCACCTGAAGCTCCTGGCGACGACGCTCGGCCAGGTCGGCGAGGAGGGCGGGCGCCTCGTCGAACGGCACCACCGCCGAGACGAGATGCTTACGGATCGCGTCGCCGTACGTCCGGAGCAGGTCGACGGTCTCGGCGGAGAGCCGTTCGCGGTCCCAGGTGGGCGCGAGCCCGCGAGGCACCCGGCCGATCTGGGCGCAGCGCAGCGACAGCCCGTTGTGGTGGAACTCCTCACCGAGGCGGACCGCGTCCGCGCCGCCCTGGTAGAAGGCGAGGTCGATGACGGTGCCCTGGGGCCGCAGCAGCCGCAGGGCGAGGTGCAGCGCCCACGCCTGCCCCCGGCACTGGAACACCACATCGGCACCCCGGTCGCCGGCGGTGTGCGCCCAACGGGTCTTGAGCACCACCGCCGGGTCGTCCGCGTCGGGGTCGAGGGTTTCCAGACCGAGCGCCTCGGCGACCTGGCGGCGGTGCGGGGTGGGGTCGAGCACCACCACCGACGCGGCGCCGTTGCGTCGGGCGAACAACGCCGTCAGCAGCGCCACGACACCGGCGCCGACGACGGCGACCCGTCGGCCGCGTACCCCGTCGCCGAGCGCGCGGACGTCGGTGCCGTGCAGGTCGGCGGCGGCGTGCAGCAGACCGTTGGCGCAGATCGGGCCCATGTGCGCGACGTAGACGCCGAGCAGAGGGTCCAGGTCGTCGGGCAGCGCCACGAACCGTTCGGCGACCGGGTCGGCCAGCCAGCCGGTGCGGTGCCCGTACGTCATCGCGCCGACCGTGCCCACCGCGACGGCCGGGGTCTCGCTCTCCACCACCCGGCCGACCTGCATGTAGCCGAGTCGGGTCACCGGGTAGGGGGTGCTGGCCGCGCCCGGCTGGAACAGGCCCAGGTCGGGGTTCCAGGTGACGTTCAGGTAGGGGTTCGTGCCCTTGACGTAGCTCAGCTCGGTGCCGGCGGAGACACCGCTGAACAGCGTCTCGACCCGGAACGTGCCGGGGCGCAGCGGGGCGGCGTCCTGCTCGACCAGGTCGACCCGGCCGGGGCCGGTGACCACCACGACCTTGTCACGCATCGACTGCCACCCCGCTGGTGAGCACTGCCGGCGCGGTCGCGGTGGCGAGCCGCACCGTGGTGCCGGTACGGGCCGAGTCGGCGACCGCGAGGGCCAGGCGTTGGGTGGCGAGGGCCTCGGCGTACGGCACGCGCACGTCGTCGCCGATGCCGCGGACGGCGTCGACGAAGGCGCGGTCCACCGCCACCCGGGCGGCTTCCGGGTCGGCGGGGACGTGTCGTTCGCCGTCGGCGTCGCGGATCGACAACCCCTCCTCGGTGATCGCGAGGGCCACCCCGTCGGCGAGGATCTCCAGGCCGGCGCGGTGCTTCCAGCCGAGGACGCAGGCGGCGCTGAGCGTGCCGACCGCGCCGTCGGCGAAGCGCAGCGCGGCGGTGGTCACCGAGTCGATGTCGGCGCCGTCGACCGGCGGTGGGGTGCCGTTGCCGTACGCGGTGACCTCGGTGACCTCGCCGGCCAGCACGCGGATCAGGTCGAGCACGTGGGCGGCCTGCTCGACCACCGGCCCGCCGGAGCGGTCCCGCCGCGACCACCACGCCACCGGGGGCACCTTGTCCAGCCAGGCGCCGCTGACCATTCGCACCGGACGGTCGGCGAGCAGGTCGCGGGCCTGGTCGAGCACGCTCAGGTAGCGCCAGTGGTGGCCGACGGCGGTGCGCAGCCCCCGCCGCGCGACCAGGTCGGCGATCCGCTCGGCGGTGCGCAGGTCGACCGCGACGGGCTTCTCCACGAACATCGGCACCCCGGCCTCGATCACCGCCTCCTCGGCGGGGCCGTGCGCGAACGGTGGCACGCAGACGTACACGGCGTCCAGATCGGCGGCCAGCAGCGCGGCGACGTCGGCGAAGGCCCGCCCGCCGTGCTGTTCGGCCAGCGCGGACGCCGCCTCCGGCGCCACGTCGGTGACCCCGACCAGCTCGACGTCGTCGAACCCGGCCAGCACCCGCGCGTGACGCTGTGCCACGCCGCCGGCTCCGACCAGCCCCACCCGACAGTTCCGCATCCCCACACCCCTTCGAAGACTTTTCATCTGCGATGGGAGCAGTCCCCTGAGCTGTGCGCAATCAAACGTTCATCCCCCGGGAACGAATTGTCGTCACCTCTGTGATCAAGCTGTTGCCGAGAATGCGGTTAGCGGGTGATGAGGAATGGGAACAACCAAATTCGGTTTTTCCACGCACGAACGGAGGGGTGCCCGTGCGGGATATGACATCGACTGTGTCGCCGGTGGTCGAGGCGTGGGCTACGTACCGGACGACGTCGGCGGCCGACTGGCCGACCCGTCGGCTGATGCGTGCCAAGGGTGAGACCCGGGTCAGCGTGGTGCTGCCGGCGCGCAACGAGGAGGCCACCGTCGGCGCGATCGTGTCGACGATCCGGGAGCACCTGATGGATCGGGTCGCACTGGTCGACGAGCTGATCGTGGTGGATTCCCGCTCGACGGACCGGACCGCGCAGGTGGCCCGTGCCGCCGGCGCGGAGGTGGTCAGCCAGGACGCGATGACCAGGGGGTTGCCCCGGCTGACCGGCAAGGGCGACGCACTCTGGGCAGGGCTGGCCGCCGCCGAGGGAGACGTGGTGGCGTTCATTGACGCCGACCTGCGGGAGTTCCGGCCGCACTTCGTGAGCGGACTGCTCGGGCCGCTGTTGACCGACCCGTCTGTCGACTTCGTGAAGGGCTTCTACCACCGCCCTCTGGTGGGCACCGCCAGCGTGGAGCAGGACGGCGGGGGCCGGGTGACCGAGTTGATGGCCCGACCGCTGCTCAATCTGTTCTGGCCCGAGCTGGCCGGCTTCGTGCAGCCGCTCGCCGGCGAGTACGCGGGCCGCCGGGACGTGCTGGCCCAGGTGCCGTTCGTCTCCGGGTACGGAGTGGAGACGGCCATGATGATCGACCTGCTCGACCTGGTCGGCCTGGACGCGCTCGCGCAGGTCGACCTCGGTGAGCGCAAGCACCGCCACCAGGACACCGCCGCCCTGGGCCGGATGTCCGCGCAGATCATGCTGACGGCCTGGTCCCGGCTGCAACGGCGCGGCTGGGCGACCCCCGGGTTCGCGCCGGAGTCGTTGCTGACGCAGTTCCGTCGCGGTGGTTCCGACACCCTGCCGAACCTGGACCGCGAGATCGTGGTCAGCGACGTGTCGATCGAGGAACGCCCGCCGTTGGCCGAACTGCGCCACCGGGTGCCCCGCCGACGGGTGGCCGCCGCGTGAGCGCCAGCAGCCTCACCGTGCTGATGAACGCCGGGCCGTGGCTGTCGGTGCCGCCACCCGGTTACGGCGGCATCGAGAACGTCATCGCCACGCTGGTGCCGGAGCTGCGGCGACTGGGCGTACGGGTGGTGCTCGCCTCGGTGGGCAGCAGCACCCTGCCGGTGGACGAGCAGGTCTCGGTCTTCGCCGACGGCCAGTTCGCCGCGTTGCAGCGGCCGTACAACCAGGTCTGCGGAATCGCCCAGGCGCACCTGGCCGGGGTGGTACGGGAGCTGCACTCCCGCGACGACATCGACCTGGTGCACGACCACGTCGAGGCGGTCGGGCTGGCCACCCTCGCTGCGATGGGGCCGTCCGGGCCGCCGACCCTGCACACCCTGCACTGGGACCTGGCCAAGCACCCGGCGCTCTACGGCAGCCTGGACGGCGGCGACCGGGTCCGGGTCAACGGCGTCTCCGCGTCGCAGCTGGCCCGCGCCCCGCTGGCGCTGCGGGAGCACTCGGTGGGGCACGTGCACCTGTCCACGCCGCTCGCCGTCGACGCCGACCGGCGGCCCCGACCGGACAAGGGCGAGCACCTGCTCATCCTGGGCCGGATCAACCCGGGCAAGGGGCAGGACGTGGGTGCCCGCCTCGCGCACCGGGTCGGTATTCCGCTGGTGCTGGCCGGCCCCGTCGGCCCGTATCACCGGCCAGCCGACCTGGCCGCTGCCGGCGACGAGGCCCGGCAGAACCCGGACGTACGGTTCTTCCTCGACGAGGTGGCACCGCACGTCGACGGTGACCTGGTCCGCTGGGTCGGCACCGTGGCCGGCCAGGAGCGCGACGACCTGCTCGCCAGCGCCCGCGCGTCGCTGTTCCCGCTGCGGTGGGAGGAGCCGGGCGGCACTGCTGTCGTCGAGTCGCTCGCCCTGGGTACGCCGGTGGTGGCCACCGCTCGGGGTTGCCTGCCGGAGCTGATCGAGCACGGTCGTACCGGGCTGCTCACCGCCGACGAGGAGGAGTTGGCTGACCTCGTCCTCGCCGCGGAGTTGCTCGACCCCGACGAGTGCCGGCGGGTGGCCGCGCAGCGCTTCACGCCTGCGGTGATGGCGCAGCGTTACGTCGAGCTGTACGAGCGGGTCCGGCAGTCGGCGAGCGCCCCGAGGTTGCTGCCGGCCTGACCGGTGGCGGTGCCAGCCGGTTTGCCGGCCGCGCCGGCGGGTAGCCGGCAGCGCTCATGCCCGCCGCGCGACGAGGAGCCGGGAATGGTCGGACCGATGGCGCACTCCCGGGCCCGACCCAACCCGGCCGACGGCAAACCGCCGGTCCGTCGCGCGGCGGCGACGGTGGGCGTGCTGTTCCTGCTGGTCGGCGTGCTCGGCTTCGTGCCGGGGATCACCACCGGCATGGACGCGCTGCGCTTCGCCGGCCACGACTCGGGCGCGTACCTGTTCGGCGTCTTCCAGGTGTCGGTGCTGCACAACCTGGTGCACCTGGCGTACGGGGTGGTGGGTCTGCTGCTGGCCCGGACGGTCACCGGTGCTCGGGCGTTCCTGATCGGCGGCGGCGCGGTCTATCTGGTGCTCTGGCTCTACGGGCTGGCGGTGGACCACGACACCGGGGCGAACGTGCTGCCGGTCAACGACGCCGACGGCTGGCTGCATCTGGGGCTCGGCGTCGGCATGATCACCCTGGGCGTCCTGACCGGCCGGCCTCGTCGCTGACCTGGGGTCGCGGCGACGTGACCTGCCTCGCCCCGCTGTCGGTCCGGTTTGATCGGGACCGGCCTCGGGTAGTTGGCAGATCCCGACCCAGAGCAGCGAATTGAGGCGCCGATGTCGAGCGGGATCACCTGCGAGGTGCGTACCACCGCGCCGGTGGCGGTCGTCCGGCTCACCGGCCCCCTGCACCTGGGCACGATGCGCTCGGTGCACCGGGCGCTCAGCGACGCGTTGGTCGACCAGCCGGAGGCGCTGGTGGTCGACATGGCCGGGGTGCGCGTGGAGGACCGGTTGGCGCTGTCGGTGTTCGCCGCGACAGCCCGCCGGGCCGAGGAGTGGCCGGCGGTGCCGGTGCTGCTCTGCTCCCCGTCGCCGATCGCCGCCCGATGGCTGGCCGAGTCGACCGCCTGCCGGGTGCTTCCGGTCTCCGCGGACTGCGCGGAGGCGACCCGGTTGGCCGGAACGACGTCCACGCTGCGGATGCGGGCCCGGCTGGAGCCGGTGGCCGGGGCCTGCCGGCGGGCCCGGGAGCTGGTCACCGAGGCGTGCGCGCGGTGGAACCTGCCCGACGCGTCCGGCCCGGCCGCGTTGGTGCTCAGCGAGCTGGTCGGCAACGTGGTGCGTCACGCCGGCACGCCGATGCAGGTGACGGTGACCCTGCGCCGGCCGTATCTGCACCTGGCGGTGGTGGACGGCAGCAGCGCCGAGGCCCGTGCGGGTGGGACGGACCTGCACGCCGAGGGTGGGCGTGGGTTGATGCTGGTCCGGGAGCTGACCCAGCGGTGGGGCAGCGTGCCGGCTGGTCAGGGCAAGGCCGTCTGGGCGATGCTGCCGGCAACCTGAGCGTTCGAGGCGCTTGCGCCCGGTACCAGCGTTCTGACCGAATTTACCGCTCTGGCCTGGTTACATGGTGCGAGGGTCGGGTAGGCACGCCCGTCCTTTCTGCCGTCACGACGGGGTGAGCAGCCATGCCCAAGCGGGTAACCACGGAACCCGGTCGCGATCGGGGCCCGGCGATCCTGGCACCGGCCCGTTTCGGGGGGTTTCCTGGAGCGGTACGGGCACCGGTCCCCGGAAACTCCCTGATCAAGTTCCTCGCCACGACCGACCACAAGCAGATCGGCCTGCTGTATCTGCTGACCTCCTTCGGGTTCTTCCTGGTGGCGGGGCTTCAGGCCATGGTGATGCGGGCCGAGTTGGCCCGCCCCGGGATGCAGTTCCTCTCCTCCGAGCAGTACAACCAGCTCTTCACCTCGCACGGCGCGGTGATGCTGCTGCTGTTCGCCACACCCGCGGCGTTCGGGTTCGCGAACTACATCGTGCCGATCCAGATCGGCGCGCCGGACGTGTCGTTCCCCCGCCTCAACGCGCTCGCCTACTGGCTGTACCTCTTCGGCGGCCTCATGGTGATCGGAGGGTTCATCACCCCGGGGGGTTCGGCGGACTTCGGCTGGACCGCGTACAGCCCGCTCAGCGACGTGGACCACAGCCCCGGCGTAGGGGCGAACATGTGGGTGCTCGGCCTGGTCGTCTCCGGGCTCGGCACCATCCTCGGCGCGGTCAACCTGATCACCACGATCCTCACCCTGCGCGCGCCCGGCATGACCATGTTCCGGATGCCGATCTTCACCTGGAACATGCTGTTCACCAGCGTGCTGGTGATCCTCGTCTTCCCGCTGCTGGCCGCCGCGCTGCTCGCGCTCTCGGCCGACCGGTTGCTCAACGCGCACGTGTACGACCCCGCCACCGGCGGCCCGATGCTCTGGCAGCACCTGTTCTGGTTCTTCGGCCATCCCGAGGTCTACATCATCGCGTTGCCGTTCTTCGGCATCATCACCGAGATCATTCCGGTCTTCTCTCGCAAGCCGCTCTTCGGTTACACGGGGATCGTGCTGGCCACCATCGCCATCACCGTGCTGTCGATGACGGTCTGGGCGCACCACATGTTCGCCACCGGTCAGGTGCTGCTGCCGTTCTTCAGCATCCTGAGCTACCTGATCGCGGTGCCCACCGGTGTGAAGTTCTTCAACTGGATCGGCACCATGTGGAAGGGCCAGCTCACCTTCGAGACGCCGATGCTGTTCGCCATCGGCTTCCTGGTCACCTTCCTGCTCGGCGGCCTCACCGGCGTCCTGCTGGCCAGCCCGCCGGTCGACTGGCACACCCACGACAGCTACTTCGTGGTGGCGCACTTCCACTACGTGGTGTTCGGCACCGTGGTCTTCGCCCTGTTCGGCGGCTACTACTTCTGGTGGCCGAAGATGACCGGACGACTGCTCGACGAGCGGCTCGGCAAGGCGCACTTCTGGACCATGTTCATCGGCTTCCACGGCACCTTCCTGGTGCACCACTGGCTGGGCGCCGAGGGCATGCCGCGCCGGTACGCCGACTACCTGCCCACCGACGGCTTCACCGTCCTGAACACGATCTCCAGCATCTTCGCGTTCATCCTCGGCCTGTCCACCCTCTTCTTCATCTACAACGCCTGGAAGTCCTGGCGGTACGGGGCGGTGGTGACGGTGGACGACCCGTGGGGCTTCGGCAACTCCCTCGAGTGGGCCACGAGTTGCCCGCCGCCGCTGCGCAACTTCGACCGGATGCCCCGGATCCGTTCCGAGCGCCCCGCCTTCGACCTGAAGTACGGTCCGCTCGTCGCCGATCTGGGACGCGACCTGCCGCAGCGCACCACCAAGCCGCCGCAGCAGTTCGCCGAGGAGTTCCGGCTGGAGCACCACGCCCCGGAGTCGCCGGCCGCCGAGGGCGCGCACGGCGCGCGCGACGCGGTCGACTACCAGCCCGCGCCGCGCTCCGGGGCCCGGCCGGTGGACGTGCCGGAGCCCGAGGGCGTCCGCCGGCCGAGCTTCGAGCAGTCCGACCCGCCGCAGGACGCCGAGGACGCGCCGAAGCCGCACGAGCGCTGGCGCCATCCGCACAGCGACGGCAACACCGAAGAGCGCTGACCAGGGGTACGCGCGAAAGGGCCGACACCCAGCGGGGTGTCGGCCCTTCGCCTGTCCGTGTGTGTCAGTCCCGGGCCGGCGCCAGGCCGGCGGCGGTGAGTGATCGGCGTACCGCGGGCTGGACCCGGGTCAGCCGCAGCGGCACCCCGGTGCGCTCCGCCGCGTCCCGACCGGCCATCAGCGCGGCGATCCCACCGGCGTCGAAGCCACCCGCGCCGACGAGGTCGACGACCACCTCGCTGGGCTGGCCGGTGACCGCCTCCAGCATGGCCCGGCGCAGCTGGTCCGCGCCGTCGCGGTCGATCTCGCCGCCGACCTCGACCACCACCGAGTCGCCGTTCTGCTTGACCGAGATCCGGGTCTTGCCCGGGTCGGGTTCGGCGGCGCCGTTCTGCCACGGCGGCGGCGCGTCGGCGAGCATCGCCTGACGCAGCCAGGTGAGCGCCCGCGACAGCAACCGGGACACGTGCATCTGCGAGATGCCGAACCGGGCGGCGATCTCGGCCTGGGTCTGGTTGCCGTAGAAGCGCATCGCGAGGATCCGTCGCTCACGCCAGGGCAGTCGGTGCAGCAGACCGCTCACCGTCACCCGGTCGTCGACCGACTCCAACGCGTTGTCGGACTCTCCGACCAGGTCTCCGAACTCGGCGGAGCTCTCCCCGCCCACCGGGGCGTTCAGCGAGGCCGGGCTGTAGCCGGCCGCCGACTCCAGGGCGGCGAGGATCTCCTCCTCCGGGGTTTCCAACCGGGCCGACAGCTCGGCCACGGACGGGGCCCGGGACAGCTCGCTGGTGAGCGCGGCAGTCGCCTGCCCCACTTCGAGGATCAGGTCCCGCAGCCGGCGGGGCACGTGCACGCCCCAGGTACGGTCCCGAAAGTGCCGTTTGATCTCGCCCACGATGGTGATGGCGGCGTAGGCGGTGAAGGAGCCCCGTTCCGGGTCATAGCGGTCGACGGCGTTGACCAGCCCCAGGCGGGCCACCTGCTCCAGGTCCTCCAGCGGCTCCCCCCGCCCCCGGTACCGGCGGGCCAGCCGGCCGGCGAACGGCAGCGCGAAGCGCACCAGGTCGTCCCGGGCCTCCCCCCGCCGCTCCGGCGGCAGCCCGGCGATCCGGGCCGCGTACGCCATCGCCGCCGCGTCGAGATCCTCCAGACCCCGATCGTTGGGCGGTGGTGGGGTCGTGGTCGTGGTCGTGCTCGTCTGTCCGAACATCCGCGCCTCCCTCAGGAAGGTCCCCCGCCCGGATCGGGAAACCGGTCGTGCGCGTGGTCGAGCCACGCACCGGGCCGGAAAGTGGGTCAGTGACTGGGATGCCAGCGGGCGACAACACCTCTACGCAGCGCAATCAGGCCGTCGCAGCCAGCGATGTTCCCGCTCCGTAGGTACTCAATCACGGGACCCCGGGTTCGCGAGGAAGTTTCGGCGTCCTCCGTCTCAGGAGACCAACAACCCCTGGTGGCCGCCGCTGTCGCGGAGCACCGCGAGGGCCTCGGCGACCCCCAGCGGGGGCGGCGCCGGCAGGTCGTACGGCTGGGCGCGCAGCACCTCGGTGGCCCGGCGGGTGGGCACCGAGGTGACCGGGTACCCGCGGGCGGTGGTGCGGTCCAGCGCCCGACGCCGCCGGCCGAACCCGGCGACGGCCAGCCACTGCGGCAGCCCGGCCAGCGCGGGTGAGCGCACCCCGGGCGGCTCGGGCAACACGTCCACCGAGCTGAAGGGCTCGCTGCCGGCCAGCCACCACTCGGCCTCGTCGACGCTGCGGCGGGTGGCGTTCTCACACCAGTACGGCACCAGCCCCGCCCGCACCACCTGCCACGGGTCGAGCAGTCGACCGCACTCCACCACCAACCGGTCACCGGTCTTGCCGGCGCGCCGCAGCCACCGCCGGTAGAGGTCGGCCACGCCCGCGCTCAGTGCCGCCGGCCGGGGCACCAACACCCGGTGCAGCGGATGCTGGTGCCGGGTGGACCAGTCCCGCGCGGCCAGCTCGAAACCCGAGTCGACGCCGTGCTCGGCGTACGCCGACGGCACGGACACCTCCGGCGGCTCCCACCGCGTCGCGTCGCCCCCGACGGAGCGCAGCACCTGCCGCAACGCGTGGCTGTCCGGGTGGAAGTCCACCGGGTCCAGCCCACTGCCCGGGCAGCCGACCTGGAAGCTGTGCCCCGGTCCGCGCTCCAGCACCGGCCAGGTGCGTGCGTCGCGGACCAGCAGCACGGGGGCACCCGGCACCAGCCGGTCGGCCAGGAACCGCGCGTACGCGGCCGGTAGGGCCCTCCACGTGGCGGTCAGCGAGACGGTCGCCCCGGTCAGCGCGCCACGGCTGGCCGGGCAGTGCACCTGGCGCAGGTGCAGGTCGGCGTTGCCGACGAGCAACCGGGCGGAGAGTGCCGCGCCATGCTCCGCGGCGTCCCCCGGGCGGTCCACCGCGCCGTCGGACCAGTGCACGGTCATCTCGAAGCCCGCCGGCAGCCACGGCACCCCGAGGGCCACCGCGAGGTGCGCGGCAGCGCCGTGCGGAGAGCCGATGAGCACCCCCGGGTAGCGGCGGCGGGGGTACTGGTCGACGAACCAGCGGGCCACCCTCGCGCCGTCCACCTCGTCGATCTGGGCCACGGTGAGCGCGACCCGGCCGGCGGCGCGGGTGACCGCGGCACGGCGTACCGGTTCGGGGGCGCCGGGGAACCGCGACGTCGGCCCGGTGTGCCCGAGGTCGGCGCAGTCGACCCCGCGCAGTGCTCGGGCGGTGGCGGCGACCAGCACCCGGGCGGAGCTGCCCGCGGCCACGACCCGGTCGCCGGCGAGACCGGCGCCATCAGCCGTGAGCCCCTTGTGCACCTTGTGCACCGGCCCCACCTTGCCTCGTTCGCTCACCACGCGGCCCGGCTTCCCGTCCCGATGGGGTTCAAACGGGGCATCACCCACCCGGCGGCACATTCCGCTGGTCAGCGGGGTGCCCCGGTCATCACCGGCGTTCGGCGGCTCGGGTTTCGCCAGGGCCAGGACGGGCACTTCCGGGGCCATGCGCACCGACGACACCAGCGAGCCAGCCGCCGCCACGATCACCCCGTACGAGGACGGACCGCTGCTGGTCCGCGGCGACTTCGCGTTGGTCACCCCGAACGGCGAGCGCATCGACGCGCGGCGGGGCACTGTGGCGTTGTGCCGGTGCGGCAAGTCGGCGCTCAAGCCGTTCTGCGACGGCACCCACAAGGCGATCAACTTCCGCGCCGGCACCACCCGCGAGGGCTGACGCCACATCCCCGAGTCACGCGGCCGCGACAGGGCGCGGAGGGACCGCACCAGAGGCACGTCCCCTTTGCTCTGCACCCGCCCACGCGCCAGTTACGGACCGTGTGCGGTGCATGGGCGGGTGCAGAGCAAAGGGCGGACCCGGGGCGGCACGTCCCCCACCCGGCGGCAGGTCCCACCCGGGGCGACAGGTCCCACCCGGGGCGGCACGCCCCCCCACCCGGCGACAAGCCCGCTCGGATCAGACGAACGCGGGCGGGGCCACCTCGGGCGACGCGACGAGCGAGACAGTGGGCGGCACGGCCGGCGGGGCCGGTGCGCGCAGCGAGCTGCGGCCCGCGGCCCAGCTGTCCAGCAGGTGCCCGGCGAACAGCCGGTCCACAGCGAGCCCGGCCGCCGCGCCGAACAGCACGTCGCGGGCGAGGGCCGGCTCGACGCGGACCAGTCCGCCGCACATGTCGTGCGCGGCGATCTGCTCGTGCACCGCGTCGGCCTCGACGTGCTCGTCGTAGAAGCGGGTGGCCACCTCGTCGAAGCCGAGCCGGCGCAACCCGTTGCCGTAGCGACGGTTGGGCAGCGAGGAGGTCATCTCGAACGCGGCCAGGTGCCCGAGCAGCGCGCCGCGCAACCGCCGGTGCAGCCCGAACAGCGACATCAGGTTGTTGGTCGCCAACGTCACCGCCGGCGCCACGTCGATGTGCGCGCCGTAGGCCGTGTCCAGGCCCAGCCGGTCGAGGGTGCTCCGGAACAGCTCGGCGTGCATCCGGTCCAGCCGCCCGTTGCCGTACTCGTCGGTCTGGATCTCCACGAGCGCGGCCTTGGCCGGGCCACCGAGGCGGGGCAGCGCCCAGCTGTGCGGGTCCGCCTCGCGTAGGTGGTAGACAGAGCGGTGGGCGACGAACTCGCGGAACTGGGTGAGGTCGGCGCGACGTTGCAGCGTCGCGGCCAACGCCGGACCGTCGTCGGCGGCGACCACCTCGGCCAGGCCGGCCGCCACCCCGGCGGCGGGCACCGACGGCGTGCCGACAAGCCGACGCAGCGCCGCCTCGAAGACCCGTTCGCAGCGGCCACGCAGCGCCAGCAGCGTCGGCTGCCACTCCCACGACTCGTCCACCCCGAGCCAGCCCCGGTAGTGCAGCTCGTAGCAGAGGAACAGCGTCAGCTGCAGATCCTCGTCGGTGATGGGGTCCGCCGGGTGGAGGTCGACGCCGAGATCGGCCGGCAGGTCGTGCGGCGGGTGCCGCAGAGCCTCCACTACCGCTGCGGAGAGCGGGCCACGTGCCCTCGGCACTGTCGCGGGACCGTAGCGGCGGTCGGCGGGCTCGGACATGGGACCTCCAGCGTCATCGGGCCGCTACTCATGCCCTGGTCCGGGGTGGCTAAACGAGATCGTCCGCACTCGCGGTGACCTCGACCTGCTCACGGACCTTCCGGGCCGGAGCGCCCTCGGCGTACAGGCCGCGCAGGTCGGCGAAGGCGGGCTCCGGCGGTGCCAGTGACACCGCCGGGTCGACGACCGCCTCCAGTACGCAGGGTCGGTCCGCGGCGAGGGCCTCGTCCCAGGCCGCGCCGACCAGCTCCGGGCGGTCCACCCGCACCCCGTGCAGCCCCAGCAGCCGGGCCCACCCGGCGTACGGCACGTCGGGGCGGCGGTGGGTGGGGTC
The DNA here is from genome assembly GCF_043204655.1 of Micromonospora sp. NPDC047762. Taxonomy (NCBI): domain Bacteria; kingdom Bacillati; phylum Actinomycetota; class Actinomycetes; order Micromonosporales; family Micromonosporaceae; genus Micromonospora; species Micromonospora sp. NPDC047762. The sequence goes on along the minus strand of NZ_JBIDCQ010000012.1, from coordinate 191,156 downwards.
GGACGACGGTTGTCGCCCGCCACCCATGCCGTTCTGGTCCCGGTTGTTGAGCACCAGCACGACCAGTCGCGGGTCGCGCCACTGCTGCCAGAGGTGCGAGACGGTGATCAGTTCGGCGAGCCCGTTGAGCTGCATCGCCCCGTCACCCACCAGCGCGACCACCGGTTGGTCGGGCGCGGCGAGCTTGGCCGCCACCGCGTACGGCAGCGCGCAGCCCATCGAGCCGAGGGTTCCGCACAGCTGCGCGTTGACCCCCGGTGGCAGGGTGAGGTGGCGGGCGTACCAGTAGAGGACCGAGCCCACGTCGACGGCGACCGCGGCGGTGCCGGGCATCCGGGCGGACAACTCCTGCAGGACGAGCTGCGGATTGACCGGGTCCGCGGCGGCGGCGGCCCGCTCGGTCGCGACCTCCCGCCAGCGGTCCACCGAACTTTCCACTGTGGCGCGCCACTGCTGTTCGGACCGGCCACGCAACCGGCTCAGCAGCGCCCGGAGCGTCTCGGCGGCATCGCCGACCAGCGGAACGTCGGCCGGGTACCGGGTGCCGATCCGGCGGCCGTCGATGTCGATCTGCACCGTACGCGCCTGCTCGGGCATCGGGAAGTAGTCGGTCCACGGGTCGTTGGTGCCGACCATCAGCAGGGTGTCACAACCACCCATCAGCTCGGCCGCCGCCGGGGTGCCGACCTCGCCGAGCACCCCGGTGTGGAACGGCAACCGCTCGTCGAGCACCGGCTTGCCGAGCAGCGAGGTGGCCACCCCGGCGCCCAGCCGGTCGGCGATCTCGATGATCTCGGCAGCGGCGTCCCGACCACCCTGGCCCACCAGGATCGCGGTCCGCTGACCGCCGCCGAGCAGCTGCGCGGCGGCGTCCAGGTCCGCCTCGTGCGGCAGGACCCGGGCCAGCGGCTCGCCGGGGGTCGCCGTGATCACCCCGGCGCTGTACGACTGGAGGTCGGGTACCAGCGCCTCCTGCAACTGTCGGGGCAGCACCACGCACGTCGGGCTGCGGGTCGCCGCCGCCGTCCGGAACGCCTGGTCCAGCAGCGCCCCCACCTCGTCGGGGCTGCGGCCGTACCGGACGAACTGGTTGCACACGTCACCGAAGAGCCGGCTCAGCCCGATCTCCTGGTGCGCGCCGCCGAGCGGCCCGGAGATGTCCTCCCCGACGATGGCCACCACCGGTTTGCTGTCCAGCTTGGCGTCGTAGAGGCCGTTGAGCAGCTGGACGGCGCTGGGGCCCTGAGTGGCGAGGCAGACCCCGATGCCGCCGGTGAACTTGGCGTGGCCGGTGGCCATGAACGAGGCGGTCTCCTCGTGCCGGGCCGGGATGAATGCCGGCTCGCCGCCGGTGCGGTCCAGCGCGTCGACCAGTGGAGCGATCGCCTCGCCCGGGTATCCGAAGGCGCGGGGTACCCGCCAGGCCAGCAGTCGCTCCACCACGACGTCCGCAACCGTTCGGTCAACCATTGCCGCGCCCCGGTGTGCTGGGGTCGACGTAGCGCAGTACCGCGCCGACGCCGTCGGTGAGGTCGGGCGCCTCGTCGGCGCCGAGCACGGTCAGAGCCGCGTCGGTGCCGACGAGCGCCCGGACCAGCGCCGCGTCGGCGCGTACCCGCTGCGGGTCGGCCACCGACATGGCGGCCAGCTGCCCCGGGTCGACGGCGATCTCGGTGGGTTCCGCGCCGATCCACAACTCACCGTTGGCCGACGGGTCGTCCACGATGATCATCATGTCGACCTGGTTGCGTTGCAGGGCCGAGACGACCGCGTCGAGCCCGCCGCCCACGTCCTCCTGCACGCCGAACTTGTCCAGCGCGGCGCTGATCCGCTGGTCGGCGATCTCCGCGATGGTCTGCACCGTGAGGTCGTCCAGCATCGTCTGGTCGGCGCCGCCGGCCCGCGAACCGGCATCGGTGCGGACCACCAGGTCCTGCCAGCGTTCCGGCATCTGGGCGGCGATCATTCCGGTGGCCCGGACGTCACCGGCGACCACCACCACGTCCGCGCCGACCCGGTCGGCCAGCTGCACGGTGGCCGCGGTGACGTCGCCGGCGTTCTGGTGCCACGCCTCCATGGCCGCCCGCTGGTAGCGCGACTGGGACCAGCCGCCGGGCTTCGCCCGCCGCAGCGGATACTCGTCCCGGCCGGCGACGTGCGCTCGTCGGGGCACCCCGCCGGCGCTGACCGCCATCGCGTCGGCGCCGAGCCGGTCGGCGACCACACGTACCCAGGCCACCTGCTCGCCGCGTTGCGCGAGCAGCGGCATCACGTGCGGCAACGGGCCGACGTGGGCCAGGTCCCGCAGTGGCGGCGCGGACAGGTACTCGGAGAGCACCACCTGGCCGTGACTGGCGAAGACCGCCAGGCCGTAGTCCCCGACCATCGGATCGTGACCTCGGACCACCCGGTCCAGCGCGGCGATGTTCGCCTCGTCCGCCCCCTGTTCGGCCAGGCTGCGTTCCAGGGCACGCCAGCGCAGATCCAGTGCGGGTTTGGCGTCCTCCGTGTCCGCGGAGGCGTCCAGATACACCGAGCACCACGGCCCGGGACGGTCGTAGAGCGGGCGCAGGAAGGACAGCTGCATGCTCGACCCCTTTCCAGCTCGGCCCCCCGCTTACCCGGGTCGCGGGGGATGTCACCTCGCGGCCGTGAGCCCGTGACCAGGTTTCATTCACGTCGTTCAACCGAGGACGTCGATACGATCTGTGAACACATGCGGACTCTCGGTGGTGGAAATGGACAGCGGACTCGACACGCGACGGATCGTGCACCCGACGGAACGAATCGTCACCGGGCGGTTGATCCGCCTGCTCGACGGCTACACCCGTGAGGTACGCGTCGGTCAGCCGGTACTGGTGGCGGTGCTCGCCGCGGCGGCCTTCGCCCGGCTGCCCGCGCTGCTGCTGCGCTCGCTCTTCTCGTTCGGCGGTGGTGGCACCCGTCGTCGCTGGAAGGAGCTGAAGCAGGGCCCGGAATACCTGGTCACGCCGGTGCGGCTCCGCAACACCGCCGGTCAGCTCTGCGAGGTGGAGCTGCACGGGCACCTGCCGCAGAGCGCCCTGCACCCGGCCGACCAGGTGCAGCTCACCCTGCGCCCGCAACGCGACCCGGAGTTGCCGCCCCGGATCGAGCGGATCGTCAACCTCACCACCGGGCAGTTACTGACCCCGCGTACGGCGACGCTCTGGTCGCATCTCGGGCCGCCACTGCTGTTGCAGGCGTTCCTGGGCACGCTGCTGCTGGCCGGCATGGCGGCCTGCTCCGCGCTGACCTGACCGACCCCCGGCGGGTCGACAGGTCGGCGGATCGGCGGGTCGGCAGGTCGGCGGGTCGGCAGGTCGGCAGGTCGGCGGGTCAGGTCAGCGGGGTGCGCGGGCGGTTCGGCGGCTCAGCCGACCGGGGCGGGCTCGCGGGCCGGTTGCCGGTCGACGCCGAGCATGCCCCGGCGGCGGGCCCAGCGCTCGAAGACCAGTGTGGCGAACGGCGGCACCGCGCTGGCCAGGGCCACCGCCGTGGCCAGCAGGCTCCACCGGTGCAGTCGGGCCACTGCCAGCACCAGCAGGACGTACGCGACGAACAGGCCGCCGTGGATCGGCCCAAAGATCTTGACGCCCAGCTCGTTGTCCGGCGGACCGTACTTGACCAGCATGCCGACCAGCAGGGCCAGCCAGGAGCAGGCCTCGGCGATCGCCGCCGCGACGAACAGCCGGGTCACCTTCTCGCGCATCCGCACGCCACCACCTCTCGGGGCGCAATGCTATCGGTCCGCTCTGGCTGGGCTAACAGGGCTGGCAGTTGGGTAGGAAAGGGTCCTCGGGTCTTCCCCCGCCCGCCGACAACGTGCGAGGTTAGGGGGACCAGCGGTGACGGGGTGGTGACCATGGGCGAGGACGTCGGCGTACGAACCTTCAGTCGAGAGGATCGAGCCCGATACCGCGACAAGGTCCGCCGCTGCCTGGATGTCTTCGCCGAGATGCTGCGCGAGTCGCGCTTCGACCTCGACCGGCCGATGACCGGCGTGGAGATCGAGCTGAACCTGGTCGACGAGACGTCGGATCCGACGATGCGCAACGCCGACGTGCTGGCGGCCATCGCCGACGAGAGCTTCCAGACCGAGCTGGGCCAGTTCAACGTCGAGATCAACGTGCCGCCGCGCCGGCTGACCGGCACCGGCACCGCCGACTTCGAGGAGTACGTGCGGGCCAGCCTCAACGCCGCCGAGGTGAAGGCCCGGGCGATCGGCGCGCACATGGTCATGATCGGCATTCTGCCGACGCTGCGCCCCGAGCACCTGACCGCCGAGACGCTGTCGGCCAACCCCCGCTACAAGTTGCTCAACGAGCAGATCTTCGCGGCCCGCGGTGAGGATCTGCCGATCGCCATCAGCGGGGTGGAACGGTTGGCGGTCACCGCCGACACGATCACCCCGGAGGCGGCCTGCACCAGCACCCAGTTCCATCTCCAGGTCAGTCCCGCCCAGTTCGCCGACTACTGGAACGCCGCCCAGGCGGTGGCTGGCATCCAGGTCGCGGTCGGCGCGAACTCGCCGCTGTTCTTCGGCCGGGAGCTGTGGCGCGAGACCCGCATCCCGCTGTTCCAGCAGGCCACCGACACCCGGTCGGAGGAGATCAAAGCCCAGGGGGTACGCCCCCGGGTCTGGTTCGGCGAGCGCTGGATCACCAGCGTGTTCGACCTGTTCGAGGAGAACGTGCGCTACTTCCCGGCGCTCCTGCCGGTCTGCGACCCGGAGGACCCGGCGCAGGCCCTCGCGGCCGGTGAGGTGCCCAATCTGGCCGAGCTGCGCCTGCACAACGGCACCGTGTACCGGTGGAACCGCCCGGTGTACGACGTGTCGCGGGGCCGGCCGCACCTGCGGGTGGAGAATCGGGTGCTGCCCGCCGGCCCGACCGTGCTGGACACCATCGCCAACGGCGCCTTCTACTTCGGGTTGGTGCGCGCCCTGGCCGAGTCGGACCGGCCACTGTGGTCGCAGATGTCGTTCAGCGCCGCCGAGGAGAACTTCACCAGCTGCGCCCGGCACGGCATCGACGCGCAGGTCTTCTGGCCCGGTCTCGGTTACCTGCCCGTCAGCGAGTTGGTGTTGCGCCGGTTGCTGCCGATGGCGCACCACGGTCTGGACCGGTGGGGCCTCGACCCGGCCGAGCGTGACCGGTTGCTCGGCGTCATCGAGCAGCGCTGCCTGACTGGCCGCAACGGCGCGACCTGGCAGGTGGAGACGCTGCACCGGTTGGAGTCGACCGACCACCTGGACCGGCCGGAGGCGCTGCGCGAGGTGGTCAGGCACTACGTCGACCTGATGCACAGCAACCGACCGGTGCACGAGTGGCCGATCCCGTGAGCACACCGGACGGGTGGCCCGATCGGCGCGGGGCTCAGCCTCGCGGGGTGGGCACACCGAAGAGGTCGATGATGCCGCCGGGAAGCTGGGCGAGCAGGTCGTGTCGCTCGTCGTCGTTGAGCGCCTCGGCGACGGTACGCAGCACCGCCTGGGCGTGCTGACGCACCTGGTCCGCGTTCGCGACCTGCTCGCGATCCCCGACGTTCTTGAGGAACTCGCCGACGTCCCACCGGCGGCCCTGCGGGTTGCGGGTGACGGACCCGTTCAGCCGTTCCGGTAGCTGTGCCGCCAGGTTGTCCGCCTCCTGTCCGGCGAGCCGTTCACCGAGCACCGACAGAACGGCCTGTATGGACCGTACGGCCTCGTTCTCACCGAGGCCCGCGCGCTGTCGTACCGTGGCGATCATCTGCTCGTACTCCATGCCCCGCTCCTTCGGTCTCGTCGGCATGCCGTCAGGCGTGCCTGTTGACGAACGGGTCGAGTTCCCAGACTCCCCGGCGACAAACGGGGTCACCGGCGGATCCGGACTCCCCGCCATCGGCGGGCGGGGCCTCACAAAACATGCCAGTCACGCCACTCCGCGTTGCAGCTGAGCCAGGGCCGGGCCGTGTCGGAGACCCGCCCGGTGGTGCAGTGGCACCGCGAGTTCGCTTGAACGCGCATTGTCCCTTGTGGACCCCCACGCCGATCGATGGCTGTCATAGGCTGTGGCAGCTCGCACACATCGTCTGATCACGATGAGGGGACGCCGGTGGCCACTTCTGGAACAGACCCAGCCACGATCGAAGGGCCCGGAGTGCCCCTGTCCCGTCGGCACATGCTGCGGATGGGAGCGGCGGCGGCCGGTGGCGCGGTGCTCGTCGGCTCGGCGCAGGCCGCGTCCGCGCAGGCCGCGCCGGTCGGTGCGAAGCGCGTCGTGCGGGCGCCGGCGCTGGCACTCGGTGACCGGGTCCGGGTGGTCTCGCCCGGCAGCACGCCCGACCCCACGAACATGGCGCGCGGCATCGAGATTCTGCGGAGCTGGGGCCTGGAGGTCGAGCTGGGCAAGCACGTATTCACCAAGTACGGCTATCTGGCCGGCACCGACGCGCAGCGGCTGGCCGACCTGAACGCCGCGCTCACCGACCCGGGCATCCGGGCCGTGTTCGCCGCGCGGGGTGGTTACGGCACGCAGCGGATCGTCGACCAGATCGACGTGTCCGTTCTGCGCCGCGACCCTCGGGTGGTCGTCGGTTTCAGCGACATCACCAGCATCCACGGCAAGCTCTGGCGGGAGACGGGCCTGGTCACCTTCTACGGCCCCATGGTCAACTGGAGTGACGCCCGCACCGGCCCCGAGTCGGCCGAGGCCCTCCGCAGGGCGGTGATGACCACCGCACCGGTCACCATCTCCCGGGACCCGGCCGAGACAGCCGCTTCCGTCGTGGTGCCGGGGCGGGCGTCAGGCCCGCTGCTCGGCGGTTGCCTGACGCTGATCTCCACCTCGCTCGGTGCGGAGGACTCTCCGAAGTTCGACGGCGCGATCCTCTTCTTCGAGGACGTGGACGAGGCTCCGTACAGCATCGACAGCATGCTGACCGAGCTGCGCCGGGTCGGCGTGCTGCGCAGGGTCGCCGGTGTGGTCATCGGCCAGATCACCGACAGTGTCGCCGAGCCGGGCGAGTGGGATGCGGCAGCGGTGCTCAAGGACCGCCTGTACGACCTTGGCGTGCCGGTCCTGGGCGGGCTGCGGCTGGGGCACGGCAACGGGCAGCTCACCGTTCCGCTGGGCTCGCACGCCACGATCGACGCCGCGGCAGGGACCCTGACTGTGGAGCCGGGGGTTCGTCCGCGCCAGGCCTAGAGTTCAGACCTGCGGCTCTGGTCCCAGGGGGACGGGTCGTCGCGCAACCGGCTGTACAGATAGCCGTCGCGCCACTGGCCGGCCCGAAACTCGCTGGCCCGCACGACGCCCTCGAGCTGGAAGCCGGCCTTCTCCAACGCTCGTTGCTCGGCGACGTTCTCCGGGTGCGTGCCGGCCTGGATGCGCTGGGCCGGGGTGTGGTGGAAGAGGTAGTCGCAGAGCAACGCCTGGGCGCGCCAGCCGATGCCTCTCCCCCGCCACTGCGGCAGCAGGACGATGCCGATATCCCAGTACGACGCCCGTCCGGCGTAACGCCTGGCGGTGTAGCTGACGATGCCGGCGGCGGCCTGCTCCTGCTCGACCTCCACGACGAGCCGTCCGTCGTCCTCGCCGAGGTAGCCGTCGACGGCGAACCGCCGTGCCGGCGCCCCGGCGTCGCTGAAGCCGGCCCAGTCCAGACCGATCAGGCCCGGCTCGGTGCGGAGCCGGCGGAAGATCGTCAGGTCGGGCTCGGCAACCGGCCGTAGCCGGATAGTGAGATCGGCCGAGACAGACATCGACATATCGCCACTTTCCATGGCGACACGCTAGCTCACGCAGAGCCGAGTGCGGGTTCTGCGCCGTGCGCGCGCAGAGCGACCGGCGTTGACAGCCGAGGCTCTGGTCGGCTCCTTTGGAGCTGAATCGTTGACGACATCAGCTCCGAAGGACAGCGCGCGAAGAACTTCCCCGCCGGCAGACCTGGCCGCCAGTCAGACCTTGAGCAGCACCTTCGTGCAGTCGTCCTGCTTCTTCTGGAAGATCTTGTAGCCCTTCGGTGCGTCACGCAGCGGCATCCGGTGGCTGACGATGAAGCTCGGGTCGATCTCGCCGCGCTGGATGCGCTCCAGGAGCGGCCGGGTGTAGCGCTGGACGTGGCACTGACCGGTCCGCATGATCAGCGAGCGGTTCATGAACGCGCCCATCGGGAACTTGTCGACGAAACCGCCGTACGCGCCGACGACCGAGACCACCCCGCCGGAGCGGCAGGCGAGGATCGCCTGCCGGAGTGCGAACGGTCGTTCCGTCTCGACACGCGCGGCCTGCTTGGCCCGGTCGTACGCGTACAGGGCGGCGTTGCCGTGGTGGCCCTCCAGGCCCACCGCGTCGATGCACGCGTCGGGGCCCCGGCCGGCGGTCATCTCGTTGAGGGTGTCCAGGACGTCGACTTCCTCGTAGTTGATCGTCTCGGCGTCGATGTGCTCCTCGGCCCGCCGCAGCCGGTACGGGAACCGGTCGATGACGATCACCCGCTCCGCGCCGAGCAGCCGGGCGCTGGCCGCGGCGAGCAGCCCGACCGGCCCGGCGCCCCAGACGGCGATGACCTGCCCGGGTTTGATGTCGCACATCTCAGCGCCCATGTAGCCGGTCGGGAACACGTCGGCCAGCATGACCGCCTGGTCGTCGCTGATCTCGTCGGGCACCTTGACCGGGCCGACGTCGGCGAACGGCACCCTGGCGTACTCGGCCTGGCCACCGGCGTAGCCGCCGAGCAGGTGCGAGTAGCCGAAGATGCCGGCCGGCGAGTGCCCCATGATCTTCTCGGCGATGCCGGCGTTCGGGTTGGAGTTCTCGCAGACCGAGTAGAGGCCGCGCTGGCAGGACGAGCAGTGCCCGCAGGCGATCGGGAAGGGCACGACCACCCGGTCGCCGGGGGCGAGGTTGCGGACCTGGGGGCCCACCTCCACCACCTCGCCCATGAACTCGTGGCCGAGGATGTCGCCCTTGCGCATCGCGGGGATGTAGCCGTGGTAGAGGTGCAGGTCGGAGCCGCAGATCGCGGTGGTGCTGATCCGGACGATCGCGTCCCGAGCGTTCATGATCTTCGGGTCGGGTACGTCGATGACCTTGACGCTGTCGGTGCCCATCCAGGCGGTGGCCTTCATCAGCGGTCCCTTTCGGAGAGCTCGGGCGGTCAGCGGCGGGACGCGGGCAGGGGCTGGGCGGGTCGCTGCATGGCCTGTTGGCGTACGGAGATGCCGTTGGGGCTGCCCTCCGAGCGGACGACCTCGCCGGTCTCCAGCACCTGCTTGAACCGGCGCAGGTCGTCGCGGACCTGCTGCTCGGGTTCCTCGCCGAAGAGCTTCGCCACCGCTCGGCCGAGCGCGCCGGCCGGTGGCGCGTAGCGCAGCTCCACCCGCACCTCGGTCCCCCGGTCACCGGGCGCGGGCACGAACCGGACCCGGCCGGCGTTGGGCACCCGGGTCCCTGGCAGCGACCGCCAGGTGATCGACTTGTTCGGCTGGTCGTCGATGATCTCGGCGTCCCACTCGACGCGGTGCCCGGCCGGACCACGGGCGATCCAGTGCGAACGGCGCAGGTCGTCGGCGCGGACGGACTCCAGGTGTGCCATGAACCGGGGCAGGTTCTCCATGTCCCGCCAGAACCGGTACGCCTCGGCGGGCGACCGGTTCACCGTCACCGCGATCTCCATCCGGATCACCCGCGCGCGGGCCCGTCGCGCCTGGCCGATGCGGATGGCGGCGAGCGCATCGATGGCGGTGATGCCGGCGATGGCGAGGGTGGTCAGCGCGACCCGGCGGCGGCGTTCACCGCCACGGTCGGCGAGGGCCCGCCCGAGCAGTGTGAGGTCCATCGCGTCGCCGGCCACTCGGCTCCAGGCCCAGCCGGCCGGTCGGCGACCGCTGAGCAGGCCGGCGGCGCTGCCCAACTCCCGCAGACCGATGGCCGGGAGCACGGACCGCGCGGCCGGGGAGTCGTCCACCCCGGTCAGTCGCGCGACGGGTCCGGGAGCGACAAGGGCGCCTACCCCCAGGGCCAGGCTCAGCAGGCCGAGCGCGCTCGGCAGCGTCGCCGGCACCGGCCCGTCCAGCTCCGGCAGGAGCACAGTGTCGACACGACTCATGTCCGGTTCCTTCCGGTGGGCGGCGCCGCCGGTCCGCTGGCGGGAGCGGCGGGGGTTCCGCCCCCGTGACGCTATGCGGTACCCGTGACCTCTGCGCCACATTCGGGCATATCGCGGCATTCGAGGCGCACGGGCGAGTTGTGCGCCTCGCTCAGTCAGCATCACGACATTGACCGATATGGATCAAATACCGAACGTTACCGTCTGCTCACCGTCGCCGCGACACCGGAAGGACCACGCCAGTGAGCCGCACACTCCTACGCCACCTGACCGCCACCATCGCCGTCGCCCTGCTCGTCGTCGAAGCCGCCGCGCCGGCCGCCGCGCGTTCCCCCGGGTCGTCCGCGCCCGGCGGCGTCCGCACCGTGGTGCGCGACGCGGCCACCGGCGTCCCGGTCCCCCGGGCCTGCGCGGCGCTCGTCCCGGTGGACGCCGCGGCGTTGGCGGCGGTCACGCTCGGCGAGGACCAGCTCGGACGGTACGGGGGGTGCGCCGACGAGCAGGGCGTCCTGGTGACCGGGGACGTCGCCCCGGGGAAGTACCGGCTGCTGGTGCGCCCCTACGACACGACGACGCACGGCTGGCAGTGGGTGGGCCGGCACGGCGGCACCGGCGACGGTGAGCGGGCACAGGTGGTCCAGGTCCGGGGCGGCGCGGTGACCGACGCGCCGACCGTCCGGCTCGACCCGCCGGGCACCATCGTCGGAGTGGTGACCGACGCGGCGACCGGCGCACCGGTCAACCGCGCCCTGGTCATGGTCGTGCCGTACGTGCCGCATCCCAAGTACGACGACCACGGCCCGACCACCGACGAGGACGGCCGCTACACGATCACCGGTCTCGGCCCGTACCACTGGCCCGTGCAGTTCGCCGCCGCCGGGCTGGCGACCGTGTGGTCCGGTGGGGTGGGCGGTCGGCAGCAGGCACGGCCGGTGCGGGTCCGCGCGCACCAGACGGCGACCCTGAACCAGGCGCTGCCCGCCGGCGTACCGCTGGGTGGAGCGGTAGTGGTCGACGAGCTGGCCACCTACGCCCAGGTGATCGCGTTCGACGCGGCGACCGGGGACCTGGCCGGCGTGGCGGACGCGGGCAGCGGTTACGCCCTGCGCCTGCTCCCCGGGCAGCGGGTGAAGCTGCGCTGCGACTGCGCGTACGCCCCGCCGGTCTGGCACCGCGACGCAGCCGGCTTCGACGCCGCGACTGCCGTGCGGGTCCGCCGGGCGCCCGTCGTGGTGGACTTCAACCTCGACTGACCCGGATTCTGGCCGGCCGCCGGAACCTTCTCCCGGGCCCGTGGGTGGGAGTGGTGGAGAAGGGGGGTGACGGTGTCCGACGGCGATCCGATCTCCGAGCTCTACGCCAGCTGTTTCCGACGCCTCGTCGTTCAGCTGTACGCGGTGACCGGTGACCTGACCGAGGCGCAGGAGGCGGTCCAGGAGGCGTTCACGCGAGCACTGATGGCGCCAGGGCGGTTCGCCGAGCTGGAGAACCCGGAGGCCTGGTTGCGTCGCGTCGCGGTGAACTGGGCCCGCAGCCGGTACCGCCGCCGTCGGGTGCTCGACGGGCTGCTGCGCCGCATCGGTCCACCGCCGGCCGTCGCCGACCACTCCCCGGAGCACCTCGCCCTGCTGTCCGCGCTGCGCGTGCTGCCCGAGGGGCAGCGACATGCGCTGGCCCTGCACTACCTCGTCGACCTGCCGGTGGACGAGGTCGCCGCGACGCTGGGCGTGTCGTCGGGGACGGTGAAGTCCCGGCTGTCGCGGGGCCGGGTCGCTCTGGCGGCGTTGCTCGCCGACACTGACGCCACGGAAACCGGGAGGATCGATGTCCGGTCGTGAGTTCTCCGGGTTCGACGTCGACACCGTCACCGAGGCCGTGTCGCAGCCGCCCCTCGACGAGCTGCGCACCACTGCCCGATCCCGTCGGCGCCGGTCGGTCGCGACGGTGACCACCGCACTGGTCGTCCTGGCCGGGCTGACGGTCGTACCGCTGGTGGTCGAGCCGGACCGGGGCACGCCGGCCGACCCGCCGAGACCGTCAGGTGCGCAGTTCAGCGAATTCACGCTGACCGGGCCCGACTCCGGGGTCGACGTGCGGCAGGACGGCTGCGTTGTGCGCTTCGCGTACACCGGCGACGACGGCCGCAGTTGGTCGGACTGGGACGCGGCGCGCTTCGAGGGCACCCGATGTGCGGCCGACACCGCCTCAGCGACGCCGAGCAGCAGCATGGACTTCTCCGTGCTCGGTGAGCGGTCGTACCTGGTCACCGACTACGGCCTGGCCCACCTCTCCACCGACTACGGCCGCACCTGGCGGGATGCGGATTCCGCGATCGTCGCCGTGCCCACCTTCCCGGCGACGGCCCGACCTGTCTCCTGCGGATTCGGCTGTGAGGCGGTGTCGGAGCCGCTGGCGGTGGACCCGTCGAGCGGAACGGTGTACCGCCTCACCACCCCGGCGCCCACGTTGCTGTCGCTGTTCAGCCTCTACCCGGCAGCGGACGGCAGCATCTGGGCCACGTACCAGACAGGCGGCTCCCAGGGGGCGACAGTCGCCCGTAGCGCCGACCGAGGGGCGACCTGGACCACCTGGAAGGTGGGCGCCGACGCGGTGGTGATCACGGCGGTCGGGCTCGACGATCGGGAAGGGTACGTGCTGACCCAGTCGACGAAGCCGGCTGGCGGGGTGCGGCTGCTGCGGACCACCGACGGTGCGAAGACCTGGACGGACACCGGCGCCGAGTTGCCGGCGCATCTGCACTACGACCTCACTGTGGGGTCGGACGGCTCCCTGCTGGCCATCACTCCCGGGGAAGGCGCCGAACCCGACCGCCGCGCGCTGCTGCTGGTCAGCCGGGACGATGGACGAAACTTCACTGTCGCCCGGGAGTACGGCCGGGTCGTCGGTTCGGTCAGTGTCGCGCCCGGCTACGCCTGGCTCTTCTGGCGTGACGACGGGTCGACGGGCGAGCCGGACCACGTCCTCGTCACCACCGACGCGACCACCTGGACCCGCTTCTCGCTCGCACCCTGAACAAGGGCGCCACCGGCGTTAGGAGTGCGCGGCAGCGGGTAGCCGGCATTCGCTCTGACCAGCGTCCGGGGAGGTGGGATGTCGGAGACCAGCGCCTTCTTCGAGCGGTTGACGGTCGCTGGCCAGGATCCACGGTTCAGCAAGGTCTCTGGCAGCGTGCGATTCGACATCGGCGACGACGGCAACCTGGAGCAGTGGATGCTGAACATCGATCATGGCCGGATGCGGGTGACCCGAAGCGGTGCCCCCGCCACCACTGTGATCCGGGTGTCGGCGCAGCTCGCGGACGCGATGGCGCGGGGCGAGGTGAACGGGCTGGCGGCGCTCACCCGGGGCGAGATCATGGTCGACGGCGATCTCGCCCTGGCGTTGCGCCTCGGGCGACTGTTTCCGCGAGAGCCCGGGCGGCTTCAGCGCGAGGATCCCGACAGTGGGACGTGACCGATGAGGGACATCGCGGGCACCGTGGCGTGCATCGACGGCAACACCTTCATGGTGTCCGACGCCAGCGGCGACGTGCAGTCGTCCCCGAGCACCCCGGTCGGCCTCTTCGCCGCTGACACACGCTTCCTGTCCCGCTGGAGGCTCACCGTCAACGGCGAGTGCATGACAGCGCTGTCGGTCGACGACAGCCAGTACTTCGAGGTCACGTTCTTCGCGGTGCCGGGCGCGGCGGTGGACTACGTGGAGGCCGACGTGTCGGCCATTCGTCGCAGGCGCATCGGCCCGGACCTCACCGAGTCGCTGACGATCTTCAATTACGGCGAGCGGGACATGACGCTCGACGTGCGTCTGGAGGTGGCCGCCGACTTCGCCGACATCTTCGAGATCAAGTTCGACACCGGCGCCAAGAGCGGCGCGTACTACACGCACGTCGGCCCGAACGAGTTGCGCCTGGGCTACCGGCGCGGCACCTACCGCCGTGAGGTCGTCGTGTCGGCGAGTGAGCCCGCGGAGTTCGACCCGGGCGGCCTCCGGTTCACGGTCCGGCTGCGCCCCGAGCAGCAGTGGTCGACCCGGTTGCAGGCTGTCATGCTGGCGTTGCGTCCGGACGGCGTCGACCTGCGCTCCGCCCTGCGCGCCCAACGGCCGGACGAATCCACCCTGCCTGCCAGCGTGCGAGCCTGGGTCGCGGCGGCCCCGACCCTGGACACCGAGAGCGTCGGCCTCCAGCAGGTCTACCACCGCAGCCTGCTGGACCTGGCGGCGGTGCGCTTCGCCCCGCTCTCGCTCAGCGGCGCGAGCGTACCCGCGGCCGGGTTGCCCTGGTTCATGACCCTGTTCGGCCGCGACAGCCTGTTGACCTGCCTGCAGACCCTGCCCGTCACCCCGTCGCTGACCCCACCGACGCTGCGCATCCTCGCGTCGTTGCAGGGCGTCCGGACCGACGATGTCCTGGAGGAGGACCCGGGCCGGATCCTGCACGAGCTGCGCTACGGGGAGTCGGCCGCGTTCGAGGAACAGCCGCACTCGCCCTACTACGGCACGGTGGACGCCACGCCGCTGTTCGTGGTGCTGCTCGACGAGTACGAGCGGTGGAGCGGCGACACCGCGCTGGTGATGGAGCTGGAGCAGGAAGCCCGCGCGGCCCTGGCCTGGATCGATTTGTACGCGGACCTCACCTCCACCGGCTACGTCTGGTACCAGCGACGCAACCGCGTCACCGGCCTGGACAACCAGTGCTGGAAGGACTCCTGGGACAGCATCTCCTATGCCGACGGCCGACTGCCGGGCTTCCCGAGGGCCACCTGCGAGACCCAGGGGTACGCCTACGACGCGAAGATCCGGGGGGCACGACTGGCCCGCGCCTTCTGGGGTGACACTGCCTACGCCGAGCGGCTGGAAAGCGAGGCGGCGGCCCTGTACGACCGGTTCAACCGGGACTTCTGGCTTGAGGACCGCGGCTTCTACGCCCTCGCGCTCGACCACGACGGCACCCCCGTGGACGGGCTGTCGTCCAACATCGGGCACCTGTTGTGGAGCGGCATCGTGCCACCGGAGCGGGCTGCCCGGGTGGTCGAGCACCTGATGGGTCCGGCGCTCTTCTCCGGTTGGGGTGTGCGGACGTTCGCCGAGGGGCAACGCCGCTACAACCCGCTCGGCTACCACAACGGCACGGTCTGGCCGTTCGACAACTCGTTCATCGCCTGGGGTCTGCGCCGTTACGGGTTCGGCAACGAGGCGGCCCGCATCGCCGAGGGTATCCTCTCCGCCGCCACCTACTTCGAGGGTCGTCTGCCCGAGGCGTTCGGCGGGTTCGACCGGGACACCACCCGGTTCCCGATCCGGTATCCGACCGCGGGCAGCCCGCAGGCGTGGTCCAGTGCGGCCTGCATGCTGCTGATCCGCACCATGCTCGGGATCAACCCGCACGACGACCACCTGGCCGTGGATCCGGCGCTGCCGTCCGCGTTCGGGCGGATCGCGCTGCTGGACATCCCCGGCCGTTGGGGCAAGCGCGACGCGTTCGCCCGCCAACGCCCGGACAGCGGCAGCGACACGGTCAGCTGACGTACTCGAGGCTGAAGCCCATCGGGACCCCCGCCCGCCGGCGGAGCAGGTGCTTGGCATCCTGCCCGACGCCGAGAAGCGACGGCGTCCGCGCGCACCCCGGTCAGGATTCAGCCGTCGGCGGGCCTGGTGGCCCGGAAGGTGCGCCGGTACGCGTCCGGCGGCACACCGACGGTGCGGTGGAAGTGTCGACGCAGTGTCGCGGCGGTGCCCATGCCGGCCGCCTCGGCGACGGCGTCGATGCTGTCGTCGGTGTTCTCCAGCAGCTCCTGGGCACGGCGGATCCGCTGCGTCGACAGCCACAGCAGTGGGGTGGTGCCGGTGGCCGACCGGAAGTGGCGGGCCAGGTTGCGTGAGCTCATGTTCGCCTGCCGGGCCAGGTCCTCGACGGTCAGCGGCCGGTCCAGGCGGGCCAGGGCCCAGGGCAACAGGGTGGCCAATGGGTGGTCGTCACGGGCGGGCACCGGGGTGGTGAGGTACTGGGCCTGACCACCGGCGCGGTGCGGTGGCACGACCAGGCGGCGGGCGACGGCATTGGCGACGATCGAGCCGTGGTCGCGGCGGATCAGGTGCAGGCACAGGTCGATCGCGGCGGCCTTCCCGGCGGAGGCGAGCACGGTGCCGTTGTCGACGTAGAGCACGTCCGGATCGACGCGGACCCGGGGATAGCGGGCGGCCAGCGCCTGGGTGTGGGCCCAGTGGGTGGTGGCCCGCTGCCCGTCGAGCACTCCGGCGGCGGCCAGCACGAACGCGCCGGTGCACAGCGAGACCATCCGGGCGCCCGCCAGGTGGGCCGCGCGGACCGCGTCGAGCAGGTCGGGGGGTACGTCCCCGTCGACGTCCTCGACCGACGGGATGATCACGGTGTCGGCGCGGGCGAGGCGTTCCAACCCGTCGTCGGGCGTCAGCAGGAAGCGACCGACCCGGACCGGGCCGGGACCGCAGATCGCCACGTCGTACCAGGGATCGGCCAGGCCGGAGGGGTCGTGGGCGAAGACCTCGCAGGCAAGGGCCAGCTCGAAGTGCAGCATCCCGTCGGTGGCGGCGATCGCGACAAGGGCCATGTCCGAAACTGTACGGGGGTTGGCGTTCCCGACACTGGCCGGTTGCCGGACGCTGCGGGAGGCTGGACCCAGTCGATCTTTCGAGGGGGCAGCGATGGGTTACAGCGTGGCGGTGTTCGGGGCGTACGGGCACACCGGACGGTTCGTGATGGCGGAGCTGCGGGAGCGCGGGTTCGGTGCACTGCCGGTGGGCCGTGACCCGCGCCGGCTGGCGGCGTTCGGGCCCGGCTACCGGGTGGCGTCGGTCGACGATCCGGCCTCGCTCGACGCGGCGCTGGCCGGTGTGGACGCGGTCATCAACTGCGCGGGGCCGTTCGCGTCGACCGCCGCCGGTGTGATCGAGGCCGCGCTGCGCGCCGGGATCCCGTACGTGGACGTGGCGGCCGAGATCGAGGCCAACCTCGACACGTTCACCCACTTCACCGAGCGCGCCCGCGCCGCCGGTGTCGCGGTGGTCCCGGCGATGGCCTTCTTCGGCGGGCTCGGTGACCTGCTCGCGACGACGGCGATGGGTGACTGGGCGTCGGCCGACGAGGCGCACGTCGCGTACGGACTGAGTAGCTGGCACCCGACGGCCGGGACGGTCGCCGCGGGCGTCGTCTCCCGCGAGCGCCGCGCCGGCCGCCGGGTCCGCTACACCGGCGGCCGGTTGGAGTACCACTCCGGCGGGGACCTGCCGAGGGTGGACTGGGACTTCCCCGCGCCGTTGGGTCGCCGCAGCGTCCTCGGGGAGTTCAGCATGGCCGACGTCGTCACCATCCCCCGTCACCTGGTCATCCCCGAGGTCCGCACCTACATGACCGTCGACGCCGCCAGCGACCTGACCGCCGCGGCGGCGCCGGTCGCGGTCGACGGGCGGGGCCGGTCCGCGCAGACGTTCACGGTCGACGTCATAGTGCGTCGCGGCGACGCGCGCCGCCGTGTCATGGCCAGTGGCAAGGACATCTACGCCGTCAGCGCGCCCCTGGCCGTGGAAGCGGTCGGGCGCGTCCTCGATGGTCGGACGAGGACCAGCGGCGTCGCCTCCGCCGGCGAGATGTTCGACGCGCCCGACTTCCTGCGCGCGCTGTCGCCGGCCATCCGCGTCGAACCGGTCAGCGGCTGAGACCGAGAATTCGCCCACAATTCGTTACTCAAAATTCGTAATCATCGCACCATAACCCGGGCGGCAGGACTTAAAGGAAACTTAAGGCTGCACGAGCGAAAAATTGTCATCCGGAGCCGTCGCGCCGGCTGCCAGGGCGCTTGTCGACCGGCCTCCTTAATTCTTTTCCCGCGAGTTGATGCAGGCCTCTGACGTGCACATACTCCTTCCGACAGAGCTTCACCGTCGACTCGAAGGAAACCACTGGTAATGCGGACTCCCCCCGCGCACGTCGCACCGCCGGATCGGGCGCGAAAGCGTCGTCGCCTCACTCGCATCACGCTCGCCTCCGCGGTTGCCGCCGCGCTGGCCGGCAGCGGCATCTACATCGCCGGCGCCCAGGCCGAGGAGGTCGCGGTGCCTGGCCGGGTGCAGGCAGAGGCCTTCGCGGCACAGTCCGGGGCGCAGACCGAGGGCACCGGCGACGCCGACGGCGGCCGTAACGTTGGCTGGCTGGCCAGCGGCGACTGGCTGCGCTTCGACAATGTGTCGGTGACGGGCGTCGACCTGACGGCCCGGGTCGCCTCGCACAACGCCGCCGGCGGCACCGTCGAGTTGCGCCTCGGCGCGCAGGACGGTCCACTGCTGGCCGGGTTCCCGATCGCGCAGACCGGCGGTTGGCAGAAGTGGACGACCGTCACCGCGAAGGCGTCAGCTCTGCCGTCCGGTGCGCAGACCGTCTTCGCGGTCATGAAGAGCGCCTCGACGTCGGACTTCGTGAACCTGAACTGGTTCACGTTCGGCCCCGCGAAGGGCACGTCGCCCAGCGCGTCGGCCACGCCGAGCACATCGGCCGCCCCTTCGGCCACGCCGAGTTCCACCGCGTCCGCGTCCCCGTCGACGTCCGTCCCGCCGAGCGCACCGGCCGGCGGCTGGGTGCCCGTCGACCAGGCACAGTGGAGCAGGGAACTGGCCGCCTTCAACGCCATGAAGCCGAAGGCGGTGCCGCCGGGCACCACCCGGGTGCCGGAATTCCACACCGACTGCGGTGTCGCGAACTCGGCCCCGGACGATCCGATCGTCCTGCCTGGTCTCGCTGGCGCCTCGCACATGCACACCTTCTTCGGCCCGAAGATCGACGCCTTCACCACGACGGACACGTTGTTCGACGCGGCGAACACCTGTAACGCCCCCGGGGACAAGAGCGCCTACTGGACCCCGGAGCTACGCAAGGACGGCAAGGCGGTGCCGATCAAGAGCATGCGCATCTACTACGGCTCGCGGGTCAAGGACCCGTCGACCGTCAAGCCCTTCCCGCCGGGCCTGAGGGTGGTCGAAGGTGACGCCAAGCGGCAGGTGGACACCCCGAAGAACGCCGGTAGTAACCAGTTCTGGTGCGCGGGTAGCGCCGAGATCGGCCGCAGCGCCGACGGTAACTGGCCGAAGTGCGCCCCCGGCGGCAACCTGATCTTCCAGCTCGTGTTCAAGGACTGCTGGGACGGCAAGAACATCGACTCACCCGATCACAAGTCGCACATGGGCGACCCGGTGAACGGCGTCTGCACCGGCAAGTACCCGGTGGCCGTTCCGGATCTCTCCTTCATGGTCAACTACGAGTCGCTGGGCGGTGACGGCCTCAGCCTCTCCTCCGGCAAGCCGTCATCCATGCACGGCGACTTCATGAACGCCTGGGAACCGGAGCGTCTCGGCGACCTGGTGAAGTCCTGCCTCAACCAGAACGCCAAGTGCGGCGTCGACACGACGTTCGCCGGCGGCTGACCACCGCCTGCGATGCGACGGCCCCCACGCTCAGGCGTGGGGGCCGTCCGTCACCGCACCCGGTGCGACCGGGTCACGAGGGTCAGATGACCAGCGTGAAACCCGCCGCCTTGCACGCGGCGGAGATGTCCTTGCCGGCCTTCTCGAAGGCCGGGTTGTCGGCGGCGGTAGCCGGGTCCGCCGCAGCCGCGGCCTTGGCCGCCTCCGCGCCGAACGCCCGCAGGGCCGTGGCCACCTTGCCGTCGCCGGTCGAGGCGACCACGGCGATCTTCTTGTCCAGGTCGTTCAGGATCTTCTGGTAATCCGCCGCCGACGCCTCGCCGGTCATGGCGACCTTCACCAGCTCGGCCTTCATCTCGTCGCTGACCTTCTTCGCCGACTCGCAGAGTTCCTTGTCGCTCGCGGCGCCCGCCGCGGGCGACGAGGCCGGCGTGGCGGCAGCGGAGGTGGCCACCGCGGACGGGGCTGCGGAGGTGGCAGCGGGCGTGGTGGATCCTGCGGTCGTCGCCTTGTCGGCGTCGCCACAGGCGGCGAGGGTCGTCGAAACGGCGAGGATCAACATGGCGGAGGCAAGACGGGAAGATTTCACGGACGCGGACGATAGCCGAAGCCCAAACGATGATCAATTCGCTCGGCGTTGCGCCCCCTCGGCGGCTCCACAGTGTCTGGTCATGATGAGGCCACGTCGCGGAGCGCGAGGATGGAGGTCGCCGTCAGTGCGACGGCGCGGTCCTGATCATGCGACAGGTCCGTGAGGGCGCGTACGGCGGTGCTTCCCGGGATGTCCGCCATCGCCTCGGTCAGCCGTCGCCGTGCGGACGGTGCGACGCCGCTCTTCCCGAGGCAGGCAACCAGCCGGGTCGCAATCTGGTCTGCCAGCGCGGGGTCGGCCGCCAGCAGGCTCAACGCGTCGGCAGCGTCGACATCCTTGGTCTCCTCGACAACCATGTCGATCAACGTGGGAAGCGCGTCCGCCACACCGCGCGCGCCGAGCGCCAGAGCCGCGTACCCGCGGACCACGATGTCGGGGTGCGCGAGGGCGTCCCGCAGCACGTCGGTCGCCGCGGGGTGCGGGATCTCGGCCACGGACTGGACGGCGCGCCTGCGTACCTCGGCCTCCGGTGAGCCGAGGCCGTCGGTCAGCAGCGCCAACCCGCTGTCGCCGGACTGCGCCAGCGCCCAGCGCAGGGCTCCGGCGACGTTCGGGTCCGACTCATTCAGCACCGCCTCGACAAGTGCCTCCACCGGCGCCGGCCCCTCAACGACCGAGGACAGGGCGGCGCGCTGGCGGGTACCCGCGCTGTCCGACCCCAGTGCCCGCAGGAGTGTCACCACCTGCAGGACGTCCTCCCAGTGGGAGGGGTTCGCATCACCGATCCGACCGAGTCGGGTGAGCAACTCCATCTCGTCCGCGATGCGCAGTCGCGTCCGCCGGATGAGGTCCTTGACGAGTTCGGCGGGGGTGAAGCCGGGATCGTCGAGCGCGCGGCGGACGTCACGTAGCGACAGGCCCAGCGACCGCAGGCTCTCGACGTGGAAGATCAGCCGGACGTCCTCGCTGGTGTACTCGCGATAGCCGGAACCGGTGCGACCGGTGGGCCGGATCAGCCCGAGCGCGTCGTAATGCCTGAGCATGCGGGCGCTGACCCCGGACCGTCGCGCCACCTCACCGATCAACACCTGGTGTCATCCCTTCGTGCCTGTCGGGCCGAGGGCGACGACGCGCTTCGCCGCCTCGATCGCGAACTCGAACCCGGCATCCGGATCCTGCATGAGACGTTGGGTGGCGACCGCGTGCGTGCGTACGCGTGGGTCGAGATCCGCCATCGCGGCACGCAGGATCGGCATGACCACCTCGCCGAGCGCGATCAGCGCCCGGCTGAGACTCAACTGCATCTCACGCCCTCCCCGCCCGAGCTGCGTCGACAACACAGCGGCCAACTCGGGCTCCGCACCGAAGGGTACGAGCGCGACCGCCGCGCGCCAGGCGCTGCGTGCCACCTCGCCGTCGGCATCGGTCAGCAACGCCCGGGTGATCGCCGGCCAGGCCCGCCGGTCCCCGATCTTGGACAGCGTGTGCAAAGCCTGACTTCGGGCCTGGGCGCGCTCCGAGTGGAGCTCGGCGGTGAGCTTCGCGACGGTCAGTGCGGGTGGGTGGCGCAGCAGCGCCCAGGTGAGCATCTCGCGTACGGAGAACTCGGGCTCGACCGCGCATCGCTCGATGAGCGTGTCGACGAGCTGCGAGTCCGGGTTCGTGCCGACCGCCAGCGCCGCGCGCAGTCGCACCGAAGCTTCGCTGCTCTCCAGCCCCCGGGAGACCCTCGTCGCGTACATGTCCTGTTCCGGCCTGGTCATCAGATCACCTCTTCGACCCCAGTCAAGGCCTTGTCACTGTGTCAAGGTCAACCCGTCTTGTTACTCGCGGTGGCCGAAGGAACCGGAGCGATCCACCGTCGCCCACTGGCCACCGAACGGTAACCACCAATGTGGACGGAAGCTGGTAGGAAGAGGCGAGTTGCCTCACCTCAGGGAGATGATCGTGGCACGTTCGCACCTGTCCCGCCGTTCGCTGCTGACCGCCGGTGGCGCCGCCGCCGTGGCGCTCGGCGCGGCCGCAGCCAGCCCGTCCGCCGCCTCCGCCGCGCCAGCGGAAAGCCCGATCGACACGCCGACGGAGGCACTGCGTCGGCTACAGGCCGGCAACCGGCGGTTCACCTCCGGCCGCGGCCGGCACCCGCACCAGGGCCTGTCCGACCTGCACCGGCTCGCCGCCGGCCAGCACCCGTTCGCCATCACGGTCGGCTGCGCGGACTCCCGGGTGGCCCCCGAGGTGCTCTTCGACCAGGGGCTGGGTGACCTGTTCGACAACCGGGTGGCCGGCAACATCGTCGACGACCTGCTGCTCGGCAGCGTCGAGTTCGCAGTGGAGGAGTTCGGCAGCCTGCTGATCGTCGTCCTCGGTCACGAACGCTGCGGCGCGATCACCGCCACCATCGACGCCATCCACACCGGCGGTACGGCGCCCGGGCACATCGGCACCATCGTGGACGCCCTGCGCCCGATCGTCGAGCCGGTGCTGAACCACCCCGGCGACCCCGTGGAGAACGGGGTGCGCGCCAACATCGCCGCGCAGGTGGAGGCGCTCAGCGCACGCAGCACGATCATCTCCGAGAAGGTGCACGAGGGCGCGCTGCGGGTGGTGGGCGCCCGCTACGACCTGGACAACGGGTGGGTTTCCCTGGTCGCCTGAAACCGTCACCCGATCCTGGGCCACCCGGACGGCGACGCTGGTCGGTCATCCACTGCCGCCGACCAGCGCCGCCGGTCGCGTCGCGGCCGACGGGTACGGCGGTAGTGGGACCAGCCCGCCAGCGGCAACGCGGTCGTCCAGGCCAACAGGAGCGGGAGACCGATCAGGACTCCCGTCGGGGTGAAGATGTCCTCCGCGCCGGGCTCCCTCAGGTCCGCCGCGAACTGCCAGGGCAGGGGTCGCCGAGTAGCCGATCATCAGGGCGGATCCCAGCACCGTTGGCGTCAGCGGCAACCACTGCGGCACCCGACGTGGCGGGGCGGGCACGGCGTTCGTGTGCGGTGTTCGAGTCACGGCGTCGTCTCCATCAGCGGCGGGCGTTGGCACATCCGAGATCACCGTCGCCGAACGGCGCGGCGAGCGGGTCGCCGCGCGGAGGGACTCGTCTCCCCCGCCGTAGGGATGGCGCCTTTTCGTCACAACAGTGCGTGTGACGAAAGCACTTCCCGGCAGCGGGCCGTGCTCCGGACGCTGGACACCATGAATGTGACCCGGCTCGACCCACCGGGCGACGGCCACCCACAGCCCTCGCCCGGGGACACCCGCGCCCGCATCACCGTCGTGGACGCACTGCGCGGATGCGCGCTGCTGCTCATCCTGCTGGTGAACATCGCGTTCTTCAGCTCCGGCTACGACTTCCACCTGGTCGACGACCCGACGCGCGGCGCGGTGGACGTGCTGATCGCCGGCGCGGTGGAGCTGTTCTTCGCGATGAAGGCCTACCTGCTGTTCGCCTTCCTGTTCGGTTACAGCTTCACCCTGCAACTCGACTCCGCGGCTCGACGCGGAGCGGCGTTCCGCCCGGCGTTCCTGCGCCGGCTCTCCGGGTTGTTCGCTCTCGGCGTGCTGCACGCGGTGCTGCTGTTCCACGGCGACATCCTCACCACGTACGCGCTGCTCGGTCTCGTGCTGCTCGCGGTCCGGCGGATCGAGCCCCGCACCGCGCTGATCGCGGCGGCGACCATCATCGGCGGCATCGCCGTGGTGGTCGGGGTCGCCGCGGTCCTCGGTGCCACACTGGTTCCGGACGAGGCCGTCGCGCTCAGCGCCGGTGCGCGTTCCACGCTGGCTCTGGGCGGCGGCTTCGACGATGTCGTCCTGGAGCATCTTCGGTCGATGCCGGCGATGATCGGCGGCCTCGCCGTGCAGGGGCCGCTGGCGTTCGCGGCGTTCCTGGTCGGCCTCGCCGCCGGCAAGCGGCGGCTCCTCGCCACCCTGCCCGCCCATCAGGACCTGCTGCGCCGGTGCGAGAAGGTGGGGTACCCCGTCGGTCTGGCCGGCGCGGTGGTGTTCGCGGTCGGTGGTTCCACCGCGAACCTGACCGGACTGATGGTCAGCATCGTCACCGCGCCGTTCCTGGCCGCCGCCTACGCCGCGACCCTGCTGCGCCTGTTCACGCGGCGGCCGCGCCTCGCGGACGCGTTCGCGCCCGCCGGGCGGATGGCCCTGACCAACTACCTGGCCCAGTCGCTGGTGTGCGTGCTCGTCTTCACCGGCCTCGGGTGGGGCCTGGTCGGCCGCACCTCGACGGCACAGACACTGCTGATCGCACTGGTGATCTTCGCGGGGCAACTGGTGGTCAGCGCGTGGTGGCTACGGCGGTTCCGGTACGGCCCCGTCGAATGGGCGCTGCGCGCCTGGACCCACCGGGCGTGCCGCCCCAACTAGGGTGCTGACATGGTCGATCGGCACCAGGTGATGAACTTCCGGGTTCGGGCCCAGCAGCTCGACCGCGACGAGGGCACAATCGCCGACACCGCCGTCCTGGACCTCGGGGTGCAGAACACCGGTCCGGACGGCGCGCGGTGGGCGCTGGCGGTACGCGGGGTCGACGTGATTGCATTGTCCGACACCGACCTGGTCCTGCTGTGGACGGTGCGGGGCGCTCCCCACCTCTACCGCCGGGCCGACGTTGCGAAGGTGGCGGCGGCGGTCGAACCCTTCTCCGAGGCCGACGCGGGCAAGCGCATCTACGACGCCGCGAAACCGTTGAGGGCCGCCGGCATCGACACCCTCGCGGCCCTCGACAAGATCGCCGACCGGATGCGTGCCATCGTCAGCACGCCCACGGTCAAGGGGGACGTCTCCGGCCGCCTGGCCACCATGCTGCCCGAGCCCTATCTGCGGTTCTGCCGGCCGTGCGACGCCACGCACCTCTACGAGATGCCGTTCCGGCTCGCCGCCGTGCGGGCCGGAGTGGAGCTGCAGCTCGACACCTCACCCCCGGTCCTGCGGCGCATCACCGGGTTCAGGAAGGCAGCCACGGCGGGTGACCGCTTCGACCTCATCCGCGCCTATCTTCGCCTGCTCGGTCCGGCCACCCCGAAACAGGTCGCCGACTACCTCGACTCCCCCGTGAAGGACGTGAAGGCGCACTGGCCCGACGACGTGATCGAGGTGACGGTCGACCGCGAGGTGCGCTCACTGCTGGCCACCGACGAGGAGGCGCTGGAATCCGCCGACGGCACTGTCACCCGACTGCTCGGCCCGTTCGACCTGTTCCTCCAGGCCAAGGACCGGGCGACGCTGGTGCCGGACGCCACCCACGCCAAGGAGCTGTGGCCGGTGTTGGGTCGCCCCGGTGCCGTCCTGGTCGACGGCGAGCTGGTGGGCACCTGGCGGCCCCGCAAGTCCGGCAGGACGTTCACCGTCGCCGTCCGGCCGTGGCAGCGACTGTCGGACGCCACGCGTAAGGCCGTCACCGCGCAGGCCGAACGCCTCGCCGCGTACCGCTCCGTCTCCCTCAGCGGCGTCGACTTCGGCAGCTAGACGGCTACCCACTCCACCGTCCACGAGATGGCGGGCGGGTGCACCCGAGCGCAGACGGGCTCACCGGCGACGTCGGTCAACCCGACCCGGCCGACCAGCGTCCCGTTGCCCTCGTGGGCGGCGCGCAGCAGCTCGGTCGGCACGTCGGTGAACATCAACTTCGCTCGTCGGAACATGGCGAAGCCGTCAGGGGTCACCGCGCCCCAGCTCAGATAGAGAAACCGCGCCCCGGGGCGGCCGTGCACCCAGGGGCCACCGACGTCGAGCGCAGCGTCGACCTCACGGCTGGACACCTCGAAGGACCAGGTGGCGCTGGCCGCGTCGGCCGGGACCTGATCGACCACCTCGGCCTTGCGCTGAACCCCGACGTGTACGTTGCCCCGCCGCAGCGCGTCGGCCTCCGCACCGGGACGCTGACCTGGGAGATCGCTGCCGTCGATCCGGATCCGCATGGCACCGACTCTAGTTAGTCGGCCGGTTGCCCGGCGGTTTCGTCCTCGCCGTACTCGCCGCGGATGGGCAGGTAGTAGGCGGGCAGGAACCCGGCGATGATGGCGACGCCGGCGATCGGCACGAACGCGCCGACGAGGATGCCGGAGCCGATCCAGACCAGCGCGAGCGCGAACCGGCGACCGATGGCCCGCGCACCGATGGGACCGAGGCCGGGGTCCAGCAGTCTGGCCCGCCGAAGGTGCGCCCACACGATGTTGAAGAGAGCCGCTGCCGTCCACAGTGTGCCGCCGTAGACGACGACCGACGCGCGCAGGCCCTGCTCCGCGCGCAACGCGTCCGCGAGCAGTGACGTGGAGAACGGCAGGAACGCGATGACCATCAGGAGCAACGTGTTGAGGAACAGGACCCCTCGGTCGACGTGCCGGACGCGGTCGAACATGACGTGGTGATTCACCCACACCTGCCCGATGAGCAGGAAGCTCAACGCGTAGGCCAGGTACGACGGCCACAGCGCACCGAGCCCCTGAACGAGGCGCTCGAAGTCGTCGGGCGGTTGGATCTCCAGCACGAGGAGCGTCACGGCGATCGCGAAGACACCGTCGCTGAAGGCCAGCAACCGGCCCGGGCTACGGGTGAGCCGTGAAGTTTCCCTTTTGGGAGGCATGTACAGAATTATGCAATACGTCAGCTTTCGGGACGGGCAGCGCTGGCGGCCGTCCTGCACAGGTAGGTCTCGGCCAACTGGCGAAGGCGCGTGCGGTCGAAGCTGTCCCCGTGGCCGGGATCGTTGCCCCGCAACCACCAGAAGTTCGCCGACAGCAATTCGTTGACGTGCGGTGACGAGACCCGGACGACGTCGCCGTCCATTTCGGCCCGCGTATACCAGTCGACCGTGACCGAGAGTGTGCCAGCGCGGAGATCTTTGGTGGGGGGCGGACACCGACCTGTGACACCGGCGGGAACGCCCGATTCACCAATCCGGACGAGTACGACATGAAAGACTCGCCCGGCTGGCGGAAGGGGCGGGGATGCAACCAACCTGGCTCGTGGCGCTCTCCTGGGCTTCGCTCGCGGTCGGCGTCGTCAGCTTCGCGGTCGTGGTGGCCGACACCTATCTGCGCGGGCACCGTCAGCCGGTCCGGGTCATGGAGATCGTCTGGCTGGTGACCGTCCTCTACATCGGCCCGGCCGCCGTCCGCCTCTACTGGAACTGGGGCAGGCCCGAGGCGTTCTCTCGACGGCGGCAGGAGGAGCAACCGCGACGGCCCCGGCGGGGCATCGTCGTGACCCACGTGTCCCGCTGTGGCGCGCACTGCGCTCTCGGGTTCATCGTCGCCGAGATCGCCCTGTACGCCGTGAGATTCGACCCGGCCGAGGACCCGCTGTGGGTCGACTACGCCGGCGACTACCTGATGGCGGTGACGATCGCCGTGCTCTTCCGGTATTTCGCCGGGCCGGGGCGCAGCCTCGGAAAGGTCTGGCACGCGCTGTCGAACGTCGGCAGGATCGAGCTGCTGACCATCACCGCGTTCGAGGTGGCGCTGTTCGCGTGGCTGACGCTCGCCCATCGGGTGGTCCTGCCGGAGCCACCCCTGCGACCCGACAGCGCCACGTTCTGGTTCGCCGGTCAGCTCGGGCTGATAGCTGGCTTCATCGCGGCCTGGCCCACCGCCTCCTGGCAGCTCGGCCGAGGGCTGAAAATCGAGCAGCGCCGACTTCCCTACGACTGAGCGGGGGCCCGATCGCCCGATCGGCCGCCCCGCCAAAAACAAACGGCAAGGAGATGACTCTCCCTGCCACTTCTAACGTATACCGCACCTGGGGGCTTGCGGCAAGACCCCGGTCGTGGCGCAGAATCGGCGGCCGGACCAGCACAAACGAGGTAACGGGGGCGCGACGTGGGTGTGTTGTCGATGGACGGGGACCGCAGCGACCGGGCACCACTGTTGGATCTTCGAGAGGTCGACGAGACGCAGGTGTCGATGGTCGGCGGCAAGGCCGCGCACCTGGGCGCGCTGTCCCGGATCGACGGCATCCGGGTGCCGGCGGGGTTCTGCGTGACGACGGCGGCCTTCCGGAAGGTCATGGCGCAGACGCCGTCGATCGACGATCGGCTCGATCAGCTGTCGCGGTTGAGCCCGGACGACCGGGAGACGATCAGAACGCTCAGCGCGGAGATCCGCCGCAGCGTCGAAGAGACACCGGTTCCGGACGGCCTGGCCGCCGCGATCACCGGCGCGCTCGCCCGGTTCGGCGAGCAGGCCGCCTACGCAGTACGGTCCAGCGCGACGGCGGAGGACACGCCCACCGCGTCCTTCGCCGGCCAGCAGGACACCTACCTGAACGTGGTGGGGCCGGAGGCGGTCCTGCGGCACGTCAGCCGGTGCTGGGCGTCACTGTTCACCGACCGGGCCGTCATCTACCGCCTGCGCAACGGCATCGACCACCGCACTGTTCAGATGGCTGTCGTCGTACAGCGGATGGTTCTTCCGGATGCCTCCGGCATCCTGTTCACGGCGGACCCGGTGACGGGCGACCGGAAGGTCGCGACAGTCGACGCCAGCTTCGGCCTCGGCGAGGCCCTGGTGTCCGGTCTGGTGAACCCGGACGTCTTCACTGTGCGCGACGGTGAGGTGGTCGCCAGCACGGTCGCCGCGAAGGCGCGTGCCGTCGCCGCGCTGCCTGGCGGCGGGACGCGGGAAGTGGAGATCGACCCGCGGCGGCAGGAGCAGCCGGCGCTGACGCAGGCTCAGGCGCTGCGGCTGGTGCGGCTCGGGCGACGGATCGAGGCGTATTTCGGCCGCCCGCAGGACATCGAATGGTGCCTGGTCGACGACGACTTCCAGATCGTGCAGAGCCGGCCGATCACGACGCTGTTCCCCGTCCCGGCGGCCGATGACCAGGAGAACCACGTCTACCTTTCGGTCGGTCACCAACAGATGATGACCGACGCCATGCGGCCGTTGGGGCTCTCCATGTGGCAGCTGACCGCCATGGCCCGGATGTTGGCGGCCGGCGGGAGGTTGTTCGTCGACGCCACCCGGCTGTTGGCCTCCCCCACCAGCCGCGCCGGCTTTCTGAAAATGGCGGGGCGCGACGATCCGCTGATGCGCGACGCGTTGGAGACCCTGCTCGACCGCCGGGACTTCGTTGCGACGCTGCCGGACCAGGCCGGTCCGGGTGGGCCGACGACCGGTGGCCCGTCCACCTCGGGCGAGGCCGACCCGGCGATCGTGACCGAGCTGATCGAGCGCAGCGAGGCGTCCATCGCCGCCCTACGACGCGACATCGCGACGGTGACCGGTACGGCGCTGTTCGACTTCCTGCATGAGGCGTTCCAGGAGCACAAGCGGGTCCTCAGTGATCCGTTGAACATGCAGGCGATCATGGCGGGCATGGAGGCCACCTGGTGGCTCAACGACCGGCTGCACGAGTGGCTGGGCGAGAAGAACGCCGCGGACACCCTCACCCTCTCCGCCCCCGGCAACGTCACGTCGGAGATGGGGCTGGCGCTGCTCGACGTCGCCGACGTGATCCGTCCGTATCCGGAGGTGGTGGCGTTCCTTCAGGACGCCGCGCACGACGACTTCCTCGACGAGCTGCCGAAGGTCACGGGCGGAGCCGAGGCGCGCGCCGCCATCGAGGCGTACCTCGATCGGTACGGAATGCGCTGCGTCGGCGAGATCGACATCACCAGGCCACGGTGGAGCGAACGCCCCGCCACGCTCGTGCCCGTACTCCTCGACAACGTCAAGCTCTTCGAGCCGGGCGCGGCCCGGCGGCGCTTCGAGCAGGGCCAACAGCGGGCGCGGCAGCAGGCGCAAGAGGTGTTGACGCGCCTGCGGGCGCTGCCGGACGGGCAGCAGAAGGCCGACGAGACCGCGCGAATGATCGACCGGGTGCGGGCCTTCATCGGCTATCGGGAGTACCCGAAGTACGACATCGTCAGCCGCTACTTCCTGTACAAACAGGCACTGCTGGCGGAGGCCGAGCGGCTGGTGCACGCCGGGGTGCTCGCCGAGCAGGAGGACGTCTTCTACCTCACGTTCCAGGAGTTCCACGAGGTGGTCCGCACACACCGGGTGGACGCCGCACTGATCCGGCAGCGTCGCGACGAGTTCCGGGCGCACCAGGCGCTCACTCCGCCCCGGGTGCTGACCTCCGACGGCGAGGTCATCACCGGCGCGTACCGACGCGACGACCTGCCGGCCGGCGCCCTGGCCGGTGTGCCGGTGTCCGCCGGGACTGTCGAGGGACGTGCCCGCGTCATCCTGGACATGGCGCAGGCCGACCTCGAAGCGGGTGACATCCTCGTCACGGCCCACACGGACCCGAGCTGGACGCCGCTGTTCGTCGGCATCGCCGGCCTGGTCACGGAGGTGGGCGGGTTGATGACGCACGGCGCGGTGATCGCGAGGGAGTATGGCCTGCCGGCTGTCGTCAGCGTCCTCGACGCGACCCGGCTGATTCGCGACGGGCAGCGGATCCGCGTGCACGGCAGTGACGGGTACGTCGAGATCCTGCCCTGACCGACGGCACCCGCAGGAGGAATGACATGACGTTCCCGGTCCGGCGTCTGGCCGCAGTGGTGGCCACGGCGGTGACAGTGATGTCGTTGGCGGGGTGCAGCGGCGGCGACAACCGCGACTCCACCGAGGCGCGGACGACGCCGAGCCCGGAGGTGACGCTCGCACCGTCGCCGGCCGCCGATCAGGAGTTCCGTCGGCTGGAGGAGCAGTTCGGGGCGCGGCTGGGGATCTACGCCGTCGACACGGGCACCGGTCGCACCGTGGAGTACCGCGCCGACGAGCGGTTCGCGTACGCCTCGACGTGGAAGGCCCTCGCTGCCGCCCAGGTGCTCGACGGCACCACCGACGCCCAGTTGGACCGGGTGGTGCGGTATCCGGCGCGGGACCTGGTGGCGCACTCCCCCGTCACGGAGGAGCACGTCGGCGAGGGCATGAGCCTGCGCGCTCTGGCCGACGCCGCCGTGCGCTACAGCGACAACACGGCCGGCAACCTGCTGCTGCGCCACCTCGGCGGGCCGGCGGGGTTCGAGGCGAAGCTGCGCGCGCTCGGCGACACGGTCACCGAGGCGGCCCGCTACGAGACCGCGCTGAACGAGGGAACACCTGGCGACAAGCGGGACACCAGCACCGCGCGGGCCCTGGCCGGCGACCTGCGGGCGTACACAGTGGGGGTTGCTGTGGAACCGGCGGACCGCGACGTGCTGCGCGGCTGGCTGCGGGGCAACACCACCGGCACGGCGCTGGTCCGCGCCGGGGTGCCGGCCGGCTGGGTGGTCGGGGACAAGACCGGGACCGGCGGGTACGGCACCCGCAACGACATAGCGGTGATCTGGCCGCCCGACCGGGCCCCGATCGTGCTGGCGGTGCTGTCCAGTCGCGACACGAAGGACGCCACCCCCGACGACGCGCTCATCGCCCAGGCCACCCGGGTGGTCGTCGCCCAGCTGTGACCACCAGGAGGCAACACCGCCGATGTTAGGTTCGCCGACATGACTGCGCAGATCAGGGCCGCGCATTTCCACGCGGCCGACGGGGTCGAGGACTGGCGCTCCCTCTACCACCTGGTCTCGGCCTACTTCCCGACCGAATCGCTGGCCGAGGGCATCGCGCTCGTCGATGAGATCGGCCGGCTCACCGACGAAACCCAGCAGCAGTACCTCAGCGTCGACCTGCGCGGCACCGGCGTGACGGTGAGCCTGGCTCGGCGCGACATCGCGTTGGCGCGGCGGATCTCGGCCGCTGCCAAGGAGCTGGACATCCGCGCCGATCCGACCGCCGTCCAACTCGTCAACATCACCCTCGACGCACTCGCCAGCGCGGACGTTCTGCCGTTCTGGCGGGCGCTGCTCGGCTACCGCCAGATCGGCGACGACCACCTGTTCGATCCGTTACGGCGCGGCCCGGGCTTCGGGTTGCAGCACATGGCCGAGGCGCGCCCACACCGCAACCGCATGCACCTCGACATAGCTGTCCCGCACGATCAGGCGGAGGCTCGCATCGCCGCTGCCCTGGCCGCCGGCGGCCGCCTGGTGTCCGACGCGCACGCGCCCATGTGGTGGGTCCTGGCCGACGCCGAGGGCAACGAGGCGTGCGTCGCTACCTGGGTCGGCCGCGACTAACAGGACCCGAACTACGCGCGGGCGGTCGCCCGGGCCACGCGCCCACCCTTTGGCGCGGTCACGCCGCGACGGCTGCCCGGCCCAGCGGGAACCGTACGCCGGTGAGGTCTTCCGAGACATCCCAGAGGCGCTGCTGCACGCTCACGTCGTAGGAGTCGGGGCTGGAAGTGACAAGCCTCGGGTAGCCGCGCGCCTCGCCGAGGCCGTCGGGGCCGTAGTACTGCCCGCCGAGGACGGACGGGTCGGTGGCGGCCCGCAGGGTGGGCAGTGCGCCGGCCGTCGCGGGCTGGGTGATCACCGGGGCGAGCCAGGTGATCGGTCGGCGGACGGCCGCCGGGGCGTTGCGGACCAGTTCGGTGTTGGAGACGCCGGGGTGTGCGGCCACCGCGACGGTGGTGCCGTGCGCGGTGAGCCGGCGCTGCAACTCGTAGGTGAACATCAGGTTGGCGAGCTTCGACTGGCCGTAGGCGCCGACCCGGCTGTAGGAACGCTCGAACTGAAGGTCGTCGAAGTGGATGGCGGCGCGGATGCGGTGGCCGACGCTGCTGACCGTGACCACTCGCGAGCCGGGCACGGGCAGCAGCAGGTCGAGCACCAAGCCGGTGAACGCGAAGTGGCCCAGGTGGTTGGTGCCGAACTGCATCTCGAAGCCGTCGCGGGTGCTCTGCTTCGGGGTGTACATCACGCCGGCGTTGTTGATCAGCAGGTCGATCCGCGGGTGGGTGGCGCGCAGGCCGGCCGCGGCGGCGCGCACCGACTCCAGCGAGGTCAGGTCCAGTTCCCGTACGGAGACATCGCCGTTGATGCGGGCGGCGGCCGATTTGCCCTTGCCTGTGTCGCGCACGGCCAGCACGACCGACGCCCCGCGCTCGGCGAGCCGCCGGGCGGTCTCGAAGCCCAGCCCGGTGTTGGCGCCGGTGACCACGGCCACCCGGCCGTCCTGGCGCGGAATCTGCTGCTCGGTCCACTTCATGTCAAGCCCCTTAAAGTACCGCCGGTAAGTTATGCCTGAACGGTAAGGTACCGCCGGTACGCTGTCAAGGGACCACCGGTACCTAAGCTAGGGTTGGTGTCATGACGTTCCAGCGGGCGCGCAGCGAGGAGCAGCGTGAGGTCCGACGCCGGGCCATCCTGGAGACGACCTCGGCGATGCTCGACGAGATGCCGGTGGCCGAGGTGACCCTGAACGAGCTGAGCCGGCGGGTCGGCCTGGCCAAGACGGCGGTGCTGCGCTATTTCGAGTCCCGCGAGGCGATCCTGCTCGACCTGCTGGACGACCGGACGGCGACCTGGCTGGCCGAGCTGGAGCAGGAGCTGGCCAACGGTGTCGACGTGAGCCGGCCGGCGATGGAACGGGTGGAGCAGACGGCCGACGTGCTCAGCCGATCGCTCGCCGCCCAGACGGTGCTCTGCGATCTGTTCGGCGCGCAGGGCGGGGTGCTCGAACACAACGTCTCGGTCGAGGTGGCCCGCCGGCACAAGCGGGCCGCACTGGGCAGGCTGGCGGTGATGGCCGGCCTCGTCCGGCGGCACCTGCCCGAGACCGGCGACAACGCCGAACTGTTCTGCCTGAACGCTCTGATCATGGCCGGCGCGCTGTCCGCCTACACCTCGCCGCCGCCGAGCCTGCTCGCCGTCTACGAGTCCGAGCCGGCGCTCGCGGTCCACCACGTCGACCTACGGACAGCCCTGCGGATCGCCATCATCACGTCGCTCGTGGGCATGCTGCCGCGCTCCTGAGCCGCTGCGCGGAATTCGCTGGCCATGACGCTGTTCGCGGTCTAGCGTTCCCAGCCGTGCACTCACACGAAGAGGTAGTCGGACAGGCCCTGGATCGGATCGGGGCGGGCTACGTCTTCCCCGAGAAGGTCGCCGACATCGACGCCGCGATCCGGTGTCGTCTCACGGCGGGCGAGTACGACGGCCTGGACGGGCCGGCGCTCTGCGAGACGGTCACCGCACACCTTCAGCAGGTGTGCCCGGACAAGCATCTGCGGCTGCTGTGGTCGGACCAGCCGCAGTCGCTCGATCCAGCGGACGAGGACGGCGGGCGGGCGGCGTTCCTCGCGCTGCTCAGGGCGGAGAACCAGGGCATCCGTAGAGTCGAGCACCTGGACGGCAACGTCGGATTCATCGACGTGCGGCGCATCGCGTACGCCGACGAGGGCGCTGCCGCGATCGGCGCGGCCATGCAACTGGTCGCCCTCAGCTCCGCGCTCATCCTGGACCTGCGCGCCTGTTCCGGCGGAACACCGGAGGGAGCCGCGATGTGGTGCAGCTACTTCTTCCGCGACGACCAGGTGCACCTCAACGACTTCTACGAGCGGTCCACCGGCGCGACGCGCCAATTCTGGACGACCGCGCACCTTCCCGCGCCGCGCTACGCCGACCGCCCGGTGTACGTGCTGACCAGCGCGACGACGTTCTCCGGGGGCGAGGACGTGGCGTACACCCTTCAGGCGCACGGCCGGGCCGTCGTCGTCGGTGAGACGACACGCGGCGGCGCGCATCCCACAGCCCGCCACCCGGTCACCGAACACATCCTCGTGACCGTGCCGACCGCCCGCACCATCAACAGCGTCACCGGCACCAACTGGGAGGGCGTCGGAGTGGTCCCCGACGTTCCCGTCCCGGCGGACCAGGCACTCGACACCGCGCTCAAGGCCATCGCAGACGCATAGGCGCGGCTGCCGTTCGCGCGAACCGTGGGGCGCGGGTCGACCCGAGCCCCACGCTCATGGTTGAGACCGGACTGCCTGGCGTGTCATCGAAGCCGGCGACGGGCGGCTAACCAATGTCCACTGTGGCGCGCCGCCGTACTGCCGCGCGTTGCTGCCGTGCGAACCGTAGGCCCACGTAGGCGACCGCACCGGAGGCCAGGTACAGCAGAGCCTGCACGTTGAGCACGAGTACGACGCTGAGCACGTCACCAAGCAGGCCGGCGGCGGCCATGCCCAGCCCCTGCGACGCGTTGTAGATCGCGTAGTAGACGCCGAAGGCCCGGCCCAACTCGGTGTCGGGCACGCTCTGTTGGATCTGCGCGAAAGCCCCGCTGGCGTACGCGATGCCCGGCGCGCCGACCAGGATGAACAACCCGATGTACCACTCCGGTTGGCGGGTGACCGCCGGCCCGTTCCAGATGACAAGGCTGATCAGTGCGAAGGTGGTCGCCCCGAGGCTCATCAGCAGACGAGGGCTGAACCGGGCGCCAAGCATGCCGACGATGAGCCCACCCGCGACCCCACCGATCGCCTGGACGCCGCGCAGCACACCGGTCAGGGTGCCGTCGGCGTGCAGGGCGCGGCTGACGAAGACCACGAAGAGCACCACGAACAGGCCCTGCGCGATGCCGCCCAACGCCACACTCACGATCGTCACCCGCACGGCGCGGTTGCGCAGCATCGCCGTGAGGCCGTGTCGCCACGCGGTGAGGAACGATGACGTACGGTCCGGCGTCGCCGGATCCGCGGTGGTGTGGTGGGCGGCCCGGCGGGCGGCGGCGATCAGCGCTGCCGTGATCACGAAGGCCACGGCTGCACCGACGGCCAGGTAGCGGGTGCCGTCGCGCGTGATGGCGAACCCACCCAGCGAACCTCCGACGAGACGTCCGACGCTGATGTTGAGCGCCACCACGCTGTTGGCGCGCACCAGGTGCGCGGGCTCGACGAGGCGTGGCAGCGCGGCGTTGCGGGCGGAGTCGAACGTCAGGGTCAGCACCGCCTGCGCGCCGGCTACCAGCGAGATGATCCATAGATGGTGGCCGGGTTGACCGAGCAGCGGGATCACCACCGCTGCCTGCAGCACGGCGACGCAGCTCATCAACCGGAACTTGTCGAAACGATCGGCGAGAGCACCGGCGAACGATCCCACAGTGATCCCGCACAGCAGCTCGACGAGGAAGACGGCGGAGGTGGTGAGCGCCGAGCCGGTCACCCCGAACACGTAGATCGGCAGCCCGGTGAGCAGCAGCCAGCTCGCCACGCTGGAGAAGAGCCCGGCAACCCAGACGAGGGCGAAGCCGCGGTGTCGCAGCAACGCCACCATCTCAGATCAACTCGGGCGTGGGGTACGCCTGCAGGTTGAGACTGACCGGCCGGGCGCCGCTGGGGGGCGCGGTGCGCAACGGGCGCAAATACGGCCGGATGACGGCGTCCAGGGTCAGCGTGAGGTGCCGCAGCTCCTCCGGGGTGAGCGCGAGCGTGTAGTTGTGGAAGGTGGCGCTCTCCTGCCACTCGTCGGTCAGCTTGTGCTGTTGCTGCTGGTAGCGCTGCAACGACCGGAACACCTCGTCGACCCCCAGGGCGGTAAGCGCGTCGTTGATCTGCCGGCCCTCGGCGTCATCGGGATCCGGCAGAAATTCGAACCCGGTCGCGGCGGCGCGCCACGGTCGGTCACGCTGATTGGCCCCGTCGGCGTTGGCCCGCTCGATGAGGCCGTGCCGGGCCAGTTGACGCAGGTGGTAGCTGCAGTTCGCGCCGGTGTCGTCCAGGGCCTCGGCGCACTGCGCGGCGGTTCTCGGGCCGGCGGCCAGCAGGTAGCGCAGCAGCCGCAGGCGCAGCGGATGCGCGAGCGCGCGCAGCTTGGTCGCGTCCTGCACGCGCACCCGGCGCTCCGGCTCGTTCGGCTCCATCAGCACCCCTTAACGAAAGACTCCTTTCGGTTATACCTCCTGCCAGTCCTCTTTCGCAACAAGTCTTTCGTATAGAGGTACCGCGACGCGTCGCGATGCACCTCGGTGATGACGTTGTGCACCTGCGGAAACTGGCAGTCGAGCAGCAGGACGGTAGCGTCGCTGGCCGGCGTGGCGAGGAGCGCCTTCTAGCTGGCGGCCTTGTCAGAGAGGGATCGCGGGTACCGGAAGGCGCTCAGCAGGGCGGTGACCAAGCCAGCCACCAGCAAGATCCTCACCATGTGGAACACCACGGCGTCGCCGGTGGAATCCGGCGGGAAGGCGTCCTTGACGAGCATGCCGACGCCCAGTCCCAGCCCCAGACAGGCATGCATCGCGGCCCGCAGGCGTGGCAGGGGCTGCTGGCGGCCGAAGATCCGGGGCGCGGCCACGCCCCCGCGGCTTCTGACGAGCAGCACGGTGGCCATGGCCAGGTTGGCCGCGGCGCACACGACGGCCAGGACCACGTCCACGGGTTCCATGGGGCCAGACGCTAGCGCACCCTCGCCCGCGAGCGCCGAGCCGGCTCGCGGGGCACACTGCGGCAGCGCCCCTTCTGCCCTAATCTATGGGTGTCGATTGTTATCGCCAGCTCCGTTCGAGGAGAGGTGTCCCGATGGTGAACGTCGATAGCCGAGTCCTTCCGCGATTTCTCTCCATTCTGCTGGCCGTTGTGCTCGCCGCCGGCCTGTCCCTGGTCGGCGTCGCGCCGGCGGTGGCCGGGCAGACCGGCCTGCGCGCTGCCGACCCGAGCGTGATCCGCGTCGGTGGCACCTACATCTCCGTCCAGTCGCTCAACGGCGGGATCGCCGTGCGGCAGGCGGCCTCCCCCGACGCGCTGGCCGCCGCATCCGCGCGGCAGGTCTGGACGGACAGCCGAAACCTCGGTGAGGTCTGGGCCCCGGAGATCGTCACCGATGGCGGGCGCTACTACATCTACTTCTCGGCCGGGCGCGGGGCCGCCCACCGGATGTACGCGATCCACTCGGCGTCGCCGGCCAGCGGCTACACGGCCGAACGGCAGCTCGCACTGCCCGACGGCAGGTGGGCCATCGACGGCAGCCTGTTCACCTTCAACGGGCAGCGGTGGTTCGTCTGGTCCGGTTGGGCCGGGGACACCAACGTCGAGCAGAACATCTACCTCAGCCGGATGAGCGACCCGCTCACCCCGTCCGGCGGTCGGTACGTCATCTCCCAGCCTCGCGAAAGCTGGGAGCGCGTCGTCGGCAACCCGTTCATCAACGAGTCCCCCGAGGCGATCCGGGACCCCAACGGGCAGCTGCACATCGTCTACTCGGCCAACGGCAGTTGGAGCGACCAGTACTGCCTCGCCGACCTTCGGCTGCGCGCCGGCGGCGACCCGACGTACGTGTGGGACTGGTACAAGTCGAACGGGTGCCTGTTCGGCTCGAACCGGGCCACCATGATGGCCGGCTGGGACCCCACCCTGCACGTGAACGGGCCTGGCCACCACAGCTTCGTGCTGCTCAACGGCGACATCGCGACGAGCCCACCCGCCGGGCCGAGGTTCCCGCTGATGTACCACGGGGTGCCCAAGGGCACCGCGTACTCCTGGGCGAACCGCTACTGGTACACCGGCACCTTCTGCTGGTGGGGCAACACCACCTACCGCCGCGCCAACGTGCCCGGCCCAACGGCCGACACCGGGTTCAGCATCAAGTTCTTCGAGTGATCCGGACGTACGACCCGGCCCTTCGCCGACCGTCCCGTCCCGATTGGCGTGCATCGATGGTGACCGTCTAGCCTTGGCTCCCTCCACTGTGGACGACGAAAGGCTTTAGATGAAGCGCAAGGCGATGACCGGCCTCATGGCGGTGCTCACCATGATCACGGCGATGCTGGTCGGCACCGGCAGCCCGGCGGCGGCCGCCTCCTCCGGCCCTTGGGTGATCCAGCCCTTCACGAACGACTACTGCCTGTCGCCGGAGGCCTTCTCGTCGGCGCTCAACGTCGTGGTCGACCAGCACCTGTGCGAGGGCGGGCCGAACCGCAACTGGACCTTCACCACGACCAGCTCGGGCTACTACCGCATCTCCTTCAACAACGGCGGCAGGTGCATGGCCGTCCGCGGCGCGGTGACCACCGAACGGGCGAAGATCGCCACGCAGGTGTGCGGCGACGCCCGCCTCAACGACCAGTGGCTACCGATCAAGCTCTTCACCTCCGGGAGCGCTGACTACTACCAGCTCAAGAACCGGGGCACCGGCAAGTGCATGGCGGTGGAGGCCAACTCGAGGTTGAACGGTGCCGACATGATGCAGTTCACCTGCTACACGACGTCGGAGAACCAGGCCTTCACCTGGGGCCTCTGGTAAGCGACGCTCTTCATCCGCGGCGGGACCTCTCCGGGTCCCGCCGCGGTTCCGCGTTTCCGGCCGGTGTGCCGAAAGATCGACTCGGGTTCCGTGAAGTCGGGGTGTCCCCGGAGTCGGGACACCCCGACTTCCGTGAAGGCGAGTGGATCGTGGGCGGCGCGCGGGTGTCGGCGCGAGGAGCCTGCCCATCGCCGCATTTCAGTGGCGGCCCGCTGAGGCCGCCGAGCCACGATCGCGGCCGGAGATCACATCGGTCTCTGCCGTCTTTCCGTTCGTCACCCGTCGTAGCGCCCACTCGGCCGGCCCGTACCGGTAGTGGCGCAGCCACCACGCGCTCACCGCGAGCTGCACCGCGTAGATCAGGAGTGCGAGCCCGGTCGTCCCCACCGGCGACACGCTCCCGGCCAGGCCAAGCCCGATCCCGCTGAAGATGAGCAGCCCGAGCAGCGATTGCCCCAGGTAGTTGGTGAGTGCGATCCGCCCCGCCGGTGCCAGGGCCGACCGCACGAACCCGAACCGCGGGCTGTGCATCATCCGCAGCAGCGTGGCCACGTACGCAGCCGTCAGCAGCGGCGCGGTCGCCGCGCTCACGCCCACGGCCAGCGGCTGGCCGTTGCCGCCGCCGAGCGCGTACACCAGACCGCCCGCGATCCCCACGGGGAAGCCGACCCACTGGATCCGCCGCAGCACCGGCTCGTGACCGGTGACGCCGGCGAGGAGTCGCCGTCGGCCGGCGACCATGCCGAGCAGGAACATCGCCAGCGCCGTCGGCCCCTGGAACGTCGCGGACTGGAGCACCAGGAAGGGAAGCCCGGAGAGGTGGTGGCCAATGACGTCACCCCATCCGCCGAGCATCGCGGCCGTCGCCTTCTCGGCGTTGGCCAGTGCCTCGGCTCGGGTCGGCAGGAACGCGGAGGAGTTCGCGAGGAGGCCGCTGGCCAGGAGGCTCAGCAGCACGATCCCGTAGAGCACGCTTGCGACGCGCACCGCCGTCCGGTCGCGGACCCGGCGCATCCCGAGCAGGATCAGGCAGACCACCGCGTAGGTCGTCAGGATGTCGCCGCCGTACAGGAGCGCGGTGTGCAGGGCGCCGAGGATGAAGAGGCCGGCGATCCGGCGCAGCATCCGCGGCCCGAACGCGGCCCCCGCGCGCCCAGCCGCCTCCATCTGCAGCGTGAAGCTGTATCCGAACAGGAACGAGAAGAGGATGTAGAACTTCATGTCGACGAACACCGCGGACAGGAACCGCGTCGCGTCGTCGAAGACCGACGAGAACGCCGGGTCCGTGATCAGGTTGCCCGGGTAACCGGAGGCCATGAAGGTGATGTTCACGACGAAGATCCCGAGCAGCGCGAAGCCCCGCAGCGCGTCGAGGTCGTGGAGGCGCTGCCCGGCGCTCGACCGGCTCGCCGTGGCGCCCAACGCGCCCGCTGACACGTCCATATGCTTCTTCTTCCGTCCGGCCCGACGACAGCATTTAATATACGGGAGATACTATCCATGGGACACAATGCGCCGTCAATGGCCGACGACGTGCCCGCCGACCTGGCGCGTCTCTGGCGACTGTCGACGTCCGCACGCCGCGGCCGGCCCGCCGAACTCGACGTCGAGCGGGTCGTCGGTGCCGCGGTTAACCTGGCGGACCACGAGGGCCTGGACGGGGTGACCCTGCAGAAGGTCGCGCAGACTCTCGGCTTCACCAAGATGTCGCTGTATCGGCACGTGGGCTCGAAGGAGGAACTCGTCGAACTGATGACCGACCACGCCACCGGGTCCGCCCCCAGGTTGGACGTGGACGGCTGGCGTGACGGCGTGCATCGCTGGGCAGCGGCGATCCGGACCCGGTACGCCGAGCACCCGTGGCTCGTGGAGGTTCCGATCGCGGGCCCGCCCCGAGGGCCCAACGCCATCGGCTGGATGGACGCGTTCCTGCGGGTCCTGCACGACAGTGGTCTGGATCCAAGGACGAAGGCAGGCATCCTCGTCGTCGTCAGCGGTTATGTGCGCAACGCGATCCTGCAGAGCCGGCAGATGGCGGCGGGCCGCAGCGGCACCGGGCTCAGCCAGTCGGACGTCGAGCAGAACTACGGCCTCGCCCTCGCCACGCTCGTCCACCCGGAGCGCTTCCCCGAGGCCGCGCCACTGTTCGCGGCGGGCGCGTTCGAGAGCGAACCGGGCGAGGATCCAGAGGAGCAGGACTTCGCCTTCGGCCTCAACCTGATCCTCGACGGCGTCGAGGCGGCAATCGCGCGGCGCACCCGCTGAGCGTCGACAGCTCGCCGCTGTCCACAGCCTCGTCGCGCCGCTGGCCGCCGTACGGCCGACTGACGCTGCCGCCGATCAGGATTCCCGCTTGGCCTTGCTGCGACGGGTCCGGCGCCGGGGGGTGTCATCACCGCCGGCCAGGCGGGTGAAGGTGAGCATGTTCGCCAACGCCACGGCGATGATCGCGAGGCCGACCTGGATCGCGAGCACGACCCAGTCCCAGCGCAGCACCCACACCTGCACGTTGGCCCCGTTGTCGATGTTGAGCGCCCGGGCGACCACCGTGCCCAGCACCGCCGAGCCGACGCCGATGACGAACGTGGCGAAGATGCCGATCCGCTGCCTCCCCGGCAGGATGAGTCGTCCGAGCAGGCCGACGAGGGCGCCGATGAGCACCGCGCCGAGATAATCACTTACCAGCATTGCTGTTTCTCCCCTCCAGCAGTGCCGAGATACATGCCCGGATCTCACGTTGCCGGAAACCCCGCCCCGATCAGGGCCGCAGGCATGTCACCCTGACCCACTACTCTGGCGGAGCTTTCACCCCTGAACGAAGGAAACTCATGGCCCGCCCCTACAAGCCCGGCCCGAAGCAGTTCGTCTTCGCTGGCGGTGACGGCGACGATCAACACGTCTCGGTGGGCGACCCGCAGGAGGCGTACGTGGCGTTCTCCGCGTTCTTCCGGGGCCGAGAGTCCGACACGTACACCATCACTGACGAGCCGGCGAGGCAGCGCCTGGTGCTCATGCCCAGCCTGGGGGTGATCTCCCGGATCACGGAGGCGGACCATCCTCGGTCGGAACACCTCCGGGTCGACAGGCCCAACCGCTACCTGCCGAGCGCGATGCTGTTCTTCGAGAACGGATATGCCGGCCTCGACCACTTCGGCCAGTGGCTTGCCGACCTCTCCGACCTCGACGCGTCACCGGAGGCGCGCGGTGCCGCACGCGCCGCCACGATCACGACGGAGGCAGCGGCGATCGACGAAGTGGGCCGGATCTGGGCGGATTCCGGCTACGTCGACCCGACCGACAGCTACTACATCTTCTTCGACTCGCAGGACATCGACGATGATCGGGCCGACCGAGCCGAATTGCTCCGGTTGATCGAGTTCCTCGGTCTCGAACGGGTCGACGCCCCGGCCGG
This sequence comes from Micromonospora sp. NPDC047762, assembly GCF_043204655.1. Lineage (NCBI taxonomy): Bacteria > Bacillati > Actinomycetota > Actinomycetes > Micromonosporales > Micromonosporaceae > Micromonospora > Micromonospora sp. NPDC047762. The sequence goes on along the minus strand of NZ_JBIDCQ010000012.1, from coordinate 148,478 downwards.
GGCTGCCGGGGGCGAGGTCTGGGTGCGCTCCGACCCACGCCTCGACGCCCAATCTGAACAGTGGTCGTGACGCGATGAGAGACATCGTTTTCACACGGAGCAGCGGCTGGATCCCGACCGTCATCCGCGAGGACGGCGAGCTGAAGCTGATGCTCGGCGCCGGAGCCGACGCCAACCACGAGCCCCGCACGTTCACGATCCCGATCTCCGAAGCTCACTTCGCCGTGATCCGGGAAGACCTGGCCCGACACCTGCTGCTGTGGAGTGCGGTCCTACCGCTGTGCGAGGCCGCCGGGACCCGGGGCCAGCTCGACGAGAATGCTGCCGTCGCACTCCTGGACCCGATCCTGCTCTCCCCGCCCGCAGACGTCGACGCGCTTTTTCGGCGCATCCCGTGGGACCAGAGCCGACTCGTCGCCCACGGCGCCACCATCCGTCTCCTGGAGCACGGTCAGGTCTGCGAGGCGATGCGCACGGCGACGGAGGCGGCGAACGAGAAGCGCGCCCAGGAGCATCACGCGGACCGCCGCCGCGCCGAGCGGGGAGCGGTCCTCGGGCCACTCGACGCGCAGATCCTGCGCTACACGGGCCAGCACCTGCACGGCGCGACAATTCCACGGCGGAACCCCGATGCCGTCGACCCCGCGCTGCTGCCCCAGGTCATTCAGGTGATCGCCACCGCCGAGCAGGCGTGCGCCGGAATGCGGATCGGCCTCGACCCACGGCGGGGACACCGGGCCACTGACAAGCGCGACTGGAAGAGGATGGAGGCGACCGTCGACGCGGCCGTGCGCCGCGCGTACCCCGGGCTCGTCGATGACGCGGTGCGGACGGTGAGCTTCCTGATGTGCTCGGAGGCCGCGGACCGCGCCAAGAGCACGCCGCCGGAAGACGACGAATCTGGTGCGAGTGTGACGAAGGCGGCCCTGACCTTCACCGACGACAAGGGCGGCGAGAAGAAGTGGCTACGGGACGGCCCTCGCAGCGCGTCCGCCGAATTCTGGGAGTTCGTCGCCGACCGCTCGGCCGGGGACAACGAGGTGTTCACCATTGAGGACGAGGAGATGGGCGAGGGGATCCAGCTGCAGTTCTACGCGGACTGCATCGCCCGGATCACGACGGTGCGACAGGGTGAAGCCGGGTCGGACCCGGAGTACCGGGTCGAGTACAGCCTGGTCGACGGGATGGCCGGGTACCGGCACCTGGTGAGCCTGTTCGTCCGCGGCGGCTGCGGCGCACTCGACCAGCACAGTCCCTGGATGTCGGATGCCGCCGAATTCGAGCGCGCGCGTCGTCAGCGCAAAGCCCTGTAGTCCCACGCCCCTGGCGAGGTGCGTCACGATGCCATGCTGCCAGCTCGTCGGCGCAGGGTCCGGGCGCGAGGGCCGGTGCCGGCGGCCGTCAGCGGGTGAGGCCGACAAGCGTCGCCAGTCGCGCCACGCCGGCCGGCGCCGGCTGCGCGCGGGCGACATCGGCGATGACGGTACGCGCCAACGGCCGGCACCGAACCTCAGCCGGCGCGACACTGTCCGCGTCGACAAGCGCCCTCGCCGCCCCGCGAACGTCACCCAGTTGCAGGTACGCCCGCGCGACGTCGACCAGGTACGCACCCCGATACTCGGCCGGCAACCGCCCCCCCCCGTTGCGCCGACACGAGACCCGGGCCAGCTCGACGGCGACCGGCCCGAAGCTGGTGCGGCGCGTATCGTCGTACCCCCTCATGGTGGCGGCGATCCCTGCGGCAACGTCCCGCCCACCGCCCACTCCCCCGCCTGCCGCGACCGCGCGGACTCACCCTAGCTTCGTTGATCATGAGGTTGACGGGCGACTTGATCGCCCGAAGACCCGCCAACCTCATGATCACGCGGGCGCGCCGGGGTGGAGATGGTGCGGGTTAGCCGCAGCTTAAGCCGCTGTTAGGGCGAGGGGTCGCGGTTGGAGGCGCGGAGCGCCTGGCTACCGAGATGGCTGCCATTGCCGGGAGGACCGGGTCGTCGCCGGCGGCGGACATCGCGCGGTCGGCGGCCAGCCAGGCCAGGTCGGCCTGGCCGAGCTTCCCAGCAGCGACGGGGTGATCCGGTAGGTGCACCAGCAGCTCCGGTGACTGCGCGCCCTGGACGGCGTCCAGCGGACCGGGTACCACCCGCACCAACTGCCCGTAGTGCGCGTGCTGGTAGGTCAGCCAGGCGTGCCCGATCTGCCTTCTCAGCTCGTCCGTCTGCGGTGGAGCCTGCGGGATGTTGTAGCGGGCGAGCGCGACTCGGATGTGGGCCATCCCTTACGGCGGCGATGGCTACAGATAGTTCTCCGTCATCGACGTACTCCGCGCCTACTTGAGGCCGCCTTAAGACTAAATACTATTATATGCAATTTTTTTGTCCTCAGGAACGACGCACAGACCGCTTCTTCCTACGGCCACGTCATGTAGTCGATCTAGCGCTCGCGGTACCATCCGTGACCAGAACGCCTCGCCCAAGCCCAAGGTCGGGCAACTGCAAATTTGGTAGGTGAAATGCCGCAGCAGTACGTCAATTTGGACGCCCTCGTGCCCCGGGAGGATTTCGAAGTTGATTCCGAAGAGCCAATGATGGAGCAATCCAAACTTGGCCAGACGATGAGAATCACTGACCTCGGCATTGACGGCCTAATTTACCATGTACTCCGAAAGCCGGATTTCCAACGCGAAACAGCGAACTGGACACCCCAAAAGGTAGCAGACCTGGTTAGGAGCTTCCTTGACGGCGACCTAATACCGGCACTTATCTTGTGGCGATCGCCAAAGAGTGGGAATATCTTTATTATCGACGGCGCTCATCGCCTGAGCGCACTGACCGCTTGGGTTCACGACGATTACGGCGACAGCCACACGTCGATGCGATTTTTTGAAAACAATATCCCGCCGGATCAGAAGCGCGCGGCAGAGGCGACCCGTAATCTAATCAGCCAGAGCGTCGGTTCATACAGTGACCTACTACTCGCGCTCCGCAACCCGGACACGGCAGTCAAGGACCGCCTCCGCCTCGCCAGAAACCTAAGCATTCTAGCGATGGATCTCCAATGGGTCTCTGGTGGCGCGGAGAAGGCAGAAAATTCTTTCTTTAGGATCAATCAGCAAGCAACTCCGATCGACCAGACAGAGCTGGACCTGATCAAGGCTCGCCGAAAGCCCAATGCCCTCGCTGCTCGCGCATTCATTCGAGCAGGCACGGGGCACAAATACTGGTCAGACTTCGATGAAGACACCAAGAACACCATTGAACAATTAGGCAAAGAGGTTTACGATCTGATCTTTAAGCCTAATGTTGAGACATCGATCAAGACCGCCGACCTACCAGTGGCTGGACGGGGCTACTCCTCCGACAGTCTCAAAATGGTCTTTGAGCTGGTCAATTTTGTCAATAAGCTGACGCCCGATATGTGGCGAGAGAGTGACTCGAAGACCACCAAGTCTAGAGTCACAGCCCCCGGTCCGAGCCACCTCACGGACGATGCCGACGGCTCAGAGACAATCCGCTTCATGCGCGCTGTACGGAGGGTTGCCGGGCGAATATCAGGCAACGGGCCAGGTTCCCTAGGCCTGCACCCAGCGGTATATTTTTATGGCGCCACAGGCAAGTTTCAACCTGCAGCCTTCCTAGCGGCAGTCGAATTCGTTCTCGACCTCGAAAAGACTCAGTCGATTGCGAAGTTCACTACCGTTAGAGCAGAGTTTGAAGAGTTTCTGATTAAGTACCGCCATTTCTTCAATCAAATTGTGCGAAACTACGGCAGCTTTAGCAGGGCAGCCCCTCACGTAGTCAAGATGCTTCGGACAGCTTTCGAAGCATTGAAGGATGATTGCAGCGAGCAAGCAATTCTCGAGCGCCTGAAGGGGGAGCCTACCCTTAAGTCCTTGAGAGAAATTACGGCCGATGACCGCCTACACGGGCGGAATTTCTCACAAGAGACCAAGAACCTGCTTATGCTTAATGAGCTACTCGAACGTGAAACGAGATGCGCAATCTGTGGAGCGCGCCTGCCCCGCAATTCCGTATCCTTTGATCACCGCCTCAGGAAGCAGGACGGGGGGAATGGCTCACCGGAGAACGGGCAGCTGACTCACCCCTATTGCAACACAGGCTACAAAGAGTCGGCTCATTCGAAGGAAATATCACAATTGGCGTGATTGACGCGCCAGTCCAGCCGAGCAGCCTAGAAGAACGTAGCGAATTGTTGGCCGACCAGCCACTATACTTTGGATAGTGGCTGGCGGGCCGACAATGGAGCGCTGATTGGGGGAAAGACTCCGCCTGATACAGCTCCACTTGCACTATAGCGACAGCCCGATTTCGGCTCATCGCTCAACGCGAGTGAACCCTGCCTGTCACGCGCGCTCAGAGCGCCACGATCGCCGCTGTCTCCGCTGGCAGCTGGATCCGGTCCCGCATCACCGTGACGCCCTCCCCCGTAGCCAGCAGTACCCGCCGGGCCACCCCAGGCAGCGACACTCCCTGCCCCCGCCCAGCAAAGTTCGCCACCACAAGCGTGTCCCCCCGCCGCATCACCAGGAACTGGTCTCCGTGCTGCACAGACACCTCGTGCATCCGAGGATCCGACAGGTCCGAAGTCGAGCGCCGCAGGGCAATCAACCGCTGGTAGAACGACAGCATCGAGGCATGCTCGGGCTTGTCCAGCTCGGCCCAGTCCAACCGGGACCGTACGAACGTCTCCGGGTCCTGCGGGTCGGGCACGTCCCCTTCCGGCCACCCGTGCGACGCGAACTCCCGCCGCCGCCCGTTCCGCACCGCGGTGGCCAACTCCGGCTCCGGGTGCGAGGTGAAGAACTGCCACGGCGTCGAGGCAGCCCACTCCTCCCCCATGAACAGCATGGGAGTGAACGGCGCGGTCAGCAGCAACGTAGCCCCAACACGGAGCAGCGAAGGCGACAACGAGGCAGAGATCCGATCCCCGGTAGCCCGGTTCCCGATCTGGTCGTGGTTCTGCAAGTAGGCCACCAGCCGATGCCCCGGCACCCGCGAATCCAGAGGCCGCCCGTGGTGCCGGTTCCGGAAGCTCGACCAGGTCCCCGCGTGGAAGAACCCGCCCGTCAGCACATCCGACAGCGTCTCCAGGGAGCCGAAGTCCCCGTAGTAACCCTGCCGCTCCCCCGTCAGCAACGTGTGCAGCGCGTGGTGCGCGTCGTCGTTCCACTGGGCGTGCAGCCCGAAGCCACCCGCCTCCCGAGGGGTGATCAGCCGGGGGTCGTTGAGGTCGGATTCGGCGATCAGCGACAGCGGTCGTCCCAGGTGCGTCGACAGCGACTCGACCTCGATGGCCAGCTCTTCGAGCAGCGGGATCGCCCGGGTGTCCGGCAGCGCGTGGACGGCGTCCAGGCGTAGGCCGTCGACGTGGTAGTCGCGCAGCCACATGAGCACGCTGTCGATGATGTAGCGGCGCACCTCGTCGGAGTGCGGGCCGTCCAGGTTGACCGAGCGGCCCCAACTGTTGCTCTGCTCGGCGAGGTACGGACCGAACTGCGGCGCGTAGGCCCCGGAGGGCCCGAAATGGTTGTAGACAACGTCGAGGATCACCCCCAACCCGCGAGCGTGTGCGGCGTCGACGAACCGTTTCAGGCCGTCGGGGCCGCCGTAGGGCTCGTGGGGGGCGTACCAGCAGACGCCGTCGTACCCCCAGTTGTGTTCGCCGTTGAAGGCATTGATCGGGAGCAGCTCGATCAGGTCGACGCCCAGGGAGACGAGGTGGTCGAGGCGGTCGATGGCCGCGTCGAAGGTGCCCTCCGGGGTGAAGGTGCCGATGTGCAGCTCGTAGAGGATGCTGCCGGGCAGCTGCCGGCCCGTCCACGCGCTGTCGGACCACGCGTAGGCAGCGTGGTCGTAGCGGCGGCTCGGCCCGTGCACTCCCGCAGGTTGCCACGGGGACCGGGGGTCGGGCAGTGGGGTTTCGTCGTCGTTCAGCAGAAAGGAGTAGTCGGGGCCGGCGTCGGGCACGTCGACCTGCCACCAGCCGTCGGCGGCGGTGTGCATCTCGTGGTCGGTGTCGCCGGCCAGGCGCAGCCGCACCCGGGTGGCGTCCGGTGCCCAGACGGAGAATTCGGTCATGAAACGGCCTCCTCGGCAGCGGTGGGAGGAGCCAGCAGAGCGACGGGGTAATCGGCCAGGAGGGTGTCCAGCGGCGTCTCTCCGCCACTGTAGACCCGCCCGGTGAACAGGTCCTTCATCTCGTGAACGGGAAGTGACAGGGCTGTGTCACACCACCCGCCGACACGTGCCAACCGGAGCGGCAGTCGGGTCGCCACGGCGATCACGCCGCCTCGGTCGAACGCCACCGCGTGCCGGCTCACCGGCCCCTGCGCCGGGAGCGGCCGGTAGGTGGTGAACAGCTCCGGGTGCGCGCGGCGCAACCGCAGGGTCCGCGACACGACGAGCAGCTTCGCCGCTCCGTCGGTGTCGACCGGGGGACGCCAGCCGCCGTCGATGCGTGCCAGCATTTCTCGGCGTACGTCGAAGTCGACAGGGCGGCGGTTGTCGGGGTCGACGAGGGAGTTGTCCCACAGCTCGGTGCCCTGGTAGGTGTCCGGCACACCGGGCATGGTGAGTTGGATGAGCTTCTGCCCCAGCGAGTTGGACCAGCCGGCCGGGGTGATCGCGGCGGCGAGTTCGGTCAGCTCGTCGTGCAGGCTCGGGTCGTCGTACATCCTGTCGACGACGTCGTGCAGCGCCTGCTCGAAGGCCGGGTCCGGTTCCGCCCAACTGGTCGAGGCCCCGGCCTCCCGGGCGGCCTTCTCGACGTACGCGTGCAGCCGCTCGCGTTCGATCGGCCACGCGCCCACGGCGGTCTGCCAGAGCAGGTGGGCGAACGCCGGGTCGGGCAGCGGCGCGTACTCCATCCAGCTCTTGACCTGCTCCGCCCAGCGGCCCGGCAGTTCGCTGAGCACGGCGAGGCGGGCGCGGACGTCCTCACCCCGTTTGGTGTCGTGGGTGGAGAGGGTGGTCATGCTGGCCGGCCAGCGGACCTGCTGGGCGGTGGCGAAGCGGTGGAACTCCGCGGGTGGCACGCCGAAGCGGACCGGGCTGTCACCGACCTCGTTGAGCGCCACGAACCGGGTCCACCGGTAGAAGGCGGTGTCCTCCACGCCCTTGGCCATCACCGCGCCGGTGAGCTGCGGGAACCGCATGCCCAGCTCGTCGTCGGGGTTGCGCAGACGGCGGGTGACCGCGTCGAGGGCGCCGGCCAGGTCGGGGCGGCGGCGGCCGGCCTCGGAGCGGGCGGCGGCGAGCAGCCGGGCGCCGTGCGGCGGGTAGCCGCGGTAGACGGCGAACGCGGCGGCCAGCTCGGCGAGCGCCGCGCGGGCCTGCTCGGTCGGCACCTCGGGGGCGAGTGCGGCCAGCCGGGTCAGCTCGGCGGCGAGCAGCCGGGTGGCGGCGGCCAGTTTGGTGGCGTGGGTCAGGTCCTCCCAGGAGGTGTGCCGGCCGGTCACGTGAGTGTCCAGCACTGTGAAGTCGCCCTCGGCGTCGATGTCGATGAAGAGCCCACCGGCCATGGCCAGGGCGTCGTAGCCGGTGGTGCCGTCCACCGGCCAGTCCGGCAACTCCTCGCCGTACTCCAGGATCTTCTCCACCACGAGCCAGGCGTCCGGCGCGGCCTCCCGCAGGCGGGCCAGGTAGCCGGCCGGGTCGCGCAGGCCGTCGGGGTGGTCGACGCGGATGCCGTCGACCTCCCCGGCGGATGCCCAGCGCAGGACCAGCTCGTGGGTGGCGGCGAAGACCGCCGGGTCCTCCACGCGCAGGCCCGCCAGGCCCGCGATGGCGAAGAACCGGCGGTACGTCAGCTCGGCGTCACCGCGCCGCCAGGAGATCAGCTCGTAGTGCTGCCGGTCGTGGACCTCCCGGGCGGTGCCGTCGCCGGTGCCGTCGGCGACCGGGAAGCGGTGTTCGTGGTAGCGCAGCTCCCCGTCGACAAGCTTGAGGTCGTCCAGGGCGGCCGGGTCGTCGGCCAGCGCCGGCAGCAGCAGCCGGCCCCGGTCCCAGTCGATGTCGAACCAGTCGGCGTACGACGAGTCGCGCCCCCGGCGCAGCACGTCCCACCAGGCCGGGTTGGCGGCCGGGACGGCGACCCCGGCGTGGTTGGGCACGATGTCGACGACCAGGCCGAGCCCTCTGTCACGCAGGGCGGCCAGCAGCCGCTGCCGGGCGGCCTCCCCGCCCAGCTCCGGGCTGACCGCCCGGTGGTCGACCACGTCGTAGCCGTGCTGCGAACCGGGGGTCGCGGTCAGCAGCGGGGCGCTGTAGAGGTGGCTGACGCCGAGGTCATCCAGGTAGTCGACGATCGAGGCGGTGGCGTCGAGGTCGAAGCCGGGGCGAACCTGGATCCGGTAGGTGGCCTTGGGAGGGGTGGCCGGCATGTCAGATCATCCTCTCCAGCACGACGAGGGACCGGTCCGGCACCCGGATGGTGCCGCCCGCGCTGATCACCGTGGCGTCGTCCGGCTCGGGTTCGGCGGTGCTGATCACCCGTTCCCACTTCTGGCCGTACTCACTGCCGGGCATGGTGAAGTCCAGTGGCGCGTCGTGGGCGTTGAAGCACAGCAGGAACGACGCGTCGTGGTGTTTCTGGCCGTACTGGCCGCGCTCGCGGATGCCCTCACCGTTGACGAAGAGCGCCACCGAACGGCCGAAGTCGTTGCCCCAGTCCTCGCCGGTCATCTCCCGCCCGTCCGGGGTGTGCCAGGCCAGGTCGGGCAGCGGCTCGTCGATGCCGCGCCCGTTCACCGGCAGGCCGGTGAAGAAGCGGCGACGCCGGAACACCTGGTGACGTTTGCGGAACGCGGTGAGCGTCTGCACGAACTCCAGCAACTGCTCGTCGACGTTGTCCCAGTCGACCCAGGCCAGCTCGCTGTCCTGGCAGTAGACGTTGTTGTTGCCGTGTTGGGTGCGGCCCAGCTCGTCGCCGTGGCCGATCATCGGCACGCCCTGCGACAGCATCAGTGTGGCCAGGAAGTTGCGCCGCTGCTTGGCCCGCAGGGCGAGGACCGCCTCGTCGTCGGTGTCGCCCTCGACCCCGCAGTTCCAGGAGCGGTTGTGGCTCTCGCCGTCCCGGTTGTCCTCGCCGTTGGCCTCGTTGTGCTTGTCGTTGTACGACACCAGGTCGTTGAGGGTGAACCCGTCGTGCACGGTGACGAAGTTGATGCTGTGGAACGGTCGGCGGCCGTCGTCCTGGTAGAGGTCGGCGGAGCCGGAGATGCGGGACGCGAACTCGGCGAGGGTGGCCGGCTCACCGCGCCAGAAGTCCCGGACGGTGTCGCGGTACTTGCCGTTCCACTCCGTCCACAGTGGCGGGAAGTTGCCCACCTGGTAGCCGCCGGGGCCGACGTCCCACGGTTCGGCGATCAGCTTCACCTGGCTGACCACCGGGTCCTGCTGCACCACCTCGAAGAAGGTGGAGAGCCGGTCCACCTCGTAGAACTCGCGGGCCAGGGTGGCGGCAAGGTCGAACCGGAAGCCGTCGACGTGCATCTCGGTCACCCAGTAGCGCAGCGAATCCATGATCAGTTGCAGGGAGTGCGGGCTGCGCACGTTGAGGCTGTTGCCGGTGCCGGTGTAGTCGACGAAGTAGCGCCGGTCCTCCTCGCTGAGCCGGTAGTAGCTCGGCGCGTCCACGCCCTTGAAGCTCAACGTCGGCCCGAGGTGGTTGCCCTCGGCGGTGTGGTTGTAGACCACGTCGAGGATGACCTCGATGCCGGCCGCGTGCAACGCCTTGACCATGCCCCGGAACTCCTGCACCTGCTGGCCGGTCCGGCCCAGCGCGGAGTAGCCGTGGTGCGGGGCGAAGAAGCCGATGGTGTTGTAACCCCAGTAGTTGCGCAGCCCCAGGTCGTTCAACCGGTGGTCGTGGATGAACTGGTGCACCGGCATCAGCTCGATCGCCGTCACCCCGAGCCGGGTCAGGTAGTCGATCATCGGCGGGGAGGCGATGCCCGCGTACGTGCCACGCAGCTCCTCCGGGATGTCCGGGTGCCGCATGGTCAGCCCACGGACGTGGGCCTCGTAGATCACCGAGTGGTGGTAAGGGGTGCGCGGCGGCTTGTCGTTGCCCCAGTCGAAGTACGGGTTGACCACCACCGACTTCGGCATGAACGGCGCCGAGTCGGTCTCGTTCATCCGCTCCGGGGAGTCCATGTCGTAGTCGTAGACCGCCGGGTCCCACTGGACGTCACCGTCGATGGCCTTGGCGTACGGGTCGATCAGCAGCTTGTGCGGGTTGCAGCGCAGCCCGTTCGCCGGGTCGTACGGGCCGTACACCCGGTAGCCGTAGCGCTGCCCCGGCTCGATGCCCGGCAGGTACGCGTGCCACACGTACGCGTCCACCTCGCGCAGCTCGACGCGGCGCTCCGCGCCGGTGTCCCACTCGTCGAAGAGGCACAGCTCGATCCGCTCGGCCACCTCGGAGAAGATGGCGAAGTTGGTGCCCATCCCGTCGTAGGTGGCGCCCAGGGGATACCGCTCGCCCGGCCAGACCTGCATGTCGCTCCTTCAACCCATGGTGATGTGCGCACCGGCCGAGACCGCCCGCGCGCATGCAGGTAGTGCCCCCGGCCCGGGCGCGCCAATCCATCCTTCCAGGCGCTGCCCGGAAACCACCCGTCTGAGCGGGCAACACCACTCAGGTGTCCTCCGTCACGATGACCCTTTTCGAGGTGCGTTCTCGGGCCGGATGGACTTTCCTTGATCGGGGACAAGCGTTCGCGCGTGCCCGCCAGGCCCTCGGCCACCCCTTACACCTCTCGCTCCGCCGCCACCGACGCCGGCGCGCACCACCATGCACGGACGGAGATTGATGTGACGACCCTGCGGGTCGACGAGCAGCTCGCTGCCACCAAGGACCGGGCCCACCGGCCCACCCTGACCTCCCGGCCCCAGCTCCCGACCCAGCCAGGTCTTCCCGCGCCGTCCGGCCTGTCCGCGCAGCCCGGCGCTGTCGTGCCGGCGCAGCCCGGCCCCGGGGTGCCCCCGCAGACCCGTCGCATCCTCATGCTGTCCTGGGAGTACCCGCCGGTGCTCGTCGGCGGCCTCGGCCGACACGTGCACGCTCTCTCCGTCGCCCTCGCCGCCGCCGGCCACGAAGTCACCGTCGTCACCCGCCACAGCGAAGGCGCACCCCTGGAGGAGTACGCCGACGGCGTCCGCATCCTGCGCGCCCCCGAAGACCCCGTCACCTTCCCCCTCGCCACCAGCTCCCTCCTGGCCTGGACCATGGCCTTCAACCACACCCTCACCCGCACCGCCCTGCGCGCCACCCAGGCCGGCGCCTACGACGTCATCCACGCCCACGACTGGCTCGTCGCCCACACCGCGATGACGTTGCGCGACCACCTGGACATCCCGCTGGTCAGCACCATTCACGCCACCGAGGCGGGCCGGCACCAGGGCTGGCTCCCGGAGGAGATGAACCGCACCATCCACGGCGTCGAGCAGTGGCTCAGCAGCGAGTCCAACCGGGTGATCGTCTGCTCCGGGTACATGCGTGACGAGGTCAACGCGCTGTTCGGCGTACCGGCCGGACGGGTCGACGTGGTCGCCAACGGCGTGGAGCCGCACCGCTGGCAGGTGCCCGCCCGTGCCGTGGCCGCCGCCCGCGCCCGCTTCGCCGGGGACGGCCCGCTCGTCACCTTCGCCGGCCGCCTCGTGTACGAGAAGGGCGTCCAGCACCTGATCGCGGCGCTCCCCCGACTGCGCGAGCGGCACCCCGGCCTGCGTGCCGTGATCGCCGGCGACGGCCCGTACCGGGCCGAGTTGGAGGCCGAGGTGCACCGCCGCGGCCTGGGCGGCATGGTCACCATGCCGGGCTTCCTGGGCGGCACCGACCTGCCGGCGCTGATGGCCGCGTCCGACTGCTTCGCCGTGCCGAGCATCTACGAGCCGTTCGGCATGGTGGCCCTGGAAGGCGCCGCGGCCGGCGCTCCCCTGGCCGTCGCCGCCACCGGTGGCCTCGGCGAGATCGTCGAGCCGGGCGTCACCGGAATGACCTTCCGCCCGCACGACCCGGACAGCCTCACCGACGCCGTGGACGCGCTCCTGTCGGACCCCGACCGCTCCCGCGTCATGGCCCGCAACGCCCGCCGGACGGTCCGCGACCAGTACGGCTGGGCCGCGATCGCCCAGCGCACCGCCGCCAGCTACGCCGCCGCCATCCACCACGACGCCGCGTTCACCGCCGAGCGCGCCGAGCAGCGGATGTCGCAGGGGCGCGCCCTCCCGGCACTCCCCGAGGGCAACCTGCTCGCCGCCGCCGGCCTGCGCTGACCCTGCTGTCCCGGCTCGGCCTGGGCTCGGCCCGGCTCGGCTCGGCCCGGCTCGGCCCGGCTCGGCCTGTTGATCGACTCGGCTTTCTGGAAGTCGGGGTGTCCCAGTGCCGGGAACACCCCGACTTCCTGTAACGCGAGTCGATCAGGCGGTATTGGGCGCGCAGCTGGCCGGGCCGCTGGGGCGCGTGCTCACTGTGCCGGGCCGCGCGCTCAGTGCCGGGCCGCGCGCTCAGTGCCGGGCCGCGCGCTCAGTGCCGGGCCGCGCGCTCAGTGCCGGGCCACACACTCGGCGCCGGGTCGCGTGCTCGGCGCTGGGCGGTGGGGACTGTCAGAATGTGCGGATGTCTCGCCCTGCCGACGCCCTGGATGCCAGCTTTCCGGTCGCCGCCTCGATCGCCCTGGACCTGATCCGACGCCCCGAGGTGTCCGAGCAGTGGTCCAGCCCGAGCGCGTTGCCGCACCTGTCCGTGGGTGGCCTGGCGTGTCACCTCGGACGGCAGGCGGTACGCGCGGCGGAGCTGCTGCCGATGCCGACCGACCTGCCCACCCTGGGGTCCGCCGACAAGCACTACGAGCGGGCCGCGTGGGTCTCCGAGGGCTCCCCGGACAAGGACACGGTCGCCTCCGGCCCCGATGAGGCCGACGCCGAGCGTGGGCCGGCCGACCTGCACGCCCGTTCCGCCCAGGCGCTGACGGAGGTGGGGGACCTGCTCTCCCGGGGTGCCGCCCGCGAGGTCGTGCCGATGCCGTGGCAGGGCTGGTCGCTGCGGCGCGGCGACTTCCTGCTCACCCGCCAGTTGGAGATCGTGGTCCACTCCGACGACCTGGCGGTGAGCATCGGCGTACCCACGCCGGAGTTCCCGGCGGACGTCTTCGAGCCCGTGCGCGACCTGCTGGTCCGCCTGGCCGTCCGCCGCCGTGGCCAGTCCGCGCTGATCAGCGCACTCAGCCGCACCGAGCGGGCCCAGGACATCTCCGCCTTCTGACCGCCCGGCCCGTCGCCGATCACCCACCACCCAGGTCCGCCCGGTGACCGGGTCCGCCCCGTGACCACGCCGCTCGGTGACCGGGTCCGCCCGGTGACCGGGTCCGCCCCGTGACCACGTCCGCCCCGTGACCGGGTCCGCCCGGTGCCTGGGTCGCCCGGTGACCAGCGGTCCGCCCGCTGCCGGTGCCTGGCGGTCGGGGCCTGCCCCGGCGCCACCGCGCATGATCGACTCGGCTTCCTGCAAATCGGGGCATCTCAGCACGAGGGACACCGCGCCTTGCAGGAACCCGAGTCGATCATGCCGGGACGGGACGGGACGGGACGGGACGGGACGGGACGGGGCAGCCCAGCGCGGAAACGCGGCAGGCCGCCGACCCGGTGGGGTCGACGGCCTGCTGGTGAAGCGAGGAACGGGTCAGCGCTCGTTGAAGGGGACGTAGTCCCGCTCGGCGGAGCCGACGTAGACCTGCCGCGGACGGCCGATCTTGGTCTCCGGGTCGTTGATCATCTCGCGCCACTGGGCGATCCAGCCGGGGAGCCGGCCGAGCGCGAAGAGCACCGTGAACATCTTGGTCGGGAAACCCATGGCCTTGTAGATCAGGCCGGTGTAGAAGTCCACGTTCGGGTAGAGCCGACGGGAGACGAAGAAGTCGTCGGCGAGGGCGATCTCCTCCAGCTCCATGGCGATGTCCAGCAGCGGGTCGGGCTTGGCCATCCGGCCCAGCACGTCCTGCGCGGCCTTCTTGACGATCGCCGCCCGCGGGTCGTAGTTCTTGTAGACCCGGTGGCCGAAGCCCATCAGCTTGACGCCGTCCTGCTTGTCCTTGACCTTGCGGACGAAGGACCGGACGTCGCCGTCACCGGCGTGGATCTGCTGGAGCATCTCCAGCACCGCCTGGTTGGCGCCACCGTGCAGGGGGCCGAAGAGCGCGTTCACGCCGGCCGAGACCGAGGCGAACAGGTTGGCGTTGCTGGAGCCGACCAGGCGGACGGTCGACGTGGAGCAGTTCTGCTCGTGGTCGGCGTGCAGGACGAACAGCATGTCCAGCACCTTCGACATCACCGGGTCGACCTCGTACGGCTCCGCCGGCACGCCGAACGTCATCCGCAGCAGGTTGTCCACGTACCCCAGCGAGTTGTCCGGGTACAGCAGCGGCTGACCGATGGACTTCTTGTACGCGTACGAGGCGATGGTGGGGACCTTCGCCATCAACCGGACCGTGGAGATCTCCACGTGCTCGGAGTCGAACGGGTCCAGGCTGTCCTGGTAGAAGGTGGACAGGGCGCTCACCGCGGACGAGAGCACCGCCATCGGGTGGGCGTCCCGGGGGAAGCCGTCGAAGAAGCGACGCATCTCCTCGTGCAGCAGCGAGTGCCGCCGAATCCACTCGGTGAACTCGGTCAGCTGCTGCTCGGTCGGCAGCTCACCGTAGATGAGCAGGTAGGAGACCTCCAGGAAGGAGGACTTCTCGGCCAGCTGCTCGATCGGGTATCCCCGGTAACGCAGGATGCCCGCGTCGCCGTCGATGTAGGTGATCGCGGATGAGGCAGCGGCGGTGTTGACGAAACCGGGGTCGTACGTCGTCATCCCGGTTTCCTTCAGCAGCTTGCTCACCCCGACACCGGCGGGGCCCTCGACCGCAGGATGCACCGGCATCGACAGCTGCCCACCGGGGTGATCGAGCTTGACTTCCGTCATGTGGTTCCTCGCTTCGCCGGCAGATCTACGTTGAATTGCCTTCGCTTCTACCGTAATTGCGGCTCGGGGGACAACGCCCGCCGTGGTTCGGCGGTGAGGTATGCGTCACCCGATTCCCGACCGGGCGGCCGGGAAACCCGGTATCCCGCCAGACGGGACCGGACCGGCCCGAACCCGGAAGCCCGGGCCGGATCAACCCCGGACATCAGGCCGGACGGACCCGGAAGCCAGGTCAGGAGAGGGTGAGGCGTCGCAGCGTACCGTCCGTCGCGACCTGGAAGACGTCGAGCTGATTGGTGCCGGCGTGGAACAGCTTGTCGTCGGCGAGCAGCGCGGCGAACCGGCGTCCGCCGGGGTCGGGCGGCACCACCGGGACGACGGCCCCGATGCGGCCGTTGACGGCGACGGCGAGGAGGGTGCCGTCCGGGATCCGGTCCGGGACGTCGCCCCAGACCAGTGCCGGGAGGGTGCCGGTGTCCGGGTCGGTGGCGGTGAACGCCGCCAGGTCGGCGACCCGGGCGCTGCCGGCGGCGGGGCCGGCGCGTACCTCGGTGCCGACCAGAGGGTGGGGCGTCGGCAGGGGCGGTGGGGCGGGCACGCCACCGGGGAAGGTGACCGGTTCACCGGGGCGGTCGTAGAAGTGCTTCGTACCGTCGGTGCGGGGGGCCTGCCGGGCGGAGCGGCCGTCGACAGGCCAGGGCAGCCGGATGCCGGCCTCGTCGGCCACGGTCGGCAGCAGGTCGACGTGTTCCCAGTTGCGGTCGTCCACCCGGCCGGTCTGTTGCCGGGGTTCCTTGACGAACGTCGGCACCCAGGCGACCTCGCCGGCAGCGGCCTTGATGGCGTCCATGCCGCGGCCCTGCGCGCCGGGGTGGAAGCTGACCCCGTGGTCGGCGGTCACCACGACGAGGGCCTGGTCGTAGAGGCCGTTGGCGCGCAGCGTCCGCAGCGTCTCGCCGATCAGCCGGTCGGTATAGCCGAGCTGGGCGAGGTGCCGCGCCCGGGCCAGGTCTACCCAGCCGGCGCCGTCGTTGGGCAGGTCCTCGGGGGCGTCGTAGCGCGCCCCGGACGGCAGGTACGCCCACGGTGAGTGGGGCATCAGCAGGTGCAGGAAGTGCAGAGTGGGCCGGGTGGTCGGCTTCAGCCCGGCCAGGAAGCTGGTGAACCGGGCCGGTTGGTTGTCGTCCAGGCTGTCCCAGCGGAACTTCGGGTCGGCCGGCACCGGTTCGGCGGCGTCCAGGCCGGCCTCGGCGCGGGTCTGCTCGCGGTAGGAGTCTTCCGGGTCGACAGCGCTCTCCGTGGGCCCGGCGACCCGGCCGAGCAGCTTGCCGGTCTCCCGGACCAGCACCCCGAGCCCCTGCTCCGGGGTTACCGGCTGCTCGCAGCGACTGGGTGGGCAGAGCCTGGTGATGCTCTCCTCGGCGCGGATGTCGTACAGGCCGCCGAAGGCGGTGAAGATGTTGTCCGGGTACTGCGAGTAGTGCGGGGCGACCGGCTTGGCCGGGTAGCGCCCGGTGAGCATCGCCGGCAGCGCGTTGGGCGTCCACCCGCTGACCCCTGTCGAGTTGCGGTACCAGGTGGAGCCGCCGGCCAGCTCGGCGAAGTGCGGGTACCGCCCGGCGTCGATCTTCCCGTCCGCGCCGAGCAGGCTGACCAGTGGCAGCTCGTCGAGGATCAGCATGACCACCGGCGGGTGCACGGCCGAGCCCTGCGCGGTGCCGGCCGCGCCGCCGTCGCCGCGCGGCAGGACCACCGCCGAGGTCGGCGAGGCGAGCAGGAAGAGTGCCACGAAGGCCACCGGGCCGGCGGCGGCCAGTCGCAGCACCCGGCCCGGCGCCCGCCACCGCCGGTGCGCGGCGGCGCCGGCGGCTCCGGCCAGCACGGCCACCAGCAGCAGGGGTACGCCCCGAAGTGGCGTGACGTGTCGGCCCACCTGCACGGCGAGGGCGGCGACCAGCAGCCCGACCAGCCCGGTGTGGGTGACGGCGCGGGCGGTCCGGCCGGCCAGTCGGCTGAGCGCGCCGAGCACCGCGACAGCGGCCGTGGGCAGCACCGTCACTAGGGCGAGCAGCAGCAGGATCTGGGTCGGGTCGGCGCGGTGGAAGAGGAAGAAGTCGGGGCTGCGGCCGAGCACGTCCAGCAGCGGTTGGGTGACCACGAGACCGACCAGCGCGACGATCTCCAGCAGCCGCCCCCGTTCAGCGCGCCAGCCCCGGTCCCACCGCGCGGCGGCCGGCGGCGGGTCGTCCGCTGTCGACGGGGCGGCGGCGACCGGTTCAGCCACCGATCACCGTTCGGTAGAGCGTGCGGGTGCCCGAGGGCAGTTCCAGCCGGTCGGTGATCCGTCCCCGGGCGGCGAGCAGCGCCTCGAAGGTGTCGCGTCGGTAGTCCGGGAAGAGACCGGCGGGCTTGTTGGCCAGCAGCCGGGTCGCCATCGGGTCCTCCGGGTGGACGAACTCCACCACCACCGCGCCGCCCGGCGCGGTCAGCCCGGCCAGCCAGTCGATGACCTCCGGCAGCGGCACGTTGCGCCCGATCGCCAGGTGGTGCACCACGGCCAGGGCGAGCACCACGTCGGCGGACGCCCGCTCGGCGAAGCCGGCCCGCTCGACGCCCCGCCAGCCGCCGCCGGGCGAGGGGTCGGCCAGATCCAGCACCAGCGGCAGGATGCGGCGCTGCCCCTCGGAGCGCAGCTGTCGGTACAGCTCGTCGACGACGGTGGGGTCCTGCTCGACGGCGACCACGTAGTCGGCGTGCCCGGCGGCCAGCCGGGAGTAGCGGCCGTCGTTGGCGCCGAGGTCGAGCACCAGCCGGGGGCGGGTGCCGGCGGCCACCGCGACGGCCACGAACTGCTCCTTCGCCACCCGGTCGCGGGCCGAGTAGCCGCAGGTGCGTTGGTAGTCCGACCAGTGGCTCTCGGGCGGGCGGCGGTCCAGCTTGCGGACCAGTTTCTCGATGCCGCGGACGGTGGCGAGCAGCAGCTCCCGGGAGAAGCCGGCGGCCCGCAGTTGGTCGCGTACCTCGGTGGTGCTGGCAGCGGCGTTGCGGTGCTGCATGGCCCCGTGCAGGTGCAGGTGGGTCAGCACGCCGGGGCGCAGCCGGCGGGTCCCGTTGAACAGCGGCCGTAGCTCGTCGGCCTCGATGCCGTCGACCCGCGCGCGCAGCCACGGTTGGAAGTCGACGCCCAGGTGGGCGGTGAGCAGCAGCGGGTAGAGCACTGTCTGGCAGAACTGCCGGTAGCCGGCCCACGGTTCGCCGTCGCGGACCGGTTCGAAGGAGCCGATGTCGATGAAGACGGGTTCGGCGCCGCGCCACTGGAGGTTGTAGGCCGAGCCGTCCTTGGTGGTGAAACCCTCGCCGAGCGCGGCGGTCAGGATCTCCAGGTGCAGCAGGGCCGCGTCGCGCAGCATGCTGAACGACCACTCGTACGGGTGGGAGACGAACGGGATGCGCTCGTGGCGCAGCACAGCCGCCCACGGTGTTCCGCCAGCGGCCTGCACCAGGGTGGGCGGTGCGTCCTCGGTGGCGCAGACCTTGCGGGCGGCGACGAGCGCCGGGAAGAACGTGCTGCCGGTCAGTGCCCGCCAGTGCTCGGCGGCCTGGGGATCCAGCCCGCGCAGCACCTCGTCGCCGACGTGGAAGACCCGGTTGGCGGGGTCGCGGAAGGAGGCCGGCTCGGGCCGTACCTCGGTGGGTGAGATCGCCATCGTCGGAGCAGGTCCGCTCAGCGCTGGTCGGTGGGTTGCCGGCGGAACCGGTCGACCAGCCGTCGCCAGTAGAGTTTCGCGGCGACCGCGGCGCCCGCCACCCCACCGACGACCGCCTGCACGATCAGGCTGCCGGACCCCGCGTCCAGGTAGGCCAGATGTTCCACCGATCGCTCCTTGCCCTCGCCGCCTCGACACCGGCGTCCAGGGCGTACACCGATGAGGCTTTTGACCCAGAAAGCCGGACTTGTCCCTCACCGTACGCCGCTCGTCCTCGCCGTCGCGGGCACATCGGCGTACTCCCAGCCGCACCACAGAATGCGGCCGGGACGGCCGGCCACGCCGGTACGCTGCGGACGTGCCGTGGATGATCGTGGACGCGCCGCTGGGCTCCTCCGGAGGCGGGCGCGGCGAGGAGAGGGCTCCGGCCGCGCTGCGCCGCGCCGGCCTGCGCGAGGCCCTGGCCGCCGACGACGACGGGCAGATCGACGAGGCGCGGTTGCGCGACCCGAACCCCGACCCGGTCAGCGGGGTGATCGGCGCGGCGGGCCTGGTCCGGGCCGGTGGCGCCATCGCCGCGCGGATCGGCGCGCTGATCGCTGACGGCCACCGACCACTGGTGCTCGGCGGCGACTGCGCGATCCTGCCCGGCATCTGCCGGGCCCTACCCCCGGCGACCGACCTGTGGTTCGTCGACGCCCACCCGGACTTCCTCGACGGCACGACCTCGCCGAGCGGTGAGGCCGCCGACATGGACCTCTCGGTGGTCACCGGTCACGGCCCGGTCGCCGTCGGCCCCGGCGGCGCGCTGATCGAGCCCGGCCGCGTCCACCTGCTCGGGCACCGCCCCGCCACCGACGAGAGCAGCCGGGTCGAGGCGGCCCGGATCGACCCGGCGATCCACCAGATCAACGCCGCCGAGCTGCTGCGCCGGGGCGCGGCGACGGTCGGCGCGAGCCTGGCCGCCGACGGCGACGGGCCGGCCTGGCTGCACCTCGACCTGGACGTGGTGGACCCGCGAGACCTGCCCGCGGTGACCTACCCCGAACCGGACGGCCCGCGCTGGGCGGATCTGATCGCGCTGGTCACGCCGTTGGCCCGCGCCGACCGGCTGCTCGGGATGAGCGTGACCGACCTGAACACCGATGAGGACCCCGACGGGCGGCACACCCGACGCGTCGTCGAGGTCCTCACCGAGATGCTAGTCGACTGACCGCCGGTGAATCAGGTACGGCGGTGGTGCATGCCGAGGCGCAGCAGCACGAAGCGCAGCACTGTGGCGGCCAGGTTCGCGGCCACCAGCACGGCCAGTTCGACCGGCCGGGCCGGTACGGCAGAGACGAGGTGCAGCACCGCCAGCGCGCCACTTGTCAACGCCAGACCGAGCGCGAAGGCGAGCAACCCCTGCGCGTGATGCCGGGCTGCGTGCCGGCGTCCGCTGATGCCGAACGTCAGCCGCCGGTTCGCTGCCGTGTTCGCCACCGCGGTCAGCAACAACGCCAGGAGGTTCGCCGGTTGCGCGCCGAGCACGCTCCGGGTAGCCAGGAACAGCAACAGGTACGCGAGCGTGCTCGCCGCCCCGACCGCCGCGAACCGGACCAGCTGCCGGGGCAGCCCGACCGGCACCGGTCCTGGCAGCGCCCGGCCGGGCTGGGCACCCGGCCCGGTCAGTGGCGTCCCACCCGGCCCGGCCAGCGGCTGGGCACGTGGCGCGGTCAGCGGTGCCCGGCCGAGCTGCGCGCGCAGGTCGGCCAGAGGCAGCGTCCCGGTCAGCAGCGCCCGGCCCAGCCGACCCACGCCGCGCAGGTCGGCCAGGGCGGTGGCGACGATGTCCACGCGGCTGTCCGGGTCGTCGACCCAGTCCACCGGCACCTCGTGGATGCGCAGCCCCGCCCGCTGGGCCAGCACCAGCAGCTCCGTGTCGAAGAACCAGCCGGTGTCGCGCACCACCGGCAGCAGTTCCGTGGCCACGTCGGCCCGGATCGCCTTGAACCCGCACTGCGCGTCGGAGAACCGCGCCGCCAACGCACCGCGCAGCAGCAGGTTGTAAGCCCGGGAGATCACCTCCCGTTTGGTGCCACGCACCACCCGGGAGGTACGCGCCAGCCGGGTGCCGATCGCCAGGTCGGAGTGGCCGGAGATGAGCGGCGCGACAAGTGGCAACAGCGCCGCCAGGTCGGTCGAGAGGTCCACGTCCATGTACGCCAGCACCGGTGCTGACGACGCCGACCAGGCGGCCGACAGCGCCCGCCCCCGCCCCTTGGCGTCCAGGTGCAGCACCTCGACGCCGGGCAGTTCACCGGCCAGGCCGTCGGCCACCTTCAGGGTGTCGTCGACGCTCGCGTTGTCGGCGACAGTGATCTGGAACGGGTACGGGAAGTGTGCGCTCAGGTGGGCGTGCAGTCGTCGTACGCACGGCCCGAGGTCGACCTCCTCGTTGTGGACCGGGATAACCACGTCCAGCACGGCGGCGGTGGGTCGGGCCTGGATGGCGGGCCGTGGTCCGCCAAGCACCGTCACGACGCCCCCGCAGGGGCGCTGAGGTCGTAGAGGGTGACCCCGTCGACGGTCTGCGCCGTGAACGTCTCCGCGACCCAGGCGGCGATCTCCTGGGAGGCCGCGCTGCCGCCGTTGGCCCGGAAGCCACCGCCACCGACGAAGTAGTGGACCTTTCCGTCGGCCACGTAGCGCTGAAACTGCGCCAGCGTCGGTGACGGGTCACTGCCGTTGAACCCGCCGATCGCCATCACCGGTTCACCGGTGGCGAGCTGGTAACCGGACGCGTTGTTCGAGCCGATGGTCGCGGCCACCCACGTGTAGTCCGCGCTGTCGCGCTCCAGCAGCTCGCGCAGTGCGGCGCTCGGCTCACGGGCGTCGAGCAACCCGCCCATGCCCCCACCGGCCGAGCGTCCCTGCCCGCCGGTGGCGCCGGGGCCCTGGCCGCCCGGGAAACCGGGTGCGCCGTCACGACCACCGCCCGGGAAGCCGGGCCCCTGACCGCCGTTGCGGCCGCCGTCCTGCCCGCCGCCGTCCTGCCCGCCACCGTTCTGCCCGCCGCCGTTCTGGCCACCGCCGGGGAGCTGACCGCCGCCCGGGAGGCCGCCCGGGAACTGACCGCCGCCCGGGAACTGGCCGCCGCCGGGGAGTTGGCCGCCGGCCGACAGTTCCATGCCGCCGGGCGGTCGCCCGCCGGGGAAGCCGCCCCGGCCGAATCCGCCCGCCACGAACGGGCCGGCGCTCGGGATCGACCCGGTATGGGGGGTCGCGGCGGTCTGCACCGCGTACGCCACCGGGCCGGCGAGGGCCGCCGCCGCGCCCAGGCCCAGCACCACCGGCACCAGGCGGCGGGGCAGCCGGGTGACGAGCAGGAGCAGCACCGCGCCGACCAGACCGGCGACGAGCACGGTCGTCCGCAGCCACGGGTACCAGTCGGGGCTGCGGCCGAGCAGCACCCATGCCCACCAGACGGTTACCGCGAGGGTGCCGGCGAGCGTCGCCGCGGCGGCCAGCGGAGTCCACCGCTGCCAGCGCGTGCCGCCAGGCGCGGGCTGCAGTCGGCGGTGCCGCCAGAGCAGCGTCACACCGATGCCGACGAGCGCGCCGATCGCCGGTGCGAGCGCCACCGTGTAGTAGGCGTGGAAGATCCCGGACATGATGCTGAAGATCAAACCGGTGACCAGCAGCCAACCGCCCCAGAGCAGCAGCCCGGCCCGGGTGCGGTCGGTGCGGGCCGCCCGCCCGGCCAGTAGCAGACCGGCGACCAGCAGGATCAGCGCGGCCGGCAGCAGCCAGGAGACCTGACCGCCGATCTCGCCACCGAACATCCGCAGCACGCCGTTCTGCCCGGAGAACGGGCCACCACCGCCGCCCGGCCGGGGGCCACCGCCGCCGACGCTGCCGACCTCCTCGCCGGTGATCCGGCCGAGGCCGTTGTAGCCGAGGGTCAACTCGAGGATGCTGTTGCCCTGCGAGCCGCCGATGTACGGGCGGGCGCTCGCCGGCACCAACTCGACGAGCGCCACCCACCAGCCGGCGGCGACCACCACCGCCAGCCCCGCCAGCAGCAGCTGCCGGACCCGCCGCCACAGCCCGGTCGGCGCGGCCAGCAGGTAGACGCCGGCGAAGACCGGCACCACAAGGAACGCCTGCAACATCTTGGTGAGGAAGCCGAAGCCGACGAGCACACCGACAAGCACGATCCACCGGGTGCTCGCCGTCTCCAGCGCGCGCACTGTGGCGTACGCCCCGGCGACCAGCAGCAGGACCAGCAGCGCGTCGGGGTTGTTGAACCGGAACATGAGCGTCGCCACCGGGGTGACCGCGAGGACCGCGCCCGCGATCAGACCGGCGGCCGGCCCGTACCAGCGCTTCACTGTCGCGTAAAGCACGCCCACCGAGGCGACCCCGCAGAGCGCCTGCGGCACGAGCATCGCCCAGCTGTTCAGCCCGAAGATCCGTACGGACAGGGCCATCAGCCACAGCGATGCGGGTGTCTTGTCGACGGTGATGGAGTTGGCGGCGTCCGACGAGCCGTAGAGGAACGCCTTCCAGCTCACCGAGCCGGCCTGCACGGCCGCCGCGTAGAACGAGTTCGCCCAGCCCGACGCGCCCAGCCCCCACAGGTAGAGCAGGCCGGTGGCGAGCAGCAGGATCACCAGCGCGGGCCGGGCCCAGGCCGGCGGGCGGCGCGTCGGCGGCGAGTGCTCGTCGGGGCGGGCGGCCGTCGGCGGCTCGGGTGCGGCGGGTGCCGTCGGCAGGGTCTCTGTTCTGTCCATGCGGCCAGCCTCGGCGGCCAGGCTGGCGCGACCCCGTGCGCAGACTATGCGTCAGCTGTGGGATTCGGCAGCCGGACGGTGAACACTGTCCGACCCGGACGGCTCTGCACCTCGACCGTGCCGTGGTGGGCCTCCACCACCGCCGCGACGATGGCCAGGCCGAGGCCGGTGCTGCCGTGCGCGCGGGACCGGGAGCTGTCGCCCCGGGCGAAGCGCTCGAACATCTCCGGTTGCAGCTCCACCGGCACGCCCGGCCCGTCGTCGGCGACGGTGAGCACGGCGCTGGCGGCGTCGACGGCAAGGGTGGTGGTGACAGTGCTGCCGGGCGGGGTGTGCACCCGGGCGTTGGTGAGCAGGTTCGCCACCACCTGGTGCAGCCGGGCGGCGTCGCCGGGCACCCGGATCGCCACGTCGGGCAGTTCGAGCTGCCAGCGGTGCTCGGGGCCGGCGACGTGCGCGTCACTGACCGCGTCCACCAGCAGGGCGGTCAGGTCCACCGGTTCGACAGCGAGCGGCCGGCCGGTGTCGAGGCGGGCCAGCAGCAGCAGATCGTCGACGAGGCTGGTCATCCGGGTGCTCTCCGACTCCACCCGGCGCAGCGCGTGCGCCACGTCGGGGGGAACCTCGTCGCGGCCACGGCGGGCCACCTCGGCGTAGCCGCGGATCGCCGCGAGAGGCGTCCGCAGTTCGTGGCTGGCGTCGGCGACGAACTGGCGTACCCGGGTCTCGCTGGCCTGCCGGGCGGAGAGCGCGTCGGCGACGTGGCCCAGCATCCGGTTCAGCGCCGCCCCTACCTGGCCGACCTCGGTGCGGCCGTCGGTGTCGGCGGTTGGCACCCGGACGGCGAGCGCCACCTCCCCACGGTCCAGGGGCAGTTCGGTGACGCGGGTGGCGGTGGCGGCCACCCGGTGGAGCGGTCGCAGGGTCGCCCGCACGATGAGCGCGCCCGCCACACCGGCGAGGAGCAGCCCGACCGCGGCCACCCCGGCCTGCGCGGCGACAAGTGCCCAGATGGTCTCCTGGACGCCGGAGAGGGGGATCGCGACGACGCGTACCTGGCCTCCCCAGTACTGGCGGGCCACGGCCCGGTAGTCACCGCGGTCGCCGAGGTCGACGGTGCGCGGTCTGGCGTCGACCGGTAGGTCGGCCAGTACGGCGACCTCCCCCACCTGGACGGGCTGCGGGTCGGGGAACGCGTTGGAGACGCTCTTGGTCAGGGTGCGGGCGCTCGTCACGCGACCGTCGGTGATCTCGGCGACCACCACGCCGGACGGCAGCCCGGGTGGGATGCCCGGTCCGTCACCGGGGAAGGCCGGCCGTCCCGGACGGTCGCCCCGCATGGCCGTCGCGGGGGCCAACTGGGCGTCCAGCCGGTCGATCAGGAAGTGCCGCAGCGCCACAGTGGTCAGGCCCCCGATCGCGACGCTCACCAACGCGAGAAGCGCGAGCAGGGCAAACACCAGTCGGGTACGCAGGGAGCGCCCGGCCAGCCAGCCACGGGTGGCGCGCAGTGGGCGGCGCCTACTCGGCGGGTCGGAGGACATAACCCGCACCGCGCAGCGTATGGATCATCGGTGCCCGGCCGGCGTCGATCTTCTTGCGCAGGTACGAGATGTACAGCTCCACCACGTTGGCCTGGCCCCCGAAGTCATAGTTCCACACCCGGTCGAGGATCTGCGCCTTGCTGAGCACCCGGCGCGGGTTGCGCATCAGGAAACGCAGCAGCTCGAACTCGGTAGCGGTGAGAGTGACGAGCTGGCCGGCCCGGCGGACCTCGTGGCTGTCCTCGTCGAGGCTGAGGTCACCCACGGTCAGCACCGCCTCCTCCTGCGCGGCGATCGCCAGCCCGGAGCGGCGCAGCAGCGCACGCAGCCGGGCGATGACCTCCTCCAGGCTGAACGGTTTGGTGACGTAGTCGTCGCCGCCGACGGTCAACCCGGCGATGCGTTCCTCGACCGCGTCGCGGGCGGTCAGGAAGAGCACCGGCACGGTGGGGGCGTGCTCGCGCAGCCGGCGCAGCACCTGGAAGCCGTCCAGGTCGGGCAGCATCACGTCGAGCACCACGGCATCCGGCTGGAACTGTCGGGCGGTGCTCAACGCCGCCATGCCGTTGCCGGCGGTGCGGACCTGCCAGCCCTCGTAGCGCAGGGCCATCGACAGCAGGTCGGTGAGCGTGGGTTCGTCGTCGACCACCAGCACCCGGACGGGTTCCCCGTCGGGGCGACGCAGCTCGATCCGGCTCGGCGCGGCCTGCCCGTTCATGACCATGGGCCCCATGGTGGCCGCCACGCCTGTGCCGCGCCCCTGCGGAAGCTGTGCGCGGGCTGTGCGGGCGGGCCGACGCGACGCCGCCGACACCATCGGTCAGCCCCGCCTCGTGGTCACTCGGACACCCCGTACGCGTCGGTGCGCACGAACCGCATGCTCCAGCCGCCGGCCTCGTCGGGCCGGTCGCGTTCGTAGAGGTGGTCGGGGCCGGGCTGCACCGGCCCAGTGCCGTCCGGGTGCCGCATGATCCAACGCTGGGGTGGGGCGCCGTCCGAACCGGCCGGCAGCAGCCGGACCAGGCCGTCCGCGGGCCCGCCGACGAAGCGTACGGTGACCTCGCTCATCGCGGCGCCCCCTCGGGTGACCGTGCCGGCACAATCGGTGACACCGGCTCTGGCTCGCAAGCTACCGCACCGACCGCTCCGGCGCAGCGAGGTGCGCGGGGCCCACGTGCCCCGGACCGGGCTCGGTTTGCCCAGTTCGGAGGGCGGGTACCGCGATCGGAGCAACCCGGCCGTCGGCCGGGCGAGGACGAGGAGCGGTCGATGCGGATGCTGGACGAGCGGTACCGGCTCGAGCAGCGCATCGGTGTGGGCGGGATGTCCGAGGTGTGGCGGGCCTACGACCAGGTGCTGGACCGGCCGGTCGCGGTGAAGCTCATCTCTCCCGGCCGCGACGATCGGGACGGCCCGGTGGACCGGATCCGGGCCGAGGCCCGGTCGGCGGCCCGGCTGGAACACCCCAACGTGGCCAGCGTGCACGACTTCGGCACCTCCACGACGTGGCCGGGCCGACCGGTGCCCTACATCGTCATGGAGTTGGCCGAGGGTGAGACGCTCGCCGTGCACCTGCGCGCCGGGCCGCTGGACTGGCAGATCGCGGTGCGGGTCTGCGCGGAGGTCGCCGCCGCGCTGGCCGCCGCGCATGCCGAGGGCATCGTGCACCGGGACGTCAAGCCCGCCAACGTCATCCTCACGCCGGCCGGGGTGAAGGTGCTCGACTTCGGCATCGCCATCGCCGCCGGAGAACCCGACCCGATGCCGACCGGCATGGTGCTCGGCACCCCGGCGTACCTGGCGCCCGAACAGCTGGACGAGGCGCCCGCCACCCCCGCCGCCGACATGTACGCCCTCGGCGTGCTGCTCTACTACAGCCTGACGGCCCGCCTGCCCTACCGCGCGACGACCTCCAGCGAGTTGCTTCTCGCACGCCGCTGTCAGCCACCGGAGCCGCTGCCCGACATCGCCGGGCTCCCCCCGGAGGTCGCCGAGCTGTGCCACTCCTGCCTCGCCGAGGACCCCGAGCAGCGTCCGACCAGCCTGGTCGCCGCGCTGCTGCTGGCCGAGGCAGTGGACGCCCGGGTGTACGTGCCGATGACGATCCCGACGACCCGCCGGCCGGCCCCGACGTCGCCGTGGACCGAACGGGCCGCCGCGGAGGCCACCGAGGCGGTGGTGCTGGTGGACGAGCCGAACCTGCCCGCCGGGCGCTGACGGCGCGACCCCGTGGCGTTTGACGGCGCGACCCCGTGGCGTTTCGCCGGGCGGCGAAGGGGTAGCCGGCCTGGTGAGCGACGGGAGAAACGCGATGCCGGATCAGAGTTCCTGGCTGCGTGAGGCCACAGCGACCGCCGAGGGCGGTCACGTACGCACCGACGATGGCGGGCTCTCCACCGCGCTGGCCTCACCGCTGGCGCCGCACTGCACCGGGCTGACCCCGGAACAGTTGCTGGCCGCGGCCTTCGCCTCCTGCCTGCATCACGCGGCGGTGGAGGTGGCCGGGGAGATCACCGACGAGGCGCACACCGTGCAGGTCCGGGCGGAGGCGAAGCTGGGGCGGGACAACGACGGCCGGTACCGGGCCGACGTCCACGCGGAGATCTCCTCAGCCGGGCTGAGCCGGGATCAACTGGCCGACCTGGTCGAGTACGCCGACCGGCTCTGGCCGTTCTCCAGCAGCGACGCCAGTCGCCACCGCCTGACCGTCACCCCAGCCGAGAACGGCCGCCACTGACCCAGGCCCCAGCCTGCCCGCCACCCCGCACGCCCACCGCGCCGACCCTGCACCTTCGGTCGCCCCACCGCGCCGTTCTTGCGCACGCGCGCGCCCCATCGCGTCGATCTTGCACTTTCGGTCGCCGAAATGAGGGGTATGCCCCTTATGCCGCGACAGCAAGTGCAAGATCGGCGAGCAGGGCACGGAGCCTGGGGCGGTGCGGGCGGGCGGGTCGGTGGGGGCCGGTTGGTGGAGGTGCGCCTCGGCTGTTTGGCTGACCCCTGATGGGGGCTGCAGATGCGGCCTGCGGAGGGGCTCGGCGAGCGGATTCACCCGGCAAGTCGGGAATAACCGTCTGGCGTACGTCGCGAGGTTGGTCGACTCTGCTCCCGCTTTGCCCATTGAAGTCGGCATGATCGGGGCAAATTGTGGCGCATGCCACCGTACGGGCTGGTGGCATCGCGCATTCAGCTCTTTAGCCTCGTCAGGTGCACCCCGACGACCCCTCCGCCCAGAAGCTGACCGACGCGCGCCCGACCACCCCTTCGGACGACGCCGCCTCAACCGAACGGACGATCGGCCGTCACCGCGCTGCCGAAGCGCCGCGGCGGGCCCTGCTGGGCTCGACCCCGGTGCGGGTGGCGCTGGCCACCGGCGTCACCTGCTGCCTCAGCCTCGTCGCGGTCGCCACCGCGCGAGGCAACGACGACACCCCGCGTACGGTCGAGCCGCTCGCCGAGGCGGTGGCCGACCGCGCCGCCATCGCCGACGAACGCGCCTCCCGGTCGCTGGACCGCGACGCCGCCCCCGCCCGGGTCCTGCCCCCCAGCCCGACGGCGAAGCCCACCCCCACCCCCACCGCCGTCCGCAAGGCGCCCAAGAAGCCGGTCAAACCCCGCCGCCCCCGGCCGGTCGCCGGCCTCGACCAGGCGCAGATGGACAACGCGAAGATCATCGTGGACGTCGGCCTGGAGATGAAGATGCCGCGCCGCGCCCTGGTGGTGGCACTGTCCACCGCCATGCAGGAGAGCAACCTCTACAACCTGGCCAGCGACGTCCTGCCGGAGTCGGCGGAGTACCCGAACCAGGGCAGCGGGTCTGACCACGACTCGGTCGGGCTGTTCCAGCAGCGGCCCAGCAGCGGCTGGGGCACGGTTGCCCAACTGATGCGCCCGTCCTACGCCGCGCGGGCCTTCTACAGCGCGCTCAACGAGATCCCCGGCTGGCAGGACATGAGCGTCACGGCAGCCGCCCAGGCCGTGCAGATCTCCGCCTACCCGGACGCGTACGCCCAGCACGAGGATCGGGCGACCACCGTCGCGGCGGCGCTCACCGCCTGAGCCGGGCTCCCACGCCCGCGTGTCTCAGCGACGGCCCGGCGGAGGCTGCGCACCCTCGTCCACGCCGCCGACCCCGACCCGGCTGCCCGGCACCCCGGCGGCTGCGGTGGGGGTGTCGGCGGGCACCTGCTCGACGGTCACCTGGCTGAGGATCTCGTCCACCCGAACCTCGCGCCGTCGGCGAGCGTCCAGCGCCGCCTCGAAGTCGCGTCGGGCCTGCACGGCCTCCGCGTACGCCCGCTCCCGCACCCGCCGTGCCTCGTCGCGGGCCTCGTCCAGCTCGGCGCGGGCCTGGGCCAGCACCTCGGCTGCCTCGCGCCGCACCGCGTCACCGGCGGGCCGGGTGGCAGCGGCGTCGCCCAGGTCGAGTCGTCGCAGGAGGCCGCCGAGCGCGGCTGCCTCCTGACGAATCTCGTCCCATTCCCCGGCCGCCCCGGCTGCGCCCTCGGCCCGCGCCGCGAGCCGGGACAACCGAACCCCCAACTCGTCCAGGCAGTAATCCACCTGTCGCTGGTCGTAACCGGTCTCAACGACGGAGAACCTCATACTGTCGCCCCCCAGGCAGCTGCTGTTACTTCCCCACCTGGATCCTCGGCCGCGACCGCTCGCGCCGAGGGGGTTCGGGGAAAATGTTCAGCATGCGCGCAGGTGGCGCGAGGCTCAGACCCGCTTGGGCAGCACGACGACCCGACCGAAGAACTCGTCGATGCGGCGGACCACGTCGTTGAAGTCGTCCAGGTCGATCGGCTTGGTGACGTACGCGTTGGCCTGCAACGTGTAGCTGCCGACGATGTCGGTGTCGGCGTTGGAGGTGGTCAGCACGACGATCGGGATGGTCCGCAGATCCTCGTCCTGCTTGACCGCCCCGAGCACCTGACGACCGTCCATGCGCGGCATGTTCAGATCCAGCAGGATCACGTCGGGTCGGCGGGCATCTTCGTGCCGGCCCTCGGCGCGGAGAAACTCCATCGCCTCCTCGCCGTCACTCACCACGTCGATGATCTTGTCGACGTCGGAGTCCGCCAGCGCCTCCTCGATCATCAGCACATCACCCGGGTCGTCGTCGACCACCAGGATGCGTACCGGCTGCGGGCTGTCTGCGCCCATCACTACCTGCCTCGGAGTCGACGGGGACGGGACCCTGACGGTCACCGCGTTGGCGGGGGAAATGCTGGCGGGGAAATCTAGCCCATCAGGAAGCACTGCGGGACGCGGGGTCGACCGACTCCGGTTCGTACCGCAACACGTCGGCGAGGCCGGTCACCCGCAGCACCCGCTCGACCCGCCCGTTGGCACCGGTGAGCCGCAGCCACCCCCCGTCGGCCGCCGCCTGGTTGTCGCCCCGGACGAACACGGCCATCCCGGTGGAGTCGCAGAACGTGAGGTCGGTCAGGTCGAGCAGCACCCGGGTCTCGCCCGCCGCCGTGAGCCGCTCGATCGCGGCGGTCAGCTCGGGGGCGGTGCTCAGGTCCAGCTCGCCCACGAGCCGCAGGCAGGCGCCACCCCCGTCGCGCTCGACGTAGTTGACGCTGAACGTCACCGTTCTCCCCCTCGCTCCACCACGAGGGTGGGACGTTTGCAGTCCGGCAAGTATACGCAGAGCTGACCCGTCCGCCGCCGAGCGCGGTGATCGATCCGGATGCCGCCGACGGGTCGGTCAGCGGGCGGTGCCGGGCAGCGCCGCGCATCCCAACGCCAGCGCCCGCGCCGCCCGGGGAAAGTCCCGCAACGCGACGGCGTAGTGCTCCAGCGGCAAAGCAACCGTCCCGGCGGGCACCCCACGACTTTCCAGAATCCCCGACAGCCACTCCACGAACTCCGTGAACAGGGAGGAGTCGTCGACGTAGACCGCCGCGGCCAGGAAATCCACCAAGTGGCCCAGGTCGCTCACTGTCGAGTCGAGCTGCGCGGCGGTGTACGCCCGTGCCGCCGGCACCCGCTCCCGCAGTTCCGCCAACGCGCTGTCGATCAGCTCACCGCGACGGCGCACCAGGCTGGCGTACTCGTCGTCGGCCAGGTGGGCCAGCCGCGCCGGCGGCGCCGCGCGCAGCGCCCGCTCGTCGGCGATCAGCTCGGCCGCCGAGGGCGCGTCCGGTGCCCAGGCCACCCCGAGCCGGCGCGCCCACCGGCCGTCCGTGCCGAACCCACGCCCGCCCACCACCACCGGGACGTCCGAGCGGCGGCAGGCCTCGATCATGCGGTGGGCGTACGGCAGGCGCATTGGCAGCGCGCACGCCAACGCGACCGCGTGCGCGTCGTGGCGGTGCAGGTACGACACGAGGTGCGCCGCGGGGACGCTGGCGCCCAGGAAGGTCACCTGCCACCCGCGTAACCGCAGCACCTCGGCCACCAGCCGGGGCGGCAACGCGTGCCACTCGCCGTCCATGCAGGCGACCACGACCCGGCCGTTGATCGGCTGCGGTCTCGCGTGCGCGGAAACCGCCGCCACCACCTGCTCGCTGATGTGGGTGGCCGCGTGCTCCTGGGCGACGCTCCACTCGTTGCGGGCCCACCGCTCACCCACCTCGGACTGCGCGGGCGCGACCAGGTCGAGCAGCACCCGCTCCGCTGGGACGCCCGCGTCGAGCAGACCGATCGCCAGGTCGGTCGCGGCGTACTCGTCGGCGTCCGCGAGATGCTCCAGATATCCGGAGTACGCCTCGCCGAGGTCATTGCTGGCCGTGGCGGCGGTCACGCGTCAGGCTCCCTCGTGTGGTCGACACCGGCGGGCACCGAGTGCAGGTGCCGTGCCCCGCGCCCGCCCAGGCCGGCCGCCCGCAGCGCCAGCACGGCGATGTCGTCGTGGTCGCCCTGTGCCAGCCAGTCGCAGGTGATCTGCTCGACCCGTTCGGCGAGGGCCGGGGCGGGCATCCGATGGCAACCGGTCAGCGCGCTGATCAGCCGCTCCGGGCCGAACTGCTCGTCCCCGCGCCGGCCGCCCCGCGCCTCGGTCACCCCGTCGCTGTAGAGCAGGCAGGTCTCGCCCGGCGCCAGCCGCACCGTCACCTCGCCGACGCGGGGGTCGGGCACCACCCCGATCAGCATGCCGCGCAACGGCACCGTCTCCACCTCACCGGTGGCGCGCAGCACCAGTGGTGGCAGATGCCCGCCGCCGGCCATGGTGAGGGTGAGGCCGCCGTCGCGCTCCGGGCGGGCCACGCCGAGCACGA
Organism: Micromonospora sp. NPDC047762; assembly: GCF_043204655.1. Lineage (NCBI taxonomy): Bacteria > Bacillati > Actinomycetota > Actinomycetes > Micromonosporales > Micromonosporaceae > Micromonospora > Micromonospora sp. NPDC047762. The sequence goes on along the minus strand of NZ_JBIDCQ010000012.1, from coordinate 116,235 downwards.
TGGTGGCGAAGCGGCCCTCACCGTGCGCCTGGGTCGTCTCCAGCAACGCGTCGTTGAGCAGCCGCAGCAACCGCGCCGGGTGCGACTCCAACCGGTGCAGCGCCTGCAGACACTGGCGCAGCTGGCCGGTGAAGACGGCGGCTTCGACGCCCTTGCCCGACACGTCGCCGAGGAAGAACACCGAACCCCCGTCGGGGAGCCGGTGCGAGCCGTAGAAGTCGCCGCCGATGCGCAGTCCCGACTGCGCGGGCCGGTACGCGGTGCCCCACTGCACACCGGTCGCCTCGACCGGCTCGACCGGCAGGAGGCTGGCCTGGAGGGTGTCGGCCACCTCGGCCTGGTCGCGGTAGAGCAGCGCGGTGGTCAACGCCGCGCCCGCGCGGGCCGCGAACGCGCGGACCAGCTCCACGTCGTCCTCGTCGTACCAGCGGCTGGCGCGACGGGCCACCAGCAGCACACCGACCGGCGCGTCGCGGCCCGGCAGCGGAACGACCCGGGCGGCGCTGTCGGTGCCGGCCAGCCCCGGCAGCCAACCGGCGTCGACCGCCTGCTCGACCAACCAGTCCACCGCGTGCGGCTCTGCCCCGGTCAACCCGTCGGCGATGGCGGTCGGCAGCTCGCCGCCGGCCAGTACGCCGCTGTCCACAGTCGGCACCTCGTCGTCGGTGCGTGAGGCCCGCCACCAGCGGGCGCGCCCGGCCTTCGGGGCGAGGACCAGCACCGCCACCTCGGCCAGGGTCGGCACGGCGAGTCGGACGACAGCGGCGGCAGCCCGGTCCGGGTGCAGTGGGTTGCCCAGCTTGTCGCCGACCACGGCCAGGAACGCCGAGCGAGCCCGTTCGGCGAGCAGCGCGTCGGCGCGGCTGACGCTGTCGGTGACGTCCTCGACGTACCAGCAGCAGCGGTCACCGGAGAGCGGCACCTGGCGCGCGGTGAGCCGGCGCCCGCGATGAGTGAAGCCCCCGGGGACACCGTCACTCAACCCGGGCACACCGGCCGCGCCGAGCAGCTCGCCGGGAGTCACCTCGGGCAGCAACCGCTCAGCCACCGGGCTGACGTGCCGCACGACGCCATCGGCGTCGCAGACGACCAGCCCTTCCCGGAAGTGCTCGACGACTTCCAACCAGTCGGGCGTGGCCTGCCCTCGGTCGGGTGCCAGCGGCGGTAGGGCCGCGGTGGGGCGGCGAACGTCGGCGGACCACGCCGAGGGTCGTGTCGTGCTCGGCGTGGAGAGCCGTCCGTCGCCCGGGTCCCAGTCCCTGACGTCGGAAGCAGTCACCAGCTGAGCCTCACTCCTTTGTCGTTCACCGAACCCGTGCCGGAACCGGCGTCTACGGTCAAAACTTTCCCGTCACCCTACGCCGGAACCCGGAAAGCGGCATCTCACGGTCGGTGGCCGGCACCGCCACGGCGGGCGTCGGACGAGGAACACGGGGGCGCGTCACCGCTCCCGCTTTGCGTTTTGTGGCTCGACAAGGAGAATGGCGGGATGCCCGACCAGCTGTTGACCATCGAGACAATCCGGCTCGGCGCCGGGAGCGTCCGACTCCGGCTGGCCGGCGAACTCGACTACGACAGCGCACCGGAGCTGATCGCCGCGGCGGCCGGGCTGCGCGGCGGCGACGACGCTCCGGTTCTGGTCGACCTGACCGGGGTGACCCTCTGCGATTCCTCAGGGCTCAGCGCGTTGCTGGTGGTGCACCGCGCCGCCGGGGCGATCCGACTGACCGGGGTCAGCCCTCAGCTTCAGCGGATGCTGGACCGCACGGGCCTGACCGAGTTGCTGGCCGAGGCGTACGCCGACGACGAGGTGCGCGCCACCGGCTGAGCCTCCGGCCACCCCGCACCGGACGGGGTGGCCCCCGACCCTGGGACCTGGGGTCGGGGGCCGGAGGAATGTCTAGGGTGCCGTCATCGGCTGGAGCCGGGGGCCGTCCTCACGCAGCTCGCCGATCGGGGCCGGGTCGACGTCCTCGGGCTCCCCCGAATCGGGCGTCTGGTACAGGTAGCGGACGAACTGCCCACCCGCCTCGTTGTCGTCCGCGCCGGGCCACTGACCGATGCAGTCCATCCCGATCACCTCGCGGCCCGTTCCGTCGGCCTCCTCCACCAGCGCCCACAGGCTCACCGGGTAACACCTGGTGACCTCGGGTGTGAGTTGCCAGCGGGCGTACCAGCCGGGTCGAGCGGGGACGATCTCGACAACTTCCTTCATGACGACCTTCCTTCCGCGTACCTCGGAAGAACTCCGGTCCTGAGCCGATCGTGCGGGCCGTGCGGGTGAGCACCCCTCACCCCCGCCGGATGAAGCGTGGCGCAGGTTGGTCCGACCCGGCCGGCGGCCTCCGTTTCCTTCTCGGGGACGGCGGGAAGGCGACTGGCGCAGCCACGATCCCCAGCGGAAGGGATGCCACCATGCGCAAGCAGATGGAGGGCGACAACCAGAGGCGCCGGGCCCTGGCCCGGCAGGCCCGGGAACAGAATCGCCAGCCCAGCGAGATCGGCGCCAGCCTGAGCGCGTCCAAGCAGCTCACGAGCCTCGACGCGGGTAAGCGGGCGGGCCCACCAGCGGCCGGACCGCGCAAGTCGGACACCACGCGCGGGGGGCCGGCACCGCCGCCGGTCGGTACCGCCGACAACCCGCGACCGCAGCCGTCCCCGCCGAGCGGCGCGGCCGGTGTGAACAGCATGGGCTACCACGACCTGGTCGACGAGGTTCGGCGTCGCGCCGGGGTCGACTTCAAGACCGCCAAGGTGGGCACCGAGGCGACAGTTCTGGTCCTCGCGTTCGCCCTGGAGGCCGCCGAGCGGCAGCGGCTGCTCGCCGCGGTGCCGGCGTCGCTGCACGACGTGCTGCCGGTAGACGGCATCGAGCGGCACCAGGACCTGCCCGGCTTCCTGGCCGAGGTGGGCCGGATCAGCGGCAACACCCCGGAGCAGGCCCGTTACCAGGCGGAGGCGACGATCGCCGCGCTCGCCGAGCAGGACGGCGACCTGGTCGAGTCGTTGCACGTACCCGACGGGTTGCGCGACCTGCTGAACCCGCCGGAGGCCGGCGGCGGCCTGGTGGGCGCCTCCACCACCACACCCACCCTGGACGCCGACGAGATCAGCGCGGCGCTTGACGACCTGCCCTACTGGTCCGGCGACAGCCAGGGCCTCTACCGGGTGGTCGCGCTGCCGCCCGACAACCTGGACCGGGTTCTCGCCCGGCTCGACCGGCTTCGCCAGGACAACGGCCGCGGCCCGAGCATCGGACGTCCGGGCGACACCGCCGCCGTGTTGACAGTGCGAACCAACCAGGCCAACGGGGTCACCGCGCTCGACGTGGACCTCGCCCGCCAGATCGACGACGCGATCGACGAGGTGGGGGCCGGGATGGCCGGCGGCTGACCGGCCACCACGACACCGTCGGGCCGGCGGAGCGGGGGCGACCCCGCTCCGCCGGCCCGTCCGCCGTGCCAGGTGCACGGTGGGCTCGGCTAGCGTGCCGGGCATGAACCGCGCCGCCGACCGGCTGGAACTCGTCGCCGATCCGGTCCGCCGGACCGGGCGGACACTGCTGTCCGCCGGGGTCGAGCAGTCGTACGTGGATGTCGAGGATCCCCGGCACCTGCACTTCGAGTACGTCCGGCGGATCGCCTCGGCCGTGGAGGTGGCGGCCCCGGCCGGCGTACCGCTGAACGTCCTGCACCTGGGCGGCGGCGCGTTGACGTTGCCCCGCTGGCTGGCCGCCACCCGGCCCGGCTCCCCGCAACGGGTCGTCGAGCGGGACGCGGCGGTGGTCGAGCTGGTGGCCCGGGAGTTGCCGCCGCTGCCGCCGGAGGTGCGGGTCCAGGTCGCCGACGCACGGGACGCCCTGACCGGCACCCCGGACGGCCGCCACGACCTGGTGATCGCCGACATCTACCGGGCGGCCCGGATGCCCCGGCACGTGCGCACCGTCGAGTTCGCCGCCGAGGTCGCCCGCGCCCTGCGCCCCGACGGGTTGTACCTGGTCAACGTCACCGATCTGCCTCCGCTGGTCGGCACCCGGGTGCAGGTGGCCACCTTGCGGGCGGTCTTCGCCGACGTGTGCGTGGTCGGCGACCGGCGGATGTTACGCGGCCGCAGGTACGGCAACCTGGTGCTGGCCGCGACCTCCCGCCCCGGCGGGCTGCCGGTGGCCCGGCTGGCGGTGGCCGCCCTGCGCGACCCGGTGCCCGGTGGGCTGCTGCACGCCGGCGCGCTCGACACGTTCGCCGCCGGCGCCCACCCCGTCACCGACGCGGACGACAACTCGCACCACTGATCGCCGTTGTGCCCCCATTGCCGGGTTTCCGACGGCCTGGGCGGGGAAGGCCCGCCGGATGAGCAACGTCGACGATCGGGTGACCGGCCGCCGAACTCTGATCGTGATCGGTCTGGTGCTGGCGACCGCGCTCGCGCTGGGGTTCGTGTACGCGACCCGGCGGGTGCTGGTCTGGGCGGTGGTCGCCGCGTTCTTCGCCGTCGCGCTCAAGCCCCTCGTCGACCGGCTGCAACGCCGCTTCGTCCGGCGTCGGGCGCTGGCCACACTGCTGGTGTTCCTCGCCGCGTTCGTCCTGCTGGCGATCCTGGCCGCGCTCATCCTGGTGCCGCTGTTCGGGGAGTTGGGCCGCTTCGCCGACCGGGCACCCGAGCTGCTGCGGGAGGCCCGCGCCGGGCGGGGCCCGGTGGGGCAGCTACTGGAGCGCACCGGGGCGCGGCGCTACGTCAGTGAGCACTCGGGGCAGCTGCGCGACCTCGGCGGCCGCCTGCGCCAACCCGCTGTCGGTGTGCTGCGCGGCGTCGTCGAGTCGGTCGCCGGGCTGGTCACGGTCATCGTGCTGGCGTACCTCATGGTGTTGGAGGCGCCGCGGATAACCAGCGGCCTGCTCGCGGCGGCCGGGGACGGTCAGGGCGAGCGGCTGCGCCGGGTGGGCCGGGAGGTGTCGCGCACCGTCACCGGCTACCTCACCGGGAATCTGCTGATCAGCGTGATCTGCGGGGCGTTGACCTATGCGGTGCTGACCCTCACCGGGGTGCCCTTCGCGGCCGTGATCGCCCTCCTGGTGGCGGTGGCCGACCTGATACCGCTGGTCGGGGCGACCCTCGGCGCGGTGATCGCGGCCGGTGCCGGTTTCCTGCACTCCCCCACCGCCGGGGTGGTGGTGCTGGTCTTCTTCGTGGTCTACCAGCAGCTGGAGAACCACCTGCTCCAGCCACTCATCCTGTCCCGCGCGGTCCGGCTCAACCCGTTGACGGTGCTCGTCAGTCTGCTGCTCGCGGCGGAGCTGGCCGGTCTGCTCGGCGCGCTGCTGGCCATCCCCGCCGCCGGCATCGTCCAGACCCTGCTGCGCGAGTACGGCCCGCGCCGGCTGCGGCCCGCCCCGCCCGCCGGTCCGGCCGCGCGGTCCGCGCGACCGGCCGGCTCCACCGACTGACCATTCCGGGTACGGCCGGCGCCGCCACCTGCCCGCTCAGCGGGACCGGGACGCCACCTCCGGAGACGTGCTCTCCAATGGCACCGCGTTCGCCGGCACCAGCCCCAACTGGACCGCGGACCGGGTCAACGCGGCGTCCAACGCCCAGTCCGCGCTGACCCGCGTGCGGTTTCCCGGCATCGCCATCAGGTGGTACGCCCGGGTGACCGCCTTGGCCGGCAGACCGCCCAGGTTGACCTGCAACGGGTTCGCCGCCGCGTCCTTGCCACCCAGGTCGACGACCCAGCCGAGGTCGTGGTGCTTGTACGGCTTGCGGCGGCCGAAACCGTACGACGCGGCGATGTTGTGCGCCGCACGCTTGCCCTGCCGCTGCGCGTGCTGAGCGGTCATCCCGCAGACCTTGCCCGGGTTGACCAGGTCGGGCACCGCGGCGGCGTCGCCGATGGCGTACACCTCCGGATAGCCGGGGACGTTGAGGAACTCGTCGGTGACCAGCCGACCCCGGTCGGTCCGCAGGCCCAGCTCGTTGACGAACGGGTCGGGGCGCACCCCCACACACCACACCAGGGTGCAGGTCGGCACGTACTCACCGTCGGTGAGCTTCACCCCGTCGCAGGTCGCCTCGGCGACCGAGGTGCCCATCCGCACGTCCACCCCACGCCGGTTGAGCACCTTGTGCGAGGTGTCCGACATCCGCTTGTCCAACTCCGGCAGCACCCGGGACGCCACGTCGAGCAGCATCCAGCGGGGCCGGACGGTGAGCCGGGGCCGTTGCGCGTGCAACGCGTCGGTGAACAGCTGCCCGTGCGCCGCGACCTCGGTGCCGGTGTAACCCGCTCCTACCACCACGAACGTGGAGCGGGCCTGCTGCTCGGCCGGGTCCTCGGCCTGCTCGGCCAGTTCGACCTGCCGGACGATGTGATCATGCAGGTAGACGGCCTCGGGCAGGCCGCGGAAACCGTGCGCGTACTCGGTCACCCCGGGGATGGGCAGCAGCTTGTTGACGCTGCCCACGGCGAGCACCAGCCGGTCGTACGCCAGCCGGTTCTTCTCCCCCTCGGCCTGGGTGAAGCCGACCCAGCGGTTCTGCAGGTCCACGTGGTCCGCCTCGCCGATCACCACCCGTACGCCCTTGAGCGTCCCGGTCAGCGGCACGGCGATCCGTCTGGGTTCGACCACCCCGGCCGCCACCTCGGGCAGCAGCGGCAGGTAGAGGAAGTAGTCGGTGGAGTTCAGCACCACGATCTCGGCCCGGTCCCGGGCGATCCGGCTCAACGTCTTCGCCGCGTGGTAACCGGCGAACCCGGCCCCCACGATCACCACACGAGGTTTCGTCATTGCGGGCCGTTTCCCGTCGAAGCCCGCGACAAACGTCCGGCCTGCCAGCCGCGCTCAGCCGTCTCCTCGCCAGCCGCGCTCAGCTCGGCTGGAGCCGGATGTGGCCGCTGCGACCGATCGCCTCGACCTCCCACTGTTGGCCGAACGCCCGGACCCGCTCGGCGGCGATCCGGCCCAGTTCCTCTGGGATGTCCGGATCGAGGACCAGCCGGCCCTCGACCGGATTGATGCCGAGCATGGCGCGGATCAGGGCCAGCGGCGTGCCGGCCGCCCACGCCTGCGGGCTGCACGCGGTCGGGTACGGGACGGCGAACAGCAGCCGCTCCCGGTCGAAACCGCTGAGCGCCTCCGGCAACCGGTAACCGAACTGCTCGGCGGCCTCGATCATCGCCAGGCTGATCCGGTTCGACTCGGCCCGGTAGCCGTACCGGGCCAGGCCGAGCGCGGCGATCGAGTTGTCGTGCGGCCAGACCGTGCCGAGGTGGTAGCCGAGGGCGTTGTAGGGCCGTTCCTCCCGGGACAGGGTGCGAATGCCCCAACCGGAGAACATGTCCGGTGACATGAGTTGTCGCACCACCGCGTCGGCCCGCTCCGGTGGCACGATTCCGCTCCACAGCAGGTGACCCATGTTCGAGGTCTTGGAGTCGACGCGGTTCTTGTCGCCGTCCAGGGCGACCGCGTAGTAGCCGCCCCGTTCCTCGATCCAGAAGTCCTTGTTGAACCTCTCGTACAGGGCTTTGGCCTGCTCGCGCAGCCGGTGCGCCGACGCGGGGTCGTCCAACGGCCCGTCGAACAACTCAGCCAGCCGCAGCTTGGCGTCGTAGGTGTAGCCCTGGAGATCGCTGGTGGCCAGCGGGAGCACGGGGATTCGGCCGTCGGCGAAGCACACCCCGTCCGGGGAGTCCCGCCAGCACTGGTTGCCCAGCCCCTCGTACGAGCGGGTGGCGTACTCGACGTAGCCGTCGCCGTCCCGGTCGCCGTACTCGTCGATCCAGCGCCACGCGGCCAGCGCGTTGTCGCGCAGTTGCTGGACGGTCAAGTCGTCGCCGGTCCACCGCCAGTACTCGGAGAGCAGGATCAGCCAGAGCTGGGTGGCGTCGGCGGTGCCGTAGTAGGGCCCGTACGGCTTCTCGCCGGAGCGGGTCAGCTCGCCGCTGCGTACCTCGTGCAGGATCTTGCCGGGCTCCTCGTCGGTGAAGTCGTCGCAGGCTTCGCCCTGAAGCCGGGCCAGCGCGAGCAGCGCGCCCTTCGCCAGGGTGGGCCCGGCGACCAACGTCTGGTAGGCGCTGATCAAGGTGTCCCGTCCGAAGACGGTGAGGAACCAGGGCAGTCCGGCACCGGGCAACATGATGCGCTGGCCCTTGACCTCCAGGTCGAGCCGCAGCGCCGACAGGTCGTCACGGGACTGGCGTACGGTGCGCTCCAGCGACGTGCTGTCGCTGCGCAACACCGCGCGGTTCTCGGTCCACCGGCGCAGCGGATCGTCGGCGCGACCGTGGAAGACGTCGGCGATGTCACCCCGGACCGGCTCGACCACCCCCATGCCGTCCGGCAGCGGCACGTGCAGGTCCACCTTCCAGGTCTCGCGGGGGCTCAGGTCAAGCTCCCAGACCAGGTCGTCGCCCTCGACGCGGTCGGCTGGCGTCGCGCAGCACACCCGGGTCTGGGCGCAGAAGTCACCGCTCTGGTAGGAGAAGCACAGTTCGGAACCGTCGGCGGCATGGTCCCGGCTGATCTCCGCGAAGCGGTCCCGGACCCTGGACTTGACCTCGAACAGGTCGGCGAAGTCGGCGTCGACGGCCAGCCGCAGCTCAAACCGGACCGGCTCCAACCGGAACGAGACCAGTTCCAGGCGCTCGTGCAGGCCGTCGCCGACGTAGCGCAGCCGCCGGACGGCCAGGCTGTTCGGCGGCAGCCCCGGCAGGTCGGGGTTGGTGAGCGTGTACTGCGCGGAGTAGTGCTCGATGGTCTCGGAGCGCAACACCAGCAACTCACTGCCGTCGATGGTCAATGTCCAACCGCTGAGCAGCCGGGTGTCCAGGTGCACGAGCCCACCGATGCTGCCCGGCGGCACGTCCCCCTGGGCGTTGGAGTACAGGAAGGTGGGCCCGCTGAGCACCGCGAGAGAGTCGGGTCCCAGTTCCGGCGGGATCGCCCGCTGATCGCCACTGTCCGAATTGGCGATCGACAGACCGGGCATGGGGTTGGCAGGGGTCGCGCGAACGGCAGCCATGACACCCACCGTAGGAAGCAGGACACGGAGCGTCATCACCCGGTCCGGGTGAAAGGCCCGATGCTGACTCTCTGACTCGTCGGTCCGGCGCCGCCGGGCCGACCGGTCAGGCGGGGGTTGGTGCGGTGATCGCCCAGCGCTCGTGGTCGCGCCAGGCGCCGTCGATGAACAGGTAGTCCGGGGAGAAACCCTCCAACCGGAAACCCAGCTTGCGGGCCACCCGCCGCGACGGCTCGTTGCCCGGTTGGATGTTCGCCTCCAGCCGGTGCAACCCGGCCGAGGTGAACGCGTGGTCGATCACCAGGGCGACGCCCGCCGAGGCGTGGCCGGTCCCGCTGTACGGCAGGAACGCCGCATACCCCAGGTAGCCACCGCGCAGCGCGCCGAGCACGATCCCGCTGATGTTCACGTAGCCGGCGATCTCGCCGCTGGCCCGGTCGCAGATCAGGTATCCGGCGCTGTCGCGGCGACGGATCCGGCGCAGATAGAGCTCGTACTCCTCCGGGCTGGCCGGCGCGGCCAACCAGGGATGGTGCAGGTCCCGACTGCGCAGCGCGGCGGCGACGAACTCGTCCGAGTCGGTGGGCCGGGGTCGCCGGATCGCGGCGGGACCACCGGTACGCAGGTATCTCACGGCGGACCACTCTGACCGACCGGCGCCGCTGTTGTCCAATGATCGCGGCGCTTACCGGGGCTAGCGGGACGTCCGCAGGCTGAACTCCTGACCATCGGGGTCAGCCAGCACCAGCCGGCCTGTCCCATCCTGGTCGGCGTCGACCCGGGTCGCCCCGAGCGAGAGCAGACGGTCGACTTCGACCTGCCAGTCGACGCCAACACCCGGCGCGAGGTCGAAACGCACCCGATCCCGACCGCCGTTCGGCATCGGTGGCGGGCCACCCCACGTAATTTTCGTGCCACCGTGCGGCGACTGGATCGCCGTTTCCTCGTCCTGGTCCCAGACCAGCGGCCAGCCCAGCGCCGCGCTCCAGAAGTAGCCGACCTTCTGCGAACCGTCGCAGGCCAGCGCACCGACGAAGCCGCAGCCGTCGAGGAAGTTGTTGCCCGGCTCGATGACGTCGAACTCGTTGCCCTCGGGATCGGCGAGCACCACATGATCGATCTCCGGGCCCTGCCCGATGTCGGCGTGCCGCGCGCCCAACTCCAACGCACGGGCCACCGTCTGCCGCTGGTCCTCCAGCGAACTGCTGGTCAGATCGAAGTGCATCCGGTTCTGGACGACCTTCGGCTGGTCAGACGGCACGAAGCGCAGCCGGAGCTCGGGGTCGGCCCCCGGCAGGACCAGGACGCCGTCGCGCGGATCCTCCACCATGTCCCGACCAAGAAGCCCGGACCAGAACCGACCGAGGTGTACGGGCTGGGCTGCGTCACAGGTGATCGCGAACAGGTGAGCCGTCATCGCGCGGGTCATCTCCGATCTGACCGGATGCCATACGGTCCTTGGGGCGCAAAGCCTAGGGACGAGCCGGGCCAGCCGCACCCGAGTATTCGACGGCCACCGCCGGCACGGGCAGGCTTGTGATCCACTTGCCGGATGAACCGAAGCCCCTCGCCCCCTTCGGCCGACGTCGAGGAGCGACTGTCACGGGAGCTGAACATCTGGCTGTGCACGGTGCGACGCGACGGGTCCCCGCACCTCACGCCGGTCTGGTTCGTCTACCTCTCCGCGACGTTCTGGGTCGGTTGCGAGAGCCGCAGCGTCAAGGCCCGCAATGTCCTGGCCGACCCACGGGTGTCCCTGGCTCTGGAGAGCGGCAACGCTCCGGTGGTGGCGGAGGGCGCCGTCCACGTGCACCGGAGTGGATTCCCGGGAACGGTCGTCGAGGCGTTCGCGCGCAAGTACGACGGCTGGGACGTCGGCCGGCAGGTCAGCCCGGACGGTGAGCGGGCGCTCCTGGAGATCCCCGTCCGGCGGTGGCTGCTCGCGGGCACCGCCCAGTGAGTCGTCGATGAGAGAATCAGCTGGTGGAGAACGAGCTGACGACTCGCCGTGGGCCGACGACGTCGCCCGGGCCTACGACCTCCTCCGTCACTGAAGGGCCCCTCGTCGCGCGAACCACGGCGCCAGCCAGGGACTGAGCGCGACGAGACCGACGGCGAGGGCGGTGATGACGGCCTGCCCGATCCGGCCCGGGGTGACACCGAACGCCGGGTCCAGCACGTAGTTGGCGTACCCGTTCGCGGCCGCGTCCGTCACCAGCACCGCGCAGCCCAGCACGAGCCCCTGCACCCGGCGAGCGGCCAACAGCAGTGCCGCCAACGGATCCCACAGCGTCAGGAGCGTGAAGTAGAACGTCAGCCGGGCGAGCGTTCCGTCAGAGCGGGCCGGGGAACGTCTGTTCCATCGGCATCGGCACCTGGAGGAAGGTGGTGCCGCGCATGTCCAGCCAGGCCCGGTCCGGCCCGCGCACCAGGCGCACCATCACCTCCTCGCAGGAGGGGCAACGGGCGACGAGGCCCGGGGCGTTCGAGTAGACGTGCAGGCTGGCCATCGAACCGGTCGTCCCGCAGTTCTCACAGCGGCCCATCGCGCTGCTCAGGTCGACGGTGAACAGCTCACGCATCGGGCCGTCGAGCATGTTGCCGTCCAGGTACGACATCTCGGTCATCGAATCTCCTCGACACTGCGTGAGTGAGCGGTGGTCAGCCGGTGGGGCCGAACCGTTCGGTCTTGACCCGACGCGACGGGTGACCCAGCCCCACCAGCAGGTCGGCCACGGTCTCCACGAACGCGGTCGGGCCGCAGACGTAGGTGAGTGGTTCCAGGTCCGGTGGCCACCCGTGCGTGTTGACGTCGGCCAGCCCGATCCGGTGCGGCTCGCCGCGCCAGCCCTCGGGCGCCTCCCGGGTGTAGACGTACGCGACGTCGAGGCCGAAGTCGTCGCGGATCCGGCGGCGCAGCTCGTCGGCGTAGATCACGTCGCCGGGGGTGCGCACCGAGTAGATCAGCCGGAACGGCGCCTTGCTGCCCACCGCCCGCCGCGCCCGGATCATCGCCATCAGCGGCACGACGCCGGAGCCGCCGGCGACGAGCTGCACCGGCGCGGTCTCCTCGGGCCGCCAGATGAACCAGCCGCCGAGCGGTCCGCGGACCTCGATCGGGTCGCCGTTTCCAAAGACATCGATGAGGTACGGCGACACCTCGCCGTCGTGCACCCGCTGCACTGTCACCTCGATGCGCGGTCCTCCCGGCCCGTCCACGGCCGGCCCGGCGATCGAGTACGACCGTGCCGCCTGGTAGCCGTCCGGGGCGGTGAGCCGCAGGTCGACGTGCTGCCCGGCCAGGTGCCCCGGCCAGTCCGGCACCTCCAGCACCAGGGTCTGCGCGGTCGGTGTCTCCACCCGGCGCTCCACCAGCCGGCCGACCTGCCAACGGTTGGGCGTCCGGCGCTGGGTGCTCGTCGCCACGGCGCGCTCAGTCACCCTGGTACCGCTGTTCGCGCCACGGGTCGCCGTAGTCGTGGTACCCGGCGGTCTCCCAGAACCCTGGCTCGTCCATCGTCTTGAGTCGGAGGCCGCGCACCCACTTGGCGGACTTCCAGAAGTACAGGTGCGGCACCAGCAGTCGCGCGGGCCCGCCGTGCTCAGCGGGCAGCGGAGCGCCGTCGAAGGTGTGCACCACCCAGGCCTGGCCGCCCCGCAGGTCGTCGAGCGGCAGGTTGGTGGTGTACCCGCCGTAGGAGTGCGCCAGCGCGAAGTGCGCTCCCGTGTCGACGTCGGCGAGCAGGGTGTCCAGTGAGACGCCCTGCCAGTTGGTGCCGAGCTTGGACCAGCGGGTGACGCAGTGGATGTCCACCATCGGAGTCTCCTGCGGCAGGGCCATCAGCTCCTGCCACGACCACCGGTGGTCGCTGCCGTTCTCGGCGGAGATGACAAACTCCCAGGTGTCCAGTGACACCCGGGGCGTCGGGCCGGCCGAGAGCACCGGAAAGTCCTCGGTCAGATACTGACCGGGTGGCAGGGCCGGCTCCTGCGTTCGGGGCCGACCCTGAAAGCCCGGTGACACGATTCCCATTGCACAGTCGTACCACCCGCGCCGGTGGGGGCGGGAGCTTTCCCGCGTACCCCGTCGTCAGCCGGCGCGGCGCGGTCAGTGCCGCTCCGCGACGACAGTGCGGTCCTCGGGCAGGTCGCCACCGCGGGTGGCGCGCAGGCTGGTCACCGTGACCACCACCAGCACACCGATGATCACGCCGAGCGAGGCCAGGGTGGGGATCTGCGGCACGCTGTCCCAGATGCCGTGCGCCCAGTGCAGACCCAGCTTGAGGCCGATGAACGCCAGGATGATGGCCAGACCGTAGCTGAGGTGCACCAGCCGGCTCAGCGCCGCGTGCAGGACGAAGTAGAGCGCCCGCAGGCCGAGCAGGGCGAACGCGTTGGTGGCGAACACCAGGTACGGGTCCTCGGTGATGCCGTAGACCGCCGGCACCGAGTCGACAGCGAAGACGATGTCGGTGGCCAGCACCGCGACCACCACCAGGGCGAACGGCGTGAGTGCCCGCTTCGCGCCCTGCCGGACGGTCATCCTGGTGCCGTGGTAGTCGTCGACCACCGGCATGACCTTGCGCAGCAGCTTCACCGACCGCATCTTGTTGATGTCGACTTCCTGCTGATGCCCGGAGATGGCGTCACGCAGCAGCTTCACCGCGGTGGCGATGAGGATGATCGCGAAGAGCAGGAAGGCGAAGTCGAGGGTCTGCAACGCCGCCGCCCCGAGGGCGATGAAGACGGCCCGCAGCACCAGCGCACCGGCGATGCCGTAGAGCAGCACCCGCTGGGCGAGCACCGCCGGCACCGCGAACGCCGCCAACAGCAACATGAAGACGAAGAGGTTGTCGACCGAGAGCGACTTTTCCACCAGGTAGCCGGTCAGGTATTCAACGCCCTGCTGGGAGCCGAATCGCCACCAGAGCCAGCCGCCGAACGCCAGCGGCAGCGCTATGTAGAAGGCCGACCAGCCGATGGCCTCCCGCATGGACACCTCGTGCGGGCGGCGGGTGACCAGGAAGTCCAGCACCAACAGCAGGAGGACCCCGATGATGGTGACCGCCCACAGCGTGGGCGTGCCCACCGACGACAGGTCGCTGGCGGCGGACAGATACGACACTTGACTCATGTTGGGTCTCCTCGAACACCGTCATGTTCGAGGTCTCCTTCACCCACCACCTGGTGGGCAACCACCCGAGGCACGCCGGGCGCGCCGTACTGACCGGAATGGTTCGTGGGAAGTACTCCCCTCGCACGACAAGGTTAGGCCAGGCGGAATCGCCACGCCAAGCGGGACATCGATGGTTGCCCTGGTAAACCGCTGTGTGTGCCCGGTACGAGCGCTGTCAGCCCCGGCGCAACGTCGCACCCGGGGCCATCGCCTGCTCGACCAGGCCCCGGTAGTCACGTGGCAGCTGGGTCACCACGTCGTCGAACTCACCGCCGGTGATCGCCTCGCGAAGGGTGGTGAAGACCGCCCGGCTGGCGTCCTCGGCGGCGGGCTCCCGCACACCGGCGCGCAACGCGACCCGGGCGACGAACTCCGCCGCGCCGAACCGGTCCGCCTGCTCGGTGCTCGGGCTCGGTTTGAGCACGAGTTGCAGCGGTTGGGGCAACTGGGCGGCCAGATCAAGGACCTCACCGCCGGTCAACCGCTCGGCGAACGTCTCCAACACGGCCCGGGTCAGCTCGACCGCCCGCTCGGACGACGTCGCGGTGCGCTGGGAAACCTGGTCGATGAAGGTGTCGTAGTTCATCGCGTACTCCCTTGGCTCGCATCGGCGCCTGCGGGTACCCGCGGCGGCCGAGGAGAAACGGCACCGGGTTTCCTGCCCCGGGCGGGCGTGACCGGCCGGCGGGCGGGTAACCGCCGCCGGTCGTCACCACATCGATGCCCGAGGGAGCCCACGCCATGGCGAGCTACGCCGACGTCCTGCAGTACCTGTCGAGCCTGGACTACCCGGCCGAGAAGAACGACGTGGTCCGCGAGGCCGAACGGGAGGGTGCCCCGCCGGACGTGCTGAAGGCGCTGCGCGCCCTGCCGCCGGTCGACTACGCCAACGGGACCGAGGTGGCCCGGTCGGCCGGGATCGAGGCTGCGCCCGAGGTCGGCCCCGCCCAGCGGGCCGAGCAGGCCCGGGACAAGAAGCACAACCGGGTCTCGCAGCACCTGCGCGGCATCTGATCCGGCAGTGACGCCCACCACCCCGACCCGGGAGCGTCCCGAATGACCCAGACCGGCCCCGACCGGCCAACGGACGTGCGTTTCCCGGCTGCGAAGCAGCTCGCCGTCGTGGCGGTGGCCGGCGTCGTCGCCGGCTGCGTCTTCGCGCTGCTGCTTCCCCTGCCGCTCGCCGCGCTGGCCGGCTGGGACGTGGGCGCGCTGAGCTGGCTCGTGCTGGTCTGGCACAAAATTTGGCCGATGGACGCCCTGCGGACCGCCCAGCTGGCCGTCCACGAGGACCCGAACCGGGCGATCCGGGACGCCCTGCTGCTCGTCGCCTGCCTGGCCAGCCTGCTGGCCGTCGGATTGGTCGTGGCGAGCGCGCAGAGCGCGCCCCCCGGGACGACCCGGGAGCTGCACAGCGGCCTGGGCGTGCTCAGCGTGGTGCTCTCCTGGTTCGTGGTTCACACCGTGTTCGCCGCCCGGTACGCCCGGATCTACTACACCGGCCCGGACGGCGGGGTGAACTTCAACCAGACCGAGCCGCCGTGCTACTCCGACTTCGCGTACGTCGCGTTCACCATCGGGACGACGTTCCAGATCTCCGACACCAACCTGACCAGCAACGAGATGCGTCGTACGGTGCTGCGCCACTCGATGGTGTCGTACCTGTTCGGCGCGTTCATCATCGCCGTGACGGTGAACCTGCTGGCGGGTCTGGCGGGATGACAGCTGGTCACGCTCCGAGCCGCGCAGTCCCCCGGAGCGCGACACGGGGCGGGGCCGACCGAAGGGCCGGGACAGGCGGGCGCCCCTGGTCACGAACCGCGACCCAGGGCGCCACGCAAGCCTGCCCAGGCGGTGAACCGCATCCGAACCGGTCGCGGTCACCAGGCGGTGGAGGCTCACCCGAACCGAGCGGCCAGCACTGCCGGGTCCAACCATACGGCAGAACATCCTCCGTTTGGTCAGAATTTGGGGAAGTGTGGGCCAGGGCACGTCACGGCCGACCGGTCACCTCCGCGTAGCGATGCTCCAGGTCCACCCGGGCCAACGCCCCCACCAGCCAGGCCAACTGCTCGGACTCGCCAGTGGCCAGACCGGCCAGGTCGTCCGCCGACCTGCCCAGCCCGAGCCGACGCGCGGCAGTCAGCGCCCGCCGGTCGGCGACCGGGGCCACCTCCCGCCACAACGCCTGCGCCTCGCGAAGAAACAGGACGACGACCTGGTCGTCCACGCCCGGAAGCTCGGTCAGCAGCGCCCGCTCCCGGACCGGGTCGTGGCGCGCCACCGCCCGCAGCCGGCGCAGATCACCCCGGTACCACTCGGTCACCGTCCTAGCCAGGTCACCCAGCACGGCGGCCAGCGCGTCCACGTCCCCGCGCTGGCCGCTGGCGCGCAGCACCCGGACCCGGTCCTCGTGCAGGGAACGCGCCAGCCGGGCCGCGCTGTCCCACCCCTCGTCGCGCAACGCCCGCGCCCCGTCCAACGCCCGCCGGAAGTCACCACGACGGGCCAGCAGCACCGACAGGTACAGCACCTGGAACAGGCTCGCCGGGTTGTTCGTGACCCGGAACCCGTACTGCTCGGCGAAGCCCCGCCCGCCCCCGGCGAGTCGGCGCGCCAGACGTTTACGATCCGCCATCGGAGTGATCAAACTGGTCGCCATCCCAGCGCCTACCCGCGCCACCGGGAGGTCACACCGCCCTACCCTGCCCCGGCCCGGCCCGGCCCGGCCCGGCCCGGCGATCTTGCAGTTTCTGTCGCGACAAAACCCGCAGAGTCCCACATTCCGGGGACCGAAACTGCAAGATCGACGAGATGCGGGGGCGTCAGCCGTGCAGGCCACCCGTGCGGTCGCGGGCCTTCAGGCGGGTCGTGGGCAGGGCGGGCGCCGGCAGCGGCGGCGCCGAGTCGTCGGCGACCACACCGAAGCGCCCGTCACCGGCCATCCAGTCCTCCCGGGCGGCGGCGATCTCCTCGTGGGACCGACCCACGAAGTTCCACCACATCACCAACGGCTCCTCGAACGGCGTACCGCCCAGCAGCAGCAACCGGGCCCCGGCCCCGCCCCGCACCGTCAGCTCCCGGCGGCCCGAGCCCAGATACAGCAGCGCCCCCGGCTCGAACCCGACCCCGGCCGCCTCCGCGGACCCGGACATCGCCAGTACGGCGTACTCGAAATCGGGCCGCAACGCCATCGTCGCCGGCGCCTCACCGCCCAACTCCAGCTGCACCCCCACCAACGGGGTGTGCACCACCGCCGGGGACCGCTCCCCGGCGAACTCGCCGACCAGCACTGTGCCGTCCAGATCGCCGTCGCGCCAGCGCGGCAGGTCGCCGTGGTGCGCGAAGTCGGCCGCTCCGGCCCGTGCCGGGTCCGGCAGAGCCACCCAGAGCTGCACACCGTGCATCACCGGCGGATGCGTGGCCGGCGAGCGCTCCGAGTGGGCGATACCGTTCCCGGAGGTCATCACATTCAGTTGGCCGGGCACGATCGGCTGCACGTTGCCGAGGCTGTCCCGGTGCAGAATCTCGCCGTCGAGCAGCCAGGTCACCGTCTGCAGCCCGGTGTGCGGGTGCGGCGGCACCTCCATACCGGGCCGCTGCGCCACATCGTCCGGGCCGAAATGATCCACGAAACACCATGCGCCGACCATCCGGCGCGCGCGCTGCGGAAGCAGCCGCCGCACAGTGGTGTACCGGCCCAACGGCACGTCGTGGCCGGGCAACAACACACTGCCGGGATCGACGTCGGCCACGCCAGGCGGTCGGGTCTGCGCCAGCATTGATTCAGTACGCTCCACCGCCCGACTGTACGCGCACGCCTGTTCGCGACCGCGGCGCTTCCAGCCAGGCCGGGCGGGGTTCACCAGCCCGTGGTTGGCTGGCCCGGCGTGCGCTGGCCCGGGCCTTGGTTCACCGGTTGCTGGAGGAGACCAGCACGCTGTTGGCACCGGCGACCAGGTCCAGGTACAGGCGCTCCGGCGACCGGTCCCAACCCGGCGTACCCAGCACCGAGCCCGCGGCCACCCCGTCCCAGCGGTCGCCGCGTACCACCACCGAGCCCGCGCCGGCTCCCGCCCGAACCCGTACCGGAGTCTCCCCCGGGACCCGGACGTCGAGCTGGCTGGTCCCACCGGTAAGTCGTACGGTCAGGATGCTGCCGGGCTGGTCTGAACGCGGGCCGGTCGGGTTACCGGAACCGTCGGCGGTGATCGGTGGCAGGAGAATCTCGGTACGGCTGGAGCCTCCGGCGATTTCCACACCCAGCAGACGGGCCCGGGTCAGGTCCAACACCTGACTGCTCACCCCGCCAACGAGGTGGACACGCCAGGCGACCCGCTCGTTGAGCAACACCCGCACCGCCCGTGGCCCGCGCGTACCGGACTCCACGAGGTCGAGCCGCACGGTCTCCCCCCGCACCGCCGGTCGGCCCGCCACACCCGAGCCGGCCGGGGCACTGATCCGGTACAGGTCGTCGCCCAACTTGGCCACCCGCAGCTCGAACGAGGACAGCCCATCCGCGAGCACGAAGGTGCCCTTCTGCCGACCGGCCAGGGGCGCTGTCAACAGTTGCTCGGCCGCGGCACCCGCACCACCGCGGCGACCTTCAGGCGCGTCCGGGTCGGCGACGCCTCCCGGGCGGCCGCCGTCACCGGGGCGTGTGCCGTCGGGGCGAGTGCCGTCGGGGCGGCCGGCGTAGGTCATGCCGAGGTGGTCGGGATCGGCAACGATCACGGCCACCGCTGTCGCGCCCAGGAGCAGGACGACGGCGGCAGCAGCCACCAACAGTCGAGCCCCGATGGACCACCGTCGCGGTGCTGCCTCACCGGACGGTTCCGGCTCCGACTCCGGTTCGCGATCCGCGCCGTGCCCCACTGCGGCCATGCCTGTGTCCCTCCGCCGGTCCCCGTTCAGGGGTACGTACCCTTCGGCCGATCGGATCACTCGGCGCCGATCACGTCACTCCGCTACGTCGCCTCCACCGACCAGACGACGTCGTCCGGCTGGCGGCAGCAGAAAGGCCGCTGGCCGGCACCCCGGGTTGCGGGTGCCGGCCAGCGGCTGATGCTGTCGTGCTGTGTGCCGTGACGCGGGTCAGCTGTTCCAGTGCTGGCCGACGAGGTCGGCGGCCTGCTGCTCCCACTGGGCGTAGGCGTCCGGGTAGGCCGACACCTGCACCGTCTGCGCCGCCTCGGTCAGCGCCATGTCCTGCCACCCGTCAACCTGCTTGAGGCCCTTGAGGAACGCGGTGGTGGAGTACTCGGGGTCGGTGATCTGCTCCGGCGTACCCCAACCACTGGACGGGCGCTGCTGGAACAGGCCCAACGAGTCGTGGTCATTCATGTCGCCGAGGTGGCCGAGGTTCTCCAGCTTGGACTCCTGCAGGCTCGTCGCGATCGAGATGACCGCGGCCCGCTCCGGCAGACCAGCCTTCTTCGTGGCGGCGATGATCGCCTTCACGTTGGCGGTCTGCTCGTCGTTGAGGGTGATCCGGGACTGGTCGCCCTGGGTGCCGTGCGGAATCAGCTTGCTGGTGTCGGGCTTGTCGGCCTGCACCGCAACCGCGACGGGCTTGGCGTCGACGGGGTTGGCCACGTGGGCGACGGGGCCGGCGAAGACACCGCCGGCGAACGCGAGACCAGCAACAGACAGGACGCTCTTACGCATGATCGTGTTCATGGGGGTAGCTCCTTCGGGGGTAGGACACCCGCACCGCCAAAGGGGAACGGCGGTTGCGGATGTGAGCACCTCGTCCGGCGCTGAACAAACAGAGGGAAAAGTCTGAGGGGGTGACGCCCGGTCGGGCGTCGGGGCCGGCGACCTGCCGAGCGGGGGCTCGTGTCGCCGGGTCCATGTGTAACGACCGGGGGGCCGGGGTCATTCCGACCTGCGTGACCAGCCCGCGAGGGCCGGGCGGCGGGTCGGTGGTGCTGCGATCGTCAGAGTGTGTAACGACCCCGGCCCGGCCATGATTCCGGCCCGCGAGTGCACCCGGCCACACCCCAGAAACGGACACAACGCCCATACGGCACTGGGTTGCAGCGTCGGAGCACCCGGCAACCACGTGATCCACTCGGGCTCACGGAAGTCGGGGCATCCCGGACGTCAGGGCGGTTATTGGCCCGTCAGGCGGGAGCGCACCTTTGCGGCGCAGGCGTCCAGAGCCGTCTGCGCGTCCAGCCCGAGGCTTTCGATGGCCACCAGCGCGGTGAAGGCGACGTCGGCCAACTCCGCCGCGACGTCCTCGCGGGTGTGGGTGACACCCTTACGCGGATTCTGCCCGAGCAACCCGATCCAGGCAGCCGAAGCCTCCCCCGCCTCCTCGGTGAGCTTGAGGATGCGGCAGGTCAGTTCGGTCTGCCCGGTGCCGTTCGCCGCGTCCAGCCAGCCGCGTGACGCTCTGGCCGCCTCCCAGATCGACTCGTCCACGGCGACAGTCAACCCGATCGGCCCACCGGCCTGAACGACCGGGTGGGGCTGGATCGTCGTGTTGACCGGCGGATCAGCGAACCCATTGACACTGGTCGACGGCGGTTCTAGGTTCAGGACGCTACCGACCGGTAGGCAACCGTCCCGCTGGTCGCCCCCGGGCGACAACCGCCCGATGGGGAGCATCGATGCTGTCCACACCCGTTCGTAACCTCCGCCGTCTGCTCGCCGCCGCCGCGACGCTGACCCTCGCGGTCGGTTTGGCCGGTGCGGCGCCGGCCAGCGCCACCGGTCGCGACGCGAGGGGCGGCGAGCCACTGCCCGGCTACACCATCGAGAATCCGCCGTTGGCGCCGCTGGTGGTGGGCGGTCGTCCGACGACGGTACACCAGGGCGTGCACCGCCACGCCGGGTACATCATCGAGGTCCCCGCCCGGTGGAACGGCGACCTGGTGTTGTGGGCGCACGGCTACCGCGGCCAGAGCACCGTACTCTCGCCGGAACCGCCGGCCTTCGGGCTGCGCCAGCGCGTGCTGGAGCAGGGGTATGCGTGGGCGTCGTCCTCGTACGACCGGAACGGCTTCGACATCCGCTCCGGGGTGCTGGGGACGAAGGATCTCGCCGACCACTTCGGGCGGACGGTCCGCCGACCGCAGCACACCTACGTCGCCGGGGTGTCGATGGGTGGTTACGTCATCGGTCGTTCACTGGAGCAGTACCCCGGCTTCTACGACGGCGCGTTGCCGATGTGCGGTGTGCTCGGTGATCAGACGCTGCTCGACTTCTACCTGGACTACAACCTGGTCGCGCAGGCACTTTCCGGGGTGCCGGCGTATCCCACGCCGGCCGACTATCTGACCAACGCGGTGCCCCGCATACAGGTGGCGCTCGGTCTGGCCGGGCTGACCCCCACCGGGCCGGACACCACAACGGACCGGGGCAAGCAGCTGCGGGCGATCACGGTGAACCGCTCCGGCGGGCCGCGTCCCGGCGCCGACGCGGCGTTCGCGGTCTGGAAGGACTTCCTCTTCTCGATCAGCGTGCCCACCGGGAGCGGCAACTCCCCCGCCCAGCGGCCCGGCCAGCTGTCCACCAACCTGCTCACCCGCTACACCCCGAACAGCCCGGTGAACATCAACGCGACGGTGCAGCGGGTCGCCCCGGAGAACCTGCGACAGCGGCTGCTGCCGACGCTGACCGAGGTGCCGCGCATCGCCGGCCGCCCGACCGCGCCGGTACTCAGCCTGCACGGTCTCGGTGACCTGTTCGTACCGTTCAGCATGGAGCAGGCGTACGCCACCGACGTGGCGCGCAACGGTCGCAGCAGGCTGGTGGTTCAGCGGGCTATCCGGGCGACGCAGCACTGCGAGTTCACCCCGGCGGAAGCCGGCGCCGCCTGGGACGACCTGCTGTCCTGGGTACGCACCGGCAAGCGCCCGGCCGGCGACACCGTGACCGACCCGGCGGTGGTGGCCCGACCCGACTACGGCTGCCGGTTCAGCGACCGGGACGCGTACACGGCCGGGGTCGGCACCCGCCGCCTCTACCCGGCCTGCTGAGGTACCCGGACACACAGAACCGGCCGGCTCCCGTCGAAGGGAGCCGGCCGGCCTCGTGTGCGGGTGTCACCACATCTGCTGGACGATGTCCGCCGCCTGCTCCTCCCACTGCGCGTACGCGTAGGGGAAGGCGGAGACCTGCACGGTCTGCGCGGCGGCGGTCAGCGGCAGGTCCTGCCAGCCGCCGACGTTCTTGAGTGCGGTGAAGAACGCCGTGGCGGCGTACTCCGGGTCGGTGATCTGGTCGGGCGTGCCCCAACCGGACGACGGACGCTGCTGGAACAGGCCCTGCGAATCGTGGTCGTTGTACGCGCCGAGGTGGCCGAGGTTGTACAGCTTCGACTCCTGCAACGAGGTGGCGACGCCGATCACCGCGCCCCGGTCACCGACGCCGGTCTTCTTGGCGGCGTCGACGATGGCCCGGGCGTTGGCCAACTGCGCGTCGTCGAGCGGTACGCGCGACTGTGCGCCCTCGATGCCGTGCGGGATCAGCTGCGCTCGGCTCGGCTTGCCGGCCGGCGGCTTGCCGGTGGCGGAGCCGGTGGTGAGGCCCGACTCGACGGGCTGGTCGTCCTGGCGGACCGTGGTGGCGGCCTTTCCGGTGGCACGGTCGATGGCGGCGACGGCGCCCTGGTGCGGTCCGGAGGTGACCGGTGCGGCGACCGCGGTCGGCGCGAGGGCCAGACCACCGAGAGCAGCCACACCCGCCACGCTCAGCGCGGTCTTGCGGTACGAGTCCTTAGCGATGGCGGGGAGCCATCGAGTGAAGTCGACCTTCACGATGGTTGCCCTTTCGATCGTGCGGAGCGCTCCGGGGTGAACACTCCTCGGGAGATGACCGCGGAAAAGGGTTTGGGCTCCGGCGGTACGGGGGACACAACCGGGTTCACGTGTCGGGCATTCCGGAATTGCCCGAACCTCGCTGGGCTGCGGCCCTGGTCACACGCAGAGTCGGACACCGGGGCCCTGCCGACGCCACGCCGGACGGGCGTGACACAGGGTCTCGGAGCGCGAGGGCGATGTGCGAACGTCAGCCTTTGCTCTGCTTACCTATACGCACCGGCCACGTTTCGTGACCACCGGGACGGATGGCGATAGCTGGCGGAAAGGGCGTATGCGCACCTCACGGGACGTGGTGCAGATAGGTAAGCAGAGCAAAGGTCCGTGCGGGGTGTTGGGGAGGCAGGCAGCTGGCGGTGTTTCGCTACCGTGGGTGAGCGCCCAGGCCCAGCGCGGTGGGTCGGGCAGCCGTGCGGCTCGCCCTAGCGGACGAGAGGGCGCCGTGGCGGTGGGGTGCTGGAGGGTCCCGATCGGATCAGGACCGCGGTCCGCCCGCCGCCGGAGTCAGTTGTCGCCGTCGCCCGCGGGCCCCGCATCCCGCCTCCCGACATCCTCGTTCGCTCCGAGGAGCTCCTGGAAGATGGTGATCTGAAGCCCGGCGGGCGCGTCGAGGCGGGAGTTGAGTGACTGCCACGGCGTACGCGTCGGCGGCGCGATCTCGCCCGCCCCGGCGGCCACCAGCCGGGCGGTCGTCGCCTTCGTGTCGTCCACCTCGAAGGCCACCCGGATGCGCGGCGCGACCTGCCGGCCCACCTCAACCTCGTCGATCAGGCGTTTCTGCGCGGGGTTGGCGATCTCCAGCGTGGCGCGGCCGGCGTCCAGGATCACCACCCGCGCATCCCCCTCGCCGCTGAACGCCGCCTCCTCCGGCAGGCCCAGCGCGTCGCGAAAGAACGCGACGGCGGCCTCGTGGTCGGTGGCCTCCACCACGAGGCGCAACTGACGGACGGCGGGGACGGGCGAGTCGGCGGCCATGAGCGGGATCCTAGCGTCGCGGCCGGGTTAGGTTGGAACGTCCAGGAGGGAGCGTCGATGGTCCAGGCAGTGAGTGACGGCACCTACCTGCTGCACCCGGTCGGCCGGGTCGCCTCATCGCTGACCGACGCGGCGAGCGCGCCGCGGCAGGGCGACGAGGGCGCGTCGACGGCGTGGCTGGTCTTCGACCCACAGGTCGAGCGGGCCGTGCGTGACCTGCGGGTCGGCACGGAGCTGCTGGTGCTGACCTGGCTGGACCGTGCCCGGCGCGACGTGCTCGCGGTGCATCCACGCGACGACGCGAAACGTCCGGAGACCGGGGTGTTCAGCACCCGATCACCGCACCGGCCCAACCCGATCGGGCTGCACCGGGTGCGGGTCCTGACGGTGGACGGGCTACGCGTCGAGGTGGCCGACCTGGAGGCCCTCGACGGCACCCCGATCCTGGACGTCAAACCGGTGCTGGGCGCGGCCGACGAGCGCTGAGCCCGTCGACCGCGCCCAGCAGGCCGATGAGCTGGGCTCAGTGGCCGCGGTCCAGCCACTCCTGCAGGTGCGGTGCCTCCGCGCCGATCGTCGTGTCGTCGCCGTGGCCGGTGTGCACGACCGTCTCCGCGGGAAGGGTCAGCAGACGGGTGCGGATCGACCGGACGATGGTGTCGAAGTCGCTGTACGAGCGGCCCGTCGCGCCGGGCCCACCGGCGAAGAGCGTGTCGCCGGTGAACACCGCGCCCAACTCCGGCGCGTGGAAGCTGCACGCCCCGGGGCTGTGCCCGGGGGTGTGCAGCACCCGCAGCGTGGTGCCGCCCACCTCGATGCTCTGCCCGTCGTGCACTTCGCCGTTGGGCGGCAGGTGCGGGTGGACCATGTCCCAGAGGACCCGGTCGGCGGCGTGCAGCAGCACCGGCGCGCCGGTGGCCTCGGCCAGCTCGGGCGCCACCCGTACGTGATCGTCGTGGGCGTGGGTGGCCAGGATCGCCCGGACCTGCCGGTCGCCCACCAGGGCGAGGATCGCCGCCACGTCGTGGGGCGCGTCCAGGACGACGCACTCGCGGTCGTCACCGATCACCCAGACGTTGTTGTCCACGTCGAAGGTCTGCCCGTCGAGGGAGAACGTGCCCGAGGTGACCGCGTGGTCGACGCGGGCGGTCACGGGAACACCACCACCGAGCGGAGCACGTCGCCGTGGTGCATCCGGTCGAAGGCGTTCTCGACCTGGTCGAGCGTGATCTCCTCGGTGACGAACGCGTCCAGGTCGAGCCGGCCCTGCAGGTACAGCTCGGTGAGCATCGGGAAGTCCCGGCTGGGCAGGCAGTCGCCGTACCAACTGGACTTGAGCGCGCCACCACGTCCGAAGACGTCCAGCAGCGGCAGCTCGATCTGCATCTGCGGGGTCGGTACGCCGACCAGCACCACGGTGCCGGCCAGGTCGCGGGCGTAGAACGCCTGCTTCCACGTCTCCGGTCGGCCCACCGCGTCGATCACCACGTCGGCGCCGAAGCCACCGGTGGCGGCACGGATCGCCTCGACCGGGTCGGTCTCGGACGCGTTCACTGTGTGCGTGGCACCGAACGTGCGGGCCCAGTCGAGCTTGCGGCTGTCGGTGTCGACAGCGACGATCGTGGTGGCGCCGGCGAGGACCGCACCGGCGACCGCCGCGTCCCCGACGCCGCCGCAGCCGATCACCGCGACCGAGTCGCCCCTGGTGACGTTTCCGGTGTTCATCGCCGCACCCAGCCCGGCCATCACCCCGCAACCCAGCAGGCCCACGGCGGCGGGTCGGGCCGCGGGGTCGACCTTGGTGCACTGCCCGGCGTGCACCAGGGTCTTCTCGGCGAACGCCCCGATGCCGAGAGCCGGGGCGAGTTCGGTGCCGTCAGTGAGCGTCATCCGCTGGGTGGCGTTGTGGGTGTTGAAGCAGTACCAGGGCCGCCCGCGACGGCAGGCGCGGCACACGCCGCAGACCGCCCGCCAGTTGAGCACCACGAAGTCACCCGGGGCGACATCGGTGACGCCCTCGCCGACCTGCTCCACGATGCCCGCCGCCTCGTGACCGAGCAGGAACGGGTAGTCGTCGTTGATGCCACCCTCGCGGTAGTGCAGATCGGTGTGGCAGACCCCGCACGACTGGATCCGGACGATCGCCTCACCGGGCCCGGGATCGGGCACCACGATGGTGGCGACCTCGACCGGCGCGCCCTTGCTGCGGGAGATGACTCCCCGGACTTCCTGGCTCACTTCGCCTCCTGCTGGTGGTCTGCGGCGGGGCCGCGCGCCGGGGTGGGCGGGTGTGCCACGGGCTCGGCGGTGGGCCCCTGGCGAACCTACCGCGACCACCACGGCCAGCCCAGCCGGCCCGTCGGGTTATCGCGGGCGGTGCGGGGTACGCGGGCCGCATTCGACCACGGCCAACGGGAGTGACAATGAAATTCGCGCACCTGCCGCTACGGGTCAGCATCGGCGCGTACTTCCTCAACTCGGGTCTGGGCAAGCGCACTCTGGAGGGGACCGCCGCGGAGGGTCTGCACGGCATGGCGGTCGCCGCCATGCCCCAGCTCGGCCAGTTCGAGCCAGCGCGATTCGCCAAGCTGCTGTCGTACTCGGAGATCGCCCTGGGGGCCGCGCTGATCGCGCCGTTCGTCCCGGCGCCCCTGGCCGGGCTCGGCCTGACCGCGTTCGGCGCGGGCCTGGTGCAGCTCTACCTGAAGACGCCGGGGATGCGCGAACCCGGCAGCATCCGCCCGACCCAGCAGGGCGCGGGGCTGGCCAAGGACGTCTGGCTGATCGGCGCGGGGCTGACCCTGGTGTTGGAGGGGCTGACCCACGGCCGTCGGCGCGGCTGACCCGACGGGTGGTCTGAGGAGTTTCGGTGACCCAGCCCCGGTCGGTGCGGCCGTTCTACCGGCCGATGCGGCCACGTCGTCGCGACGAGCCGCACCGCTCGGCCACGCCGCTGGAGCTCTTCTTCGATCTGTGTTTCGTGGTGGCGGTGTCGCAGGCCGCCGCCAACCTGCACCACGCCGTCTCCGAGGATCAGCTCGGCCACGCGCTGACCAGGTACCTGATGGTCTTCTTCGCGATCTGGTGGTCGTGGATGAACTTCACCTGGTTCGCCTCGGCCTACGACACTGACGACGATCTCTACCGGATCGCGACGCTGGTGCAGATCGCCGGCGCGTTGATCATCGCGGCCGGTGTGCCTCGCGCGTTCAACGACGGCGATTTCAGCGTCATCACGTACGGCTACGTGGTGATGCGGATCGCGCTCGTCGTGCAGTGGTGCCGGGCCGCCGCCGGTGACCCGGCGCACCGCCCAGCGGCCCGGCGGTACGCGATCGGCGTCACCGTCGTCCAGATCGGCTGGCTGCTCCGACTGGCCCTGCCGCAGGGGTGGGGGACCGCGGCGTTGCTGCTGCTGGTCGTGGCCGACCTGCTGGTGCCGGCGGTGGCCGAGCGCCCGGGCATGACCCCCTGGCATCCGCGACACATCACCGAACGCTACGGGCTGTTCACCCTGATCGTGCTCGGTGACGTGGTGCTGGCCACGTCGGTGGCCATCCAGACCGGAGTTGACGCCGGCGACCGTCACCTCTGGTCGCTGGCGGCGGCGGCCGCCGTGATCGTGTTCGCCCTGTGGTGGCTCTACTTCGACCGGCCCAT
Source organism: Micromonospora sp. NPDC047762 (assembly GCF_043204655.1). Lineage (NCBI taxonomy): Bacteria > Bacillati > Actinomycetota > Actinomycetes > Micromonosporales > Micromonosporaceae > Micromonospora > Micromonospora sp. NPDC047762. The sequence continues at coordinate 88,581 of NZ_JBIDCQ010000012.1, read as the reverse complement.
CGACGCGCCCGACCGCATGCCGTACACGCTGGTCTGGGGCTACGGCCACTACCTGATCTTCGCGGCGGTAGCCGCAGTCGGCGCGGGTCTGAGCGTGTCGGTGGACCACGAGCGGCACCTCTCGCACATCTCGGGAAGGGTCGCCGGGTACGCGGTGGCCGTCCCGATCGCCGTCTTCCTGCTCACGGTCTGGATGCTGCACGTGCGTCGGCAGCAGCACGGCGCGGTGGTCGTCGCCTTCCCGGTCGTCGCGCTGCTGGCACTGCTCGCACCGCTCGGTCCGACCCCGGTGTACGCGATGGCGGCGCTGCTGGTCGCCCTCGTGGCGATGACCATCCTGTTGCGCCGCCGCGACGTGGGCCCGAGCACGCCGGTGACCTGACGCCGCTCACGAATCACCCACCGGACGTCAGCGCGAGACCACTAGTCCGATGCTCGGGTGAACTCCATGATCCAGTTGGTCTCCCAGGTCTGTTCGCCGTCGACCGAGAACGCCTGCTCCCACCGGGCGGTGGTCGCGCTGATGCCCGACCAGATGAACCGGCACCGGACCGGACGCCCCTCGTGCTGGTCGTCGGCGTAGAAGTGGCCGACCCCGTCGACGAAGCGGCCCACCATCGGCGGCAGCCCCAGCACCCCGGTGTCGCTGCTCGTCCAGTAGATCGACCACTCCTGCCGGGCCGGATCGAAGACCCGGATCGTGGCGCCGGCGGATCCCTTGGTCGGGAACGTGATCTCGTCGAAGTGACCGCCGCCGGCGAAGAAGCCGTGCGCCACCGACACCCCGGGGAACTCCTCCCACTCGTCGGATCCGACCAGCCGCTTGCGCAGCCGCCGGTTGACGACGTTCCAGGTGCCCACAAAGAAGTCGAAGTCGCCCATCAGCGGCCCACCGGCCCTTCCGCTCGCGTGTCACGCAGATAATCGGTCAGATTCGGACTCTCCGGCAGCAGCATGTGCCGGACCCAGGCGGCCCGCTCGTGTTCCAGTACCGCCAACTCCCAGACGCAGCCCACCGCCGGGCGGCGTAGGTGGACGAAGTGTGCCGGGTCGTCGTCAGGACAGTCCAGCGCCGGCTGCCCGGCCGCGGCGACACGGATCTCCAGCGCGTTGTCCCACACCCAGGTGTACGCCAGCAGATAGGCGCCGGTGTCCGCGCCCCGGTGCAGCACCACCCACCCGGCGGCCGGGGTGCCGTCGTCGACGACGTCGGCCAGCAGGTCGGGCAGCAGGTCGTACGCGGCCTTCTCCACCTCGGGTTCGATCGGCCGCTCCGACTGGTCCATGTGGTAGCGCTTGAGTTGCCGGCCGCCGATCAGCACTGGCCCGGGCGTTCGTAGTTCCTTGTCGCGGAATGCCATGTCGGGACGGTAGGACGGGTCCCCTGACAACTAGTGTCAGTGAAGTGCGAGCCTCTCGACTTCTCTCCGTCCTGCTGCTGCTCCAGTCGCACGGGCGGTTGACCGCCGCGCAGCTCGCCGAGCGGTTGGCCGTCTCCCCCCGCACCATCTACCGGGACGTCGAGTCGCTGCACGCCGCCGGCATCCCGCTCTACGGCGAGGCCGGGCACGCCGGCGGCTACCAACTGGTCGACGGCTGGCGGACGCGACTGACCGGGCTGACCGCCGAGGAGGCCGACCGGCTGTTCCTCGCCGGCCTGCCCGGCCCCGCCGACGAGTTGGGCTACGGCGACGTGGTGGCGGCGCTGCAACTCAAGCTGCACGCCGCGCTCCCCGCGCCGCTGCGCGACCGGGCGACCCGACTGCAACAACGCTTCCACCTGGACACTCCCGGGTGGTACGCCGACGGCGACGCCTCCCCCGAGCTGGCTCGCACGGCCGAGGCGGTCTGGCGGCAGCACCGCGTCGAGGTGCGCTACCGCGGCTGGAACGGCGAGGTGACCCGTGTCCTGGAGCCGTACGGCCTGGTCCTCAAGGGCGGCCGTTGGTATGTGGTGGCCGACCAGCCCGGCCGGGGCGCGCCGGCGACCTACCGGGTCAACCAGATCCTCGCGTTGACCCCGCTGGCGCAGGAGTTCGACCGCCCGGACGACTTCGACCTGCCGTCCTGGTGGCGGGCGCACGTGGTGCAGTTCCGGGCCCGACTGCACCGCGACGAGGCCCGCGTCCGGCTCTCCCCCGCCGGGCGGGAGCGGTTGCGTGAGATCGGCAGCGATCCGGTGGTGACAGCAATGGACAGCAGCGCCGGGCCACCGGACGCGCGGGGGTGGGTGACAGCGGTGCTGCCCATCGAGTCGCTCACCCACGCCCACGGTGACCTGCTGCGCCTCGGTGCTGACGTCGAGGTACTGACCCCGGTGGCGCTGCGCGAACGGCTGGCCGCCACGGCGGACGGGCTCGCCGCGCTCTACTCCCCCGCCTGAACAGCCCCGACCGTCTCCACAGTGGAAAGAGGTCGGGGGCGTCGGTTGTCGGCACGGTGTGCCACCCTGGGACGGTCATCAATGGTCACCGGAGGTGAGGGCCACGTTACGACTACGCGCACTGGTCGCCGTCCCCGGCACCGGGCCGGTGACCCTCGACGTTCCCGCCGGGACACTCACCGCCCTGGTGGCGCCGCCCCGGTTCGGCACGGCGGTCGCCCGGGTGCTGGCCGGGCTGGCCCCGCCGGTGACCGGCCGCGTCCTCGTCGGCGACCGGGACGTCACCAGCCTGCCGCCGCCGCGCCGGCAGATCGGCTACGTGCCCGCCGGTGGCGCGCTGCTGCCGCAGCTCAGCGTGCGGCGCAACATCGAGTACGGCCAGCGCAAACGCGAACGGGTGCACGAGGTGGCCAACGACTGGACGGCCACAGTGGTCGACCGGCTCGAGCTGGCGCTCTCCCTCGCCCTGCTGCCGCACCAGATCTCCGACGCCCAGCGGTTCCGGGTGGCGCTCGCCCGAGCGGCGGCCTGCCTGCCGGAGGTGCTGGTGGTCGACCTGCCGGCCGGTTCGGCGGGCGACAGCCGCCTCGGTGATCTGATGCCTCGCCTCTCGCCGCCGGACGCCCCCGGGGTGGCGGTGCTGGTCTGCACCGCCGACCCGGCCACCCTGGCCGAGATACCGGTGCGGCACGAGCTGGTCACCGAGCCGAGCGAGGCGGCCCGATGACGCCGGCCGCCCGGGTGGGTCGCCGTACGCTGCTGCGCGCCGCCGCCGCGGGCGCCACCGCCCTGGCCGCCGGCTGCTCCGGCGGAACCCGGTCGGTACAGGTCGCCGTGGTGTGGAGCACGAGCGAGCTGGACCGGTTCCGCGAGGTCGTCGCCGGCTACCCCGCCCCGGTGCAGGTGATCAGCGCCGGCAACGACATCGACGCGTTCCTGCGCGCCCGACACCTCGCCGGCACCAGCCCGGACGTGGCGATCCTGCCGCGCCCCGGCCTGGTCACCGAGTACGCCCAGCGCGGCTGGCTGAGCCCGGTGCGCCCGTCCACCGACTACGCCGTGCGCGTCGAGCTGAGCGATCTGCTGATGACCGAGGGCGAACGTTACGGCGTCTGGGTCAAGGCGGCGCACAAGTCGCTGGTCTGGCACCTGCCCTCCGCGCTGCCCGCGCCGCCGACCACCTGGGACGAACTGCTCCACCAGACCAGGGAGCTGGCCGCGCGTGCCCGACGCGACGGCGGCCCGGCGCCCCTGGCCATCGGCGCCGCGGATGGTTGGGTGCTCACCGACTGGTTCGAGAACGTTCTGGCCGACATGGCACCCGGGAGCTACTACGCCCTCGCCCAACAGGGCGCCGACTGGCAGGACAAGCCGGTACGCGACGCTCTGGACCGCCTCGCCGGGCTGTGGAGCATCGGGGGTGCGTTCGTCGGTGGCGGCCGTCGTGCCCTGCTCACCCAGTACGAGGAATCGGTGATCCAGGTGGTGCACACCAGACGGGCGGTGATGCTCCTCGGAGCCGACTTCACCGCCGACGTCGTACGTCCGTTCCGGCGCGGCCCGGAGGCACCTGTCACGTTCCGGTTCCCGGGCGCCCAGCCAGGCGGTGGTCCCCTGATCGTCGGTGGGGACGCGGCAGTGGCGTTCGCCGACGCCCGGGGCGGGGTCGAGTTGGTCGAATGGCTGGCCAGGGCCGACTCGTTCCAGCCGTGGCTACGCGAAGGCGGTTACCTGTCGCCCAACACCAACGTCTCGATCAGCAGCTACACCGACGGCGTCGGCAAGCAACTCGCCACGGAGATGCGGGCCCCCGGCACCCTGCGTTTCGACCTTTCCGACCAACTGCGCGGGGCGTTCACCGGCTCGGACGGGGTCGGCATCTGGCGGATCATGCAGGGCTTCTTCGCCGACGTCACCGACGGGGTCCGCGCCGGCGAGGCGATCCGCCGGGCCACCGGCCTGCTCGCCGCAGCGGCCCGCAGCGCGGGGGGCGGCCGATGAGCCAGGTGCGGGTCCTCGGCGAGCTGGCGGTCCTCGACGACGTCGGTCCGGCCCGGCGCGGTCGGGCCTATCCGGCGGCGGGGGCCACGTCGGCCCTGCTGCTGCCGGCCGCGGTGCTGCTCGGCGGGCTGGTGCTGTGGCCGGTGCTGCGGACCATGCACGCCAGCGTCACCACCGACGGTCGCTGGGTCGGCGCGGCGCACTTCCGGACCGCGCTCGCCGCCCCGGGCACCGGCGCGGTGGTCGGTCGGACGGTCCTCTGGGCGCTGCTGGTGCCCGCGGTGGTGACGGCACTGGGCTATCTGCTCGCCGCCGCGTCCCGCCGCTCCCAGGAGGGCGGCCTCGTCCGGTTGATCCTCCTGGTGCCGGTGGCGTTGCCGTTGGTCGTCACCGGGGTCACCTTCCGGCTGATGTACGACCCGGACCCGAGCCGAGGGCTGGCCACCCTGGTCGCGACCCGACTGGCCGGCCGCCCGGTCGAGGACGCCCCGCAGTTGCTCGGGCCGGGAATGGTCACCGTCGCGTTGATGTCGGCGTTCGTCTGGGCCTGGGTCGGGTTGGCGGTGCTGGTTTTCCGCTCCGCGCTGGACGCGGTGCCGCCGAGCCTCGCCGACGCGGTCCGCGCCTACGGCGGTACGCGTCGCCATGTGCTGTGGGACGCGCAGTGGCGGCCACTGCTGCTGCGGACGACCGCTGTGGTCTTCGCGTTGGTGGCGGTGGGCACCAGCCGCACGTTCGACCTCATCCTGGTGATGACGCCCGGTTCGGTCCGCGACGAGGCCTCGGTGCTGGCGCTGCGGATCTGGCAGACGTCCGGGACCACCACCACCGGCGACGGCGCCGCGCTCGGGGTGGTGTGGTTGGTGGCGGTGATCGGCGGAATCATGGTGGCCGCGCTCTTCGTCCGGCAGGCCTGGCCCCCGCCGCGCGTCGAGGCGGCACCGGAGCCCGCCTCGGTCGCCCCGCCCCGACGGGTGTTCCGGCTGCTCGCGGCGGGTGCCGCGATCGCCTGGCTGGTGCCGCTGGTGGTGCTGGTCGCCACGTCGGCCCACGGGCAGGTCGACGCCGCCGCGCGCGGTTGGTGGTCGGCGCCGCCGAATGGCGAGTCCTACCGCGACCTGGTCACCGGCACCGAGCTGTGGCGCACGCTGGGCTTCACCCTGCTGCTGGCCACCGCGGTGACCGCCACGGTGCTGGTGGTGGCGCTGCTGGCCGCGTACCCGTTGGCCTGGTTGACCGGGCCGGCCGCGCAGGCCACCGGGCTGCTGCTGCTGGCGGCCAGCGTCGTGCCGATCCAGGTCATCGCCGGGCCGGTCAACGAGGTGCTGGGCCTGGTGCTCTCCTCCGGTACGGCCCAGGGCCTGGCCCTGGTGCACATCGCGCTGGGCGTGCCGTTCGCGGTGCTGGTGCTGCGCAACGCGTTCGCGGACCTGCCTGTGGAGCAGGTCCGCGACGCCCGGTTGGGCGGACGTCGGTGGTGGCACACCCTGCGCCGGTTGGCCCGGCACAACCTGTCGGCGGTGGTGGCGGTGTCCGTGCTGGAGTTCGTCCAGGTCTGGAACGACCTGGTGGTGGGGCGGCTGTTCAGCGCGTCGGGGTCCTCGCCGCTCGGGCCGTTCCTGGCCGAGCAGACCCGCAGTTTCGTGAGCAACAGTGGCGCGCTGGCCGCCAGCTCGGTGCTCGCCTCCGTGCTGCCGGTGGTGCTGGTGGTCCTCTCGCGGCGGCACCTGGTCGCCGGGCTCGTCTCCGGGGGCGTGCGGTGACCGGGCCGGGTGGTGCGCGCGGCGGCTCACGCTGGCCGGCGTTGATCGCGATCGGCGGCGTGGTCGGCAGCGTCCTCGCCAACGTGGCCAGCAACCTGGCCGGCAATGTCCTCTCCGAGCTGGCGGCCAGTGTGCTCGGGCCGGTGACCATCGTCCTGGCCTCCGGCGGCGTCGTCGGTTACGTGGTGTACGAGGTGCGCCGCCGCCGGACCGGCCGGGAGGTCGGCCCCGAGCCGACGGAGGTGCTCACCACCCCGGCCGCCGGAGCTCCCAACCTGCCCTACACGGCCGAGTTCACCGGTCGTGAGGAGCACGTCGACGCCCTTGTCGGTCTGCTCGCCCGGGAGCACGCGGTGGCGGTTCTGGGCCGACGTGCGGTGGGCACCTCCGCGTGCGCTGTGCAGGCCGCGAACGAGTGCCGGGAGGAGTTCCCCGACGGTCAGTACTACCTGGACCTGCGGCGGCGCGGCCGACCCCGCTCGGCCCGGCAGGTGCTCACCGCGCTGGCCCGGATCCTGGGCACCGCCCCGCCGACCTCCGGCCGGCCGGACGCGCTCGCCGCCGCCGCCGACGCGCTGCGCGGTCAGCTCGACGGTCGCAAGATCGTGCTGGTGCTGGACAACGTCGACCGTCCCGACCAGGTACGACCTCTGTTGCCGCCCACCGCGCGCACCTGCCGCCTGTTGCTCGCCGGTGGTCCGGCGCTGATCGGTCTGGAGGGTGTGGTCGCGCACTGGATCGCCGAACCGGGCACGTCCGAGGCGGTGGAGCTGTTCGCGACGGCGGGTGGGGCCGCGCCCGCCGCCCGGGTCCGTCGCGCCGACCCACGCACCGACCCGGCGGTACGCGAGATCGTCGACCTGTGCGGGCGGCAACCGCGTACCGTCCGCGCGCTCGGTTACCGCACCGCTCAGCACGGCTGGCGGCACTCCGACGTGCTGGACGCGCTGCGCCGCGCGGTGCAGACGCCCCCGCACCAGCGGCTCGCCGTCTCACCGGCGGCCCGCCTGGTCACCGAACGGGACATCGCGTACCGGGCGTTGCCCCGTCAGGCCCGACGGTTGTACCGGCTGATGTCGCTGGTCCCCGCCCCGGTGGACCGGCCCAGCATCGCCGCGCTGGCCGGACGGCACCCCGAGCTGGTGACCGCACTGCTCGACCGGTTGGCCGCGGCGGCGTTCGTGGTCGGCGCGCCCGGCGACCGGTACGAGATCCGCCCCCTGCTGGCCGGCAGCGCCCGGCTGCACCTGCGGGACGCGGATCAGGTCCGGGCCCGGGTCGCCGCGCAGGCCCGGCTGACCCGGCACCTGGCCCGTCGGGCCGAACGGCACGCGGCCAACCTGGCGGTGCTCGGCTCCCCACCCGACCGGGAGTGGTCGCTGCCGCTGGACGACGACCCGTACGGCTGGTTCGACCTGCACCAGGAGCTGCTGCTGGCGGTGGTGCGGGTGCCTGCCGGCGCGAAGGAGACCCTGCCCCGGCGGGTGCGCCGGTGGTGGTTCCGGTTGGCGGTGGCGCTGTGCGGGTGGCTGGCGTACGCCGAGCGGCTCGACGAGTGGGAGCAGGTCTGCCGCACCGTGCTGGCCACCCCGACCGCCGACGACCGTCCGGAGATCGCCGGGTGGGCGCACAACGAGTTGGGGGTGCTGCGTCGACGCCGGCACGACCCGCAGGGGGCGGCGGCGGCGCTCACCCTCGCGGTCAACGAGCGGGGGCGGCGGGGCAACGCCCAGGCGCGGATGAACCTCGGTCTGGCCCTGCTCGACCTGGGGCAGCTCGACGACGCGGTGGAGCACCTGGAGATGTCGCGCCGACACCGCTCCGGCGCCGACCGGGCCGGGCACGCCCTCACCGAGCTGGGCCTGGGCGCGGCCCAACTGGCCCGGGGCGAACCGGACACCGCGCACCACCACCTGGTACGGGCGGCCAACACGTTCCGGTCGGTGGGTGACGCGCGCGGGTACGCGGCGGCCCTGACGAACCTGGTGCTGGTGCACGCGGCGCTCGGCGAGCACCTGGACGCCGCCCAGGCGTGGCGGGCCGCACTGCGCGAGTACGAGTCGGTCAACGACCCGACCAGCCGGGCGACGGCGCTGCTCAACGCCGGGGCGACGCTGCTGAGCAGCACCCCGGGGCAGGCGCGCACCGCGTACGAGCTGCTGGCCGAGAGCCGTCGGCTGCGCGAGGAGACCCGGCCGACAGCCGGGCTGGCGCGTACCCTGCTCTACCTGGGTGACGCCTGCTCCGCGCTGGGCGACCAGGCCGACGCGCGGCGGCACTGGGCGGACGCGGCGGCCGTGGCCGAGGAGGTCGCCGACGCCCAGGGGCTGGCCGCCGCCGACGCCCGACTGGACAACGACGCCGACAGCCGGGTGACGTAGGTCGCTCGGGTTGGTCGGTGGCGTGGCTCTGGGAGACTCTGTGATCGTGGACGCGCTCTCGGTACGGGGACTCAGTCGCAACTTCGGCAACCTGGTCGTGCTCGACGAGGTGAGCTTCACGCTCGCGGCGGGCCGGATCGCGGTGGTGCTGGGCCCGAACGGCAGCGGCAAGACGACCCTGCTGCGGTGTGTCGTCGGCGCCGACCGGCCGGACGCGGGTGAGGTGCTGGTGCAGGGCCGCCGGGCCGACGAGACCGATCCTCAGGTGCGGGCGCTGGTGGCCGCCGCACTGGACGACATCGACTTCTTCCCCGACCTGTCGGTGGTCGAGCACCTGGAGCTGGTCGCGTACGCCCACGGGGGTGACGCCGAGCCGGTCGAGGAGGTCCTCGCCGAGCTGGGTCTGGAGCCGGCCCGCGACCAGCTGCCGGTGACGCTGTCCAGCGGGCAGCGCCGCCGGCTGGCGCTGGCGTCCTGTTTCGTCCGGCCCCGCCGGGTGCTGATCCTGGACGAGCCCGAGCAGCGGCTCGACGTCCGCGGGCGACAGTGGCTCGCCGACCGACTCCTGCGCGAACGGGCGGCGGGCACGGCCGTGCTGTTGGCCTCGCACGACCCGGAGCTGATCGACGCGGTGGTCGACGAGCGCATCGAGATCGGCAAGTGACCGCCGCGCCGGCCACGATCGCCGACACGCCGGTCGGGGTGCCGACCGCCCGGCAGGTGCGAACGCACCTGCGCAAGGCACGCAGCCGGCACCACGACCACTCCCTCGGTGACGTGCTCGGCGACGCGTACGTCATGGTCCTGTTCGTGGGCATGTACGGCTGGTTCGCGATCAGCGCCAGCCGTGACCTGCTGGACTCCCCCACCGTCGGTCAGGCCGAGCCGGGCGTGCGGTGGTGGCTGGCGGTCGCCGCGCTGCTGGCGGGCGCGGGGCTGGCCTGGCGTGGTCTGCGCGCGCTCGGCCCGCTGCTGGTCACGCCGGCGACGCAGAGCTGGGCGACCAGCGCGCCGATCGACCGACGGGCCTGGTTGGCGCCCCGTTTCGTCCTGTTGCTACTGGGCTCGGCGGCCGGCACCGCTGCGCTCGGAGTGGCAGTGGCGGCGCTCGGTGGGGTCACCGAACTGTCCGCCCTGGGCTGGGCGGCGACGGCCGGCGCGGGGTGGGGCGCGGCCGCGCTGGCGCTCAGCGTCGTCGCCCAGGGCAGTCGGTCGGGGCGGCGCTGGCCGACGGTGGTCGGGGCGGTGCCGATGGTGGCGGCGGCCGTGATCACCGCCCTGGTGGTGCTCGTCGGTCGCCTCGGCGACGGACTGTCCCGGCCGGCGACGACGCCGACCGTCGCGTTGTTCGCCGCCGCGGTGCCGCTCGTCGGCGTGGGCGTGATCCTGGCGGTACGCGCGCTGCCCCGGGTCGACCGGGCCACCCTGACCACCGGCGCGCAGTTCGCCAACGCCGCCGCCACCGCCACGATCCTGCTGGATCCGAGCCTGCTCGCCGGCCTGGTGGAGAGCCGCCGCTGGCGCCGGATCGGCCGGGTTCGCAGCCGCCGGTTCCGGCCCGGCCCCGGCTGGTGGGCGCTGCTCCAGGCCGACGTACGCCGGTTGCGCCGCCACCCGAGCGCCGTGCTGATCTGGGCGGCGCTGATCGGGGTGCAGTACGCTGCCGCGCTCGCCCTGCCCGGGTTGGCCGGTGCCGCGCAGGTGGTGTTCGCTTATCTCGCCGCCAATCGGCTGACCGGCGGTCTGCGGTCGGTCAGTCGCTCACCCGGTCTGCGCCGAGCGCTCGGTGGCAGCGACAACCTGCTGCGCGGGATCCACGTGGTGGTGCCGGCTGTCGGCGCGGGAGTGTGGTGGTTGCTGACCCTGCCGACCGTCGACCCGGGACCGGCCTGGCTGGCGCCGACGCTGGCGCTGGGGGTGGTGGCCGCCGCGTTCCGGGCCGGCACCCGCCCGCCGATCGACTACGGCGGCGCGACGGTCAACACGCCGTTCGGGATGATCCCGGTCGACCTGATGCGTCAGGGGTCACGGGGGCCGGCGCTGCTCGCCGTGCTGGTCCTCGTCCAGCTGTTCCTGGGCTGACCGGTTCGCCCGGCCAGCCCGGGGCACTCAGCCGTCCAGTCGGCGGACCATGTTCATGATGGTTTCGACCTGCGCGCCGCCCTTGATCGGGAAGTTGGTCGCGCCGAGGTAACCCCACCAGTCCCAGCAGCCGTTCGGGTTGCTGAGGGAGGCACCTGCCTGTGGGTACAGGACGATCAGGTTGTTGGTGTCGGCGTACTGGTTGAGGTTGGCCCGGTCGACGAACGCCGTGCCCACCGCGCCGACGCCCTGCGCGCAGCCGTGCAGGGCGACGAGGAGACGGCACGACTGGCCTGCCGCGCACGCGGACGGGACGTAGGCGAAGCCGTTGGCGTCCATGCTCAACCCGTTGGCCCAGCCGTTGACAGCGAAGGTGTTCTGGTTGAACCGGATGAGGGAGCCGCCGAGCCCTCCGGTGTTCGGCGCGTTCACCCCGCCGAGCAGCTTGCGCAGCAGCGTGTTCTGTGGGTCCGCACCGCAGTCGTTGAGGTACGGCGATGCGGTCGCCCCGCACCCGAGCGTGCCGTACGGCGTGACCCAGGAGTGACCGGCGGCGGAGCCGCTGTCGTACTGCACGCTGGCCCCGAAGTGCTGGTAGTACCGGACCAGGTCGTCGGTGACGGACTTCTTGACAGTGGTGTCGTTGCCGCCGTGGAACACGTACACCGGATCGCCGGAGAGGTTGCCGACCGGGTCGACCCAGCCGTACGACGCCCAGGTCCGGGTGTACGCCTGCAGCGCGGACACGTTCGTCGAATACCGGTTGTCGCCGCAGCCGTTGAGCGCCTGGGCGACGGTGTTCTGGGAGCAGTAGTAGGGCCCGGCGGCGAAGACGGCCGCTCCCCTGATCTGGGACGAGTAGGCGACGTGCAGTTGGGTGGCCATGTAGCCACCGGAGGAGACGCCGGCAACATAGACGCCGGAGACGTTGTAGGTGTTCAGCGACCCGGAGACCGGGGGCACGGTGGTGGGGTTGGCGGCGTGGGCGGGTGCCGCCGCGGTCAGGATCAGCAGGAGCGCGGCCGCGAGGGCGGTGGCGGCTTTCAGCGGTGTGGGCATGGGCGGTCTCCTCGGCAGCGCCGACTGGGGCGTCGGCGTGCGCCGAAGCTACCGTGACATAGACCACACCAGATATGACGGCAACCGACACGTCCGCCATCGCTGGAATGTCCCCGGCACCCACTCCCGGCTCTCAGGACCGCTGAAGGTGGCGAGCGCGGCGATCATGGGGTCCCGGAGCCTGATCACGGCGCCACCCGGTCCGGCGGCGCGTTCGGACCGGCTGTCGCTTCCGTCCAAGACAGCGGCGCGACAGCGACCTAGCGTGGACCCGGCAGCTCGCTTCCAAGCCTGAGGAGACAAGACAATGCGCGACCTGGTCTACACCGGTTTCATGTCGCTCGACGGTGTCGTCGACTCGCCCGGCGGCGGGCCGGGTGAGGAGCACCGCAGCGGCGGTTGGGTGTTCAAGGACCTCGAGTTCGTCCCGGAGGCCTGGTCGCTGAAGGGCGAGGAGCTCGCCGACACGACGGCGTTGATGTTCGGCCGCCGCAGCTACGAGGCGTTCGCGCGGGTCTGGCCCGGTTCGGAGGACCACGCCGACTACAAGGAGCTGCCCAAGTACGTGGTGTCGAGCACGCTGTCCGACGACGCGCTCGTCGACGGGTGGGGGCCGACCACGATCCTGCGCTCGACCGGGGACATCGCCGCGCTCAAGCAGGGCGAGGGCGGGGCGATCTTCATCCACGGCAGCGCGGAGCTGGCCCGGCGGCTGTCCGATGAGGGGCTGATCGACCGGTACAACCTGCTCGTCTTCCCCGTGCTGCTGGGTGCCGGCAAGAGCCTGTTCGGCCGGGCCGACCGCGACAAGCACATGCTGACGCTGCGGGAGTCGGAGAGCTACCCGAACGGGATCCTCAAGCTGATCTACGACGTCAAGCGCTGATCGAGGTCGAGGGCGATGGCGCCGCCCGTGCCCTCGCGTAGCTGCCGAACGGTACGTCCGAGGTAGCGGCGCAGTGCCCGGGCCAGGTGCGGCTCGTCGAAGTAGTCGAGCTTGGCGACCACGTCGGCGGCCGGGTCTCCGCCAGCCAGCAGCTCCGCCGACGAGCGGGCCCGCTCGATCTGCCGGACCGCGCCGCGCGTCAGCCCGGTCGCGGCGCGGAACCGGCGTTCGACGGTACGCGCCGAGACGACCGGACCGTGGCCCCGCAGCAGCTCGGCGACGAGCGGGTCACGGACCACGGTCCCGGCCCGGACGAGGCTGTCGACCAGGGCTTCGGCGTCGTCGGGGCCGGGCGTCTCCCAGCGCGTGCCGTCCAGCCGGAACGTCCGGCGCGTGGTGTCGGGGAGCTCGATGCCGCCGTCGACCAGCGTCGGCGTGGGCACGGCCCGCAACGAGGTGCCCACGGCGAACTCGATGCCGGCGAAGGTCGCGCCGTGCGGCACCGGCGCCGTGCCGGCGCGGGTCTCGGGACCGGTGATGCTCGCGTACGCCCGGCCAGCCTGCTCCCAGAACACCAGGCCCCAGCGCACCCCCGCCACGGACGTCATCGCGGTGACCTGCTCGCTCGTGCAGGTCCACACGGTGTCGACCCATGGCGAGTCGGACCCGCGCGTCTCGAAGCGCAGTCCCACTGGCGAAGGATACGCCTGATGGCCCTAATCGGAGCCGAGCGCGGCGGCGACGGCGGCGACGCCGTCCTCGATCTCGGTGGGAGTACGGGCCGCGTAGCCGAGCACGAGGCCGGGCCGGTACGGCCGCTGGCAGTGCCAGGACAGCGGTTGCACCTTCACCCCGAGTGCCAGCGTCGCCGCCGCCAACTCGGTGTCGACAACGGTGTCGTCCAGCGTGATCATCAGGTGCAGCCCGGCGGCGGCGCCGTGCACGGTCGCCGACGGCAACGCGCGGGCCAGCGCGGCGATCATTGCGTCCCGCCGGCGGATGTGTCGCCGGCGCAGCAGCCGCAGATGCCGCTCGAAGGCGCCGGAGGTCATCAGCTCCGCCAGCACCAGTTGCGGTAGCACGGCGTTGCCCAGGTCGGCGTTGCGCTTGGCGGCCACCACGGCCTCGCGCAGCCGCGCCGGCACGAGCAGCCAGCCGACCCGCAGCGCGGGGGCGAGCAGTTTGGACACGCTGCCGGCGTAGCAGACCTGTTCGGGCAGCAGACCCCGCAGCGCCGGCACCGGAGGACGGTCGTAGCGGTGCTCGGCGTCGTAGTCGTCCTCAATGATCAGACCGCCGGCCCGCGCCCAGGCGACGAGCTGGCGGCGGCGGTCACCGTCGAGCACCACGCCGGTCGGGAACTGGTGCGCGGGGGTGAGCATCACCGCCGGTACGCCGCTGGCTGTCAACTCGTCGACCCGCAGTCCGGCGTCGTCGACAGTGATCGGCGGGGTGTCCATGCGCCAGTTGTTCAGGTGCTGGCGCACCCCGAGCGAGCCCGGGTCCTCGACGGCGATCCTGGCGACACCGGCAGCCTGGAGTGCCTGGGCGAGCAGCCCGAGCGCCTGGGAGACGCCGGCCACGATGATCACCTCGGCGGGGTCGACGCTGATGCCACGGTTGCGGCCCAGCCAGGCGGCGACGGCCTGTCGCAGCACGGGCGCGCCGCAGGGGTCTCCGTAGCCGAGGTCGGCCGCGGCGAGGCGGCGCAGCACGCTCCGTTCGGCACGCAGCCAGTCCGCGCGGGGAAAGGCGGCCAGATCGGGTACGCCGGGCGTCAGGTCGATTGACGCGTGCGCCGCGCGTAACGCCTCGAAGATGTCGGTGCCCGGTGCCGGCGGGAAGGTCGTGACCGGTGCTGGCGCGGCGGTCGCTGTGGGTGTGGGCGCGGCCGGCGCGGCGACGACGACAGTGCCGGCCCGGCCCCGGCCGGCGATGTGCCCCTCCTCGGTCAGGCGCTGGTACGCCTCGGTGACCACGCCCCGGGAGACACCGAGGTCGGCGGCGAGGACCCGGGTCGGAGGCAGCCGGTCACCGACCGGCACCCGCCCCTCGGCGATGGCCTGCCGCAGCCGGTCGGTCAGCCAGTCGGCGCGCCCGCCCGGCGTCGCGTCGGTGATGGTCAGGTGCAGGAAGTCGGAGCCGGCCGATATGGACCTCTCGGACGCAGTCGGTTTGGCTCTGCCCATCGGACCATTGTGGCAGCAGAGTGAGAAGGAGCCAGAGCTGCCGACTCCGCCGGAGGACGACCGTGACCATCCCGTTCCTGATCACCACGCTGATCGTGGTGGTCACCCCCGGCACCGGGGTGATCTTCACGCTCTCCGCCGGCCTGTCGCGGGGCGCGCGGGCCGGGGTGCTGGCCGCGTTCGCCTGCACGCTGGGAACGTTGCCGCACCTGCTGGCCGCGATGACCGGGCTGGCCGCGCTGATGCAGACCAGCGCCGTGGCGTTCGAGACCGTCCGCTACCTCGGCGTCGGCTACCTGCTCTACCTGGCCTGGTCCATGGCGCGCGACCGCGACGCCTTCGCGGTGACCACCGACGCCGCACCCCGCTCGGCGATCCGGGTGATCGTCTCCGGCGTGCTGGTCAACCTGCTCAATCCGAAGCCGACGATGTTCTTCGTCGCGTTCCTGCCGCAGTTCGTGGACACCACGGCACCCGGCTCGACCCGGGCGATGCTCGGCTGCGGCGCGGTGTTCATGCTGCTCACCATGGTGGTGTTCAGCGGCTACGGCATCTTCGCGGCCCGGGTACGCGACCGGGTGCTGACCCGCCCCCGGGTCACCGACTGGCTGCGTCGATCCGCCGCCGGCACCTTCGTCGCGCTCGGCGTGACCCTCGCCCTCACCGAACGATAGGAGCACAGTGCAGTTCGAACATTCTCCTCGGCTTCGCGACGCGTACCCCGATCTGGTCGCCGGTGTGGTGCAGGTTGCTGGGATCACCGCCACCGCCGACGTGGCGGCACGCACGGCCGCCCATCTCGGCGAGGCGCGGCGGCGGTTGGCCGGTGGGGCCGAGAGCGGGTTCCCGGAGATCCAGGCGTGGCGGCGGGCGTACGCGGCGATGGGGCTGCGGCCCACCAAGTACCGGTGCGCCTCCGAGGCGCTGCTGCGTCGGCTGCGCCTCGACGGCGAACTGCCCCGGGTGCACCCGCTCGTCGATCTCTGCAACGCCGTCTCGGCCGCGTACGCCATCCCGGTCGCGGCGCTCGACCTGGACCGGGTCGACGGCGACCTGGTGGTCCGGCCGGCACACGGGGACGAGGCGTACCTGAGCTTCGCGGGCGACACCGAGCATCCCGAACCGGGCGAGGTGACCTTCGTCGACTCCGCCGGGCGGGCCCACGCCCGACGGTGGACCAACCGGCAGAGCGGCTGGTCGGCCGTGCGGGCGGGCACCTCGTCGGTGCTGATCGTCGCCGAGGCGCTGCACCCGGGCGGCGAGCCGGCCGTGACCCGGCTGGTCGCCGACCTCGTGACAGAGCTGACCGAGGTGTGGTCCGCCCCGACGACCGCCGCGGTGCTCACCGCCGCCGCGCCGCGTTTCCGCACCGCGACGGCGGATGACGACCGGGGTCAGGCGGTGTCGCCGGGCAGCAGGTGACGGTAGCCGGGGATAGTCTCGGCGAACCAACCCGCGACACTGGCCAGACCACGGTCGTTGAGCTGCGCGTCGTGGATCGGGTACGCCGCCGCCGCGCCCACGGCGCCGGCGAAGCGGATCGCCTCGTCGAGGCGCAGCCAGGACCCCTGGGCCGGGACGAGCAGGGTGCGCACCGGCTCGTCCGGCACGTGCAGCGCGTCGCCCGGGTGGTACAACTCGTTGCCGATCAGGTAGCCGAGGTTCGGGCAGTCGGGCTGCCCCTCGTGGATCGCGGCGTGCCGACCGCCGTGCGCGCTGACCGGGATGCCGGCCGCCGTGAACCGCTCGCCCGCACGGACCCGGGTGACCGGCAGCGGGGCGTCCTCCGGCAGTCGGGCACCCTCCGGCACGTACACGGGGACACCGAGACCGGCGAGCCGCAATACGTCAATGTGGTCGGTGTGCTCGTGGGTGACCAGGACGGCGTCCGCGCCGACCAGGGCCCGCGGCTCGCTCCACGTCCCCGGGTCGACGACCAGCACCCCGCCGTCGTGCTCGACGCGCACGCAGGCGTGCGTGAACCGAATGATCCGCATCAGCCGACCGTACGCCGCCGCGCTGGCGATCGACCTGAGTGGCACCGGCGGGCCGTCAGCGCATCCGTGCGGCCGACGCCCGGAGGATGTAGGCGAACTGCGCACCGAACGCCACCACCGCGACCAGCACCCCGACCAGGACCGTCGAACCGCCCCCGGCACCGACGGTCGAGGCCACCAGGGCGATGCCGAGCCCGCTCAGGACGGCGTTGACCGCGCCCACGAGTGCGGCCGTGGTCAGCAGGAACTCCCACCGCCCGGGACGCGTGCCGACCAGGTTCCAGGCCGTACTCATGGAGTCGTCGGCCCCCACCGCGTCGGCGAAGAAGTCGTGCTCGCCGGCGAGCTGATGGTGGTAGTAGGCCCGGATGCGCTGGATCCGCAGCAGGTCCAACGAATTCTCCACGGTGGTCTCCACCAGGCGCAGAAACGTCAGCACCCCGATGATGACCAGCGTCGGCAGCACCGCGGCCAGGTACGGCCGGACCAGCCTGTCGTTGCTGGCGACGAAGCCGAGGCCGATCAGCGCCGCCGACAGGACGGACAGGAAGATGGTGGCGCGGCCGGTGGCCTCGGCGATGGTGCCGGCGCGGGACGTCTGCAACGCGTAGTGCTCGGTGGTCAGGACGGTGAGAAGCGCCTGCTCGCGTTCACTCTCGTCCACCCCGCCACCCTCCGTGGTCGCACGACTCCGTTACCGTCAGCCTATGAGCGGTGGATCGGGTCCGAGCGGCGAAATGCTCGGGTGGGCTGGTCGGGGCGGGCGGCAACGACGCGCCTTCGTCGTCGGTGGGGCACTCTTCGCGATCGCCGTCGTCATGCTGCTGGCCGCCTGGGGCAGCACCGGCTTCCTCAGCGACCTGCTGCTCAACCTCGGGGCCAGCGTGGTCCTCGCGGCCATCTCGTACGTCATCTTCGACCCGTTGTTCGAGGAGGCCCGCAAGGCGCGGGTGCAGGAGCACCTCAGCTTCGACCAGCAGGCGTTCGTGACACGGCTGCACCGCTCCGGGCGGCGGGTGCGCATCCTGGACACCTGGACGATCCTGTTGGAGCAACGGCACCGGGAGGAGACGCTGAGCGCGGTGCGAGCGGCGCTCGCCAACGGCGCCCAGGTGCAGTTGCTCCTGCTCGACCCCGACTGCACCGCCGCCCAGCAACGCTCCGAGGAGCTGGAACGGCAACGGGTGGACGTGCCCCGGCAGATCCGCACCAACCTGCGCCACCTGGCCGCGTTCGCCGACGCGCTCGACTCGCGGCTGCGCCACCGCCTTCAGGTCCGGCTCTACGACGCGTCTCCGTCGATCCAGCTCTACCAGTGGGACGGGCGTGCGCTGATCTCGTTCTTCCCGATCGGGAAGTTGTCGTTCAACGTGCCGCAGCTCGAGGTGGACATGGACAGCCCGTGGGGCGGGTTCGTGCACGCCCGGTTCGAGGAGCTGTGGGAGCACGAGCAGGCCACCCTCGACCTGGAGCGGTACTGGTCAGTCATGGTCACGCTGCGCCACGACGAGTCGGACGTGGTCGAGGTACGCGTGCCGTTCGTGACGGTGGACGGGCAGCACTACGTCGACTGCCGGGGGTTCCGGGTGACCGGGCCGCTGACGGTGCGAGCCGTGCTGCCGCCCCGCGCGCCCGGGGCGACGCCCGGCGTGTTCGCCCTGGCCGAGCCCGCCGACGGGGACCGCACCCCGGTCGCCGTCGTGAAACGGCACTTCGACCAGAAGTACGGGCACGACGACGGCGAGCGGGACGTCCGCCGGCTCGTGCCGCCACCGGGCGATGCCCGTACCCCGGCCCCCCGCCCCGCGACGGCCGGTGACACGCACGCACGGTGACCCCCGACCGACCCGTGGGTTCGGCACAGGAAACAATGGTGTTCCACCCTGATCGCCAGGAGGACCGTCGGCGTGCCGCACCGCACCGCACCGCCGTCCGGGGCGGCGCAGCTGCGCGCCGACTGCGGACGCTGCTTCGGGCTGTGCTGCGTGGTGCCCGCCTTCGCCGCGTCGGCGGACTTCGCCATCGACAAGCCGGCCGGCTCGCCCTGCCCCAACCTGCGCCCCGACCACCGCTGCGGCATCCACACGGAGCTGCGGCAGCGTGGTTTTCCGGGTTGCACGGTGTTCGACTGCTTCGGGGCCGGGCAGCAGGTCGCCCAGGTGACCTTCGGCGGGCGGGACTGGCGGGACGCGCCGGAGACGTTGCCGGCGATGGCGGAGGCCTTCGCGGTGCTGCGACCGCTACACGAACTGCTCTGGTACCTCACCGAGGCGGTGGCGCTGCGCCCGCCGGCCGATCTGCGCGCCGAACTGGAACGCGCCCGCGCCGAGACGCTGACGCTCACCGAGGGTGACCCGGCGCAACTTCGCGCGGTGAACGTCGCCGACCAACGGAACCGGGTCAACCCGCTGCTGTCCCGGGCCGGCGACGTGGCCCGCGCCCCCGGCGGCGCCGACCGGCGGGGCGCGCACCTGCTCGGGGTGGACCTGCGCCGCGTCGACCTCCGCCGGGCCAACCTGCGCGGGGCGCTGCTCATCGGCGCCGACCTGCGCGGAGCGGACCTCGGTCTGGCCGACGTCACCGGCGCGGACCTGCGCGGGGCCGACCTGCGGGGCGCGGACCTGCGGCGCACGCTCTTCCTGCACCAGACCCAGCTGGACGCCGCCCGAGGTGACACCCACACGGGCCTGCCACCGACGCTCACCCGGCCGGCGCACTGGACGTCCCTGCCGCTCACCCCGGTCCGTCAGCCCACCCGGTCTCCCGCACCCGCCCGTCGGGGCCGGCGTCGCTGACCGCGAGGTTTCGGCCGGGACGACGCCGGGTAGCCAGCGCCGACGCGAAACGGCATCGACGGGGGGCACGGCGTGGGCTACCGAAAGCGCGACGGTGAGCTGCCGGGCGACCCGCAGCACAGTGAGGACGAAGCCGGCCAGGTGCCACTGGTGCAGGTCGAGGCGGACACCGAGGTCCCCGCACCGGCGGACACCGACGTCCGGCCGGACATCGTGACCGAGCCCGACAACTCGGGCGTCGCCGGTGGTTCATCCGGCAGCAGCGGCGGCGGTTCCAGCATGCCGGGGCACCCCGACGCGGCCCGCTGACCCGGGATCAGCGGCTGGTCAGCGCGCCCCGGGCCTCGGTCATGCCCTTGTTGGCGAGCCCGTCGGCCCGCTCGTTCTCCGGGTGGCCGTTGTGCCCCTTGACCCACAGCCAGGTGACCTCGTGCCGTTCGCAGGCCGCTTCCAGCCGCTGCCACAGGTCGGCGTTCTTCACCGGCTGCTTCGCGGCGGTCCGCCAACCGTTGCGCTTCCACGACGCCAGCCAACTGGTGATGCCGTTGCGCACGTACGTGCTGTCGGTGTGCAGCTCCACGGTAACCGGCCGGTTCAGGCTCTCCAACGCCTGGATGGCCGCCATCAGCTCCATCCGGTTGTTGGTGGTGGGCGTGGCCTCACCGCCGCACAGCTCCCGCTCGTGATCGCCGTAGCGCAGCAGCGCACCCCAACCACCCGGACCGGGGTTGCCACTGCACGCCCCGTCGGTCCAGATCTGCACGCCCCTGCCGGCCGCCGCGTCCACCATGCCCGGCAACCTACCGGGAGCGGACGTCGTCCTCCCCGCTCGGGGGGCCGGCGCGCCGAGCCGTCGGCGTCGAACCCACCACCGCGGGTGGGATGGCCGGCGCCGGCCGGGTGGGGCGCAGCCGGTCGCGGACCCGGTCTGCGGCATCACCAGCGGTCGCGGCGATCATCGGCAACAGTCGGGTCGAATTCATGATGGCGACTTCCTCGGCCGGAGTGGTGCGGCCGTCGAGGAAGCGCAGCACCCGCTCGGCCGGGTTGCGGTCGAAGAGCCGATCGAAGAAATCAGGACCGCCCACCCCGCCCCGGTCCAGCGCGCGCAGCGCAACCGCGTCCATCCAACGGTGCCGCCGCGGGTACGCCGGCTGGGGCACCGGCGCGCCGCCCGCGGCGAGGGCGCGGGCCACCTGGTCGGCCTGGCGGTACATGGCGGAGAAGGTGAAGCCGGTGGAGGGGCGGGTCGCGCCACCGGCCGTGCCGAGTCGGACCACGCGGGGGGTGGGCCGGGCGGGGAACGGCGCGTCGGTCATCGGGATCACCCCGTTCTCCACCTCGCGCACCCGCAGCCCGGTCGGGTCCAGTCCGAGCAGATCCCGGTAGCCGGCCAGCGCCGCGTCGTACCCGGCGTCGGTGAGCAGGTCCGGCGAGAACTCGGTGTACTCGACCAGGGCGTAGCGGTCGCTCACCGGCAGCACATACCCGAAGGAGACGCCCCGGGGCGGCTGCGGGGTACGGAAGTCCATCAGCACCGCACGGGTCGGGTCGAAGACCGGCCGGTCAGCCTCCAGCCACCACCCCCGGAAGTGCTGCAACCAGGTGGTTCGCCCCGCTCGTGCCGGCGGGCGGGGGCGGGAGTCGAGGACCCAGCCGGCCCGTACGCCGCGCCCGTCGCCGGTGCCCACCAGCACCCGGTTGCCGTCGTCATGCACTGTCTCGGCGGGCGCGACGATCCGAATGGCGTCGAGGCGACGCTCGGCGTCGGCAGCCCGGTCGTAGACCGGGCCGGAGCGGAGCATGGCGTACCGCAGCGGGGTGAGGTCCAGGACGCGGCGTCGCGCCGCCGTCGCCACCTCGACCTGCTGCCAGCTCGCGCTGAGCAGCGGGTCCAGGTCGCCGTCGGGGTGACCCCAGAACGCCCAGGTACGGTCCTGACCGCGTCGGCGCACCGGGTCGACGATGGCGACCCGCAGATCCCGGACGCCGTGGCGGTCCAGTGCGGCGAGCAGCAACGACGCGGCGCCGCCGCCACCGAGCAGCGCGAGGTCGACGTCGAGCGGCGCGGAGTCGGTCACCCGCACCACGCTGCCACACCGACGCGCGCCACCACCCGATGGGCCGCCACGGCGCTCAGGCCACCGGCGCGGGCGACTCGACCGGGGGCGGGTCGGCATAGGCGCGCGCGACGGCGGCGCGGTTGAAGACCCGCCAGGTGGCGGCGGAGACGCCGATCGCCACCACCAACCCGACCCAGTACGGCGCTGTGATGCCGAATCGGGCGGCCAGCAGCCCGCCCAGCAGTGCGCCCACGCAGTTGCCGCCCGCCGCCACGAAAAGGTTCGTGCTGGCCACCCGACCCTGCAGGTTCGCTGGGGTGAGGCGCTGGCGCAGTGAGTTCGACACGATGTTCCACAGCCCGCCGTGCACGCCGAAGGCGAACAGCGCGAACCCGACCACGATGGTGCTGCGGGACGCGGCCAACGCCAGGTGCAGCCCCGCCTCGACGAGCAGGCCGATCCGGATCGTCCAGGTGGCGCTGATCCGGGCGATGATCCGGTCGCCGAGGAGGGCGCCGAGCACCCCACCGGTGGCCATGCAGGTGAAGAGCAGGCCGTAGCCGACGGATCCGAGGCCCAGCCGCTCGCCGGCGAGCAGCACCAGCACCGCGAGCGCGGCGGTGAGGGTCACGTTGAGCAGACCGATCAGCAGTGCCATCGTGCGCAGCAGCCGCTGGTTGGCCAGCCAGCGCAGGCCTTCGACGATCTCGCCGCCCATCGAGCGGGTACGGCGTGCGTGAGTGTCGCCGACGGCGGCCCGGAAGTCCCCGCCGATCAGCGCCACCAGTACGGCGCTGAGGGCGTACGTGACCGCGTTGACCAGGAACGGGCTGCCCGCCGAGAGCGCGAACAGGAAGCCGCCGAGCGGGCCGGCGAGCATGCTGTGCATGAGAGTGGCGCCGCCGCTGAGCCATCCGTTGGCGCGCTCTAGTCGGTGCCGCGGCACCACTACCGGAACCATGGCCTGGCTCGCCGCGCGGAACACGATCTCACCGGTGTTGACCAGGAACAGCACCGCGAACAGGAGCACCACCCCGCCCTTGCCGCTGAGGATCGCCGTGGCCAGAACGGCGAGCGCGACCACCCGGACCAGGTCGATGACGATCATCAGGCGGCGCCGGTCCATCCGGTCCACCAGCACCCCGCCGGGCAGGGCGAAGAGCAGCCACGGCAGCCACGCCACGGCGGACGCTCCGGCGACCACGAGCGGGTCGTCGGTGCGCGACGCGACGAACAGCGGCGCTGCGACGGTGGCCAGGGCCGAGAGGGTGCTCGCCGCCCAGAGTTTGGCGAACACCGGTCCCAGGCCAGCTCCCACGTTCCGTGTCACGGCGAGCGAACCTACCAGCGTCTCTCCGGGCGGCACGGGGATTTATCCCTCCGGCAGAAGCCCGCCCGCGGCCAGGTTGACAGGCAACCCGTTGGTTGCCTAACTTGACAGGCAACCGAATGATTGCCTGTTGTGGGAGGGTCGATGGACGACGCGTTCCGGGCGCTGGCCGACCCCAGCAGGCGTCGACTGCTGGACCGGCTCAACGAGCGCAACGGCCAGACCCTGCGGGAGCTGTGCGACGGGCTGGCCGGCACCCGACAGGCCGTCAGCAAGCACCTGTCGGTGCTGGAGGCGGCCAATCTCGTCACGACCGTGCGGCGCGGCCGGGAAAAGCTGCACTACCTCAACGCCGCCCCGATCAACGCCATCGCCGACCGGTGGCTCAGCCGCTACGACCGCGAACGCGCCGCCACGCTGGCCGACCTGACCACCGCATTGGAGCGACAACCCATGGAGAGCCCGACCTTCGTCTACACCACCTACGTGACCACCACCGCCCAGCGACTGTGGTCCGCGCTCACCGAACCGGCGTTCACCCGTCGCTACTGGGGTGGAGTCGCGCTGGTCTCGGACTGGCAGGTCGGGTCACCCGTGCTGTGGCAGGACGCACCGGACGTCGAGCCGCGCGACCTCGGCCAGCGAGTGCTCGTCGCCGAGCCGTACCGTCGTCTCTCCTACGGTTGGCACGGCTTCCAACCCGAGCACGCCGAGCACTTCGGCTGGTCCGACGAGGAGCTGGCCGCGCGGCTCGGTGAGCGCCGCTCGAAGGTGACCTTCGAGATCGAGCCGCACAGCGGGTCGACCGTCCGGCTGACCGTCATCCATGACGACTTCTCCCCCGACAGCGAGATGCACCGAGCGATCAGCGGCCAACTCGACGGCAGCGGCGGCTGGCCGGAGCTGCTGGCCAGCCTCAAGACCCTGCTGGAGACCGGCGAGCCGATGCCTGACCCGAGCCCGGCCGGCTGACCCGAGGGCGCACCGCCCGGCGGTGCATTTCCGCCGTCTCCGGCAATACCTCGCCATCGGCCCAGCGACGACAGCCCGACCGGATGGACATCGATCGGAGCACCGGTGCCGGTCGGGCCGTCAGGGCCTTTCGGCAGCTCTCCCCGCCTTCGGGTGGACACGTGACGGCAACGAGGATTTCTCATTTTCACCTGATCGAGGACCCAACCCACCTAGTGTTGGGCACACCGGTGCTAGTCACGGAGTTGGCCACCCGAACGACGTCCCACGCAGTCAGCGGACGAAAAGTGAGGGAAGACGCGTATGAAGGTCTCAACAGCACTCTGCTCGGCGGCGCTCGGCGTGGGCCTCGGCACGCTCCTGCTGCCAGGCGCCGCACTGGCCGACACCACTGTGTCACCGGCCACCACCCCGGTCGGTGGGACCGTCGTGCTCACCGCGACGACCTGCAACCCGAAGTCGGGTGACGCCCTCTTCCGGGTCACCGGCCCCAACCGCGACCAGAACGTCCGATCCACCACGGCCGCAGCCGGCGGCGGGCTGAGCGCCGAACTCTTCACCGCCGGATTCACCCTGGGCACGTACACGGTGGCGGCGACCTGCGGCGACGGCAGCTCGGCCGGCACCGCCACCTTCGCCGTCACCCCGATCGGCGGCGCGCCGGCCGGCTCCGGCGGCGACAACCGTGACACCGGCGCTCTCGCCGCCGGCGGCACGCTGCTCGGCACCGCCCTCGCCGGCGCGGTGATCCTGATCCGCCGGCGCCGTCCGGTGTCCACTGTCGCCTGATCGGCGACCGTTCCATCCCTGAGACGGGTGCCCGCGCCGGTGACACCGGCGCGGGCACCCCGACAATCCGGTACGGAGGTGCACACGTGCGGTGGCGGCGGACCCTACCGGCAGTGGTGGCCCTGCTCGGCGTGACCGGGCTCGGGCTGATCACCGTCGGCCTCACCGCCGACCCGGCGCGGCCACCACAACCGTCGGCCGACGCGCCGACCCGCACCCACCCCGCACCGGACCTGGCTCCGCTGCCACCCGCCGCGCCGGTCCGGGTGCAGATCCCCGCCATCGACGTACGCGCCGACATCGTCCCCGTCGGCGCCGACGCCGCCGGGGTGCTGGAGGTGCCGCCACTGGACCGGCCCACCCTCGCCGGCTGGTACCGGTACGGGGTCAGCCCCGGTGAGACCGGCAACGCTGTCCTGGTCGGACACGTCGACGCGCCGTCCGGCCCGGCGGTCTTCTTCGATCTCGGTCGGCTCCGCGCCGGGCAGCAGGTGCAGGTCACCCGCGCCGACGCACGGGTCGCCACCTTCACAGTGGACGACGTCCGGGCGTACCCGAAGGAGCACTTCCCCACCGCCCTGGTCTACGGCCCGGCGGACGCCGCCGGGCTGCGCCTGATCACCTGCGGCGGCCGGTTCGACGCGGCGACCGGCAACTACGTCGACAACGTCGTCGTCTTCGCCACCCGCACCGCCTGAACCGGGGCCACCCGCACCGCCGCAACCGGCGTTACCCGCACCGCCGGAACCTCGACCGCCGGCCCGAGCCGCCCACGCCGCCTCCCCGCTGTCGGGAGCCGGACCCTCGTCGGCAGAATGCGGTGGCACCATCCCCTGATCGGGACGGTACGCCGGCGACGGGGAGGCACGCGGTGGATCAGCGACCGGTACGGGACCGGACCGGTCGAGGCGTACGCGCCCTGGCCCGTCGACTGCTCGGGCGGGTCGAGGGCGACTCCCCCAACCTCCGCCGGTCCAACCCGGACGCCGTGGTCGACTGCGCCGTCTACGTCAAGGGCCGCCGGGAACCCGGTCAACCGCACTACGCCGACGCGTACGCCCGGGCGCGGCACGGCCGCGACGCCTTCGTGTGGCTGGGACTGCATGATCCCGGCCCGGCGGTGCTCGCCGCAGTCGGCCAGACCTTCGGCCTCGACGAACTGACAGTCGAACAGGCGCTCGCCGACGGGCACCGACCCACAGTGCAGCGCCACGGGCCGGTCACGCTGCTGGTCCTGCGCACCGCCGGGTATGTGGAGCACGACGAGCTGACCGAGACCTCCGAGGTGATCGACACCGGGGACGTCATGGTGCTGCTCGGTGACCGCTTCGCCATCACGGTGCGGCACGGTGCCGCCGGGGCGCTGCGCAGCGTTCGCGCCGACATCGAGCGCCGCCCCGCGCTGCTGGCCGCCGGCCCGTGGGCGGTGGCGTACGCGGTCTGCGCCCGCATGGTCGACTCCTACCTGGAGGTGGCCGGCCACGTGGAACGGGACCTGGAGCGGGTCGAGGAGGCGGTGTTCGCCCGCGACCGCGCCGCCGACATCCAGCACATCTACCAGCTCAAACGGGAGGTGGTGGAGTTCAAGCGCGCGGTCCTGCCGTTGCAGGGGCCGATGCGTACGCTGCTCGAACCCGACGGCCCGCCGCGCGCCCTGCACCGCTGGTTCGTCGACGTCGACGGCCGGCTGAGCCGGGCTGTGGACCGGGTGGCCGCGTACGACGACCTGCTCACCTCGATCGTCCAGTCGCGGCTGGCGCAGCTCGCCGTCGAGCAGAACAACGACATGCGCAAGATCGCCGCCTGGGCGGCCATCGCGGCCACCCAGACCGGCATCGCCGGCATCTACGGCATGAACTTCGACCACATGCCCGAGCTGGCCTGGCGCTACGGCTACGCCGGGGCCCTCACCCTGATGGCGGCGGCGGCCCTGTTCCTGTACCGGCTGTTCCGCCGCTCCGGCTGGCTGTGAGGTCGGTGGTCCGCCCGAGCTGACCGAGGTCTAACCTCGCGCGGGTGATGTGGCAGCGGTACGTGGCGATCGGCGACAGCACCACCGAAGGGCTCGACGACCCGGACGGCATCGGTGGCTACCGGGGCTGGGCCGACCGGTTCGCCCTGGCGGTGGCTCGCGCCCAGGGCGGTCTGGAATACGCGAACCTGGCCATCCGGGGCCGGACCACCGCGTTGATCCGCGCCGAGCAGCTCCAGCCCGCCCTCGACCTGGCCCCCGACCTGGCCACCGTGGTCGCCGGCATGAACGATGTGCTGCGCCCCTCCTTCGACGCGGACCAGGTCGCCGGGGATGTGGCGGCGATGCAGCAGGCACTGGTCGAGCAGGGAGCCACGGTGCTGACCTTCACGATGCCGGATCCGGCGCCCGTGATGCCGTTGGCCCGGCCGCTGCGTGGTCGCATGCTGGCGCTCAACGAGGCGCTGCGGGCCGCCACCGCACGGACCGGCGCCACCCTCCTCGACCTGGGCGCCCACCCGGTCTCCTCCGATCCCCGGCTGTGGAGCGACGACCGGCTGCACGCCAACAGCGCCGGGCACGAGCGCATCGCCGCCGCACTGGCGTACACGGCGGGTCTGCCCGGGTTCGACGACTCCTGGACGCAGCCGTTGCCGCCGGCACCCCGGCGGCGCCGCGGCGAGGTGTTCGGCGCCGAGCTGGCCTGGACCCGTCGGCACCTGCTGCCCTGGCTGGCCCGGCACCTGCGGGGCCAGTCGTCGGGCGACGACCGGGTGGCCAAGCGGCCGGTGCCGCTGCCGGTGCCGCTCGACTAGGTCGGGTGCGGCAGGATGGCGACGTGGGTAAGGGTGCGGGACGTCGGCGGGCGAACGCGACAACGGGACGGGCGTGCCCGTGCGGTTCCGGCCGGGCGTACACGGACTGCTGCGCGCCGGCGCACGGCGGCGACGCCCCGGCGACGGCCGAGGCGTTGATGCGCTCCCGGTTCAGCGCCTTCGCCCTCGGCGACTCGGGTTACCTGCTGCGCAGCTGGCACTCCTCGACCCGGCCCGCCTCCCTGGAGCTTGACCCGGGGCAGCGGTGGACCCGACTGGAGATCGTGGAGACCGAGCGGGGCGGCCTGCTCGACACCGCCGGCACTGTGACCTTCCACGCCCACTACCGGGACGCGGGCCGGCCCGGCACGTTGACCGAACACAGCCGGTTCGTCCGCGAGGACGGCCGCTGGGTCTACCTCGACGGTGACCAACCCTGACGGGTGCGCGTCCGCACCGCCACCGCGCCGCGCAGCTTCCGGGCCGACTGGGCCCGGGGCCCTACCAGGATCGTCGTCGGCATCGACGCTGTCGGCGAGTCGAAGGCCCGGGTCAACGTCCCGCACGAGAAGCTGACCGGAGCCGAGCAGGCCGCGGAGCTGAAGGCGTACTGAAGGTGTTGCTCGAAACGGACGGAGACCACCGATGACCACGACATTCATCAACCTGCCGGTGCGCGACCTGACCACCGCGACCGAGTTCTACCGGGCGATCGGCTTCACCAGCGACCAGGCCCAGCCGGACGGCGACAGCACCGTGCTCACCATCTCCGACACCACCCGGTTGGTGCTGCACCTCCGCTCGGGTTTCGAGGCGTACACGGGTGTCGCCGCCGCGGACACGGCGACCAGCCGCGAGGTGATCGTCGGGCTGTCGGCGTCGAGCCGGGGGCAGGTCGATGAACTGGTCGACAAGGTGGTGGTCGCCGGTGGGGAGTCGCTCGGGCCGGGGATTGCCAACGGGCCGATGTACATGCGTGGCTTCCGGGACCTCGACGGGCACCAGTGGTCGTTCCTGCACATGGCCGGCTGAGCGTGCGGCCCGGCGGCGGCCCGCGGAGGCCGCCGCCGGGCCCCGGTCAGTCCGGGCCGCCCGGCACAGCCGCGGCCACGACGGTGGGCACCGTCGTCCGGTGCCGGCGGCGGGTCAGCAGCACCAGCGCCACCACGAGGTACGCCCCGGCGGTCAGCGCGAACGCCACCGAGTTGCCGGCCGCCGTGGCGAGCAGGCCATAGGCGGCGTACGTCACGATGATCAGCACGTCCGTGGCCATCCCGGCCAGGGAGGTGACGGTGGCCCGGCTGCTGCCGACGATCCGGGCCTGGAGCCGCGCGTCGGCCAGCACGGTGGCCAACTGCGCGGCAGCGAACGCCACCGCGAGCAGCACGAACCCCGCCGGGTGCCGCAACAGGGCGCCTCCGGCCAGCGCGACGCCGACCAGCCCCAACAACGCGGCGTACCCTCGGCTGCCCAGCCGCTCCCCCGCCGGGGCGAGCAGCCCACCGACTGTGACTCCGGCCCAGAGCAGCAGGAGCAGCAGGGGTACGGCCTGCGCCCCGACGCCGGTGTCCAGGGCGAGCAGCGGGGTGTACTCGTCCAGGGCACCCCAGTCGGCGGCGACCACGGCCACCAGCAGCACGGCGGCCCGTACCGGCGGACGGGTGCGGACCTGCGAGACCCCGTCCCGCAGCGTGTCCCACCACCCCAGGTCACCGTCGTCGTCCGGGCTCACGGGCTCGTCCTGCCGGGGTGGTGTGGCACCCACCGGCCGGACGGCCGCCGCCGGCTCGGCGACCGGAACGCCGACCGCGGCGGGCGCGCGGTGTTCCGGGAAGCGGGTGGCGACGATCGTGGCGAGCAGGCAGGCGAGCACGCTGGCAGCGCCGACCACCGGGTAACCGCCGACGGCGAGCACCGGGCCGGCGAGCACTCCGGAGACCACCACCCCGAGCACACCGGCCGTCCGCGCCCGCCCGAGCACCCGGGCGTACCGGTCGACAGCGCCGAGCCGGTCCAACTCGGTCCAGACCAACGCCTCCAGCGCACCGGAGACCAGTGCGCCACCAGCGCCCCAGAGCAGGAAGCCGACAGCGAAGGCCGGGTACGAGGGCAGCAGCACCCAGAGCGCGAAACCCGCGGCGGCCACCAGCGGGGCGAGGCACAGCAGCAGTCGGCGGGACAGCACGTCGGCCCAGGCGCCGGAGGGCACCTCGAACAGGATCCCGGCGGCGGACCAGATGACGAAGAGCGACGCGATCTGCCCCACCGACAGCCCGGTGTCGGCGAAGAACACCACGTACAGGGGGTAGAGCAGGACCAGGTCACTGAGGAACGCGTACCCGTAGAGGGTCGCCGTCAGCCGACGGACCGCCGGCTCGGGCACGCGCGAAGCGATGAGGGTCATGGGGCCTTCCCGTGGGAGTGGAGACGGACACCGGACGTGCGGTGACCGTGGTGGCCCACGGGATCGGCCGACGCTGCTGGATCAATGTCGCCAGGTCATGCCCGCGATGCTAGACAACCGGCGCGGCCTCGGCCAACGCTTTCGGCGCGCCGAGCAACGCGAACCGGGCGGGGCGGGGCGGGGCGGACAACGAGAGGCGGGGCGGGATCGAATCGGTCCCGCCCCGCCGCCGTACCGCTGGTGTCAGCGCCGGTCGACCGGCGGAATGACGGTGGTGGTCTCGCTGTCGTCGCTGGTGCGCTGCCCGGGCACCGCGCGATCGGTGCCGCCCGTGACCACCTGGGTGGTGTCGGGGTCGACGCCGGTGCCCACCACCTGCGTGACGTCCGAATCGGCCGAGCCGCTGACCACCTGGGTCGTGTCGTCGGTCGCTGAGGGCCGGGCCGTCGTCGGGGTTGGGTCGTCGGCGGCGCTGCGGTCGACCACCTGGGTGGCGTCGGAGCTGACCGGGAAGTGGACGACCTGGGTGGCCTCCGGGTCGCTGGGCCGCGTCACCACCTGGGTGGCCTCCGCGTCGCTGGGCCGCGTCACCACCTGGGTGGCCTCCGCGTCGCTGGTGGTGGCCGACCGGCGGGCCAGCGCGGCCTCGGCGTCGCGGCGACTGGCCCGGTACGCCTGGGCGTGCTCGGCGATCAGCTGCGACTCCCGCTCGGCGCGGGTCAGCCATGACTCCCAACGGCTCTGCATCGGACGGATCAGACCTCCGCCGACACCGACGACGAGGATGCCGCCGATCGTGGCCAGCACGGCGATCAGCACGGGAGTGGTGACCGCGGTGGCCACGCCGATCTGGTTGAGCGCCGCGATGACGCCGAGGCCGAGGATGAACACCGAGGCGATGGTGGCCAGCACCCGGCCGTACGACAGGCCGCCGAGGGCGCCGCTGATGATGTCCTTGACCGCGTTGGCGATGGCGGCGGCGACCACGACGATGACGATCGCGACGAAGGCGCGGGGCAGCCACGCGATCACCGCGCCGAGAAGGTCGGAGATCGGGTTCGGGCCCCAGATGCCGAAGGCGAGCTGAAGGGTGAACAGCAGCAGCGCGTAGTAGACGAGCTTCGCGACGATGTCACTGGCGTCGTACCGGGAGCGGCTCAACGCGCGGCGGATGCCGCCGCGTTCGACGGCGCGGTCGAAGCCCACCCGTTCGAGGACCCTCTCCACGATCTTCAGTACGGCCTTGGCGATCAGCCATCCGGCCACCAGGATCGCCAGGAAGGCGACGGCCTTGGGCAGGAAGAGCATCACCGAGCGGAGAGCGTCGCCCACCGCGTCGCTGACGTTGTCACTCATCTGGTCATTCCTTAAGTGGGGCAGCCGGAACGGTCCGCCCCGACCTACCCCCGACCCGACACGCGGAAACACAAGTGATCATCAGGCCTGTCGGCCCTCTAGCGCGCGGGCGAGTTTTGGCAATATTCTCCGCAGTGCGTGCGGCCACTGGAGCTACTTTTCATCCCCCCGCCGTCGGCCGCAGGAGGAGATGCAATGCACGTCGACCATTCAGAAGTGGATCGCCGGACGCTGCTGCGGGCCGGTCTCGGCGCCGCCACGGTCGCCGTCGTCGGGAGCGAACTCGCCTTCCCGGGCGCGGCGCAGGCCGCGCCGGGCACCGACCTGGACTGGATCATCAGTTGTGACGAGTGGGCCGCCCGCCCGCCGAAGGACCCGCTGTCGGTGAGCGCCATCGCCACCAACAAGATCATCGTGCACCACATGGCGTTCCCGAACGTCACCGACTACTCCCGTGAGCAGGCCGTCAAGCTGGCCCACAACTGCCAGGACCTGCACATGGACGGCAACGGCTGGTCGGACACCGGCCAGCACTTCACAGTGAGCCGTGGCGGGTACGTGCTGGAGGGCCGCCGGGGCAGCCTGGAGCGCCTCGAAGCCGGCGACCGGCAGATGATCTCGGCGCACTGTCCGGGTGAGAACGGCCGGGCCATCGGCATCGAGAACGAGGGCACCTACGTCACCGAGACGCCACCGGACGCGTTGACCGACTCGCTGGTCAAGCTCTGCGTCGCGATCTGCCGGCAGTACGGGCTGCACGCGTACGACATCTTCGGCCACTGGGACTTCCGCACCACCGAGTGCCCGGGCGCCGCCTTCTACCGACAGTTCCCCGAGTTGCGGCGGCGGGTGCACGCCGCGCTGGGCACCAAGCTCGGTGACGTGCCGGCGCGCCGCTGGCCGGACCTGTGGCGCTTCGTCAACTCCCCTTCGGTGCGGGTGGTGCAGCACCTGCTCGCCTACCGCGGCTACCCGGTGATCGTCAGCGGCACGTTCGACGCCGCGACCGTGGCGGCGGTGCAGGACTGGCAGGCCCGCAACGGCATCGCGGTCGACGTGGACGCCACCCTCACCACGCCGACCTGGGAGACGCTCGCGCCGGAGTTGGACCAGCACGCCGCGGGAGCGCCGGTCACCGCCGTGCAGGAAATCCTCGCCACCAAGGGGTACGCGGTCACCGTCACCGGGGCGTACGACCACGCCACCCGCACGGCGGTGCAGGACCTGCAGGCGCTGCACGGGCTGCCCCGCAACGGCAAGCTCAGTACGAGCACGTGGTGCACTGTCGTCGGCGGGTCGGTCCGCGAGTCGTTCCGGCACCACTGAGCCCAGGGTGGCGGTGCGGGGCTCACCCGCACCGCCACCAGCAGCTCACCGGTTTGATCCGCCGCCCCGGCGGAAAGAGTTGCGGCATGACCTGGGCCCGTCGAGCCGTACCCGCCGTCGCCGCCGCCGTCGCGGCACTCGCCGCGCGGGATCTGATCCAGCGCGACCACGCGCTGCTGCGCAACTTCCCGGTCCTCGGCCGGGCCCGCTACCTGTTGGAGACGATCGGGCCGGAGCTTCGGCAGTACATCGTGGCCGGCAACAACGAGGAACGGCCCTTCACCCGCGACCAGCGCCGCTGGGTGTACGCGTCGGCCAAGCAGGAGAACAACTACTTCGGTTTCGGCACCGACAACGACATCGAGTACACCGCCGGGTACCCGATCATCAAGCACCGCACGTTTGGTCGTGCCGTGCCGCCGTCGGCACCGACCGCCGGGCACGACGTACGGGTGCCCTGCGCGAAGGTGCTGGGCGCGGCACGGGGACGGGCCCGGGCGTTCCGACCGGAGTCGGTCGTCAACATCTCCGGAATGAGCTTCGGCTCGCTCTCCGGCAACGCCATCACCGCGCTCAACAAGGGAGCGGCCCTCGCCGGTTGCCTGCAGAACACCGGCGAGGGCGGCCTGTCGCCGTACCACCGCAACGGTGGTGAACTGGTCTTCCAACTCGGCACCGCGTACTTCGGTTGCCGGGACGAGCACGGCCGGTTCAGCCTCGACCGGCTGAAGAACCTGGTCGCCGGCGCACCGGTGCGGGCGCTGGAGATCAAGCTGAGCCAGGGCGCCAAGCCGAGCCTCGGTGGGCTGCTGCCCGGGGCGAAGGTGTCCGCCGAGATCGCCGCCACCCGGGGCATCCCGGCCGGTCAGGACTGCGTCAGCCCGTCCCGGCACGCCGAGTTCTCCGACTGCGACAGCCTGCTCGACTGGGTGGAGTTGCTGGCCGCCGAGACGGGCCTGCCGGTCGGCATCAAGTCGGCGGTCGGCGACCTGAGCTTCTGGGAGGAGCTGGCCACCCTCATGCGGGACACCGGCCGGGGTGTGGACTTCGTGACGATCGACGGCGGCGAGGGAGGCACCGGGGCCGCACCACTGATCTTCACCGACTCGGTGTCGCTCCCGTTCCAGCAGGGCTTCTCCCGGGTCTACAAGATCTTCGCCGAGTACGGTCTGCACGAGCAGGTGGTCTTCGTCGGCGGCGGCAAGCTCGGCCTGCCGGACAACGCCATCGTCGCGTTCGCGCTCGGCTGCGACATGGTCAACGTCGGCAGGGAGGCGATGCTGGCGGTCGGCTGCATCCAGGCGCAGAAGTGCCACACCGACACCTGCCCCACCGGCGTCGCCACCCAGAACGCGTGGCTCGCCCGTGGGCTGGACCCGGCATTGAAGTCGGTCCGGGCGGCCAACTACCTGCGGACGCTACGCCGGGACCTGACCAGGGTCGCCGAGGCCTGCGGCGTCGAACACCCCGGCCTGATCGGCACCGACGCCGTGGAGATCCTGGACGGCCGCACCGCCTCAACCCCACTGCACGAGGTGTACGGCTACCGACCGGAATGGGGACTGCCCTCGCCCGCCGACCAAGCGGAGATCATCCGGCTGATGGTCCCGGAGGCACGCCAGGGCGGCAGCGCCCCGCCCTCCGCCACTGCCGTCGGTTGAGAGCACGCCCGACGGCCGGCGAGAGCCGCAGGCGCGGAGCAGGGAAGTACCGGGCCCGGGATCGCGGATCGCGGATCGCGGATCGCGGATCGCGGATCGCGGATCGCGGATCGCGATGAGCTTGATGACTGGGCGACATCACGATGACTCACAGACATCAACCGTTTCCCCGCCATGTCCGCGAAGTGCAACCCGCCACCCACCACGACCGCCACCCACCACGACCGCCACCCACCACGACCGCCAGACACGACGACCGCCGGCAGATCGAGAAGTCGGCGGCGGCGGCGCAGTCGGCCAGCGCCGGGCCGTGTCCCGTGCCGGCGATAAACGCGTGGAGCCGCCAACTCACCGCGTCTATGGTGGCGCGGTGCTGATCAGACGCGAGACACCCGCCGACGTCGACGCGATTCGCGCGGTGCACTCCGCGGCCTTCGCCAAGGCCGATGGCGGTGACGGCGTACCGGTCGAGGCGACCCTCGTTGACGCGCTGCGCGCCGATGAGGGCTGGCTGCCTGCGTACTCCCTGGTGGCGACCGATTCGGGCGGCCAGGTGGTCGGGCACGTGGTGGCGACCCGCGGCCGGGTGGGCGGCGCGCCGGTGGCGTTGGGCCTGGGGCCTCTGGGCGTGTTGCCCGACTGGCAGCGGCGCAGTGTTGGCAGCGCGCTGATGCACGCGGTCCTTGGCGCGGCGGACGCGCGGGACGAACCGCTGGTGGTCCTGCTCGGGCATCCCGACTACTACCCGCGCTTCGGGTTCCGGCCGGCCGTCGAGCTGGGCGTCACTCCACCGCAGCCGTGGGGGCCGCAGTACTTCATGGCTCGGCCGATGCACGCGTGGCGCGAGTCCATCCGGGGCGAGTTCCGCTACGCCGGCCCGTTCGACGACCTGTGAACCGGCCCGCCATCCGTCGGCGACGCGCCACCGACCTGGACGGCTGCGTCGCGGCGCTCGCCGAGGTTCACCGGGTCGACGCGTACCCGCTGAACTGGCCCGTCGACCCGCACCGCTGGCTGCGCGAGCCGCACCCGGCGCGGGCGTGGGTCGCCGTCGACGCCGACGCGGCCGTTGTCGGACACGTCGCTGTGCATCGCATCCCCGATAAGGTGCACGGGCCGCCCGGCCGGCCGACGGCTGAGGTGGCTCGTCTCTTCGTGATGCCGAGAGCCCGGGGGTTGGCGCTGGGCAGCGCGCTGCTGGACCGGGCCCGCCAGTGGGCGGGCAAACGCGGGACGGACCTGGTGCTGGAGTTGGCCGCCGACGGCGCTGCGGCCGCCGCTCTGTACGAGCGCGCGGGATGGCGGTGTGTCGGCACCAGCACGGCTCCATGGACCGCCCCCGACGGCGGCCCGGTGTCGCTGCGCCATTACACGCTGCGGCACCGCGCGCCGGGCTCCGACGTCGCACCCGCCAGCACGGCGAGGCGACGGGCGAGCCGGCCTGCGGCCTCGCGCAGCTCGGGAGGCTCCAGCACCTCCATCTCGTGATCCAGGCGGGCGAGGTGCGCGGCGAGCCAGTCCAGGCTGTCGCCGCCGACGACCAGCACCGACCATCCGTCGCTGTCATCCTCGACCCGCCCCACCTGTGGTGGGACCAACTCCCGCAACCGCTCCGGTTCGGCGTGCACCCGCACCCGGGCGAGGTATCGGTACGGTGCCCCGGTCACGGCGCGCTGCACGAAGGCGACCGGATCCGGGTGTTCGCGCGCCGGGAAACGCCAGGTCGTCGCGACCGCAGCCCGGATCCGATCCAGCCGGAACGTCCGCCAGTCGGCGCGGTCGACGTCCCAGGCCATCAGATACCAGCGGCGGCCGGTCGTGACCATCCGGATCGGCTCGACCGTCCGCTCCTGCTCACCAGCGCCCCGGCCGGGATAGTGGAATCGGACGCGTACCCCGTCCCGACAGGCGCGGGCGAGTGTCACCAGCAGTTCCGCGTCGATCTCGGCGACCGGGCCGATGAGGGTGTCGGTGGCACCGTGCACCGCCCGGACCTCGGCGCGGAGCCGCGATGGCATCACCTGATCGAGCTTCGCGAGTGCCCGCAGGGCGGCCTCGCTCGCCCCGGCGACAGTGCCCCCGGCGGCGAGCCGCAGGGACACCGCCGTGGCGATTGCCTCCTCGTCGTCGAGGAGCAGCGGCGGCAGCCGGGTGCCGGCGCCGAGTCGGTAGCCGCCGCCGACGCCCGACACCGCGTGCACCGGGTAGCCGAGCGCCCGCAGACGCTGCACGTCGCGGCGTACGCAACGGCCGGTGACCCCCAGCTCCGCGGCCAGTTCGGCAGCCGTCCAGGACAGTCGTCGTTGCAGCAGCGCCAGCAGGCGCAGCACCCGCTCGGTCGTCGCCTCGACGGTCACGCGTCGATCGTTGCACTGATAGCGGAACAACACTGTCCGCTATCCGCGGGAGGCTGGGATCATGACCGACCAGAACACGAAGCAGGGATCCGCCGTGATCCGCGACGTCCAGATCACCTTCGACTGCGCCGACCCGGCGAGGTTGGCCACCTTCTGGGCCGAGACGCTCGGCTACCAGGTACAAGCCCCACCCGGAGACTTCGAGTCCTGGGATCAGGCGCTGGAGGCGATGGGTGTGCCGCCGGAGAACCGCAACGACGCGTCAGCGGTGGTCGACCCCGAGGGCTCGCGACCACGGCTGTTCTTTCAGCGGGTGCCGGAGCACAAGCAGGTGAAGAACCGCGTCCACCTCGACGTCCGCGCGGCCCCCGGGCTGGAGGGTGAGGAGCGGATGGCGGCGCTGGAGGCCGAGGCCGAACGGCTCGTCTCGCATGGCGCCAAGCGACTCGATCGGCACGAGCCCACTCCCCCGTTGGGCGCCGGCCATCTCATCATGGCCGACCCGGAGGGCAACGAGTTCTGCCTCGACTGACGGGGCGTCTGCCCAGCTCACTGCCGCACCAGGCCGGCGTCATGCGAACATGTGTACGTGTCGCCCGGCGCCAGCATCCTGCACGCCGACCTGGACGCGTTCTACGCGTCGGTCGAGCAGCGCGACCATCCGCGCCTGCGCGGGCGACCGGTGATCGTCGGTGGTGGCGTGGTGCTCGCGGCCAGCTACGAGGCGAAGGCGCGGGGCGTCCGCAGCGCGATGGGCGGCCAGCAGGCGCGTCGGCTCTGTCCGGACGCGATCGTCGTGCCACCGCGGATGTCGGCGTACACGGCGGCGAGCCGCGCGGTCTTCGAGATCTTCCGGGAGACCACCCCGCTGGTCGAAGGGCTCTCCATCGACGAGGCGTTTCTCGACGTGGGGGGTCTGCGGCGGCTGGTCGGGCCACCGGCCGAGATCGCCGAACGACTACGCCGGGAGGTCCGCGACCGGGTCCACCTGCCGATCACCGTGGGGGTGGCCCGCACGAAGTTCCTGGCCAAGGTGGCCAGCGGCGTGGCGAAACCGGACGGCCTGCTGGTGGTCGCACCGGACGCCGAGCTGGCGTTCCTGCACCCGCTGCCGGTGGAACGGCTCTGGGGCGTCGGCCCGGTCACGGCCGCCAAGCTGCGCGAACGCCGGATCCGTACGGTCGGGGAGGTGGCCCGCCTCGGGGAGGCGGCGCTGGTCTCGCTGCTCGGTGCGGGCGCCGGCCGGCACCTGCATGCGTTGGCGCACAATCGCGACCCCCGGGCGGTGCAGGTGGGGCGGCGGCGCGGTTCGATGGGCGCGCAGCACGCGCTCAGTCGTGCCCCGCACGCCTCCACGGAGCTGGACGCCATCCTCGCCGGCCTGGTCGACCGGGTCAGCCGGCGGATGCGGGCGGCCGGGCGTTCCGGCCGCACCGTGGTGTTGCGGCTGCGCTTCGGCGACTACACCCGGGCGACCCGCTCGCACACGGTGCGTAAGGCGACGGCGGACACGACGCCGCTACTCGCCGCCGCGCGTGCGCTACTGCGCGCGGCGCTGCCCGAGATCGATCGCCGTGGCATCACGTTGATCGGTGTCTCCGTGGGCAACCTCGACGACAACCCGGTCCAGCCCGAGCTGCCGTTCCAGCCGGACTCCGGGTCCGATCTGGACGTTGCGGTCGACGCGGTCCGCGACCGATTCGGATCAGCGGCGCTCACGCGTGCGGTGTTGCTCGGTCGGGAGCCGAGCGTGGAGATGCCGCTTCTGCCGGACTGACCGATAAGCGTGCGGCGTCCACGGCCGAGCTGCGATCAGAGACACATCACAGCAGGTCGGCGGTTTAGCCGGCGGCTGACGGGTGACCCTTGTGGGGTACAGCCTGACGAGGGGGGCCACCATGTCCGACGACACCAGCAACCGACCGAGTCGCACCGCCGAGCGTCCGCACGACGTGACCGACCCGCTGCTGTGGCAGCTGGCGATCGATGTGTTGAGCGCACACGAGCCGGACGACGAGGGCCAGTGCCGCAACCTCCAGTGCGCCGGGCAGTCCTGGCCGTGCGCGGCCCGCACCGGCGCCGAGCACTCGCTGCGACTGGCGCGCGGCGCCTCCGCCTCGGTCGAGGGGACCATTGACGGAACCGACAGCGACGACGTCGACACGGATGGGCGTCGCGAGGCGGCGGTACCGGCCCCCCGCTGGGGCTGGAACGCCGGCCCGGTGGCGTCGCACCGGGGGTCGAAGGCGTCCGCTTCGGCGGCATGACCCCGACCTGCGTACCGAACCGCACACGCGGGAACGCTCGGCCGGTGATCCGGCCGAGCGTTCGCAATTGACGTTCGAGCAGGAATTCGTAGATCGATGGTCGCGATGCTTCGAGGCACACGGGGTCGACCCCGGTAGCCCATCCTCAGGAGGAGAGCATGCCGATCCATCGAAGCAACCTCGGCCGCCGCAGCGCCGCCGCCATTCTCGCGACAGTGCTCGCCAGCGCCGGCCTGGCCCTGGCCGCGCCGACCGCCGCGCAGGCCGCCACCACCTGCACCAGCCTGACCTACTACAAGGTCGGTGGTTACCCGGGTGAGATGCACGTGCCGACCGTCGGCTGGCAGGACGGCAACAAGACCTGCTACCTGAAGTACGGCAACTCCAACAGCGCGGTCAAGGTGTTGCAGGAGGCGCTGAACAACTGCTACTCGCAGTCGCTGCGGCTCGACGGTCAGTACGGCACCAACACCCGCAACGCCGTCTTGTACGCACAGCGCGTGATCAACGACACCTGGTCGTGGGCGGACATCGCCGAGGACGGCGAGTACGGCCCGCAGACCCGGGCGTGGATGGGCTTCGCGACCTTCGTGGTCAACGGTGGTCCGGTCATCCCGAACGTCTGCTACTACCCGGGCTGACCGCACGACGGCGCCGGTCGGAATCCCCCGTTGGATTCCGACCGGCGCCGTCGTGGCGTCTCCGACTTCTCTCCCCCACCGGAGACTTCCGCCCTCAGCAGACCCGTACGGCCTCGATGCGCAGGTTCCAGGTGCCACCGATCGCGGCCGAGTCGTACGCCAGGTTCGCCCGATAGCCGTAGGCGTGCTGGTAGCCGAGGAGCCCGGTGGCGTTGGCGTTGTCCCAGAAGGTGGAGACGGTGCCGGAAGCCCGGTTGTTCTTGATCGACTGGGCCTTGTTGCGGAAGTACGAGGGCAGCGTGACGTCGTTACAGCCGTTGTACGGCCCGTCGAGGTAGAACACGTCACCGGAGAAGTTCGTACCGGCGTAGAGGCAGAGCAGGTTCGTGGGGCACGGGTAGTTGGCGGCCTGGGCCGGGCTCGGGGCGACGCCGAGCGCGGCGGTCAGGGCAACCGTGGCAACCAGGGCGGACGTGAGCCTTCGCCGAATATTTCGCACGTGAGTGACCTCCGGGTCTCGTCACGACCGAGGCGGCCGTGAGTCGAGTTGCCGACATCGGATTGAGAGATGTCGCTGTGCCGACGATGATCTGCGCGGTAGGTCGACGGATTCCTGCCGGAACCTCAATCCGGCCGTGTCAGTCGGCTTGGCCGACCGGCGACACGGGGGCGAGCGGCGGTTCATGGAGATTCGGATCCTCGGGCCAGTCGAGGTGTGGACGGACGGCCAGCTGATCGACGCGGGAGCGGCCCGGCAACGCGCCGTCCTCGCCGCGCTGGCGGTCGACGTGGGTCGGCCGGTTCGCGCGGAATCCCTGGTGGATCGGGTGTGGGGTGACTCCCCGCCGCCGCGGGTTCGGCACAACCTGCACGTCTACCTCGCTCGGATCCGCCGGGTGCTGACCGCCGCCGGGGCGCCGGACGCGCTGGTCCGCCGCTCCGGTGGGTACCTGCTGGACCTGCCGCCGGAGACTGTCGACGGCCAGCACTTCGACGCGCTGCGGCGGCGGGCCGACGAACTGGCCGACGACGACCCGGAGCGGGCGGAGCTGCTGCGCCGGGCGATGGCTCTGTGGCGCGGGGAGCCACTGGCCGGCCTGCCCGGCGAGTGGGCGGCCCGGGTCCGGCAGGACTGGCACCGCCGGCACATCGACACCGTCGTGCAGTGGGCCCGCGGCCCGCTTCGCCGGGGTGAGCCGGACGCCGTGATCGACCCGTTGATCCGGCTCGCCGACGACCACCCGCTCGACGAACCGGTCGCCGCCGCGTTGTTGCGCGCGCTGGCCGCCGCCGGACGAGGCGCCCAAGCCCTGGCGTACTACGCCCGCCTACGGGAACGGTTGGCCGAGGCCCTCGGTGCGGACCCGAGCGCGGAACTTCGCCAGTTGCACCAGGCCATCCTGCGCGGTGAGGTCGCCGTGCCGGTGCCCCGCGCCGAACCCGCTCCGACACCGGGCGCGGCCGGTCCCGCCGCGCGGCCGACCCCAGCCCACCCGGTCCCGGCGCAGTTGCCGTCGGACGTCCGGGGCTTCGCGGGACGGGAGGCGGAGCTGGTTCGACTGAGCGCCCTGCGGGCGAATGCCGAGGCGCATCCCGGCGCCGTGCCGGTGGCGGTGCTCTCCGGATTGGCCGGGGTGGGCAAGACGGCGCTGGCCGTGCACTGGGCCCACCGGGTGGTCGAGAGTTTCCCCGACGGGCAGCTCTACGCCAACCTTGAGGGCTACAGCCACAGTGGCGTGGTGCGCACTGCGGAGCAGGTGGTGCGCGGCTTTCTCGCGGCACTCGGTGTGTCGCCCCGGGAACTGCCGTTCGACCCGCAGGAGCAGACAGCGCTCTATCGGAGTCTGCTGGCCGGTCGACGGATGCTGGTGCTGCTGGACAACGCCCGGGACGCCGCGCAGGTCCGGCCGCTGCTACCCGGGTCCGCCCACTGCCTGGTGCTGGTGACGAGCCGGGACCGGCTGACCGGCCTGGTGGCCACCGAGGGCGCCGAGCCGTTGGTGCTGGATCTGCTCACCGCCGGGGACGCGGCCGCTCTGCTGCGGGCGCGGATCGGGGTGCGGGCCGAGAGGGAACGAGCTGCCATCGGCGAGTTGGTCGGGCTCTGTGACCGGCTGCCGTTGGCGCTGGTCGTGGTGGCGGCCCGGGCGGTGGTCCGGCCACAGCTCTCCCTGGCCGAGCTGGGCGCGCAGTTGCGCACCGACGGGGGCCTGGACGGGTTGGACGCCGGCGACCCCGCCAGCAGCGTGCGCACGGCCCTGTCCTGGTCGTACCGCCTGCTGACCGAGTCGACGGCCCGGCTCTTCCGGCTGGTCGGCGGCAGCACGGACCTGACAATCAGTACGGCGGCCGGGGCCAGCCTCGCCGGCGTCGAGCGCCGGCAGGTCCGGGCGGCGTTCGCCGAACTCGCCGACGCGCACCTGGTGCTGGAGCGTGGTCCGGACCGGTACGGGATGCACGACCTGCTGCGGGCCTTCGCGGCCGAGCTTTCCGGCGAGCAGGACCGGACCGGCGACCGGGCTGAGGCGCGGGGTCGGCTCTTCGACCACTACCTGCACAGCGCGCACGCTGCTGCCGTGCTGCTGCACCCACACTGGGACCCGATCGCGCTGCCGCCAGCTGTCACCGGGGTTCGACCGGAGAAGATCAGCGATCACGACGAGGCGGCGGCGTGGTTCACCCGGGAGCGGGAGGTGCTGATCGCACTGGTCGAGCGGTGCGCGACCAGCGGGTTCGAACGGCACGCCTGGCAACTGGCCTGGAGTTTGACCATCTTTCTGGACCGGCAGGGCGGCTGGCACGACCAACTGGCGGTGCAGCGTACGGCGCTGGTCGCCGCGCGGCGCGGTGGCGACTCGGCCGGGCAGGCGCACGCGCACCGCAGTCTGGCCCGGGCCCAGGCCCGGCTGGGCCAGCTCGACGAGGCACCTGGTCAGCTTCAGCGGGCACTGGAGCTCTTCCGGGCCCTCGACGACCCGGCCAACCAGGGGCACACCTGCCTGGACCTTGCCGAGATGGCCGACCGGCAGGGCCGGCGCGCAGAGGTGGTCCAGCACGCGGAGGCGGCGCTGATGTTGTACCGCACCGCCGGACACCGGTACGGGCAGGCGATGGCGTTGAACGCGATCGGTTGGTACCGCGCCCAACTGGGTGAGCACGATGCCGCGATCGAGGCGTGTCGGCAGGGCCTGGCGCTGTTGCGGGAGTTCGACGACCGCCAGGGTGAGGCCCCGACCTGGGACACTCTCGGGTACGCGCAGCACCGCGCGGGGCGACCGGCGGAGGCGGTCGGCTCGTACCGGCACGCGGTGGAGCTGTACCGGGAGTTCCGGGACCGGTACTACGAGGCGGACACGCTCGGGCACCTGGCCGAGGCGCAGGCCGAGGCCGGCGATCCGGCCGGGGCGGCCCGGAGCTGGCGGGCGGCGTTGCGCCTGCTCGACGATCTCGGGCACCCGGACGCGGAGCGCATCCGTCGTCGGCTCACGGACGCCGACCGGCTGTGACCGGCCGGCGGCTCCCGACGACAGCGACGACCAGCAGGATCACTGACAGGAACGGAAACCAGTCTCCCGTACGCGAATAGACAGTGCGCCACCCTGCCGTCGGCGCGGCGCTGACCAACAGCTCAGCGTCACCGGCGGTGGTCTCACCCAGCATCCTGCCGCCGGGGTCGGTGACCATCGGACGGCCGAACGCCGCGGCCCGCACCACGACGAGGCCGTTCTCCACGCCCCGGACCAGTGCCATCCGACCGTGCAGCCAGCCATCGGAGGTGAAGTCCAGGGCGGGAACGAGCAGCACCGAGGCGCCCTGCGCCCGATACCGCCGGACCAGGCCGGGATAGTCGAGGTCCTTGCAGATCGCGACGCCGAACCGCCCCTCGACGACCACCTCGCCGTCACCCGGCGTCAGCCAGTCTTCCAGGCCCGGGATGAGATGCTGCTTCTCGTACGTCGCGACGGTCCCACCCGGTTCGAGCACCAGCGCGACGTTGCTCGCCCTGCCGGCCCGTTGCCGCACCGCGCCGACGACGACCTGAGCGTCGGCCTGGCGGAGCGCGGCCACGAGCACGGGCATGGTCGGGTCCGACACGGCGAACACCTTCTCCGGCAGCACGACGATCCGTGCCCCACGGGCAACCAGACCTTCGACCCGTGCGGCGTAACGGGTGAGCAGGTCACGGCCGGGCGGCTCGTCGATCGGGAGCCCGTCCTCGGGTTGCCGCAGGGCCACCAGGCCGACGGTCACCCGCTCGGCCGGGTCGGGGGAACGGCTCAGCGACCAGGCCGACCATCCGCCGGCGCCGAGCAGGAGGACGAGCAGGCAGGTCAGGGCGGGGCGTGTGCTCGCGCGCAGGGCGGCGAGGGCGACAGGGACGGCGAGCAGCAGGTAGGTGACGCCCCAGACTCCGGTGAGCGCGGTCAGCTGGATGACCGGGCGGACGTCGGCCTGGGTGTAGGCAAGGCTCCACCAGGCGCCGTGCGGCAGCAAGCGGGACGCGGCGTACTCCCCCAGCACCCAGAGCGAGGGCACCGCGAGGACGGCGAGGACGGTTCGTCCGCGCAGCAGCAGTGCGCGGGCGAGCAGGACCGTTCCGGTCGCCAGACCGATGCCGAGCAGGACCACACCGGCGACCACGGGGACCGGTAGTCGCAGGGTGCCGAGGTAGTAGCCGAGCACGCCGCACTGACCGATCGACCAGGCGAGGGCGGTCGCGCACAGCGCGGTCCGCGGGCGTACCCGCGTCGAGGCGAGGATCAGCGGGAGCGGGGCGAGCCAGGTCAGCGCGGGGACAGGGTGCAACCCGGTGCCACCGAACCAGAGCAGGCCACTGAGGAGCGTGGCGAGGATCGTCATCATGTGTCGAGCGTGTGGCGCGGGCGGCCGGGACGGATCGCCCGGTGAGCCGGGATCGATCTGGTCCCGTGGAGGGAGGCGTCGGCGCGCCGGGTCGGACGATACTGCGGACGTGAAGCGGTACGTCAATCTCGCCGTCACCGTGGCCGCCGTCGCCGCGACGGTGCTGCCCGCCCTGCTCGGCGGGCCACGTGCCTGGTGGGTGCTTCCGCTCGCGGTCGCGTCGTCGGTGCCGGTGCTGTGGCGGGACCGGGCGTTGCTTTGGGTCGCCCTCGTCGTGGGCGTCGCCACGACCGTCTCCGCCT
The DNA here is from genome assembly GCF_043204655.1 of Micromonospora sp. NPDC047762. Classification (NCBI taxonomy): domain Bacteria; kingdom Bacillati; phylum Actinomycetota; class Actinomycetes; order Micromonosporales; family Micromonosporaceae; genus Micromonospora; species Micromonospora sp. NPDC047762. The sequence continues at coordinate 43,927 of NZ_JBIDCQ010000012.1, read as the reverse complement.
CGCTCGGCGCTCCCCCACTGCTGCCGGTCGGACCGCTGGTCTGCCTCTACACGTTCGCGGCGCGTGCCTCCCTGCCGATCCGCCTGCTCGGCGTCGCGCTCACCGCCGCCGGCCTGCTGGTCTCGCTGCTCTACCCCCGCCCGGACGTGGAGGTGCTGCGTTACCTGTCGGTCGCCTACCTCTTCGCGTACGCGTTGGGCACCAGCACCCGGGCCCGCCGGGCCCAGGCCGCGGCCCTCGCCGAACGTGATCGTCGCGTCGCCGGTGAACGTACGGCGGCGGTGCTGCGCGAGCGCACCCGCATCGCCCGCGACCTGCACGACATCCTGACCCACGCGGTCGGTGTCATGATCGTCCAGGCGGAGGCGGGTCCGCTGCTGGTCCGCCACCAACCGGATCGCGCCGATGCCACGTTCGCCACGATCGCCGCCACCGGCAGGGACGCGGTCGTTCAGCTCCGCCGCGCGGTCGGCAGCCTGTACGAACCCGCTGACGAACCACTCGACCAGCCGGGTCTGGACCATCTTCCCGTCCTCGTCGAGCGGGTCCGTGCCGCCGGCCTCGACGCGGTGCTCACCGTCTCGCCGTCCGGAGGTGCCGTCGCGCCACCGCCCCCGGACGTTGGGGTGGCCGCCTACCGGATCGTGCAGGAGTCCCTCACCAACGTGGTGCGGCATGCCGGGGCCCGATCGGTGCGCGTGCGACTGGACCACGCGGCGAACTCGCTGATGGTGTCGGTCACCGATGACGGCTGCGGCCACCAGGCGTCCGAGAGCAGCCGGCCCGGGTACGGGATCGTCGGCATGCGCGAGCGCGCCCACGCCTGCGGCGGCACTCTGCGCGCCGGCCCGGCCTCCGACGGTCACGGCTTCACGGTGACCGCCACACTGCCGCTGCCGGCACCGGCGGTGGTCTGATGGTGCGGGTCGTGCTCGCCGATGACCAGGATCTGTTCCGGGCGGGGTTCGCCACCATCCTCGGCGTCGAGCCGGACATCGAGGTGGTCGCCGAGGCCGCCGACGGCGCGGCGGCCGTGCGGGCCGCCCGCGAACACCGTCCCGACGTCGTCCTGATGGACATGCGAATGCCCGTCCTCGACGGTGTCGCCGCGACCCGCCAGGTCTGCGCGCTCACCCCGAGCCGGGTCCTCGCCCTGACCATGTTCGACAGCGATGACTACCTGTACGCGGCCCTGCGGGCCGGGGCCAGCGGCTTCCTGCTCAAGGACGCTCCCCGAGCCGACCTGGTGAACGCGGTCCGTGTGGTCGCGGCCGGGGACGCGCTGCTCGCTCCCGCCGTGACCGCCCGGGTGATCGGCGAACTGCACCGGCGCGGCCATCCGGACCCGGCCCGGGCCGCCGCGGTGACCGCTCTGACCGCCCGGGAGACGGACGTGCTGCGCCTGATCGCGGCTGGTCTGTCCAACGCCGAGATCGCCGCCCACCACCACCTCAGCGAGCACACGGTGAAGACGCATGTCGGCAACCTGCTCACCAAACTGCACCTGCGCGATCGCGCTCAGGCGGTGATGATCGCCTACGAGTCGGGCCTGGTGATTCCCGGTCAGTGACGGGGCCGGCCGGCGGGCCCGCTGCTCGGGCGGGCCGCCGGCCGGGGGTATTCCAGTTACAGGGTGCGGGCCAGCCGGTCGGCGAGCGTCCGGGTGAAGCGGGCCGGGTCGGTCAGCTCACCGCCCTCGGCGAGCACCGCCAGGCCGTAGAGCAGCTCGGCGGTCTCGGTCAGGGCGGCGGTGTCGCTGCCCTGCTCGTGGGCCTTACGCAGCCCGGACACCAGCGGGTGACCGGGGTTGATCTCCAGGATCCGCTTGGTGCTGGGGATCTCGTGCCCCATCGCCCGGTACATCTTCTCCAGGGTCGGGGTGAGGTCGTGGGCGTCGCCGACGACGCAGGCCGGTGAGGTGGTCAGCCGCGACGACAGGCGGACCTCCCGGACGCTGTCGGTGAGGGTGGTCCCCAGCCAGTCGAGCAGCCCGGCGAACTCCTGTCGCTGCTGCTCGCGCTCGGCCTCGGCCTGCTGCTTCTCCTCGTCGGTGTCCAGGTCGATCTCGCCCTTGGCGATCGAGCGCAGTGGGCGCCCGTCGTACGTGCCGACCCGTTCGACCCACACCTCGTCGACCTGGTCGGTGAGGAGCAGCACCTCGTGCCCCTTGGCCCGGAACGCCTCCAGGTGCGGAGAGTTCTCGATGGCGGCCCGGGACTCGCCGGTGGCGTACCAGATGTCGGTCTGGCCGTCCTTCATCCGCGACACGTAGCCGGCCAGGTCGGTTGGCTCGTCCGGGTCGTTGGTGGAGTTCACCGACAGGATGTCCAGCAGGGTGTCCCGGTTGTCGGTGTCGTCGATCAGCCCTTCCTTGACCACGGCGCCGAACTCGGTCCAGAAGGTGCGGTAGCGCTCGGTGTGGTTGGCCTTGAGGTCCTTGACCGTGGCGAGGACCTTCTTGACCAGCCGGCGGCGGACGATCTGGATCTGCCGGTCCTGCTGGAGGATCTCCCGGGAGATGTTCAACGACAGGTCGTGCGCGTCGACCACGCCCTTGACGAAGCGAAGGTAGGTCGGGACCAGCGCCTCGCAGTCGTCCATGATGAAGACGCGCTTGACGTAGAGCTGGACGCCCCGGCGGCCCTGCGGGGAGAACAGGTCCAGTGGGGCGTGGCTGGGCAGGAAGAGCAGCGCCTCGTACTCGAAGGTGCCCTCGCCCTTCATGTGCACGACCTCGAGCGGGTCGGCCCAGTCGTGGCTGACGTGCTTGTAGAACTCGTTGTACTCGGCGGCGTCGACCTCGTCGCGGGGCCGCGCCCAGAGGGCCTTCATCGAGTTGAGGGTCTGCACCTCGCTGGTGGCGGGCTCACCCTCGGCGCCGGGGCGCTCGACTGTCATCCGGATCGGCCAGGCGATGAAGTCGGAGTAGCGCTTGACGATCTCGCGGACGGTCCACTCGGCGGTGTAGTCGTGCAGGTTGTCCTCGGTGTCGGCCGGCTTGAGGTGCAGCGTCACCGTGGTGCCCTGCGGCGCCTCGTCGACCGCCTCGATCGAGTAGGTGCCCTCGCCGGTGGACTCCCAGCGGGTGCCGCCGGTCTCGCCGGCCTTGCGGGTCAGCAGGGTGACCCGGTCGGCGACCATGAACGCGGCGTAGAAACCGACGCCGAACTGCCCGATGAGGTCCTGCTTGGCGTGGGCGTCGGCGGACTCGCGCAGGTGGCGCAGCAGCTCGGCGGTGCCCGACTTGGCGATCGTGCCGATCAGCGTGACGACCTCGTCGCGGGTCATCCCGATGCCGTTGTCGCGCACGGTGAGGGTGCGGGCGTCGCGGTCGACTTCCAGGGCGACGTGCAGGTCGTCGGTGTCGGCGACGAGGTCCTTGTCGACGAGGGTGGCCAGCCGGAGCTTGTCCAGGGCGTCGGACGCGTTCGAGATGAGTTCCCGCAGGAAGACGTCCTTGTTCGAATAGATCGAGTGGACCACCAACTGGAGGAGCTGACGCGCCTCGGCCTGGAACTCCAACGTTTCGGCCTGGTTGCTCACACCGTCTCCCATCTCGGCTCGTACGGAGGTTCGCGGAAAGGATACGAGTCGTCACCGGTCGGGGTGTGGGCGCGTCCGGGTCGTATTCCCGATCCCGTCGACCACCGCCGTGACATAGCTGACTTTGCTCGACAGAAGTCAGGTCGGATAGCGTGGCGGCCATGAAGATCGCTGGAAGCACCGCCCTCGTCACCGGCGCCAACCGTGGCCTCGGCCGACACCTGGCCGCCGACCTCCTCGCCCGGGGCGCCACCGTCTACGCCGGCGCCCGCAACCCCGACAGCGTCGACCTGCCCGGCGTGACGCCGGTCCGCCTCGACATCACCGACCCCGCCTCGGTGGCCGCCGCCGCCGAGCTGGCCGGCGGCGTGAACCTGCTGATCAACAACGCGGGCATCGACACCCGGACCGACCTGCTCGACGGCGACCTGGACCTCGTCCGGCTGGAGTTGGAGACCCACTACATCGGCACCCTGTCGACGATCCGGGCGTTCGCGCCGGTCATCGCCGGCAACGGCGGCGGAACCATCCTCAACGTGCTGTCCGTCCTGTCCTGGGTGAACTTCCCCCTGCACGGGTCGTATGGTGCCGCCAAGTCCGCCGAGTGGGCGATGACGAACGCGCTGCGCCTCCAGCTCGCCGAGCGGGACGTCCGCGTCGCCGGCCTGCACGTCGGCTACCTGGACACCGACATGGCCGCGACCATCACCGGCCCCAAGTCTGACCCCGCCTCGATCGCCCGGCTCGCGGTCGACGGCATCGAGGCCGACGCCTACGAGATCGTGGCCGACGACGTCAGCCGGCGGGTGCAGGCCGGGTTCCCCGGCGGCGTCGCCGCGCTCTACCCACAGCTCCCCTGACCCACGACGTGACGGGCCGCCGCCGGACACTGCCGGCGGCGGCCCTTTTCGGGGTACGCGGTCAGCTCGCCACCAGCGTCACGTCGTCGATCACGAAGCTGGTCTGCAACGACGAGTCCTCGGTGCCGGTGAAGCGCAGCGTCACCGTCTGCCCGGCGAACCCGGCCACCGAGAAGCTGCGCTGGACGTAGCCGGACGCCCTGTTCAGATTCGAGTACGTCGCCAGCGTGGTCGACCCCACCTGCACGGTGAGCCGGTCGTACACCGTTGAGCTGGTGGTCTCGGCCGTGTCGATGTGCAGCCAGAAGGACAGCGTGTAGCTGGCGCACCCTGCCGGCAGTGTCACCGACTGCGTCAGGCTCTCGGTGCCGCTGCGGCCGTTGCCGTTGAGCCACGCCTTGTACGACCCGGTCCGGGCCGGCTGGGCGCTGGCGTTGGTGATCACGCCGGAGGACGCGGTCCACGGCGTGCTGCCGCTCTCGAAGCCACCGTTTCCGACCACCTGGCCGCCGGTGCAGGACGGGGTGCCGCCGCTCACGGCGAGCTGCCACAGCGCGTACGCGACCCCGTCGGCCGCGCGGTTCAGCACCGTGGCGCTGACGTTGGCGGTGGTGTCGCAGGACCGGTGGTAGCAGGGGTCGTACGCGGAGTTGGCGGTGCCACCCCACTTGGCCGCCTGGGAACTGGTCTTGCGGGCGCTGGCCCCGGCGGCGTAGCCCGAGGTGGGGATGCCGGCCTGCTGGAAGTAGTAGTCGTCGGAGCGGCCCTGACCCTCGACGTTCTCCTCCGGTTGCAGGCCCAACGAGTCCCAGTACGCCTTCAGCGGAGCCGCAGTGGTCGAGGTGACCCGGTTGATGAAGTAGCCGCCGTTTGTCGAGCCGACCATGTCGAAGTTGTAGTAACCCTTGATGTAACCGCGCTGGGTGGTGCTGAGCGAGTTGACGTAGAACCGGGAGCCGTTGAGCCCCTGCTCCTCGTCGGTCCACCAGGCGAACCGCACCTTCTTCGTCATGGTCGGGTTCTGCGCGGCCAGGACCAGTGCGTTCTCCAGCAGGGTCGACGAGCCGGTGGCGTTGTCGTTGATGCCCGGACCGGCCGATACGCCGTCCAGGTGCGCTCCGAACATGACCACCTGGTCGGTCGGGCCGCCGGGCCACTCGGCGATCAGGTTGTTCGAGGGGTACGTGCAGCTGGAGCAGTACTGCTCGCTGACGGTGTAGCCGGCCGACTGGAGCCTGGTCTTGACGTAGTTGAGCGAGGCGGTGTAGCCGGCCGAGCCAGCCCGTCGGTTGCCACCGTTGCTGGTGGCGATGGTGTTGAACTGGGTCAGGTGCGCCTGGACGTTGGTGACGGAGATGTCCGGCGCGGCCAACGCGGCGGCGGTCGCGGCGATCGGCCGGGCCTCCGTCATCGTGGTCATGGGCGACGCGGCTACCGGCTGGGCAGCCAGCGTCACCGTCATTCCGGCGAACACGGCAAGCGCGATTCCCGCGCTCAGCGTTCTGCCTCTCATGGGGGCTCCTCGGGGTTGGAGAGATACCCGAGACACTGACATATCTCTATTTCTTGAGCATCGGTCGTTCGTCCCGAACCGCCGCCGGTTCGACGGTGGGTACCGGCGTCGGCACAGGTGAGTAGAGGTGTCAGGATGGGTAGGTAACGCGGCAGGGGTCGTTGGGCCCGGAACGGGGGCTTGCGATGGGGTCGGATCGAGCGTGACGCGACCCAGCACTGACCTGTTCCTCGGCGGCGGCGACACCGGGCGGCTGATGGCCCGACTGGACTGGGCCGACACCCCGCTGGGCCCGGTCGGCGGCTGGCCGCAGAGCCTGCGCGCCGCCGTCCGGATGGTGCTCTCCTCCCGGTACCCCATGCTGCTGCTCTGGGGCGAGAGCTACTCCCAGCTCTACAACGACGCGTACTCGGCGCTGATCGGCGACAAGCACCCCGCCGCGCTCGGCGACGACGTACGGGTGACGCTGGCCGAGGGCTGGCCCGTGCTCGCCCCGCTGATCGAGGAGGCCATGGCGACCGGGGTGGCCAGCTGGGTCCCCGCGCTGCAACTACTGCTGGAGCGGGCCGGCTACCGCGAGGAGGCGTACTTCAGCGTCTCGCACGCCCCGGCCCGCGACGACGACGGCCGCACCGTCGGCGTCCTGACCGTGTGCAGCGAGGTCACCCAGCAGGTGATCGGCGAACGCCGGCTCCGTCTCCTGCGTGACCTGTCAGTGCTCGGCGACGGGCGCACCGTCGACGTGGACGCCACCGCCGCCCGGCTGATCGACGTGATCGACGGTCATCCCCTGGACGTGCCGTTCGCCGCCATCTACCTGCGCGACGGCACGGCGCTGCGCCGGGTCGCCTGCACCGGCGGCGATCACCGGCACGTTCGGGCCCTGCCGGACGCCGTCGAGCTGACCGACCCGGGTCCGCCCTCGTACACCTGGGGGCTGCCGGACGCCGCCGAGCTGACCGACCCGGGTCCGCCCTCGTACACCTGGGGGCTGCCGGACGCCGCCGAGGGCAGGGCGACCCCGGTGACCGACGTCGCCGACCGGCTGCCGCTGCCCGCCGGCCCGTGGAACGACCCGGTCCGCACCGCGCTGGCGCTGCCGCTGCCCTCCGCCGACGAGGATCAGCCGCTCGGCGTCCTGCTCGCCGGGGTCAGCCCCAGCCGGGGGCTCGACGAGGCGTACCACTCCTTCCACCAACTGCTCGCCCAGCAGATCTCCGTGGCGTTGCGAAACGCCCGCGAGTACGAGGAGGAGCGGCGCCGGGTCGAGGCGATGGCGGAACTGGACCGGGTCAAGACCGACTTCTTCGCCAACGTCAGCCACGAGTTCCGTACCCCGTTGACCCTCATCCTCGGCCCGCTGACCGACGCCCTCACCGACGCCACCGCGCCGTTGGCGGCGGTGCAGCGGGAGCGGGTGGAGACCGGCTGGCGTAACGCCACCCGACTGTTGACGCTGGTCAACAGCCTGCTCACCTTCTCCAGCCTGGAGGCCGGCCGGGCGCGCAGCGACGCCCGGATGGTGGATCTGGCCGCGCTGACCGCCGAACTCGCCGGGGTGTTCCGGGCCGCCGTCGAGCGGGCCGGGCTGACCCTCGAGGTGAGCTGCCCGCCGCTGCCCCGGCCGGTCGCGGTCGACCCGGTCAACTGGGAACGCATCGTCACGAACCTGCTCTCCAACGCGCTGAAGTACACGTTCATCGGCCGTATCCGGGTCACCCTGGACACCGACGACGAGGAGGTACGCCTCACCGTCGCGGACACCGGCATCGGCATCGCGGAACGGGACCTGCCGAAACTCTTCGAACGCTTCCACCGGGTGCGGGGCGCCCGCTCGCGCAGCCACGAGGGCACCGGCATCGGCCTGGCCCTGGTGCACGAGTTGGCCCGGCTGGAGGGCGGCGACGTGCGCGTGACCAGCCAGGTGGGCGTCGGCAGCAGGTTCACCGTGACGCTGCCCTGGTCGGCGGCGTACCGCACCGCGATCACCGGGCCGGCGGTGGACGGGCGGGGTGACGCGGCCCGCGCCGCAGTCGAGGAGGCGATCGGCTGGCTCACCGAACCGGACGACGCGCCGACCGAGCCCGATCCCACGTCCGGGGCGGCCACCGACGAGCTGGCCGGGGCCCGGATCCTGCTCGCCGACGACAACGCCGACATGCGGGCGTACCTCACCCGGCTGCTCACCGGGCAGGGCTGGCGGGTGCGGGCCGTCACCGACGGCCGGCAGGCCCTCGACGAGATTCACCGTCATCTGCCCGACCTGGTCCTGACCGACGTGATGATGCCGGTGCTGGACGGCTTCGACCTGGTGCGCCGACTACGCGCCGACCCGACGACCCGGGCGCTGCCGGTGCTCGTGCTCTCCGCCCGTGCGGGTGGGGAGGCCAGCGTGGAGGGCCTGAGCCTGGGTGCCGACGACTACGTGGTCAAACCGTTCGCCGCGGCCGAGTTGATCGCCCGGATCCGGGCCAGCATCCGCCGGGCCCGCGACCGTACCCCTGCCGTGGCCGTCGGCGGCGACCCGCCGACGGTCGCTGCCGCAGCTCCCCCGGCCGGAACCGCCCCGGTCGGTCCCGCCACGCCGAGCCCGACGGTCGACCCCGTCCGCGACGCGGTCGTCATCGAGCCGGCGGCGGCCGAGCCGGACGGGCTGGGCGACCTCCTGGACGTCGGGTGGACGTTCCCGTCCGCCCCGACCTCGGCCGCCGCGATGCGTCGGGACGTCCGGGGCGCGCTGGTCGAGCTGGACGTCGACCCGGACGTGCTGGAAGATCTCCTGCTCGCCGCCTCCGAGGCCATGAACAACGCCGTCGAGCACGCACAGCGACCCAGCCGTCCAGAGGTACGGGTGCGCGTCCAGGTGGGTGGCGGGCTGATCCGGATCTCGGTTCGGGACTTCGGTACCTGGCGGGACCGCCGGCCGGCGATGGACCGGGGACGCGGCGCGCTGCTGATGAACGCCTACGGTGACGTGCGGCTGGTCTCCACCGCCGAGGGGACGACGGTGACCATCGAGCGTCGGCTGGCCTGAGCGGCAGCAGCGCGTCAGAGTCGGCGGCCGCTGGCGTCGTGGGCGACGATGCCGTCCAGCCGCTCCCCCGGACTGAGCTGCGCCGGGTCGAACCAGAAGATCATCACCTGCTTGTCGGCACTCCATGGCACCACTCGGGCGTCGACCTGCCGATCGTCGACCGTGCCGATGATCCGGTTGGCGGGGCCGACGAAGTAGCCGAAGGTGGGCACCGGCGCGGCAGCGCCCTCGTCGTAGCCGATCTGGTGGAACCCGGCGCTGCGGTCACTGCCGCGGACGTCGTTGACCAGGATGTCCGTGGTCAGCGATCCGTCCAGAGCCTGGCGACCGGCGGCCAGACCGATCGACACCTTGGGTTCGCCGGGCACGGACACCGACACGAAGTAGTAGACCCGCCGGTCGGCGCCGTGCCGCACCTGGGAGTCCACGATCTGGCCCATCGGCTTCGGCTGCGGCACGTCGCGGCCCACCGTCGGCGGTGGCGTGGAGCCCGGCGACTTCTCCGCCCACGGCGAGACACCGACCGACGGTGGAGCGACGGCGACCGGCTGCGGGAGCTCGGTCGGCGCCGGATCGCCCGGCCCGGACGCGCCGACAGCCACCACGACGACCACGGCGGCCAGGCCGGTAGCGAGCGTCGCCGCCCCGGCTCCGGCGACGCGTCGACGGGTACGCAGCCGACGTCCCTCGCGCATCACGGTGGCCAGATCGAGCACGGCGTCGGGGCGCTCGGTCGCCCGCATGGCGTCGCGGAGCCTTTCCAGCTCGCTCATCGGCGCGCCCTCTCGTCGGCCGTGCGGGGCGCGGCGGTGCGCAACTTCTCCAAGGCTCGCGAGCTGGTGCTCTTGACCGTGCCGACGGATACGGAGAGTTCCCGGGCCACCTGCGCCTCGGGCAGGTCGAAGTAGTAGCGCAGGACGACGATGGCGCGCTCCCGCGGGCTGAGCGCGCCGAGGATGGTGATCAACCAGCGCCGGGTGGCCACGTCGTCTGCCACGTCGCCACGCCGTTGCTCCGGCACCTCGTCGGTCGGGTACTCCCGCATCGGCCGTCGCCACCCGTCGACCAGATGGTTGACCAACGTGCGGCGGGCGTACCCGTAGGCGTCGTCGTCGTGGATGCGCGACCATGACGCGTAGGTGCGCACCAGCGCGGTCTGCGCGGCGTCCTCGGCCTGGTGGTGGTCACCGGTCATCAGGAACGCGGCGTGCACCAGTCGCGCGGAAGCCGCCCGCGCGAACTCGACGAAATCGGCGTCACCCCGCGCCACCGCGAACCCTCCCCGTGCCACAGAGCTAGAGACGGGCGAGGTCGGCAAAAGGTTGAGCGCTGGGTCACATCAACTTTTCGCCACTGTCACCCGTCTTCTCCTCCGCGCCGCCGCCGAGCGACGCGCGAGGGGAGAGACATGTCGACGAAGGTTACCCGCCGGTGGGGTCCCGCTTCGATGGCGTCACTGCTGGTGGTGGCGCTGCTCACCGGGTGCGGCCTGCCCGCCGCCGGGCAACCCGCCACCGACCCGGTCATCGCCGGGCCGCCGCCCGGTGGACCGGCGACATCCGTCGGTCTGCCGACCGTGGCCGCCGAGGTCCGACCCAGTTCCGCGCCCGTCATCGGAGTCAGCTACCCCGCCACCGGCGGTAACCGCTGGTCGGTGGCGCCCGGCGAGACGGCCCCCGGACGCGCGACGGCCGGCCGTCTGCTGCGCTACCGGGTCGCCGTGGAGCGCGACATCCGGGGCCTGCCGGCCACGGACGTCGCCACGGCGATCACCGCGACGCTGAACGACCCACGCGGGTGGACGGCGGGTGGGGCGTGGCGGTTGCGCCGGGTCGGTGCCGGCGAACCGACCGACTTCACCATCTACCTGGCGACTCCCGGCACCCGCGACACCCTCTGCCAGGACGTGCCGGACGCCTACACCTCCTGCCGCAACGGTGGCCGGGTGGTACTCAACGTGGCGCGCTGGGTCAAGGGGGTGCCGGGTTACGGCGCGACACTGGAGACCTACCGGCAGTACATGGTCAACCACGAGGTGGGCCACAAACTCGGGCACGGCCACGAACGGTGCCCCGGGCGGGGGCGGCCGGCGCCGGTGATGCAGCAGCAGACGCTGGGCCTGCACGGCTGCACCGCGAACGCCTGGCCGTACCCGAAGGGAAAGGGCCGCTACAGCGGGCCGGTCGGGGCCTACGACGACGCGGTCCCGCGGCGTGAGGGCGCCTACTCGGCATCATGAGGACGGCGTGCCGTCAGGTGCGGCGGCGGCGCTCCTGCTCGAGGCGCTCGTCCTGTCGACCCATCTCGTAGATGGCGTTGAGGCTGGTCGGCAGTCGACTGACGTTGTCCGGCACCGGGCCGGGATCCGGCGCCGGTCCGGAGTCCGGTACCGGACCGGGGTCGGGTGCGGCGGCGGGGGCCGGTGCCCGGCGGCGCACGAGCAGCAGTGCCAGCACCGCGAGGACCGCCACGACCAGCAGGTACGACGCGGGTGGCCAGGCATTCCGGGTGGGGTTGGCCAGGGCCGGCGGCGGCGTCGGTGCGGGGGTGTCGCTGTCGCGCCCGGGCACGGCGGCCGCACGGGTGCCGGTGCCCTCGCCGGCGGTGGGGCGACCCGGGGCGGCGGGTGCGGGGACGCCGCTCGTCGACCCGGCTGGCCCGGGGATCGCGACGGGTGTCACCGGGCTGGGCCGACCGGCGACCGGCGGCCGACTCGGCGTGGCCGCCGCGGTGGGGGTGGCGCTCGGCGTCGGAGCGGCACTCGGCGTGTCGCCGCCGAGCAGGTCGTCGACGATCTGGCGGACGCCGCCGACGATGTCACCGAGCGGGTTCGAGGTGGTCGACGGGGACGGCGCGGGCGCGAGGGCGAGGGTCAGCGCGAGGACGACGACGGTAGGCATGACGACCACCTCCGATGTGCCGATATGCCACGCACCGTACCGCGTAGTGGGATCGCATGGGTGACACCGCACACCGGGGCGACGAACGCGTGTCAGGTTCGAGGACAGCCGGCTGCGCCCTCCTCGCCTACGATGCCAGGAACGCGGCGGGGAGCGAGGGGGCGGCATGGTCGATTTCGCGGTGGACCCGGTTGACGTTCGCGAGCGTGCGCGAACCCTCGGCACCACGATCGCTGAGGACTACGCGACCGAGGCGGACGAGTTCGCCCGCAACTCCGCCATTGATGCGCCCGGCTTCGGCATCGCCCTGTCGGCGGCGGAGGCGGCCTACATCCAGCGTGTCGAATTCCTCGTGAAGGACGTTCGGGGTGCTGCGGACGTGTGCCGGCAGATCGGCGAGAAACTCGGCGTCGTCGCGGATCAGTACGAGCGCGCGGAGAGCCTGCACGTGGGTGGGTTCGGTGGCACGCCGGTGCCGACGAGCAGTTTCGGCGATGCCTACGGCAGGACCAGTGCTGCCCAGCTCACCCAGGATCCGGCGCTGCTCGTCGCCGCTGGTGCCTCGATCACGCTGGCGGAGATCGGCGCGATCATGGCTGGCCTGTCGGCCTGCGCCGCGCTGTGCCCGACGTTCATCGTCGGTGTGACCGGCGCGGCCCTGTTCGTGGCCAACCCCATCGGTATCGCCCAGGCCGGTGCCGATCTGATTCGTCACGGCGACAATCTGCAGAAGGCGCTCAACGCGAACTTCGACAAGATCTGCTCGGCGGCGACCGCGACCTGGAAGGGCCAGGGCAAGGACAGCTTCGTCATCATGTCGACCAAGCTCAAGGCCCATCTCGACGAGCTTGGCGCATACATCCGCACCCTCGGCGAGACCCTGCACTCTCTGGACATCGCCCTCACCGGTCTGTGGCTCGCCCTGGGCGCGATGACGGTGCCGTTCCTGACCTGGTTGATCACCATGCGCGGTGCCCAACTCATACCCGGTTTCGCCCCCGCGCTGGAGCCGATCATCCAGGCGGCCGGGGCCGCTGTCGCCGGCTCCACCACCACAATGATCGCCGGTGTGACCGCGCTGGGCGGGCTGGTCCTGGCACTCATCAACGGGCTTGCCAAGGATTTTCTGAAGCTGCTGGCGCTGCCGGACGACGGTGCGGCGGGCACACCGGATCTGACCGAGTTCCGCGTCGGCGAGAACTTCGCCTGACCTCCGCTGTAAGGAGCGTTCGTGATCGACCCAGACGTGCAACGCCGGATCGAGGGAATGGCCGAGCAGGCGACCCGGTTCGCCGCCGCCATGCAGAACCTCACCGGCGAGGGCACCGACGACGCGGAGCTGGTGCGCGCGACGTGCGACGCGAGCGGTCGCCTCGTCGACATCGACCTGGCGGCGGGCACCCGACGGATGCAGACCTACGAGCTGCGAGAGGCGATCCTTGCCGCCGCTGGCCGGGCCGCCGACGCGGCCAGCGCCAGCCTGGCGGACGCGGTCTCGCAGGTCACTCAGAGCACCGACATGTACGGCGCCGACGCGGTACGGCAGGCCCAGGAACAGGTCGCCCAGTATCGGCGGCTCGTCGACGCGCAGCGGGACAAACTCGAGCAGCTGCGCGCCGGCCTCGGCCAGCCGTGAGCACCGGGGCGCCAGAGCTGCGCATGCGTCGACGGCTGCTGCGGATGCTTGGCACGCTGCGGCCGATCAAGGCCGGTTACCAGATGCGCCCGATGACTGTCGGCGGGGTTCTCGGCCTGATGGTCGCCGGGGTCCTGGCCCTCCTCGTGACCGTGCCGCTGGCCGCCCAGGTGCCGTGGCTGCCGTTCGTCGCTGTGCCCGCCGTGGTGGTGGCCGCCCCTCTGCTGTGGCTGATGGCGAACATCGGCGCTGGCGCCTGGTACGCCTGCGGCGCCGGGCTCCCGATGCTGTCGGTCACCGACGGGGAGGTCCGCGGCCGACTGCGCGGAGTGTGGGCCGATGAACTGGCCGACGCCGACCCGGATGACCCAGCCTGGTGGGACCTGCGATTGCCGGTCCGTGCGCTCAGCGGCGTTCGCGTGGAGCACGACAGCCCCGGAGGCCCGCTCCTCGTCCTCGACCTGCCACCCGCGGCAGCGGAGGCGCTGACAGCGAACGCCGACACGCAGAAGCTCGCCGAGCACTGGCGCAGCAGCGTCGACAGCCCGGCCGCGTGGCAGATCGGTCTCTTCGAGGGGCGGTTCCGCCGCGCGCGCCGCCTCCGGGAATTCCTGAAGGCACTCGCCGCCGCGGGTGGCCCGGTCCCCTAGAACACGCGCCGAGGGCGGAGGTCGCCTGTCGCGCGTCCTCCGCCCACAGCGTCCGAGCTGGTCAGACGGGTAGGCTGCCGACCTGGGTGTTGATCCACGACCGGATGGACGGCAGGTCGACGTAGATGGACGGGCCGGTGGCGCAGGTGGAGTTGTTGTTGCCGGCCCGGCTCGTGGCGCCGATCAGGTTCCACACTCCGTTGACCCGGCGCACCTGCGGGCCACCGGAGTCGCCGTAGCAGGCACCGGAGTTGCCGTTGGTGTTGTTGGTGCAGATCTCGTACGGGCCGTTGATGCCGGAGCACCGACTGTCGGCCACGATGGACGTGTCGAGCTCGTTGGCAACGGTCGGGGCCGAACCGCAGCCCCGCGGGGCGCAGGTCTGACCCCAGCCGATGATCCGGGTGGCGGTGCCGACCGCGCCGGAGGTGCTCGGGATCGGAGCCGGCGCGTACGTGACCGAGCTGGCCAGTTGCAGCAGCTTCACGTCGACGCTCGGGTGGTTGACCGCCCGCGTCACCCGCACCACGGTCCCGCCGCTGGAACGGTTGACGCTGCCCACCCGCACCGAGGACGGTGTCGAACAGTGCTTGGCGGTGACCGCCCAGTTGCCCTTGATCAGCGTGCCGGTGCAGCCGGAGACGTACACCATGAAGGGGTAGTTCTCCGTGGCCGGCCGGCCGCCGACGACCAGCGGGCCGATGTCCGAGGCGTCGTTCCAGGTGTAGGTGGTGCTGGCCGGTGCGGCCAGGGTGCCGGCGAACAGCGAGTTCACCCGGCTCGCCTCGGCGGTGCTGGGGTTGGCGTTGCGGCAGGAGACCGGTGCGCTGCTGCCGGACATCAGGTCGGAGCAGAGGCCGGTGCGCCGATCCGGCAGGCCGAGGATGTGGCCGACTTCGTGGGTGGCGATGCGGGTGCGGTCGTAGCCCTGGTTGACGGCCGTGCGGCCCATCCAGATCCGGCCCGAGCCGAGGCCGGTCGGCTGCGCGCGGGGCCAGCCGTCGTCGACGTAGATGGTGATGCTGGCCGGGGTGCCGGCCAGGAGTCGGACGTTGCTGACCCGGCTGTTCCAGATCTGCGCCGCCTGGTCGAAGTTGGTGCGGAACTCGCCGGTCCGGCTCGCGTCGTAGTAGACGGTCCGGACGGCGGCGGCCGGCGTGCCGGTGGCGAGCTGCATCCCGGCCGCCGCCAGGATCGCCACCAGCATGGCCATCGCCGCGCGCCTCAGTTGTCCTCGGAACATCGGGTACTCCCTGCGGTCGTCCGGCGGCCGTCGGCCGTCGGTCATCGATGTACGCCGATATTAATGTGACGGCGGTCGATGTTCGGCATAGCGGAAGCGTCATACCGGCGACGGATCAGTGCCTACCAGGTGCCGAGCACCAGGCGTCCGCCGACCTGGCTGACGGTCAGACCACCTGCCGTTACTCGGCGGTTACGTCACAGCGAAGCGCCTGTGCCGGGGCAGGACGACGGTGGCCGCAGAGGGTCACCGGCAGCGTCGCCGCGACGTGACCCCGGTACCGAACGGAGAAACCACGATGAGGATCAGGAGCACACTGACCGCGTTGACGGTCGTCCTCGCCGGGCTGGTCGCCAGCGCGGGCAGCAGCGCCGCCGAGGGCACCACGACCACAGCGGCGTACTGCGGGATCACCTGGGGCAGCGCGGAGAAGGCGGCCGGCGCGCTGAGCGACGCCCCGCTGATCGAAGTGCGCACGGGTCGGCACGACTGCTACGACCGGGTCGTCTTCGAGTTCAACGGCCCGGTCGACGGTTACGCGGTCGGCTACGGCGAGACGTGGACCGAGGGCGAAGGGCTGGCACTGTCGCCGTACACCGCCGGCGGGGCGCTGCTGCGGGTCTCGCTGCGGGCCCCGGCGTACGACGACGACCACCTGGGCACCGTGCCCTACGCGGTCGGCGAGCACGTGGCGAATCTGCTGCGCTACCAGACGCTGCGCGACGTGGTCTTCGGCGGCAGCTTCGAGGGCTACAGCACCTTCGCCGTCGGCGTACGGGCGCGGTTGCCGTTCCGGGTGCTCGTGCTCGCCGGTCCCGGCACCCACAGCCGGGTGGTGCTCGACGTCGCCCACCAGTGGTGACCGGAACCGGCCGATCCGCCTGGCCATTCGCCGGACAAGGCGGATGGCCAGCCGACACGCCGACTCAGACGTGCAGGGTGGGCCGGTAGACGAGTTCCTGGGTGCGACCGTCGAGGGTCCGACTCTCGATCAACTCCAGGTCGAAGTCGGCCGCTCCCTGAAAGATCGGCTCGGTACCGGTCTGCCCGGTGATCACCGGGAAGAGCGTCACCTGGACGAGATCGACCAGCCCGGCGGCCATCAGCGCCCGGTTCAACGACAGGCTGCCGTGCGATCGCAGGGGCACGGCGGACTCCTCCTTGAGCCGGGCGACGACGTCGACCGCGTCACCGCGCACGACGGCCCCGTCCGGCCAGTCGAGGGGGCCTTCCAGCGAGTTCGACACCACTGTCGCCGGGAGGTTCCTCATCCGGGTCACCCAGGCGTCGCGGACCTCGGACTCCTCGGTGCTCGCGGCCAGCATCTGCGCGAACACCCGGTACGTGTTGGCCCCGAAGACCATGCGCTGATCCACGCTGTAGAGGGACAGGCGGTGTGCGAGCAGCTCAGGGCCCTGCTTTCCCCAGTAGCCGCCCCAGGTCCCACTGGTGGTGCCGAAGCCGTCGAGGCTGGAAAAGACGTCGACGGTGTAGGTGGCGGTCATCGTGCTCTCCGTTCACTGGTGAGTTTGTTGCGACGGGTCTCCAGGTAGGCCCGCTCGGTCGCGTTGGTGGCCAGAGCGGCGGCCTGGTCGAAGGCGACTCGGGCCTCGTCGTCCTGTCCGAGCCGGGCGAGCAGTTCGGCTCGGGTGGCGGGCAGCCGGTGGTAGCCCGGGAGGTCGATGCCCTCCAACGCGGCGAGGGCCACCGCCGGCCCGCGCACCTCGGCAACGGCGACCGCCCGGTTGAGCGCCACGACAGGGTTCGGCGCGAGCGCGAGGAGTTGGTCGTACAGTGCCAGGACCTGCGGCCAGTCGGTTGCGGCGCCGTCGGTGTGCACGGCGCTGATCGCGGCCTGGATCTGGTACGGGCCGGGCCGGTTGCGGCGCAGGCATCGGCGGACCAGGTCATGGCCCTCGGTGATGAGCTGCCGGTTCCACAGTGACCGGTCCTGGTCGGGCAGCAACACCAGGTCGCCGGTCGGGCCGAGCCGGGCCGGGCGGCGCGCCTCGGTCAGCAGCAGCAGGGCGAGAAGGCCCAGGACCTCGGGCTCGTCGGGCATCAAGGCCGCGAGTTCGCGGGCCAGCCGGATCGCCTCGGCGCACAGGTCCGTTCTGATCAACGGGCCGGCGGTGGAGGCGTAGCCCTCGTTGAACATCAGGTAGAGCACGGTGAGGACGGGCGGCAGCCGGTCCGGCAGCTCATGTTCGGCCGGTACCCGGTACGGGATGGCGGAGTCGCGGATCTTCTTCTTGGCGCGCACGATCCGCTGGGCGACGGTCGCCTCCTGAACCAGGTAGGCCCGGGCGATCTCCGGTACGTCGAGGCCGCCCAGCAGGCGCAGGGTGAGCGCCGCCCGCGCCTCCGGGGCCAGCGCCGGGTGACAGCAGGTGAAGATGAGTCGCAGCTGGTCGTCCCGCACCGGTCCCACCTCCGAGGGATCATCCTGGTGATACAGCAGTAGGGCCTGAGCGTGGCGGGCCTCTCGGGTCGACTCCCGGCGAAGACGGTCGACGGCACGGTTGCGTGCGGTGGTCACGATCCAGGCGCCCGGGTTCGGCGGCAGTGTCTGCCACTTCTGCAGCGCCGTGGTGAAGGCGTCCTGGACGGCCTCCTCGGCGAGGTTGATGTCGCCGAGGAGGCGGGTCAGGGTGGCGACGCAGCGGCCGTACTCCGCGCGGTAGATGCTCGCCAGGTCCATGTCGGACGACCCGGCTGCCGGTCAGGCCTGGGACAGGTCGTCGAAGGGGCGTACCTCGACCGGGCCGCAGGCCGCCGCGCACCTTTCGGCCCAGGCCAGCGCCGCGTCCAGGTCCGCACACTTGATGATCCAGAACCCGGCGATGTGCTCCTTCGTCTCGGCGAACGGTCCGTCGCTCATGGCGGTGGTGCCGTTCTCGACCCGGACGACGGTGGCGCTCTCCGGCGAGGTGAGTCCCCCGCCGAACACCCAGGCGCCAGCGGCCTGCATGTCGTCGTTGATCCGGCCGGTCTCCCTGAACATGGTCTGCGTTTCCTCGTCGGTCGGCGTCGGCGCGCCCTCGACGACGTGCACGGACAGCAGGTACTGCTTCATGACGATCCTCCGGTACCTCGATGGTGGGACGGGTGCGGGTCAGGCGGCCAGGCGGCGCGCGAGGGCGGGGATCACGATCGCGGCCGCGACCAGGTGGGTGAGCATCAGCAGCGCCTTGGTGGCCATCCCGGCGTCGGCGATCACGTCCGGCACCAGGGACAGGGCCGTCAGCACCACGGTGGTGCGAACGAACGTGACCCGGGGGCGCCGGGCGAAACGCGCCAGCACACCGGCGATCAGCACACCGATCAGCGAGAAGACAGCGGTCAGCACACCGAACCCCGTCACGGGGATCGGGGCGCCGCCCACCTCGAGGCTGATCCCGGCCAGGTGTCCGACGGCGGCGACGGCCATGGTGGCGACGCTCGCCGCGACAGTGGCGGCGACACCGGTCCGGATCAGCGCACCGACGTTCGTGGTGGCGCGGGTCGTGTTCGCAGTGCTGGTCATCGTGCCCTCCAGTGGGTGTGCGGCCCGTTGCGATGCCGGGCTCTCACCAGGGCTACGAACTGAACCGGTCCCAATCGACAGCACGCCCAGAATTCTTGTCGGCGATTTTCGAGACGACCCCGCAGCCTCGCCGATCATGGAGTTGTGGTGGGTGACAAACCGACCGTCTGTCTCCGAAACGGGCACCACAACTCCATGATCGACATCGTCGACCTAAGCCTCGTCGGCCAGGTGCCAGACCTCGCGCATCGGGGCCCACCAGTCCCCCGAGCCGGGCTCGGCGATCGACTCCTGACAGGGGTCGGTCAGCTTCCACCACTCCTGCGTCTGCGGGTCCGCCTCGATCAGCCGCAGGTCGGCCTCGTAGTCCTCGCCCACGTACTCGTAGTAGCCGAAGAGCAGATCGTCGTGGAGAAAGATGGTGTAGTTGCGGAAGTTCGCCTCGCGCAGCGTCTTCTCCACGCTCGGCCAGACGGCCGCGTGCAACCTCAGGTAGGTCTCCCGCTGCTCGGGGCGGAGTCGGATCACGCAGCCATGACGTTTCACGTCGTGCCCTTTCGTGTCAGCTGGTCCAGGGGTGCCAAAGGCCCCTGACGGTAGCGGTTCGGCGGCGCCCGGAGGGGGCCAGCCGGCCGCCGATGTCGGCCGTTCCGCCAGGACTACGCACTGTGGCGCCGGGTCTACCCTCGGGTGATGGAGGGCCGCGTGTTGGTGGTCGAGGACGACTTCTCGATCCGGGAGGTCACCGCCCTCGGTCTGCGCCGCGCCGGTTTCCGGGTCGACACCGCTGTGGACGGGCGGCAGGCTCTGGCCGCGTTCCGCGCCCACCCGGTCGAGCTCATCGTTCTCGACATCATGCTGCCGGGCCTCGACGGTCTGGAGGTCTGCCGGGAGATCCGGCGCACCAGCCAGGTGCCGATCCTGATGCTGACCGCGCGCACCGACACCATCGACGTGGTGGTCGGTCTGGAGTGCGGCGCGGACGACTATCTGCGCAAGCCCTTCGACCTGCCCGAGTTGGTGGCCCGGGTTCGCTCGGTGCTGCGCAGGGTCAGTCTGCCGACCCCCTCGACCGTCATCGAGGTCGGCAGTCTGGAGATCGACCCGGGCGGCTTCGTGGTCCGCCGGCACGGCCGGGAGGTGGCGCTCACCGCCACCGAGTTCCGCCTCCTCCTGGAATTGGCCCGCCGGCCCGGTCAGGTCTTCACCCGGGAGCTGCTGCTGGACCTGGTCTGGAACCACGACTTCCTCGGCGACTCCCGACTGGTCGACGTGGCGGTGCAGCGGCTACGCGCGAAGGTCGAGGACGACCCGGCGCAGCCACTGCTGATCCGGACGGTACGTGGTGCCGGCTACAAACTGTCGACGGGTTGACGGGGGCGGCGATGGCCGGACGCGCGGTGTTGCCCGGGCGGCTGCGGCGCCGGCTGACGATCGCGTTCGTCCTGGTCGCCGGCGTCTCGGCCGGGCTGCTCGCCGGCGGGACCGGGCTGCTGCTGCGGCAGTCCTGGTTGGACGCGTCGCTGCACGAGGCCGCCGCCGACGCCCGCTACCAGCTCGTTCTCGCTGGGCAGTTCCTGCCGCTGACCGAGCAGCGCAGCACCGAACTGCTCACCAGCTTCGAGGCCAGCGGTCGGCACGTGCTGCTCGTCGACGGCCCGACCCGCGCCTCGCACCCCGCGTACGCCCCGGTGCTGGGCACCCGGCTGCGGGCCGTCGTCGCGGACGGGCGGCTCGGCTATCAGCGCTCCGCGCCGGCGGAGCGTCCTCGGCTGCTGGTGATCGGTGGGCGCATCCCCGGCTCGACCGCCGAGCTGTACGTCCTGACCGTGGAGGACGACGTCGCCACCGACCTGGGTCAGCTACGCACCGCTCTGGTGGCCGGTTGGGTGCTGGTGGTGTTGCTCGCCGCCGCAGTGGGTCACGCGTTGGCGCGCCGGACGTTGGAGCCGGTGGGCCGGGCCAGCCGGGCCGCCCGAGCACTCACCGAGGGTCTGCTCGCCACCCGCCTGCCGGTACGCGGGCGCGACGAGTTCAGCGTCTGGGCGGCGACCTTCAACGAGATGGCCGAGGCACTGGAGTCGAAGATCGCGGCGCTGTCGGCCGCGCAGGCCCGCGAGCGGCGGTTCACCGCCGACGTCGCGCACGAGCTGCGTACCCCGGTGACCGCGTTGGTGGCCGCGGCGTCGCTGCTGCGCGAGCACCTCGACCACCTGCCCGACGACGCCCGGCCGGCGGCCCGGTTGCTGGTCGGCGACGTGGTCCGGCTGCGCCGGTTGGTCGAGGATCTGATGGAGATCTCCCGGCTGGACGCAGGGCGGGAGCAGCTGGCCGTCGGGCCGGTCGACGCGTTGGCGCTGCTGCACGACATCGTGACGGCGCGCGGCTGGTCCCCCCGGGTGCGGGTCACCGGTGTTCCGGTCGCGGCGCGCACCGACCGGCGACGGCTGGAGCGCGTGCTGGCCAACCTCGTCGCCAACGCGGTCGAGCACGGCGGTGGCGAGATCACGGCCAGTGTGGTGGGCGCCGGGCCCCTGGTCGTCTTCGAGGTGACCGACGAGGGGCCGGGAATCCCGGCCGAGCACCTGCCCCGCGTGTTCGACCGGTTCCACCAGGTCGACCCGTCCCGCTCCGCGCCGGGCAGCGGGCTCGGGCTGGCCATCGCCCGGGAGCACGCCGACGTGCTCGGCGGCGCGTTGAGCGTGCGCAGCGAACCGGGCGAGGGCACCCGGTTCCGGCTGGAGTTGCCCGTCGCCGGGCCCGCCGGCCCGCACGGTGACCTGCCGGACCCGGACGACGCCGTCCACCCGGGCCCGGTTGGGCGTACCGCCGGCACGCCGGGCGGTGTGGGGTGACCGGCCGCGGCGCGGTCGGGCTGGGCGCAACGGCGCTGGTCGCGGCGCTCCTGCTCGGCGGCTGCGGCACGTCCCGCTCCGGTGACCTCGGCCTGGCGCCCACCGCGCCGCCGCCGAGCGCCGCACCCACCGACCGGCCGGAACCCACCCCGACCCGGGCCGCGGCACCGACACCACCAGCCACGAACCGGCCGCCGGGTCCGTGGACGACGGCGTCCACCGGCACGCGCCGGCTGGACCCGGTGACAGTGGAGCTGTGGTACGTCCGCGCCGGGCTGCTGGTGCCGACCCGGCGCACCCGGCCGGGCACTGTCGCGACGTCCCGGCTGGCGCTGACGGAACTGGCCGCCGGGCCGAGCCCGGCCGAGGCCGCCACCGGGATGATCACCCTGCTTCCGGCCGGGGTCGAGGTCACCCGCATCGCCGACGGCATGGCGACGCTGCGGGTGCCGGCCGTCGGCGACCCGGCAACCCGGCGGCTACGCGAGGCGCAGGTGGTGTTGACGCTCACCCAGTTCCCCAGCGTGCGTCAGGTCCGCCTCGACGACGCGGCCCCGGTCGACCGGGCGGACTACGCGGACCTGCTGCCACCGATCGTGGTCACCGGCCCGATCCCCGGTGAGCGCGTCTCCGCTCCCCTCGTCGTCACCGGCACCGCCACCGTGTTCGAGGCGACGGTGAGCGTCCGGGTGCTGGACGCCGCCGGCCGGCAGGTGGCCACCGGTTTCGGCACCGCCAGTTGCGGCAGCGGCTGCCGGGGCGGCTACCGCGTCGTGGTCGGCTGGCGCACGGTCCGCGAACAGAAGGGCACCGTGGAGGTGTACGAGGTGTCGGCCGAGAACGGCGAGCGGATCCACACGATGGCAGTGCCGGTGGTCCTCGCACCTCGCGACTGACCGCCCTGCCCGAGAGGGTGTTAACCCGGTGCGTCATCCATTTGTCGACATCGACGTGCGGGCCTGACGTCTACCCGACAGAGCGACTCTACGTCGGCATTCTCCGGGCTGGCGCGGCCAATCGGCGAAAGCGCAGGTCACACGCCATAGAGCCGGTGAGAAAGTCTCCGACACGCCGGCAGCGGGACGGTTCGTCGGACCGGACCGGACGACCGTGCCCGTGAACTTCGAGATTGACCTGCACAGACATGTTTGCCAACGTGAGCGCGTCGTTGCGCAGAGTCATATTCGCTGTTCAGCGCTGTGGCGATCGGCCGTATCGGAGTCGCGTCGATCGCCGCGACAGCCTCACCATCCCTCACAGAGCGGAGATACATCATGTCCGGTGGCAGCCTTCCCCGTACCGGTATGGGCGTTGTCACGATCGGCGGCGCGGCCGGTATCGGCGGCTACGCCCTCCCCCTGCCGCTCACCATCGCCCTCACCGGAGCGACCGCCGTCCTCGTCGGCTTCATCATGATCCGAATGACGTTCCGTCGTCAGCAGTCGGTCGGACAGTGACCGCGAGCGTCACGAGGGGTCGTGTCCTGTTCGCCGCGGCGGTCGTCCTGGCCGCCGCGGCGGCGTGGACCGCCCATCACGTCCTCGCCGTGATCGGCGCCATCGACGGAGGCGGTCACCGCTTCACCTTCGCGTACGCCACCATGTTTCTGCTGCTGATCTGGCAGCTCGGCACCTCCTATCTGGAGAAGCCCGCCGTGGTCACCGACCGGATGCAGGGGCACCTCGACGCTCTGCACGTGGTGGGTATCGTGCCGGCGTACAACGAGGATCCGGGCGCGCTGCGAGCCTGCCTCGAATCCATGATCTTCCAAACGCGCAAACCAGACACCATCTACGTGGTGGACGACGGGTCGAAGCTGACCGAGGGCTACCAGCCGATCAAGCGGTGGTTTCTCGACGTCGCCCCCGTACACGGGATCATCGCCGCCTGGCACATCCAACCCAATGCCGGGAAGCGGCACGCCCAGGCCGCCGCGGTGCGGTCGACACCGGCAGCCGACATCTACTGGACGGTGGACTCGGACACCATCTCGGACCCGAACGCCCTCAGGGAGTTGTTGAAGCCCTTCGCCGACCCGGCGGTGCAGTCCGTCGCAGGGGTGGTGATGGCCGCGAATGTGCGCAGCAGCTTCCTCACCCGGTTCACCGACCTGTGGCTGGTGACCGGGCAGCTCACCGACCGGTCGTCGCTGTCGGTGTTCGGGTGTGTGTGGGTGAACTCGGGCCCGATCGCCGCCTACCGCGCGGAGGTGGTTCGCGACAACCTCGGGGCGTATCTGACGGAGACGTTCTTCGGCCAGCGGGTGCCCTTCTCCGACGACTCCCTCCTCACCCTCTTCGCGATGGTCCGGGGACGTACCGTGCAGCAGCCGTCGGCGTTCGCGTTCTCCCTCATGCCGGAGAACGCCGGGCACTTCTGCCGGATGTTCCTGCGCTGGATGCGCGGCAGCTTCATCAGGACCTGGTGGCGGGTCCGGTACCTGTCGTTGCGGTCGATCGCGTGGTGGCTGCATCTGCTGCGCTGGGCGGCCACGGTGGTCGCGACGGTGCTGTTCGTGGCGGTGGCAGTCCTGTCGCCGATCATCGACCCCGATCCGCGGGCGATTCCGTGGCTGGTGGCCGTGCCGTTGATCGTGGGGTACGGGCAGGCGCTCCGCTACATGACGGTGCGACGATCGGACCAGTCGACCGCCTACCAGTGGGGCACCTGGCTCCTCACGCCCGTCGCTGTGGTGTTCGCCCTGGTCGTGCTGCGGGCGATCCGCTGGTACGGCGTCGCCACCTGCTGGCGCACCGGCTGGGGCACCCGCAAGAAGGTGGAAGTGGCGCTGGGTTCCTGACCACGACCCGGGCCGATCCTGACACCCGGGCTGACTCCAGGTGAAACGTCACCGTTTCGTCGGCCGAGTGCGAGGCAACTCACGAAACCCTGCACGACCAGCCAACCGCGAACTATGGTCAGTACGACATCGTTTCGCGGGGGGGTCGAGATGCTGGGTGGTCAGCAGGTGGGCGCGGGCGCCGGGGTGCCGGCAGCCCGGGCTCCGCGCTGCACCGACAGCGACCTCTTCACCGTCGTCATCGACACAGTGCGCGAGGTCGGCTTCGACCGGATGACCATCGACGCCGTCGCCGCCCGCGCCCACGTCAGCAAGGCCACCATCTACCGACGCTGGGACGGCAAGGCCGAGCTGGTCGTCGCCGCCCTGCGCGACCGGCAGGTGGGTGTTCACAACCCGCCCGACACCGGCTCCCTTCGCGGCGACCTGATCGAGTTGCTGCGGGCCACGGCCGCGATCTGCACTGCCGACTGCGACCTCATGCAAGCGTTGACCTTCGCCATGCGGACCAACCCGGAGCTGGAACGCCTGGTGCGTCACCAGGTGCTGCCGGCCGGGCGGGTGGCGACCACCGCCATCCTGGTCCGGGCCGCGTCCCGCGGGGAGATTCCGCCGGAGGCCGGCGAGCGGGAGCTGTTCCACGATCTGGCGCCCGCGCTCACCATGTCCCGCATCGTCGCGCACGGCCTACCCGCCGATGACGCGTTCCTCACCCAGGTCGTCGACCAGGTGCTGATCCCGGTACTCCGCTATCAGCACGACCGTCCCTCGCCGGCCTGATTCACCGATATTCGCACCACGGAAGGCTTCACCATGCCCGGAACCACCTCGACCGCGCCCGGCGCGCCCAGCGCCGGGCCGTCGACTGGCGCACCGCACCCGCGGCGCTGGATCGCGCTGGCGGTCATCGCGGTCTCACAGTTGATGGTCGTCCTGGACGCCACGATCGTGAACATCGCGCTGCCGCAGGCCCAGGCCGACCTGGGGATCACCGACGCGAACCGGCAGTGGGTGATCACCGCCTACACGCTGACCTTCGGTGGTCTGCTGCTGCTCGGCGGTCGCATCGCGGACTACTGGGGGCGCAAGCGCACCTTCCTGGTCGGCATGACCGGTTTCGCGCTCGCCTCCGCCCTGGGCGGACTGGCCACCACCGGTGAGATGCTCTTCGCCGCCCGCGCGTTGCAGGGCGCCTTCGGCGCGCTGCTCGCCCCGGCCGCGCTGGCGCTGCTCACCGTCCTGTTCACCGAGGCCACCGAGCGGGCCAAGGCCTTCGCGGTGTACGGCGCGATCGCCGGCGGCGGGTCGGCGGTCGGCCTGCTGCTCGGCGGTGTGCTCACCGAGTACGCCGACTGGCGCTGGTGCCTGCTGGTCAACATCCCGGTCGCCGCCATCGCCATCGCGTTCGCGCTGCCACTGGTACCGGAGAGCCGGGCCCACGGCAACACCCGCTACGACGTACCCGGTGCGATCCTGGTGACCGCCGGCCTGGTCTCCCTGGTCTACGGCTTCACCAAGGCCGCCGAGGAC
Source organism: Micromonospora sp. NPDC047762 (assembly GCF_043204655.1). NCBI lineage: Bacteria > Bacillati > Actinomycetota > Actinomycetes > Micromonosporales > Micromonosporaceae > Micromonospora > Micromonospora sp. NPDC047762. The sequence continues at coordinate 17,837 of NZ_JBIDCQ010000012.1, read as the reverse complement.
GGCTGGGACGCCACCGCGACGCTCGCTTTCATCGCCGCGGGCGTGGTGCTGCTCGCCGCCTTCGTGGTGGTCGAGCTGCGCTCCAGCCACCCGCTGCTGCCACTGCGGATCGTGCTGGACCGTAACCGGGGTGGGGCGTTCCTCACCTCGACGCTGATCGGCGCCGGCCTGTTCGGGGCGTTCCTCTTCCTGACCTTCTACTTCCAGGTGGTGTTGCAGTACAAGCCCCTCGAAGCCGGTCTCGCATCCCTGCCGGTCACCGCCGGTGTGCTGATCGCCGCGGGTGGCGCCAGCCAGCTGATGCCCCGGTTGGGTGCCAAGCCGCTGATGGTCGCCGGTTCGGTGCTCGCCGCCCTGGGCATGCTGGTGCTGACCCAGATCGACGTGGACACCTCGTTCCTCACCCACCTGCTGCCCGCGCAGGTCGTCCTGGGCCTGGGGCTGGGCTTCACCTTCGTCCCGCTGTCCAGCCTCGCCCTGGTCGGGGTGCCGGAGCACGACGCCGGGGCGGCCAGCGCGACGCTCAACGCCACCCAGCAGATCGGTGGCTCGCTCGGCACCGCGCTGCTGAACACCTTCTACACCAGCGCGGTCGCCGCCTATCTGGTCGGCCGGGCGCCGAACCCGGTCAACCAGGTCGAGGCGCTGGTGCACGGCTACCGGGTGGCCTTCGCCTGGGGCGCGGCGCTGATCGTGCTCGCCGGACTGGCCACCCTGGTCCTGGTGAAGGTCCGCAAGGAGGACATCCCGACCGGCAACACAGTGCACATGGGCTGAGCCTGACCGACGTGGCCGCCGGCCGGAACGCGCCCGACACGGGGCGGGCCGGCCGGCGGCCACGTCCGGTAGCGTCCGGACCATCGTCGAAAAATCCGTTTGAGGAGATCCATGTCGACCCCTGCTGACCAGATCATCACCGCTCTGCGCGCGGGCCACGAGGAGCTCGCCGCGCTCGTACGGGACCTCAAGGAGGACGACCTGCTGCGTCCGTCGGGGGCCAGCGAGTGGCAGGTCTCCCAGGTGCTGAGCCACCTGGGCAGCGGCGCCGAGATCAACCTGGCGACGCTGGACGCCGCCCGTTCCGGCGCGCCCGGCCCGGACGGGGACTTCAACCGTGGCGTCTGGGCGCGCTGGGACGCGATGTCCCCGGCCGAGCACGCCGCCGGGTTCCTCGCCACCAACGAACGGCTGGTCGAGGCGTACGAGGCGCTGGACGCCGAGACCCGGGCCTCGATGCGGATCGACCTCGGCTTCCTGCCGGAACCGGTCGACGTGGCCACCGCGGCCCGCTTCCGGCTCAGCGAGTTCGCCCTGCACCAGTGGGACGCCGAGGTGGCGTTCAACGCGTTCGCGGCGGTGACGCCGGGGGCGGTGGCGCTGCTGCTCGACCAGATCGGCGGCATGCTGGCCTGGACCAGCCGGCCGCAGGAGCTGGCCGGCCGGGAGGCCACGGTGCTGGTCCGGCTGCACGCGCCCGAGCGGACGTTCGGGCTGCGGCTGGGCGAGAAGATCGAGATCGTCGACGCGCCGGAGCGCCCCGACGGGGAACTGGTGGCCCCGGCCGAGGCGTGGCTGCGGCTGGCCACCGGACGGCTGGGCGCTCAGCACACCCCCGACGGGGTGCAGGTGACCGGCCCGGTGACCCTCGACGACCTGCGCCGGGTCTTCGTCGGCTTCTGACCAGCGGCCGTGCGGGCCGGTCTCCCCGGCCCGCACGGCACGTCAGCCCTTCACGCAGACCACCTGCTTGAGGTGCGCGACCACCTCGACCAGGTCCTCCTGCTGGGCCATCACCTCGGTGATGTCCTTGTACGCGCCGGGGATCTCGTCGACCACCCCGGCGTCCTTGCGGCACTCCACCCCGGCGGTCTGCGCGGCCAGGTCCTCCGTGCTGAACGTCCGCTTGGCCTGCGCCCGAGACATCCGACGCCCCGCCCCGTGCGACGCCGAGCAGTATGCGTCCGGGTTCCCCCGCCCCCGCACGATGTACGACCCGGTGCCCATCGACCCGGGGATGATGCCCAGGTCACCCCGGCCGGCCCGGATGGCGCCCTTGCGGGTCACCAGCACGTCCACCCCGTCGTAGCTCTCCTCCGAGACGTAGTTGTGGTGGCAGCTGATGGGCTCGTCGTAGCCGACCTGCGGGAAGTGCTCACGCACCACACCGCAGAGCAGGGCCAGCATGACCGCCCGGTTCCGCCGCGCGTACTCCTGCGCCCACCAGAGATCCCGCCGGTACGCGTCCATCTCCGGCGTCCCGGCGAGGAACACGGCCAGGTCCCGGTCCGGAAGGTCGACGTTGTGCGGCAGCCTTCGGGCCACCCCGATGTGCCGCTCGGCCAGCTCCTTGCCGATGTTGCGGGACCCGGAGTGCAGCATCAGCCAGACCCGCCCCTCGTCGGCGCCGCCCTGCTCCAGGCAGACCTCGATGAAGTGGTTGCCCCCGCCGAGGGTGCCGATCTGCCGCTGCGCCCGCGTCTCCAGCTGCGCCACCCGCCGGTCCAGGCCGGAGAACCGACCCCAGAAGTCGTCCCAGCCGGCCTGCTCCAGGCCCCGGATCCGACGGGTGTCGACCGAGTCCGTGCGCTGAGCGAAGCCGACCGGGATGGTGGCCTCGATCGCGGAGCGCAGCCCGGCCAGGTCGTCCGGCAGGTCGGCGGCGGTCAGCGAGGTACGCACCGCGGACATCCCGCAGCCGATGTCGACGCCGACCGCGGCCGGCGAGACGGCCTGCCGCATCGCGATCACCGATCCGACCGTGGCGCCCTTGCCGAAGTGCACGTCGGGCATGACGGCGACACCCTGCACCCACTGCAGCGCGCCGATGTTGCGCAGCTGCCTGGCGGCCTGCGGCTCGATGGCGTACGGGTCGGTCCAGACCCGGACCGGTGCCCGGGTACCGGCGAGGGGGGTGAATCCCATAGTGGTCTCCTTCTGTCGTGCGGTGACCGTTAATGATCATATTTGGCGGCCAGCGGCGGTGCGCGGATACGAAAGGGCCGCCCGATCCCAGTGGGGATGGGCGGCCGGCGGACGCGTCAGTGTCGGCGTCAGTCGCGCCACCCCGGCTCGTGACGCCGCGCTGGGCGGTAGGCACGGGCATTGGCGGTGAGCTGCAAAGGGGTGCCGGCGGGGAGCAGACACCAGCGGGCGTCGGTGCGGACGCGTCGCGACATGGCGTACTCCCTCCGGGTTGCTCGGTTGACGGTGCACCGACGACAGTAGGAGGGCTGCGACGCGTCCGCAATGGATATCGTCGCTACCGGCCGCTGACCCGGCGCGCGACCGCCAGCAGATACTCCTTGCGATCCAGCGGATTGTTGTCCCAGCGGGCCCGGACGGGGGCGGGGCCACGCACCGGCCGGTAGCAGCCGAACTCGGTCTCCAGCACGCCCTCCCCCCGGGTCAGCGCAGGCAGGCGACGCTCCAACGCGTGCACCAGACCGGCCGGGATCTCACCCTGCACCAGGTAGGACGCGCCCTGCCCGGTGGCCTCGGTCGGCACCGCGTCCAGCCGGGTGAGCGCGGGCAGCAGCGTGCCGAGGACGTCACCCGGCACCTCCAGCCGGAAGCGGTGTACCGGCTCGTGGACGCGGGTGCCGGCACGAGCGAGTGCGGCCATCAGCACCAACGGGGTGAGACTGCGGAAGTCCCCCGCCGTGCTGGACATGCTCTTGTCGAAGGTCCCGTGGGAATGGCTCTGCCGCGCCCAGTAACCGGCGTGAGTCATCGTCACCTCGCAGTCGGGGACCTCCCACCCGTGAAGGCCCTGGCGCAGGGTTCGGCGCACGGTCTCCTCCACGGCGGTGAAGAAGGCCGGTGGCATCGACCCCAACTCGACGCCGAGCCGAAACGTCACGCCGGCACCGGTCGGCGCCGGCGCGATCCGCAGCCCGACGGTGGCCAGGAACGGGTTGGGCGCCACCGCGATCACCTCCACCGCCCCAGCGACGCCGCACACCCGCTCCACGTGCACCGTGCTGGTTTCCCGGAACGTCACCCCCAGGCCGAAGTCGTCGGCAAGGGTGGCCTGGATGACCTCCTTCTGCACCTCGCCGTAGAGCGACACGGCGATCTCGTGCTGCCGGTCGTCCTGCCGCAGGTTGATGAGCGGGTCCTGCTCAGCGAGCTGGATCAGCGCGGCGTGCAGCGCGACCCGGTCTGCGGGGCGCGTCGGCACCACCACGGTCTCCAGGCTGGGTGGCGCGAAGTGGCGGTCGGTGCCGGCACGTTCGGGTGGTACGCCCACCGGGTCGCCGATCCGAGCGCGCCTGAGGCCCCACAACCGGGCGATGTGACCGGCTTCGACCGCCGATGCCACCACGTCGGCCCCATGGGCGACGACTCGTACGGCAGTGACCAGTTCAGCGTCGACAGCGCCGACGCGGACCCGGTCGCGAATCCGGATCGTGCCGGCGAAGAGCCGGACCACTGCGATCTTCTCTCCGGCTGGACCCCGTTCGATGGCGAACACGGTGCCGGAGACCGGGGCGTCGGCGTCACCCTGGACGGTGGGCAACAGCTCGGTGATCCCGGCGATCAGCGCGTGCACCCCGGCACCTGTGATCGCCGAGCCGGCGTACACGGGCTGCACCAGCGCGCGGCCGGTCCGCGTCGCCAACGCAGCGCGTAGCCGTGAGTACGGCAGCGAGGACGTGTCCGCCACCCAGTCGGCGAGCAGCACGTCGTCCTGGCTGGTGAGCAGGTTGAGCAGCCGGTCGCTGAAGGCGAGGTCGGTGGGCCCGTACGTCGTCCAGTGGGCGCTGCGGGTCCCCGGCATCGCCACCGCGCCCATCGCCAGGACGCTCGGCGTGAGCTTCTCGGCGACCGCCTGGAAGACCCGGTCGGGGTCTGCCCCGGCCCGGTCGACCTTGTTGATGAAGATCAGCGTCGGGATGCGCAGCCGGCGCAGAGTTCGCATCAGCACCCGGGTCTGCGGCTGCACGCCCTCCACCGCGGAGATCACCAGCACCGCGCCGTCGAGCACACCAAGCACCCGCTCGACCTCGGCGATGAAGTCCGGGTGACCGGGCGTGTCGATCAGGTTGACGGTCACGTCGTCCAGCACGAAGGAGACGACAGCCGAGCGGATGGTGATGCCGCGTTGCCGTTCCAGTGCCAGGGTGTCGGTCCGGGTGCTGCCCGCGTCGACCCGGCCGAGCTGGTCGGTCACACCGACGTCGTGCAACAGCCGCTCGGTCAGGCTGGTCTTACCGGCATCGACGTGAGCCAGGATGCCGAGGTTCAGGGTTTTCACGCAGCGTCAGGTCCTTCAGGTGGGAGACAGATCCCTTCTGGTCGGACATCGACGCAGCGCGCATTGGTGCTCCCTGGAGGTTGGTAGCGGTTTCGGGTAGTTCAGCAGGCCTTCGTCGGGTCGGGCAACCGAATAACCGGCGCTCTCACACCCCGTCTGCGGTCGGAGGAGACCTTGCGGGCGTTGGCCAAGCTGGAGCAGTCGTTGCCGTCCCGGCTGCGGCACCGGGTGGACGCTGGCCACAGCCCGCCCGGGTACGCCTGCACGCGTCGGCCGAGGTGATGGCGCAACGGATCCCCACCACTGCGGGTCTGTTGGAGTCGATCGACGAGCGGACCTGCCTGCTGCACACCGGCGGCGAGTCGCTGGAGAACCTCGCCGCCCGGTTCACACGCGCCGCCGGGTCCGCGCCGGGGCGAGTCGCGGTTCACCCCGGCGCGGACGTGGCGGTGGGGCTATGACTGCGGCACCAGTCGGAAGGACTGCGCCGCGGTGCCGTTGCAGGCGTACTGGATGAGCTGGACGCTGTCCGCCGTGGATGCGCCCGGCACGTCGAGACACTTGCCGCTGGAGCGGTTGACCAGGCGGTAGTAGCCGCCGCCCTCGGGCTCGGCCCGCCACTGCTGGTTGTTGCCGCCGCTGTAGGACCACAGCTGGATGGGTGCGGAGTCGGCTGTCGACCGGTCGGTCACGTCGAGCACCTGGGCGCTGTTGTTGCGGTTGTTGACCCGCAGGTACCCGCCGCTGGTCGGCACGAACTGGTACTGCTGCGCGGTGCTGCTGTTGCACGCGTACTGCTGGATGGCCGTGCCGTTCGCGCTGGCCGCGGCCCGCGCGTCCACGCACTTGCCGTTGCCCCGGTTGACAACCGTGTGCCAGGCGGTCGGCGAGATGCCGTCGGCGGGCGGGGGCGTGGTCGGCGGGACGGTGCCGACGCCGGCCAGCCAGTGCAGCCCGTCGATCAGCAGCTGGTTCTGCTGCGCGCTGTCGAAGGTGGACGACAGCCCGGTGTTGGTGCTGTAGTTCATCGCGTTGTGACCGAAGTTGGCATAGAGCATCTTGTACTGCCGGTTGCTCCAGACGAGCGGGTAGTAGCCGCCGTACCAGGACTGGTTGGGGTCCGTGCCGACCGGGAAGCTGGACGGGTCGACCGAGGCGAGGATGTCGATGTTGGGGTTCTGCCGCAGGTCGTTGCTCCAGGAGTACCACTCGCTGATCGATGACGGGAACGTCGCCGGGAGGTTCCGGGTGGCGGCGTGGGTGCGGTTGTCGGCGCGCATCGTGACCCGGGTGGGTCCCCAGGTGTTCGTCTGGAACGAGCCGGTGCCGAGGAAGGTGTTGTAGTACCAGCTCCAGCTCGACGGGTTGTCGGTCCACGCGCTGACGTGGAAGCCCAGCCACGCACCGCCGTTCTGCATGTACTGCTGGAACGCGGCCCGCTGCGCGGTGGGCGGCGCGTCGTCCAGGAACATGACGACCTTGTACTGGGCCAGGTTGGAGGTGTTCAGCAGGCTCCAGTTGTTGGTGGCCTCCCAGGAGAAACCGTGCTGGGCGGCGGCCTGCGGGAACCAGGCCCGGGCGTCCTTGACGAAGTCGATGTGCGCGGCGTCCCAGGTGCCGTTGTAGAAGGCCAGGACCTTGAACGTCGGCGCGGCCTGCGCGCTTCGCGAGGCGCTGACAGCGACACCGGCGGTCAGCGCGACGACCAGGGCGACGAACAACGACAGGATTCGTCTGGTACGGGAGGAGAGTTCTGCGATCACCTGATCGTCCCTTCGGTGGGGACGCGCGCCGCCGCGTCGAGGTACATCTGTTCACAAGGTTTACAGATAGACGAAAGGTTATTCCTCTGACCTGATCGCGTCAATCGCCGATCGCCCGAACGGGTGGGATTCCTGCGGCAGCGGGTACCCCGGCCCGGTGACCAGCCCGGACGGCGTCGACGTCGACCAGCCGCTCGCCGTGGACGTGCCCGCCGCGCCGCACGACGCCAGTGGCGAACGCGTGCCGACCCGCGACCTCGCCGGCCTCGCGCCACCGACCCGGTCGGCGCGCCGCTGGACCCCGAGCCGGGTGGTGGCCACCCCCGCCGCGCTCGACCACCCGCACGGCCAGCGGATCGTCGAACGGGTGCGGGCACTCGGAATCGAGGTGGAACACCTGCGCGCCAACCGGCTCACCGGGGTACGCGGGCAGACCGACCGGGAAACCTACGCCCGGGCCAAGTCGACGCTGGCGATAGTGGTGAGCCCACCCTCGCGGCGCGTGCTGCAACCCATCGCGCCCAGCGCCGACTGGCGGGTCGACCTGGCCGAGGGCTGCCCGGCGCACTGCCAGTACTGCTACCTCGCCGGATCCCTGTCCGGCCCGCCGGTGACCCGGGTGTACGCCGACCTCGACGACATCCTCGCCGGGCTGGCCGCGTACGCCGGGCGCGGCACGGTGACCAGCCGCAACGCGCGGCGCGCCGACGAGGGCACCACCTTCGAGGCGTCCTGCTACACCGACCCGCTCGCCCTGGAGCACCTGACCGGCAGTTGGCGGCGCGCGGTGCAGCACTTCGCCGACTGGGACGCCCCCGTGCAACTGCGCTGGACCACCAAGTACGCCGATGTGGACACCTTCGTGGGGCTGCCGCACGCCGGTCGGACCCGGGTCCGCTTCAGCGTCAACTGCGCACCGGTGAGCGAACGGTTCGAGGGCGGCACCGCCCGGGTGCCGGACCGGTTGGCCGCGCTGCGCCGGCTCGCCCTCGACGGTTACCCGGTCGGGCTGACCATCGCGCCGATCATCGCGCTGCCGCACTGGCGGGAACGCTACGGCGAACTGCTCGACCAGGTCCGCGCGGCGGTCGACGGGGTGCCCGACCTGGACCTGACCGCCGAGCTGATCACCCACCGGTTCACGCCGGGCAGCAAGGAGGTGCTGCTCGGCTGGTACCCGCGTACCCGGCTGGAGATGGACGAGGAGTCCCGCACCCGCAAGCACGGCAAGTTCGGCGCGGTGAAGTACGTCTACCCTCGCGAGCAGATGACCGAGCTGCGCGACTGGTTCACCACCGAACTCACCGCCCGCGTGCCGGCCTGCCGGGTCCTCTACTGGACCTGACGTCAGCCGACCGAGGAGCGGGCGACCGGGGCGGCGAAGAACGTGTCCGGGTACGGCTCGTCGCTCAGGCTGTAGTGCCACCACTCACGGTCGTAGTTGACGAACCCGGCGTCGGTCATCAGCCGCTGCAACAAGCGACGGTTGTCCCGTGCCGTCCCGGTGATGCGGGGGTCGGCAGTGTGCGCCCGCGGGTCGAAACAGTCGAAGCCCGTACCCATGTCGATGCTGTTGTCGGCGAAGCGCTGCCCGCGCGGCGCGGTGCAGGCGACCAGTGGTTGCCCGACCCGGTACGGAGGTTGGCTGGCGGCGGGCTCGTCGACAAGGGTCAGGTCCAGGGTGCTGCCGCGGCTGTGCGCGGTGGGCGCGCCGATGTAACCGTCGGCGAAGAGCCGGTTCTTGGCCAGGTCCGGGTAGAACTCGGCCTTGGTCTGTTGCTCGTCGGGGCGCTTCGACCAGGCGACGAAGTCGTCCACCGCCGGTTGCGGGCGGTAGCAGTCGTACACCTTGAGGCTGTGCCCGCTGGCCAGCGCGGCGTCCTGTACGCGGCGCAGCGCCTCGGCTGCCTGCCGGGTGAGCAGGCACAGCGGCTCGCGGTAGCCGGCGATCGGTCGGCCGACGAAGTTGTGCGGTGTGGCGTAGCGGATGTCGGCGTGAATGCGCGGGTCGAGGTCGGTCAGCACCACGAACCCCGGTAGCGGGGCCGGCACGGAGGTGGACGGGGTCGGCGTGGGTGTGGGGCTCGCCGACGTCGGCTGCGGCGCGGCCGGCGCGGGGCGGGGCTCCGGCCGCGAGCAGCCGCCCAGCAACGCGGCGAGCGCGAGCACGACGGCCAGGCGGTAGCGCACGAGTCCTGTCTATCAGCCCGACCAGGGCCACCATCCCAGGATCCATCTGGTCCGCCAACCGAAAGTAACCGGAAAATCTCCGGAACTTTTCCGCAACTCAAGCGAAGCTTCGGTCGGCCTGGCATGTCGTCAACCCCCGTCGGTGAGGCAAGATGACGCGTGGAACGGGCACGCCGTTTCGGGACACACGGTGGGCGACGCCTGGTGGTCGTTCCTCCGGCTCGGTGAAGGAGACGCGGGTGGGCGCGGACGACGGACGCAGGGTGACCATCACCGCGATCGCACGGGAGGCCGGAGTCTCGGTGCCGACCGTGTCACGGGTGCTCAACGGACGCTCCGATGTGGCCCCGGACACCCGGGAGCGGGTCGAGGAGTTGTTGCGCCACCACGGCTACCGGCGTCGCACCAGCCGCAGCGTTCGCCGCGCCGGTCTCGTCGATCTGGTCTTCAACGACCTGGACAGCCCCTGGGCCGTGGAGATCATTCGCGGCGTGGAGGACGTCGGGCACGGCGCGGGTGTCGGCACCGTGGTCTCCGCGATCCACCGGCAACCCACAGCGGCCCGGCAGTGGTTGCAGAACCTGCGCACCCGGGCCACCGACGGCGTCATCTTCGTGACCTCGCATCTGAGCCCGCCACTGCACGCGCAACTGCGTCGCCTCAACGTGCCGGTGGTGGTCGTGGACCCGGCCGGCGTACCGGCCATGGACGTGCCCACGATCGGCGCCACCAACTGGGCCGGCGGGCTCGCCGCGACCGAACATCTCCTCGCCATCGGGCACCGGCGCATCGGTTTCGTGGCCGGGCCGACGCACCTGCTGTGCAGCCGGGCCCGGCTCGACGGTTACCGGGCCGGGCTGGAGGCCGCCGGGGTGCCGGTGGACGACGCGCTGATCTATCCAGGCGACTTCTACCACGCCTCCGGTTTCGCCGGCGGGACCGCGCTGCTCGACCTCGCCGACCCCCCGACCGGCATCTTCGCCTCCAGCGACCAGATGGCCTTCGGCGTCTACGAGGCCATCCGGCGGCGCGGGCTGCGCGTGCCGGACGACGTGAGCGTGGTGGGGTTCGACGACCTGCCGGAAGCCCGCTGGGCCTCACCGCCGCTGACCACCGTGCGCCAGCCGTTGGTCGAGATGGGACGGTTGGCTGCCCGGACCGTGCTGCGCCTGGCCCAGGGCGAGGGCATCGACTCGCCCCGGGTGGAACTCGCCACCGAGTTGGTCGTTCGGGACAGCACCGCCGCACCGCTGACCGGGTCGCCCGCCTCGGCGTGACGGCCTGACCTGCGTCGGAAACCGGTTGGACCGGTTCCGGTCCGTTCCCGAAAATTCCGGCGAGGCCGCGCTTGACCGGGAGCCACCCACGGTCGGCGCGGTGAGCGACCGACGGTCACCCACCGCGCCGCACGGTCAGTGGTGGTGGTGCCAGCGGACGGCCTTGCGGATGGTCACCGGCAGTGCGGGCGCGCCGTCGACCGGTGCCGGGTCCTCGGCGGTCGGTGCCACTCCCCCGGCGGCGATCCGGTCCAGCGTGGCCAGGCCCGCCCCGTCGACCTCGCCGAAGATCGTGTAGTTGGGGCGCAACGCGGAGTTGGCGTAGACCAGGAAGAACTGGCTGCCGTTGGTGTCCGGCCCGGCGTTGGCCATGGCCAGCACGCCACGGGCGTACACCCGACGCTCGCCGGTCGGGTCGGTGGGCGCGGGCGGCAGGTCGGTCGGCAACTCGTCGCGGTACCGGTAGCCCGGACCGCCCTCACCGGTACCGGACGGGTCACCGCACTGCAACACGCTCAGCGTCGGGTACGCGGTGAGCCGGTGGCACGGGGTGCGGTCGTAGAACCGCTTGCTCACCAGGTGCAGGAAGCTCTGCACCGTGCACGGCGCCGCGGCCCGGTCCAGTGTCAACCCGATGGGCCCGTGGTTGGTCGCCAGGGTCACCCGGACGCTGCCCCGGGCCGGGGTGCGTCGCGGGTCGGGCGGCAGCGGCACCGGCCGGGCCGCGGGTTCATCCGGGGTCTCGGTGTACGCGCACGGGCCGTGGGTGGTGCGCGGCGGTCGGGTGGCGGCGTCGGCAGCAACGGTCGGCGCGGCGGAGACGCGCACCGGGTCGGCCGACGGGCCCGGGTCGGCGAGCGCCGTGGCGGACGAGCCGACGACCAGCACCCCGGCGAGCACTGTCACCCCCGCGAGGCGGGTCAGGGCGCGCACCGGTCGGCGGGGTGCCGCCACTGCGGGGCGCGGTTCGAGTTCACTCGACACAGGGATCCTCCTGGACTGGTGGAGCCAGAAAGACCGGAGTCTATGGATGGCAGCGCCCGATGTCGATCCGTCAGGGCATCCGACGGCGACGCCGCCACAGCACGCCGCCCATCAACGCGACCACCGTCGCGCCGCTGACCGCCATCACCGACCAGAGCCACCCCGAGCCGGTAGCCGCGGGCCCGCTGGCCGCCGCTGGTCGGGGCGCGCCGGGTGCCGCCAGCGCGGACGGCGCCGCCGACGGGGTGGCGGTCAGCTCGCCGGGCTCGACCAGTCGACCCACGGCGGCGTCCCGCGGCAGCGTGAAGCCCCAGTCCAGGAGGGCCGCGCCCTGCTCCCAGCCGCGCACCGGTGCCGATTCGGCGCCCAGCAGGGTCACCACCAGCCGCCGCCCGCCGCGTTCCGCCGCCCCCACGTAGGTGTGCCGGGCCAGGTCGGTGAAGCCGGTCTTGCCGCCGAGCGCCCCCGGGTACCGGTAGATGAGCTGGTTCTCGTTCTGGATCTCGAAGCCCTTGGTGCGTTGCGCCGGCTGGACCGGAATCGACGCCTGCTCGGTCAGCGCGTACCGACGGAAGTTCGGCTCGGCGAAGCAGGCACGGGCGATCAGCGCCAGGTCGTACGCGCTGGTGAACTGCCCCTTGCCGTCCAGCCCGGACGGGGTGACCGCGTGCGTCTGGAGCGCGCCGAGGTGGTGGGCCTGCTCGTTCATGGCGCGTACGCCAGCGGCGCTGTCCGTTCCGCTGCCGAGTCGCGCGAGGGCGTTGGCGGCCTCGTTGCCGGAGTTGAGCAGCAACCCGAGCCAGATGGTCTCGATGGTGTACCGGCCGCCCGCGACCAGGCCCACGGCCGACGAGCCGGGTTCGATGTTCATGTCCGCGTCGGTGACTGTGACAACCTGCTTCGGGTCGAGCCTGGGCAGCATCGTGGCCGCCAGCAGGAGCTTCTGCACGCTCGCCGGTGTGCCGTACTCGTGGGGGCCGCAGCCGCCGAGCACCTGGCCGCTGTCCAGGTCGGCGACCAGCCACGACGTGGCGGTGACCCGCGGCGGCGCGGCGGCGCCGGACGGCACGACCAGGCCGGCCGTGTCCAGCGCCGCGCCGCCGATCATCCGTTGCTCGGGCACGGCGGGCGGGGGCGACGGCCGGGGTGGGCGGGACGCCGCCGGCACCGGGACCCGGGGGCAGCGCACCGTCGGCGCGGCGGACGCTCCCGTCGCACCGACCGGCACGGGAGCGAGCAGGACGGCGGACGTCGTGGCCGCCAGCAGCGCAGCTCTCATGTGCCCGACCCTAGTCAGGAGGATCGCCCGGCGGGACGGGATGCCGGTCAAGTCGCGTCGCCGCGAGCGCGCAGGTAGTCGTGCAGGGCGGCGCTGCCCCGCAGCCGACGCAGGCTGCGGGTGTGCAGCTCCTGCTCGCGGCGTCCCAGCTCGGCGCGGACCCGCTGGGCGCTGCCGGTGGTCCGCAGCTCGCCCAGCACCGCGGCGATGATCTCGAACGGGTACGCGCCCCGCCGCAGCAACGCGATGACCTGCGCCGCGCGTAGCTCCGCCTCGTCGTACACCCGGTAGTTGGTCCCCGGAGTGCGGCCCGGCCGCAGCAGCTCGCGCTCCTCCCACAGCCGCAGCTGCGAGGTCCGGACCCCGACCACTGCGGCGACCTCGCCGATGCGGGCGCCGTGGCGTGGTGCGGGTCGGGTCGCCGGCGGGCTGGCCAGCACGGTCTCGAAGGCGCCGAGCACCCGGCGAATCTCGGCGCGTTCCCGGTCCAGCTCGGCATGGCCGCCGTCGAGCGCCGCCAGGGCCGCCGGCAGGTCACCAGCGTGCACCGCGGCCATGATCTCCCGGGTACGGCTCCAACCGTGCCCCTCGGCCAACCGCCGCGCCACGGTCAGCGCCCGGGCGTGCTCGGTCGTGAAGATCCGGTAGCCGCTGGCGGTGCGGCGCACCGGCGGCAGCACCCCCAACTCGACGTAGTTGCGCACCTGCTGCACCGAGATCCCGACGGTGGCCGCCAGGTCCACGGCGCGCAGCCGATCCTGCGAGACGACGTCCACGCGAGCCACCGTACCGCTTACGACGTGATTTGAGACTTTCCCGGACGTAGCTCCGCTGCCTGCGCTCGAACTTCGTCAGAACTATCTACATGGGGATGAATGAGACAATGGAACCCGCCAGTGCCCGGCGGGGCAAAGTCCCGCCACGACTCCGTGAAGGGTTCGTATGTCGCAGCCAGCATGGTCCGCCGCCGACAGCCACGACATGATCGAGGTACGGGGGGCGCGGGAGAACAACCTCGCCGACGTCTCGGTCGACATCCCCAAACGCCGGTTGACCGTCTTCACCGGCGTCTCCGGGTCGGGCAAGTCGTCGCTGGTCTTCGGCACCATCGCCGCCGAGTCCCAGCGCATGATCAACGAGACCTACAGCGCGTTCCTCCAGTCGTTCATGCCGAACCTCAACCGGCCGGACGTCGACTCGCTCCGCAACCTCAGCGCGGCCATCGTCGTCGACCAGGAGCGGATGGGGGTCAACTCCCGCTCCACCGTCGGCACCGCCACCGACGCGTACGCGATGCTGCGGATCCTCTTCAGCCGGCTCGGCCAACCGTCCATCGGCGGCGCCGGGGCGTTCAGCTTCAACCTGCCCGAGGGCATGTGCCCCACCTGCGAAGGGCTGGGCCGGGTCTCCGACCTCGACGTCAACGAGCTGGTCGACGTCGAGCGCTCCCTCAACGACGGCGCGATCACAGTGCCCAACTTCGCTGTCGACTCCTGGTACTGGCAGACCATCGTCGGCTCCGGCCTGTTCGACCCGGACGTCAAACTCCAGGACTTCACCCCGCAACAGTGGGAGGACTTCCTGCACAAGCCGGCCACCAAGATCAAGGTGGGCAGCAACAACTGGACGTACGAAGGGCTGGCGGTCAAGGTCAAGCGGCTCCTCCTGGCCAAGGACCGCGAGTCGATGCAACCGCACATCCGCGCCTTCGTCGACCGGGCGGTCACCTTCACCAGCTGCGGCGACTGCGGCGGCACCCGACTCAACGCGGCCGCCCTGTCGTCACGGATCGCCGGGCGCAACATCGCCGACTGCTCGGCCATGCAGATCAGCGACCTGGCAGCGTTCGTCCGCACCGTCGACGACCCGGGGGCCGCGCCACTCGTCGCCAACCTCCGCGACCTGCTGGACTCCCTGGTCGAGATCGGTCTGGGCTACCTCAGCCTGGACCGCGAGTCGGCGACCCTCTCCGGCGGCGAGGCGCAACGGGTGAAAATGGTCCGGCACCTCGGCTCCAGCCTCTCCGACGTCACCTACGTCTTCGACGAACCCACCGTCGGCCTGCACCCGCACGACATCGCCCGGATGAACGACCTGCTGCTGCGGCTGCGAGACAAGGGCAACACCGTGCTGGTGGTGGAACACAAACCGGAGACCATCGCCATCGCCGACCACGTGGTCGACCTCGGCCCGGGCGCCGGCACCGACGGCGGCCGGATCTGCTTCACCGGCGACATCCCCGGCCTGCGCCGCTCCGACACGCTCACCGGCCGGCACCTGGACCACCGGGTGACAGTGCGTTCCGACGTACGCCAACCCACCGGGCAGCTCGCCATCCGCCAGGCCGACCTGCACAACCTGCACGACGTGGACGTGGACATCCCGCTCGGGGTCCTCACCGTGGTCACCGGCGTGGCCGGCTCCGGCAAGAGTTCACTGATCCACGGCTCCCTGCGCGGCCGGTCCGGGGTCGTCATCGTCGACCAGTCCCCGATCCGCGGCTCACGACGCAGCAACCCGGCCACCTACAGCGGGCTGCTCGACCCGATCCGCACCGCCTTCGCCAAGGCCAACGGGGTCAAGGCCGCGCTGTTCAGCGCCAACTCCGAGGGTGCCTGCCCGACCTGCAAGGGAATCGGCCTCATCTACACCGACCTGGCGATGATGGCCGGCGTCGCGAGCGTCTGCGAACGGTGCGAGGGACGGCGCTTCACCGACACGGTGCTCACGTACACGCTGCGCGGCAAGAACATCCACGAGGTGCTGACCATGTCCGTCACCGAGGCGTACGCGTTCTTCCCCAGCGGGGCGGCGCACCTCGTCCTCGGCCGGTTGGTCGACGTCGGGCTGGGCTACCTCAGCCTCGGCCAGCCGCTGACCACCCTGTCCGGCGGGGAGCGGCAACGACTCAAGCTCGCCATCCACCTGGCCGAGAAGACCACCACGTACGTCCTCGACGAGCCGACCACGGGTTTGCACCTGGCCGACGTCGACCAACTGCTGGCCCTGCTCGACCGGATGGTCGACGCCGGCAACACGGTGATAGTCATCGAGCACCACCAGGCGGTCATGGCACACGCCGACTGGCTCATCGACCTCGGCCCCGGCGCCGGCCATGACGGCGGCCGCATCGTCTTCACCGGCACACCGGCCGAACTGGTCGCCACCGGCGACACCCTCACCGCCAAGCACCTCCGCGAGTACGTCAACGACCCGGCGGTGATCGGCCAGGGCTGACGCCGGTACCCGCCACCGGCCGGCGCACAGCGGCGACGGGTGCCGGCACGAGCGGCTGCGGGCCGGCGGTAGTGGTCCGGCGGTAGTGGTCCGGCGGTAGTGGTCCGGCGGTAGTGGTCCGGCGGTAGTGGTCCGGCGGCGCCGGTGGATGCGGTCGGCTGGCGCGGCGTCACGGCGGCGCTCCGGCGGCGGCGCTCCGGCGGCGGCGCTCCGGCGGCGGCGCTCCGGCGGCGGCGCTCCGGCGGCGTCAGGTGACGCGGCGCAGCCAGCGCCGCTGCCAGGGGGTTTCCACCGCCTTCGGGTGGTAACCGGCCCGCACCCACGGCACCGCCCGCTCGACCGGCAGACCGTCGAGGATCGCCAGCGCGGCCAGGGCCGTCCCGGTGCGACCCAACCCACCCCGACAGGCCACCTCGACACGTTCACCGTCGTGGGCCCGTCGCAGCGCCTCCCGTAGGACGTCGAGGGCTTCGGCGCGGTCGAGCGGCACCCAGAAATCGGGCCAACGGATTCGCCGGTACGGCCAGGCGGGCTCCGGGCCAGGTGCCAGCAGCACGGCGAAGTCGGCGGGCGAGGTCGCAGCAGCGATGCGGCGACCGCGCACCGTCGCCCCACGGGGGAGTACGAGTACGCCCGACTGCTCGGACCACGACTGCGCATCAGTCACCCGGCCATTGTGCCGCGACGATCTGACAGGAGCACAGACAGCGCCGCCCTCGGCTGGTGGGCCGGGGGCGGCGCTGGTGTCGGTGTGCAGGTCGCCTCTCGGCGAGTGGCACGACGCGGCTCCAGCCGAACGGTATTCCGCGAGGGCGATATTAGGTGAGGCCCGGGGACACTGAGTCACACCGACACCCTCCACAACCAGCCCGCCACCGCCATTGTTCCCGCACCCGCCGTACCCACCCATCCGATCGCCGCCCGCCCGGCCCGCGGCCTGGCGGTCACACCCGTCGGCCGTCCCGCCGCCCCGCCCTGGTGCCGCCCGCGCCGCCGTGCCGCCCGCGCCGCCGTGGTGCCGCCCGCCCCGCCGTGGTGCCGTGGTGCCGCACCGATGGCCGCGGCCGTTCCACTCCCGCCGCACCGCCTACCGGAGCCGACCGGCTCGGCCGGGCGGGCCACACAGGCGGGCCGCACAGGCGGGCCGCACAGGCGGGCCGCACAGGCGGGCCGCACAGGCGGGCCGCACAGGCGGGCCGCACAGGCGGGCCGCACAGGCGGGCCGCACAG
>NZ_JBIDCQ010000012.1:0-527 GCF_043204655.1 Micromonospora sp. NPDC047762 | reverse complement strand
CGCACAGGCGGCGCATCAACGCCCGCTGCATCACCGGTGGTGCGCGGTCGGACTCAACGCCCCGCCGCTCCGCCGGACCGTTCTGCCCGCGGGTTTCCACCGCTGCGCGCCAGTCGTCTCACGACCGCGACAGCCGCCCTCGCGCCGTGCTTCGGCCACCATCCCCGCAGATCTTGGACAGTTTCCGTTCTCGCCTAACGGAAACTGTCCAAGATCTGCTGAAAGCCACCGACAGCATCCGTTCTGTCGACGCGCATCTGCTTCCGGGCTCGCCCGACGTCGCGGCACCTGCGAGCAATGACCAACGGCGTGTGCCTGCCAGACGGAAACGGAAGCGCCGCTGGCCGGCACCCCGGGTTGTTGCGGGTGCCGGCCAGCGGTCGGTGTCCTGGTGCTGTGGTGCTGTCGTGCTGTCGTGCTGTGTGCCGTGACGCGGGTCAGCTGTTCCAGTGCTGGCCGACGAGGTCGGTGGCCTGCTGCTCCCACTGGGCGTAGGCGTCCGGGTAGGCCGAGACCTGTACCGTCTG
>NZ_JBIDCQ010000011.1:0-241904 GCF_043204655.1 Micromonospora sp. NPDC047762 | reverse complement strand
CGATCTTCTTCCCTAGACAAGAGGAATGATCGACCAAGGGCTGTCCCCATGATCAGCCGGGGTCGATGCCACCGCCCCGCAGGTTAAAGATCAAGCTAAGGCCTGTTTCATAAGAACTGGCCGGCCTGCGGCGGGCCCGGACGACGACCGGCGGCGTTGCGGTTTCGTCCGAATACAACACCGGTATCCGGACGAAACCGCGCCTTGCCGGATCGCCGCCCGGACTCCGCCTCGGCTCGACCGCCCTTATGAAACAGGCCTTACGTCAGCTCAGCGCGGCCGCCTTGCGCAGCAGCACCGAGCGTTCGCGCTGATTGGCGCAGAGCCGGGCGGCCAGCTCCAGCTCGGCGCGCGCCTCCGGAAGCCGGCCGAGGCGGGTCAGCAACTCGCCGCGCACGGTCGGGACGAGGTGTGACCCGGAGAGCCGGCTGGCGGCGATCAGCGCGTCCACGATGGCCAGGGCTGGTGCCGGACCCGAGGCCATGGCGACGGCGACGGCCCGGTTGAGTTCGACCACCGGCGAGGGCGCGACCCTGCCGAGTGTCTCGTAGAGCCGGACGATCCGGGCCCAGTCGGTCTCCTCGACCGAGGGGGCCGACGCATGCGTGGCCGCGATCGCGGCCTGTAGACCGTAGGGGCCGAGGCCGCGCTGCGCTGCCCTGGCCAGCGCGGCCAGCCCACGGCGGATCGCCGGGAAGTCCCACAGCCGGCGGTCCTGCTCCGCGAGAAGGATCGGGGTGCCGTCCGGGTCGGTCCGGGCCGGGAAACGCGCGGCCGTCAGCTCGCACAGGGCGAGCAGGCCGTGCACCTCCGGCTCGTCCGGTTGGAGCGCGGCAAGTGTGCGGGCCAGCCGGATCGCCTCGTACGCCACGTCGGGGCGCAGCAGGTGGTCGCCCGACGTGGCAGTCGACCCCTCAGTGAAGATCACGTAGAGGACGTTGAGCACGCCGCCCAGCCGCTCGCGGCGCTCAGCGGCCGGCGGCAGCTCGAACGGCACCCCGGCCGCAGTGATCGCCTTCTTGCCGCGGGTGATGCGGGCCTGCACGGTCGGCACCGGCACCAGGAACGCACGGGCGACCTCCTCGCTGGACAGGCCGCCGACCACCCGCAGGGTCAGCGCCACCTGCGACTCGCGGGAGAGCACCGGGTGGCAGCTCACGAACATCAGCGCCAGCACATCGTCATCGATCCGGTCGGTGTCGATGTCCTGATCGAGCGCGGGATCGGCCGCCAACAGGGCGTACCGCTCGTGGAGGGCGACCCGGCGGCGGATCGCGTCGATCGCCCGCCGCCGGGCCGTGGCCATCAGCCACCCGGCCGGATTGGCCGGAGAGGCGCGCGGCCAGGACACCAGCGCCTCGGCCACCGCCTCCTGGGCCGCGTCCTCTGCCAGCCCGAAGTCACCGGTGAACCGGGTCAGCGCGGCCACGATCCGCGCCGACTCGATCCGCCAGACGGCCTCGACGTCGGCCGTACCCATCAGACCTGGCCGTTGCTCTCGCCGCCCTGCGGGACCTCGTCGGCCTCGGCCACCCGCCGGACCTCGATCTTGGACCCGCGGACCGCCGGGACCCGCGTGGCCCACGCGACCGCCTCCTGTTTCGTGGCGACATCGAGCAGGAAGTAGCCTCCGAACAACTCCCTGGTCTCGCCGTACGGACCGTCGGTCACCACCGGTGCCTCGCCACCGAAGTCGACAACGACGCCCTGGCGCGGATCGTCCAGCCCCTCGGCCGCGACGAGAACCTCGGCCTTCATCATGTCCTCGATGAACTGGCGGGTGGCGGCCATCATCTCGTCGAGGTTGGCCATCATGGCCGCGTTCGTCTCATCGGTGCCCCGCATAATCAACATGTACTTCGACATCGCGTTCTCCTCATCCGGCGGGCCGCCTCTCGACCCCAGCATCCCCACGTCGAACGGGCGGCCCGCGGATCGACACGAGCCCGGAGCATTCTTCGCTGTCCCTTGCTCGGCGATCTTGCTCTTGCTGTCCCGACATAAAGGCATCCCGTCTGTGTCGACAACCGAAACCGCATGATCGCCGCGGTTGGGTAGCGCCGCCGGCGCTTGATTCGATCGGCATTCGTCAATAGATTGAGGGTGGGCGCCGCCGGGGTCCGGGAGACCGGGCCGTCGGCGGCTGACAGGTCCACCCCGAGCCGGGCATGTCGGTCGTACGCGCGACCGGTCGCTGTGGAGCACCGCCGCGCCGCATCCAGGGCACGTTGCCACGCCGCGTCCGTCCAGGACGCGCCGCCGTGCCGCCTCCGCTCAGCTCGATGGCAGAAGGACCCTTCATGACGATTTTCCGTGCCCGCCCCGCCGCGACCCTGGTGGTCGCCGCCGCGCTGGCCGCCGCCGCGACCACCACCGGAGCGGCCCTGCTCACCGGCCCGGCCACCGCCGCCCAGGGCTGCCGGGTCGACTACACACCCAACCAGTGGCCCGGCGGATTCACCGCCACCGTCAAGGTCTCCCCGGGGGACGCCGCCGTCTCCAGTTGGACCGTCACCTGGACGTACGCCGGGGACGAGCGGGTCACCAGCGGCTGGAACGCCACGGTCAGCCAGTCCGGATCGACGGTGACCGCCCGCAACGCGTCGTACAACGGCAGTATCCCGGCCGGCGGCTCCACCGAGTTCGGGTTGCAGGGCACGTACGGCACCAGCGGTGGCGCCCCGACCGGGTTCAGCCTGAACGGCGTGCCGTGCAACGGCGCCACGCCGCCGACCACCCCACCGCCGACGACGCCTCCACCCACCACCCCACCGCCCACCACGCCTCCGCCGACCACGCCTCCGCCCACCACCGAGCCGCCGGCCGGGTGTGCCGGCGCGGTGCTCTGCGACGGCTTCGAGGGCCAGACCGGTTCGACGCCATCCGGTGACTGGACCGTGGTGAGCCCGGACTGTTCCGGCGCGGGTACCGCCACCATCGACACGGCGACCGCACACAGCGGCAGCCGGTCGGTCCGGATCAACGGCGCCGCCGGGTACTGCAATCACGTCTTCATCAGATCCACGAAGAACCTCGGCAGCGTGGGCAACGTCCGGTACGGCCGGATCTGGGTGCGGCACACCACCGCCCAACCCACCGAACACACGACGATGATGGCGATGGCCGACGCGGCCGACGGCAACAGGGACCTGCGGTTGGGTGGCCAGAACGGCGCCCTGCAGTGGAACCGCGCCTCCGACGACGCGACCCTGCCCGAGCAGAGCCCGGCCGGGGTGGCGCAGAGCCTGCCACTGCCCCCCAACCGGTGGACCTGCGTGGAGTTCATGGTGGATGGCGCGGCCGGTCAGCTACGCACCTGGGTGGACGGGACCGCCATTCCCGGGCTGACTGCGGACGGCGCACCGACACACGACATCGACGGCCAGTGGTACAACCGCACCTGGCGGCCGCAGCTCACCGACCTGAAGCTGGGCTGGGAGAGCTACGGCGGCGGAGCCGACACCCTCTGGTACGACGACGTCGCGATGGGGTCGAGCCGGATCGGCTGCTGACCCTTCGGGGTAGCGGGCGGGGCCGTCGGCGGCGCCGTCCAGATCATCGACTGTGTCAAGGGTGTGATCCGGAGGCCGGGTCACACCCTTGATCGTCATTGATCTCCATCACATCACGGCGGCCCCACAGCTGCTCACGTCGCGCGGCAGGATGTCTCAAGACTGTCTGGTCGCGCGCTGACAACGGGCGGGAAGCGCATTGCCGCGTCCCCTGTCGGCAGCCGCGCGGTCGGGGGACCGAAGAGAGGGCGACAATGGCCAGCACGTTGACCGACATCCTGGACGCGGCGGCGCACGGGCACTTCCCGCCACCGGACGGTGGAACCACAGTGGTGCCACAGCCAAGCCGCCGTGATGCCGGAGTCATCGCCTTCACCGGACACTCGGTGGTGTTCACCGACGAGGACCCCCAGTGGGTACGCCGTACGTTGGCGTCAATCGACTGCGATCCACTGGCGGCCACGATGAATCCGCGTTTCCTGGGTGCGTTGCTCGACCACACTCGGCGTTCCATGGACACGATCGACCTGCTGACCGTGGCGAGCAGCCTTGACGGGCCACCTCCACTGCCGCTGACCGAGCTGGCGGACGCGGGTCATCCTCGCGAGGTCAGGGCACGTCGGCGTCGTGACGACGTCCGTGTCTGGGCCGCCGAGGGTGGGGTGGTCGTGCTCGGCCGCGGGGTGGCCGGCCGATGGGAGGCGGCGACAGAGGTCGACGACGAGTGTCGCCACCGGGGTCTGGGACGGGCGCTGGCGACGGCCGCCCGACATCTGGTGCCCGACGGTCAGCCGGTCTGGGCCCAGCAGGCCGCCGGCAACGCGCGCAGCGTGCGCGCGTTCCAGGCGGCGGGTTTTCGACCGGTTGGCGCCGAGGCGCTGCTGCTCGCGCCGTAGACACCGCGGCGGACGCACCACTGTGGGCCGAACCGTGATCATCAGGAGGTTTCCGCGATCACGCCGGGGGGCATCCCGGCGGTTGAAGGCAGCCGCCCGCTACCCCTGATTGAGGAGAGCACCATGTCGGTCCAGGCATTTCTCTACGTTGTCGCCGTCATCCTGATCGTGCTCGCTGCTCTGCCGCTGCCCACGAGGGGTGTCTCGCTCGCGCTTCTGGGCGCCGCCTGCGCCCTGCTGGCCTACGCCTGGCCGGTGATCACCGACTGACCTTCGCGTGAGTCGTCGTTGGTGCGGTCGGTGGCCAGCAGCCAGAGAGTGATCGCGCTGCCGGCCACCGACCGCGATTCTGTTGCCGTCACTGGGCCGCCGTTCGCCGTCGCTGGCGGTACGCGGCGGCCTTGGCGCGGTCCCCACAGCCGCGCATGCCGCACCAACGCCGCCGTGCGCCTCGCGACCGGTCGACGAACGCTCGGGTGCAGCGCTCGTCGGCGCACCAGCGGAGGGCCAGCCGGTCGTCGCTGGCGTGCAACTCCAGGCAGTCGCGGGCTAGGACTGTCAGGACGGCGTTCAGGCCGCCGTTGCGGTGCACCCCGTCGACGTCGAGGCGCAGCGTAGGCAGTGGTCCCGCTGCCGCCTCGTTCACCAGATCGCGATCCGCCGTGGCCGCGCCCGTGCCGTCGATCAAGGCTTGGACCAGCCGGAAAATCGCCTCTCGGACCGCCTTGACGTGCCGCAGGCCGGCGCCGTCCACATCAGGCGCCTGCTCGACGATGCCGGCCTGGACGGCCCAGTCCGCGAAATCTGTCGGCGTGGTCAGCTGCTCGACATCAGCGTGGCCGCGCTCGGCGAGGGTGGGAAGGAAGTCCAGTACCGGCCGATCGGCGATGAACTCAAACTCCACGTCACCATATTGACCGGTGACGCGACGTGGTGCAAGAGTGAGGCGATGTCATCACCGGTCGAACAGGTGACGGAGCTGGATCCCGGTAGCCACCGCGACGCCGCTCGGCTGAGCCGCTACCTGGTCACGGCACTGCTGGCCCGTACCGCTGACGAAGGCGCCCGGGTCGCGCTGGTGATCTTCGCGTTGGAACGGACGGGCAGCGCAGCCGTCGGAGGGATGTTGGTCGCGACCCTGCTCCTCCCACACGTCGTGGCAGCGCCCCTGGTCGGCGGGCTGGTCGACCGGTCGCGACGACCGGCAGCCGTGCTCGCCCCCGCGATCGCCGTCTTCGCCAGCGCCCTCGCGGCAACGGTCGCCCTGCTCGGTCACGCGCCGCTGTGGCAGACCTACCTCGTCCTCGCGATAGCGGGGTGTTGCGGACCCGCGGTGACCGGCGGGCTGACCAGCCAACTGGCCGCCCTGGCCGGCCCCGCGCACGAGGCTCGTGCCTTCGCGCTCGACTCGTTGTCGTACACCGTCGCCGGCATGGTCGGGCCCGCGACGGTGGGGTTGGCGGTGGCGTACGCCAACCCGAGCGCCGCCATCATGGCGCTCGCGGTCGCCGGCGGGCTCGGCGCGCTCGGCGTCGCATCCCTGCGCCTGCCCGCCCCGTCCGCCGGGGAGCAGACCCGAGCGGTCGACCTGTTCCAGGGTGCCCGCGAGATCGTGCGGAACCGGGCCCTGCGAACGATCACACTTGCCACCAGCATCGGCCAACTGGGCCTCGGCGGTCTGGCTGTCGTCGCCACCACCCTCGCTGCCGCTGCGCATCAACCCAGCCGAGCTGGACTGCTCCTCAGTGTGACCGCCGGTGGCGCGTTCGTGGGATCACTGCTCTGGGCGTGGCGCCCGATGCCGGCGTCCCGGGCGCCTCTCGTGACGGTCTGGGCCATGGTCGCGGTCGGCGTACCCCTCGCGTTGGCCGCCACTGTGCACTCCCTGTCGCTGGCCGCCGCACTGTTCGCGCTGTCCGGGCTCTTCACCGGACCGTTCGCCGCAGCGCTGTTCCTGGCCCGGAGCCAACTGGCCGCCGAGGCGACCCGTACGCAGGTCTTCACCATCGGCGCCGGGCTGAAGGTGGCCGCCTCGGCGATCGGCATCGGTCTCCTGGGCCTCGCCACCGACCTGCCGGCGAGTGCTCAACTGCTGGTGGTGGCCGCCTTCCCGATTCTCGCGGGCGTCGCCGGCGGCGTACTGCTGCGGCGCCCACGAGCGGTTGCGGGCGGACACATCGATGCTTGCTGAGTTTCTTTCACAAGCGTAGGAAGGACACCACCCGTCGATCCGCCGTCCAGCGTCGAAGGAGATGCGTGTGACCACCTCCAGAGGGCTCCGTCTCGCCGTGTCCGTGCTGGTGACGGCGGGTGCGGTCCTGCTCGGCACGGCGGCCCCCGCCGCACCGCCAACGACTCCCGCACCGGCCGGGCACCCGTCCTGCGACCCGATCGATCCGGCGGCCTGCCTGCTGCCGTTCCCGAACGACTACTTCACCGTGGCGGACCGGAGCAGCCCCACCGGCAGGCGGGTGCGGTTCGCCGCCGCCGCGCTGCCCGCCAACGTGCAGGGAAACCCGATCGACCCGACGGAGTGGAACCGGCAGGACGGGTTCAGCCCGGGCTCCCCGATCCTGGTGCGCGTACCCGGTCTCGACGCCGCGGCCAGCGGGATCGCGCCGGTCACCGACATCGGCCGCTCGCTGGCGCCGAACGCGCCGATCGTGCTGCTGAACACCCGGACGGGTGAGCGCACGCCGTACTGGGCCGAGTTGGACGCGCACGCCACCGGCCAGCCCGACCGGCAACTGCTGATCATCCGGCCGGCGGTGGCGCTGACCGAGGGCAGCCGCTACGTCGTCGGGTTGCGCGGCCTGCGGGACGGTGACGGGGCGTCGATTCCGGCGCCGAGGACGTTCACGGCGTACCTGTCCGGTGCCGGCCTCAAGCAGCGGGACGCGCGGGGGCCGCAACTGAGGCGGATCGTCGCCGATCTGAGCCGGGCCGGCGTCAAGCGGCACAGCCTCTACCTGGCCTGGGACTTCACCGTGGCCAGTCGGCACGGGCTGACCGGGCGGATGTTGGCGGTCCGGGACGACGCGTTCGCCGACCTCGGCCGGGCCGCGCCGCCGGTCACCGTCACCCAGGTGACCGACTATTCACCGGAGCAGGATCCGCTGATCGCCCGGCAGGTGACCGGCACCGTCGGCGTACCGTCCTATCTGACCGGCGATGGCGGGCCCGGCTCCCGCCTGCACTACGGGCCCGCCGGCGGCGCCGGGACGCCGCCCACGCCGAACGCCCTGCCCACACCGTCCGGCGCGACGGTGGCGGCCGACTTCGTCTGCAACATCCCGCGCAGCGCCTCGGCTGCGCGGCCGGCCCACCTCTCGCTCTACGGCCACGGACTGCTCGGCCGACCGACCGAGATCAACGCCGGCAACGTCAGGACGATGTCGAACACCCACAACTTCACCTTCTGCGCGACCAGCTGGATCGGCATGGCCGCCGCCGACGTTCCCTTCGTGGCCAACGCCTTCACCGACCTCAGCGCCTTCCCCGCCGTGGCGGACCGGTTGCAGCAGAGCTTCCTGAACTTCCTCTTCCTGGGTCGCGCGATGATTCACCCGGCTGGGTTCGCCGCCCACCCGGCGTTTCGGGACGCCACCGCCCGGCCGCTGATCGATCGCGTCGGCGGGCTGCACTACGACGGCAACAGCCAGGGCGGCATCAACGGAGGTGCCCTCACCGCCATCGCCCAGGACTGGACCCGGTCGGTGCTCGGCGTACCGGCGATGAACTACTCCACGCTGCTGCAACGCAGCGTGGACTTCGCACCGTTCCAGACCGTCCTGGACGGCTACTACCCGGACAGGGCCGACCAACAGCTGGTCCTCGCCCTGC
The DNA here is from genome assembly GCF_043204655.1 of Micromonospora sp. NPDC047762. Classification (NCBI taxonomy): domain Bacteria; kingdom Bacillati; phylum Actinomycetota; class Actinomycetes; order Micromonosporales; family Micromonosporaceae; genus Micromonospora; species Micromonospora sp. NPDC047762. Next base: position 233,653 of record NZ_JBIDCQ010000011.1, on the reverse strand, counting down.
TGCAGATGTTGTGGGACCGGTCCGAGGCCAACGGGTACGCCCAGCACATGACCGACCGGCCGCTGCCGCGTACGCCGGCGCACCAGGTGCTGATGCACGTGGCCTTCGCCGACCAGCAGGTTTCGCCCGCCGCGGCCGAGGTGCAGGCGCGCACCATCGGCGCGCGCCTGCACACCCCCGCGCTCGCCGACGGCTGGTCACTGGACGTGCGGCCGTACTGGGGCATCACGCCGATCCGCCGGTATCCGTACAACGGCTCGGCGATCGTGATCTGGAACAGCGGCTCGGCATACGCGCCGCCACCGACCAACCTCGCCCCGGCGGGGCCGGAGTACGGCGACGATCCGCACGAGTTCCCCCGCGCCCAGGCCGGAGCCCAGAAACAGAAGGCGGTCTTCCTGCTCACCGGCAAGGTCGTCGACGTCTGCGCGCGGACACCCTGCCCGTGAAGCCCGGCCCGCCGGGACCACCACCCCGGCGGGCCCCAGCCGGGCGGCGGTCCGGTCCGCCTGCGGGCGGGTGAAGCGTTCGGTGAGCGCCAGCCCGGGCGTCGTCGATGCAGCACATTGATGGCGGCCTTGTCCCGATCGGTACCCTCTGGCACGCTCTGACAACGCCGGACGACGTCGTCTGACATGGGGGAGTGATGAAGGACCAGCGTGCCGCCACCCAGTCGCTTCAGGACAGACAGGCCGCCGAGAGGTTCGCCGAGCAGCTTCGGACCTTGCGGACCAGCGTGGGTGACCCGTCGTTCCGGAAGATGGCCGGGCGCTCGGGCCGGATCTCGCACACCACGCTGCACGAGGCCGCCGCCGGCACCAGGTTCCCCTCCTGGGAAACGGTCCGGGAGTTCGTCCGCGCCTGCGAGGCGGACGAGGCCCAGTGGCGGCGTCGCTGGGAGGACGCGCAGCGTCCCGCGTCCGTTCACGGCTCCGATGACGGCGATGCCACCCCGGCCAGCACCGGTTCCCCGACCGGCCTCGACACCCCGATCACCACGGGTGGAATGAGGTCCGACACCGGGACCGGCGCCCCGGAGACGACCAGGCCCGTCGCGTCTGTCGTTCCCGTGCCGTCGGAGCGGCAGAACCCGCTACGGGGCACCGACTATCCGCCGACCGACCAGGACGTCGCGAGGGGACGGCGGCAGCGGCTGCCGTGGCTCGCCGCCGCCGCTGTGGTCCTGGTGGTGGCGATGGTCGCCGTGCTGGGCGTCGTCGTCCGCGGCCGGTCGTCCCGGGACGCCCCCGGCACCGTGGCGGCGTCGTCCACACCGACCGTTTCGCCGTCGGCGTTCTCGGACTCGCTGATCCCCGGCGACTCGAGCAAGTTCATCGCCGACGTCACCATTCCCGACGGCACCCGGGTGCGGGTGAACTCCCAGTTCGTCAAGGTGTGGGCGCTCAAGAACGTGGGGAAGGTGGCCTGGCACAACCGTTTCCTGGCGCGGACCAACCCGACCGCCGACGCCGACGGTTGCCAGGTGCCGGATCGGGTGGCGATCGGTGACACACCACCTGACGAGCAGGTGATGATCAGTGTCGAGGTCACCGCGCCCAGCCGCCCCGGAAAGTGCTGGGTGAGCTGGAAGATGGTCGACGAGAACGGGCAGGAGTACTTCCCCACCCGCCGGCCGGTCTACTTCATGGTCACCGTCACCGCCTGAACGCGCTCCCGGTCGCCCCGGCCGGTGCCGGAGTGCCATCGCTCGATGTCAGCCCCGGACGTCACCGAATCTGACAACACCACATCCATCGAGGTCGGCGAGGGCCTGACGGATCTGACAGCACAACAGGGGTACCGAACAGCAGGCCGATTCTCGCAAGGTGATGTCCGTTCCGAACGACTCACCAATTGCGAGGAGGATCGACAGTGCGCCGTCACTGGATGTCCGTCGGGCTCGCCGTGCTCTGCGTGGCCGTCGGCGTTCCGGCCCACGCCGGAGCCGCGACATTCGGCGCCACAGCGCAGCAGCCCGTGACCACGGCCGCGCGGCCAGTCGTGGACATGGAGGCCACCGTCCTGGCGGCCCAGATCGACCCCCGCCGCGCAGACAACACACTGACCCCGGGCGCGAAGAACTCCGTGCTCGCCGTCGAGCAGGCGCTCCAGGCGCGGGGCCTGCTGAACGCACAGTGGGTCGACGGCTACTTCGGGACCGTCACCGTCTCGGCGTACGCGGCGTACCAACGCTCACTCGGCTACACCGGGCTGGCCGCCAACGGGCTACCCGGCACGACGTCGCTGACGAGGCTCGGGCTGAACCGTTACACAGTCGGCAACACGATCGGCCCGGGCGCGAAGGTTCCGCGTGACGGGTACGTCGTCAACGCCCGCACCCAGGCCATGTTGGCCGAGGCGCAGCGTGTCCTCGGCTACTCCCTGGTGCTCGACCAGGGCTCCTACAACCCCGGGGGCGATCCCACCTCGGCCGGTACGCACGACGGCGGGGGTGTGGTGGACATCGCGGTCACCGGCATGACCGCTGCCAGGCGCACCGCCGTCGCCAGGGCGCTGCGTCAGGTCGGCTTCGCCGCCTGGGTCCGTAGCCCGAGTCAGGGCGACTGGCCGTGGCACATCCACGCCACGGCGATCAACGACACGGACCTGTCCAGCCAGGCGCAGCACCAGGTCGGCGACTACTACCTGGGCATGAACGGCCTGGCCAACCAGGGACCGGACGACGGCCCCCCGGTCCCGATCACGACCTGGGAGCAGTACCAGCGCGGGCAGTGACCCGCACCCGCTCACCGTTTGGGAAAGGACACCATGAACATCCGTAAGAGCCTCGCCGCCGTCGGCGTCGCGCTGGCCGCGACCACCTCGATCCTCAGCGTCGCATCGCCCGTGTCGGCTGCGGCCCGAGACGGGGTCTGCGACAGTGGCGAGTTCTGCTACTACTACAACAGCGACAACGCGGGATCGATCTCTGACTTCACCGGATCGCTCGACGACTACGGCACCGAGCAGCCCTCGTGCTACGACTTCAAGGGCGCTGGCGCTGGCAAGGGCCTGTGCATCAAGAACGAGGCCGCCTCGGTCTGGAACCGCAGCACCAAGACCGTGCGTGTCTACTACAACAGCGGCTACGCCGGTTCTTACCAAGACTTCGCGGCCGGCGCGAAGGGAAACCTCAACGCCACGCTGAAGAACAACAACGCCTCGCACCAGTTCTCGCCGTCGGCGCGAACGAACCTGTCGTACGGCCTGTACCAGGCCAGCGGCGGCACTGTCACGTGCGGCTTCGACGGTTACACCACCACGCCCGGGCGGCACGAGGGCATCGACATCGCCCGCAGCGTCGGCTCGGACGTGCGGGCCCTGGTCTCCGGAACGGTCATCTACGTCGCGCGGGGCAGCACCGGCAGCGGCGGCCTGTCCACGATCTCCGTCTACAACTCCTCGCTCAACAAGACGGTGATCTACCTGCACACCGCGCCGAAGTCCGGGGTGAGCGTGGGCGACGCCATCAGCAAGGGCGAGATCATCGCCGATGAGTCGTGGCACGGGGTGTCGTCCAGTTCGGGCGCGCACACCCACGTCGAGGTCCGGGCCGGCCGGCAGACCCACGCGGCCGTCAGCGTCGGCGACCCCACCCTGGACAACGCCGACCCGACCTCGTTCTGGAACTCCCAGGGCTACAACGAGAAGTAGGACGCCATGAGTATCCGCAAGGGCCTCGCCGTCGTCGGCGCCGTCCTCGCCATGTCCACCTCCATCCTGAGTGTCGCCTCACCGGCAGCGGCGGCCGCACGGGACGGAACCTGCGACAGCGGCGAGTTCTGCTACTACTACAACAGCAACCAGGCCGGCTCGGTCTCCGACTTCACGGACTCACTCGACGACTACGGCACGACCCAGCCGACCTGCTACGACTTCAAGGGCTCAGGCAGCGGCAAGGGCCTGTGCGTGAAGAACAACGCCGCGTCGGTGTGGAACCGCACCGGCAAGACCGTGCGGGTCTGGTTCAACAGCAACTTCGCCGGTGCGAGCCAGGACTTCACGTCCGGCGCGAAGGGAAACCTCAACGCCACGCTGAAGAACAACAACGCCTCGCACGAGTTGCTGAGCGGGCCGACGGGCTGTAGCACCGACGGCACCAACAGCAGGCTGCCGAGCACCATCCTCGTCTACCGGGTCAGTCTCGGCCGGGTCGACCGGGTCGACTTCAAGACGTACGTCAAGAACGTCCTCCCGAACGAGTGGGTGACGAGTTGGCCGTCCGCCTCGCTGGACGCCGGTGCGATGGCCGTCAAGAGCTACGGCTGGTACTGGGCGTTGCACTCGACCCGGAAGACGTCCGGCGGGCAGTGCTACGACGTCCGGGACGATACCGGTGACCAGGTCTACCGGCCGTCGACGGCACAGACGTCGACGTCCGCCGCGGTGGACCGGACGTGGTCGGCCCGGATGACCCGGAGCGGCAACATCCTGCGGGCGCACTACTGTGCGACGACGACCGCATGCGGTGGCTGGGTGGACGGGGACTGGCTGTCGCAGTACGGCTCGCGTGACCTCGCCAACGAGGGCAAGAGCTACCAGGCGATCCTGCGCTACTACTACCGCGACATCGCCCTCTCCTGAGGTTCCACGCACTGAACGCGCCGCCCGCCGCAGATCCGTGGCGGGCGGCGCGTTCATGGGCACGCGCGGGTCACGCCAGCGGCTCGATCGCCTCGACGAGCACCTCGAGCACATGCCGGTACGGCTGGCCGGTGGCCCGGCTCATGCCCATCTCGCAGGTGCGGTTGCAGGAGGCGTACGCGTCGTGGTCGCGCTCATTGATCTCGGCGGCCTGAGCCGCCGTGGCACCGGCCGTGACCTCGGGGTGCAGCAGCCCCCGGTCACCGGCGAAGGCGCAGCACCCCCAACTGTCCGGCACGGTGACGGTGTCGGCGACCGCCCCGGCCACCGCGCGCAGGTCGTCGATGCCGCCGAGGTGCACGGTGGAGCAGGTGGGGTGCAGCGCCAGCGAGCCCAGTCGCCGGGGCTGCGGCAGCGCCGGCAGGAGGTGTTCGGCGGTGAAGGTCACGCTGTCGACGAAGCGCAGCGCGCCGTAGCGTGCCCGATCCTCCTCGGCCAGCGCGGCCGTCAGCTGCGTCAAGCCGTGCGTGCACGATGACGCGTCGCACACGACAGGCAGGCGACCCTCGTCACTGGCCGTCCAGAGCGCTTCCAGGGTCCGCTGCGCCATCTCGCGGTGGCCGGCGGGGTAACCCTTGGACTGCCACGGGGTTCCGCAGCACAGGCCCGCCGTGCCGCTCGGTACGACGAGCGGCACCCCCGCCAGTTCGCAGAGGCGCAGGAACGCCGCCGCCGACCCGCCGGACGAGCCGTCCTCGGGGGCGAAGAGACTGCCGACGCAGGCCGCGAAGAACACCGCCTGGGCGTCCGGCGCGCTGCGCGGGGTGGGGCGGGGCGCGCCGGCACGCGGCATGTCGTCGGTCCACAGTGGCACCAGCTCGGAGGCGCCGAGCCCACGGATCATCCCGGTGGCGGCGCGGGTGACCGGTGTCGGCACCGTGTGCGCGGCGGTCAGCCCCACCCGGACGCCCGTCACGGCGGCCTGCCAGTGCTTCGCGGCGGTGCGGGCTGTGCGCTGGGCGCGAGGGCTGTGCCGCTCGGCGCGCAGCCGTTTCATCGCCGCCCCGGTGTCGATGCCGACCGGGCAGGCGGTGACGCAGAGGCTGTCCGCGGCGCAGCTGTCCACCGCGGCGTACTCGTAGTCGGCGGTCAGCTCCCGGCGGCGCTCCTCGTCGCCGGTGGCGGTGGCGAGGGCGATCTGCCGTTGCAGGACGATGCGCTGCCGGGGTGTGGTGGTGACGTCGGCGGTGGGGCAGACCGGCTCGCAGTAGCCACATTCGACGCAGGCGTCCAGGTCGGGGTCGACCGTCGGGACGGCCTTGAGCTGCCGCAGGTGCACGGTCGGGTCGTCGTTGAGCAGTACACCGGGGTTGAGCAGGCCGCTCGGGTCGCACAACCGCTTGAGTTCACGCATCACGTCGTACAGTTCGTCGCCGTACTGCCGGCGGACGAAGGGCGCCATGGCCCGCCCGGTGCCGTGCTCCGCCTTGAGTGTCCCGCCCTCGGCGAGCACCAGGTCCACCATGTCGTCGGTGAACCGGGCGTAGCGGTCGATCTCGGCGGGGGTGTCGAAGGACTGGGTCAGCATGAAGTGCAGGTTGCCGTCCCGGGCGTGTCCGAAGATCACCGCGTCCGGGTAGCCGTGCCTGTCGAACAGGCGGATCAGCCCGTCGCACGTGCCGGTCAGGCGTGGCATCGGCACCGCGACGTCCTCCAGCAGGGCCGTGGTGCCGGGCGGGCGGGCCCCGGCGACGGCGGTGTAGAGGCCCTTGCGCAGGTGCCAGAGGTTGGCCCGTTCGCGTGGGTCGCGGGTCAGCTCGGTGCCGGTGACGGCCGGCAGCCGGTCGAGTACGGGCCGGGCGTCAGCCAACGTCGCGGCCAACTGCTCCGCGCTGTCCTCGGCGAACTCCACCAGCAGCGCGGCGTGCCCGGTGACCGTCAGCCCGCGCAGGGCCGTGCTGGCACCCGGGTCGCGCTGGCTGACCCGCAGCGCGGCCGCGTCGAGCAGCTCGGCGGTACGGGCTCCGGCGGCGAGCAGCGCCGGCAGCGCGTCGGTGGCGTCGGTGAGACCGGGCAGGATCAGCAGGCCGGTGGCGGCGTGGCCGTGGATCTCGACGGTACGGAAAACGGCCTCGGCCACGAAGCCGAGCGTGCCCTCGCTGCCGATCATCAGGTGGGCGAGCATCTCGACCGGGGTGCTGTGGTCGAGCAGGGAGTTCAGCCCGTACCCCATGGTGTTCTTCATGGCGAACAGCCGCTCGATGGTGGCGCGCGACCCCGGCGTCGAGCGCACCCGGTCGCGCAGGCGCAGCAGCCCGGCGTGCAGCTCGGGCTCGTCGGCCCGCAGCCGGTCGTCGGCGTCGCGGGCGCCGGAGTCGACGACGGTGCCGGACGGGAGCACGAAGCGCAGCGACTCCATGGTGCGGTACGCGTTGTCGGTGGTGCCGCAGGTCATCCCGCTGGAATTGTTGGCCACCATGCCGCCCACAGTGCAGGCGGCCTCGCTGGCCGGATCCGGGCCGAGTCGGCGTCGGTAGCGGGCCAACCGGGCGTTGGCCTGCCGGATCGTCAGGCCCGGCTGGAGCCGGATGCGGCGGCCGTCGTCGAGGACCTCGGCGTGACGCCAGTCGGTACGGACGTCGACCAGCACGCCCGCGCCGCCGGCCTGCCCGGCCAGGCTGGTACCGCCGCCGCGCAGGGTCAGCGGCACGCCGGCCTCGCGGGCGCCGGCCATCAGCGCCCCCACCTCGGCGGCCGAGGCGGCCCGGACCACGGCCTGCGGCTCGAACAGGTACGGCGAGGCGTCGTGTGCCGCCGCCAACCTCCGGGGCAGCTCGGCGCTGGCCCGGTTCGGATCGCCGAGACGCGAGCGCAGCAGTTCGGCGACCTCGCGGGCGCGAGCGCCGGCCGCGCTCGGCGGCGGCACGGGTACGACGGTGCTCATGAGCGGATCCTCCGAGAAGGGATGGTCAGTCGGCCACCGGAGACGCGACGACACGCAACCGGGCGGGGGCGGTGCTGGCCGGAGCCGGCAGCCGCAGCGGCTGCCGGCCGGGGGTGATGCTGCCGAGCACCGACGCGTGCCGCGCGCCGGTGCCCGAGGGCAGGGTGCCGGGCAGCCCGTGCACGGTCAGGTAGCCCAGCAGCGCGAAGGCCAGCGCCTCCTTGGCGTCCGACGCGATGCCCAGGTCGTCGCTGGAGGACAGCTGGACGCCGGGCAGCTCGTCGGCGAGCATGCGCATCAGGGTCGGGTTGTGTGCGCCGCCGCCGGAGACGACGAGCCGGGTGACGCCGTGGTCGCGGCAGGCGCCGGCCACCGTGACCGCCGTCAGCCGGGTGAGCGTGGCCAGCACGTCCTGCGGGTCCGGTGTTGGCGCGTCGGCGAGGGCGGCGAGCAGGTAGGGCAGATGGAACAGCTCTTTCCCGGTGCTCTTCGGGCCGGGCAGCCGGTAGTACGGCTCGTCGAGCAGCCGCCGCAGCAGGTCCGGGTTCACCTGCCCGGCAGCCGCCCCGCGCCCGTCCCTGTCGTACTCCTCGGTGCCCCCGCTGAAGTGGCGGGCGGCGGCGTCGAGGAGTGCGTTCGCCGGGCCGGTGTCGAAGGCGAGTGGGTCCGCGTCCGGCGCGACGACGGTGATGTTGGCGATGCCGCCCAGGTTCAGAGCGGCCGGGACGCCGGGTAGGCCACCCAGCAGCAGTGTGTCGAAGAGGGCGACCAGGGGGGCGCCCTGGCCGCCGGCGGCCACGTCGCGGCTGCGCAGGTCCGCCACGACCGGAAGGCCGGTGGCCTCCGCTATCCAGGCCGGCTGACCCAGCTGGAGAGTGCCCCGAACCCTGCCATCCTCCACCCAGTGATGCATCGTCTGCCCGTGCGACACGACGAGGTCGGCGCTGCCGTCGCACAGCTGGGCGAGGGCCCGCGCGCCGGCCTCGGCGAAGGCCTGACCGATGCCGGTGTCCAGCACGCAGATCGCCTCGGTGGTGGTCGCCGTGGGCGGCAGGGCCGCGGCGATCTGCGTGCGCAACTCGTCCGAGTAGGGGTGGCTGAGCCGGCCCAGCGGTCGCATCCGCAGGGTGTCGCCGCTCAGCTCCAACTCGGCCGCTGCGGCTTCGATGCCGTCGTAGGAGGTTCCGGACATCAGGCCGATCACGCGCATCACGTCCTCCTTCACGCCCGGCCGGCTGGCGCCGCCGCCGTGCCGTCGTCGACCTCGTCGGTACGTCCATGGTCGTACGGCGTCTCCGGGGCCGGGTGGAACCGGCTGGACACCGCGCCGACGACCAGGGTGATCAGGACGCCGATCGGGACCAGCCACTGCGCGGCGATGGCGGTGGCGGTGGTGGTTCCGGCCGTCGTCACATCGATCTTGACGTAGCGGACGATGTAGGTCATCACCGCCACGGTGACCAGGAATGCGATCACCGCGTCCACCTGGTTGGCCCGCTTGACGAGACGGCCGAGCAGGAAGGCGCCGAGCAGCGCCCCGTAGGTGTAGCCGGCGATGGTCAGACCGGTCAGGTAGACGTTTCCGGTGCTGGAGCTGAACGCGCAGGCGAAGATCGCCATCAGCACCGCCCAGACCAGGGTCATCACCCGGGCGAGCCGGAGCATCGTGTCGTCGGACGGCACCGTGCGGAAGAAGCTGTGGATGAAGTCGGCGACCGTGGAGTTCGACATCGAGTTCAGCGCCGAGGACAAGGAGCCCATCGCGGCGCCGAGGATGCCGGCCACCAGCAGACCCGAGATGCCCACCGGCAGGGCGTGCAGGATGAAGCTCGGGTAGAGGTTGTCGCTGCTGGCCAGGCCGAGCTCCTTGAAGGTCTGACCCTTGTTGTACGACCACAGCAGCGCCCCGACCAGGGAGAACGCCGCGAACTGGATCACCACGAAGATGCCCGAGGAGATCATCGCCTTCTGTCCCTCGCGCAGCGTGCGGGTGGACAGGATGCGCTGCACGATCAGCTGGTCCGAGCCGTGGCTGGCCATCGCGAAGATCGCGCCACCGATGATGGCGGTCGGCAGGGCGAACGGGCTGGTGAGCACGTGCGCGAGGTTGAAGTTGGTGTCGAAGAGCTGGAACTTGCCGGCGTCCAGCGCCTGTGAGTAGCCGTCGAAACCGACGGCGTGGCTGAGCACCGCGATCGCCAGGATGGCCCCGCCCAGGTACAGCCCCATCTGGATGGCGTCGGTCCAGATGACCGCCTTGATGCCACCGAGGTAGGTGTAGACCACAGTGATGAGCGTCAGGACGATGATGATCGCCTGATAGCCGACGTTCAGCCCGAACTCGTCGAGAAGAAGCTTGATGGGGATGGCCGAGGCGAACAGCCGTACACCCTCGGCAAGCAGGCGGGTGAAGACGAAGGTCACCGACGCCAGCCCTTGAAGTTTCAGGCCAAACCGCTCACCGAGGTACTGGTAGGCGCTGACGAACCCACCCCGCTTGTAGAGCGGGATGAGCACCGCGGCCACCACGACCCGACCGATGACGTAACCCAGGGCCAGCTCGACGTTGCCGAAGCCCTGACCGCTGTAGGCGCCGCCGGGAACACTGATCACGGTCAGAACGCTGGTCTCGGTGGCAACCACCGAGAACGAGACGGTCCACCAGGGCAGCCGACCCTCGCCCACGAAGTAGTCCTTGGCGGACTTCTGTTTACCGGACAGGCGTAGTCCGACGAAGGCGATCACCACGAGGTACAGCACGATCACGACGAGGTCGAGTTGACGCACGGCTCGCTCCCAACCAGCGGTTGTCAATAAGTGACGTTGGGCCAGCCTAACTCGAAACTTTTTGCCACCGCCGGTCCGGGCTGGTTACGCTGTGGTTTCAGCCTGCTGATACGGGGACTGTTCGCAGCTGCGCCGTCGGCCTGGCCGCGGCGGCGGGTCGCGAGACGCGCTCGACGACGAGCCGCCGCCGGGCGACCGGAGACCTCTCCCCGCCGGCCGGCGACTGCACACCAGCGAGAGGAACGAGCACCCCGTGGACCTCAGCACCCTCGGCACCGAGACCCGCAACGACAAGACCGGCGACCTCGACCGGATGTCTCCCACCGAGTTGCTTCTCGCGATGAACGACGAGGACCAGACCGTCGCCGACGCCGTCCGCCGGGCCGTGCCGGACATCGCCGCCGCCGTCGACGTCATCGTGGCCTCGCTCCGTCAGGGCGGACGGCTGATCTACCTCGGCGCGGGCACCAGCGGCCGGATCGGCATGCTCGACGCCGTCGAGATCCCACCCACCTTCGGCACGACGCCCGAGCGGGTCATCGGTCTGCTCGCCGGCGGGGCACGCGCCTTCGGTGTCGCCGTCGAGGGCGCTGAGGACGACCCGACCCGCGCCGTCTTCGACCTCGACGCCGTCGGCCTGACCGCCCGCGACACTGTGGTCGGGCTCGCCGCCAGCGGCCGTACCCCGTACGTGGTCGGTGGGTTGGATCATGCCCGCGCGCTTGGCGCGGCGACCGTCTCGGTGGCCTGCAACACCGACGCGGTGACCAGCCGCCACGCCGACGTCGCCATCGAGGTGCCCACCGGCCCCGAGGTGCTGACCGGCTCCACCCGACTCAAGGCCGGCACCGCCGAGAAGCTGGTCTGCAACATGCTCTCCACGGCCACGATGGCCCGGCTCGGCAAGGTCTACGGCAATCTGATGGTGGACATGAACGCCACCAACGAGAAGCTCGTCGACCGGGCGCGCCGGATCGTCGCCGACGCCGCCGACACCGATCTCGACACGGCCGCGAGGGCGCTCGCGGCGGCGCACGGGCACGCCAAGACGGCCATCGTGCTGCTGCTGGCGAACTGCACCGCCGACGAGGCCGCCGCTCGGCTGCGCGCCGCCGACGACGACGTACGGGCGGCCGTCGCGGCCTGATCCTCGGGTTCGCGGTGGCGCCCTGATCCGGTCAGGTGCTCGTCACCCCGGTCGGACGTCAGGTCTCCAGGTCGAACGCGAACGTGCCCGCCTCGATGCGGTCGATGAGCTGGCGGACATCGTCGGCCAACTGGACGGCGTCCTCCCAGCCGCCGCTGGTGATGTCGACCAGCAGCACCGGGGCGGGGTCACTGCGCAGGTCGAGGACGAGCTGTTCTCGGGAGCCGTCACCGCCGATGATGGCGATGCCAGGATGCGCGTCGGTGGCCTCGTCCCACGCCTCATGCAGCTCGAGCATCTCGCGGGGGGAGTTGAGCCACACGTAGGCGTCGGTGGTCATCCAGCCCCGCCGGAACCACGACTCACCCTGCAGGTAGGTGCGCCAGGCGTCCGGCAGCGCCCGGCCCAGGGTCCTCTCCGCCTCGGCGAACTCCTCGTCGTCAACTGGGCCCCGGTACTCGGCCTCCGCGATGATCGCGCCGACGATGTGGGCGTTGAGGTCGTCGAGCTTCTCGGCGGGAATCCAGTACTCCAGCACGTCGCGGCCACCGGCCTGCTGGACCTCGTAGTGGTCGAGGTACGACCGTTGCACGTCGAACCGGGTGACGTAGCCGACGCCCTTGGCGGGGACGTTCCACTCGCGGGCGATCTTCGTGGCATACCAGCGGTTGAGCACCGGGTAGAAGATCGGCTGGTCCGGCAGTCGTGGCGGCCAGGCCCGCCAGCCGGCCGCCGCCACGAGGTCGAGTTCTGCCTGCCCGGTGGGCCGCCACAGCGTGATCGTGTCGGAGTTGCCGATGGGTCTGCTCCCTACCGGTTGCGGTGTTGGCGCCAGGACGCCGCCGCCCGACATTCTGACCGAACCGTGCGACGAATGCGGACCTGGTCGGTGCCCTCGTCCTTCCCGGCCTCGCGATCTCGTCAGGTCGACGAAGCGCCCCGTCCGCAACGGACGGGGCGCTTCGTGGTGTCAGTTGAGCGGTGAATCCGGAACCGTTCGGTCCTCGTCGACGTCGGGGGTACTGGCCAGCTCGATCCTGGGGGACCGGTCCGGCGGGAGGTGGTCGAAGTCGGCGATGACGACGACATCCACCTCTCCGTCGATCATCGACTGCTCGATGCTCTCCCAGGGGGCCCGCATGACTCCTGCGAATCGGTAGGAGTTTCGGCGGAGGTGGCTGAGACACCTCGCGACGACAGGCTCCGACGGCTCGATGTCGGCGGGGATCCAGATAACGGCGATTTCCATGAACCTCTCCTGATCAACGTCGTGGACGCGAGTGGGTGATCAGGAGTTGGCGGGGCGGAGGAGGGCCACGCTCGACGGGTCGGCTGGTAGCGCGCATGTCGACGGCGGTGACGGTGAGCCCTGCGCGCAGAGGCGAGGTGGGCGGCGGAGCTTCGGCCGTTGAGGTGGGTGAATCGGCGCCGCCGGCACCGACCCCGGTCGGTGCGGACGCGAGCGCCGGTACGAACGCCGGTGGCCCCGGTGCGGGCCGGGCGGGCGGGTTGGGCCGCTGTCCGGTGACGGCGGCCTCAGTCTTCCTCGCCTGCCTCGACGCCTCGCCGTCGGACGTGCTGTCCGCGCCGCCCCGGGACACTGTCGCCGGCACGGGCGTCTGCGGTGTCGGCGGTGGCTGCGAGTCGGCCTGTGCCTCCGGGGACTCCGAGGTGGACGGTGCCGGTGTGACCTTGGGCGACGACGAGGGGGTCCCAGCCGGCCGACTTGGCCGGGCGGTGGAGGGCTTGGCTGACGGCGTCGGCACCGTAACTGGAACCGCCGACGGCAGGGGCAGCGGGTCCGTCGACGGCAGAGGCACGGGCACGGAGACGACAGCGGTCGGCAGGGGCAGGGGGACGGTCAGATCCACCTCGACCACGTCGGCCACCGAAACCTTGATGGCCTCCGGCGAGGTGGCAACCTCCACCAGTGGGAGCCGCAACGGCGACGGGGTGTCGGCGTGGGCGGGGTCGGCACCCAGAGCCGCGCCGAGCGCCACCGCGCCGAGCGCCACCGGGGGGAGGCTGTGCCTCAGCCGCATCAGCCGCAGACTGCCGTCAGTGGGATCGCCAGCCCCACCTGGCCCGGGTCACCGGTTCGGTGCTGCTGGCCGTGCGGATGCCCCGCGCACCCTGCCGTTCCCTCCATGGCGGGTTCTTGCCCCGGGGGACTGAGGGGTACACCTCCTGTCGATATCCGGTGAGCGATGTGGGCAGATCGGGAGCGCATCCGGCTGGTTCACGCCCGTGCCTCGACGGGTGTCGGCGTGGCGTCGAGCGGCAGGTCACGCAGTCGCCGGATCGGCGTCGACAGGTAGATGATCGGGGACAGCACGGTGAGCGTCCCGAAGATCAGCAGGGTGGTACGGGCACCGAGGGGCCCGGCCAGGATGCCGGCGAGCAGGCCACCGACCGGGATGGCACCCCAGGAGACGAACTTGACCGTGGCGATCACCCGGGACAGCAGCTCCGGCGGGCTGGCGATCATCCGGTACGTACGGGTGGTCACGCTGAGCACCACAGTGGAACTCGCGAAGATGAGGTTTCCGACGGCGAAGGCCAGGAACGCGGCGGTGCCGGTGCCCAGCGGGATGATGAGCGCGCCGGCCACGCCGACGAAGGCCGCGATGATGAGGCCGCGGGCGGTGCCGAAACGGTTGGTGAACCGGGTCGTCAGCGCCGCGCCGATGAGCGTGCCGAGGCCGTCGGTGGCGATCAGCAGCCCGACCATGAGCGGCGACGCGTGCAGCTCACGCATCAGGTAGAACGGGAAGAGGGCCAGCATGGCACCGTTGACGAAGTTCGTCGCGGTGGCGTCCCACATGGCCGGTCTGATGATCGGGTGCCGGATCACGAAGTGCCAGCCCTCGCGGATCATCGTGGTCATCGGCGGACGCTCGGCCGGTCGCTGCACCCGCCGGGCTGGCAGGGTGCGCAGCAACGTGGCGGAGAGCAGGTAGCTGACGGCGTCCACGAACAGCGTCGGCACGGCGCCCAGCAACTGCACCGCGAGACCGCCCAGGGATGGTCCGCCCAGCGAGGTGGCGGCGTGCGTGCCGGAGGTGAGGCTGTTGCGGGCCTGCAACTGCGCGGCCGGCACGATCTCCGGCAGGAAGGTCTGGTTCGCCACGTCGAACAGCACGTTGGCGAAGCTCACCACCAGGGCGACAGCGATCAGTTGGGCCACCGTCAGCATGTCGGACCACCAGGCCAGCGGGATCGACGCGATGGCGAGGGCCCGGACCAGATCCAGGGCGACCTGCATGCCGCGCAGCGGCAGACGCTGCACGATCACGCCCGCCGGCAGGCTGATCAGGAGGTACGCCAGATAGCCCGCCGCCGTGATCAGACCCATCTCGAAGGCCGACGCGTGCAGCACGGTCAACGCGGTCAGGGGTAGGGCCAGCGCGCCGACCGCCGAGCCGAGTTGGCTGGTCGTGCCGGCGACCCACCACCGCCAGAATGCAGTAAGTCTCATAATGGAACTCACTATAGGGTCCGGCGCGCGGGCAGGCGACCCCGTGTATCCCGGGTGGTCATTGGCGGGCGGTCGGCGTCATCGGCGAGCCGGTCGGACCCGACGTTTCACACTCGCGTGACGGGTATCCAGGCGTACCAGTGCGACCTGCGGTAACAGCTTCACGGAGTGAGGGGGCACCTGTCATGCCTGATCCACAGCCCACGCTCGTGCTCGTGCACGGCGCATTCGCCGAGTCGGCGAGCTGGAACGGTGTGCTCGAGCGGCTGGGTGCCGGGTACGACTCGGTGGCCGTCGCGAACCCGCTGCGCAGCGTGGCGGGCGACGCCGCGTACGTGCAGGATGTCGTGCGGGGGATCGGCGGTCCGGTCGTCCTCGTCGGCCACTCGTACGGCGGCATGGTTATCACGCAGGCCGCAGCCGGCGACACCTCGGTGCGGGCTCTCGTGTACGTCAACGCCTTCGCCCCGGACACCGGTGAGTCGGCCTTGGCGCTCTCCGCGAAGTTCCCCGGCAGCACGCTCGCCGACACGCTGGTGCAGTACCCGGTGTCGAGCGGTGGGAACGAGGTGGCGATCGGCCAGGAGCAGTACCACGCTCAGTTCTGCGCGGACGCGTCGGACGACATGGCCGCGCTGATGGCCCGGACCCAGCGGCCGATCACCGAACAGGGCCTGGGCGACAAGCTCACCGGCGACCCAGCCTGGCGATCGCTGCCCAGTTGGTTCGTGTTCGGCGACGCCGACAAGAACATCCCCGCCGAGGCGCACCGGTTCATGGCGGAGCGGGCCAACCCCCGGGGGCAGCGCGAGGTCGTCGGCGGGTCGCACGCGATGGCGGTGGCCCGGCCGAGCGAGGTCGCCGAGACGATCATCGAGGCGGTTCGGGGCGTGAGCTGACGGTTCGGACGGACAGCCGGTGGTGGGCCAGCGACGAGAGGTCGCCGGCCCACCCCTGCCTGCTTGCCTAGCGGACCCGCAGCTGCTGGTGGACGGCAGCGGTGGGGGCGTGGGCCGCGTCACCGGAGTAGGCGACGTGCACCGGGTACACCCCTGCGGGCAGCCCGGCGGTCGGCAGCTCGACGACGGCTGTGCCACCACGGAGGGCAACCACCCGGGTGGTGCCGCCGAAGGTGACGGCTACCTCGCCGGTCACCTTCGGAGCCTTCGGGTGCGGCGACCGGGCCCGGACGTCGACGGTCAGCGTGAACGTGCCGCCGCGGACGACCGAGGCCGGCGTGGCCTTCGCCTTGACCGCAACCCGTCCCGGGCCTGGAGGCGTCAGGGTGACCTGGGCCGAGCGTGACCTGGTCGGGTCGACCACCGACGTCGCCACGACGGTCAGCGACGACGCGGTCTCCGCTGCGGCGACCGAGAGCAGACCCTCCGCGGAGATGCTGGTGTCGGTGGAGGTCGCTCCCTGCACCGACCACGTCACCGCCGGGCTCACACCCTCGTTGGTCGTCACCTGGGCGGTGAACTGCCTGGCCCAGTTCCAGCCCTTCGTCAGGTTCACCGTCGCGGGCGTCACCGACACGGAGTCGACCCCCGACCACAGGTGATCCCGGGCGAAGATCGTGAACAGTTGGCCCGCCGTCATCCCGTCGTGCGCGCCGGGGACCTGGGTCGTCGCGGCGGTGTATCCCCGCGCCCGGAAGTTGTCCGCGATGGCGTTCTGGGCGTTGAGGTTGCCCTCGAAGACGCCGTTGCCGAGGAAGACGGTGAGGTCGTCGTCCCCGACCGCGTTCGCGATGGTGTCGTAGTCCTGGGCGGTGAGCGACGGGTTGCCCGAGAAGTGTCCGTAGAACGCGAACGTGGTCGGGTAGTTCCTGATCACGACGCCGCCCGTCATCCCGCCGTACGAGAACCCCGCGTAAGCCCGCCCGGAGCGCTCGGTCGAGACGTTGTAGCTGCTCTCGACGAGGGGCAGGATCGTCTGGACCAGGTTGTTGGCCGCGTTGGTCTGGTTGTAGGACGCGAAGCCGAGACTGGTGCCCGTGAAGTGGTTGCCCATGGTGACGACCACGGTCGGCTCGATCTCGCCCCTGGCCGTCATGTTGTCCAGGATGTTCGGGACGTTCGCGGGGACCATGAAGTCGGTCTCGTCGCCGAAGATGCCGTGGGCGAGGTACGCGACCTTGTACGGCTCCGCGCGGTTGGCGTCGTAGTTGGCCGGCAGGTAGACGCCGAGGTAGTGGCCGCTGTCGCCAAGGATCGTGGTGTACGGGACGTACCTGACGGTTCCCCGCTTCGCGCGGTCGGCCACCGGCAACTCGTAGTCCGCACGCGCCTTCAGCACCGGGTCGTTCTGCTTCTTGGCGTACGGCACGTGGACGGCATCGAGGACGTCGTTGTTCCTGACCCGGAACGAGGCTTCGCCCGGCGGCCGAGGGTTCGTCGAGGCGGGGTCCCAGATGCGCTTGTTCTCCCAGCCCTGCGTCGGATCCCAGACGCGGTACCAGTAGCTGAGGCCCCCGGCGTGCAGCGGGACCGAGACCGACCAGTTCCCCTTCGGGTCCCTGGTCATGTCCCGGAGGAACTCGGTGCCGCCCGCGTGATAGCGCCCCGGCTGCCATTCTTCCGGCTGGTAGCGGGTGGTGCCGGTGCCGACGTCGAGCAGGGTCAGGTCCCCGGCGAGGCGGACCTGGGTGGCCTGCGGATTGCGGTAGACGAACGTGACGGTGTACCCGGTCGGTGAGTTGCGGTCCGCCTTGACGGTCGCACCCGGCACGGGGGCGGGCCTGCCGGCGGCGGCAGCCGGCGCGGGGACGACGGCCCCCGCAGCGAGCGCTGTGAACGCGAGAATCGAGATCGCAAGCCGGAGCCTGCGTCTTCCGGTCGTTTCCCTCATGCGCGAAGACTCCTTTGTGGTGGTCGCTCGTCGCGGTCTGGTCCGGTGTGGGGAGTTGAGGGGCTTCGGTGGTCGCTAAATCGAATTAGCATCGGGAGTGTGGCATGGGTACCCCTTTCGATGTCAAGGGTGCCCAGGTTCGGGGCCCGCGCCCGCCGCGATAGGTCCACCACCCCCGACCCGCGGGTTTTCCGAGCCTTATTACCGTCGCCGCCCAGCCGAGCGAGCGGCGACGCCCCAGCACCACCTACCGTGAGCTGGAGCGTCGCCGTGACATCGTCGGCGCGTCAGACCGGGGCGGCCGGGCAGCTCGCGCCGACCGGCGGCGTGGTTCTGGTGATGAGGTACCGCTCCACCTGACGACGGGTGCACTCGGTCCTCGGGTAGCTGGCGTGGCCCGATCCGTCGTAGGTGAGGAGGTGGCCCCGGCTGCCGAGCTGGCGCACCACCCGCTGGGCCCCCTCGTACGGGGTGGCCGGGTCGTACCGCCCGTTGAGCACCAGCAGCGGCGCGCTCGTCCGGACCTGCAGTCGATGTTGTGGGTTGGTCGCCGTCCAGCCCAGGCACACAGCGGCGAAGCGGACGGCCAACGGGGAGGCTCGCAGGTGCGGTGCCGCGGCGCGGGACAGGTCAAGATACCGGTTCCAGTCGGCGAACCCGTCGATCGGCAGCGACCAGTCCTGGCAGAACGCCGGTAGCGCGTACTCGGTCAGGTCCTCGTCGCCGTCGACCGGCACCATCGGGGACGCGAGTGAGGCCGGCTCGCCCCGCTCCAGGGCGAGCAGCATGGTCGCGAGATCGGCCCAGGTCGCGTCGAAGAAGTTGACGAACGTCGCGAACCCAAGCTCGAACCAGCTCAGCGGGGTGCCGGTGGCCGCGTCGACGAGCGTGCCGGCATCGGCACGGCGCATCAGCCGGTCGTAGAGCGCCGGCACGTCACGTCCGTGCAGCGCGCAGCCAGGGTTACGCTCGCACCAGGTCACGAACTCGTGGAACAGCGCCTCGTTACTGGCCGCGCCGCCGCGGAAGTATTCCCGGACCCCCTGGCTGTGGTCCATCACGCTGTCCATGACCAGGGCGCGGACACGGTCGGGGAACAGCTCGGCGTAGGACTGCCCGATCAGGGTGCCGTAGGACCACTGGTAGAGGCTCAGCTGCCGCTCACCGAGTGCGGCCCGGACGGCGTCGGTGTCGCGCGCGACGCTCACACTGTCCAGGTGGTCGAACAGTGGGCCACTGTTGGCACGGCAGTCGTCTCGCAACTGCCGGTTGTAGGTGCGGAGCCGCTCGAACTCCGCCGCGTTCACGGGTGTCAGGGAGGGGTGCTGACCCAGCAGCGCCGATGAGCAGCGCACCGATGCGCTACGGACCGTGCCCCGGGGGTCGAAGCCGACGATGTCGAAGCGGCGCAGCACGTCCGGCCCGAGCTGGCTGGCAGCCGTCAACGCCACGTCCACCCCGGACAGGCCGGGACCGCCGGGGTTGAAGACCAGGACACCGATGCGGGCGGCCGGGTCGGTGGCGGGCCGCCGGGCCAGCGCCAGAGGGAAGGTCTCCCCTCCCGGTCGGGCCCAGTCGACCGGCAGGCGCAGAGTGCCACACCGCGTGCCCGGATCGTCGGGCTGTTCCGGGCACGCCTGCCAGTCGATGCGACCGTTCCCACCGCCGGTGACGTCCACGGTGACCGGCCTGGCACCGCCGGTCGTCGGCGTGGTGCCCGCAAGCGACGGTGGGGCGTTGAGCGACAGGGTGACGAGGGCCGCGACGACGGCCGAGAGGCTGCCGAGGAGCCGCCGTCGTCGACGGTCGACCCCGCGCGGATGCCGGATGGTGGTTCTCTTCGTGGTCAACATTCGTCCAGCCTGCCGACGCCCGGTCCACGTCGGATCCATGCCGGTCCGGGGACGGCCGGCGCAGGACGTTCACTGGTACGCGGCCAGCCGTTCGGACAGCACCGCGGCCTGTGGATGACCGACCCGGTCGAGGATCGCCAACGCCTGCCGCCACAGGCCGACCGAGGTGTCGTGGTCGCCCAACGCCTGATGGGTGTCGCCGAGGCGGACGAGCGTGTCCGCCCTCCCGCACGGGTCCTGGACCTCGGAGTAGAGCGTGAGCGCGCGCCGGTAGCAGTCCGCCGCGCTCGGGTGTTTTTCGAGGCCGTGATAGGCGAATCCGAGACTGTCCCAGGTGTGGGCCGCGCCGAGCCGATCCTCGGCCTCCTCGTAGAGCGCGAGCGCCCGCTCGCAGTAGGCGATGGCGCGGGCGTGCTCGTCCAGCCGCGCATGGCTCCAGCCGAGCGCGTTGAGCGCCGCAGCCTCGCCGAGCCGGTCGCCGATGTGGCTGGCCAGTGCCAGCGCCTGCCTGGCGTGCGGCAGCGCCGACCCGGCATCTCCCTCGATGTCGGACAGCCAGGCGAGGTGCAGATGGGCGCTGACCTGCCCCGGGCGGTCGCCGGCCTGGTCGTACCGTGCCATCGCGCGCCGGAGGTGGTGGTGGGCCGCACCGAACCGGCGGTTCTGGATATGGGCCAGCGCGAGGTCCCGGTGGGCCAGCGCCTCGGCCTGTGGGTCGGCGCGGCGGCGCGCGACCGCGACCGCGATGGTCTGCACGGTGGCCAGGTCGGGCCACTGCGAAAGCCGCCCGAGCAGGGGAGTGAGGGCCTGGGCGAGCTGCCCGGCGTGGGCGTCGAAGCCGTGCGCGATCGCGTCGTCGACGGCGGCCAGCAGCACCCGCTGTTCCATGGTGAACCAGGCCAGCGCAGCCCGGTGGTCGGCGAACGCCGACGGTGACGCGTCGGTGGGCAGGGGCGGCGGATCGAGCGGCTGCCAGCCGGGGTCGACAAGCCTCGCCGCGTCACGAGCGACACGCAGATAGTGGTCGAGCACGCGCCTGCGGACGGCGTCAAGGTCGGCCGGAGGGTCGAGAGCGCGCGTCAGTTCCTCCCCGTACGCGCGGAGCAGATCGTGACAGCGGAAGCGGTTGGGGGATCGCTCGGCCAGCAGGTTCGCCCGGGCCAACTCGTCGAGCGCCGGCCGGATCAGGTGCGGTGGCGCCCCGGCGAGGCTGGCCGCCGCCGCCGCGCTGACGTCCGGGGCGGGATGCAGGCTGATCTGCCGGAACAGCCGGGCCGCGTCCGCGCTGAGCAGTCGGTACGACCAGGAGAGCACCGTGCGCACGTCGGTGGCGGCATCGTCGGTGGCCAGGGCGGTGAGCCCGCCCCGGCTCGCCGCCAGGTCGTCGGCGATGGCCTGGAGCGGAAATGTGGGCCGGGCGGCGGCTCGCGCGGCCACGATGGACAGAGCCAGGGGCAACCGCGCGGTACGTCCGATCAGCTCGTCGACCGCTGCCGGCTGGGCGATGACCCGCTGCGCGCCCAGTCGGCGGACGAGCAGTTGGCGCGCTTCGTCGTCGCTGGGCAGGTCCAGCGCGAGGAGATGGGCGCCATCGGTGGTGACCAGGCCGGGCAGGGTGTGGCGACTCGTCACGAGCACACCGCAGCGGGTCGACCCTGGAAGCAGCGGCCGCACCTGTTCCGCGTCGCGGGCGTTGTCGAGCAGCACGAGCAGCCGTCGGGCTGCGGTCAGGCCGCGGTACAGGGCGAACTGGGCCGCCGGCTCCGCAGGGATCTCCAGGAGCTTCACACCCAGGGCGGGCAACAGCGAACGTACGACAGCCGAGGGTGACGCCTCCTGCGTCGCGGTGCCGAATCCGGCCAGGTCGACGTGGAGCTGCCCGTCGGGGAAGTGATGCCGGTTGTCGTGGGCCCAGCGCAGCGCCAGCCAGCTCTTCCCGACGCCGCCCGTACCGGTGATGACGACGGTGCTGGCCGAGCGGGGGTCATCGAGCAGCAGCGAGGTGAGCCGGGCCAGCTCCCCGGCCCGGCCGGTGAACAACGTCGGTGGGGCCGGCAGCTGCCGGGGGACGAATCGCGGCGGGGTTCCTTCCGGTGGCCGCGGATCGGATGCCAACGGCTCCCGTTGCGCCCGCAGGATGCGGGTGTGCAGCTGTTGGAGATCGGGACCGGGCTCGACTCCCACCTCCTCGGCGAGGAGGTGGCGAAGCTGCCGGTACGTCGCCAGTGCGTCGGCACGCCGGCCGGTCCGCGCCAGGGCCACCATCAGTTGCCCCCATGGGCGCTCGCGCAGCGGGTCGTCGTCGACCTGGCTCCGCAGCGGTTCGATCACCTCGTGATGCTGTCCGGCGCGCAGTTTGAGGTCCACGACCTCCTCCACCAGGCTGGACCGCTGTTCTTCGAGGCGCGCTCGGACTGAACGCAACGCCCCCCAGCCGGGGAGGCCCGCGAACGGTTCCCCACGCCAGAGCGCCAACGCGGCCTCGAACGTCTCCTGGGCGGCTGACCAGTGACCCTGCCGCAGCGCGGAATACCCGCGTTGGGCCAGGTCGTCGAAGGCCACGCTGTCCACCGCCAGCCCGTCCAGGGCGAGACGGTAGCCGGTGGGCCCGGCGAGGATGGCGGGGTCGGGGAAGCCCGGGGAGCGCAGTGCCCGGCGCAGCGCCCAGACATAGGTCTTCACGTTGCCGGCTGCCGTCTTCGGTGGGCGCCCCTGCCACAGCTCGTCGACGAGTTGGTCGATGGACCACCCGGTGCCCGGCTGCGACATCAACACGGCCAGGAGGCGCACCTGCATCGGCGTGCCGAGGGCCAGCGGTTCCCCGCGGGCCGACCGCGCCTCGACCGGCCCGAGCAGTTGGTACCGCGCCGCCGGTGGCGTCCCCGCGGGGTCCATCACCTCATCGTAGGGGCGCGTGCATTCCGCCTCATCGGCTGGACGGCCGCAGCCCGCGCCCGTCTCCTGGTGTGCTCCGTCACGCAGGTGGGCATGGTCAGGAGGTTGGGACACCGCGAGGCGGCTGCTAATGTCGAGATTGTTGCGGCCGCAAATTTATCAGCGGCAACTACTTTCTGGGAAGGATGCCTCCGATGACCAAGCTCTCCGTCATCTACTACTCGTCCACCGGCACTCTGCACGCCATGGCCAAGCGCCTCGCCGAGGCTGGCGAGAAGGCTGGCGCCGAGGTGCGTCTGCGTCAGGTTCCGGAGCTCGCCCCGGCCGAGGCCATCGCCTCCAACGCCGCCTGGAGCCAGCACTTCGACGCCACCAAGGACGAGGCGAAGGCGACCGCCGACGACGTCGTCTGGGCGGACGCGGTGCTGTTCGGCACGCCCACCCGCTATGGCAACGTCGCCAGCCAGCTCAAGCAGTTCCTCGACACCCTCGGTCCGCAGTGGGCGCAGGGCCAGCTCGCCAACAAGGTGTACGCCGGCTTCACCGCCTCCATGACCGCGCACGGCGGTCAGGAGTCGACCCTTCTCGCGCTCTACAACACCATCCACCACTTCGGGGGTCTGGTCGTCGCCCCGGGTTACACCGACCCGCTGAAGTTCGCCGACGGCAACCCGTACGGCGTCTCGCACGTCACCGGCGGCAGCAACGACGCCCCGCTGGGCGACGCCCAGTTCGCCGCGCTCGACCACATGGCCGAGCGGGTCGTCACGATCGCCGGGAAGCTCAACGCCTGAGTGCTGACGCCCGCCCGGACTCGGGTGCTCAGCTGGGCGAGGGCCGGTCTCCCAGACGGGAGGCCGGCCCTCGGTGTCCTCACACCGCGATCGCCGCGATGGCGGCAAGCAGCCGATGCTCGTCGGTGGCAGGCCGCCGGAGGCGTTCCACCTCGCGGAAACCGGCCCGGCCGAGTCGTTCGGAGACTTCGTCGACCGGCCAGCGGTAGGCGGTCAGGACCTTGTGGTCGAAGGCGCCGACCTCCTCGGCGTCGAAGACGCCCAGGACCAACCGCCCGGCCGGGACCAGCACCCTTCGGAACTCCTTGAGCATGCCGTCGAACTCGGGCGGCGGAAGATGAATCAACGAGTACCAGGCCAGGATGCCGTCGACGGAGTTCTCTGCGATGTCGAGGCGCTCCATCGAGCCGAGGTGGAACTCGACGCCCGGGTGGGCCGCCCGCGCATGGGCGATGAACTTGGGGACCAGGTCGATCCCCACTGCGTCAACGCCCAGCTCACAAAGGTATCCGGTGAGGTGGCCAGGCCCGCACCCCAGATCGAGCACCCGGCCGGGCCGGCTGCCCAGGTGTCGCCGGATGAGAGCGAGGTCGTCGGCGTCCACCTGCTGGCTCGTGCCGAACAGCTCGATGTAGAGCTCCGCGACGGACGTGTAAGCCTGTCGCACCGTGTCCGTTTCCATCGCGGAACTATACGGGTCATCGGGCCTTGCCAGGTCGGCCTACCGTGACGGGCATGACACGTCGAGCCACACTGGCCGGCATTTCTGCGGGCCTGCTCCTGCTGGGTTGCTCGGTTGGCGCACCAAAGGACAGTGCACCCAAGCCTCGATCCGCCCCGGCTTCGGCGGCCAGCGCCGATGCCACAATGACGGCCGAGGCGATCGGTCTGCTGCGGACGGGCACGGCGTTCGTCGATCGGACGAGTTTTCGCAGCGACGTCGATATCGCCAGTCAGATCGCGGCGCTGTCGCACAGCGACAACGTCCGCAAGCGCTCGATCGCCACCATCTCGGCACCGGGTGGGGTCATCGAGATCCGGATGATCGACGACGAGGTCTACATGAAGGCCGGTGCACTCCTTCGCGGTGTCGGCGACGGTTGGATGGTCCTCGACCCGGCCCGGTTGCCGCCGGACTTCGCCCTGAGCTTCGCGCCGGGCAGAAACGACTTCGGCGGCTCCGACCGCCTCATCGACGCGATCGTCACCGCACGGGTGAACGGCACCCAGATCACCGGGACGATCGACGTGAACCGGGTCGCCGCCGGTAACGGGATCAGCTTCCGCCCTCCTCCCGGTGGTGTCTTCCCGGACGGCGCGCGCAGCCACGCTTTCCGGGCGACGTTGGACACCGAGGGTCGGCTGGTCACCTTCCTGATCCCGGAGGCCAACGGGTTGCCGAACGCGTCCCTGCGCTACAGCGAATTCGGTACGACAGTCACTGTCGCTCGGCCGCTCGGGGCGGTCGCCGCCCCCGATGCCCTGTATCCCCAGCTCGGCATGGGTGGAGGGGAGTAGCGGTGACCGACACTTGCCCTTCATGGCTAATGCGGTTAGCCTTTAGCTAATCACGTTAGCTTGGTGGAGGACGTCATGACCGAATACCTGAACATTGCCGGCAACACCCTCGCGTACGAGGTGACCGGGCAGGGCCCGCTTGTCGTCCTGGCGCACGGCATGGGCGACAGCCGGCACTCCTACCGGTTCCTGGCCCCGGCCCTCGCCTCGGCCGGATACCGGGTCGCCAACGTCGACATCCGTGGCTGCGGCGACTCCAGTCTGGGCTGGGACGGCTACAGCCGCACCGACATCGCGGGTGATCTCGTCGCCGTCGTGCGCCACCTCGGAGGCCCGGCCGTGATCATCGGCCAGTCGATCAGCGGCGGCGCCGCGACCATCGCGGCCGCCACCGCCCCCGAGCTGATCACCGGTGTCATCGAGCTGGCGCCGTTCACCCGCGCGCAGTCCTTCGACCTGGGTGGGCTGGTGCGGGTGAAGCGTTTCCGCGCCGGATACCTCCAACTGGCGCAGGTGCTCGTCCGGGGCAGCGTGGCGAACTGGCGCAGGTACCTCGACGTGGCGATCCCCACCAAGCCCGCCGACTGGCACGGTGAGCTGGCGCGCATCGAGGCCAAGATGAGTGAGCCCGGCCGGATGAAGGCCCTCCAGTCCATGGCCAAGAGCAGCCCGGCCGACGCCGGTCGGCAACTGCCGAACGTCACCTGCCCGGTCCTGGTGATCCAGGGCAGCGTCGACCCGGACTGGGCCGACCCACGCGCCGAGGGTGAGCGCATCCTCGCCGACCTGCCGCGAGGGCTCGGCGAGCTGGCTGTCATCGAGGGCGCGGGCCACTACCCGCACGTCCAGACGCCCGACGAGGTCCTCGCGCTGGCCCTGCCCTTCCTCGCCCGGACGCTGACCAGTGCCTAAGGCGCGGCTCACCCCGGCATCGGTCACCGAAGCCGCCGCCGCGCTGGTCGACGAGGTCGGCTTCGACAACCTCAGCATGGGTTTGCTCGCCGAACGGCTGGGAATCAAGACCCCCTCGCTCTACAAGCACGTCGCCAGCCAGGCAGACCTGGCACACCGGATCGCCATCCTGGGGATGACCCAGGCCGGCGATGCCCTCCGTGACGCCATCCAGGGCCGCTCCGGCAGTGAAGCCCTCGCCGCCGGAGCGCAGGCGATGCGGACGTTCGTGCGGGAACACCCCGGCCGGTACGCGGCCAGCAACGCCGCCCGCCCGACCGGCCCGGACGACCCGTTCATCCCGGCCAGCGAGCGGGTGCTCGCCTCATGGGCGGCCATGCTGGGCGGGTACGACCTCGACCCCGGCCAGGTGATCCACGCCATGCGGACGCTGCGTAGCGTCCTGCACGGGTTCGCCACCCTTGAGGTGGCCGGCGGGTTCCAGATCGACGCGTCCGTCGACGAGAGCTTCAGCTGGCTGGTCAGTTTCATCGATCAGGGCCTTCGCGCCGGCGCCGTCAGTGGCAGCGACGTCGCGCACTGACACCGGGTCGCCTCGCGGATCGCCCGCCAGCGTCGGGTGACGGCGACGGGCGATCCGGCGCTTCCGCTCGCGGGGGGAGAAGCGGATCGGTCACGGCGCGGCCCGGGAGAACGGCTGCTCGTTCGCCGAGCCGTCGGGCCCGCTCGGACGCCGCCTGCCGAGGTGGAGGGCAGCTGCCGCGGCCAGCGCGGCCACGACGATCAGTGTGGCGAAGACCGGGTGCATGTCCTTGGACAGGCTCGGGGCGCGGTCGGGCCCGATGGCCCAGAGGATCAGCGGAGCGGCGTAGGTGGTGGCGAGAGCGATGGTCCAGCGACGTAGTCGGCGAAGGTGGGCGTGTCGCAGGCTGACGGTCAGCGCGAGGACGACCGGGACGATGGCCAGCATGGCGAACTGTCCGACGACCAGGACCGGGACCGCCCAGATCGAGATGGTGACGGTGCGGTCGACGCGGCGGAAAGGCGAGGTGGAGGGCATTGTCGTCTCCGTCATCGGGTCGGGTTGGTGGTCGCGGGACGCCACGCCAACCAGCCGCGGCACAGCACGTACGCGGCCGCGACGACGGCGACCAGCCCGAAGTCGATGACGGCCGACAGGCGGGCCTCCGGAACGTCTCCGATCAGCGCGCCGAACACGACGAGGGCGGCCTTGCCGGCGAGCACGATCTCCCAGACGCCGGCCGCTTGGCGCGGCCTGACCGCCAGCAGGGCGAAGAGCGCGGCGAAGATGCCGAAGCTGGAGACCCGCCAGCCCTCGACGAACAGGCGCTCGTCGCTGGCGTTGATGGTCAGTAGCACGCCGTTGACGAACGCGACGCCGGTGGCGAGGGACGCGAGGGCCGCCAGCGCACGGCCGGCAAGGTCAGCGCGGTGGGTGGGGACGGCGGTGTCGATTCGGGTAGCGGTCGCTGTGGTCATGAGAGGCTCCTTCTTGAGGAAACGTCCGTCAACTTACAGCCGTTAACTTACGCGCTCGCCTAACGCCTGTAAAGTCAAGGGGTGACCACACCGAGAACACGGGCCCGCAACAAGCGCGGCGAAGGTGCCCAGCTGCGCGACGAGATCGTCGACGCCGCGATGACGCTCCTGGAGGACGGAGCGCCGCAGGGTGTGACGCTGCGGGGGATCGCCCGGCAGGCCGGCATCTCCGCGCCGTCGATCTATCCGCACTTTCCGGACCTGGACTCGATCCTGCTCGCGGTCGCGCAACGCGCGTTCGACATCCTGGAGCAGGAACTGGGCACACCAGAGGACGCGGATCCGGTCGAGCGCCTACGCGCGATCTGCGCGGCCTACCTGACCTTCGCCGAACGCAGGCCCCACCAGTACCGGGTGATGTTCGGCGCCGTCTGGGATGCCGGGCAGGCCCTTGAGCGGGTGCCCGCCATGGCGGACGAGCTCGCCGTGCTCGGCATGGGGGCCTTCGAGGTCTTGCGGCGTAGGCTCGCGGACTGTGTCGCGGCGGGACGGTCGACCAGCGCGGACCCCTTCGGCGACGCGACAGCGCTCTGGGTCGGGCTGCACGGTTTCGCCCAGCTCCGCGTGGCAGCGCCGCTGTTCCCCTGGCCGCCGGAGTTGCGCGAGTCCATCATCGACCGGATGGCGTTGCTGCGCTGAGCGGGCGGCTCAGGCGTACGCCAGCAGGAAGTCGACGGTGCCCGTACCGCCGGGTTGACCGGCCGGGACGGGCAGGCCCGGCTCGCTGTTCAGGACGTAGAAACCGCCGCCGCCGACCAGGCGGGGCGTCACGGCCAGCATCTGCGCGGCCATGGCTGCTCCGGTCGGCCGCACGACGCTGTCCAGCAGGAGCCGGAAGAGGTTCCCGTTCAGGTTCGCGACGTGCAGAACCCGGTACGAGCGCGGGGCGGGCAGGCCGGTGCTCGTCAGGCCCCAGATCGGCACGATCTGGTTGCGCCACCGGTTCGGGTCGTTGCTGATCGCGCTGTCGTGGTTGTTCAGCTGCGTCTGGATCCCCGAGTGGATCCCGGCCAGGTGGATGTGGAGCTGGTCCTGCTGACGGATCGTCGGGTCGGCCGAGTTGACGCCCAGCCCGAGGTGGGGATAGACGACGTGCCCCGGCTGCCCCGGCTGGGCGTTGTCCCAGGCGTCCAGCCAGTAGTTCGGCGCGCTGGCGGTGGTGATGAACGGACACTCGATGCCGCTGATCCGGCAACTGGGCACGAGCAGGAAGTCGTGGTTCGAGCCCGACCCTCCATTGAGGACGACGTACGTGGGAGTGGTCCGCAGACACTGGGGAAATGGCGGGCCGGTCTTCGTGCCCTCGCAGACCTGGACCCGGTCCCACAGGTCGTACCTGCCACCGGTGTCGGCGGGGTAGCCGCACAGGGCCGAGGGTGTGGGGCAGGCCGCGGCGCCGGGGCCGCCGGGTGTCGAGGGGGACGGCGCGGGGGTCGGGCCCCCGTCGGCCAACGCCCGGTCCGCGCCGACCAGTCCCAGCAGTCCGGTGGCGCCGGCGGTTCCGGAGAGTCTGACGAACTGACGCCGTGGCATTCCGCCCATCGTCACCCTCCGTGGTTGCCGTGCCGAGGCGAACATGAACGTGTCGAGATTAGGGTGATAGCCGGCATTCGGCGCATCGGGCGGCGAAGGGGTCCCCTGATCGTGTCGCTGTCGTGCGACGATTTCCGGCGTGGCAGAGACCGCGACGACGTTGACGGCGATCCGCGCTCGGATTGACGAGCTGGATCGGGAACTGGTCGGGCTGCTCGCCCGTCGGGAGGAGCTGGTCCGGCAGGCCGCCCCGCTCAAGAGCGACGGTCAGGCCGTCCGTGCGCCGGACCGGGTGGCGCAGGTGGTGGCCCGGGTCCGCACGTTGGCCAGCGAGGCCGGTGCCGACCCGGATCTGATCGAACGGATCTACCGGGGCATGATCCAGGCCTTCATCGACATGGAGACCGACGAGCACCACCGCATCACCGGCGGGTCGGCGCCGAGAACGCGGTGATCGCCCGGGACGTGCGCGGTCAGGTCGCCGAGAGGCTCTCGCCGTCCGGGCTGGTCACGATGGGCGGCGGCGCGTAGCCGAGCTCGTAGGAAATCTTGTTGGCGGTCTCCAGGAGCAGCGGAAGGTTGCTCTTGAGCTGGTCGAGGCTCGCGATGACCTCGATCGCCGTGATCGAGGCAGCGGCGATGACCTGCCCCCGTGAATCCCTGATCGGCGCGGCCACGCACATCACGTAGGCGTCGTGCTCGCCGTTGTCCATGGCCCAGCCGCAGTCCTGGATGCGGGCAAGTTCGGCTTCCAGGGAGTCGTGGTCGGTGAACGTGGTGTCGGTGAACTTCTCGAAGACGACGTGGGAGAGAAGCCTGTCGCGTTCCTGCCGGGGGAGGTAGGCGAGGATGGTCTTGCCCACGGCGCTCGCGTAGATCGACACCGCGCGTCCCACCCGCGACGGCAGCTTGACGGCGTCGAACGCCGGGCTGTCGACCTTGTCGATATAGATGATCTCGTCGCCGGTCAGTTGCGCCAGGTGTACGGTGTGGCCGGTCTCGCGTTGCAGCGCACGCAGGTGTGCGGCGGCGGGCTGGCGAAGGTCCATCGAGCCGAGCGCGAGCTCGGACAACTCGATCAGGCCGCTGCCGAGCACGTAGGTGCCCGCGCCCGTCCGGCGGACGAAGCGCGCGGACTCCAGTGTTTGCAGTATGCGTAGCGCTGTGGACTTGTGGACGCCGAGCACGTCCGCAGCCTCCGTAAGGGACAGCGGGTGCTCCGCGGATCGACGGATGAGGTCGATCGCGCGGCGAATCGATTGCGCCAAGGCTGTGTCTCCCCTCGCGCGACGGTAGCGCCGTCGCTATCATTGCATATTATGCAATATAGATGACGCCATGCGCAATCGCCACTTGACACCGTTGCACATGACGCTACGATCGTTGCAATTTCATCGGCTTGACGTCATCTCGTAACAGTGGAGTAACGATGGGTAATAAGCGCGCTTATTTCGGCATCGCCAGGGCGACATGTGCCCTCGGCCTTGCCGCCACCCTCCTGACCGGTTGCGGCTCCGACGGCGACTCCGGCGACGGCGTCACCAAACTGACCTTCGCCGCCTCGACCTTCGGCGACCCGGGCCGCGGGCCCCTGTTGACGAAGTGGCTTGACGAGTTCAACCAGAGCCAGACCAAGGTCCAGGTCTCCGCCGCCGCGGTGCCGTACCCGACCTTCGGTCAGACCGTGCTCACGCAGATGGGCAGCGGCAAGGGCCCCGACCTGGTCCGCTTCGACATGCCCGAGTTCGAGGCGGCCTCGGACGCCGGTCTCGTCGCACCGCTGGACAAGGTGATCGACGCCAGCAAGTACGACCTGCTCAAGCAGCCCGACCAGTTCATGGTCCACGACGGTGTCCGGCACGGCGTCATCTTCGAAGCGTCGAACTACGCGATGTTCTACAACGCGGACCTGATCCCGACGCCGCCGACCAGCTACGAGCAGTTCACCTCCACCGCCAAGTCGCTGACCAAGGGCGACGTCTTCGGCCTCGCGTTCCGCCAGACGGAGGCCGAGGAGGCCGGTGTCTGGCAGGACATCTTCAACTACGTCTACGGCTTCGGCGGCGCGTGGTCCGACGGAAAGAACCTGACGATCAACTCGCCGGAGAACCTCAAGGGCCTGCAGGCGTTCAAGGACCTGTACGACGCGAACGTGATCCCGCGTGGCGCGGACGCTGCCACGTTCCGGCGGATGTTCGCCGAGGGCAAGGTCGGGATGGAGCTCAACAACGGCGGTTACGTGACCGCCACGCGTGGCCAGAACGCCAAGCTGAACTTCAACGTCGCGCCCATCCCGTTCCCGGTCCGCAAGCAGGGCGCGATCCTCGCACCAATCGTGATCAACGAGGCCAGCGAGGGCAAGGACGAGGCCGCCACCTTCATCAAGTGGGCGCTGGAGCCGCAGAACCAGGTGAAGCTGCAGGAGATCCTCGGCGCGAGCAGCGTCGCCACCACCACGCAGCGCAGCGCGGAAGCGCTCAAGGCCACGCCGTTCCTCCCCGTCTTCGACGGGCTCACCGAGTCCAGCCTGCCGCAGATCGTGCTGGGGTTCGAGGCCAAGACACCGGACATCCGCAAGGTGGTCGTGCAGAACGTGGTCGCGGCACTGCAGGGCAAGGCCGACCTCAAGTCGGCACTGGACCGCGCCCAGCAGCAGGCGACCGAACTGGTCCGCTGACCGCTCGACACGGCGACGCCGCCGACGCGACGATCCGTGCGTCGGCGGCGTCCTTCCCCCAGAAGGACCGATCCGATGACTGTGGTCGAGCAGACCGGAGTACCGAAGACAACACCCTCAGGCCGGCCCCGGCGTCGGCCCAGCCCGCTGGGTAGCAAGTGGACGCCGTACCTGTTCCTGGCACCCGCCGCACTGTTCATCCTCGTCTTCCAGGCCGTACCCCTCGTTCAGGAGGTGTACCTCAGCTTCACCAGGACGAGGCTGCTCAACCCCACCCGCAGTGAGTGGGTAGGGCTCGACAACTTCAACCGGATCTTCGGGGACCCCGAGTTCCACCGCACCCTGCTGATCACAGTCGTCTACGTGATCACCTGCGTGGTCGTCGCGATCGGCGCCGGACTCGCCGTCGCGCTCCTGCTCAACAGGAAGTTCCGCGGCCGTGGCGTGGCACGGGCGCTGGTGACCGTCCCGTGGGCCGCTCCGGGCATCGCGGTGGCGCTCATCGCCACCTGGATGCTCAACGCGCAGTACGGCATCGTGAACCGATTCCTCGATGCGGTCGGGCTCGGCGTCCCGGGTGGCGCCATCCTCGACAGCCCGCGCTACGCGCTCCCGGCGGTGCTCGCCACGACCATCTGGCAGCTCTTCCCGTTCACCTCCGTGGTGCTGCTCTCCGCCCTGCAGTCCGTACCGCAGGATCTCAACGAGGCCGCGACGGTGGACGGTGCCGGACGGTGGGCCACCTTCCGGGCTGTCACCTGGCAGGTCATCAAGCCGACGGTGGGTCTGTTGGCCCTGCTGATGACGATCTGGTCGCTGCGGCGGTTCGAGCTGATCTGGCTGATGACCAAGGGTGGGCCGGTCGGTGCCACCGAGACGCTCGTCATCGACCTCTATTCGCAGGCCTTCGACTCGAAGGAACTCGGTTCGGCGGCGGCCATCGGCATGGTCGGCGTCGTCATCTCGCTCATCGTCGTCATCGGCAGCCGCCTGGTCGCCCGCGCCGTGGAGAAGGGGGACGTCCGATGAGGCGCTTCCGTTTCGGTGTCACCGCACGGATCGTCGCCGTGCTCGTCGTGCTCGGTGTCGCGGTGTTCCCGCTGTACTGGATGTTCGTCACCGCGCTGTCCAGCAACAGCGACCTCTTCGCCGATCAGCCCCGGCTCACGCCGGACCTCGGCCAGTTCGGGGTCTTCGTGGATGCGCTCGCCGAGGGCAAGGCCGCCGGTTGGCTGCTCAACAGCCTGATCATCGCCGTCGGCACGATGGTGCTCTCCGTCGGCCTGGGCATCCCGCTCGGCTACGCGCTGTCCCGCTTCTCGTTCTGGGGCAAGGCCGTGCTGACAGTCGTTCTGCTGTTCACGCAGATGCTTCCCGAGGCGCTCATGGTCGTCCCGCTGTTCGCGCTGTTCCGCCGCTTCGAACTGCTCGACTCGCTGACCGGCCTCATCCTGGTGAACTCCGCCTTCGTCCTGCCGATCGTCGCGTTGATCCTCAAGGGCGCCATCGACGGCATCCCGAAGGAGTTGGAGGAGGCAGCGCGTGCCGACGGCGCCCGGCCCTTCACCACCCTGACCCGCATCAACGTGCCGCTCATCGCGCCGTCGATCGCGGCCACCGCTGTCATCGCGTTCTTCCACGCCTGGAACGAGTACGTGTTCGCTGTGACGTTCATCTTCAACCCGGACCTGCAACCCGCCTCCGTCGGCATCGCCAACTTCATCGGCGAGCTGGGTACACCGATCCAGACGGTGATGGCCGTCGCCTTCCTGTTCACGCTGCCGGCCGTCGCCTTCTACCTGTTGGTGCAGAAGTACGTGGTGTCCGGCATGACCGCCGGCGCGGTGAAGGGTTGAGCCGAAAGATGAAGATCGTCTCTGTCGACACACTCGTCGTCGACTTCTACCGTACGAACCTCGTCATCGTGCGGGTCCACACCGACGAGGGCATCGTCGGGCTCGGCGAGGCCACCCTGGAGGGCAAGGAACGTGCCGTCCAGGGTGCCATCGCCGAGCTGGCCGAGGCGGTGGTGGGCCTGGATCCGACTAACATCTCGAAGATCCTCTACGAGACCGCGCGGGACTGGTACTGGCGCGGCGGCCCGGTGATCATGACGGCGTTGAGTTCGCTGGAGATGGCCCTCTGGGACATCTCGGCGCGTGAGCTCGGCGTACCGGTCTCCCGGCTTCTCGGCGGCGCGACCCGCGACCGGGTCCGCGCGTACGCGAACGGCTGGTTCTCAGGTGCCGTCACGCCGGAGGACTTCGCGGCCGCCGCGCGCCGGACCGTGGAATCGGGCTTCCGGGGCCTCAAGTGGGACCCGTTCGAGAACTACGACCTGACCATCACCACCGCCCAGTTGGACCGGGTGCTGGCCCAGATCGACGCGGTCCGTGGCGCGGTGGGCCGCGAGGTGGAGCTGTTCGTCGAGGGGCACGGGCGCTTCGACGTCCGCCACGCCATCAAGGTGGCGAAGGAGATCGCCCAGTTCGACCCGGTGTGGTTCGAGGAGCCCTGCCCGCCGGACAACCTCGACGCGCTCGTCGACATCCGTCGCGCGTCGCCGGTGCCGATCGCGGCGGGGGAGCGGTGGTACGGGCGGCAGGGCTTCGCGCCGGCGCTGGCCCGCCAGGCGGTCGACTTCGTCCAGCCCGACGTGACGCACGCCGGGGGGATCGCCGAGCTGGCCTTCATCTCCACGCTCGCCGCGACCAGCTACGTGGGGTTCGCGCCGCACAACCCGAGTGGTCCACTCAGCACCGCCGCGACGCTGCAACTCGGGGCCACGTTGCCCAACTTCCGGTACCTGGAGATCATGGCGACCGACGTGCCCTGGCGCCCCGAGATCACCAACGAGCGGCTGGTGCTGACCGACGACGGCGACATCCTCATCCCGACCGGGATCGGCCTGGGCATCGAGGTGGACCTCACAGCGATCGAGCAGCATCCGTTCACACCACACCCGCTGCGGATGTTCCAGGACGCCGTCTTCGACATCCGTCCCGGCGACGAGCGGTCCTTCTTCAACCTGGAGAGCGACTCATGACGCTGCCACGGCCCCGAGGGTCGGCTGCGGACTGGGTCGGTACCGCCGCCGAGGCGTTGCCGGACGATGCCGACAGCGTCCTCATCGGCCGGATCTGGGACCCGTCCAGCGACGGACCCTCACCGGTGACCGTCCGCGACGGCGAGGTCATCGACATCAGCCACCGGTTCCCGACCGTCCGCGACATCTGTGAGCTGCCCGATCCCGCCGCGACAGTGGCTGGGCTCGACGGGCCGAGGGTTGGCGACTTCGCCGAGATACTGGCCAACACGGGGGCCGCGACCCGCGACCGTAGCCGGCCCTGGTTGCTCGCCCCGGTCGACCTCCAGGCGCTCAAGGCCGCCGGGGTCACCTTCCCGATCTCGATGATCGAGCGCGTGATCGAGGAGCGGGCGCGGGGAGACCTGGCGCTGGCGGCGGACATCCGGCACCGCATGCTCGCCGACGTCGGTGTCGACCTGCACAGCCTGGAGGCGGGCTCACCGGAGGCGGATCGGCTCAAGAGTCTGCTGATCGCCGAGGGCATGTGGAGCCAGTACCTGGAGGTCGGCATCGGGCCGGACGCCGAGATCTTCACCAAGGGGCAGATCCTCTCCGCCGTCGGCACCGCCGTTCCGGTCGGCGTGCTCGCCGCCTCGACCTGGAACAACCCGGAACCCGAGGTCACGCTCATCGTCCAGTCCAGTGGCCGGATCGTGGGCGCCACCCTCGGCAACGACGTGAACCTGCGCGACATCGAGGGCCGCTCGGCGCTCCTGCTTCCCCTGGCCAAGGACAACAACGCCTCCTGCGCCCTCGGCCCTCTGATCCGGCTCTTCGACGACCGGTTCGGCATGGATCGGGTACGCGAACTTGAGGTGCGCCTGGAGGTTCGAGGCGTGGACGGCTTCCACCTGGAGGCGGTCTCGGAGATGACCCAGATGTCGCGTGATCCCGAGGAACTGGTCCGGCAGCTGATCGGGCCGCACCACCACTATCCCGACGGCGCGGCCCTGATGCTCGGCACCATGTTCGCGCCCATCCAGGACCGGGACCGCCCCGGTGAGGGTTTCACCCACAAGGTCGACGACGTGGTACGGATCAGCTGCCCAGCGCTCGGGACCCTGGTCAACCGGGTGCGGCACGCGGAGGAGTGCGAGCCCTGGCACTTCGGCGTCCGCGATCTCATGGGCAATCTGGTGAGGAGAGGACTGCTGTGAACGTGGTCAACACTGTCGATCCGCGCGACGGTAAGAGTCGCGCGACGGATCTCACCGAGACCGACGAGTCTAGGCTGGAGGTGATCGCCGCTCAGACGTCGGCGGCGGCGCAGTGGCTGGCCGCCCGTGGGAGGCTCGGCCGAGCGGAGCTGCTGGACGCGATCGCCGCGTCGCTGGAGTCCCGCCGGGAGGTTCTGGTCGCTGCCGCGGAGGCGGAGACCGGGCTGAGCCCCGCGCGACTCAACGGGGAACTCACCCGGGCGGCGCTCCAGTTCCGGATGTTCGGCGAGGTGCTGCGCGACGGAGCGTACGTCGAGGCTGCCATCGACCACGCCGCCGACACACCACTCGGACCGGGTCCGGACCTGCGGCGGATGCTCGTACCCCTCGGGCCGGTCGCCGTCTTCGGCGCCAGCAACTTTCCGTTCGCCTTCTCGGTCGCCGGAGGTGACACGGCCGCCGCGCTCGCCGCCGGGTGTCCGACGATCCTGAAGGCCCACCCGTCCCACCCCCTGACCTCGCACGCCTCCGCCGCCGCGATCGAGTCGGCCGTCCGCGACCTCGGCGGGCCCGAGGGTGTCGTCGCGACCGTGTACGGGGAGCAGGCCGGCCGCTCACTGGTGCGTCACCCGGCGATCCGCGCGGCCGCACTGACCGGCTCGGTCAACGCCGCCCGCGCCATCCAGGCGGCCATCGACGAACGACCCGACCCCATTCCGCTGTACGCCGAACTGAGCAGCGTGAACCCGATCGTCGTCCTGCCCGACGCGGCCGCCGTTCGGGCAGACCAGATCGCCGAAGGGCTCTTCGGCTCCTTCACGAACTCGGGCGGCCAGCTGTGCACCAAGCCCGGCCTGGCGTTCGTTCCGTCGGATCCGGGTGGTGACGGCCTGGTCGACGCGCTGCGGGCGAAGGTCGACGCGTCGGGCGGCACGGTCCTGCTCAACGAGCGCATCCGGGACGCGTACGAGAACCGGTCCACGGAGTTCGAGCGGGCCGGCGCCCGGGTGTCGGCGCGGCCCAGTATCGAACCCGGGGCGGGCTTCACAGTGGCGCCGACCCTCCTGGAGGTCGGCCTCGCCGGGCTGAGCGCCGAGATCGCCGACGAGTGCTTCGGCCCGCTCCTGATCGTGGTCCGCTACGACGACGACGCCGACCTCGACGCCGCGCTGGCCGCCGTCCCGCCGTCGCTGACCGGTTCGCTGCACCGCGGACCGGGCGACGACACCGAGGTCGTACGTCGACTGGTCGACGTGCTCGCCGCCCGCGCGGGTCGCATCGTCTTCGACGGATACCCCACCGGTGTCCGGGTGTCGTGGGCCCAGCACCACGGTGGACCGTGGCCGTCGACGAACGCCGTGCACACGTCGGTGGGCGCCACGTCGATCCGCCGGTTCCTGCGCCCGCTGGCGTGGCAGGACGCGCCGGCCTGGATCCTGCCCGAGGAGTTGCGCGACGAGTACACCGCCATCTCCCGGCGAATCGACGGGAGGTTGCAGCCAGCGGTCGAATAGCCGCGTCCGCCGGCTTTTCCCGGGCGCGTTTCCGGGCCACCTGCGACTGGCGCGCGAATTCCTTGAAGAATCAATCCGACAGAGAATTCGCGCGCCGGTTGCCCCGGTGTTGCTGAAGCGCGCCCGAATGGTGGGGACGCGATTTTCCGATCCAATTTCCGCCTTGACCGTCAATGCAATTCATGGTTGTGTTTTCGACAGGGAACGATGTTAGCGCTCGCATCGCCGCATCGCTCGTTACTGGTATCCCTTCACCTCACCATCGAATGGTCGGTCGACCGCTCGGTGCGGTCTGACCACACGCCGAAGAGGGAGCAGGAACATGCCCGTCGCACCTCCCCGTCCCCCGACGCCGGCACCGACACGCCGGCTGCTGCTCGCGCTGCTCGCCGCCGTCACAGTGACGGCCGCAACGGTCGCCGCTCCGGCGGCCTCGGCCGCACCGCCGGCGCCGCTGGGCCCGACCGTCACCCGCACCGACAAGCCCCCGACCGGCTACACGGTCACCTTCCGGTACCGGGCGCCCGAGGACGTCCAGCAGGTCCACGTCTACGGCGACTGGTTCTACTCCCGACCGGAGAACATCGCCTGCCAGGACTGCGGTGACGCGCGACCGCCCGCCGAGTGGCAACCCGGCGACGTCGCGGCCACCCCGTGGCACACCCAGGCCATGCGAAAGGGCCCGGACGGGGTCTGGACCTTCACTACTCCGCTGCCGGCAGGCACCTTCCGCTACGCGTTCATCCACGACTGCGCCAACGAGCTCGCCACCGGCTGCGCCCTGCACGACGACCCCGCCAACCGCTGGCAGATCCAGCCGCAGTACCCGGGAGCGCCCGGCGCGGTACGCAGCACGATCTACGTCCCGACCAGCAGAAAGTTCCCGACGTACGACACCGGATACCAGGCTCCGGTCGCCAGGGCCGGCCGGCTGGAGTCCCGGCGGTACGCCTCGCCGCTGTCGACCAACCCGGCGGGAGTCCACGACATCGTCGTCTACCTGCCACACGGCTACGACCCCAACCGGGCCACGCCGTACCCGACCCTCTACCTGAGCCACGGCAGCGGCGACCACTCGACCGCCTGGACGATGCAGGGCGTTGCCCACCTCATCCTGGAGAACGCGATCAAGGAGCGTGCGGCGCAGCCCATGGTGATCGTGTCCACCGACTTCAACGGCCTCCCCGGTGGCAACGAGGGCTACGTCAACGAACTACGGAACAACATCTTCCCGTTCGTCGAGCAGAACTACCGCGTCTCGACCCGGGCGCAGGACCGCGCGTTCGCCGGCTTCTCCGCCGGTGGCAGCCGGGCGTACACCATCATGTACAACCACACCGACCTGTTCGGCTACCACGCGGCCTGGAGCGCGGGCGGTCCGGCCGCCACACAGGCCCAGGTCGACAGCATGAAGGCGGTGGCCGGCGGCATCATGATCGGCACAGGGCTGCAGGACCGGCTGGGCAACATCGCCGAGAACTCGCAGCGCAACGCCGCTGCCCTGCGCACCGCCGGCGTCGAGCTGGACGAGTACAACGTGCCGGGCGTGCACACCTGGCACGTGTGGCGTCCGCTGCTGAACCACTACCTGCGTACGCTGACGTTCCGGGCCACGACCACCGACCTCGTCGTCACGACGTCACCGGCGGGCGGCTCGCACCACACGAAGGTCACCGCCACCGCGACGGTCGGCACGGTCAGCACCAGCACGTCGGCGCCCTCCGGCACTGTCGACTTCTACGTGGGTGACACGCACCTCGGGTCGGCCCCGGTGCACGACGGCGTCGCCCGGCTGAAAAAGACCGTCCATGGTGAGCTGAACGCGCCGGTGGTCGCCCGCTACCAGGGCGACAGGCTCTTCAACGACTCCCACAGCACCCCGGTCGACGTCCGGTAACAGCCGGCTCGACGCCGTACTCCCTGTGGTGGGGAAGCCCCGGCCGCGCGGCCCCTGGTGAAGCCAGGGTGTGCGCGGCCGGGGCACGTCCGGTCCATTCGTCAGCCGGTCACGGGGTCGTGTCGGTGGCGCGGAGTCGCAGCATGGTCCAGGACGCGGGTGGAAGAGTCAGCTGCACGCTGGCGTCGGTGCCCCGTGCCGTGCCGTTGGAACGCGGCGCGGCGTGGTCCGGACCGTCGGCCGTGTTCTTGGCGTGCAGGTCGGTGCCGCCGACGGTGACGCATTCGACGATGTCGCTGACCTGCGCGCCGGCGACGTCGATGGTCACTTCGGCCGGGGTGTCGAGGGCGCGGTTGACGAGGAAGACTGTCATCTCCCCGGTGGTGTCGTCCCAGGTGGAGACCGCGTCGACAGCGTCGATCTCACCGTAGCGGTCGGTGGTCGTCGTGCTGCCCTCGCGCAGCACGTCCAACACCGTGCCCTGGGCGTGCCGGGCGGTGCGGGCGAAGGGGTGGAAGATGGTCTGCCGCCAGGCCGAGCCGCCCGTCTCGGTCATGATCGGTGCGATGACGTTGACCAGTTGGGCCTGGCAGGCCGCGCTCACCCGGTCGCTGTGCCGGAGCAGGCTGATGAGCAGGCCGCCGACGACGACCGCGTCGGCAACGTTGTAGTGGTCCTCCAGCAGGGGCGGCGCGACCGGCCAGTCCTCGCCGCTCGGGGGCGTGGACGGGGCGGCGGACTGGTACCAGACGTTCCACTCGTCGAACGCGATCATGATCTTCTTGGTCGACCGACGGATCGCTCCGACCGAGTCGGCGATGGCGGTGACGGCGTCGATGTACCTGTCCATGTCCTCGGCCGAGGCGAGGAAGCTGGCCAGGTCGTCGTCGACCGGCTGGTAGTACGCGTGCAGCGAGATCAGGTCGACGTCGTCGTACGCCTCGGTCAGCACGTCGCGTTCCCAGCTGCCGAAGGTCGGCATACCGAGGTGTGAGGAGCCGCAGGCGACGAGTTCGAGATCGGGATCGAAGCGTCGCATGGCCTTCGCGGTCTGCGCCGCGAGTCGCCCGTACTCGGTCGCGCTGCGCTGGCCCACCTGCCACGGGCCGTCCATCTCGTTGCCCAGACACCACAGCTTGATGCCGTACGGGTCGACAGCGCCGTTGTCGCGGCGTTGGTCGGCGAGGTGGCTCCCACCGCGGTGATTGGCGTACTCGAGCAGGTCGACGGCCTCGGCGGTGCCACGGGTGCCGAGGTTGACCGCCATGATCGGATCCACACCGGCCTTGCCGACCCACCTCATGAACTCGTCGAGCCCGAACGCGTTGGTCTCCAGGCTGTGCCAGGCGAGGTCGAGCCTCGCCGGGCGTTTGTCGACCGGACCGACGCCGTCCTCCCAGCGGTAGGAGGAGACGAAGTTGCCGCCGGGGTAGCGGACGGTGGTGACGCCCAGCTCGCGCACCAGCGCGAGGACGTCGCCCCGGAAGCCGTCGGCGTCGGCCGTCGGGTGCCCCGGCTCGTAGATCCCGTTGTAGACGCAGCGCCCCAGGTGCTCGACGAACGAGCCGAAGAGTCGACGTGGCACCGGTGCGACGCGTCGGCGGGGGTCCAGGGTCAGGCGGGCCGTGTGCACGCTGTTGTCCGGCGCGCTGTCGAGGTGGGTGTTCAGGGCTGGCTCCCTTCGTGCGGGTCCGACGCGACAGCACTGCTCGAACGCCGGGACCGAGGGGTGGTGGAGGCAGTGTGAGCTCTGGACAACGTGATCGTCTTCGATTACGTTCTCGATCTATGTAAACGTTACCGATTACGTTTACGTAAGGGAACATGGCACCTGGATCAATGTCCGGCCGGCACGCCCTCCGGGGCAGACCGCCACAGCTGACCTGGTGTCCCGCTCCCGCCCGCCTCGCCGCCACCGCTTAGTCGCCACCGCTTCCCGGCCGTCGTCCGCAGCGCGCGGCCAGGCCCCGGTGGCGTGGTGACCGACGAGGCCGAACGACCAGCTTGTCGCGGTGATGGGGGTGACCGGGTGACCACTGTTGAGCCGGAGATCGAGGCGACCTACGCGGATGCGACAGCGTCCGTCGATGATCGGGTGTCCGACCTGCTGGCCCGGATGACCCGTGAGGAGAAGCTCGCGCAGCTGGGCAGCACGTGGGCGTTCGCCCTCTTGGAGGGGGGTCGGTTCGCCGCGGAGCGGGCCCGACCGATCCTTCGACACGGCCTGGGGCACGTGACCCGCGTCGCGGGCGCGACCAGCCTGAAGGCGGCGCAGGTGGCGCGGGCCGCCAATGCGATCCAGCGCTTCCTGGTGACCGAGACCCGGCTGGGGATCCCGGCGATCGTGCACGAGGAGGTGTGCTCGGGGGTCATGGCCCGCGA
This sequence comes from Micromonospora sp. NPDC047762, assembly GCF_043204655.1. Taxonomy (NCBI): domain Bacteria; kingdom Bacillati; phylum Actinomycetota; class Actinomycetes; order Micromonosporales; family Micromonosporaceae; genus Micromonospora; species Micromonospora sp. NPDC047762. The sequence goes on along the minus strand of NZ_JBIDCQ010000011.1, from coordinate 192,083 downwards.
GGCGACCATCTTCCCGCAGGCGATCGGCGTGGCGAGCACGTGGGCGCCGGAGCTCAACCGGCAGCTGGCCGACGCCGTTCGCGCGCAGATGCGCGCCATGGGAAGTCACCAGGGGCTCTCTCCGGTGCTGGACGTGGTGCGCGACCCTCGGTGGGGCCGGACGGAGGAGACCTACGGCGAGGACCCGTACCTGGTGTCCCGGATGGGGGTGGCGTTCGTTCGGGGCCTGCAGGGCACCGACCTGACCGACGGCGTCCTCGCCACCGCCAAGCACTTCGTCGGTTACGGGGCGTCCGAGGGTGGGCTGAACTGGGCACCGGCCCATCTGCCGCCGCGCCTGCTGCGCGAGGTGTACCTGTATCCGTTCGAGGCGGCGGTCCGCGACGGCGGGCTCCAGTCGGTGATGGCGGGCTACCACGAGCTCGACGGCGTCCCGTGCCATGCCAACCAGGAACTCCTCGCCGACGTCCTGCGCGGGCAGTGGGGGTTCACCGGCAGCGTGGTCTCCGACTATTTCGCCGTCAACGACCTCCACTCGTACCACCACTTCGCGCAGGACAAGCGGCAGGCCGCGACGGTGGGCCTCGGCGCGGGCGTCGACGTCGAGCTTCCGGCGACGGACGCCTACGCGGACGCCCTCACGCACGCCCTCGACGCCGGCGAGGTCAGCGAGGCCCGGCTCGACGAGTCGGTCGCACGAGTCCTCCGGCACAAGATCGAACTCGGGCTCTTCGAGAACCCGTACGTCGACGAGGACGCTGCCTCGACGTCGGCCAACGCCGAGCGCCACCGGGACGTCGCGCTGGAGATCGCCCGCCGCAGCCTCGTCCTGCTCAAGAACGACGGCGTCCTACCGCTGCTCGGGGGCACCGGAACTGTCGCGCTCATCGGCCCCAACGCCGACGACGCCCGGCACCTGCTCGGTGACTACTCGTTCGCGGCGCACATCGAGGCGTTGGTCGAAGCGCGCAAGCGGCGCGGCCTGCTCGGCGAGATGATGACGATCCCGGACGATCTGGAAATCGACGAGAGCACCGGCGGTGTGCCCACGGTGCGCGACGAACTCGTGGCACGGCTGGGTGACCGGCTGCGCTTCGCGCCGGGCTGCGACGTGCTCGACCCGTCGACCGAGGGGTTCACCGAGGCGGTCGCGGTCGCCGCGGCGGCCGATGTCGCGGTGCTGGTACTGGGTGACCGCTCGGGGCTGACGCCCGGGGCCACCACCGGCGAGTCGCGGGACCGGTCCAGTCTGGACCTGCCGGGCGTGCAGGAGGAGCTGGTCCGTGCCGTCGTCGCCACCGGCACACCCGTCGTGGCGGTGCTCGTCGCCGGCCGACCGGTGGGCAGCGACTTCCTGCACGAGGAGTGCGCCGCCGTGCTGATGGCCTGGTTGCCGGGGGAGACCGGGGCGCAGGCGATCGCCGAGGTGCTGCTCGGTGAGGTCAACCCGAGCGGAAAGCTGCCGATCTCGTACCCCCGAAGCGTTGGTCAGATCCCCGTGTTCTACGGCCACAAGGTGTCCGGCGGGCGGTCACACTGGCACGGCGACTACGTGGACTCGCCAGTCGCCCCGCGCTACGCCTTCGGTCATGGCCTCGGGTACACCTCGTTCGTGATCGAGGACGCCGTCGTGGACAGCGCCGAGGTCCGCGCCGGGGACAGCGTCGGTGTCGAGGTCACTGTCGCGAACACCGGGCACCGGGCGGGGGAGCAGGTAGTGCAGCTCTACGTCCGCGACCCACAGGCCACGATCACCCGGCCGGTGCTGGAGCTGAAGGCCTTCGCCCGCGTCGAGGCCGCCGCCGGCCAGCGGGTGGCGGTGCGGTTCGCGCTCCCCACCGGCCAGCTCGGTTTCTACGACCGGAGCATGGCCTACGAGGTGGAGGCCGGGCAGATCGAGGTGTACGTGGGCTTCTCGGCTGCCGACCACACCCATGCCGGCACTTTCGTCATCGGTGCCGACTCGGACCGGTCGACGTCGAAGGTCTTTACCGGGACCGTCGAAGTTCGGCAGCTGTGATCGTTCACCCGGGTCGGGGAATGGTTCTTGACGGAGCGTGCCGTCCTGTTGTCGACGGGTAGCACCGACGCGGAATCGGCCCCCACTTCGACCCCTGGCAGACGATGCCGATTGCGTTATCCGCAACGGCATCCGAGGATCACCAGCAACCTCGCCGACCTCCACTTAGGGCAGCCCATTCGAGAGGCCGGGTAAGGGTGAAGAGGTCTTGTGTTCGTAATAGTTCTCAGTTACCTTGGCAACATCCTGGAAACGTAACCGATAACGATTGCAGTCCAGAGAGAGCGGCATGATTGAAGTCAATGCGCCGGTGACAATGAGTGATGTCGCCCGAGCTGCTGGCGTTTCCACCGCCACCGTCTCGCGCGTCGTCAACGGGCATTACGGCGTCAGCGCTCGCACCGTCGCTCAGGTGCGCTCCGCCATCGAGCAGCTCGGCTACGAGTCGAGTCTGGTGGCGACCAGCCTCCGGCGCAGCCGCACCAACGTCCTGGGCCTCGTGGCGCACAGCTTCCAGTCGTACACGGCGGAAGTGCTCAAGGGCGTGATGAAGGCGCTGAGCCGCTCGGGCTTCGATCTGATCATCTACGCCAACAGCGACCTCTACGGGTCGTATTCGGAGGGTTGGGAGCAGCGGCACCTGACCCGCCTGTCGGGCACCCTCACCGACGGGTGCATCGTCGTGACGCCCTGGGGTGACATCCGGAGCCGGACGCCGGTCGTGGCCATCGACCCGGTGCGGGGCTCGACGGCGCCCTCGGTGATGGCCGACAACCTCGCGGGCGCCACCACCGCGGTCGAGCACCTGGTCGACCTGGGTCATCGGCGCATCGGGTTCATCGCCGGCCGCGACAGCCTGGCCTCGGCCTGGTCGCGGGAGGAGGGATACCGCGCCGCGCTGACCAACGCCGGCATCCCGGTCGACCCGACGCTCATCGGTCGAGGCGACTTCAACCCCGAGTCGGCGACTCCGTTGGCGCGTGACCTGCTGCGACGATCGGAGCCGCCATCGGCGATCTTCGCGGCGAGCGACGGGATGGCCCTGAAGGTTCTGGAGGTCGCCCGGGAGCTGGGGTTCTCGGTGCCGGGGGACCTGTCCGTCGTCGGCTTCGACAACATCCCCGAAACGGCGTCGACCCAGCCGGGTCTGACCACAGTGGACCAGTCGATGTATCAGCTCGGGTACGAAGCCGCGCGGATGCTCAAGTCGCTGGTGACCGGTGAGTGGGACGAGCCGAGCCAGATCGTGCTTCCGACAAGCCTCGTCGTGCGCGACTCGACCGCACCACCCAGGAGCGCGGCACGGCCATGACCTCAGCCCACTGGTGCGCGAGCCGGATCGCTCCCGACGCAGCGATCACGGCAGGTGCGCCCGTGGCGGCAGCCTGAAGGAGGTGTACGCAGCACGCACGGCCAGATCCACCGTTGAGTTGAGCCGGTCAGACGGGTCGCATCCGCTGCCGGCGCATGAAGGGAGTGGAGTGTGGTTACCGGACAGTATCACGGGCGTTTACGCCAGTTAGGCGTACGCCGGCGACTCTCGGCGGCGTTCACCGCCGGGGTCATCGCCGCCGCGGCGGTGCTCCTCGCGCCGCAGCCAGCTGCGGCGGACACGCCGTGGCTGGATGTCTCCGCGGACCGCTACGCCACGTTCGCCGTCCCGGCGGCGTACGTGCAGGAGAACCTGGGCACCGTCTCGCAGGTCGTCGTCGAGGGAAACTTCGGCCCGTCGGCCAGCTGGGCGGAGTTCGGTCTGACCCGTCGGGGTGACGTGTGGTCGGGTGTTCTCGGCGCCTTGGAGCCGGGGCTCTACAACTACCAGCTCACCGCCGACGACACCTTGACCATCAAGGACCCGACGAACAGCACCAGTGTCGCGTCCAACCCGCTCCTGAGCACCTTCCTCGTCGCGGGTGACTCGGCACGATGGCTGCTCGACGCCCCGGCCGGCACCGGCGGAAAGATCGAGACGCTGACCTATCGGGCCGGGAACGCGCAGCGCTCCGCCCTGGTCTGGACGCCACCGGGTTACGCGGCCAAGGGCCCGAAGGGTTACCCGGCGCTCTTCCTCCAGTCGGGGGACGGCGTGGCCGCCACCGACTGGCTCGACCTCGGTCGAGCCAAGCAGATCCTCGACAACCTCTCGGCCGCGGGCGCCATCCGCCCGATGGTGGTGGTGATCAACGATGTCGACGGCTCCGACGACAAGGGTTTGAAGGACCTCCGGAAGGCGGTCACCGACAGGTACCGGGTCCTTCGCGACCCGGTGCACCAGGCCATCGCGGGCGTGTCCGACGGTGCGACGGACGCGCTGCGGGCCGCGCTCACCAAGCCGGGTCAGTTCGGTCACGTGGGCTGGTTCTCGGGCACGTCGGCGCCGGAGATCGACCGGAAGGACGCCAAGGCGATCAACCGCGGCGTCAAGCTGCTCCGCCTCTACACGGGCAACGTCACCGATCCCGCGTACAACACCACCTACCGGCTGACGAAGGCGTTGGACCGGGCCGACGTCCGGTTCGAGTTCGACGGGGTCAACCCGGACGGCGGCGCGACCTGGACCACGTGGCAGGAGAACCTCCTCGACTTCCTGCCGCGACTGTTCGGTCACGTGCGGGACCACGGGCCGAGCCCCGGTCACCAGCCGCTCAAGCGGGAGTTCACCCCGCCGCCGGCCGGCACCACCCCGACGCCCTTCGTCACCGAGGACGGGTTCGTCACCTTCGAGACGACCACGGACTTCGCCGACGCTCAGCACGTCACGGTCTGGGCGAACGTCGCACCGGGCGGCAGTTGGCTGCGACTGCCACTGACCCGCGACGGTGACCGGTGGCGGGCCACTGTGGGCCCGCTGAAGCCCTGGTTCTACTACTACCGGCTGATCGTGGACCGGGTCGCGGTCAAGGACACCTCCAACCCGACGAAGGTCACCACCGAGCCGATGTGGAGCACCTTCTTCATCCCCGGGCCCGGTGCCCGACTGCTGTCGGACGTACCCGCCGGTCGTGGCGGGAAGGTCGAGAGCATGACCTACCCCAGCACGGTGGCCGGCCAGGACCGCACCGCGCTGGTGTGGACCCCACCCGGGTACGACCCGAACCGTACGCAGCCGTACCCGGTCCTCTACCTCCAGCACGGCGGCGGCCAGAACTACACGGACTGGGTGGAGATGGGCCGCGCCAAGCAGATCCTCGACAATCAGTTCCTCGACGGCGACCTGACGCCGATGGTCGTCGTGATGGGCAACGGCAACTCGTCGAACTTCAACCGGGAACTGCGGGAGAACATCGTTCCGACGGCCCGTGACCGCTTCAACATCTCCAGCGATCCGTCGCAGCAGGCCCTCGCCGGTCTGTCGATGGGCGGCGGGCAGGCGTTCGGGGTGCTGCGGGCCTACCCGGGTGAGTTCGCCTACGTCGCCGCGTTCTCGGCCGGTTTCGGCAGCGGCACCGGTGTCGACGTGGCGGCGATCAACAACGGCACCAAGATGCTGCGCCTCTACGTCGGTGACCAGACCGACTTCGTGTACCCGAGCTTCATGGCGTCGCTGACCACGTTGGACAACCTCGGTATCCGCTACGAGTTCGACGGGGTGACCCCCGGGCCGCACGGCTGGGACGTGTGGCAGAAGAACCTCATCGACCTGGCGCCCCGTCTGTTCAAGCGCTAGGAGCCGTCGCCGGCGACGCCACCGGGAGCAGGGCATCCTGCCCCCGGTGGCGCCCGCCAGCGCATGGATGCAGTGCACCGCCATCGCCGAAGGGAACAATCTCAATGAAGAGAAGACGAATACTCGCCACGGTAGCCATGCTCGCGGCGGGAACCGGCCTCGTCGCCTGCTCCTCCGACGAGGGCGGCAGCGACGCGAGCAGTTGCACGAACACCATCACCAAGCAGAACGTGCCGGTCGTGACGATGTGGGGCTGGTACCCCAACACCCAGCTCGTCGTCGACAACTTCAACAAGCAGCACGACGACGTGCAGGTCTGCTGGACCAACGTCGGCCAGGGCAGCGACGAGTACGACAAGTTCCAGACCGCCATCTCGGCGGGCACCGGCGCACCTGACGTGATCATGGTCGAGGCGGACCGGATCCCGACGTTCCAGATCCAGGGCGCGCTCGTCGACATCAAGCAGTACGGCTTCGACGCGGTCAAGGCCAACTACGGCGAGGGCGCCTGGAAGGACGTGTCGGTCGGCGACAAGGTCTACGGCGTCCCGGTCGACGGCGGCCCGGTGGCGATGATCTACCGGAAGGACATCTTCGACAAATACAAGATCACGCCGCCGAAGACCTGGGCCGAGTACGAGCAGGCCGCCCAGAAGGTCAAGGACGCCGGCGGTCCGCTCTTCGGTGACCTCGGCGCGAACGTCTCGGCGCTCACCATGGCGCTGCAGATTCAGAAGGGCGCTGCTCCCTTCACCTACGATCCGGCGCAGCCGAAGGCGATCGGGGTGAAGCTCAACGACCAGGCGTCCAAGGACGTGCTGGACTACTGGGGCGGCCTCGCCAAGAAGGGCCTGGTCGGTACGCAGGACCAGTTCACCCCGGAATACATCTCCGGCGTCATCAACGGCAACTACGCGACGTACATCTCGGCGGCCTGGGCGCCCGGCTACCTCACCGGCGCGGGTGTCGGTAAGGGGCAGGACACCGGCAAGTTCGCGGTGGCGCCGCTGCCGCAGTGGGACTCGGCCAACCCGGTGCAGGTCAACTGGGGTGGGTCGGCCTTCTCGGTGACCAAGCAGGCCAAGAAGCCGGAGCTGGCCGCGAAGGTCGCCTACGGCCTCTACGCCGACAAGGAGTCACTCACCGACGGCTGGACCAACCAGATCATATTCCCGCTGAACCTCACGGCGCTCAAGGACCCCGCGTTCGTCGACCTGAAGGTGGCGTTCTTCGACGGCCAGCAGGCGAACAAGGAGGTCTACCTTCCCGCCGCGGACGCCTACAAGGGCGTCGCGTACGCCCCGTTCGGTCAGTACTACCTCGACGCCATGACGAAGCAGGTCAGCGAGATCATCAAGGGCTCCGTCACCGGTTCGCAGGCTGCCGACCGGCTCCAGGAGGACGTGGCGAAGTACGCCAAGGAACAAGGCTTCACCGTTCAGTGACCGGATGGGTGGGCCGCGCCGCACTGAGCGGCCGGCCCACCCTCCACCCTCACCGTCCACGTCCCGGAGACCAAGATGACACTCCTGACCGAGAAGCGCGCACCGCGTCCTCAGCCTGAGACGCGCAAGATCCGTGGCAAGGTGCACCTCCGCGAACACCTGATGGGGTGGCTCTTCGTCGGGCCGTTCGGGATCGTGTTCCTGGCGTTCCTCATCGCCCCGCTGGGGTACGCGCTGTACCTCAGTCTCTTTCAGAAGAAGCTGATCGGCGGCACCAGCTTCGTTCTCTTCGACAACTACGTGAAGGCGTTCACCGACCCGAGCTTCCTGTCCGGGGCGTGGTTCGTCATCCGCTTCTCGCTGGTCTCGATCCCACTGCAGATCGTCATCGCGCTCGCGCTGGCCCTCATCCTGGACTCGGTGACCACCCTGTTCGCCCGTTTCTCCCGCCTCATGATCTTCCTGCCGTACGCGATCCCCACAGTCATCGGGGCGGTGATGTGGGGGTTCCTCTACAGCAGGGGCTTCGGCCCGCTCACCGACATCTTCGGGCTGTTCGGCGCCACCGCACCCGACTTCCTGAGCAGCGACCTGATCTTCTACGGGCTGCTCAACGTCGTCACCTGGCAGTGGGCCGGCTACTACATGATCATCCTGTACGCGGCGTTGCAGGGCGTCGACCCGACGCTCTACGAGGCGGCCCGGATGGACGGCGCCGGGCGGTGGCAGATCGCGACCCGGATCAAAATCCCGCTGATCGCGCCCGCCCTGATCCTCATCCTGGTCTTCTCGCTCATCGGCACCCTGCAGTTCTTCAACGAGCCGCAGATCCTGCGATACCTCGCCGCGGGCACCATCGGCGCGGACTTCACCCCGAACATGTACGCGTACCAACAGGCGTTCTCGCTCGCCAACTTCAACTACGGGTCGGCGATCTCCTTCGCCCTCGGCGGGCTCGTGTTCATCTGCGTCTACGCCTTCCTGTTCTTCACCCGCAAGCGGAGGAGCTTCCTCTGATGACCGACCACACCACCGTCCGCGCCGGCGCCCGCCGACCGCAGCGCTATCTCCCTCTGCAGATCCTCCTCGGCTTCCTGGTGATCTACTTCCTCGTACCGTTCTGGTGGGTCATCGTCAACAGCTCCAAGGACGCACCCGGGCTGTTCGGCGGCGGCAACACCCTCTGGTTCACCGACCAGGTCGACTACCTCGGGAACCTGCGGCAGCTCTTCACCTACGACGGTGGCATCTACCTGCGGTGGATGCTCAACTCCACGCTCTACGCCATCGCCGGCGGCGTCGGCGCCACCGTCCTGGCGGTCATGGCCGGTTACGGGTTCGCCAAGTACCGGTTCGCCGCCCGACGCTTCAGCTTCGCCATCGTGCTCGGCGCGCTGATGGTGCCCGCCACCGCTCTGGTCATCCCGACCTTCATCATGTTCTCCCGGCTCGGCCTGACGAACACGGTCTGGGCGGTGATCCTCCCGTCGCTGCTCAACCCGTTCGGCGTCTACCTGATGCACGTGTACGCGCGCGACGCGGTGCCCGACGAGCTCCTGGACGCGGCGCGGGTCGACGGCGCGGGAGAGATACGGACGTTCATCCAGATCGCCCTTCCGCTGATGCGTCCCGCGGTGGTCACCGTGCTGCTCCTGTCGGCCGTGGCGTCCTGGAACAACTACTTCCTGCCGCTGGCCATGCTCTCCGACAACCGGCTCTTCCCGGTCACCGTCGGCCTTGGCCTCTGGCAGGGAATCGCGTCCGCGAACAACGCGGGAACCACCTCGCTGTGGAGCCTCATCATCCTGGGCTCCCTGGTGTCCGTGATTCCGCTGATCATCGCGTTCTTCAGCCTGCAACGACACTGGCGTGGCGGCCTCTCCGTCGGAGGTCTCCGGTAGGCCGCGCCGACGCCACCAGCCAATCCACCACACGCGCATTGATCGCCGCGCAGGACGCGGCCGGACGGATGACAGAGAGGTGTGCTGATGTCGACGACGAATCGACCGCTGCGCAGCGGGGAGTGGTTCGGTGCGGAAGGCCGCAACGGGTTCATCCATCGGTCCTGGATGCGCAACCAGGGGTTCGCGGACGACGTCTTCGACGGTCGCCCGGTGATCGGCATCGCCACCACCTGGTCGGAGTTGACACCCTGCAACGCCCACCTGCGCGACCTCGCCGAGTCGGTGAAGCGGGGCGTGTGGGAGAGCGGGGGCCTGCCGCTGGAGTTCCCGGCGATGAGCCTGGGCGAGCCGCTGATGCGACCCACGACCATGCTCTACCGCAACCTGCTGGCGATGGAGTTGGAGGAGTCGGTCCGCGCCAACCCGCTCGACGGGGTGGTCCTGCTCTCCGGCTGTGACAAGACCACCCCCGGCCTGCTGATGGGAGCGGCGAGCGTCGACCTGCCGACACTGATGTTGACCGGCGGCCCGATGCTCAACGGCAAGTTCCGCGGCCAGGACATCGGCTCCGGCACCGTCGTCTGGCGCTTCACCGAGGAGATGCGGGCCGGTCGGATGACGGCGGCCGACTGCTCCGAGGCGGAGGTCGGCATGTCCCGCAGCCGGGGCCACTGCATGACAATGGGCACCGCCTCCACGATGGCCTGTGTGACCGAGGCGCTGGGGGTGCAGCTACCGGGGGCGGCCGCGGTGCCGGCGGTCGACTCCCGGCGGTACGCGCTCGCGCAAGCCGCCGGACGCCGGATCGTCGCCATGGTCGAACAGGACCAACGGTTGTCCTCGGTGCTCACCAGGCAGGCGTTCGAGAACGCCGTCCGGGTCAACGCCGCCATCGGCGGCTCCACCAACGCGGTCGTACACCTGCTCGCGATCGCCGGACGCCTCGGCGTCCCCCTGTCGCTGGAGGACTTCGACACCCTCACCGCCGACGTGCCCATGCTCGTCAACCTCATGCCGTCCGGGACGTACCTGATGGAGGACTTCGCCTATGCGGGCGGCCTCCCGGTGGTGATGAAGGAACTCGCCCCGCTGCTGCACATGGACCACATCACCGTCAGCGGCAGGAGCGTGGCGGAGAACGTCGACGGCGCCCAGTGCTGGAACCGGGACGTCATCGCCACCATGGAAGAGCCGTTCCAGCCGGCCGGGTCGGGCACCGTGGTGTTGCGCGGCTCGCTCGCGCCGTCCGGGGCGGTGTTGAAGGTCTCCGCCGCTTCCGCCCACCTCCTCACGCACACCGGCCCGGCGCTCGTCTTCGACCGGATCGAGGAGTACGTGGTCGCCGCCGACGATCCGGACCTCGACGTCACCCCCGACACGGTGATCGTCGTCCGCAACGCCGGCCCCCGGGGCTACCCCGGCTTCCCGGAGGTGGGCAACGTGCCCATGCCACGACGGTTGCTCGCCGACGGCATCACGGACATGGTGCGGATCTCCGACGCCCGAATGAGCGGCACCGGCTACGGCACCTGCGTCCTGCACGTGGCACCGGAGGCGTCAGTGGGTGGTCCGCTCGCGCTGGTACGCAGCGGCGACCTGATCTCCGTCGACGTCGCGACGCGCCGCCTCGACCTTCTGGTCGACGACGCGGAACTCGCCGTACGCCGCGCCGCCTGGCAGCCTCCGAAGCCGGTGGCCGACCGGGGATGGGTACGGCTCTACAGCGAACACGTCCAGCAGGCAGACAGCGGCGCGGACCTCGACTTCCTCGTCGGTGGCAGCGGCAGCGCGGTGCCCCGTCACTCACACTGACGGCCACGAACGGACCAGGCCCACGAGGAACTGATTCCATGGAAGAACGGATGGCCCGCCAGTGCGAGTTCACACAAAGGCCGCTGTGACGGCGGCCGACCGGCCACCGGTCATGGCTGACGTCGCTCGCCTGGCGGGCGTGTCACACCAGACGGTGTCCCGGGTCATCAACGGCGCGCCCAGCATCAGGCGCGAGACCCGGGAACGGGTCCTCGAAGCGATCCGACGGCTCGACTACCGCCCCAACACCGCGGCCCGCGCGTTGGTTCGCGGACGGTCCGGGATGATCGGCATCATCGGCACGGCCAGGACACTGTTCGGTCCGACCAGCATCCATCGCAGCGTCGAGGACGCGGCCCGGGCGGCCGGCTACTTCGCCACCTCGGTGAGCCTGTCCGAGGTGACGGTACGGGCGCTCAGCGACGCCACCGAACACCTCATGCGCGTCGGCGTGGAGGGCGTCGTGATGATCGCCGGCAACGACGAGGCCCTCGAGGTGGTGCGGATGACGCGATCGAGCGTCCCGTTCGTCGTCGTGGAGGGCGACGTGTCCCGGGCCAGCGTGACGGTCGGCGTCGACCAGGTGCTCGGCGCCCGGATGGCCACCGACCACCTTCTCGACCTCGGACACCGGGAGATCGTGCACGTGAGCGGCCCGCTCAACTGGGCGGAGGCCCGTGCCCGACTCGAAGGCTGGCGTCAGGCGATGAGTGCGGCGGGTCTACGCCCGCCGGAGCCGGTCGAGGGCGACTGGAGAGCGCACAGCGGCTACCTCGCCGGGCTACGGGTCGACGAGATGCCCGGGGCCACAGCGGTGTTCGCCGCCAACGACCAGATGGCCATCGGTGTGCTGCGCGCGCTGCACGAGCGTGGACGGCGGGTGCCGCACGAGATCTCCGTCGTCGGATTCGACGACGTCCCCGAGGCGCCCTACCTCATCCCGCCCCTGACCACGATCCAGCAGGACTTCGACGCGGTCGGTCGGCGGGCCATCACCGCTGTCACCCAGGCCATCGACGACACGGTGCCGCACCGCCTGCCACTGGTCGTCCCCAAGCTCGTGGTGCGGCAGAGCACGGCGTCGCCGACAGCCACCTGACCAGCCGACGATCCGACCCCGTCGACGGGCGGGAGCCCCGGCGTGTGGCCGGGGCTCCCGCGACGTACGTGGTGATCGAGGTGTTCAGAGGGTGAAGACGAGGGTGGAGATGCTGCGGGCGCCGACGTTGATGGTGGCCTGACCGCCGTTGACGCTGGTGGGCTGGCTGGCCGCGTTGGCGTTCTGCGAGGTGAGGTAGTGCTCGGCCCGGGTGACGTTCTGCGGGGCCTGGACCACGGCGTTGTTGACCGCGCTGTTGGAGCGGTTGAGGATCACCAGGGTGATCTTCCCGTCGCCCTGGTAGGCGGTCACCTCCAGCGGGGAGGCTTTCGAGCTCTTCGTCAGGGCGACCCGCTGGTAGCCGGGGCGCACGTACTTCGCGTACTGCGAGAAGGCGTACCCGCGCTTGAGGGGTGCGCCGGCGACGGTGCCGAACGCCGATTCGCCGTCACCGATGAAGGAGTAGTAGCGCTTGCCGTACCACCAGATGTAGGCGTTCCAGTTGGCCTCCATCGACTTGTGCACGGTGCGCATGATGTCGTCGAGGGTCTCGTTCCAGACCGCCGCATTGGCGGGGTTGCCCCAGATGTTGGAGCCGCCACCGTCGGCGGCGTGCAGGTTCCACTCGGTCATCCACACCGGCTTGTTGTGCTGCTCGGCCAGCGAGTACGGCCGCAGTCGGCCGGACTCCTCGGTGCCGTAGAGGTGCCCGCCGATGTAGCCGATGTTGTTGCGGGCGGTCGCGTCGTTGAGGGTCGGGTCGGTGAAGTTGTAGTTCATGTTCACCGCCTCGGCCACCATCAGCTTGGTGTTCTGCACCCTGGTGCCCTGGTCGCGGACGAAGGTGCGCAGCTCGGTGCCGCTCCAGTCCATCGAGTCGTAGTCCGGGTGCCAGTCCGGCTCGTTCTGCACCGACGTGACGTCGATGGGTACGCCCTGGCCACGCATGTACTGCACGTAGCTGTTGAGGTGGTTGGCGTAGTCGTCGTAGTAGTCGGTCTTCAGCTTGCCGCCGTTGACCCGGCTGTTGTTGGTCTTCCACGCCGCCGGCGCGGTCCACGGCGAGGCGAGGATCTTCACGTTCGACCCGTACGACTTCGCCGTCTTCAACGAGTTCACGTGCGTCGCCCACTCGCTGGACACCGGCGACAACCCGGTCCGCACGATCGACAGCCCCAACTGGTTGGCACCCATCCCGACCAACGTCTGCGTGTCCGTCGTCGACCAGGCGCTACCCCAGATCGACTGCGCGGCCCCGAATCCGTCGACGGTCTGGTACCTCGTCGCGTTGTTCACAGTGATGTCCGCCGGCCCGGTCGGCGGCGGTGGGTCGGTCGGCGGCGGAGTCGTCGTCGGCGGCGGGGTCGGCTCTGTGTCACCGGTGCAGCCCACCCCGTTCAACGCGAAGGTGGTGGGATCGGGGTTGCTGCCGGTCCAGGATCCGTTGAAGCCGAACGACACCGTCCCGTTGGTCGGTATGGCCCCGTTGTAGCTGACGTTCCTGGCGGTGACCGCGGTGCCGCTCTGCGTCAGTGTCGTGTTCCAGGCCTGGGTGACGGTCTGGCCGGCGTTGTAGTTCCAGGTCAGCGTCCAACTCGTCACTGCGTCACCGAGGTTGGTGATGGCGACGTTCGCGCCGAAGCCACCCTGCCACTGCGACGACACGCTGTAGTCCACCCTGCAGCCGGCGGCTGCGGCTCCCGCCGGCACCGCCATCGCGACGCCTGCGGACGCCACCAGGACGGCGCCGGCCGACAGCAGGGCGACGTTCGTCGCTCTTCTGCTTCTTCTCATTGAAACTCCTCCTGAACTGGTGGTGGTATCCACGCCTCGGGAGGGCTCAGCTCTGGCGGATTTCAGCGATGGTCGGACGGTGAGTAGTTGGGAGCGCTCCCAGGTGCTTGATTCAGAAAGTTAATTCGTCCAACGATCCCTGTCAATGCAACCGACCCTCGGTCGGCGGTCCCGTCAGCGGCCGCAGGCACCGCACGGGCTGCGAGTGCGCAGGTGGTAGTCGGTGGACGCGACGAGCAGGCCCAGCCCGATGACGAGGTACGCCGACATCGCCACCCACAGGAACGCGTCGGAGAACTCGCTGTGCGAGCCCGTCGTCACCTGCACCATGCCCATGCCGAAGTAGGCCACGATGCCCGCGCCGAGCCCGAAGCCGGGCACCAGAAGCACAAGGCGAGGAATCGTCCGGCCGGCGAGCAGCGGAACCCACCACGGCCAGACCTCACCCCAGTGATGCACCAGCGCCAGTGGCAACAGCGCTCCGGCCAGCACCAGGCCGATCTCCAGCCCGAGCAGGGAGGCGCTCTGCTCGACGCTGTCGAACCCCACCACGAACTGGGCCGCGAAGCGGGTCACGAGACCGCCCACGGCGACCCACGCGGCCCAGCGCGCCCACCGCGCGGGTGCCGAGCGCCGCGTACCCGGTCGGACCGTCCGGCAACAGGCCGGGCAGTCGCCCCGGGTGCGCCGCTGATAGCGCCCGGTGGCCAGAGCGAGCAGTACCGCTCCGCTGACGCAACCGAGCCGGCTGACGAACGCCAACGGGTCGAAGAACGGGCCGACGGTGAACAGCAGGAAGCCCACCAGCTCCGGCAGCAGGATCGCGGCTGCCGCGACCAGCGCTCCAGCGACAGCCCAGGCGAGCCCCGCAAGCGCTGGCCGCCAGGTCGCCACCCGGTCCAGGGCAACCGCCAGCCCGCCCGCGGCCGCGCACAACGCCACCGACCACCAACCGGTGAAGCCGAGCAGGTCGAGCCCGAGCCGCCCGAACTCCGGAGCCTCACCGACCGTCCAGGCCAGACGCACGCCCCCGTATGCCACGGCCCAGCCGAGCACCGCGTACGTCAGACCATGGACGCTCCGCCCGACGATCCGTGTCGATGTCGTCATGGACCGATCCTGTCGGCGTCCCAGGGTGGGCGGGCCCCGCTGACAGGGGAAGGCACTCCCTCCCAGGAGGGAAGGGCCGACGGGGCGGGCGGCGGGCGGACTCGGGGGCGGCGCTCACCGTCTTCTCGGCGTCGAGCTTCGCGGCGTTGAGTCCGCGCTGATTCTCGTCTGACATCACCGCACTCCAGGAATGATTGGCGATGCAGATAAGTTGTGTGACAGACGATAGATGCACAACATGATCAGTGAATCAAACGATCGCGTGGATGGTGAGCAATGTCCGACTACGGGCACGAACTCCGGTTTGGGTCGTTCCTGACACCCAGCGTGCACAACCCGGACCAGGTGGTGGCGCTGGCCGAGCAGACCGAGGCTGCGGGGCTGGACCTGGTCACCTTCCAGGACCACCCGTACAACGCGGAGTTCCTCGACACCTGGACACTGCTCAGTTGGGTCGCCGCCCGCACGCAGCGGCTCCAGATCTCCGGGAACGTCCTCAGCCTGCCGCTGCGCCCGCCGGCCGTGCTGGCCCGGGCCGCGGCGAGCCTGGACCGGCTGTCGCACGGCCGTTTCGAACTGGGCCTCGGCGCCGGAGCGTTCTGGGACGGGATCGAGGGCATGGGGGCTCGTCGGCTGACCGCGGGGCAGGGCGTCACGGCGCTGCGCGAGGCGATCGATGTCCTGCGCGGCGTCTGGGACGACACCGCCACCGGACCGCTGCGGTTGACCGGGGAGTACTACCCCGTACCCGGCATGCAGCGTGGCCCGAAGCCGGCACATGACATCGACATCTGGCTCGGCGCGTACCAGCCGAAGATGCTGGCCCTGACCGGCCAGAAGGCCAACGGCTGGCTGCCGACGCTGGAATACCTGCGGTCCCCGGACCGGGTGACCGCCAACCGGCTCATCGACGAGGCGGCCATCGCCGCGGGGCGCGAGCCCCGGGAGATCCGACGGCTGCTCAACCTGTTCACTGTCGACGTCTCCTCGCGCAGCCGCGGCTTCCTCCAGGGTCCTGTCGCGCAGTGGGTCGACCAGCTCCTTCCGCTGGTCGTCGAGGAGGGGTTCAGCACCTTCCTGATCGGCCGTGACGACTCACGCCTCATCCAGACCCTCGGGCAGGAGATCGCCCCCGCGCTGCGGGAGGCGGTAGCCAGGGAGCGCGCCGGCGGTGAGGTCGGCGGCGGGCCGACCCGCACAACCGTCGCGTTGGCCGAGCGGCACCCCGCTCTCGACTACGACGCGCTGCCCCCGTCGCTGGTCAGCAGCTCCGTCGAGCCCGGTGACCCGGAGTACGAGCGGGTGCGCCACACCTACAGCCGGCACGGGTCGCCGGCCCTGGTGATCCGTCCGCGAAACGCCGCCGAGGTGGTCGACGCCGTGACGTACGCCCGGACCCAGGACGTCCCCCTGTCGGTGCGCAGCGGCGGGCACGGCATCAGCGGCCGGTCGACGAACGACGGGGGAGTCGTCATCGACATGTCGAGGATGAACAGGGTCCAGGTGCTCGACCGGGCGACCCGTCGGGTGCGGCTCGAACCGGGTGCCCGGTGGGGCGACGTGGCCCAGGCACTCGCCCCGCACGGCCTGGCCATGAGCTCAGGCGACTACGGAGACGTGGGCGTCGGTGGTCTCGCCACCACCGGTGGCGTCGGATACCTGGCGCGCAGGTACGGCCTGACCATCGACCACGTCGTGGCCGCCGAGATCGTCACCGCGGACGGCCGCCTGCTCCGGGTCGACGACGAGCATCACCCCGACCTGTTCTGGGCCGTCCGGGGCGCCGGCGGGAACTTCGGTGTGGTCACCGCGATCGAGCTGGAGGCGTACGAGGTCGACAACGTCGTCTACGCGCAGCTCGTCGCGGACGCGACCGACACCGCCCGACTGCTGCGCCGGTGGGGCCGACTGGTCGAGGACGCGCCACGGGAGTTGACGAGCTTCCTCTCCCTTTTCCCCGGCCGCCGTGGCAACCGGCTGCCCAGGTGACCCTCGTGTACGCCGGTGACGACGTCGAGGCGGCGCAGTCCGCCCTGAGCCCGTTCCTGGAGATCGGGCCGATCCTCGACCAGCAGGCGCAGCTCGTGCCGTACCCGGCGATCGTCGTGCCGCCGGGCAACCAGCATCGTGGGCAGGGGCTGGAGGACACCCGCAGCGGTCTGTTGCACCACGTCACACCGCAGGTGGCCGACCTCATGGACAACATGATCCATTCCGGCGACGTGATGATCATGCAGGTGCGGTCCGTCGGTGGGGCGGTCAACGACGTCGCCCGGGACACGACCGCCTATCCCCACCGGCAGCAGAACTTCTCGGTGCTCGCCGCCACCGTCCCGGAGCGCCGACCCCAGCTCGACAAGCTGTGGGCCGAGCTGTACCCGCACCTCGACGGCCTGTACCTCAGCTTCGAGAGCGACACCGATCCGGCTCGACTGGTGGATGCCTGGCCCGAGCCCACCCTCGGCCGCCTGCGTGCCATCAAGGCCAGCTACGACCCGGACAACGTCTTCAACCGGAACTTCCCCATCCCACCGGCCGGGGCGGTCGACTAGAGCATGCCGGACAGGTACTCGCGGCGACGCTGCGGTTCGAACTTCTCGATCGCGTACCGCAGCATCACCCGTGGCATCACCCGGTAGCGGCGGGCGAGGAACTCCTCCTCCGCCGCTCTGTCCCGGTTGCCCACCTCGCGCAGCATCCAGCCCACCGCCTTCCGAACGAGGTCGTGCGGGTCGTGCAGGAGCCGGTCGCCGAGCCGGAAGGTCCACTCGAAGTCACCGGCCTTGATGAAGGCGAAGGTCGCCATGACGGCGGTGCGCCGCTCCCACACGAGGCTCGACTCGGCCAACCGGTCCAGGACGCCCCGGTCCCTGTCGATCAGCCAGGGGCCGACGATGTACGGCGCGGACGAGTCCACCAGGTCCCAGTTGTCGATGCGGCTGGTGTTGGCCAGGACGGTGCCGAAGACCCGACCCCGTTCCTGCTCGTCGCCCTTGGCGAACTTCCGCACCAGGATGAACAGCGCGGTCAACCGCTCCTCGTGCGCGCCCTCGGCGAGCAGCTTCGTCGTCTCGGCCAGCGACAGGTCGCGCCAGAACCGGGCGGCCACCGTGCGCTGGTCGGGCACGGAGACACCGAGGGCCCGGTCGCCCTCGCCGTACCCGCCGGGAACCATCTGGAGGAACCGGCTCGATGCCTCGGCGCGACGGGGGTCGGCGAGGCTGGCGAGTGCCCGACGCACGTCGACGCTGGTGGCCATGACCGTCGACGCTACCGGGGGTCAGCCCGCGCGGCGTAGGCGTCCGAGCATTCCGTTGAGGTCCTGGACGAACAGGTCGTGGCGGAAGAAGTGCCCACCCGGCACCTCGCGCCACTCGTGCGGAATGCCGGCTCGCGCGAGTGCCGCGCGGAACTCGCGCTGACCGGCAAGGACCTGGGTCTCGTTGACGGTGTCGAACCAGTTGACCGGGTCGGGGGAGGTTCCGGCCGCCAGGAAGATCCGCTTGTTCTGGAAACTCGGAATGCGCTGGACCGGGTTGTCGGCGCTGACCCGGGCCTCGTCCCACAGCGGGATCCCGTAGACGGTGCCTCCACCGAGGTCCAGCGCGGCGGAGGTGGCATTCGCCCAGTGCACGACCAGTCCGAAGTCTCGGCGGAGACTGGCCGGCCCGGAGTGTGAGCTGACCGAGCAGAAGTGGCCGTAGTACTTGGCCGCGTACTTCAGCGCGCCGAAGCCGCCCATCGAGAAGCCCGCGACCGCGCGTCCGTTGTACTCGGCGAACGTCCGGAAGTTCGCGTCTATCCACGGCAGCAACTGGGCGATGTGGAACGTCTCCCAGTTGCGGGGTCCAACGAAGCTGGTCACCGGATTGCAGTACCAGCCGGTCGACGCGTCCGGCATGACGACGATGACCTCCCGGCCGGCGGTCAGACCGACGATGTTGTCCTGTAGGTGGAAGGTGCGGAAGTCCGCGTTGCCGCCGTGCAGCAGGTACAGCACCGGATACCGCTTGCCGCTGGTGTGGTAGCCGTCGGGTAGCAGCACGTTCACGGCCGGATCCCACTCGATGGCGTCGGTGGCGAAGCGGTAGTACTGCAGCCGGCCGCCGTTCTCGTTGCGGTCGACGATGCGCAGGCCGTACCCGTCACCGGCGGCCTGGGCGGCGGACGACCCGGCGAGGGCGCCGCCGAACAGGCCGGAGGCGGCCGCCGCTGCCGAGCCACCGATCAACCGGCGCCGGCTGATCGACGCGGACGGGGGAACGTCGAACATGTGCGGTCTCCCTTGGGTCAGAGGGTGGTTTCGCCGTTGAGGCCGAAGAAGTCGTGCCATTTGGTGGCGCCGAGGAAGGTGGTGCCGGTGGAGAGGCCGACGTGGACGTCGTTGAAGCTGCCCTTGGTGAAGGCGACGATGTCGTCCTTGCCGTCGCCGTTGTAGTCACCCAGGTAGGGGAACTCCCCGGGCAGGCAGAAGAGGTCGTTCCATTTGACTGTGGTGCCGACGAACGAGGTGCCGGTGGACACGGCAGCGTAGACGTCGGCATCGGCGTTGCAGGTGAAGGTGACGATGTCGTCGCGGCCGTCGCCGTTGATGTCCCCGACGCGGGGTTGTTCTGTCCCGACGGCGAACAGGTTGTGCCACGTCTGGGGCGCGCCAAATCCGCTTCCTGTGGAGAGGGAGACGATCACGTCGCTCGCCGTGGGCGGCCCCTGGGTGAAGGTGATGATGTCGTCGCGACCATCGCCATTGACGTCCCCGAGCGCGGGAAACTCGCCGGGGATGGAGAAGTACTCGTGCCACTTGAGGCCGGGGCCGAAACCCGTGCCGGTGGACAACGCCACGTACACGTCGGCGTTGGTGTCGTGGGTGAAGGCGACGATGTCGTCCCGGCCGTCGCCGTTGACGTCGCCGACCGCGCCGACCTCCGCGCCCGGCGCGAACCACTCGTGCCACTTCTGGCCGCCGCCGAAACTGGTGCCGGTGGAGAGGGCCACGTAGACGTCACCGAGAGTGCCGTGGGTGAAGGCGATGACGTCGTCCCTGCCGTCGCTGTTGACGTCGCCGCTGAGCAGGGTCTCGCCGTTGAGGCCGAAGAAGTCGTTCCACTTCACCGAGGTACCGGCGAAGGCGTTGCCGGTGGACGTGGCCACGTAGACGTCGTTCAGGCTGCCCTGGGTGAACGCGACGATGTCGTCACGGCCGTCGCCGGTGAAGTCGGTCGGTGAACCGGCCAGGTACCGACCCCCCGAGCCGCCGGCGTTGACCAGGGAGACGTAGTAGTTCCAGTTCCAGTTCGGCCCCGGATCGGTGTGGTCGTTGCCGGGCAGCTCGTTGTGTCCCTTGATCGACGCACGGGTCTTCGGCAGCCCGTACTTGTCGCAGAGGTAGCGGGTCAGCGCGGCGGACGACCGGTACATGGCGTCGGTGAACCAGGCCGGATTGTCGACGAAGCCCTCGTGCTCGATGCCCACCGAGTAGGGGTTGGCCGAGCGTGCGTGATACGCCGTGTCGCCCTCGCGCACCATCTGGGTGATCTCGCCGTTGCTCGATTTCACCACGTAGTGCGCGCTCACCCCCGCCGACGGGTTCTGGAACCAGCTCACCGTGCCGGCGTAGGACCCCTGGGTCACGTGCACCACCACAGTGGTTATCCGCGCCGATCGGCCGGCCTGGTAGTTGCCGCCGTAGGCGGACACCCAGCGGGCCGGCGCGTACTCCGGCACCGCCGCCGCGACGTTCGCGCCGGCGGTGCCCGCGGGGGCGACTCCCGCGTAGCGGCCGAGTTCGGGTCGGAGCGGTCGCGGCGCGACCCGAACCGGTCCGGCGGCGATTCCGGTACGCAGCAGGTCGTAGACGTGGTCGGCGTAGAGCCGGGCGGTCGACGCGTCGACGGCCGCGCTGTAGCGCGCCACCACTGGATACCAGGCGGAGAGCCGGTCGCGTGCCCCGCCGGACAGCCCCTCGTTGTCGGCCAGGTCGCGGAGCACCGCCGCGCCGCCGCGGATGTTGGCGGAGGTGACCGAGCGCAGGCTGTCGACCGGTTCGCCGGTGAGCGTGGCCGCCCGCTCCAGACTGTGCTGGGTGGGATTGCTGACCAGGTGCATGACCCCGTACCCGTTGGCCTGACTGGGCAGGCCGCCGTGCCCGTCCAGCCGGGACTCCCCGTAGGCGACGGCGACCAGCAGGTCCCGGGGCACGTCGAACTCGGCGGCTGCCCGGGTGAAGTCGGCGGTGAGCGAGCCGGATGCCGCGGGTCCGGCCGCATCGGCCGGCGCGACCGCGACCTGGCCGGCCAGCGCCGCCGCCAGTAAGAGGGTGCACGTGCGCCTGGTCAGTCGCATGAGATCTCCAATCCGCTGATCACAGCGTCGTCTCGCCGTTGAGGCCGAAGGAGTCGTGCCATCGGGTGGCGCCGAGGAAGCCGGTGCCGGTGGAGGTGGCGACGTAGACGTCGGCGAGGGCGTTCTGGGTGAAGGTGACGATGTCGTCCCGGCCGTCGCCGGTCACGTCGGTGGCGGATCCACCGGCGATGGCGTGGGTGCGGGCCGCCTCGTTGAGCTGGGCTCGGGCGGTGCCGGCCGCCTGGTCGTACCGGTCGGGGAAGCTGGACCGTTGGACGCACTGGGCGACCTGGCCCGCGCTGTATCCGGGGTTGTCGCGGTCGCAGACGATGGCCCGGGCGACCCGGTAGACGACCAGGGTCGCCGCCGGGTCGCGGGTGGCGGGGATGGAGGGGCAGGCCAGGGTGCCGACCGGGTCCGCGTGCGCCGGAGTGGCCGGGACCGTCGTGCCGGCGACGCCGAGGGCCATCAGCAGGGCCAGGAGAATACGTCTCACGCTGCTCCTCGTCGGGTCGGGGATGGTCGACTGATGGCGTCACGGGACCGCCACCGACCGGGGACCGATTGCTGAGAGTTTCTTCAGGGCGCTGATGACTGTCAATGTTCTATGAAGAATTCCTTCAATGGATCGTTCATGGCGGGCAGGTATTGACAGCGGCTGTCGTAGGCGGGTTTACTCGCCCGCAACCGCTGTCCAATCACGCGGCAGGCCATGACGAGTACGACAGGAGAGGGCAGCCATGGGCGTACGTCGTCGCTCGTTGCTCGGCCGCGCCGCCGCGATCGGGGCCGCCAGCGCGGTCGGTTCAGTCGGCGCGATCCTGACGACGGCCGCTCCAGTTCAGGCGGCGGTCTGGAAGAAGCGGCTGACCGGTGCGGACCTGGACACCAGTCGCCGATGGCGGGTGGCCGGCACCGATCTGGGCATCCCCTACGTGCTGGAGAACGGATCCATCGGCTACCTCTTCGGCGACACCTTCGACACGCCGTGGCCCGAGGGCCCGCCCCTGCCGAACGACTGGCGGTCGCCGGTCATGTTGCGCTCGGCCGTCCACCCCGGCGCGCCGGGCGGAATCGTCTTCGACAGCGCCGCACGCGTCGCCGGCAACGGACGGGCACCGGAGCTGATGCACAACGGCCACCACGGCATCGGCATCGACGGTCTGCCCGAGGTGACCGTCATCCCCAACGACGGCATCAGCTTCCCGGAGACCGGTCGGCAGCTCATCTCCTACATGAGCATCGAGAACTGGAACTCCGCCGGCCCGGCCGGGCCGCAGTGGAAGTCCCGCTACGCGGGGCTCGCCTACTCCGACAACGGCAACGACTTCTTCCGTACGCCGCTGAAGTGGTGGAACAGCCCGGACAACAAGGACCCGTTCCAGATGTGGACCATGCAGCGCGACGGAGAGTACGTCTACGTCTTCTCGGTCCGGTCGGGTCGGCAGGACGGTCCGATGATGCTGCGACGCGTCCGGTGGGACCGGCTGTTCTACTCTGAGTCGTACGAGGGCTGGGGCTGGAACGGCACCAACTGGGGCTGGGGGAGACCCTGCACACCCATCCTCACCGGCCGATTCGGCGAGCCGTCGGTGCGCCGGTTGGCCGACGGGACCTGGGTGATGGCCTACCTCAACTGCCAGAACGGATGTCTGGTCACCCGTACCGCGTCCGGGCCCGACCGGGCCTGGACGGGGGAGAAGATTCAGCTGACGGGCTGGCAGGAGCCCGCGCTCTACGGTGGGTTCATCCATCCCTGGTCCAGCCGGAACGCCGACGACCTGCACCTGATGGTCTCGAAGTGGACCCGCACCCCGGACGGCCACAGCACCGCCTACCACGTCAGCCAGTTCACCGGATCGGTGTGACGGGGCCACTGGCCGACCTCGTCGTGGGTGTGAGTGGGTGATTCAGGGGGTAGGACCACGGTTGCTGACGACCGGCCCGGGCGGTCTGACGCGCGCCCCGGGGGCGCGGCTGCCCAGCATCCGACGTGATTCCGGCCGCGCCGGAATCTTCGTCCCGGCGGACGCCGATCGAGGAGGGCGTACTGCGATGACGCAGCCGACGATGGATCCCGCGGACGCGTTGGCCGAGCTGGGCAAGGTCCGATTCGACGAGGTCAGCCTCGACGACATGCTGCTCCGGATCGCTGAGCTCGCCAAGGCGAGCATCGCCGGGACGACAGAGGTGACTGTCACGCTGGTTCGGGGTCGGGTCGGCTGGACCGGGGCATCCACCGGCGAGCTGGCCCGTCAGTTGGACGAGTGGCAGTACGAGGAGCACCGAGGTCCCTGCCTGGATGCCTCCGCCAGCGGTGACACCATCTCGGTGCCGGACATGGCGACCGAGGAGCGCTGGCCGGTATGGGCGGAGAGGGCTCGCGCCGCCGGGGTGGGGAGTTCCCTCTCCATCGGGCTTCCCGTCCAGGCATCGGTGGTCGGCGCGTTGAACGTCTACAGCGATTCGGTGAACGCTTTCGACCCGCCCTCGATCACCAGCGCGGAGGGCTTCGGCGCGTACGCGGCGGTGGCACTGGCCAACGCACACCTGTATGAGAACGCCGCCACGCTGGCGGCCCAGATGCAGGAGGCGATGCGCAGTCGGGCGGTGATCGAGCAGGCCAAAGGCATCATCATGGGGAGCCGGCGGTGCTCGTCCGAGGAGGCGTTCGCACTGCTGTCGAAGATCTCCCAGGACACCAACCGGAAGGTGCGCGAGGTCGCGGAGTCCCTGGTCGCCCAGGCGGAGGGCAGGACCCAGCGGTGAATGCACCCACCGCTCCTCGTCGAGCCGGTCGTTGAGCATGGCGCCCCCGCCCCCGCCCGGCAGCGTCCGGGCGAGCGGATTGAACATGCCTCTCCTTGTCGGGGGGACGGTGGCCGTGCCGCCTACGGTTGGCCGGCGACGGACGGGCCGAGAGGCCGACGCGGCGGTGCGGCACGGCGGGGCAGGGGTGGGACCACGCCGCTGAGGCGAGCACCGGTCGGTGTGGATGTGCCGTGAAGGTGGAGATGCCCCAGCACGCCGGCCACGTCGAGCACCCGGAGGACGAACGGCGAGGGGTCGCGAAGCGTCAGCCGACCGCCGGCCTGGGCGGCCAGGTGGCCGGCGTGGAGCAGGGCGCTGACGGCGTGCGCGCCGAGGAAGCGGACCGCCGCGAGGTCGACGACCACCAGTGGTGTGGGCGTGCGGCAGAGGACCTCCACCAGCTCGGTGAGCAGGTGGGCGTTGCTCATGTCGATCTCGCCGACGACCCTGATCTGGCTGACGGCGCCGTCACGGCTCAACGACAGCGACATGATGGGCCGGTCCGGGCCGTACTGCGGGTCGGGTCCTGAAGACCCGAATGCGGAATCCTGGTCGGTCACACGATGCCTCCGCCCTCGACGAGGGTGGCCGCCCGCCGCGTGCGTGCCGAGGCGAGGTGACCACTGGAGGGCGCGTGTCTTGACCCGGACAAGGACCCTACCCGGGGGGTTGAGGCTCAAACCAACCCGGCACCCGCCGGACGACAAATTGTGGGCCGGCGGCATGTGGGGGTGTAGGGGAGCGCCCGGGGGGTAGGGCCCGCACATGCTGAAGAGAGCGGTGTGGCAGGGACTGGCGGCGGGTCTGGCCGGGACAGCGGTGATGACGGCCGCGGAGAAGATCGAACAGCGGGTGACCGGTCGACCCGACTCCTATGTTCCGGCCCGGGTTCTGGCACGGCTGACCGGCCTGCCGGAATCCCCCGGGCAGCCGCCCCGGTGGCAGAACCTGGCAATGCACTACGGCCAGGGCGTGCTGGTCGGCGTGCTGCGCAGCGTCATGGCGCAGGCCGGGTTGCGGGGCGTCTGGGCGTCGACGATGTTCACCGCGCTGCGCCTGAGCAACGACCAGATCCTGGAGAACGCCACCGGCGTGGGGGCGCCGCCGTTCACCTGGCCCCGCTCCGAGCTCGCCATCGACGTGTTGCACAAGTCCATCTACGCGTTCGCCACCGGAGCGGTGGCCGACGCGCTCGCCGCCCGCGACGGGGCGGGTCCCGGGCAGCGGCACGCGGCGCTCCGTCCCGGTCGTCACTCGGACGTCGGACCGCTGCCCCGGACAGCCTGGGCGCGGAGTGCTTAGCTGAACGGATGATCACACCCGTTCCCCTCGGTACCTGGCCGACGCCGCTGGAGGCCGCGCCCCGGCTCGCTGCCCGGCTGGGGCTGGCCGAGCTCTGGTTCAAGCGTGACGATCTCAGCGGCCTCGGTGGGGGTGGTAACAAGATCCGCAAGCTCCGGTACACCTGCGCGCAGGCGATGGCCGTCGGCGCCTCCACTGTCATCACCTCAGGGGCGCCGCAGAGCAACCACGCCCGCCTCACCGCGGCCGCGGCCGCGCGGCTCGGCCTCTCCTGCGTGCTGGTGCTCGCCGGCCCGCCCTCGGAGACCAGGCGGGGAAACCTGCTGCTCGACGAGTTCGCGGGCGCGGAGATCGTCTGGAGCGGAGACCGTCCGCCCGCCGAGGTGGCGGCGGCTGAGGGAGAGCGACGATCGGCGTACGTCATCCCGTTCGGCGGCACCTCTCCCGCGTCGGTACAGGGTTATGTGGACTGCGGTAGGGAGCTGCGGGCCCAGTTGCCGGACGCCGACGGCGTCGAGGTCGTGACGGCGCTCGGGTCCGGCGGGACGATGGCCGGCCTGGTGCGGCAGTTGGGCGTGCGGCGGGTGGTCGGCGTGGATGTCGGCGCCGTGCCGGACCCACGGGCGACGGTCGCCGGGCTGCTCGCCGGCGAGGTGGAGCCGGGGGAACTGCGGATCGACGGCACCCAGGTGGGGGCGGGGTATCGCACGCTGACCGACGCCGCTCGCGACGCGCTGGAGGTGACCGCGCGTACTGAGGGGGTCTTCCTCGACCCGACGTACACCGGTCGGGCGATGGCGGCGCTGCTGGCCGGCAGCTTCCCGCGCGGCGACCGGGTCGTCTTCCTGCACAGCGGCGGGCTGCCGGGGCTCTTCGGCCACCCCGAGCTGTAGGGCGCCGGCCGGGCACGCACGGCGGTGCCCTCGGACGCCGAGGGCTGAGCCGTGGGCATGTGTCGGCGCCGAACGGGTACGCCGCCGTGGCCCCGGGGGCCGGCGGAACGCCCCGGCTGACCGCTCTCCACGCAGCCGAGGAGCACCGACATGCCAATCGCGGGGCGGGCCCGACTCACGCCGACGGTCTCCCTGGTGCTGCTGGCGTCCATCCTCGTGTCGTTCCTGGCCGCGTCGGCGGCTCCGACCCCGCTCTACGGTACGTACCAGGAACGCTGGCACTTCTCGCCTGTCACCACCACGATTGTGTTCGCCGTCTACGCCCTCGCGGTGCTCGCTTCGCTGCTCACCTTCGGCAAGTTGTCCGACCACGTCGGTCGGCGGCCGGTGCTGGGCGTCGCGATCGCGGTGCAGATGCTCGCGCTTGTCGTCTTCATCTTCGCCAACGGCGTTGCGTCCCTCCTGGTCGCCCGACTCGTGCAGGGTCTGGCAGCCGGGGCCGCCACCGGCGCCGTGGGCGCCGCCATGCTCGACATCGACCGTGCCCGTGGCACTCTGGCGAACTCTCTCGCCCCCGGTATCGGAACCGGAAGCGGGGCCCTGCTCTCGGCGTTGCTCATCCAGTTCCTGCCCGCGCCGACGCGACTGGTGTACGTCGTGCTGCTCGTCATCCTGCTGATCCAGGCCGTCGGAGTCGCGCTGATGCCGGAGACGGTGAGCCCGATGGGCGGGGCCCGCCGCAGCCTCCGGCCGGACATCGCTCTGCCCCGTCCGGTGCGCAAGCCGGTCCTGGTCGTCGTGCCGGTGCTCTTCGCGGTCTGGGCGCTGGCCGGGTTCTTCGGCGCGCTCGGCCCAGCGCTCGTCCGCAGTCTCATGAGCACGTCCATCGTGATCGGCGGTCTCGTCCTCTTCGTCTTCGCCGTCTTCGGGTCGGCAGCCGTTCTGGTACAGCGCAACACCGCCGCGCGGACCGTGATCCTGACCGGGATCACCGCGCTCATCCTGGGCATGGTGGTCACGTTGGTGTCGGTCATGGCGAAGTCCGTCCCGGGCTTCTTCGTCGGCCTCGCGCTCGGGGGCGTCGGCTTCGGCAGCGGCTTCCAGGGCAGTCTCAAGACGGTCATGCCGCTGGTCGAGGCTCACCAACGTGCCAGCGTGCTGTCGGTGCTCTACGTCGTCTGCTACGTCGGCTTCGGTCTGCCCACGGTGATCGCCGGCTTCCTCGTGGTCTACGCCGGCGGCCTGCCGAGGACCGCCGACGAGTACTCGGTCGCCGTCATCCTTCTCGCCGTGGTCGCCCTGTTGGGGGTGCGCAGGGCCACCGGGACAACGCCGGGGTGATGCCGGAGAGCAGGGGTCGAGCAGTAACGCACTCAGTAGCGTGATGATCAGGAAGGGAGCGGGGGATGAGCCCGAAGGTTGACCAGGGAGACGCGGGCGCGACATCGCGCATCGAGAGCCTCGACGTCAAGCTCGAGGTGATCGTCATCCCGGTGTCGGATGTCGACCGGGCGAAGGCATTCTACGAACGGCTCGGATGGCGACTCGACCAGACGCCGCCCGGCATCGTCCAGCTGACTCCGCACGGCTCCGCGTGCTCCGTGCAGTTCGGCCCCGGGCTCACACCGGCGGCACCCGGCTCGGCCATGGCGTACCTGATCGTGTCCGACATCGAGGCGGCCCACGACACCCTCGTCGCCGCCGGTGTCGAGGTCGGTGACGTCTTCCATGTCAGCCCGGACGGCCCGGTCGACGGGCCGGACCCGCAGCGGCGCAGCTACTTCTCGCGTGCCACGCTGCGCGACCCGGACGGGAACACCTGGCTGATGCAGGAGATCACGAGCAGGCTTCCCGGGCGCATCGAGGGCGGCCTCACCTCGTTCGGCTCCACGAGCGACCTGGCGAGCGCGCTTCGGCGCGCGGCCGCCGCGCACGGTGAACACGAGAAACGTACGGGCGAGCATGACGACAACTGGCCCGACTGGTACGCGGCGTACATGGTCAGCGAGCAGTCCGGGGCCAAGCCGCCCGAGTGAGCTACGCCCATGCGCGGAACCTACTGATCGACGTGCTGCCGGTGAGTCACCTGATGACTCACCGGCAGCACCGTCTCCGCTTCGGAGTGCGCGCCGCCACCCGCTGCGCGCTGTTCGTACGGGCGATGTACGCGAGTTGTACGCCGAGCGCCCTACCATTCCCCCGGACGCGATGATCTTCGATCCAAGCGGCACCGCCGGGTTCAGAGCCGAATCGGGCGTGCCGTGCCTCGTCGCCGGGGCGCGGTTCCCCGGCCGCCGGTAGGGAGGAGACCTCGATGACGAGTCCTGGTGCGGGCGGTGCGGTGCCGTGACGCGGGTACGGTTTCACGCCCTCGGCCCGCTTCACGCCGAGGTCGGCAGAGAGTGGCTCGACCTCGGGCCCGTCCGGCAACAGGCGGTCTTCGCGATCCTGCTGTTCAACGCGGACCGTGTGGTCACACCGGCGTCGATCCTGCAGGGCGTCTGGGGCGGCCAGATCCCGGCGACCGGCGCCAAGCTGATCCCGCCGTACATCTATCGCCTGCGACGCGCGCTTCAGGCGGCGTGCGGAGGCCCCGACGACCCTACGATCGACAGTTCCCGGATCGGCTACCGGCTGCGTCTCGGTTCGGCCCGCACCGACGTCGCGGACTTCGACGAGGCGATGGAACGGGCCGCCGTGGCCGAGGCGTCCGGCGACCTCGCCGGGGCGGCGGCGCTACTGGCCGAGGCCGAGCAGAGTTGGGCGGGCGAACCATTGGCGGGCCTGACCGGCCCGTACGTGGAGAGCCGTCGACAGCACCTGCTCGAACGCCGCATAGTCTGCCTGGAACACCGGCTGGAACTGCACCTGCGGCTGGGCGACTGCCGCCGGGCGATCCCCGCGCTCACCGCGTTGCAGACGGAGTATCCGCTGCGGGAACGGCTGGCGATCATGCTGATGACCGCCCTGTACCAGACCGGCAGGCAGGGCGAGGCGATGGATGTGTTCGGGGCCTTCCGTACCCGCCTGGCCACCGAGTTGGGCGTCGAGCCGACCCCGGCGTTGTTCGCCGCGTACACCTCGATGTTGCGGGGTGACCTGGGCCCGGCCGTCGGGGCCGGGCCGTTTTCCCGAAGGACCCGCCCGGGGTCCACGGCCACCCGCACCTGTCGGCCGAGGCGCTGACCACGCGCTGGGGCGTGGGGCCGGTCGACACCGTCTCCGGCCGCTGTAGCCGGTGGTCTCACTCGGGCGGGGTCACCGGGCGGGAGTGGCCGGGCGCGACGCGTACCAGCAGTTGCCGCACCACGTCGGCGGCGGGGTCGCCCAGGTCGTCGTAGATCCGGATGGCCCGCAGCCATGCCTCGGCAGCGGCCGGAGGGTCCGCCATCGCCTCGCGCGCCTCGCCGAGCCGGACGAGGGTCAGCCCTTCGTGATACCGGTTGGCCGATTCCTGGAAGCGTTGGACGGACTGCTCGTAACAGACCGCAGCTCTGGCCGGGTCACCGAGCCGGTGGTACGCGAAGCCCAGACTGTCCAACGTCGCGGCCTGCCCGACGCGATCGTCGATCGCCTCCTGTTGGGCCAGCGCCTCGGCGCAGTCGACGACGGCCTGCTGGTAGTCACCGATCAGGGCGTGCAGGTAACCCTTGACGTTCAGCGCGCGCGCCTCCGCGTACCGGTTGCCGATGAGCTGCGACACCCGCAGCGCCTCGGCGCTGTGCTTGAGCGCCTCGTCCAACCGGCCGTACTGGGTGCAGTGCTCGGTGTACTGGCGCAGGATCAGCGCCAGGCTGTCCAGGTCCTCAAGCTGTTCGTACAGTTCCAGCGCCCGCTGAACGTGGTGCTCGGCCGCGTGCTGGTCGCCGAGCCGCATGAGCGCGCGGGCGAGCATCCGGCTGGCCTGCGCCTGCGCCCGGACGTCGCCGATCCGCCGCGCTGCCGCGAGTGCCGCCTGCTGGGCTGCGAGCTGTTCCTGGAACATGCCTCTGGGCGCGAGGTACGCGGCCAGAGCCCAGGCGAGCTGGCAGGCGTACCGCTCGAAGCCGGTCTCCGCGGCCTGACGTAACACCCGCAGCAGGACGGGGTGCTCGGCGTGGAACCAGGCCGCCGCGACGACCCGATCGGGCATCGGCACGTGCACGTTCGCCGGCATCGGTGGTTCCAGCTCGATGGGTGTCCAGGTCGGCTGGAGCAGCACCGCGCCGGGGTGCGCGCTGTGCAGGTAGTGGTCGTGCATCCGGCGCGCGGCGACCTGTCGCTCCTCGGCCAGGTCGGATGCCTGGGCCAGTTCGGCGGCGTACGACCGGAGCAGGTCGTGCAGGGCGTACCGCTCGGGTAGGTGCTCGGTCAGCAGGTGCAGCCGGGTCAGCTCCTTCAGTAGCGGGGCGACCGCCGCCCGGGGGCGGCCGAGCAGCGCGGCGGCGGCGTCTCCGGTCAGGTCGGGGCCCGGGTGCAGGCCCAGCAGGCGCAGCAGGCGGGCCGCCTCGGCGCTCAGCGCCCGGTAGGACCAGGAGAAGATCCGGCGGACGTCCCCGTCGGCCAGCTGCTCGAGGCGGGACTCGGACTGGCGGAGTTGGGCCGCGACGGCGTCGATCGGGAAGGTGGACCGGGCGGTCAGCCGGGCTGCCACGATGGACAGGGCGAGCGGGAGGCGTCCTGTCGATTCGATCACCTCGCTGGTCGCCGCCGGTTCCGCCGCCACCCGGACGTCACCGAGTCGGCTGCGGAGCAGCCGCGTCGACTCGGCGGTGCTCAGCACCTCCAGCGTCAACGGTCGGGCGCCCTCGGCCACGGCGAGGCTGCTGAGTTGGTCGCGGCTGGTCACCAGGACCGCACACCGACCCACGCCGGGCAGCAGCGGGCGCACCTGGTCGGCGTCGCGCGAGTTGTCGAGGACGACGAGCATCCGACGCGAGGCGAGCAGGCTGCGGTACAGCCCGGCCCGAGCGTCGACGCTGCTGGGGATACGGCCGACAGGTACGCCGAGCGCCTCCAGGAAGTCGACCAGGGCATCGGCGGGGGATACGGCGTCCGCGTCGTCGTAGCCTCGGAGGTTGACGTACAACTGGCCGTCGGGAAAGCGGTCGGCGGCCCGGTGGGCCCAGTGCAGCGCGAGCGTCGTCTTGCCCACGCCGGCCATGCCGCTGATGGTGACGATGTCCACGGTGGTCTGTTGTGCGGGTCGGGCGCCGAGGGTCGCGTCGAGGAGGTCGAGTTCGGCGCTGCGCCCGACGAAGCCGGGCAGGGCAAGTGGCAGTTGCCGAGGGCGGCCCGGTGCCGCGCGGGTCGACGTGTCGTCGACCGGCCCGGTCGTCGCGGTCCGCTGGCCGAGGCGGTGATGCAGGATGTCGTCGTGCAACCGGGTCAGCTCGGGGCCGGGGTCCATCCCGGTCTCCTCGGCCAGCGCGCGCCTGGCCTGCTGGAAGGCTGCCAGCGCCCCGGCGATGTCGCCGATCTGGTAGAGGCCGGTCATGAGTTGGGAC
Organism: Micromonospora sp. NPDC047762; assembly: GCF_043204655.1. Classification (NCBI taxonomy): domain Bacteria; kingdom Bacillati; phylum Actinomycetota; class Actinomycetes; order Micromonosporales; family Micromonosporaceae; genus Micromonospora; species Micromonospora sp. NPDC047762. The sequence continues at coordinate 160,398 of NZ_JBIDCQ010000011.1, read as the reverse complement.
CAGGCCCGTTGCCGCAGTGGGTGACGGTCGAGCAGTGCCCTCAACCGGGGGATCGCCTGGGCGGCCTCGCCGAGCGCGAGCCGCGCTGCGGCGTGGTCCTCCTCGGTCAGCAGACGCCGCTCGGTGATCCGCGCGACCCGGCCGGCGAGGAGCCGGGGCAGCGGCAGCCCGGCGAAGGCCGACCCCCGCCACATGCCCAGCGCGCGGGCCAGCTCCGGCTGCGCCGCCGCCGGGTCGCCTGCGGCCAGCGCTGCCCGTCCGCGCGCCGCCGCCGCGTCGAACCGGTCCACATCCCGCTCGTCCGCTTCGACGCGAAGCAGGTAGCCGCCCGGTGTGGTGAGGATTCGGCGGCGCTCGTCCGCTGCGCAGTCGAGTGCCTGGCGCAGCCCTCGCAGATAGGTGCGCAGGTTCGCGGCGGCCGAGGCGGGCGGCTGGTCGCCCCACACCATCGTCATCAGCTCGTTGGCGGAGATCGCCTCACCCGGGCGTAGCAGCAGAGCGGCCAGCACCAGCTGCTGTTTCGTCGACCCGAGGGGGACCGGCCGGCCGTCCCGCGACGCTGTCAGCGGCCCGAGCAGGTCGAAGTGGAGGGGCATCCTCACCTCAGGTTGCGGTGTCGGCCGGGCGAGACTGACGATCGCTGGAGCATCGAGCAATGACGTTAGCACCGATTGAACATGATCTTCATGTTTGGCCGGGTGGTCGCCTGTGCGGCCCTGCCGGTCCCTGGCCTGTGGTGGCCGGACCGGTTGCCGGTCAGCGCAGTCCGCGGATGAGGTTGTCGACCAGGGTGCGGGCGAAGTCCTCGGTGAGCGGCAGGTCCGCGATGAGAAGCCGGTGGTAGCAGGCCCCCCAGAGCTGGTCGACAACCGATTCGGGGTCGATGTCGGCGCGCAGCTGCCCCCGGGTCATGGCCCGGTTGAGGGTTTCGACGGCAAGAGCCCGGCGGGGGGCGGAGTAGCGCTCGCGGTAGGCGGCGGCCAGTTCCGGGTCGGTCTGCGCCTGCCCGATGAGTTGGCTGATGACCCGTCCGGCGGTGGTGTCGCGCACCAGGTGGACGAAGGCGACGAGTTGGTCGGTCAGGTCGGCCACGATGTCGCCGGAGTCCGGGAACGCCAACGTGGGCGCGACGACCGTGAAGTAGCCGTCCAGGGCGAGCGCGCCCTTGGAGGGCCACCACTTGTAGATCGTCATCCGGCTGGCCCCGGCGAGGGCGGCGACCTTCTCGATGGTGAAGCCGGCCATGCCCTCGGCCAGCAGGAGTTCACCGGCGGCCGTGAGGATCTCCGCTCGTACCTGGTCGGTGGGCCGGCGGCCGCGACCACGGCGTGCTGGCGGCTGGGCATCCGGCGTGAGCTCGGCCACTGGTCCTCCCGGTTATATGGACACGCTGTCTACTTGTTGGTTATATGGACACAGCGTACACAGCGGTCCCTGGACGCCACCAGGCACCGAGGACGACCGAAGGAGACGAGGGACATGATGGGTCTACGACGGCGACGGTTGGGTGCCTCCGGTCCGGAGGTGTCGATCATCGGGCTCGGCGCGATGGGCATGTCCGACCTGTACGGGCCGGCCGACGAGGCGGAGAGCGTCGCGACGCTGCACGCCGCGATCGATGCCGGCGTGAACCTGATCGACACCGCCGACTTCTACGGTTCGGGTCACAACGAGATGCTGATCGGCCGGGTGCTGCGGGAGCGTCGCCGGGACGAGGTGGTGCTCAGCGTGAAGTTCGGCGCACGCCGGACACCCGACGGCGGCTTCCAGGCGGCACCGTACGACGTGTCGGCGGCGGCGGTGAAGGACCGGCTGGCGTACTCGCTGCGACGGTTGGGCACCGATCACATCGACATCTACCGGCCGTCGCGGCTGAACCCGCAGGTACCGGTCGAGGAGACCGTCGGTGCGCTGTTGGAGATGCAGCAGGCCGGCTACATCCGGCACATCGGGCTCTCCGAGGTGGGTGCCGACAGCATCCGTCGGGCCGCGGCGGTGGCACCGATCAGCGACGTCCAGATCGAGTATTCGCTGCTCTCCCGGGGCCCGGAGGCCACCATCCTGCCGGCGCTGCGCGAGCTGGGCATCGGGCTGACCGCCTACGGGGTGCTGTCCCGAGGTCTGCTCAGCGGCCACTGGTCGGCGGAGCGTGAGCTGACCGGCACGGACTTCCGGGCGAACAGCCCACGGTTCCAGGGCGAGAACCTGGCCGCCAACCTCCGCCTGGTGGACGCGCTCGGCCGGGTCGCACAGCGGCTCGGGGTGACCACCGGTCAGGTGGCGATCTCCTGGGTCGCGGCACAGGGCGAAGACATCGTGCCGTTGGTCGGGGCGCGGCGGCGGGACCGGCTGACCGAGTCGCTGGCCGCTGTCGACGTGGTGCTCGACCAGGACGCGGTGGACGAGATCGAGCGGGCCGTCCCGGCCGGCGCAGCCTCCGGCCAGCGGTACGCGACCGCCATGATGGGCCTGCTCGACAGCGAGAAGTGACGGCGGGGGAGCCGGCTCATCGGCTGGTTATCGTCCGGCGCGTTCCCAGGCCCGCGCCAACTGCATCCGATTGCGAATGCCCAGCTTGTGGTAAATAGAGCGAAGTTGGGTGTCCACGGTGTGGAAGGAGACGAAGAGGATCCTGGCCGCCTCCTTCTTCGTGGCACCGGTGGCGAGCATCTCGGCGACCCGCTCCTCCGCGGGGGTGAGCGCGTCGATGCCCCGGCTCGGCAGCTCGTCCATCGAGGGCCGGTGCCGCGGGGTGGCGGCGAGGGCGGCGCAGCGCTGGTCCGCGATCGCCTGGTCGCCTGGGGCACCGATCCGGGCGTACAGGGCAGCCGCCTCCTGCGCGGCATCGCCCGCTTCTCCGGACCGCGTCCGAGGGCAGTTCGCGAGGTCCAGCAACGCGTCGGCCAGCGCCGGCCGGGCGGCGGTGGTGCGCAGTTGGTCGACCGCCGACCGGAGCGCGCCGGCGTCACCGTCGCGCAACCCTCGGCTCTGGTCGGCCAGCGCTCGCCACAGCGGCACCGGCGTACGGGTGGACACCAGCTCCACCAGTTCGGTGACGCGACCCGCGGCCTGGGTATCGCCGGCGGCCATCGCCGCGCGTACCAGGCGGGGGCCGAAATGCGGCACGGGCAGGAGCGGCCGGACCGACCGGTGCAGGTCGGTGACGACCCTGTTGAGCAGGCCCGCCGGAGTGCTGAGGGTGGCATCGCGCACCGCCACACAGAACGCAAATGTCCACATCGTACGGTCGGGCCACCGGTCCTCGGCCAGGCAGGCGCGGAGGATGGCGCGGGCGTCGTCGTGTTCGCCACGGCGGTAGCGGACCTCGCCGATCACCGCGACCAACAGGGCACGCACCTCCCTGCTGAGGTTCGTCGAACCGGAGCTGAGCGTCGTGACGGCCAGCGCAGCCGCCTCGGGTAGCTCTCCCACGGCCACCATGCGCAGGCAGTCCAGCGCGGTCAGCCCGGTGAGTGAGACGTCGGTCGCCTCGGGCGGCTGACAGGTCGCGGCCTGCGCGTCCTGATGCCGACCCAGACCGAGCTGCACGAGGATGCGTTCCGCGCGGATGGACGCGGCGTCGGCGCGTGCCGCCCAGGAGTCCGGGTCGAGGGCCGCCAGCACGGCCTGGGCGCCCGGCAGATCGCCGTGCGCGAGTGAGCGGGCGGCCCGGCCGAGGGCGAGATGGCGAGCGGACGCCTGATCACCCGACGCGGCGTGCGCGGTACCCGCGTCGCGCAGCAGGGCATCGGTGTCCGGATGTCCCGTGCGGGCCGCGATCGTGGCGACCAGGGCGAGCACCGTGCTGCGGCTGGGGGCGTCCAGTCGGAGGTGCAACGCCTCCCGCAGACCGGCGAGGGCGATGGCCGGCTGCTCCAGTGCCACGATCTGCGCCAGGCGCCCGAGCAGGAGGGCGCGGTGGCGCTCGCCGCTGCGACTCGTGGCGATCTCCGCCGCCAGGACGTGCAGCGCCTCCATCCCGCGCCCGCCCAGCCGGAGCTGGTCCGCCGTGGCGAACAGCCGGTGCCGTCGTTGTTCGGCGTCGGTGGCGATGTCGTCGACCGGAAGCGTCCCGGCGTTGAAGGGTGATTCGGACAATGGCGTTCTCCCCGGTTGTTACCAGGCGCGTCGAAAGGCCGTCCTGCGACCGAGCCTAGCCATGGCGTCAGGCAGGGGCGACCAGATCGACGAACCAGCTCGATTGGGTGGAATGGCCGGCGCCGTCCGGGATCTGACTGGCGGCAATGGCGCGATCACGTGATGCGTCGGACAGTGTTCGGCGCCAATCATCGAGTCATGGCCCAGCTCACCGAACTTCCCGGTCTGCGTCGGCTCCGGGTCGTACTGCTGATGTTCGTCCTCTACGCCGGCACCGGGGCGGGTGGTCACGCTCCGGCGTGGACCCGTCTGGTGCTGATGGCGACCGCCGCGGCGATTCCGGTCGCGATCACGGTCCAGTACGGCTGGCCCGGACTTCGTGCCCTGCCGGGGGTCGCGTCCCGGCTACGGCTGCGGGGCGGATCCCTTCCCGCACCCAATCCGATCCAACCCGACTGAGGAGACAGCGATCATGGCGAACAGCGATCCCCAGCCGCGGCGCGGCGATCAGGGTGCCGCGCCCCTTGCCGGCCGTAACGTCGAGCTTGAGCGGCAGAATCCTGATCTGGTGGTGCCGCCGACGACCGACAGCCGGTTGGTGCCCAACCTCAAGTTCTCCTTTTCGCAGGCGCACACCCGGGTGGAGAAGGGCGGCTGGACCCGGGAGGTCACCAGCCGCGACCTCCCGATCGCCACGCAGTTGGCTGGTGTCCAGTTCGGCTTGGAGCCGGGCGGATACCGGGAGATCCACTGGCACCAGCAGTCGGAGTGGGCGTACATGATCAGCGGCAGTTGCCGGATCAGCGCCGTCGACCACGAGGGACGCAACTTCATCGAGGACGTGAAGGCCGGCGATCTGTGGTTCTTTCCGCAGGGCGTACCGCACAACATCCAGGCGCTGGAGGACGGCGCACAGTTCCTGCTGGTCTTCAACGACGGGGCGTTCTCGGAGAACAACACGTTCCTGCTCAGCGACTTCTTCGCACACACCCCTCGGCACGTCCTGGCGAAGAACTTCGGTTGGACGCTGGAACAGATGGAGAACCTGCCCGAGCGGGAGAAGTACATCTTCCAAGGTGATGTCCCGCCGCCCCTGCAACAGGACCGGGTGGTCAGCCCGACCGGTGACATCCCCCGGAGCTTCAAGCACCGGATGCTCGCGCAGACCCCGCAGCGGTTCCGCGGGGGTACCGTCCGGATCACCGACTCGACGAACTTCGCCGCCTCCGTGACCACCGCCGCGGCACTGGTGGAGGTCGAGCCGGGAGGGATGCGCGAGTTGCACTGGCATCCCACCACCGACGAGTGGCAGTACTACATCTCCGGCACCGGACGGATGGGCGTCTTCGCCTCGCAGGCCGCCGCCCGGACGTTCGACTTCCAGGCCGGCGACGTGGGTTACGTTCCCTTCGCGTACGGCCACTACATCGAGAACACCGGCGACGAGCCACTGGTGTTCCTGGAGATGTTCCGCCATCCCCGGTTCGAGGACATCTCGGTGATGCAGTGGATGGCGAACACGCCCCACGAGATCATCGCGGACACGATCAACGTGCAGAAGTCGATGGTGGACAGCCTGCCGAACACCAAACAGGTTGTGATCTGAGCGAACCGTCCGGCCGTCCGTCCGAGGACGGACGGCCGGACGGTGAATCAGCTCCCCGCGGGTGCCGGGGAGGTGGGAGCCGCGGCAGGTCGTCGGCGTCGAGACACCGCACCCACCACCACGTCGATGAGAAGGAAGGCGAGCACTGTGAGCCCGAACAGGGGCAGCGCCCAGCCGATCGCCACCGTCACCGGTACGCCGATCAGCAGCGCCCAGAGCGGCAGGCCGCGTACGCCGCCGCGCGCCGGTGGGGTGCCGGCGATCGCACGGCGGTCGGCGCGGGTGGGCCGGCGTTGCCACCACATGCGGTAGCCCCAGAAGATGACGCAGAGCAGGCCGAGGGCGAGCGCGGCGAGCAGGATCTGGTTGACCAGGCCGAAGAGGATCCCCATGTGGGCCTGGATGCCGAGGCCGCTCAGTTTGGCCAGCAGGGGCCAGTCGGCGAAGTCGCTGCGGGCGGTGACCGTGTCGGAGGCCGGGTCGACGGCGATGCGGTCCTTCTTGACCGGCCAGGTGTTGTCGACCTGCGTGACGGTCCAGGCGGAGCCCGGCTCCGGCGCGGGACTGATCTCAACCGGACCGGAGAGGCCCGCGCCGCGAGCGACGGTCAGGACCCGATCGAAGGCCGCCGACTCGACGATCCCGCCCGCCCCGGCGGCACCGTGCTCGTGACCGCCGCCGGTCTCGGCAGGGGCGGTGGGGCCGGCGGTGAGACTGGTGGAGATCTCCGGAGTGCGGGCACTGAGCGCGTCGAGACCGGCGGCGAAGTTCGCGCCGGCGTATCGGGACCAGGTCAGGCCGGTGACGGAGAGGAAGAGGAGACCGACGGTGAGCCAGATGCCGGTGGTGGCGTGCCACCCTCGGGTGCGGCGGACACCCTTACCCGTGGACAGGTCCGGCACGAACAGGTGCCGGGCGGCGGCCCGGGCGACGCCACGTCGCCGCCACCAGAGGACGACCCCACCGAGCGCTATCACCCACAGCCAACTCGCAGCCAGCTCGGAGTAGTGCTCGCCCACCGTTCCCAGGTGCAGGTGGCGGTGCAGGTCGTCCAGCCAGGTGGTGATCGGCGTGGACCCGAACCAGGTGGTGAGCTGCCCCTGGGACTCACCGGTGTACGGGTTGATGTAGACGGTGTGCTGGTTCTCGCCGAGCTCGGGCAGGGAGAACACCACAGTGGTGGTCTGGTCGCCGGCGCCGGGTTGCACTGTGGTGATGCTGCCGTCCGGGTGCGCGTTGCGCGCGGCCCCGATCTGCTCGGCCAGCGGCAGTTGCCGGTCACCCACCTGGGCGACCTTCAGCTGGTCGCCGTAGAGGATCGTGTCGAGTTGCGGGGTGACGGTGTAGGCCAGGCCGGTCAGTGCGGCGACCACCAGGAACGGGGCGACGAGGATGCCGGCGTAGAAGTGCAGCCGCAGCAGCAGCGCGCCGAACGGCGACGTGCGCCGGGCGGCTCGGGCCGGTTTCTCGGCGGTGGTGGCGGGCTCCGGCTGCGGGGTGCCGGACAATTCAGTCAGAGACATGGTGATCCGATCGGAAGAGTCGGGAAGCACGAAGGTGTTTCCCGTACTGGTCTGGTCGCCCGGTGAGGTGTCGCATCGGCCCTGACTGGTAGTCGGGGGGAAGACGCCGGCGGTTCCCGAAGATCGGTCCTCGATGTCAGGGCTGGTCCGGCCGGGCCGTGCGGCGCGGATCGATGTCGGGACGTCCGGCCGCGGCGAGAAACGCGTTGTAGCGGGCGAGGTCGTCCTCCGCGCCGGTGGCGTCGGCCCGGTCGGCGGCCCGGTCGAGGCGGCCCTGTTCACGCTGGTCGGCGCGAATCCACTGACGAATCAGGACGATCATGACGACGACGGCGGGCAGCTCGCCGAACGCCCAGGCGATGCCGGCGCCGAGCTGCTGATCGGAGAGCAGCGACGACGCCCAGGTGGGGTGCACAGCGAGGTACCAGTCGGGGGCGATGACGGTGGTCGTCTGCATGAGGACCAGGCCGAAGAAGCCGTGCGCCATCATCGACGCCAGGTGGATGACCACCAGCACGGGATGGGGGAGGCGTCGACGGCCCGGGTCGACCCCGATGAGCACCCAGAACAACAGGTAGCCCGCGACCACGAAGTGGGTGAGCATCGCGAGGTGACCGAGGTGGGAGCGCATCAGCACGCCGAGCAGGTCGCTGAAGTACAGGCCGAACAGGCTGGCGGTGTAGACGCCCAGCGCGACGAGCGGATGGGTGAGCAGCCTCGTGGGCCGGCTGTGCACCGCGATCAGCAACCACTCCCGGGCACCGCGCACCCCCGGGTCGGCCGGTCGACGCAGGGTGCGGAGGGCGAGGGTGACCGGTGCGCCGCCGACCAGCAGGATCGGCACCAGCATCGACAACACCATGTGCTGGGCCATGTGCGCGCTGAACAACACGTACGCGTAGCGGGCGACACCGAGGTTGGTGGCCGCCGCCAACAGGAGCAACCCACCCAGCCAACTCGCCGTCCGGGCGAGCGGCCAGTGGTGCCCGGCGATGTGCATCCGGCGTACTCCGGCCAGGTACCCGCCGATGCCGAGAGCACAGAGGGTCAGGAAGAACATGTCCGGCAGCGGTTGCCCGAGCAGATGTCCCGCAGTGGGTGCGGTGGGCATCGGGAAGCCGAGCAGCTCGGTGATCGGGTCGGCGTCGGTGCCCGCCTCGGCGACCGGGGTGGGGCTGCGGGAGAGCGCCACCGCCAGCCCCACGGTGGCGGCGAACACGATCAGCTCACCGGCGGCCAGCCGGCCGAACGCCCGTCGCCGTCCGGCACGCAACGCCGGCAGCGTGCGGGAGCGGTGAATCGCGCCGAGCGCGCCGAGGATCAGCAGGGCGACGAGCTTGCCGAGCACCAACCAGCCGTAGCGGGAGTGCCAGAGCTGGTCGACCGAGCCGAGGCGAACCGCGGCGTTGGCCGCCCCGCTGACCGACACGGCGACGAAACAGCCCAGGGCGAGGCGACTGTACCGAGCGGCGGCGTCGGCCAGCAGCCGACTGCGCCGTACCACCAGCAGGGCGATGAGGGCGCCGACCCACACCGCGGCGGCGAGGATGTGCAGGGCCAGGCTGCTGACGGCGATCTGGTGGTTGCCGGCCCCGGCGGAGTGCCCGGTGAAGGCCGGGGGAAGCACCGCCACCAGGGCCAGTACCGCGACGGTCGCGGCGAGGCCACGGGACACCCCGATTCGGGCCAGCAGTGCCACTGCCAGGGCCAGTCCGGCCTGCAGCATGAGGGACTGGCCCTGCGAGATGGTGGTGGCGAAACTGACGACGGTCGCGGGCCCGAGCGTCGTCAGTGGTTGGCCGAGCAGGTCCGAGGCGGTCAGCGCCAGCAGAGACAGCGCCGTCACCGACCAACCGAACGCGGCGACACCGGCCCGCCGCAGCAGCAGGTAGCCGTGCGGCGAGACGCTGGGTCCGTCGCCCGGCAGCAGGAACGCGGAGGTCACCAGCATGCCGACGGTGACGGTGGCCAGACCGTCGGACAGCAGCCGGAGAACTGGTAGCGCCTGGGTCGTGATCGGCCCCGCGTCGGGGAGACCCGGAATCGCGGCCGTGAACGCACCCCCGACCCGGAGTCCGAGCACCAACAGGATGGCCCCCGAGGCGACGGCGACGACGGTTACCAACCAGCCGGACCCCGTGGAACCCTTGTCTCGGGCGGCGGACAGGACTGGACCGGTCGGGGTCAATGAGGCGGTGGCGGCGGTGCGGACACCGCTCGGATCGTCGCCGACGAACTGCCGTGGTTCTGTGTGGGACATCTGTCGACCTTGCTGATGAGGTGATGAGGCGCGCCGACCGCACGGGGCGGGTCGGATCAGCGTCGGGCTGCCCGTCGCCACAGCAGCCCAGCCGCCACCAGGACGAGGAGAACCAGCGCGGCAGCCGCAGTGAGGACACCGGCGCTCGGACCGCCGCCGGACGCCGCCGCCGCGGCGGCGGCGGGCGCTGACGCGCTGACGGCGACAACTGGCGCGGCGCTGGACGAGGGATCGGCCACCATGAACGGGTACGACCCCTGAACCGGGTGCCCGTCGACGGAGACGACCCGGTAGGCGACCGTGTATGTCCCGTTCGGCAGGGTGTCGGTCACCTGGATGGTGCTCTTCGCACCGGTGACGACCGGTTCGCCGGTGGGAAGCTTCCGCTTGGCGGCGTCGGTGAGCACGATGGTGGTGAACGCGGGGTCGAGTCGCTGCATGAATTCGAGCGTGACCTCGGTCGGTGCGCTCGGCAGTGTCGCGTCCCGAGCTGGCGTGGCCGTTCGGAGCGAGTTGTGCGCCCAGGCCGGGCTGGCCGGGATGAGCACCGCCACGAGGACGGCGAGCACCGCCGCGCTGAGTCGGACGGCTGCGGGACGGGACGGCGGCACGCTCATCCGAGCACCTGCTCGCCGATCCAACCGCCGGGACGACATCCGGGCGGGATGGCGAAGACAGCGGAGCCGATCGGCGTGGTCCACTCGTTGAGCAGGTCCCGGTCGGCCAGCCGGCGCTGGATGGGCAGGAACTGCCTTCCGATGTCGGCCTGGTACGAGGCGAAGATCAAGCCGCTGTCCGCGTGGCCCTCCGCCGTCGGCACCCCGTCGTAGTTGTAGGGCCGGCGCAGAATCCTCAACCGGTCGTCGGTGACGTGGGCGCGGGTCATGTGCGAGAAGTCGGGGATGACGGTGAGGCCGTCGGCGTTGGTGGCAGCGAAGTCGGGTTCGTCGTGTTCGGCGGTCCCGGTGAGCGGGGCGCCGGTGTCGAGCCGTCGTCCGACGGCGAGTTCGCGGTCGGTCCGGCCGAGCAGGTCCCAGGTTTCCATGTTCATGCTGATCCGCCGGAGCACCAGTGTGGTGCTGTCGCGCAGCCACGCCGGGCCCTCCGCGACCCAGAGCGCGGTGTCCATGGGCGCGCCGGGTTTGGGGTTGGCGGTGCCGTCGAGCTGACCGAACAGGTTGCGTTGGGTGTGTCCGCCCGGCTCGACACCGGGGCTGCGCCGGAAGCCCTGCTGGACCCACCGCACTGTCGCGAACGGGCGGCTGTCCTTGACCAGGACCCGCTGGGCGTGGGCGACGGAGATCGCGTCGTCCGCGCAGATCTGCAGCAGCAGGTCACCGCCGGACCAGGCCGGCTGAAGTCGGTCGATGCGGAACGACGGCAGTTCGGTGACCGATGCCGGCCGGCGGTCGTCGACGCCGGCCGCCCGGTAGAGGCCAGGCCCGAAGCCGAAGGTCACTGTCAACCGTGCCGGCAGCAGCCCGAGTTCGGCCTCGGTGTCGGCCAACGCGGGTCGGCCCTGGGTGAGCCGGGCAGCGTCGTCGGTGAGCAACCGCAACATCCGGCCCAGCGCGGCCCGGTCGGTGCCGGCCCGCAGGGTGAGCGCCACGAACGACGCGTGCGCCTGCGGTTCGGTGGACACCCCTGCCTGCCGGGCGCCATGGAACGGCTCGACCAGGCCGCCGACGCTCGCCACCGGCGTGGTGTCGGCGGCGGCCGGTGGTTGCCCGCCGCCGGTACGGGTCGTGGCGATGGCGGCACCGCCGGCCAGGGCCCCTCCGGCAGCCAGGGCACCGCCGGTGAGCAGGCCGCGCCTGCTCACCGGCCGGACGGGTGGCGTCTGCGTCACGATGACGGGCTCATGCTCATCTCCGGCGTGGCGCTCACGCCGGGCATGGGCTGACCGTGCCCGGGGGCGTAGCTCTCCTGCGCGCCGGTGAACGGCTTGGCCACGGCGCTGAACTGCTGGGTCCTGCCGTCGGCGAAGGTCAGCGTGAAGGCCAACTCGTCGCCGGCCTGAACGGGCTTGGTGAGGTTCATCAGCATGAGGTGGTCGCCGCCCGGCTCCAGCGCGTGCGTGCTCTTGGCCTTGATCACGATGCCACCCTGCTTGGCCTGCATGACCATCTTGCCGTCCTTCATGGTCATCTCGTGCAGCTCCATCGGTGACAGGGGGTTCGTGGCACCGGTCACCGTGACATCGCTGTCGCCGTCGTTGACCAGGGTCCCGAAGGCCGCTGTCATGCCCTTGTCGGCCGCCTTCACCCACGGGTCACGAATGCCGAGCACACCAGCGTCCGGGTTGGCCGGGGCCGACGCGGACGGGCCCGCCTGCGCGGTCGACGGAGAGTCGGACGACCCGCACCCGGCGGCGCCCACCGCCAGGATCGCGGCGGCGAGGATCGCGGCCGAGCGGCGGCGTGAAACGTTCGGGCTGGTGGCGCGCATGTGTTCTTCCTCCGATGGTTGCTGCTGGGAGGTTGGTCGGCCGCAGCAGGGAGAAAGTTCCGGGCTCAGGGAACGTTGATCGTGAACTCCCCGGTGTGCACCTTGCCGGCGACCTGGAAGTCGAAGAAGGCCCGGTACCGGCCTGAACTCGGCGCGGTCAGCCAGAACTTCACAGTCCCGTCGACCAGCTCCGGCTCGGGGTGCACGTGCACGTAGCCGAGGTCACCCTCGCGAACCACCACCAGGTGCCCGTACGCGGCAAGGTATCGCTCCAGCTGCGCGGGCGTTGCCGTGTCGGCGCTGGCGACCTGGAAGTGGATCGGCGCCGTCACACCCACCGTCGGGGTGCCGGTCATCGACACCGTGTACGGACCAGCCGTCGCCCGCGCCTGTGCCGGCGGCAGCGCGGTCGGGGTGTGCGCGCCGGGCACTGTGTGGTCGACGCCCAGCACGAGCGGCAGCGGCGTGCCGTTGGCAGTGGTGACGGAGAAGTCGGCGTAGACGCGGTAGCCGCCGGGTCGGGCCAGCGTCATGGGGACGCTCCAGGTGCCGTCGGGTGCCATCGTCGGGTGCAGGTGCTGGTAGCCGGTCAGGTCACGGCCCACGACGATCATGTGCAACGGCTTGTCGTGGACGACCGCGAAGCGGGTCGCCGGCTGCCGGTCGGTGCCGACGATGCGGAAGCGGTAGTCGGCGCGTACCCCGGCGGGTTGGGTTCGTTCCAGCGGTTGCAGCGTGTACCCGCCGGCGCTGACGGTCGTCCCGGTGGCCAGCGTCTCGCCCGTTCCGCCATCACCCCGGTGGGTGTGCGGTCCGGTGCCCGCCGGGTGTTGGTGTCCGTCGGCCGCGGACCCGGCCGGGCCGGAGGCGGGCGGACCGCCCGCCGGTTGCCGGGCGTTGTTGGCGGCCGGGCCCTCGTTGCCGCTGATGCGCGCCAATCCGAAGCCGCCGAGCAGGGCCAGCACCAGGGTACCGACGAACAGTGCCAGGCTGGTGTTGCTCAGCCGGGATCCGGGCGTCGCCGTGGCGAGATCCGGGTCGGGCGATGTCCCGGAGTCGACGGGCGGTCGACTGTCCGTCGTGGCGGGGGCTTTCGCGTCCTCACCGGTCGGAGTTGGATCGACAGCGACGCCCGTCCGAGCCACGACGACGGCGGTGTCCTTGCGCGCGGCCGGCACGGCGTTGGGTCGCCGCTTACCGTCCGGGGTCTGCGTACCGCTGCCGGTCGCCGCGACGCTCCTGTCTGCGTCGGTCCTGCCACCGGCCGCTCTGCCGCCGCCGGTCCTGGCAACGGCGGGCTTGCCACCGGCGCCCTTGGCACCGGTGGCCTTGGCGCTGGCGATCCTGGTGCCGGCGGTCCTGGTCCCGGGACGGGTGCCGGCGCCGCGTCGAGCGGATGTCGCCGACGCGGTACGGCCCCGGCCGGTGGCTCTGCCGGTGGGGGTCGTCCGCCGACGCCAGACGACGAATCCGGCCGCCGCGGCCGCCACGGCGACCACCGCCAGGCCGACCCACGCGACCGCTCCGGGGCCGCTCTCGTCAGTCGATCCGGTCGGCGCAGCCGCTGCCGCGGACGGCGCAGCCGCCGTCTCGGCCGCGACTGTCGGCACCGCCGACGCCTGCCCGGACGACCCGTGCTGCTCGGCGGTGGCCAACAGCGCCGGATCTGGCTGGGTCGACGACGGGCTCCACCCCTTGGGCGCCGCCGTCACCGGCCCGTCGTAGCGGAAGGTCAAGGTGCCGCGCACGGGGTCGCCGTCCGAGGCGACCGACAGGTAGCTCACCGAGTACTGACCCTTGGCCGGCAGGTGCGCGACCGCCACCGTCGCGGGGAACCCGGTCGTGTACTCGCGTGGCTCGAACTGGCCGTTGACCAGGAAGTACTCGCGCACCGGCTTGTCCAACGGCTTCGGCTCCCCGTACGACCAGCCATTGTCGACCCGGATGCCACCCGGCGCGGTGATCGTGAAGAACGCGTTGGCAGCGGCCTTCTCGGTGAAGAACAGCTGCACCGACGTCAACGGCTCGCGCACAGTGGCGCCACCCGCCGGCGTGGACATCGCGAGGGTCCCGTGAGCTACGGCGGGCTGGGCGGACGCGAGGAGAGCGACCGCCGAGGCGAGGAGGAGCGCGAGGAGGCCCGAGACCACCCGCCCAGGAATCTGAGGGTGACGACGCATCTGAATATCCTCACTGGGCGGAGACTTTTTACAAGAGGTGACGAACTTTTTCCTCACATGGCTAAAGCCGAACACCTCCCGGGTGGTCGGCCGGGCTGAGGGGCCGTCGCCCCTGGCCAGCTATGCTCCCGGTGGCGCTGGTTCGCCCGGTCGTGAGCTGGCCGGGCGTCGTAAGAGGGAACCCGGTGGGAATCCGGGGCTGCCCCGCAGCGGTGAGTGGGAACGACCGCCGTCATCAGCACTGGGCCAGTGGCCTGGGAAGCGACGGCCAGTAGGGGACCGGCGTGGAGCCGGTCGGGCCCGCGAGTCCGAAGACCTGCCCGCGCCGCGTACACGACCGTGTGCGCTGCCGTCGGCCTCGCGGGTGGGCTGAGCGGGTGACGTGCCGGGGCGGCGTGCGCCGGTGTGTCCTCGTCAGCGTGTGCCCGTGTTCCGGCGGTGTGGTTTCCCGAGGGACGGACTACCGCTGTGCACGACACCACCACGATCGCCGGCCGAGCGCCGTCGGCGTCGCACCTGACCCTGTCGCAGATCATGGACCAGCACCACACCAACCTGATGGGTACGGTCCACGGCGGCCGGATCCTCAACCTCATCGACTCGGTGGCCGGGGTGGTCGCCGCCCGGCACTCGGATGGGCCGGCGGTCACCGCCGCGATCGACGAGACCGCGTTCCTGCGCGCGGTGCGGGTCGGCGACGTCGTGCACGTCGACGCCCGGATCACCTGGGCCGGCCGCAGCTCGATGGAGGTCGCCGTCAAGGTGACCGCCGACCGGTGGGACCGGGCGGTGCCGCCCACCGACGTGGCCACCGCCCACCTGGTCATGGTCGCCATCGACGACGACGGCCAGCCTCGTACGGTGCCGCCGCTGCTACCGGAGACCGACGGTGACCGGCGGCGGTACCGGGAAGCGGAGATCCGCCGCGAGCACCGTTTGGCGCTGCGGCGCGCGCTGCTCGACGGTGCCGAAGACGACTGACCCGTGCGCGGTGCGCCCGTCGCGGCGACGTCGCGGTCCGAGGAACCTGCCCCGCCGTCGATCTGGTCGGATAGCGTCCACGTGAAGTCTCCAGGGCTCGCTGGCCGAGTACGCCGCCGTGGACGCCCGGCTGCTGGCCCGCAAGCCGAACGCACTCTCGATGCGGGAGGCCGCCGTGTTGCCCTTGGCGGCGGTCACCTCTTGGGAGGGGCTGGTCGACCGGGCCGGAGTCCGCGCCGGGCAGAAGGTCCTGTGCACGGCGGTGTCGGCGCTGTGGGATACGTGGGCGTGCAGCTTGCCCAGGCGCGCGGCGCCGAGGCATACGCCACGGGTGGGCCGACGAGCATGCGGGTGATCGAGAGCCTGGGCGCCGTGCCGATCGACTACACCACGAGCAAGGTTGAGGAATACGTCGAAAGGCACACCGGCGGCGAGGGGTTCGACATGGTCGTCGCCACCGGTCGCGGCGGCGGGTGCGTTCGGCGCGGATGAGGTCGGCCAGGTGGTTCATAGTGCGGCTGGACAGCGCGACCGCAGACGGGTAAGACAGCACAGCGAGGCTCCCGGTTGGGGCATCGGACCTTGGTCGACTGCTGTCTTACCGGGAGCCTCGTCCTATGTCGACACACGCTGCCTGCCACCCATCGCGACCAGGCCCATCACGATGAAAAGCCCTCAATGCCTGACCCGCGCCATATCCTCGCAACGCCGCTATATCGACGCCAAGCTATCGTGATCTGACCCCTGCAGCGACAGTGCGAAGGTGAGTCATGGACGTAGTCAGCACCAGCGAGGTCCCGGTTGAAGACGGGTTCGCCTTTTGGCGCGAGGTAAACTCGAAGCTCTGGGTGCCCTACGATTTACGCTGTGAATCGCAGCGGGAGCTCGGATTTCGGGCTCAGGTCGGAATTAGCGAGTTCGGTCCCGTGCAGGCGACATTAATGACCACGATGCCGCACTCGGTCCACCGCACTCCCAAGCTCATTCGGCAGGCCGATCCCGAGGTGTTCAAGCTGGGTTGCCTTGTGCGTGGTGGCGGCATGATCACGCAAGACGGCCAGCGCACAGATTTCGGCGTGGGGGACCTGATACTGTATGACACCTCCCGGCCCTACCTGGCCGAATTCACCCCGGATGTGCCGGTTAGTCAGCTGCTGCTCCTGCGCTTCCCGCGCTTGTTACTGCCGTTGCCCCCTTGGGAGTTGCGGCGCCTGAGCGCAGTTCGCATCCCTGGCGCCCAAGGTATCGGCGCGTTATCTTCACAATTCCTGCTGCACCTTGCCCGGCACATGGACGAACTCAGTCCGTTGGACGCCGCCCGGCTGTCCACCCTCACCATTGACGTGTTGACAGCGGCACTGGCCAACGCGCTGGACGTCCAAAGCGCGGTGCCCTCCCACACCCGACGGCGAGCGTTGATGGCTCAGATCCACGCCTTCGTCCGAGAGAATCTGGGCGATCCGCGCCTGACACCGGACGCGATTGCCGCAGCGCATCACATCTCGTTGCGATACCTGCACAAGCTGTTCCACGAGGAAGGGCACACGGTTGCCGGCTGGGTCCGCGAGCGTCGCCTGGAGCAGTGCCGACGCGACCTCGCCAACCCCCAACTAGGCGCGCGCCCGATCCACGCGATCGCCGCCCAGTGGGGGTTCACCAGCCCGGCGCACTTCAGCCAGGCGTTCCGCAGCGCCTACGGTCTTTCGCCACGCCAGTTCCGCGAGCAGTGCGCGGGAGTACGCGCAGACTAAAGACTTGTGCGCTTACCAGTAACGACAAACCTGGCTGCGGCCTGCACTCTTATCTTAAGAAATCCGCTCAGTCAGGGTTGAATCTGATCCGGCTTACGGAAGAAGGTTCACTTGAGCGTGTTGCATCGATGCGTGTTTTCGCGATGAAAGGAGCGCGAGGAAGTACATCGATCACTTCATGCAGCCAGCAGCATCATCCAGGCCGCAGCGGCGGCTGACAGGAGACCATCGTGAAAATGTGGTGCAGAACGGCGTTTCGGATCTCGGCAGTGACCGCGATCCTCGGCGCACTCACCCTGTCCGGGACCGTGGCACAGGCAAGTCCGGGTGCCAGTTCCCGCCTGTCCCAACCCGAAACCACCGCGGTTTCGGAGCAGGCCAAGCCCGGCAGCGAGGACGTCGCCGCGCAGGTTTGCGGCTACTACGAAGACGCGGTAACGGCCTGGTACAACCACTGCGGGAACACCCATGTGCTCATCTACGTCGACGCGACGTGGCCCCGCGACGACTGGACCTGGTGCATCGGCCCGGGAACGTGGGACATCGGCGGCGCCAACGCCGTATCCAACGCCTGGTACTCGGGTCAAACTTGTTGAACCGCCAGCCAGGCGCTGCGCGATTCTCTACCTGCCTTCGGTGGTTGCGGATCAGGTCAGCGAGGCAAATGAGGGTGCGGTCGGACAGGGGAATCGCGGCAGGGTAGGACAATAGCGAGGCTTCCGGTTGGAGCATCGGATCTTGGGTCGACTGCTGTCTTGCCGGGAGCCTCGCCCTACGTCGATCCCTGCCCCCCCACCCCACCGCCGTGACCAGCCCCGTCACGATGATGGAGGTGCCTGAACGCTTCGAAATGGAGCAGCACTTCAAGAATTCCGCTACCACGCCGCCCCGGAACGACGGCCAACCGCCCTCATGATCGGGGTGGAGGTCCGTGTCGACTCGAGGGATGCTGCCATCGTTGCGGTGTTAGCCTGCGCGGCGGCAGCACCGTGATCCTTCATACGAAAGGCGCTCGAAGAGCGCGGCGCGCAGGAATTATTGACGCGAAGTCGTCCAGGACCTGGCGGTCAGTCGCGGTCCGGGCGGGAAGCTGTGCTGTCCACTCTTCTGCCTGCTCGGCGCTGTGGCCGCTACCGATCAGCCATGGGCGGGCTGTCCGTTGTCCTGCCGGCGGCAGGACTGCCGTGCGCGCCTTGACAGGAAGGCGGAGCAGCAGGACAGTCGACATATTCATAGACGTTTAACTATTTACGGCGAGGTGTGCCATGCGGAAGTCGCTGACTGCTGTGGCCGCCATCGCTGTTGCCATGGTCGCGATGATGGCCGCGATCTCACACGCCAGTGCGGCGAACGCGGCGGCCGGGTGTCGGGTGAACTACGTCGTCACCAGCCAGTGGACCGGTGGCTTCCACGCCGACATCGCGGTCACCAACGTGGGTGACCTAGTCAACGGGTGGACGCTGCGGTTCGCGTTCCCTGCAGTCGACCAGCGGCTCACACAAACCTGGAGCGCCACCTGGGCCCAGGCGGGCCAGCAGGTCAGCGCGACCAATCTGGGCTGGAACGCGACCCTTGGCACCAATGGCTCCGCGAACATCGGTTTCGTTGGCGCCTGGTCGGGCAGCAACCCCGTACCGGCGTCGTTCACGCTCAACGGCGTCACGTGCACCGGCGGCGTCCTGCCCAGCGTGACGCCGACCCGGACGACCACACCGCCGGTCGCCGACTGGCCGGCGATCGTCACCTGGCTCAGCCCGACCGCCGGCGCGGTGTACACCACGCCGGGAACCATCCCGCTGGCGGCGACCGCGACCGTGGGAGGCGGACACAGCATCACCTCGGTGTCGTTCCGGGTGGACGGCGTCACGGCGGCCCGGGGGGTGAGGACGACCGGTGACCGGTACGAGGCGCTGTGGACACCACCGATCGGGGAGCCCGGCACCAGCACCACCTTCGTGCTGTACGTCTCGGCCGGCACCGACCAGTCGCTGTCTGGCGCTGCGCCGCCGTTGCTGGTCACGGTCGTGACGCCGGCGTCCACCGGCACCAACCACCCGCCGGCGGTGGCGTTGAGCACCCCCGGCGGGCAGACCTACTTCCTCGAGCCGACGACCGTCACGCTGGTCGCCGACGTCGCCGACACCGACCCCGGGGACCTCGTCAGCCGGGTGGAGTTGTACCTCGGCGCAACCCGGCTGGCCGTGACGCCGACCAACAGCGGACAGCGCTACCAGTTCCAGACGGCCCTGTCGGCCGGCACGTCGTCCACCTTCACCGTGCGGGTCCATGATTCCCACGGCGGCATCGGCATCTCGAACCCGCTGACCTTCACCATCCGTTAGCGCCTCGGCCCTCCGTTCGTCGAGGTCGCCCCGTTCCCGCAGCAACCCCGCCAGTTGCGGGCCACTTGGAGCGGCTGCCGGCCGTGCGGGACCGCTTGTTGTCCGCGGCAGATCAGGATACGGCTCGGACAGCCGAACAAACTTCTCGCTTGGAAGAGGGGATGAATAAGGCTGTAGCCACCACCCACGCCACCGGTTCGCCTCCATGCTTGGAGCACCCTGTGGGGCACCTCACAACTGTCGAGTGCCCTCTCAGGCCGGTATGGCGAGAGTGCGGTTGTACTCATCGCGGGTGATCGCATAAACGCGGGTCGGGCGGTTGCAGGAGGGGTCGATGGTTTCGCGGTCCAGCCGCATTCCGAGTTTCTGCATGACACGTTCAGATGCGTCGTTGCCGATCTGGTGGATGCTGAGGATCCGATCGAGTTCTCGATCGACGAACGCGAAGTGCAGCGCTGCGTGGGCGGCTTCGGTGGCGAAGCCTTGGCCCCAGTACGGTCTACCCAGCCGCCAACCGATCTCGACTGCGGGCATAACCTCGGGCAGGAAGGTTGGGATCGCCAAGCCGGCAAAACCCGCCAGTTCGCTGGTCTGGCGGACCTCGACCGCGAACAGCCCGAACCCGTGTTCGTCCCAGGCGCGTTCGCAGCCGGTGATTCCCGCCGCCGTGCGTTCTCGATCGGCAGGCGTCCCGTTGCCGATCCAGCGCATGACGTCCGGATCCGCGTTGATCGCCGTCATGGGCGTGATGTCGTCATCGCGCCAACGGCGCAGCACGAGTCGTGGAGTTTCGAGTCTCGCCATCGTCCTATCTTTCATGATCCGCACTATCGCCGTCCGCTGCGGGCGGATCGGGCCTGGTTGCCGCTCGACTCTGCCGGAGGTCCGCGGCTCAGGC
The DNA here is from genome assembly GCF_043204655.1 of Micromonospora sp. NPDC047762. Classification (NCBI taxonomy): domain Bacteria; kingdom Bacillati; phylum Actinomycetota; class Actinomycetes; order Micromonosporales; family Micromonosporaceae; genus Micromonospora; species Micromonospora sp. NPDC047762. The sequence continues at coordinate 140,311 of NZ_JBIDCQ010000011.1, read as the reverse complement.
TCAGTGTCCGGTTCGCTCAAATCGGTGAGGAGGCTGTGGATGCGTGCGACCAGCAATGCCCAGATGTTGTGGATGTTGAGGTCGACGAATGGGTGCTCTGGGTCGAGGCGGTGGATCAGGTGCCGAAGAAGGATTGAGCCGTGCCAGTCAGCGAGTGCTTCGGGCATGAAGCCAGTCGAGGCGTGCTGAGCCGAGGCGGTCGTTGATCAGGCTGATGGCCGCCGCGGTCTCGCTGTACGGAAGTGGACGTGGCTCGGTCGCGCCTGGTAGGCAGGCGGTTGTGCGCATCGTTTCCCTGCTGCCGGCGGCCACGGACATCGTGGCCATGCTCGGCCTGACCGGGCACCTGGTTGGCCGTACCCACGAGTGTGACTGGCCGCCGGGGGCCCTGGCCGACGTCCCGGCGGTGACCGCGACGTCCCTGCCGGAGACCTTGACGAGCCGGGAGATCTCGGCGGCGATCGCCGGTGACGCGCACCGAGGCTCGTCGTTGTACCAGCTCGACGTCGCCATGCTGGAGGGCCTGAAGCCGGATCTGATCCTGACCCAGGATCTGTGCGACGTGTGTGCGGTCTCCTACGAGCGGGTCAACGACGCGGTTGGTCTGATCGATCTCGACACCAGGGTGATGTCCCTGGAGGCGCGGACCATCGACGGGATCCTGGACACTGTCGATGCCGTGGCGGCGCTGACCGGCACCGAAGGCAGGGCGGTGGAGATCCGAGCTGACGCCGAGCGTCGCCTCGCCGCGTTGCCGGGGCCGGTGCCCGGCGCGCCGACGGTGCTGTTCGTCGAGTGGCTCGACCCGTTGATGCCGGGCGGGCACTGGGTTCCGGAGCAGATCACCTACGCGGGTGGGCGGTCGCTGCTGCTCGGGCCGGGTGCGCACAGCACCCCGCACCCGTGGTCGGTGGTCGCCGACCTGGCCCCCGACGTGGTGGTGTTCGGGCCGTGCGGGTTCACGCCGGAGCGAACCGTCGACGAGCTGTCCGTGGCGACCGCGCAACCCGGCTGGGCGGACCTACCCGCGGTGCGTGCCGGGCAGGTGTGGGTGGTCGACGGGCCTGCCTACTTCAACCGCCCCGGCCCACGGGTCGTCGACGGCGCGGAGATCCTCGCCGCCATCCTCGCCGGGCGTCCCGACTCCCGCGCTCGGCGGGTGCCTCTCGACGTCGGCTGACGCTGTCGCGCCCGAGTGGCGGAGGCGGACCTCCGATGCCGATCGTCCGTTGCCCCCGGCATTCGCAACGCCCCGGAGCGAGGGTCAGGTGCGCGCCCCCGCCGTGCCGGCGAGGTCGACGATCCGGTCACTCCAGTGGTCCAGCAGGGTCTGGTCGTGGCTGATGACCAGCACCCCGGCCTGCCGGGTCCGCTGGTAGTCGCGGATGACGGCGGCGACGTGCGCCTGAGTGGAGGCGTCCAGCATCGCGGTGGCCTCGTCGCAGAGCAGGTAGTCCGGGCGGTGCGCCAGGGCCCGGGCGAGGCAGGCGCGTTGCAGTTGCCCGTCGGAGACGGCGTGTGGCCGTCGGCTGCGCAGGTCGGCGGTGAGGCCGACGAGGTCGGCGAGTTCGGCGACCCGTTCGCGGACCGCCGGCTCGGGCGTCCGGGTGGCGCGTAGCGGTTCGGCGATCAGGTCGGCGAGGCTCAGTCGGGGGTCGGCGGCGGCACGTGGGCTCTGGAAGAGGGCGGCGACGCGGGTCCGCAGGGCGACCGGTACGGCGTACCGGACGCCGTCGACCGGGGTGCCATCGATGCTGACCCGACCCTGATCGGGGCGGTGCAGCAGGGCAAGGACCCGAACCAGCGTCGACTTTCCGCAACCGGAGGGCCCGCGCAGTCCGACCGTCTCTCCGCGGCCGACCCGCACTGTGACGCCGTCGAGGACGACCTGGCGGCCGTAGGAGACGGTTACCTCGTCGGCGAGCAGGTGCTGCGCACTGGTCACGTGGTGGCTCCGGTGGGGATCGGGTGGTGGCACGCCACAGTGCCACCACCGGCGACCGGTGTCGGCTCTGGTCGGTCCGCGCAGGTGTCGGTGCGGCGCGGGCAGCGGGGCGCGAACGCGCAGCCGGGTGGCAGCGCGGTGAGCATCGGCGGGTCGCCCGGCACCGGCCGGAAGGCCCGGTCCGGCAGGGCGTCGAGCAACGCCGAGGCGTACGGGTGGGTCGGCGCGGTGAAGAGCTGGTCGGTGGCGCGGTGTTCCACGATGCGGCTGGCGTACATCACGGCGACGGTGTCGGCCACCCGTTGCGCGGCAGCCAGGTCGTGCGTGATGAGCACGACCGCCGAGCCGTTGTCGCAGCGACGTCTCAGCAGGTCGAGGGTGTGGTCGACCAGGGGTCGGTCCAGCCCGGTGGTGGGCTCGTCGGCGATGAGCAGCGACGGGTCGGGTGCCAGCGCGAGCGCGGTGACCAGACGCTGTGCCATGCCACCGGAGAGCTCGTGGGGGTAGCGGTCCAGGTCCGCCGGGTCGAGCCCGACATCGACAGCGAGCTGGTCGGCGTCGGCGCGGTCGCGGCCGTGCGCCCGCAGCGTCTCGGCGAGCAGTCGGCGTCCGGTGCGTACCGGGTTCAGGGCGGTGGCCGGGCTCTGCGGCACCAGCCCGACGCGGCGCCCGCGCACCCTGCGAGCCAGGTGGCGCTGACCGCAGGTGATCAGGTCGACCGGTTCGCTGTCCGGGTCGTGCAGGACGGCGTGGCCGGTGGTCGTTGCGTTGCCGGGTAGCAGGCCGAGCAGGGCGTGGGCCAGGACGGACTTGCCGCAGCCGGACTCGCCGACGATGGCCAGCAGCTCGCCGGCCCGTACGGTGAGACTGAGATTGCTGACCGCACGCACCGTCGTGTCGCGGAGCCGGAACTCGACGCCGAGGCCGTCCACTGTGAGCAGTGGCTGACCCGCGGCGGCGCGGGGAGACGCCGGGGCCGCAACGGAATCGGTGGTGGTCACAGGTGCAGCTCCGCTCGGATCCGGGGATCGAGGCGGTCGCGCCAGCGGGCGGCGAGGACCGCGATGGCGAGGGTGGCGACGACGATGACCGCGCCCGGTGCCAGGCTCGCCCACCAGGCACCGGTCAGCAGCGACCCCTGGCCGTCATTGATCATGTTGCCCAGTGAGGCGAGGTGCGGAGGCAGGCCGAGGCCGAGGAACGACAGGGCGGTCTCGTGCCACACCGCGTGCGGGATCATCAGGGTGGTGGCCAGCGCCAGCCGGGGCAGGACGTGCGGCAGCAGGTGCCGGGTGAGGACCCGGAGTCGGCCGGCCCCACCGCTGATGGCGGCGTCGATGAACGGTCGGGTCCGCAGGCTCAACAACTCGGATCGGACGATGCGGGCGGTGGAGAGCCAGTGGGTGAGCCCGACGGAGGCGATCACGGCACCGAGGCTGGGACGCAGCATGGCGACGATGAAGATGCCCAGCAGCAGGTGGGGCATCGCGGCGATGGTGTCCACGACCCGCATCAGGATCCGGTCCACCCGGCCGCCGAGCGTGCCGGCGATCCCGCCGACCACGCCCCCGAGAACCGTGGCCACGAGGGCGGCGACCGCGCCGACGAGCAACGAGACCCGCAGTCCGTAGACGGCCCGGTGTGCCACGTCGCGGCCCAGGTCGTCGGTGCCGGCGAGGTGGGTCCAGGACGGTGCCAACCGGGTCTGGTCCAGCGCGACCGCGCTCTGGTCGAGTGGCCAGACGAGCGGTGCGAGCAGCGAGCCGGCGACTGCCACCAGCAGGACCAGACCGGCGACGACGACACCGGTCTGGCCGGGTCGCAGCCGCAGCCGGGACCGGGCCAGGTGGAGCAGCGGCGGTCGGGTGACAAGGTCAGCCATCGAGTCGCACCCTCGGGTCCGCGGCGGCGTAGGCGAGGTCGGTCGTGAGGTTCGCGGCCAGCACCACGGCGGTGGTGACCAGCGTGATCGCCGCCAACAGCGGGAAGTCGCTGCCCAGCGCGGCGGCCACCGTGACGGCACCGAGGCCCGGCAGCGAGAAGACCGTCTCGACGAGCACCGCCCCGCCGACCAGCTCGGGCAGGTGGGTGCCGACCAGGGTGAGGAACGGCAGCAGCGCGGTCCGTAACGCGTGCCCGAACAGGACCGTCCGCCCGGGCAACCCGCGGGCCCGCGCCGCGAGCACGTGGTCGTCGCGCATGCTCTCCGCTACCGCGTCCCGAACGAACAGCACGAACCACGGCGCCTGGGAAACAGCCAGCACTCCGACCGGCAGGATCAGGTGGTGCGCCACGTCGCCCCAGGAGGTGCTGGTCGCCGTGACATCGGTGAGCCCGCCCGCCGGAAACCAGCCCAGGGCCAGCGCGAACACGGCGATCGCGGCCAGGCCCAGCCAGAACACCGGCATCGACTCGACCGCGTAGGCCGCCGCCCGCAAACAGCGGTCGAACAACCCACCCCGGCGGTACGCGGCCAGCGCGCCCAGCAGCAGACTGCCGACCAGGACCAGGGCGAGGGTCACCCCGATCAGCAACAGCGTCCAGCCGGCCCGGGCCGAGAGCACCGAGGCGACCGGCTCGTGACGACTCGTCGACCAGCCCAGGTCGCCCTGGACCAGATTGCCGATCCAGCGCAGGTACTGCACCGGCAGCGGGTCGTCGACACCCCAGTTGGCACGGATCTGCGCCAGGTTCTCCTCGCTGGCGGTGAAGGCCGCAGCACCCGCGTACTGCTTGGCGGGATCGACAGGCGAGGCGGCCCCCAGGGCGAACATCCCGATGCTCGTGGCGGCGAGCACGGGCACGGCGACCAGGAGGCGGCGTCGGACCACCGCCCCGGCCCCGGCCAGTCGGCCGGAGCGGGTCACGAGCGCGTCCAGGTGTTGATGTTCCACCAGATGCTGTTCGCCACCCCGTGCTCGTGCGCCTCGACCCGGGGGGCCGCGCCCTGGACGGAGGACTTCAGCACGTAGGTGTGCCGCAGGTAGGTGAGGAACAGCCACGGCACGTCGGCGGCCAACTGCTTCTGGAACTGCGCGTAGGCGGCCTTGCGGAGAGCCGGATCGATCTGGTCACGGCCCTCCTGCAGAGCGCGGTCCGTCACCTCGGAGCGGTACGAGCCAGGGTTGAAGTAGCCCTGCCCGGCGAACTGGGAGCTGAACAGCTTGTACGAGACGAAGTCCGGGTCGTACGGCGTGCCGTAGCCCATCAGCAGGGCGTCGGACTTCATTCGCGGGTCGATGGCGTCCCAGGTGAGCCCGGCCGGGGTGACCTCGATTCCGATCTTCTTCGCGTCGGCGGTGACGGCCAGGGCCAGGTCCTTGCGCAGGGTGTCGGTTGCCGGGTACATCAGTGTGAACCGGGCCGGCCGGCCGTCCTTGGCCCGCACCCCACCCGCACCGGGTTTCCAGCCGGCCGCGTCGAGCAGCGCGCTCGCCGCGGTCGCGTCGGCGGTCGGCGTGCCGACTGTCGATGGGTCGGCGAACTCGGAGGTCGGGGGGACCGGCCCGAACGCCGGCTCGCCGGCGCCACCGAGGATTCCGGAGACCATCGCGGCCCGGTCGACGGCGAGGTTGAGCGCCCGGCGGACCGCCGGGTCGGCGAGAACCGGGTTGCCCATCGGCAGCATCACGCCCCGGTAGTCGGCGGTCGGTACCCGCTGCACCCGGTACGCGGTGTCGGAGTCGAACCCGGAGGCGAGCTTCGGCGGCAGCTCGGCGGCGTCGAACTCGCCGGCCCGCATCCGCTGGGCGCGGACGTTGTCGTCGGCGACGAACGCCACCACGACCCGGTTGTTCGCCGGCCGGCCACCGAAGTAGCGCTCGTTCGCGGTGAGCACCAGCCGGTCACCCGGCGTCCAGGACTCGACCTTGTACGGCCCGGTCCCGATCGGCTTCCGGTTGAACCCGGTGGTGTTGATGTCCTGCCCGCTGAGCAGCTTCGACGGCACGATGCCGAGGGTGAGTCGCTGGAGGAACGGCGCGTACGGGTAGCGCAGCCGGAACACGACGGTGGCCGCGTCGGGCGCGGTCACCGACTCCACCATGTCCAGGTCGGAGCGGAGCGTGGAGTCCACAGTCGGGTCCAGCACCGCCTGGTAGGTGAAGGCGACGTCCGCCGCGCTCAGCGTGGTGCCGTCGTGGAACTGCACCCCGTCACGCAGCTTCGCGGTCACTGTGCGTCCGTCGGCGGACAGCTCCGGCAACGCCGTGGCCAGACCGGCGACGAGGCGGTTGTCGTCGTCCCGGCTGACGAGGCCGTCGAAGATCAGCGAGGCGCCGTCGACGCCGTAGTTGAGCACCGGGTTCAGCGCGTCCGGCTCGTCGGAGGTGGCGACGACAAGCGTCGCGCCGCCGGATGTGCCGTTGGGGATGGCCGGGGTCGAGCAGCCGGCGAGGACGAGCATCCCCGCCGCCGCGGTCGCCGCCACGAGGCGTCGGAGGGTCGGACGCATCCGGGTCACAGAGGGCTCCTGTGGTGTGGGGAGGAATCGGTGGTCGGGTGGGCGGAGCGCCGGAACCGTTGATCATCACGGTGGCACAGTTGCAAGACTTTGGCAATTACCAAAGCCATGCATTATGTCGTTTCCGCGCCTCATCCGACCAACCCTCAGCCGGGCGGGTGGCCAGCGGCCGGCGGCGCCGTGACCGTCCGTAGCGGTCCGCAGATGCCTCGAAAACCGACACTGTCCGTGTTCGTCACTTGACAAGCAGTGGTGAGAAGCGTGGTTAGGCTGCCCCCTGATGTGCGCGAAGCGAGCCGGGCTTCGCCGATTCCGGAGGTGCCACCACGATGGGCAGTCGAGTAGCACGTCCCACCAGACGTACCGGAATTCTCCTGTTGGCGGCGCTGAGCGCGCTGTTGCTGCTCGGGGTCGACGCGGTGCTGGGTCCGGTCGCGCCGGTCCGGGCCGGCAGCGCCGCCGCGACCGTCAGTGGCACCCTGACCGAACGGTCCGGCCGACCGGCCAGCCAGGTCAGAGTCACCCTCGCGCCGGACTCCGGCGCCGAGCATCCGACCTACTCGACCACCACGGACCGGGCCGGCCGGTGGCGGGTGTCCCGGGTGTCGGCCGGGCGCTACCGGATCACCAACCAACTGCCCGGCGTGTTCCGACCCCGCTACTACCCGAGCCGGCTCGGGTTCCCCTGGGGAGCTGTCACGGTGCCGACCCGTGGCCGGCTCGTCGTCGACGACGTGCTTCCCCCGGCCGGCCGGATCCGGTTCGTCGCGGCCGACGCGGCCACCGGCGCCGAGGTTCGGAACTTCTGTGTTCAGGACCCGCTGGAGCTCGGCCTCATCTGCACCAACGCCGCCGGGACCTTCCCGAACGGGTACGTCGACCTGGAGGTGCCGCCCGGCCACTACCGGTTCACCGGCGCCGCGAACGACGGCGTACACGAGGGCGGGATGGTCGAGGCGACCGCGGTCGCCGGGCGGGTGACCCACGCGACGCTGCCGGTCCAGCCGCCCGGCAACGAACTGCGCGTGACACTGCGGGACCGGGCGACCGGCGCACCGGTGCCCAACACGGGAATCATCGCCATCTCGGTGGACAAGCGGTTTCCCGACATCTATGACGCCAACGAGATCTCCGACGAGAACGGGGTGGTGCGGTTCCGGAGCCTCCACCCGGACCGGTACAACATCTGGGCCGGCGGCTCGGCCAACGGGCACGGCGCGCAGTGGGTCGGCCCGGAGGGTGGCACCGGCGACCGGGCCAAGGCACTGGTGGTCGAGCCAGGGCCCGGGATCACCACGCTGCCCGACATCCTGCTGGACCGGGCGGGGTCGATCACCGGGTCGATCACCGACGCGGTCACCGGCCAGCCGGTGTCGGTGACCGTCGCGCTGACGACCTACGATCCGTTCTGGTACGAGACCACCTGGAAGGTTCCCGGCGACGGCTCGTACACCTTCAGCGGGCTCGGCCCGTACGAGTGGTCGCTGGCGTTCATCCCACCGGGCAACGGCGGCGCCAACAGCGTCTACGCCACCCAGTGGTCCGGTGGGGCGCCGAACAGCGTCAAGGCGACCCGGATCAAGGTCGTCGCCGGCGGCACCACCGTGGCGAACGAGCGGATGAGCGCCGGCACTGCCGTCTCCGGCCAAGCCAACGGCCTCCCGGTGTACGGCTACAGCTACCCCGTCTACGTCTACAACGCCGACACCGGCGACATCGTCGCGGTCGACGAGAACGTCGAGGACGGCCGGTACGACGCCCGACTCCTGCCCGGCCAGCGGGTCCGGTTCTGCCTGCACCCCGACCGCTGCTACCCGGACTACGTAAGGCAGGTCGACGCGTCCGCCATCCGGGTGGGCACCTCGCCGTTCACCGTCGACTTTCCCGGCCGGCGGGGCTGAGCCGGGCCGGGCACCGGCGCCGCCCGCGCACCAAACCGTGAGCTAGGGTTCCGGGATGTTCCGCGCCGTCGTGTTGATCGCTGCCGTGGTGCTCGCCGCCGATCAGGCCACCAAGTTCTGGGCCGAGTCCGCGTTGTCCGACGGGCAGACCATCACGCTCCTCGGTGAGCTGCTGCAACTGCGCCTCGTCTACAATCCGGGCGCGGCCTTCTCGATCGGCTCCGCGTACACCTGGATCTTCGCGGTGTTCGCCGCGGCGGCGGTGGTCGCGGTGACGGTGGTGGCCCGGCGGGTCACGTCGCGTCCCTGGGCGGTGGCGTTGGGCCTGGTGCTCGGCGGTGCGACGACGCACCTGCTGGACCGACTCTTCCGCGAGCCGGGGTTCGCGCGGGGGCACGTGGTGGACTTCATCGACTACGCCGGGTTCTTCGTCGGCAACGTCGCCGACATCGCCCTGGTGGTCGGCGTGGGCATCGTCATGCTGCTCAACGTGCGCGGCGTCCCGCTGCGGGACCAGGCGGACGAGACCCGCGAGCAGGTGTCGTCAGACTCCTGAGCTGACCAGTACGACCTCCAGGCGGCGCGGGCCGTGCACTCCCTCGACCCGGTTCAGCTCGATGTCGCTCGTCGCGGACGGGCCCGAGATCCAGGTCAGTGGCGCGCGTGGGTCCAGTCGGGCCAGCGCCTCCGGCAGCAGGCCGACGACCTGGTCGGTGCGGACGACACAGATGTGCCGGTCGGGCACCAGGGTGAGCGCGCGCCGCCCCTGCGTCGGGCCGGCGTCGAGGATGATGGTGCCCGTGTCGGCGACCGCCACGGCACAGCCGGTCAGGACCGCGTCCAGGCCGTCGAGCGCGGCCGGTGACAGCTGGGGCGCGTCGCGGTGCAGCTCTCCGGCGTAGCCGTCCAGCCAATGGGCGGGGGTGTCGGTGGGAACGGCGAGCCGGCCGACCTCGCCGAGCAGCCGGTGCAGGGCGTCGGTGCCACGGTGGACGACGGCCCGGTAGTCCTCCAGGCGGTCGACGAGGGTTTCGATCAGGTCGGGGTGGTCGCCGACCCGGCGATAGCGGCGGGGCACCTGCACCGGCGGCGGGCTGTCGGCCAGGGCCGTCCGGAGCCGCGCCAGGATCTCGTCACGTGCGCTCACTGTTTTCCCCACCATTCCCGGAAGGTCTGCGGCGCGGGCAGCGGCAGGTCACGCGACCGGGTCCACGCCGACGCGGGCCAGGGCAGTCGCCGCAGCGTGCGAGCGCCGGTGCGCCGCTGACGGTACGCCCCGAGCGGCCCCGCGCCGGCCCGGGCCAGGCGCAGGGCGGCGGCCCACCGTCGGGGGCTGCGCATCACCCAGGACAGGAGCCGCATGGTGGCCCGTTCGGCGGGTGGGTGCGGTGCCTGCTGGCGGAGGTGGACCAGGATCTCCGGAATGTTGATCTTCACGGGGCACACGTCGTAGCAGGCGCCGCAGAGGGTCGACGCGTACGGCAGTGAGGCGTTGTCGGCGACGCCGGTCAGCTGCGGCGACAGGATCGCGCCGATCGGGCCCGGGTACACCGAGCCGTACGCGTGCCCGCCGGCCCGTTCGTACACCGGGCAGACGTTGAGGCACGCGGAGCAGCGGATGCAGGACAGCGCCGGCCGGCCGACCGGGTCGGCGAGCACAGCGGAGCGGCCATTGTCGACGAGCACGACGTGCACGTCCTGCGGGCCGTCCCCGGGGGTGACGCCGGTCCACATCGAGGTGTACGGGTTCATCCGCTCACCGGTCGAGGACCGCGGCAGCAGTTGCAGGAAGACCTCCAGGTCGGTGAAGGTCGGCAGCAGCTTCTCGACGCCGACGACGCTGATCAGCGTCTCGGGGAGGGTGAGGCACATGCGGCCGTTGCCCTCGGACTCGACCACCACGAGGGTGCCGGTGTCGGCGACGGCGAAGTTCGCGCCGGAGACGGCGACCCGGGCCGAGAGGAAACGCCGCCGCAGGTGAGCGCGGGCCGCCTCGGCCAGCGCGGCCGGCTCGTCGCTCAGGTCGGGCGGCGCGTCGGCCATGCGACGTTCGAAGATCTCCCGGATCTGGGCCCGGTTGTAGTGGATCGCCGGCACCAGGATGTGCGAGGGGGTGTCCTCGCCGAGCTGCACGATCAGCTCGGCGAGGTCGGTCTCGTACGCGGCGATCCCGGCGGCCTCCAGCGCCTCGTTGAGCTCGATCTCCTGGGTCGCCATCGACTTGACCTTCACGACCTCGTCGGCCCCGGTGGCCCGGGTCAGCTCGACCACGATCCGGCACGCCTCGGCCGCGTCGCGGGCCCAGTGCACAGTGGCGCCGGCGGCGGTGACGGACGCCTCGAACTGCTCCAGCAACTCCGGCAACCGACGTTGGACGTCCGCCTTGATCGCCGAGCCGGCGTCGCGCAGAGCCTCCCAGTCGGGTACCTCGTCGACGACCCGGGCTCGCTTGGCCCGGATGGTGCGGGTGGCCCGGTGCAGGTTGGCCCGGAGTTGCGGGTCGGCGACGGCCGGCCTGGCGGCGGTGGGGAACGGCAGCGGCGTGCGGATCCGCCCGCCCCCGGTGGCGGGTGCGACCGGATGGCTCATGAGCTGGCTCCCGTCTCGGCGAGAATCTCGGCGTAGTGCACGGCCCGTACGCCTGAGCGGTGGCGGTCGAGACCGCCGCCGATGTGCGCCAGGCAGGAGTTGTCGGCTGCGGCGAGCACCCGTGCGCCGGTGTCGCGGACCCGGGCGCACTTGTCGGTGAGCATGGCGGTGGAGACGTCCGGGTTCTTCAGTGCGAACGTGCCGCCGAAGCCACAGCACTCCTCGGCGTCGCCCAGCTCGACCAGGTGGATGCCGCGCACCTGGCGCAGCAGGGTCAGGGGTCGGTCGCCGAGACGCAGCATCCGCAGGCCGTGGCAGGTCGGGTGGTAGGTGACCGTCTCCTTGAACTCGGCGCCGACGTCGGTGACGCCGAGAACGTCGACGAGCAACTCGGACAGCTCGTACGTGCGGGCGGCCACCGACGTGGCCGGCGCGTGCAGGCGCGGGTACTGGTCGCGGATCATCGCGGTGCACGACCCGGACGGCGCGACGATGGCGTCGTAGGAGTCGAAGACGTCGACGTAGTTGCGCACCAGAGGCATGGCCTCGGCCCGGTAACCCGTGTTGGCGTGCATCTGCCCGCAGCAGGTCTGGTCGGCGGGGAAGTCGACGGTGTGGCCGAGTCGCCGCAGGATGCGGGTGACAGCGATGCCGGTGGCCGGGAACGCGAGGTCGTTGACGCAGGTGATGAAGAGGGCGATCCGCATGGCGGCTCCTCGGATCCGTGGGGGTGGGTCAGGCCGAGTCGCGTGGTGTCGCGGGGGTGGGGAGCCGGCCGAAGGCGGGCAGGTGGCGCTCCCGGGCGGCGCTGAGGTGCGCCCGCATCGCCTCGGTGGCGGCTGTCGCGTCGCCGGCGACGATGGCGGCGGCGATGCGCTGGTGCTCGGCGTTGGTGTCCGCTGCGCCGGCGACCGGGAAGTACAGCCGGTGCAGGTGCAGGTGTGAGTGCAGCCGCGTGATGGTGTCCCGCAGCAACGGGCTGCCGGAGACCTCGGCGATCAGGTCGTGGAACGTCGCGTCCAGTGCGGTGAAGGCGGCGTGGCGGCGATATCCGTCGCCGGCCTCCACGTCGATGCTCGCCGCCGCCTCGACGCTGATCCGTTGGCGCGCTTCGGCGGAGGCGTGGGTGGCGGCCCGCCCGGCGGTGGCGCCCTCCAGCAGTTGCCGGACGTCGAACAGGTCGTCGAACTCGGCACGGCTCAACAGTGGCGTCGTGGTGTAGCCGGAGAGTGGGCGTTTGCGGACCAGGCCGTCGGCCTCCAGCCTCGCGAGGGCCTCACGGACGGGGGTGGGGGAGACGTCGAGTTCCCGGGCGAGCGCGTCGATGTTGACCCGCTCGCCGGGCGGAAGGATGTGGTCCATGACCAGCGTCTTTATCGACTCGTAGACGTCCTCGGCGAGGGTGAGTCGACGGGCGGGGCGGAGTCGACCCTCGCGAGGTTCCTGCTGGGCCATCTCGTCTCCTCAGCGACCCCTTGACTGTGCCGGTGTGAGCGAGTACACACGAGCCGAACAACATCCTATAGGAAATTGGGTTCTTGGCGACCCAGGCAGTGGAGGTTGGTTCGTGAGATTCATGCGCGTCGGGCCGGTGGGACGGGAACGCCCCGTGCTGTACGTCGATGGGCGGCACTTCGACCTCTCGTCGCTCACCGTCGACATCGACGGCGAGTTCCTTGCCGGCGACGGCGTCCGGCGGGCCCGCGAGGCCACCGACCTGCCCGAGATCGACGTCACCGGGCAGCGGGTCGGCGCGCCGATCGCCCGGCCGGGTGTGGTGCTCTGCGTCGGGCAGAACTACGCCGCGCACGCCGCCGAGTCCGGTGCCGCGCCACCGACCGAGCCGATCATCTTCTACAAGGCGCCCAACACCGTCGTCGGCCCGTACGACGAGGTCCTGATCCCGCGCGGATCGACGAAGACCGACTGGGAGGTGGAGCTGGCGGTGGTGATCGGCCGAACGGCCCGCTACCTCGCCTCACCGGCCGACGCCCTCGGGCACATCGCCGGATACGTGCTGTCCAACGACGTCTCCGAGCGGGACTTCCAACTCGCGGTCTCCGGCGGCCAGTGGTCCAAGGGCAAGTCCTGTGAGACGTTCCAACCGCTCGGCCCGTGGCTGGTCACCCCCGACGAGATCGGCGACCCGCAGGCGCTGCGGCTGCGCTCCTGGGTCAACGGCGAGCCCCGCCAGGACTCCAGCACCAAGGACATGATCTTCGACGTGGCGTACCTGGTCTGGCACCTGTCCCAGTACACCGTCCTGGACCCGGGCGACGTCATCAACACGGGCACCCCGCAGGGAGTGGCGCTCTCCGGCCGCTTCCCGTACCTGGCCGTCGGCGATGTGATGGAGATCGAGATCGACGGCCTCGGTCGGCAGCGCAACACGCTCCGGGACGCCTGATGCGGTGTGACGGTCTCGTGGCGGTGGTGACCGGAGGTGCATCGGGGATCGGCCTCGCCTGCGTGCGGGCGTTCGTCGCCGCCGGCGCCCGGGTGGGTGTCCTGGACCTGGAACTGTCCGGGCTGCCCGAGGCCCCCGGGGTGCTCGGCGTCCAGGCGGACGTGGCCGACCGGTCCTCCCTCACCGCGGCCGTCGCCTCGGTCGCGGAGACGTTCGGCGGCATCGACATCCTGGTGAACAACGCCGCCATCTCGGCCGTGGGCACTGTGGAGGAGAACGACGACGAGCAGTGGAGCCGGGTACTCGACGTCAACGTCTCCGGCGTGGCCCGAACCAGCGCCGTCGCCCTGCCGTACCTGCGCCGGTCGTCCTCCGCGGCGATCGTCAACATCTCCTCGATCGCCGCGACCACCGGTCTGCCCAAACGCGCCCTCTACTCGGCGTCGAAGGGTGCCGTGCACGCCCTCACCCTCGCCATGGCCGCCGACCTGGTGACGGAGGGCGTCCGGGTCAACTGTGTCGCCCCCGGCACCGTCGACACGCCCTGGGTGGCCCGCCTGCTCGCCGGTGCGGCCGACCCGACGGCGGAGAAGCGACAGTTGGCCGCCCGCCAGCCGACCGGCCGACTGGTGACCGCCGACGAGGTGGCCGCCACCGTCGTCTACCTGGCCTCGCCCGCGACCAGGTCGGTGACCGGTTCGTCGCTGCCGGTGGACGGCGGCATGTCCGGTCTGCGCCTGCCCGCCCCGGTCCCGCCCGTGGCCAATCCTGCCGAATCGGGCGCGTGACATGATTGCGGCATGGGGAAACAGCAGGACGTCGGCGAGGCCGACCGTCACAGCGCGTCCGGCACCACCGCCCACCGTCCGATCGGTGGCAGCGCTGACGCTCGGCTCGCCCTCGCTCAGGACCCCACAACGCCACAAATGACCCTCATCGACCTGGCATCCGACCCGTCGGTCCTGGTCCGCAAGGCCGTCGCCTCTCGGGCCGACGCACCCGCGCAGGCCCTGCGACCGCTCACCCGCGACCAAGATCGTCAGGTCCGGGAGGCCGTGGCGAGGAACCCCTCCACGTCGATCGCCAACCTCATGCGCCTGGTCAAGGACGCCGACCGGTGGGTCCGCTGGGCCGTCGCCAGCAATCCGGCCTGTGACGAGTCGATCCGCCAGGTCATGTCGAAGACCTCGGACAAGGAGCTTCGCGGGCTCCTCGCGGAAAGTCGTCAACTGGAGCCGGAGCTGGCCGCCAAGCTGATCGACGACGTGTCACCCGAGGTACGGGAACGACTCGGCACGCACACCCACGACCCCGACGTGATCGACGCCCTGCTGGCCGATCGCACGGCACGCGTACGCAAGGGGGTTGCCCGCAACCCGCGGACCACCGCCGCGCAGCGCAGCGCGCTCGCCGCGGACCCGGTGGTCGATGTCCGCGCCGCGCTGGTGCGGGCCGTCGAGCTGAGCGAGGCGGACCTCGCCCGCCTGGTCGACGACCGCGCGGTGCAGGTCCGACTGGCGATGGCGACGTCCGAGTTCGTTCCGCCGCACATCCGGGAGACGCTTACCCGCGACGCCGACGAGATGGTGGCCAGCGCGGCACGGGACTACCGCCCGGGGTCGGGCAACGCCTCCGCCGTGCGGGCGCCCCGCATCGCGCACCGGCCCTCCGCCGGTGCGGGCCGATCGGGTGGCGGCACCGCCCGGTAGGACCGCGTTGGCGCGTCACGCTCTAATCAAGATCAGGTGATGAAAAGTAGTGTCCAGGAACCTTCCTGACCTATTTTTCATCACCTGATCATCGTGCTCCGGCATGGGAAGTGCAGCCAGGTACTCAACCTGGGCCTTAGCATTTACAGCTTCGTCGCGATCGCCGCGGCCCACTCTCCGCGTCGACCCTCGGGAGGATGACGTCCGCTCACTCCAGTGATGAGTTGTCGCATCCGCGCCCGTCATACCTGCGACAGGACATGACGAGGCGGAAGGATGACGTGATGAGTGCGGACACGCGGCTGCAGGAGCTGGGCGTGAGTGGTCTGGGCGAGGTCGACGAGCCGGCGTTCTCGGGGCTGGCGCAGCGGCACCGGCGGGAACTGCACGTGCACTGCTACCGGATGCTCGGCTCGTTCGAGGACGCCGAGGACACCGTGCAGGAGACGTTCCTGCGTGCCTGGCGGCGGCGGGAGACCTTCGAGGGGCGGTCGACGTTCCGGGCCTGGCTGTACCGGATCGCCACCAACGCCTGCCTGGACCTGCTCGCCAAGCGCCGCCCGGCGCCGGCCACCGGCGGCGAGGTGCTGTGGTTGCAGCCCTACCCGGACCGGTTGCTCGACGAGCTGCCCGCTGGCGACGTGGACGAGCCGGAGACCGTCGCCGTGGCGCGGGAGACGATCGAGCTGGCGTACCTGGTCGCGGTCCAGCACCTCGCGCCGCGTCCACGGGCCGTGCTGATCCTGCGGGACGTGCTCGGCTGGCCCGCCAGGGACGTCGCGGAGCTGCTCGGGGACTCGGTCAACTCGGTCAACAGTGCCTTGCAGCGGGCTCGCGCCGGCATGCGGGAGCACCTGCCCGCCGAGCGGCAGGACTGGACCGGCGGCGACGAGGACGCCGGCACGCGCGAGCTGGTGCGGCGCTTCACCGACGCCAGCGTGGCCACGAACGTCGACGCGCTCGCAGCCATGCTGCGAGACGACGTCCGCTACTCGATGCCGCCCACACCGGGCCTGTACGTCGGCCGCGACGCGGTGGTGAACAGCTGGGTCGAGGACGGCTTCGATGGCATGAAGGGCCTGCGTGCGGTCCCCACCTCGGTGAACCGCCAGCCCGCCGTCGCCTTCTACCACTGGCGGGAGCAGGAGGGCGCGTACCTGCCGTTGACGATCGACGTCCTGCGCATCACCGGCGGCGCGATCACCGAGGTCTTCATCTTCCACGGCGACCAGTTCCCGCGGCTCGGGCTGCCGGAACGCCTGCCGGCGGACGGCACGGAGTAGTCCCGGTGCGGACGCTCACGCTGCACGGCGGTGCGCGTGCCGAGGTGGTCGCGGCGGAGTGGCACGACGCGTTCGGCGTGGTCACCAGCGGGCGCGTGCAGTTGGAGCTGCGCGATGGTGAGCCCGGGCCGGTCCTCGGGCGCGATGCCGGCTTCTGGCTGCGCGGCACCGGCGTCCGTGCGCTGTGCAACCCCGACCGTCGCACCGCGCGAGTGCGTGTCTTCACGCCCGGTGCCGTCACACGTCAGTCAACACATCCGGTACGACAGCCTTCGTCTGAAGGAGATGACATGAACAGCATGAAGGACACCGGGATCGCCGCCGGCCCGGCATCGGGCCCACCCCGCTACACCCACCGATTCCGTGGGCTCGCCGGCACCGGCGTGATCGCGACGCTCGCGGCGATGGTGATCACCACCCTCGCCGCCACGTTGGCCCGGGCCGCCGGCGTCGACTTCGAGATCCCCGATGGTGGCGAGACGATTCCGTTGTCCGGGATCGCCGTGGTGACCGGCTTCTTCTCGGTGGTGGGTGTCGTCATCGCCGTGGCGCTGCTCCGGTGGAGTGCTCGACCCGCCGACCGGTTCGTGTGGACGGCGGTGGCCCTGACCGTGATCTCGCTGGTCCCGCCCCTCATCTCCGGGGCGAACGCGGCCACCGTCACCGCCCTTGCCGGGCTGCACGTCGTCGCTGCGGCGGTGATGATCCCGGTCCTGACCCGGAGCCTTCGCGCCCGGACCGACTGAACGTTGCTGCCTCCGATGAGCGGAGAGCCGGCCCGATGGGCCGGCTCTCCGCTCATCGGGTCGGTCGCCGGCCGCGCCGATCGCCTTTGTCGGCCTAGAATCCACCCCCGGTTCTGAAGGACGAAAGGCACCCCGTGAAGATCGTCGCAGCAGACATCATCGTGACCAGCCCCGACCGGAACTTCGTCACCCTCAAGATCACCACTGATGAGGGCATCACCGGTCTGGGCGACGCCACGCTCAACGGCCGCGAGCTCTCCGTCGCCTCGTACCTGCGCGACCATGTCGCCCCTCTGCTGATGGGACGGGACCCGCACCGGATCGAGGACACCTGGCAGTTCCTGTACCGCTCGGCGTACTGGCGGCGGGGCCCGGTCACCATGGCGGCCATCGCCGCCGTCGATGTCGCGCTGTGGGACATCAAGGCCAAGGCCGCCGGCATGCCGCTGTACCAACTGCTGGGCGGTGCGTCCCGCACCGGCATCATGGCGTACGGGCACGCGTCGGGGCGGGACATCCCCGAGCTGTTCGACTCCATCCGCAGCCACCTCGACGAGGGCTTCCGGTCGATCCGGGTGCAGACCGCGGTGCCGGGGATCAACGCCGTCTACGGCGTGGCCGCGCAACCCAGCGCCACCGGCCAGCGCTACGACTACGAGCCCGCGCAGCGCACTCCGCTGCCCGCCGAGGAGGACTGGGACACCCGCGCGTACCTGCGCCACCTACCGTCGGTCTTCGAGGCGGTGCGTGCCGAGTTCGGCCCGGAGTTGCCGCTGCTGCACGACGGTCACCACCGGATGACGCCGATCCAGGCCGCCAAGCTCGGCAAGGCCCTCGAACCGTACGACCTGTTCTGGCTGGAGGACTGCACCCCGGCCGAGAACCAGGAGGCGCTGCGGCTGGTCCGCCAGCACACCACCACCCCGCTGGCCATCGGTGAGGTCTTCAACACCGTCTGGGACTACCAGACCCTGATCCGGGAGCAGCTGATCGACTACGTCCGGTCCGCTGTCACCCACACCGGCGGCATCACCGCGATGCGCAAGCTGCTCGACTTCGCCGCCCAGTACCAGATCAAGTCGGGCATCCACGGCCCGACCGACATCTCCCCGGTGGGGATGGCCGCGGCCCTGCACCTGGACCTGGCCATCCACAACTTCGGGATCCAGGAGTACATGAAGCACACCCCGTTGGCCAACGAGGTGTTCCGGCAGTCGTTCACCTTCACCGACGGCTACCTGCATCCGGGCGACCAGCCGGGGCTCGGGGTGGAGCTCGACGAGGAGGCGGCGGCCCGGTTCCCGTACGAGCCGGCGTACCTGCCGTTCAACCGGCTCAAGGACGGCACGGTCCATGACTGGTGAGCCGGGTGGCCGGCACGTGGTTCCGGCGGGGGAGCGGTAGCCGAGGCGGATGCGGACCGTCGACGCCGGCCCCGGCCGTCCATGGCAGGGCGGCCGGCGTCACCGCACTCCGGCGCCTGCGGCTGGCCGAGGGCGTGTTAGGTTAGCCTGCCCTCACCTACTGGAGTCTGCCGCTATGCCCCCATCGATCCGAGCATGACAGTCGCCGAGGTCAGTGGGAGCGTGGTGCTCCGCCGCGCCCTGCGCCGACAGCGCCGCCGGGTGGTGCTCGGCATCGTGCTGCTCTGCGCCCACCAGGCCACCGAGGCCCTCGTACCGGTCGCCATCGGCGTGATCATCGACCGGGCGGTGGCCACCGGGGATGTCAGCGCGCTGCTGCTGTCCCTCGCCGGCCTCGCCGCCCTGTTCACCGCCCTCGCCTTCGCCTACCGCACCGGCGCCCGGCTGGCCTACGCCGCCGTCGAACACGAGGCGCACGCGACCCGCGTCGAGATCGTCCGGAGCGCCCTCGACCCGCGCGGACACCGCTCGGGTCTGCGCGACGGAGAGCTGCTGTCCATCACGGCCTCCGACGCTGAGCTGTCCGCGCTGGTCGTACGCGTCGCCGGGCTCACCGCCGCGGCGCTCACCGCGATCGTGGTCGCGGCCGTCGCGCTGCTCGTCGTCGACGTCCCCCTCGGGCTCGGGGTGCTCGTCGGCGTACCGCTGCTGGTCGTCGCCCTCCAGCGGATGGCGCCGTTGCTCACCCGGCGCAGCACGTCGCAGCAGGAGGCCCTCGCGGCCACGACGGCGCTCGCCGTCGACCTCGTCACCGGGCTGCGCGTGCTGCGCGGCATCGGCGCGCAGGACCACGCCGCCCGACGGTACGCGGGCGCCAGCCGACACGCCCTCGACGTGACCCTTCGCGCCGCCACCACCAAGGGCCTGCACCTCGGCCTCACCACCATGGTCAACGGACTCTTCCTCGCGACGGTCGCCGGTGTCGCGGGTTGGCTCGCGCTCCAGGGTCGGCTCACCATCGGCGAACTCGTCGCCGTCGTCGGGCTGGCCCAGTTCATCGCCGAGCCGGTGCAGACGCTCGGGTACTGCGTACAACTGTTCGCCATGGCCCGGGCCTCGGCGGCGCGGGTCGCCCGGGTCCTCGGCGCGGCGCCGGTCCTCGCGCCGGGTGACGCCGGGCCGCCCACCCCGAGCCCTTCCCGGCTCGCCCTCGACGCGGTCTCGCACGCCGGCCTCGACGCCGTCAGCCTGCACGTCCGCGCCGGTGAGATCGTGGGCGTGCTCGCCTACGACCCGAGCGAGGCCGAAGCGCTTGTCGCGCTGCTGGCCGGCCGGGTGCACCACGCGGACCACCGGGGGACGCTGTACGTCGACGGCGTACCCGTCGAGGACCTGCACATCGACGCCGCGCGCGCCGTGGTCCTGGTGGAGCCACACGACGTGGCGCTGTTCGAGGGCACCCTGCGCGCCAATCTCAGCGCCGATGCCCGCGTCGACGACACCGTCCTGCGGGCCGCCGTGCGGGCTGCCGCCGCCGAGGACGTGCTCACCGCACACCCGGACGGCTTCGACCGCCGACTCACCGAGCGGGGAGCGAACCTGTCCGGCGGTCAGCGGCAGCGGATCGGGCTCGCCCGTGCGCTCGTCGCCGACCCACCGGTACTGGTGCTGCACAACCCCACCACGGCCGTCGACGCGGTGACCGAGGCGCTGCTCGCCGAAGGGCTGGCCTCGGTTCGCGCGGCGGACACCCGAGCCACGGTGCTGATCACCACCAGTCCGGCCCTGCTGCACGTCACGCACCGGGTCGTCGTGATCGACAAGGGTCGGGTCGTCGCCGAGGGGCCGCACGAGCGGTTGCTCGCCAGCGACACCCGCTACCGGGAGGAGGTCCTGCGATGACCGACCCGTCGACCGCGAGCGGCAGGGAGACCCGGCAGTTGCTGCCGACGGCCACCGGCCGGCAGACCTGGGCCGCCCTCCGGACCGAGCTCGCCCGCCTGCCGGTGCTCAGCGCCGTCGCCGGCACGTTGCTGGTCGCCGCGTCCGCGACCGGGCTCGTCGCGCCGTGGGTGCTCGGTCGCCTCGTCGACGACGTCATCGCCGGCACCGACACACCGCAGGTGGTGGCCTGGGCGGGCGTGATCGCGGGTGCGGCGGTGCTCGCGGGGCTCCTCACCGCGGCCGGAGCCGCGGTCGCCGCACGCCTCGGCGAGACAGTGCTGGCCCGGCTCCGTGAGCGGGTCCTCGACCGTGCGCTGCACCTGCCGTCGGCCACCCTGGAACGAGCCGGGACCGGCGACCTGGTGGCCCGGGCCGGCGACGACGTGGCAGTGGTGACGAACGTGATCGCCACCAGCGGCCCTGCCTTCCTCGGCGCGACGCTGTCCGTCGTGTTGACCGCGCTGGGGCTCTTCGCCCTCGACTGGCGGCTCGGCATCGCCGGGCTGGCCGCCGCACCGGCGTACGCGCTGGCGCTGCGCTGGTACCTCAGACGGTCGGTGCCGTACTACGCCCGCGAGCGGGTGGCGACGGGCGAGCGTACGCAGGCGACGGCCGAGGCGCTGCGCGGCTCGGCGACGGTACGCGCCTACCGGATGGAGGACGCGCACGTCGCCCGGATCGCGGCTAGCTCCGGCGTCGCCCGCGACCTGTCGCTGGAGATCTTCGGCCTGTTCACCCGGTTCGGGCTGCGCATCAACAGGTCCGAGTTCGTGGGGCTGGCCGCCGTGCTGCTCGCCGGCTTCCTGCTGGTCCGCGAGGACCTGTCCACCGTCGGCGCGGCGACCACCGCCGCCCTCTACTTCCACCGCCTGTTCAACCCCATCGGCCTGCTGCTGTTCCAGTCGGACTCGGTGCTCCAGGCCGGCGCGAGCCTCGCCCGGCTCGTCGGGGTGACCACACTGCCGGACACCGCGTCGCCCGTCAGTCGCCGCCCGGCCCGCCCGGAGCGGCCCGAGCCCGCGGCCCTGGAGGTGACCGTCGCGCAGCACCGCTACGACGACGGACCTGTCGTGCTGCGGGACATCACCCTGCGTCTCGCCCCCGGGGAGCGCGTGGCGCTGGTCGGCGCGAGCGGCGCGGGCAAGAGCACCCTCGCCGGCATCATCGCGGGCATCGTCGAGCCCAGCCAGGGTTCGGTGCGCCTACGCGGCGTGCCGTTGGCCGACCTCGGCGAACACCAGCTCCGGCGGGAGATCGCCCTGATCAGCCAGGAGGTGCACGTGTTCGCCGGACCGCTCGCCGAGGACCTGCGTCTGGCCGACCCGGACGCCACCGACGCCGAGCTGACCCGCGCCCTCGACCTCGTCGGCGCCACCGGGTGGCTGCGTACCCTGCCGGACGGGCTGGCGACCGCGGTGGGGGAAGGCGGTCGTCAGCTCACCGCGGCGCAGGCCCAGCACCTCGCGCTGGCCCGCCTGGTTCTCGCCGACCCCGCCGTCGCGGTCCTCGACGAGGCCACCGCGGAGGCGGGCAGCGCGGGCGCTCGTGACCTCGACCGGGCCGCCGTGGCGGCCACCGAGGGCCGTACCACGTTGGTCGTCGCCCACCGGCTCAGCCAGGCGGCCACCGCGGACCGCATCGTCGTCCTGGACCAGGGTCGCGTCGCCGAGCACGGTACGCACGCCGAGCTGCTCGCGGCCGGTGGCGGCTACAGCAACCTGTGGCGATCCTGGCGTACGCCCGGCCCGGTGCCGCCGCCCGCCCGGGAGAGCACCGAGCGGATCCCGGGCCAGAGTCACCCGAATGTGGGAGCCCCGGGAACTTTTCCGGACCGGCCGGCGACAACCAGATTGCGCGGCTGACCGGCGGCGTCCCGACGACGGCCTCTCGGCCGAAAAGGAGCGCCCGTGGCACACAGGACGGTGGTCTGTGCGGACCGGCGGCGTTGACGACGCCCAGGTCACCCGGTGGGCGCAGGAGGCGGGCCAGGGCGACCGGCAGGCCGCGACGGCGTTCATCCGGGCCCTCCAGGACCAGGTCTGGCGGTTCCTGTCGCATCTCGCCGGGCCGGGCG
Source organism: Micromonospora sp. NPDC047762 (assembly GCF_043204655.1). NCBI lineage: Bacteria > Bacillati > Actinomycetota > Actinomycetes > Micromonosporales > Micromonosporaceae > Micromonospora > Micromonospora sp. NPDC047762. Next base: position 117,887 of record NZ_JBIDCQ010000011.1, on the reverse strand, counting down.
AGGCGGACGACCTGACCCAGGAGACGTTCCTGCGGGCATTCCGCAACCTCCCCGGCTTCGCCGGCCGTTCGTCGGCCCGCACGTGGGTGTTCACGATCGCCCGACGGGTCGCCGTCGACCACGTGCGCACGGCGGTGGCCCGGCCGAGGCTGGCATCCGTGCCGGACTGGCAGGCGGCGGCCGAGGCCGCCGGGGCGATCACCGCCGGGGCCGACGAGAGCGTGACAGTGCACCAGCTGATCGCCGGCCTGACCCGCGAGCGCCGCGAGGCGTTCGTCGCCACCCAGGTACTCGGCCTGTCGTACGCCGAGGCGGCGGAGATCTGCCAGTGCCCGGTCGGCACGATCCGGTCCCGGGTGGCCCGGGCCCGCGAGGATCTCGCCGCGGCCTGGCAGCTCGACAGCGCCCCGAGCCACGAGCGCCGGATCGGCTGACGGCGGATTCCACAGGCACCGTGCGGCGTTCCTGACAAGTCACTTCGGTGGCGCTCAGCTAGACCGCCACGCACCTCACCCCCTTCCACACGTCAGCACCACCGGTCGACGACCGGTGGTGCTGACGTGGTGCGGGCGTTCCGACCGCTCTACCCCAGGCGGGCCTCGATGGCCTCGATGATGCGCGGACGCAGCTCGGCGGCGCGGATGACGGCGTCCACCGAGCCGACCTCGACGGCGCGGTGGATGTTGTGCACCCGGTCGAACTCCGCCGCCACCTCGCTCAGTTTCTCCGCGCGCACCGAAGACCGCAGCTCGTCGAGCTCCGCTGTCAGCGCGGCGCGCTCGGTGCCGCTCGCGGCCGCGACGCTGGCCTCCAGGTCCCGCACCCGCGCGTCGGCCGCCGTACGAGCGTTGACGTCGGCGGAGAACACCACAGCGGCAGCGGGTGCGCCGCCGAGCACCGAGGCGAACGAGCCCTCCAGCGCCAGCACCGTCATGTTCGGGTTCAGCGCCTTCGAGAACACCACGAACGCACCGCCGTGGTAGCGCGAGATCACGCAGAAGACGATGGGCCCCCGGAAGTTCACGATCGCCCGGCCGATCTCGGCGCCGTACTCCAGTTGCAGCTTGCGCATCGACTCCGGTGAGCCGTCGAAGCCGGACAGGTTCGCCAGCACGACGAGCGGCCGGTTGCCGCTGGCCGCGTTGATCGCCCGCGCGGCCTTCTTCGACGAGCGGGGGAACAACGTGCCCGCCGTGTAGGTGTCCGGGCCGTCGGTGGGCGGGAAACCGTGCCGGGGCACCGACCGGGACTCGATGCCGAGCAGGCAGACCGGGATGCCACCGAGGTGAACGTCCTGCACGACGGCGGTGTCCGCGTCCGCCATGCCGGCCCAGCGCTCCAGCACCGGGTGGTCCTGGTCGGAGAGGGCCCGCATCACCGTACGGATGTCGAACGGCTTCTTGCGGTCCGGGTTGGACTCGACGGAGAAGATCTCCCCGACGGTGGCGAAGGCGCTGCCCGCCACGTCGTGCGGGAAGCCGGAGATGTCGCGGTCGGCCGGGTCGGTGGTGACCGCCCGCCGGGGCGCGTCCTCGCCGGGCGCGACGTAGGAGTGGTCGTAGTGCGCCATCACCACGTCCCGTGCGGCCGTCAGGTTCGGCGCCCAGTACTGCGCCTGCCCGTTCGGCCCCATCACCCGGTCGTAGCCGCCGATGCCGAAGTTGTCCTCAGCCGACACACCACCGGAGAAGTCGAGCGACTGCTTGCCGGTGAGCACCATCGCCGAGTCGGGCGTCATCACCAGGATGCCCTTGGTGTGCATGAGCATCGTCGCCTCGGCGTTCCAGTACGGCTGCGCGCCGACGTTGATGCCCGCGACCACGATGTTGATCTCACCGCCGGCCTGGGTGAACTCGACGATCCGCTTGAGCGCCGCGGCAACCCAGTCCATGTTCTCCGTACCGGAGGTCATCGAGATCCGGGCACCGGCGGACAGCGCCCACCACTCCAGCGGCACCTGCATCCGCTCGGCCAGGTCCAGTGCGGCGATCACGCGCCGGCACTCCGGCTCCGACAGGGCACCCAGCGACTTCGTCGGGTCGCCGAGCAGCACCACCCGGGTGACACCCTGGGGGTAGCGCTCGGTCGGCGTCGTGACGACCCCGGCGACGATCGCGGCGCTGTTGCGCCCCTTCGGCCGGTCCACCGGCACCAGCGCGTGGTCGTCGTCGAGGTCGTGCTCGACGAAGTCGCCGAGCCGGCCGGTCAGCTCGTACGGGTACACGGTGTTGCGGCTGCTGGCCCGCAGCACCTTGAGCCGGTACTCGTCGAGCGGCTCGAGCGGCTCGACCGGCGGCTCCCCGACGGCCAGTTCGGCACCGCCCGCGGCGTCGAACGAGATCCGTACGGCGATCTTGGTCAGCTCGCCGGTCCGGCGGTCGCGCTGGCGCGCGATGAACAGGATCTCCTCCAGCCCGGCGCCCGCTGTCGTCGGGCGGACCCGCCCGGCGATCATCTCCATCTCTTCGCGGGTCAGCTCGCTCGGCGGCCACACGTAGACGACGATGCGGTTGGTGTTGAAGCGCGTCTTCGACGGCCGCCGCGACTGGGCGCGGCGGATCGAGTCGAGGCAGGCGGCGATGGCGTCCTCGGCCGTCGGCAGCGCGACCAGTCGGCCGTCCTGCTCGCGGAGCTCGGTCAGGTCACGCACCTGCGCGAACGCGACGAGGCGCTCGTCGGCGCGGTTCTCCCGGGCCACACACTGGAAGAGGTAGACCTCCTCGTCCGACGACGGCAGCCGGGTCAGGTCGAACTTGTGCAGCCGCTCCAGCTGCATCCGCTGCGCGATGTACGGGTGCAGCCCACGGATCAGCCGGTCCTCGGTCAGCTGGGCGCCCGACGGACGGAAGGTGAAGTGGTGGTGCATCACCGCCCCGCCGCGACCCGCGACGGTGGTGGTGACCCGACGGACCTGGGGCGGCAGCGGGTGCGCGGCGATGACCTCGGCCAGCGCGGCCGCCATCGCGTCGAAGTCCTCCGGCTGGTTCTCCCAGCCGAGGTAGATGTCGGCGTCCACGGCGTCCTCGCCGGTGGCCAGCTCGGCCAGCCCGCGCAGGGCGCTGCCCAGCGCGTCGAAGCTGACCGCGGCGGAGACCACGCTGGAGTCGACGCGCTCGGCGACCACGAATGTGCAGCCCGCGACCTCGCGGGTGAGCACGCTGGTGAGCGACCGGTTGCCGTAGTACCGCCGGGTCAGCACCTCCAACATGACGGCGTTGTCGAGGTGGTCGCGGACGAGCCGCTGGCCGAGCAGCCGGACCAGCGGCTCGGTGCTGCGGACCATCGCGGCGATGCGCTCGGCGCGGTCCGGGGCTTCCGGGTGTGCGTCGAGGTGCCGCAGGTGCCCACGGACCTCGGCGTAGACGCGTGCGCGGTTGCGGCGCAGCAGCGGCTGGGCGAACCAGGCGAACACCACGCCGCGGGCGAGGTCCGCGATCACGGGGAAGCGGACCTGCGTCGCGGCGATCAGCCGCTCCAGTGCGAGGCCGGCCGGCTCGCGCAGCGTCTCGTCCGGCGGGGTCTCCAGCAGCCACGCGCGCAACAGCGCCGCGATGACCTGCGCGTCCGTGGAGGCGCGCTGCTGGGCGAGGAAGATCCGGAAGACGGCGGCTTCGAGGGCGGGGGTGCGGTCCAGGTCGGTGACGCCGTACCGGCCGAGGGCCTTGCCGAGTCTGGTCTGGAAGGCGTCCGGCAGCCCGGCCCGCTCGACGTCGAGGCTCTGCAGGTAGGTGTGGAAGTACTCCCGGGCGCTGTGTACGTGCGCGGCGCCGCCGTCCTCGCCCGTCGGCCGGTTGCGGCTCAGTTCGGCGAGATCGGCGAACACCTCGATGAGGTCGAGTTCGGCGGCCAGAGGCCGCTGACCGGCTTCGGTGGCCGTCCGCCGCGCGGTGAGGTAATCGTCGAGCACCCGGCGGTCGTCGTGCGGATCGACGTCGAAGCCGAGCAGCAGACCCCGCAGGTCCTCCTGGCCGCGCCTGCTGCGCTCGTACGCCGGGATGTCCGTGGCGGCGGTGGGCAGGTCCAGTTCGACGGTCTCGGTGCTGGCGTCGTCAGCGGTCTCCTCGGCGTCGTCCGCGAGCGGCTCCAGGCGCAGCAGCGGCGCACCTGCCTCCACCTGGCTGCCCACCGAGACGGCGCACTCCTTGAGCCGCGCCTTGAACGGCGCCCGCAGCACCGTCTCCATCTTCATCGCTTCCAGCACCAGCACCGGCGCGCCCGCCTCGACCTCCGCGCCGACCTCCAGGGGCGTGGCGACGACCAGCGCGGGCATCGGGGAGCGCAGGACGCCACCCTCGTCCCGGCTGACCCGGTGCGTCACGCCGTCCACCTCGACCAGGTGGGTCGGCCCGTACGTGCCGGTGAGCAGGCGGTAGCGGATGCCGTTGACGACGATCTGACCGGTGTGCCGGTCGAAGCGGTCGAGCTCGACGTCGGCGGTGCGCACGACGGGGCCGGTCTCGATGCCGACCCGGAACCGGTGCGCGCCGACCCGCGCCACGCGGGTGCGGTAGCCGACGCCGCGCAGCTTGAGGTCCAACGGTCGGCCGCTGGCGTGCTGCACCTGCGGGCGCCCGCCGGCCGCCGTCGACAGCAGCCGGTGACGCTCGACGCGTTCCTCCTCCTCGTACGCCTCGATGGCGGCGGCGGCCAGGGCGACGGCGGAGTGGCGGTGCGTGACGAGGCGGCCCTCGCCGCGGACGCGGTCGATCCATCCGGTGTCCGCGCTGGCGTCGATCACCTCGGGCTGGTCGAGCAGGTCGAGCACGAAGCTCTTGTTCGTGGCCCCACCTTCGATGATCACTGTGGTGTTCGCCATCGCCCGGCGCAGCCTGCCGAGGGCCTCGTCGCGGTCCCGGCCGTACGCGATGATCTTCGCGATCATCGAGTCGAAGTCGGCGGGGATGGTGTCACCCTCGCTGACGCCGGTGTCCACCCGGATGCCGGGGCCGCTGGGCAGGTCCAGCCGGGCGATGCGGCCGGGGGACGGTGCGAAGTCGCGGTCGGGGTCCTCGGCGTTGAGCCGGGCCTCGATGGCGTGCCCGCGCTCTGCCGGCGGCGCACCGTCGAGCCGCCCGCCGGAGGCGACGTGCAGCTGGGCCTTGACCAGGTCGAAACCGGTGGTCAGCTCGGTGATCGGGTGCTCGACCTGGAGGCGGGTGTTGACCTCCAGGAACGCGAACAGCCGGTCACCGGGGTGGTAGAGGAACTCGACTGTCGCCGCGCCGCGGTAGCCGACCGCCACGGCCAGTCGCTCGGCCGACGTCTTCAGCTCGGCGGCCTGCGCCGGGTCGAGCACCGGCGACGCCGACTCCTCGATGACCTTCTGGTTGCGTCGCTGCACCGAGCAGTCGCGGACGCCGAGGGCCCACGCGGTGCCCTGCCCGTCGGCGATCACCTGGACCTCGACGTGCCGGGCCCCGGTGACCAGGCGCTCCAGGAAGACGATGCCACTGCCGAAGGCCCGTGCCGCCTCCTGGCTGGTGCGCTCGTACGCGTCGACCAGCTCGGCCTCGTTCCTGATCACGCGGATGCCGCGTCCGCCACCGCCGGCTGTCGCCTTCAACATCAACGGGTAGCCGATCTCGGCCGCCGCCGACCGGGCGGCGGCGAGGGTTTCGACGGCGCCTCGGCTCCACGGCGCGACCGGCACGCCGACCTTCTCGGCGATCAGCTTCGAGCCGATCTTGTCGCCGAGTTGGCGCATGGCGTCGGGGCTCGGGCCGACGAAGGTGACGCCGATCTTCTCGCACAGCTCGGCGAACGCCGGATCCTCGGCGACGAAGCCCCAGCCGACCCACGCGGCGTCGGCCCCGGTCTCGGTCAGGGCGCGCTCCAGCACCGCCAGGTTGAGGTACGGGCGGGCGGAGGCCGGGCCGAGGTCGTAGGCGATGTCTGCCTCGCGGACGAATGTGGCGTTGCGGTCGACATCGGTGTAGAGGGCCACGGTTTCGAGCTGGATGCCGGTCTCCGCGGCCAGCTCGCGGACCGCGTGGATGAGCCGCATGGCGGCTTCACCACGGTTGACGATGGCGACACGGTTGAACACCCGAAAAACCCCTTAGCTAGACCTCGACCTGCGTGCGGAGAGACGGCGGCTCCCAGCAGTGATCACCTTTCCGGCTGGCGGCGGCCAGCGCTATGGCGCAACCACCGAACCCACCGTCCCTCAGTTGTAGGAAGTCCACAAAACTTTTTGGCACCCCCGAAGGCTGCACTCTTCGGATCCGACCGCTCCGGCAGTTGATCAAGACGGTGCGGACGGTTCACGTCCGCAGCCTCCCGTGTTCACCCCCGGGTGATCGGCTGACCAGGAAGATCATCGCCGGTCCGGTCAACAACCGCCCGGCCCGACCATCCCGGCCCAGGCCAGGAACGCACCAGGAAAGGAGCGGCAATGAGGTCACCGCACCTCGTACGCCCACGTCTGGCGCTGCTGCTCGCGGCGGGACTCACCGCGCTCGTCACGCCGGCAGGCGTCGCCCACGCCGCGACCGCCACGGTACCCGCGACCGGCACCCCGATCACCATCACCTCGACCGAGCAGCTCGCCCCGGGCGTCACGTACGGCTCGTTCGAGGTGACAACGCCCCGGGGCGTCACCGTCGGTTACCTGCTCACCGCCGACCTCCAGAAGAACAAGGTCTCCCTGGACCTGCTGCACCCCGACGCGGTGGCGCAGCGCACTGTCGTCTCGGCGATGGCGAACGAGCAGGGTGCCGTCGCCGGCGTCAACGGCGACTTCTTCAACAACAGTGAGACGCACGCCGGCGTCAGTCCCACCTACTCGTCGTCCGGTCCGGAGATCGCCGACGGTGAGGAGTTGAAGTTCGCGGTGCCGACCGCGCAGCGCTTCGGCCCCGGCCTGGCCCCCGGCACCTCGACCCGGGACGTGTTCGGCGTCGGTGTGAACGGCAAGGCGCGCGTCGACACCCTGGGCCTGGACGGCGAGGTGCGCAGCAGGAAGGGCACGATCGCTCTGGGTGGCCTCAATCAGTACGCGCTCCCGGTAGGCGGGGTCGGCCTGTTCACCGCCGACTGGGGGACCGCCTCCCGGGTCCGGTCCACCTGCGGCACCGACACGAGCCGCAGCGACCCGTGCAGCACCCACACCTACGAGGTGACCGTGCGCGACGGTGTGGTGACCGCAGTCGGCCCGACGCCCGGCGCGGGAGCGATTCCGACCGACACTCAGGTGCTGGTCGGCCGGGAGGGCGGCGCGGACGCGCTCGACGACCTCGCCGTCGGTGACCGGGTGGAGGTGCGCGAGAAACTCGTCTCCGCCGGCAAGCCGAAGCTGACCTTCGCGGTCGGTGGCGCGCCGATCCTGCGCGACGGCGCGCCGCTCGCCGGCCTGGACACCAGGACCGCCGCGGTACGCAGCTCGGCCGGTGTCAGCCCGGACGGCCGGACCGTGTACCTGGTCGCCCTGGCCGGCCGCGCCCCGGCCAGCGCCGGGTTCACCATCGCCGAACTGGCCGACCTGATGCGTGCACTCGGCGCGGACGCCGCGGTGAACCTCGACGGCGGCGGGTCGAGCACTGTCGCCGTCCGCGAGCCGGGCCAGGCCGCGGCCACCGCCCGCAACAGCCCGTCCGACGGTACGGAGCGAATGGTCGCCAACGGCATCGGGATCTTCGTCGGCAAGCACTGATCGGTCCACCCCGCTCGAATTCGCCCCGTCCGGCCTCACCGGGCGGGGCGAATCCGCGTGCCCCCACTGGCCGAGGCGGGACGGATAGGGTGCGCGGCGTTGGTGATTGGGCACGTTTCACGGGAGGCGATCACATGACATCGATGGGACGACGCGCGGCTCTACGCGCTGGCCTGGCGGCTACGGCCCTGGCGGGTGGGGCTGCTCTGGCGGCCGAGCCGGCTGCGGCTGCGCTGCCTGCCTCTGACGACGGCTGGGTCTCGGTGCTGACGCATGGGGCGGTCGGCGACGGAGTCACCGACGACACCGCGGCGATCCAGGCGGCATTCAACGCCGCGCGGGCGGCCACACCGAACCTCGGTGTGCTGTTCCCGGCCGGCCGGACGTACCGCGTCAGCAACCGGGTGACACTCTCGGGGCTGACCGACACCGCGCTGCGGGGCCATGGGGCGACGTTGGCGCTGGTCGACCCCGCCCCGGTAACGGTGAAGGATCAGGTCCGCGGTGTGCTCCAGATCCAGGACTGCCACCGGCTGAAGGTGCTCGGGCTCAACCTCGTCGACGACACCGCCGCGTACTGGTACAGCGGCCTCATCATCACGGCGTCGACCGGCATCGTTGTCGACGGGGTGGTATCGCGCGGATTCCGCCACACCGGCATCAGCGTGTGGGACAACATCCCCGGCGCGTCCAACGACATCGTCATCACGAACTGCACCACCGAGGACGTCCGGTTCGGCATCGCCAGCAACGGCCACGACGTGCGGATCACCAACAACCACGTGGCGATGGACTGGTTGTCGTCGCAGGAAGCCGAGGACTGGGGCGGTGTCTGGCGCGCCGAGTCCAAGTACTACGACGGCATCAACGTCTGGTTCGGTGCCGACCGCACCGTCATCTCCGGTAACACCATCACCGAGTGTGGCCAGGCCGGCGTCTACACACAGCAGGTGACGAATCTGGTGGTCGCCGACAACACCGTGTCGGGCTGCCAACTGCGGGGCATCGAGGTCGACGGCAGCGCGCGTGGTTCCCTGCCCCGGTCAGGGCAGGCCGTCGGCGTTTCCATCACCGGCAATGTGGCGACGAACTGTGTCGGCCACATCAACGTCTTGGCCTCCCGGGACGTCACGGTGGTCGGTAACCGGGTGGAGAATCCGAACGCGAGCCGGGCCGTGAGCTGCGTCGCCGTTCACCAGGGCTCCACAAAGACTGTCGTGGTGGCTAACCACCTGCGTCAGGCGCACCCGTCGCACCCCGCCGTCTTCGTGGACACTGCCTCGGTCGACGTCACACTGGCATGGAACGCGGTGGAGGCGGCTGTCCCCTACCAGACACCGGCGGACACGGTGATCATCCGGCGAAGTGGCGCGGGGCAGATCCGTACCGAGGGCAAACTCATCGCCGTCGGCGGGATCGGAGTCGGCAACAGCGTCGCCGCCACCACGCCGGGTGCGGTGGTCCGCAAGATCGAGGTGTTCTCCGCAAGCGGCCAGAGTCTGGGCTGGGTGCCGGTTTACAACTCGATCACCTGATGCCGTGGACCGACGTGACGGTGCGCGACCGAAGGGACCTGATGACCATTCTCGACACCCGGGCGCTCAACCGTGCGACGCTCGCCCGGCAGCTGCTGCTCGACCGCGCCGACCTGCCGGCGCTCGACGCCGTCGCCCACCTCGGCGGCCTGCAGGCCCAGGAGCCGCAGGAGCCGTTCGTCGGGCTGTGGTCGAGGCTGCGCGCGTTCGACCCGGCCGTGCTCTCGAACCTGCTGACCCAGCGACACGTGGTGCGTACCCACCTCATGCGCCGCACCGTCCACCTGCTCGTCGCCGACGACGTCGTGGCCTGGCGCACCCGTCACGACGCCATGCTGCGCCAACGCGTGCTCGGGGTCTACCGCGGCGAGCTCGACGGGGTGGACCTCGACGAACTCGCCGCTGCCGCGCTTGCCGTGGTTGCCGACGGTGAGCCCCGCTCGATGCCCGACATCGGGCGGGCGCTCAGCGAGCGGTGGCCGACGCCGGGGCTGCGCGTGCTGGGCGAGATCGCTGTCGCGCTGCTACCGATGACGCAGGTCCCGCCGCGAGGGGTGTGGCGGGCGAAGGGAGGCGCGCGTCACGTCCTGCTCTCCGCCTGGCTCGGCCGGGAGATCGACGCGCCGGCCGCGACCGGGGTCGATGAGGTCGGTCGGCTGCTCGTGCGCCGTTACCTGGCCGCGTTCGGCCCGGCGGCCACGGCCGACCTGCGCGCCTGGTGTGGTCTCGCCGGGCTGCCGGCAGTGGTGACCGCCATGCGGGACGAGTTGGTGACCTTTCGCGACGAGCGTGGCCGGAAGCTCATCGACCTTCCCGACGCGCCGCGCCCCGACCCGGACACACCCGCCCCGGTGCGGTTCCTGCCGGCGTTCGACAACGCGATCCTCGGCTACGACGACCGCAGCCGGATCATCGACGACGCGCACCGTAACCTCTCGGTGGCCGGTGAGCGCGTGGTGCTCGTCGACGGCCGGGTCGCGGCGACCTGGACCGTCGATTCGGGGACGGTCGTCGTGAGACCGCTCGGCGGCCTCTCCCGGACGGAGCGGGATGCCGTGGCCGAGCAGGGGCAGGCGTTGGCTTCCTTCCTCTCCGACCAGGAGAGCGATCGGGTGCGGGTCGATCCGTCTCCCCGGTGACGGACCAGGACGGTCCGACCCCGGGGAGACGACAGCGTCAGTCGACGATCGGCGGAGCCGTCCTCGCGGCCTCGGCGAGCGCTGCCGCCGCGCCGGCGTACGGGTTGTAGCTGTAGGTGCGTGCCAGGCCGCTCGGCACCGTGAAGTACGCGGCCGCCAGCTTCGCCGGGTCGCTGGCGATTTCGCCACGCGCGGGGGCGTCGTTGCCGTCGTCCCAGCCCCAGGGCGCGTTGGCCGAGTTGGTCGAACAACTCCAGGTGCCGACGCCGCAGTCGCCGGACGTGTCACCGGCGAACGTGCCGAGGCCGGCGAAGAGGCTCGCGTTGGACCGCTGCGCCCACAGCCCACCGGTGGCGAAGATGTCGATCAGCTGATACCGCACGTCGCGGTCGTTGCCGCTGCTCGGCGTCTCGGCGACGGTCGACGGGTAGTAGACCAGGCCGTCGCCGTTGATGTCGTACTGCGGGTGCGCCTTGAGGCCGTGGCCCTGCGCCTCCTGTGCCGTCACCGGGTGCTGGAACGTGTCGTGCGGTGACGCCTGGAATCGCAGGGTGCCGTCGATGCTCTCCCCGCCGCTGGTCCAGGTGCTGCCGGTCGGCGTGTAGGAGAAGAAGTCACTGTGCGCGACGGTGACAGCCGAACGGAGAACGCCGTACGTGGAGCCGTCGCGTTCGATCGCGAACAGCGCGCCCTCGCCGTCGTTCTCGTGCTCGGTCTCGAAGAACGGGTGGTCGGTCCAGTCGCGGGGGTGGAAGAAGAAGTACGTGATGTACCAGTGGGTGCTCGTCTCCACGACGGAGTAGTACACGTGCGCGGCGAGTGCGGCGCCTGCCTGGCCGGTCCGGTCCCAGTTGTCGCGTCCGTCCAGGTCGCCGTCGAAATCGACCCGGGTGACGTAGTCCGACTGCCCGCTGAGGGCGTGGCTGCCGGTGGCGTCGACGTCCTGGTAGTGGATGGGCGCCCAGCGGAGGGCCAGTTCCGCCCGGCTGACGGCGGCATCGGCGGGGCTGGGCGCGGCCAGCGCGACGGCCGCCAGCATCACCGCGATCAGTACCCTCACTCCCCGGGGTCGCCGGGTCGTGCTGCTTGCGTCGAGCATGGTGTGCTCCCGTGTCCGAATGAATAGACCGTGATCGATCATTCTCGGGGTGAGCGCCCGGCGGATGTCCCTTCGGCGACGAGAAAGCGGACGATGCTCGACGGCTTCGGGATCGCCTTGTATCGATGACTGTCGACTGCCATGCTGTGGTTCGGTCGTGCTCGGGGAGCCAGCGCGCACCAGATCTCCTCCGGTCCACGGGGCGCGCGAGGTGACCATGTCACCCGTGCCGGGCAGCCTCGTCGACGACCGGAAACCCGAGCGCGCACCGGCCACCACCTCGGTCATCGGTGCCCGCTGACCACGGAGGTTCCGATGCTTCGCATGTTCCTCGCTGTCACCACCATGGCGCTGGCCGCCTGGACCGGGACGACCAGCGGCACCGACGCGACGCCCGCCCCCACGCTGTCGGCCACGCCGTCGCCGTCGCCGACCATCGCCTGCCCGCCGGCCCTGCCGATCACCGCGAGCGTCGCCGGGGTCACCACCACCAGCGTGACCATCTCGTACTCGATCTTCTTCCGGCCGCCCTGCGGCTACGACCCGCCGATGACCGTCAGCCTCTTCGCCAGCCGCGAGGACGCCCAACAGTGGCGGACGCCGGTGGCCGAGGCCGTTTCCGGGCCGGAGCGCACCGGCACGGTGACCATCGGGGGTCTGACGCCCGACACGGAGTACTGGTACCGGTTCAGCGACCCTGACGGCAAGCGCGACCCGTACATGATCGGGCCGGCGCGGACCGCCCCGCTGGCCTCGTGCCGGGCGACGGCCACGATCGACGCCCGCTGGGGCAACGGTTTCGTCGCCACGGTCACGGTCCGCAACACCGGGACGCAACCCTTGGACCGCTGGCGCGTCTCCTGGCGGTGGTCCGGTGACGAGCGGGTCCAGACCGTCTGGGGTGGGGTGGTCGAGACCACCGACGCCGACGTGTCGGTCCGCAACGCGTCCTACAACGGGACGCTGGTGCTGGACGGGGCGACGACGTTCGGGATGCTCGTGACGGCCGGTGCGGTTCCCGACGGGCTGACCATGAGCTGCGCCCGGTGAACGACGTCCGCCCCGCTTCCGGCGCGACGGCGGGAGCGGGGCGGACGTCGTGTCGGTCAGGGCTTGCGGGCCACGGCCCCGTAGGCGTCGATCCCGACCGCGTCAGCGTCGTCCGGTCGCCACAGGGGGATCGGCACCAGGCCGGGCTCCACCTTGGTCAACCCGGCGAAGCAGGTGTCGAGCTCCTCCGGGCTGCGCAGGATGTACGGCACTCCACCGCTCTGTGCCAGCCGTTCGGCACCGGCGACCACGGCGGGGCTGGTGTCGGTGCCGTCCCAGAGCACGAGGTAGCTGCCGGACGGCATCGCGGCCATCGTCCGCTCGACGATCGACCGCACCTCGGCAAGGTCCGGCTCGTAGCCCATCACGCCCATGTACATCACGGCGATGGGCTGACTGAAGTCGAGCGTCTGCGCCGCCTCGGCGAGGATCTTCTCCGGGTCGTGGTAGTCGGCCGGAACGTAGGTGGTGACACCCTCCGACGTCGTGCTGGCCAGCAACGCCCGCGCGTGCACCAGCACCATCGGGTCGTTGTCCACGTAGACGATGCGGGAGTCGGGCGCGATGCCCTGGGCGACCGCGTGCGTGTTCTGCATGCTGGGTAGACCGGTGCCGATGTCCAGGAACTGCCGGATGCCCGCTTCGGCCGCGAGGTAACGCACCGCCCGCACCAGGAAGACACGGGACTGCTGTGCCATGAGGACGATCTCCGGGTAGACCTCGGCGACAGCGTCGCCGGCCGCCCGGTCGGACTGGAAGTTGTCCTTGCCGCCCATCCAGTAGTTCCAGATCCGTGCCGCGTGCGGCACGTCGGGCTGAAGCTTCGCGGCGAGTTCGGGGTCCGGGCCGGCCATGCCAGGCTCCTATCGAGGGGTCGTCAGCTGGAGGTCACCACAGCGGTACGACCCGGATCGTACTCCGACAATGTCCACTCTCGACTGCGGGTCGACCCGCCGCCGCCGGGCAGCGGACCAGGGGCGCTGTCACCGGTGGACCACCCCGTTCTGGTACGCCCACACGACGGTCTGTAGCCGGTCCCGTACGCCGATCTTGGTCATGGCGCGCCCGAGGTGCGACTTGACGGTGCTGGTCTCGATGAAGAGCCGCTCGGCGATCTCGACGTTCGACAGGCCCTGCGCGAGCAACTCCACGATCTCGGTCTCCCGCGCGGTCAACTGGTGCGCCGCCGCCGCGTCCGAGCGGGGAGCGGGTGTACGCCTGGCGAACTCGGAGATCACCCGATGGGTGACGGCCTGGTCGACGAGCCCGTACCCGCTCGCCAGGCGACGGATCGCCTCGATCAGCTCGTCGGGCTCACAGTCCTTGAGGATGAACCCGCTGGCGCCGGACTCCAACGCGCCGAAGACGTACTCGTCGAGGTCGAAGGTCGTCACGACCAGCACCGCCGGTGGCGTTCCGCTCGCCTCGGCGACGATCTGCCGGGTCGCGGTGAGCCCGTCGCCGTGCGGCATCCGGACGTCCATGCAGATGACGTCAGGTTGCAGCCGGCGGGCCAGCTCCACGGCGGTGGACCCGTTCGACGCCTCGGCCACGACCTCTATCTCGCCGGCCTGCTCCAGGATGACGCGAAAGCCGGCGCGGACCACTGCCTGGTCATCCACGAGCATTACTCTGATCATGCCGGGGCCTCTTCCTTCGGACGCGATGTGGCAGGACCGTTCGTCGGGAGGGTCGCGGCGACCGACCAGCCACCGGCCGCCGTCGGGCCGGCGGTGAACGTCGCCCCGATCAGCTGGGCCCGCTCGCGCATGCCCACCAGGCCGACGCCACCGGTGCGTGCCGCCGGTACGCGTCGCGGCGCGGCAGGTTCGTTCACCACCTCCAGCGACACCGAGCGGGGCTCGAAGCGGAGCACCACCCGCGCCGCAGCGCCCGGGGCGTGCTGGCGTGCGTTGCTGAGCGACTCCTGCGCGATCCGGTAGAGCGCGACGTCGGCGATCGGCGGCACCTCGCGCTGCTCGCCCTCCCGGACGAACTCCACCGGGCCGGCGAGGTTGCCCGCGGTGCGGACGAGGTCGTCGAGCATGCCCAGCCCCGGCACCGGAGCAGCACCGTCGCCGCCCTCGTGCCCCGGTCTGCCGCGCAGCACACCGACGACCAGCCGCAGGTTGTCCAGGGTCTCCTTGCCCTGGCTACGGATCCAGGCCACACCGGCCTTCGCGGCCGCCGGGTCCCGGTCGATCAGCCGCTCGACCGCCGCCGCCTGCACGACCATGCCGGAGAGGTGGTGCGCGGCCACGTCGTGCAACTCCCGGGCCATCCGGGAACGCTCCGCGCCGATCGCCGCCTGGACCTTCGTGTGCTGCTCCCGGATCGCCTCGTCCGCCCGCACCCGGACCAACTCCACGTAGCGTCGGTAGGTGGCCACGTAGCCGCCGACGAAGGTCGCGCCGGCGTAGGTGAGGGCGCTCGCCGAGACGTACGCGATGGCCGTCAGCAGATCCGGGGTCACCACGACGGCCGCCCCGATCGACTCCACCACCACGACCGCGCCGACGGCCAGCAGCGCACGGCGAACCGGCAGCAACGACCCGACCGTGTACGCCGCGACGAACGGTGCGAGGCCCCGGATGGTCGCCTCCGGCAGGGAGAAGCCGATGATGGGCAGTTGAAGGCCGACGACGAGCGCGAGGCAGAGCAGTGGCCGGACCCGACGCAGGCACAGCAGCATCGCCTGCGCGCAGCAGATGGCGACGAGCAGCCAGGCCCGCGCCGGGTCGAACGACACCCCATCTTCCGGTGCCACGAACCAGAACAGCGCGGTGAGCAGTACGAACGTCAGGACGGTCAGCGCCGCGGCCAGCAGGCAGTCCCGGTGGAACACGCCGTTCACCCCGAGCCGGGTGAGCCGTCCGTCGAGCCACTTCGTCAGTCGCGGTGTGCCGGGTTCGGTGTCGACGTGGTCCCTCATGGGGTGCGCATCCTTGCTCCGGATCGTCCCGGGTCGGGCGGGTCAGTAGGAGATGCTAGGCGCGAGCAGGTGGAACTCCACGGCGAACCAGCCCGCTCCGGCGAGAGCGAACAGGATCAGGCCGCTGCCGGTGATCCGCCGCCAGCCGACGTGGCGTCGCACGTCGTCGACGAGCCGGACGGCGGCGGGCAGCACTCCGAGCAGGCCGAGCAGTTGCAGCACCTGGATGGTGCGCAGGGCGGGCCCGGGCACGTCCTGGAGGCTCATGATGCTGCCGATGGTCAGCACCCAACCGGCGAACGCGAGCAGCGTGCCGGCGACGGCGAGGCGGCTCAGGATCCGCGCGGTGCGCCCCGTCCGTTCCCGGGGAGCGCGCCCGAGCCGACGGCGGACGATCGCCCCGACCGGCCAGGACAGCACGGCGAGCAGCAGCACGACGGTGGACAGGGCCAGCACCGGGACGGCCACGGCGGAGGCGCGGGCCGGCTCGACGGGCAGCAACGCGAACGCGGAGTCGAAACTGATCGCCTCGACCCGGTCGTCGGTCGCCCGCATGGCGATCGTGCGCTGCCCGTCGACCTCGCGCCAGACCCAGGGCGCCACCTCCTCGTAGAGGGCGGGAGAGTTCGACAGCGGGCCCGGGTCCAGCAGCAACCGGTCGCCGTCGGCAACGCTGACAGTGGTCCGACCGACCAGGCCGATCGCCGTCAGGAAGTTGCTCCCGATCGCTCGCGAGGACTCGTAGGTGCCGGCGGCCAGCGCGGCGTGCTCGGCGGTGGTCGCCGGGTCCACGCCGACGGTCTGCTGGTCGTCGCGGGCGGGGAAGTAGCGGTCGGCGAAGCCGTTCACTACCGAATCGCGAAGCTCGTGGCTGTCGAGGGCGCCGGAGCCGTTGCTGTTGAGGGACAGGAAGATCCCGGCGCGGTCGTCGGGGTAAATCTGCAGGTGCGAGTGGAAGTACTTGGTGTCGCCGCCGTGGCCGAGGATCCGGTGGCCGTTGCGGTTCTCGGTGAAGAATCCGAGGGTCATCCGGGGCCCGTCGGCCAGCGTGCCCAACGACGTCGCGTCGAGTGCCGGCCGCTGCATCAGCTCACGGGTCGGTTGGTCCAGCAGGGGCGCGAAGCCCACCGGCTCGCCGAGCTGGGCGAGCATGAATCGCGCCATGTCCGTCGCCGGGGCGCTCAGCGCACCGGGCGGGGGCGTGCCGACGATCTCGAACGGCACGGCAGGCCCGGCGGAGGTGTCGTACCCGTTGGACATCCGGTCGCGCAGCGCCGCCGGGAGGGGCTGCTCGAAGGTCGACGACGGCATGCCCGCGCGGTCCAGGACGTTGCGTTGGACGTACTCCTCGAAGCGCGTTGCGCTGACGCGTTCGACGATGTAGCCGGCGAGCGCGTTGCTGTAGTTGGAGTACGCGGGGACGGTGCCGGGCTGGTAGATCTGCTCCGGTGGGTCGGTCATCAGGGCCTTGCGCAGGTTGAGGTCGCTGCCGTCGGTGCCGATGAGGCCGGCGATCCGCTCCTCGAAGCCGGCGGTGTGCGTCAGCAGGTGCCGCAGGGTGACGGCCCGCTCGTGGCGGAGAGGCAGTTCGAAGTCGAGGTACGTCCTGACGTCGGTGTCGAGGTCGAGCTTTCCGTCCTGCACGAGTTGCAGCACCGCGGTGGCGGTGACGAGCTTCGACACCGATCCCATCCGGAACAGATGGCGGTCCGGGTCGACCGGTACGCCGGCGTTCCCGCCGGACCCGGTGTCGGCGTACCCGTACCCCCGGGTTGTAAGGATCTTGCCGTCGTTCACGACGGCGACGGTGGCTCCCGCGATGCCGCTACGGTCGAGGGCGGCCGGCAGCAGGCCGTCGAGCCAGGCGTTGACGTCGGTGTCGGTCAGGGCGGAACCCGCCCCGCTCGCGGCGGCCGGTGCCGCTGGAGCGTCGATGGGCGGTGCGGGGTCGTGCTGCGCCGCGCCGCAGCCAGCGGCGCTGACAGCGATGACGACAGTGGTCAGGAGCACCGCGCCGAGTCGGACGACCGGTCGGGGTGCAGCGGGGGCGAGAAGGGAAAGAGAGCGCATCGTCTGCCAGTGCCTTTCCTGGCGAACGGGTGTCCGGAGCAGGTCCGTACGGCGTCACCCGATGCCTTGGAACAAGCCTGTTCGAGTGACCGCCCCGAGCCATCTGGCGCGAGACGGCAATGCGCTTACGACCTGAGGAGGAGGACGGGTGCACCGATGGTGGGCAGGTATGCCCCCGATCGAGGGACATCGTTTGACTTGTGCGACGAATGCATCTTTGATGGTCGATGTGCTTGTTCGGCGTGGTCGGGCGCATCGTCGTCTGGGTGGGCCGGTCGATGCCCTGAGCCTGGAGGACTGATGCGAGTCGTCGCACTGAGCAACCCACGACGCCCACGACGACGGCTGTTGCCGGTGGCGATGGCGGCGGTGACGCTGCTGAGCCTGGCCGTCGGTGTGCCGGCGTCCGCCGCGGCGCCGTCGACAGTCGTGGGCGTGGCCAGCGGTCGTTGCCTGGACGTGGTCGGCAACGTCAGGACCGCCGGTGCCGGCATCAACATCTACGACTGCAATGGCCAGGCCAATCAGGCGTGGACCTTCACCTCAAGTGGTGAGCTGCGGGTCTACGACGACACGATGTGCCTGGACGTGGTCGGTCAGGACACCACCGCGCCGGCCGCCCTGCAGATCAACAACTGCACCGGTGGGGCGAACCAACGCTGGCGGACCACCACCTTGGGGACGATCGTCGGCGTCCAGTCCGGCCTGTGCCTGGACGTGAACGGCGCCGGCACCGCCAACAGCACCACAGTCGGTCTCTGGACCTGCAACGGGCAGTCCAACCAACGGTGGACGACGTCCTTCGGCAGCGCCGACAGCCAGCCGCCGACGGCGCCGGGCAGCCCACGGGTCAGCGGCCTGACCTGCAACTCGGTGACGTTCGCGTGGAACGCCTCGACGGACAACGTCGCGGTGGCCTTCTACGACATCTACCACGACGGCCAGTTGATGACGTCGGTGAGCGGTACGACGCTCTCCACCAACCTGACCGTGGTGGCCGGGGCGACCTGGGGTCTGTACGTCAACGCCCGCGACGCCGCCGGCAACGTCTCGCAGGCGAGCGCCACCGTCTCGATCACACCGCCGCCCTGCCAGGGCGACAGTCAGCCGCCCACCGCGCCGCAACAGCTCACCGGCACCGCGTCGGGCACCACCGTGACGCTGCGCTGGACCGCGTCGACCGACAACATCGGTGTGCGGGCGTACGACATCTACCGGGCCGGCACGAAGGTGGGCACTGTCACCGGCGCGCCGCCGGCGACCACGTTCACCGACAGCGGCCTGACGGCGAACACCTCCTACCAGTACTACGTGGTGGCTCGGGACGCTCAGGACAACGCCTCGTCGCGCAGTGCCACGGTGACGGTGACCACCGGTGCGGCGTGCGCCAACCCGGTGTGCGGGGTGCGGCAGGTCACCACCGACACCGACATCCCGTGGGGTCTGGTGACGTTGCCCGACGGCAGCGTGCTCTACAACCGCCGCGACGCGCACGACATCATCCAGCTCAACCCGAGCACCGGGGCCAAGACCAACCTCGGCACGGTGCCGAACGTGCAGAGCACCGACGGTGAGGGTGGCCTGTTGGGGCTCGCCATCTCGGCCAGCTACGCCAGCGACCGTTGGCTCTACATCATGCACACCTCGCCGAGCGACAACCGCATCGTCCGGATCAGGCTGGAGAACGGGCGACTCAACACCGCCAGCGAGCAGGTCCTGCTCAGCGGCATCCGGCGTAACAAGTACCACGACGGCGGTCGCCTGCGGTTCGGCCCGGACGGCAAGCTGTACGCCAGCACCGGCGACGCCCAGAACGGCAACTACGCCCAGGACCGGTCCAGCCTCGAAGGCAAGATTCTGCGACTCAACCCGGACGGCACCGTCCCCTCGGACAACCCGTTCGGCAACTACGTGTGGAGCTACGGCCACCGCAACCCGCAGGGGCTGGCGTTCGACTCGCAGGGCCGGCTGTGGGAGCAGGAGTTCGGTAACTCGGTGATGGACGAGACCAACCTGATCACCAAGGGTGGAAACTACGGCTGGCCGGCCTGTGAGGGCACCAGCGGCACCTGCGGTACGGCCGGGTTCATCGCGCCGGCGCGCACGTACCCGACTGCCGAAGGGTCCTGTTCGGGCATCACGATCGTCCGCGACGCGCTCTACGTGGCCTGCGCCCGAGGCGCTCGGATGTACCGCGCGGTGATCAGCGGCAGCAGCCTGACGAACGTGCAGACGTACTTCAGTGGCACCTACGGCCGGCTGCGGACGGTGGAGCCGGCTCCGGACGGCGGGCTGTGGCTGACCACCACCAACGTCGGTGACAAGGACAGCACCCCGAACAACAGCAACGAGAGAATCCTGCACGTCACGCTCGGCAACTGATCCGATGTCTCCGCAGGGCCACCCCCGTGCTGGCCCTGCGGAGAAATTTCGTGCTCGCCTGGGCTCGGTTCACCAGTACGGATCGGAGATCGCGGCGATGCTGCCGCCTGAGCATGGACCCTCCCTCTGGGTCCGTCCGGTCCGTCGATCCGCGCCGGCTCTACCGAGAGACTGACGCGGCGGACTGACCAAACCCTTACCAGGGCAGGGCAGCCCGGTGGCTCAGGCCGGATCGGTCGGTGCGTGACGGCCCGCCCTCGCGAGGGCGGCGGCGGGGTACTCCGCATCCGCAGTGCCGATGTCGGTCATCAACCCGAGGGACTCCTGCCAGCAGGCGACCGCCTCCTCGGTAGACCCGAGGCCGTCGAGACCCACGCCGAGCCAGTAGAGCCCGCGAGCCGTGCTGAGATGATCGCCGAGGTGTCGCAGCGCCATTGCCGCTCGGGCGTGCCGAACCGTGGCCTCGTACCGTGCGAGGTTTGCGTTCTGGTGCGCGAGGTGCACCTCAAGCGGGGCGATCTGCTGCCGGATATCGTGCTCGACGGCGATCCGCAGCGCCTCTTCGAGGAGGGACAGCGACTCCTGCGCCCGACCCTGCTCGGTATAGAGCCATCCGAGATTGCTCAGGCAGACACACAGGATGAAGACGTCGTCCAACTGCCGGGCACCGGCCAGGGCCTGGCGCAGATGTCTCTCGGATGCGTCCCAGTCGCCCTTCTGCCCGTAGGCGTTGCCGATGTTCATCCGGCTGACGACCTCGTCGCGGGGGGAACTCTGCTCCAGGTTGACCTGCGCGGCAACTTCCATCCACCTGATGGCCTGGTCGAAGTTCCGCCCCAGCGCGTAGGCGACACCCAGCCCGTTCGCCATCAGTCGCTCACCGTCCGGCCGGTCGTCGAGGCGCGCCGCGACCATTCCCAGCTCGTGAGTCTCCCGCAGCGTCGTCAAAGCGTGAGTTCGCACCAGGAAGCTGTACTGGCAGTCGGCGAGCTGCCAGGTTTCTCGCGCCAGTCCGAGGCTGTCGCAGATCCTGACCAACGCCAACAGATTGGCGGCCTCCGCCTGGAACCAGGCGCTGGCATCACCCATCGAGTCGAAGGTGGGCGCCTGCGCGAGGGGATGCGCGATGCGCATGGCGACGGACGTCCGGAGGCGCTGGAACATGCTCTGAGCGGCCACACCCTGCTGGACGTACGCATCGGCGAGCCGCCCCACGGCCAGGAGGCGATCCTGATCGGTGTCTTCCTGCTCGGCCCGCTCGGCGCCGTAGAGCCGGAGCAGGTCGTGCATCTGGTAGCGGCCCGTGCCGTCGTCGTCGAGAAGGTGCCGACCCACCAACTCGTCGATGTGCTCCTGGATCTGACTCTCGACCTGGCCCGCGAGGACTGCCACTGCCGCGGCCGGCAGCGCCGTGTCCGGCACGAGGCCCAACAGCCGGAAAACGCGCGCCGGGGCGGCCGGCAGTGCGCGATAGGACACCGCGAAGACGCCGCGTACCGCGCTGTCACCCTCGACGACCAGCCCGGAGAGCCGCTCTCGGGCGTTGGCCAGCTCCAACAGCAGATCCGGGACGGTCTGGCGTTCGTCCACAACGATCCGTGCGGCGGCGACGCGCAAGGCCAGTGGCAGGTTTCCGCAGAGCGCTGCCAGCCGGAAAACCTCGTCCCGGCTGGCTGCCGCACGATCCGCGCCGATCATCGTCGCGACGAGCCGGTACGCCTCGTCGTCGGACAGCAGACCCAGCCGTAGACTCTGCGCCCCCTCGTGCGCCACCAGCCCGTCGAGACGGTTACGGCTGGTGATGACCGTCAGGCAGCGCGCCGACGCCGGGAGCAGCGGTCTCACCTGCTCGGAGGAGATGGCGTTGTCGAGCAGGACCAGCACCCGCCGGTCCGCGAGCGTCGACCGGTACAGAGCCGCTGCCTCGTCGACGTCGAGGGGTATCCGCTCCGGTGGCACGCTCAGCGCCCGCAACAGCTGGCCGAGTGCGTCGATCGGGCGGGTCGGCGAATCGGTTCCGTGGCCGCGGAGGTTGACGAACACCTGGCCGTCTGGATAACGCGACGCCACCCGATGCGCCCAGTGCACCGCCAACGCCGTTTTTCCGAGCCCGCCGATTCCGCCGATCGTGCAGATCGGGGCGACCCCGGAGGGATCCCCACCGTCGCCGACGGCACTGTCGAGGATCACGAGATCCGCCTCGCGGCCGATGAAACCCGGGATGTCGCGCGGCAGGTGTCGCGGTGCTGCGGACATGCTGTCGGTGCCGCTGGGCGTCGGGAACGCGAGATCCGGATCGCCGGTGAGGATCCGTTGGTGCAGGCGCTGAAGATCCTGGCCGGGCTCGACACCGAACTCCTCGACGAGCGTCCGGCGCGCGTCGCGGTAGACCTCCAGGGCTTCGGTTCGCCGGCCGGCCCGACTCAGCGCCAGCATGAACAGCTCAATCCCATGTTCCCTGGTCGGAAACTCCCGCACCAGGTCGGCCAGCAGCCCCACCACCCGGACATGCTCACCGGCCGCCAGTTCGGCCTCCACCCGCCGCTCGAAGGCAGCCAACCGCCGCTCCTCAAGACCACGCCCGAGTCGCCGACGTAGCGCCTCGTCGGCGACGCCGGCCAGCAGCGGACCGCGCCACAGATCGAGGGCCGCCGCCAGGGCCTGCGCGCGAACCGCCGGGTCGGCGATCGTGCGCGTCCGGTCCACCTCCGCCGTGAACCGGTGCAGGTCGACTGTCGCGGGGTCCACGTCGATCAGGTAACCCGCGCCGCGCGTGACGATGCGAGCCCCGTACGGAGCGAGCCTGCGCCGCAGCCGGGCCACGTAGGTGTACAGGGTCGCGCGGCGATCGGCCGCGTCGACGTCACTCCAGAGCAACTCGATCAAGCGTTCCGTCAGCAGCACCCGGCCGGGCTCCAGCAGCAGCAACCCGAGCAGACAGCGCTCCTGCCGTCGACCCAACTCGACCGGGGTGCCCCGGTGGCTGGCCGCGACATCCCCGAGCACCTGGAACTCCACAGGGCGCAGCGTATCGGCTGTCGATGTCCTCAAACGACAGTCAGGTGTGCCGCGCCAGGGCCTGCAACGCCCTCAGTAGCTGGTCAGGAGCACGAGTTGCTGGGTGGCCCGGGTCATCGCGACATAGCGGTCGACCGCCCCCGGGACGCCGCTGCCGAACGCTTGCGGGTCGACGAGGACGACCAGGTCGAATTCGAGGCCCTTGGCCTGCTCCGGGCTCAGTGACCGGACCCGGGACGTCGGCGCGAAGGTCGGGTCGCCGATCACGCAGGCGATTCCTTCGGCGTGGTCGGCGAGCCAGGTGTCGAGGATCGGCAGCAGGTCGGCGGCCGGACCGCGGACGACGGGGAGCCCGTTGCCGCGTATGGAGGTGGGCACGTTGGCGTCGGGGAGCACGCCCCGGATGACCGGTTCGGCCTCCGCCATGACCTCCGCCGGCGTCCGGTAGTTGATGGTCAACGAGGCCACTGTGACCCGGTCGAGCCCGACCCGCTTGAGGCGTTCCTGCCACGACTCGGTGAACCCGTGCCGGGCCTGGGCGCGGTCTCCCACAATGGTGAAGCTGCGCGACGGGCAGCGGGCCAGCAGCATCTGCCACTGGGCGTCGGTCAGCTCCTGTGCCTCGTCGACGACGATGTGTGCGAACGGTCCGGCCAGCAGGTCCGGGTCGGCGTCCGGCAGCGCGGAGTCGTCGACCAGGACGTCGCGCAGGTCGGGTTGGCGCAGCATCGCCAGCAGACCCTCGCCGTCGTCGTAGGTGTCGGCCGCGAGCAGCTCGTCGACGACCCGGGCCATGTGTTCGCGTTCCACGGCGGCGGCCGGGTCGCGCCGCCGGGTGCGCCCCGCCCTCTCCGCGTCGCCGAGCCGCTGCCGGGCCGCGTCAAGCAGCGGCAGGTCGGACACGGTCCAGGCCCGGGGCTCGTCGCGTTGCAGCTTGCGGACCTCCTCCGGGCTGAGCCACGGCGCGCACCTGCGCAGGTACGCGGGCACCGACCACAGGTCACCCAAGAGATCGGCCGCGTCGAGCAACGGCCAGGCACGGTTGACGGTCGCCCGCAGCTCCCGGTTGCGCAGCAGCGAGTCGCGGAGCACTGCGTCCGGCTCCTCGCTGTCGTACCGGTCGATGAGGATGGTCAGCAACTCCTCCCAGATGTCCTCGCGCGCCTCGTTGTGCGGGGTGCCCGGACCCGGCGCCTGGAACGCGTCGGCCCAGTCGTCGGCGCTCAGGCGGACGTCGGAGTCGCCGACCGTGATCGTCATCGGGGCGACCGGTGGGTCCTCGTGGAACCGGACGGCTGCGTCGATCGCCCGGACCAGCTCGGCCGAGGACTTCAGCCGGGCCACGTCCGGGTCGGCGTCGACGGTAGCCGTGGCCCCCTCTGCGACGAGGTCGCGCAGGGTGCAGGTCTGCACGTCCTCCTCTCCGAGGCTGGGCAGGACGTCGGCGACGTAGGCCAGGTAGGGCTGGTGCGGCCCCACGAAGAGCACTCCACCCCGGCGTTGACCGAGGCGCGGGTCGGAGTAGAGCAGGTACGCGGTGCGGTGCAGGGCGACGACGGTCTTGCCGGTGCCCGGACCGCCGTCGACCACGAGGGCGCCGGCCGAGCCCGCCCTGATGATGGCGTCCTGGTCGGCCTGGATCGTGCTGAGCACGTCGCGCATCCGGGCCGACCGGGCGCCGCCCAGACTGGCGATGAACGCGGACTGGTCGTCGAGCGCGACGGCGTGCCCCACGAACCCGTCCGGGGTGAACACCTCGTCCCAGTAGTCGCTGATCCGGCCGCGGGTCCAGCGGTACCGGCGGCGGCTCGCCAGGCCCATCGGGTTGGCGTGGGTCGCGCCGAAGAACGGCTCGGCGGCGGGTGAGCGCCAGTCGAGCAGCAACCGCCGCCCGGTGCTGTCGGTGAGGCCGCGACGTCCGACGTACACCGGCTCGGGGTTGTCCGCCCCGACGACGTGGCCGAGGCACAGGTCCAGCCCGTAGCGGCTCAGCGAGCGTAGGCGGGCGGTCAGCCGGCGGACCTCCTCGTCCCGGTCGACGGCCTGCCGGCCCTTGCCGCCGGGCGCCCGGCGGGCGGTGTCCAGACGGTCGGACAGCTCGGCGTTCAGCTGCGCGAGGCCCTGCGCCATGGCCGCGAAGTGCCGCTCGTCCTGGGCGATGAGCGCCGGGTCGGCCTTGGGGGCGAGGTGATCGGGAAGGTCGAACACGGAGGTAGGCAAGGAATCCAATTCATGACTTCCATTTCGGCAGAATCTGGCCTCGGCCGACGATTCTGCGTCATAAACGGGGTCTTGCCGCAAGCCCCCCAGTGCGCTATAAGTTAGAAGTGGCGGGAGACCAGAGGTCTCCCGTTTTCCGTGTTCAGGGCGCGTCGACGACCTCACGGCCGAGCGGCCAGAACGCCGCCGGTACGAGCTTGAAGTTGGCGATGCCGAACGGTATCCCGATGATCGTCACGCAGAGGGCGATGCCCGCGAGGATGTGCGAGAGCGCGAGCCACCAGCCGGCCAGCACCACCCAGAGGATGTTCGCCAGGCCGGAGCCGACGCCCACGCCCGGCTTGGGCACCAGGGTGCGGCCGAAGGGCCACAGCGAGTAGACCGCGAGGCGCAGCGAGGCGACGCCGAACGGGATGGTGATGACCAGGACGAAGCAGATCAGCGCGGCGATGCCGTAGCCGACCGCCAGCACGAGGCCACCGCCGAAGACGAGCCACAGCACATTCAGTACGAAACGAATCATTACTCCAGCATGAAACATGCTCGCCACCCGGTCGCCTCGCCCCCGTTCCCTCAACGGGGGACGGCCACCGCGTGCCCCTCGGGGAGCGGCCTCCCGCCACCGTCGGAGAGCTCGGCGAGGGCGTGGTCGCGGCTGTCGAAGATCGGGAAGGCCCCGTCCAGACGCATTGTGTGCAGGACGGTGCGGATGAATCGCGACGGCGCGGCGAGGCAGAGCGTGACACCCCGTTCCCGGGCGTCACGGTGGGCGCGCACGAGCAGACCGAGGCCGGTCGAGTCGATGATGTGCACCCGGCTCAGGTCGACCACGACATGCCCGCCCACCTCGGCCACGTGCCGCAGCGCCGTGCGCAGGTTGTCGCCGGTGTCGAGGTCGATGTCACCAGTGGCGGCGATGACTGTCGTGCCGTCGAGGTGGTCGATGCCGAGGATGCCACCGGGGCCATGCTCGTCGCACGACGCGTGGCCACCTGTCGAGGCGGGCAGGAGGCTGCAGTGCGGGCAGCGGTGCGGCCCGGTGGCGAAGGGGGAGCCGCTCCAGCCGTGTTCGGCCACCAGGGTCCAGACGACCTCGGCGTCGGGGAGCACGCACGCGGTGCCGCGGATGGTCTCGCCGCAGGTGTCGCAGATCAGGGTCATCAGATACTCGTCCGGGACGACGGTCATGCTGCTGGTCCTTTCTCATTGACGATCGGGAGCACCTGATCCAGGCGGGTGATCTGCAGGATGCGCCGGACCCGGGGGTTCGGATCGCGGACGGTGAGGGCCGCGTCGGCGCGAGTCAGCCGCCGGTGCACGTCGAGCAGCAGGCCGATGGCGGCGGCGTCGAGGTGCTGGCAGTCGGACAGGTCGAGCACGACCTGTGCGGGGCGCAGCGCCAGCAGTCGGTCGAACACCGCGCCGACCTCCGGCAGACAGGCCAGATCGAGTTCGGTGACGCGAACCTCGACCAGCGGCAGCGTGTACCTCGCGGGCAGCACCGGCGTCGCCATTGCCGTACCCCTCTCCGTCGACCTTGCCTCCTGCCCACCGTGCTGGGCGGGGTTGGCGGTCACTGCAAGGCTCTGTGACAGTTGTGTGACAAAACCGCCGTCCGGCGGGCACGGTTGGCCGCCCGGCGGTCGGCCGAGGATGATTCCGGGATGACGGCCGTACTGGTGATCGAGGACGACGACCGCATCCGGCTCGCGCTGCTGCTCGCACTTGAGGACGAGGGCTACGACGCTCTCGGCGCGGCCACGGCCGAGGAGGGCCTGCGTGCTCAGCGCCACCACCCGGCCGACTACGTGCTCGTCGACCTGATGCTGCCCGGCCTCGACGGCTTCGAGTGCATCCGACAGTTGCGCCGAGACGACGACGTGCCGATCGTGGTGGTCAGCGCCCGTGACGGCACCGACGACATCGTGGCCGCCCTCGAAGCCGGCGCCGACGACTACGTGGTCAAACCCGTGGCCATCCGGGAGCTGACCGCCCGCCTGCGGGCTCTGCGCCGCCGTGCCCGGCCGGTGGTCACGACCTCGACGCCGGAGCCCGTGCCGGCGGTCGCCTTCGGGGAGTTGGAGATCAGCCCGGAGGCGGGGGAGGTGCGCCGTGCCGGCCAGCAGGTCACTGTCACCCGCACCGAGTTCCGGCTGCTCTGTGAGCTGGCCGAGCACGCTGGTCGGGTGCTGTCACGTCAGCAGTTGCTGCAACGGGTCTGGGGGTACGACAGCGGCGACGAGCGGCTCGTCGACGTGCACGTCGGTCGGCTGCGGCAGAAGATCGAGCTGGACCCGGCGAACCCCCGGCACCTGGTCACCCTGCGGGGCCTTGGCTACAAGTTGCAACGATGAGACGCCTCGGACTGCGTACCCGGGTGACCGCCGCGTTCGCCGTCGGCGCGCTCCTGCTCTCGGCGTCGATGGCCCTGATCTCCTACGAGTTGACCCGCCGGTCCCTGCTCGACGACCGCGAACGCATCGCCCTGCGGGCCGCCTACTTCGACGCCGCCGTGGTGCATGCCGGCCTCGACACCGACACCCCGGACGTGGTGGAGGTGCTCCGGTCGTTGGACACCGGCGGAAGCCGTCGACCGGTGCTGCACCTCAACGGCGAGTGGTACGCGAGGGCAGCCGATCCCGGCACCACGGCCGCCATCCCCGACGAGCTGCTCCGGGTCGTCTCGGCCGGGGAGCCGGCCGTGCAGCGTGTCCGCGTCGACGGGCAACCGGCCCTGGTGGTCGGTGTGCCGTTGTCCGCGTCCGCGACGTACTTCGAGGTCAATTCGCTGCGCGAGCTGGAGCAGACCTTCCGGGTGCTGGCCCTCGCGCTGACCAGCGTCGCGGTGCTGGTCGCCGGATCCGGGGCCGCCCTCGCCTGGTACGCCACCCGACACGGGCTGCGGCCGCTGACAGCGGTCGCCGACGCGGCCGAGAAGATCGCCGCCGGTGACTTCACCGCCCGGCTCGACCCGGCCACCGACCCTGATCTCACCCGACTCTCCTCGTCGTTCAACCAGATGGTCGACCGCCTCGCCCTGCGCATCGAACGGGACCGCCGGTTCGCCGCCGACGTCAGCCACGAACTGCGGTCCCCGTTGCAGACCCTCGCCGCGGCGGCCAGCGTCCTGGCCCGCCGTCGGGAACACCAGGACGAACGGACCGCCACCGCCGCCGGGCTCGTCGCCGACGAGATCGATCGTTTCCAACGGCTCGTCAATGACCTGATCGACCTGGCCCGCAGCGACCAGCCGGCCCACCGTGCCCCGGTGGACGTGGTGGAGCTGTCCCGGGAGACCTGCGACGCGTACGACCTGCCGGGCACCCTCGTCAGCCTGGCACCGGACGTGCCCACGACGTGGCAGGTCGAGCGGAGGCGGGTCGCCCAGATCCTGGCGAACCTGCTCGACAACGCCGCCACCTACGGCGGTGGCCCGGTGGCTGTTCGCCTGGACCGGGACGGGGACAGCGGCGTCATCGAGGTCGACGATGACGGTCCGGGCGTTCCCGTGGAGGACCGGGAGGCGATCTTCGACCGGTTCGTCCGGGGGCGAGCCGCCCACACCCGTGGCGCCGGCGACGGCACCGGCCTGGGGCTGGCGCTGGTAGCGCAGCACGCCGCCGCGCACGCGGGGCAGGTGACGGTCGCCGACCGTCCGGGCGGGGGCGCCTGTTTCCGGGTCACCCTGCCGGGGAGCCTGTCGTGAGGCCCCGCCGTCTCGTCCCGTTGGCCCTCGTTGTGCTGCTGACCGCATGTGGCATCCCCACCGACGACACCCCACGCGCGGTGCCGGCCCCGCGAGGGCCGCTGAGCAGCGCCGCTCCCGCCGACACCACCGCACCGGCCGGCAGCGCCGCCGAGACGCTCTGCCTGGTCCGGAACAACCGCATCGTCCCCGTGGTCCGGCGCGTAGACAGGGCACCCAGCATCGCGGACCAGTTGCGGCACCTGCTCGCCGGGCCCAGCGGGGCCGAACGGGACAGCGATCTGACCAGTGCGCTGCCGGGGGCGGTCAACGCCGCCCTCGCGACAGTTACCGGGACGCAGGCCGTCGTCGCTGTGGACGAACCCGCCGAGGTGGGCGGTCGCAGCGACGAGGTCCTCGCCTTCGGGCAGATCGTCTGCACTCTCACCAGCCGCGAGGACGTCTCCACAGTGGCCTTCCTGCGCGACGGCAGGGCTTTGGGCGTGCCCCGGGCCGACGGCTCCCTGTCGAGCATGCCGCTCACCCGCGGCGACTACGCCCCTCTCATCAGCGAACGCTGAACGCCAGGTTCGGGGTTGCTCGGTGGAAGACCTGAGACGAATGCCAGGGCGACCCGAGGGAAGCTCCCGGAGGTCGGCAGGCACCGGGCGGTCACATGCTGACTGGCATGAAACGCGCTGCGCTCTACGTGATCGCCGGCCCGGTCGGCATCGTGGCCTACGGCCTGGTCCGGCTGTGGGGAAAGTCAGACGGGGTGTACGGCCCCGGGCTCGACTGGCAGGCCGCCCACCTGGCCGCCCTTGCCGGCATGGTGTGCTTCGTCCCGGGTGTGCTCGCGCTGTCCCGCCTGCTGCCCCGCAGTCCGTGGCGCACCGGGGTGGTGGCCGGCACGTTCGTCGGCCTCGCCGCGACGATGGTGCAGTTCGGCGCGGACATCGTCGAGGGGCTGCTGGCCGAGGACCGGGCGGAGATGTCGAGGCTCGGCGCGGAATTCAAGGACATCCCCGGCGTGGAGGTGGCCTTCTACGACGTCGTACCCCAGTTCTTCTTCCTCGGCCTGCTCGTGCTCACGGGCATGCTCGCCGCCCGACGGCGGCTGCCGTGGTGGAGCGTGCCGCTGCTCCTCGTCGGCATCGTCCTGCCGGCGGTCACTCTCGACCTGCTTCCCATCGGCGGCCTGTGCATGGCGCTGGCGTTGGCCCCGGCGCTGCCGCTGGTACGGCAGCGGGGCGAGCGTGCCGGGTCACCGATCGGCATCCGCTGAGGACCGGGGTGGCGCTGGCCCCGTCGGACCAGCGCCACCCTCCGAGTCGCTACTTGAGGGCGAGGGTACGGGCGTCGGCGGCGATGACGCTGGCGAGCTCAGCCGGCACCAGCTTGCCGGCCTGCCGGTCGGCGTAGGTGGCCAGCTCGGCGTACTGGGCGTGAGCCAGTTTGATGGTCATCGCCGTGACGGCGGCCGGGTCCGCGCCGGAGGTGAGGATCAGGTAGCCGAGGCCAGCCTGGCTCACCGTCACGGTGAAGGTGCTGGTCGCCGTGGCGGTGCCCTCGGGCCCGGTCGCCTCGGTGGTGATGGTGTGCCGGCCGGCGGTCAGCTTGGCCAGGTCGAGCTTGCGCCCGGCGGCCGACTTCTTACCGTCCAGCGTCACGGTGACGGTGTCGGCGTTGGTCGCGGCAACCGCGATCACCGGTGACTGCGCCCGGTCCAGCCGAGCCCCGTCGGTCGGCGAGGTGATCTGCACGGTCGGGTCGGCGGGGGCCCGCTGGACGAACGCCGAGTTCCAGCCGACCAGCTCCGCCGCGCGGTTGGTGATGATCGCGTCGGTGCCGATCCGCTCAAGCCGCTGCCACAGGCCGGCGGAGTCCATCGTCCACGCCATCACGGCGACCCCGGCTGCGTGCAGCGGGGCGACGACCTCGGGCTTGGCCAACAGCGCGTTGCCGTCCGGGTTGTACGCGGTCAGGTGCAGCTCCTTCGCGATCGCCACCGGGTCGGCGTCCAGGGTGCTGCGGAGCAGGCCGAGCGGCAGCTCGGGGGCGATCTCGTAGGTGTACTTCAGAGCGTCGACCTCGAAGCTCTGGATGAAGACCCGGCCCGTCATCTGCTCGTCCCGGATCACCTGGATGATCGTGGCGACCTCGTCGCGGGTGTGCTTGCCCTTGATCTCCACGAGCAGGTTGCCACCCCGCGTCCGCAGGTCGGCGAGCTGCTCCGCGAGGGTGGGCACACGCTCGCCGACGTACTGCGGGCCGAACCAGGAGCCGGCGTCGAGCGCCTTGATCTGCGCGGCGGTCAGGTCCCGGATGTTGCCGGTGCCGTCGGTGGTCCGGTCGACGGTGCCGTCGTGCAGGATGAACGGGACGCCGTCCCTGCTCGGCTGGACGTCGTTCTCGATCCAGTCGGCGCCGCCCCTACGGGCGATCTCCTGGGCGACGAGGGTGTTCTCCGGCGCGGCGGCGGACGCGCCCCGGTGGGCGATCACGGTGAACGGGCTGCCCTCGGGGCGGAGGTAGCCGTTCGGCGCCAGCTCGGTGACGGTGACGTCGTCGTACGACACGGTCGCGCCGTTGACGAAGAGCCCCTGGACGCCGTCGGCGGAACGCTGGAGGCTGCTGGTCCGCATCGCCTCCCGCCCGTCGAAGATCCAACGGGCCTGGTTGCCGTGCACCTCGACGGCGACACGCACGTCCCGGCCGGTGCCGGCGGCGGACGGGGCGGAGGCGGTGTTCGTCACGACCCAGGCGTTGGCAGCGGTCCGCTGGGCGAATTCGAGCCCGTTGGCGGCGGTGGTGCCGCTGCGCATGGTGGCGATCCACCAGGGGGTCGCGCCGCTGGCGGGGACGTCGATGCCGAGCGAGGCCCAGCGGGTGGCGGCCGAGACCGACTCGAAGCGCATGGTCGCCTCGAGGCGGAAGTCGTTAAGGTGCCGACCGAAGGTGATCTTGTTGTTCTCGCTGGAGCTGGCGGAGGTTCCGTACAGTCGGCCGTTCTCGACCTTCCAGGTGCCGTCGACCGCGTGCCAACCGGCGGGCAGCGATCCGGCCGAGAAGTTCTCCGAGACGACGACGCTGCCCGGCTCGGCGGTGGCGGGCGACGAGGTGGCGACGGCGACCGCGACGGCAGCGCCGGTGACGGCGAGAGCGGCGACGGCGGCGGCGGCCCGGGTACCCAGGGCGCCGAGGCGTGACCCGGCGCGGCGAGGCGACGGTGATGCGGGTGGGACAGTCATGGTCGCGACGGTACGAAGCACGCCCGAACTGATGATCAATCAAGCATGGCTGCCGTCGGAACGCCGGGTGTACCGTGCTCGATCCGGGCGAACCGGACTGGTCAGTTCGGCAGGCCGGAGCAGGCGACCCCGTCGATCGTGCACGCCCTCGGGGCGGCACCGGTCAAGGATCCATTCACCCGGAACGTCACCCGGACCGAGGCGCTGCCGGGCACCTGACCGGTGTTCGGGTCCGGCACGAACGTCCACACCGCACCGTCCCGGCTGGCCTGTGCCCCCTCGACCCCGCTGACCCCCAGCGACTCCCGGGGCAGGGTGACGACCAGCGTCCACCCCGGCGCCGGGACCGGGCCCGGATTGCTGATCGTCACTGTCGCGCCGTAGCTGAGCAGGGCGTTGTCAGTGATGGCGAAGTCCGCGCCCAGGGCCGCCGGGGTGGGCTCGGCGGTGGCGCCGGTCGGCGTGGGCCGGGTCGACGACGCGACGGCCGGTGGGACCGACGAGGCCGAGGCGGACGGGGGCGCGGCCACCGCCGGGCTGGTGAGCGCCGGTCGCGCCTGCGCGCGGGGAGTGGCGGACGGCGACGCGCCCACCTGCTCGCTCGACGGCGGCGGGTCGAGGGTCACCGGCGTCAGCTGCTCCGGCGTACGCAGCACCCCGACGACGGACACGGCCGTCGCGATCAGCACCCCGAGCGCCGCGACGACAGCCACCCAGGTGGCCCGCGAGACGTCCTCCCGACCGGTGAGCACCCGCCGTGCGGCCGTGACGAGGGCCACGACCCGATCCAGCAGGATGATCGCCACGGTACGGCGTGGTTGGGGTGGTGTTGCCGGCACTGCCAGTCTCTCTTTCAGTTCGTCGCCGGGTGCGTGCCCGCGATCCGTCCGGGTCGCGGGTGGCGGCTGCCCGGTCACAACCCGCGAAGCCCGACGAGTATCGCCTCGAGCAGGTCCTCGGTCGGCAGCTCCGACAGGATCGGCGGTTCGTGCGTCTCGATCAGCCCGGCCGCGAGCAGGTCACCGAGCAGCACCCGGACCGTCCCCAGCGGAAGATCCAACTCGGCACCCACCTCGGCCACCGACAATGGATGGTGGCACAGCTCGACGATCCGCGCCTGTTCGGGGAAGAGCGGTGTGGGAGGCGTGACCCCTCGCCGGGCGACGACCAGCGAGATCAGGTCGAACTGGCCGCGTGCGGGCGCGGTACGCCCCCCGGTCATCGTGTAGGGCCGGGCGACCGGGCCCGCGTCGTCGTCGTACCACGCCTCGTCAGTGGCGCCGCTGGAGTGCACCTGTGTCCCCGATCGTCACCGAGGAGGCCGGGCCCAGCGTGATCGGCAGGTGCTGCTCGGCCTGCCCCACGAAGAGTGCCACCTCGTACGCCATGTCACCGACCTCGACGTCGTCACCGGCGATCCGCACGGTGAGGATGGTCCCGTTCGGGATGGTGGCGATGAACAGGAACGCTCGCGACATCTGCACCACGACCTGACGCAGCTCACCCGCCTCACAGGTCCGGGTGGCGGCCAGTCCCAACGCGATCAGTCCGGCGACCACGCCGGAGATCTGCTCGGCCAGCTTCGCCCCCACCCGCCGCGAGCCACCGAGCGGCAGCCCGTCCGGTGAGAGCACCACCGCGAACTCCGCACCGTGCACCCGGTCGACCAGGTCGTTCAGGGCGTCGGTCAGGCCGCCCTCGGTGACCACTGCAGACGTCATTGTTGTCTCCTCGCTGTTCTGGCGACCGGCAACTCAACCGTGTCGAGGCTGGTCCTGACGTGTTCCGGGCCGTTCGGCCCGGGGTGGCGGACCCGCGTCGGCAGCGCGCCGTTGCCGACGGGGTCGGTCAGGTCGGCGCCGGTGTGGGCCGGTGGGTACGGGCTGTCGGGTGGTGCGTGGGCCGGGATACCGCCGGTGCCGGTGACCGTGATCAGCCGGGAGGGTAGGAGCACGACAGCGGCCGTCCCGCCGCGCCGGCTGGGGCGCAGCGAGACGTGGGCACCGCATCGGTCGGCCAGTACGGCGGCCGCGTACCAGCCAGCGCGGCCCGCGGGCGGGCCGTCCGGCGGCGGACTGCCGAGCAGGTGGTTCGCCTCGGCCAGCGCGCCGGGGTCCAGGCCCGGCCCGTCGTCGACGACGATCACGGCACATCCCTGCGGTCGCTGTTCGCCGCTGACCCGGACGGTGGTCTCCGCCCCGGAGAAGGCCAGCGCGTTCTCGATCAGCTCCGCCAGCAGGTGGATGACGTCCGTGACGGTCGGGCCCGCGAGCGACCACGGCCAGTGGGGCGCGATCAGGACCCGGTGGTAGTCCGGCACCTCGGCGACCGCGCCGCGCGCCACGTCGAGCAGTGGCACCGGGCGTCGCCAGCGGCGGGCGGGTGTCGCGCCGGCCAGGGTGATCAGCTTCTCCACGTTGCGGCGGACCCGGGTGGTGAGGTGGTCGAGTTGGAACAGCTCGCCGGTCTCCTCGGTGGACCGTTCCCGACGTTGCATCCCGTCCAGCAGGCTGAGCTGGTCGCGCAGCAGGACCTGGTTGCGTCGGGTCAACCCCAGGAACAGCTCCCGCTCGGTGTCAACCTCCGGCGTCGCCGGGGCCGGGGGTGGGGCCGGCGTGCCCGGCATCGGAGCCGGGAGGCCGGCGTCGCTCCCGATCAGTTCGTCGGTCAGGCGTCGGACGGTCCCCGCCCAGCTCAGCAGGAGCACGAGCACGACGATGAGGCCGAGCCCCACGATGGCCCCGGTACGCGCGATGAGCATGGCGGCACCGGGGGTGGCCCGCTCGACGCTGCCGCGGGCGGTGTTCGTCACCATTGTCTGCAGCGCGCCGAGGGCGGCGTCCGCCGCGGCCCGCCAGTCCTGGACGGTGAGACCGGCCAGGGCGTTGGCGGCGCCGCCCTGGAGCAGCAGCCGGTCCTCCAGGGCGAGCAGGGCCGCGAACTCGGGGCCGGCCGCGAGGTTCTGATGCGCGGCCCGGCCGTCGGGCGGGAGCCCGGCTGCGGCCTCGGTGTGCGCGTACCGCTGGATGCTGACCAGCGCAGTCAGCCGGCGCTGCTCGTCGGCCCCGAGCCGCGCGGCGGCCAGGCCCGCGCTGACCGCTGTGTCCTCCCGGGCGAGCAACTCCCGGGCGCGGGCCAGCGCGATCACCGCGCGGGTGTCGGCGGCCAACCCGCTCTCGTACGCGCCCCACTCCGGGCCGTACACCCCGAAGGCGATGTCGATGACCTCGTCGTACCCGTCGACTGCCGCGCCCTGGTCGAGCCGCCCGGTGTCGACCCGGGACCGGGTCGTGCCCAGGCCGTCGAGCCGGCGGACCAGCTCGCCGGCCCGGTCGCGGACGGTGCCGGCGCTGAGCAGCCGAAGGTCGCGGCCCTTGGTGAACTCGCGGATCTCGGCGGCGGCCCGGTCGGTGCCGTCGCGGGCCCCGACCAGCGCGGGCGTCGCCCGCCCCGCCCCGGCGATCGTCTCGGCGGTGATCCGGCGTTCCGTCTGGAGGCTCAGGATCAGGCGGTCGATGGGCTGGCCCAGCGTGTCCGCCAGTGCCCGGACGCGCAGCAGGTCGACGGCGTCCTGGCTGGACACGTAGGCCGCGTACGACCAGAGCGTGACCAGCACGGCGGCCAGCACGGCCAGCCTGGTCCGGATCAGCCGGACGTCGTCACGGGTCATCGGGTCGCCCGCTGCGGCCATGGTTGCCCGGCCGTGTCGCTGGCCCGGTCGGCGACGAGGGTGCGCAGCAGCGCCAGCAGTTCGGTGCGGTTGGCGCAGTTGAGCCGGTTACGCATCCGCGCCACGTGGTGTTCGACGGTCTTGGCCGAGATGAAGAGCCGATCGCCGATCTCCCGGTAGGTCAATCCGGCGAGCACCAGCTCGGCGACCTCGTACTCGCGGTCGCTCAGGCCGTGTTGGGTGGGGCCGGCGACCCGCGCCGTGCTCGCACCGGTCGTCGGTGTCTGCCCGCTCTGCCCGCCGGAGGGCCGCCCCTGCAACGCTCGGGCGCATTCCAGCAGGGTGGTCATCGCCCGTCGGTCCGCGGTGCGGATGGCGGCCTGCCCGGCGAGGCGGGCGCCGTCCCAGCACAACCCGGTGTCGTGCAGCCCCCGGGCGGCGGCCTCCACCCGCATCGGGTCGACGACACCCCGGAGCACCTCCACCCAGCTCTCCGCGGCTGCGGCGACCACTGCCGCGTACCGGCTGTGGCCAGCGGCGGCCAGCAACGCCGTGACGTGTCCGTCGGCGATTGTCGGCTCGCCGGTCAGGATGGCGGCGTGCAGCCCGCTCCAGTGCAGCGGAACACTCCACAATGGTGGATTGTCGAGGCGGTCGAGGAGCTCACGCCCCTGGTGCAGGTACGGCTCCAGCCGGGCCAGGTCACCCAGCCGTGCGCCCGCGATGGCCAGCTCACCCAACGGCAGCAGGGTGAACAGGTCGACGGGGTGCCGCACCACGGCCTCCAGCGCCTGCTCCCAACCACGCTTGAGCGCCCCGAGGTCACTGTTGCGCCGGCCGATGCCCATCCGGATCGCGGCGGCGAAGAGCTGGTCGCGCGACTCCAGTGGCCGCCCGTCGAGCGTCACAGTGGCGAGCCGCTCGCCGGCGGCGTGGATCTCACCACGGACCATCAGGATCCAGGCCTGCAACAGCCGGTGGCGGCGGGCCATCAGCGGGCCGCCGACACCGGCGCCCAGGGCGCGGTGCAGCACCCGCTCGGCGATTTCCAGCTCACCGCAGTGCACCGCGGTCAACGCGGCGAGTGCCGCCGGGCTGTCCGGCAGCAGCGCCGCCCGGCCGTCCGGCTCCAGCAGCGCGGCGGCCTGCACGAGCGCGGAGAGCGCGGCGGTCGGCGGGCCTGTCACGCTCTCCCGTACACCGTTGGCCATCAGTCGGGCGGCGCTGGCGTGCAGGGTCGGGGGTTCGCCCGCCGGGTCGCCCGCCGGTGACTCGGTGCTGGCGGCCGGGTCACCGATGGCCAACCCGCCGACGATGGCGAACGCCGCCGCCGAGGCGGTGCCCGACCACCGGAACAGCTCGACGCTGCGACCGATGTGACCACGGTGGGCCAGGGCGGTGGCGGCGACCACGGCCGCCTCGGAGCGATCCGGGGGAGCGGCCGTGGCCAGGAGTCGGTCCGCCAGCCGAAGCGCGTCGTCGAGGTCACCGGCGAGCGCGGCGGCGAGCGCCTGCCGCGCGTTGGGCGGCCGGCCGGCCGCCGTGGCCGCCGCGAACAGCTCGGCGGCGAACGCCGGCTCGTCGGCCAGCGCCTCGTCCGCCGCAGCGGCCAGGGTCGCGGCCGGGCAGTCGCCGAGCGCGCCGAGTGCGAGCAGGGAACGGACCAGCGGCAGCACCGCGCCACCCCGGGCGAGCTGCAACTCGGTGAGCCCCCGCCAGACCGCTGTCCGCTCGGTGGTGGGGCTGAGTGTCGCGACGGCCCGCCGGACGATCGGTGCGAGCCTGCCGTCCGCGCCGAGCAGCCCGGCCGCCCTGGTCGTGGCGATCAGTTCGTCCACTCCGGCCGGGTCCCGGCCCAGCAGCGCGCCGAGCATGCTCACCGGCAGCGCCCCGCCGGCCGCGACAGCGAGCAGCAGTCGCCGTACCCCGGCGGGCTGGACGTCCAGGTCCGGCCCGAACTCGAGGATGACGGAGCGGGGTGGGTCCACCGTGCCGGTCCGGGTCTCCGCGCCGGCCAGGCCGCGGGCCAGCCGTGCCACGTCCCGGGGTACGCCGGCGGTCTGCGTGTGGACGAAGTCGACCAGGTCGGCCGGGCGGCCCAGCTCGGGCGTGGTGGCGAGATGGGCGGCGGTCTGCTCCCTGGTGAACGGTGTGAGCAGCACGGCCTGCCCGTCGCGTCGCAGAGCGTCGACCAGCTCACTGAACGCCGCTGAACGGGGCCACGGTCGGTGGGCGACCACCAGCCGGTGTCGCCGGCCCGCGACCAGACGCAGCAGCGCTTCGGTCCGTGCGTCGTCGAGCAGGTGCGCGTCGTCGACCAGCACCACCGTGTCGGGGTCGACCGGCTCATCCGGCTCCGGGGCGGCCGTGCGGACGGCGATCCCGGCGCGCTGGTGAACGCGCTCCAGCTCGGTGAGGAACGCGGTCTTTCCGTGACCGGCCGGGCCGGCGACGCCGACGGCGAGTGGGCCGCTCGGGTCCTGCGCGACCGTGTCCAGTAGCGCCTGCAACCCCCTGTCCAGGATCAACCCTGGTGCGGCGAGGTCATTCATGATCATCGGGGTCATCCTTCGCGTCCGCGGCCGCGGGCCAGCGCCAGGCGGGACGGCTTCGGCAGTTCCAGTGGGAGGACCCGGACCGGGGGCCGCGGTGGCGGATCGCCCGGAACGGTGTGATGAGCGCGGCGTGGTGCCGGGAGGGTGGCCTGCCCGGCGCCGCTGACCGGGGCCGGAACTCGGGCCGGCGCCGGCTGGCGAGGGCGTGGTGACACCACCTGGCAGGCGGCCATCGCCGCCCCGGTGGCGGCGGTCAACTGTGCGTCCGGCTCCACCTCGACGGGCACCGCGAGAGCCGCGCCGATCAGTTCGGTCACCAGCGGGACCCGGGTGGAGCCGCCAGCAAGCAGGACGCCGTCGAGCTGCGCCGGGGTCAGGTCGGCACTGCGCACGGCCCGGAGCAGGAGGTCGACGGTGGCCTGCACCGTCGGGCGGATCATGGCCTCGAACTGCGCCCGGGTCACCGGCACCCGCGCCGGGCCGCTCGGCAGGGTCAGCACCACGTCGGCCGTGAGGTCGACGGTCAGCACCCGCTTGACCCGGTCACACTCCGCGCGCAGCCCGCGCAGGGCGGCCTGGGCCCCGCGACGCCCGGTCGCGGCCAACTCTCGAGCCAGCACGGTACGGGCATGCTCGGCGAGCGCCTCGTCGAAGTCGGCGCCACCGATCGAGTCGAGACCCTGCGGGGTGCCGAACGTCTCGTACGTGCCGCGCGGGGTGCGGCGCACCAGAGCCGCCTCGAAACTGTTGCCCCCGAGGGCGTAGACAACGGCAGTGCTTCCCGCGAACCCCCGAGCGGCGTGGCTTTCGGCGACGGTGACCGTGCGGGGCAGCAACGTCACGTGCCGTAGGCCGAGGTCCGACAGGGCCCGGTGCAGCACCTCCCGTCGGTAGGGGCGCCACCCTGCCGGGTGGCTGAGCACGATCGCCTCGGCCGCCCCACCCTCCAGGGCGTGGACCCGCTCGACCACCCACGCCGCCAGTTCGGCGGTCAGCGTCTGCGGCGCGCACGGCTCGCCGCCGAGCAGCACCGGCACGTCGTCGCCGATCCGGTGGACGAAGTCCCGGGTGGTGCGGCTGCCGTCGTCGGTCACCGGCTCGCCGACGCGCAGCGAACCGTCCTCGACCAGGCACAGCACCGAAGGAATGAGAGGTGAGCCGGCGCTCAGTGGGACGGCTTCGGGACGGGTCCAGGTCGCGCCGCGTCGCCGTGCGACGGCGGCGGCGGTGTTGCTGCTTCCGATGTCTATCCCCAGGACGTACGGCATCGTCTCTGTCTCTCCCCGTGAGTCAGCCGGTCGGTGGCGATGGCGTCGGCTGCCCGACGACCCACCCCCGGCGAACCCCGCGGGCTCCTACGTTCGTACCAGAGATCAGTCCCTGGTCGGGACCCTAATCTCGACGGGATGGTTTCCCCCTGTCCCCCTAACGTACGAGGTGGCGCAGCCCCTAGTTCAACCGGCCCGGATGCGGGCTCAGCCCCGATGCCCGGGGGTGAGCCCCGGCAATAGCGTCGTCACTGTCGACGTACGACACCCCGCCAATGCCACATCCGAGGAGAACCGGCACATGGACTCGCAGCAGACGCTCCACGACTTCGTGCTCGACCTACTGACGAACCCGGATGCGCGGTCGGCCTTCGACCTCGACCCCGAGGGCGCGTTGCGGGGCGCCGGGCTCACCGACATCACCGCTGCGGACGTGCAGGACGTCGTACCGCTGGTCGTCGACTACGCGCCGGGTGCCGGTCTCGCGCCGTTGGCCTCGCCGGTCGGGCAGCTCGGGCTGGACCCGCTGCTCACCGACACCACCGACGTGGTGGGTCAGTTGCAGAGCGTGGCGCAGCAGATCAGCGTCACCAGCTCGCCCAGTGGCGTGGACGTCAAGGCCGGCGTGCTCGGCGCCATCGCTGTCGACCCGTCGACCGCCGCCGCCGGGGTCACCGTGCTGCCGGGCATCGGTCTGGGTGTCGGCCCGTCCGGCCTCGACACCGACCTGGCCGGTGTCTCCGACGTGGCGCACACCCTCGACGCCGACGTGGTGCAGCCGGTGGACGCGATCGCGGACCCGGTGCTCGGGGACGTCACCGGCACCGTCGGAGACCCGAGCGGTCTGCTCGGCGTCGCTGACTCGAACCTGATCGGCGGCGACCTGACCGGCGGTGTCCTCTCCGGCACCCACGGTCAGCTCGGCGGGGTCGTCAGCTCCCTCGGTGTCGACGACACCCTTGGCGGGCTGGGCCTCGGGCACGGCGACGGCATCGTCGGCGGGGTCCCGCCGCTCGACGTTTCGTCGACGGTGGGCGGCGTGACGCACCAGGTGGACAGCCTCCTCCCCGGTGTCACCGACACGGTCGGTGACGTGACCGGTGGGGTCACCGATGGTGTGCTCGGCGGCGACTCGCACGCCTCGTCCGATCACGGGCTGCTGGGTATCACCGGCGGTCTGCTCTGATCCGGATCTCCGGTCGGAGCGGAGGGCCGGATCGTCTCGGGCGATCCGGCCCTTCCCGGTTCCACATCCGGTCCCTCTTGATAATTGAGCCGAAATCCGCACACTTGGTGCGGTGATGGCCGGGATCTGGTTGGACGTGCTGGACGAAATTGCCCGCACGTGCAGTGCACACGGTCGCGGTGACCTCCTTCAGACGGTGCGGCAGAAGCGCGCGCAACTGCTGGACCCGACGCTGCGTGTCCTGGTCATCGGCGAGCCGAACCAGGGCAAGAGTCAGCTGATCAACGCGATCATCAACGCTCCGGCCTGCCCGGTCGGCGACGGCCGGACGACAATCCTGCCGACCGTGGTGCGGCACGCAGAGGCCCCCACCGCGGCGGTGGCGCAGGCGCCACCATCAGCCCCGGGGCACCCCACCGGCGCCGCCGACGCGGTGGCCGTCGAGCGGACCCCGCTGGCGCTCAACCAGGTAGCGGCGGGCGTGGCCGGCCTGGTCGGTCGTCGGCCGGGCGGCGGCCCGGCGTACGTCGAGATCGGAGTGCCCCGTGCGCTGCTCGGTGCCGGGTTGGTGCTGGTGGACACTCCCGGCGCCGACGAGGTCGCCGGCATCGGCGCCGCCGCTTCGGTCGCCGCGCCAGCCCGCGCGGACACCGTGCTGCTGGTCTCCGACTCCACTCGGGAGTTGTCGGTCGCCGAGCTGAACATGCTGCTGCACATCACGCGTTCGCATCCGAACGTGGTGGTGGTGCAGAGCAAGACCGATCTGGTGGCGGACTGGCGGACTGTCGCCGAGCGCAACCGGCAGCACCTGGCCGAGGCGGGGCTTCCGGCGACGCTGATCCCGGTTTCGGCGGCGCTGCGGCTGCGCGCGGCCGCCGCCGACGACCGTGGGCTCAACGCCGAGTCGGGCTTCCCCGCGTTGATCGCCCGCCTGCAAGGTGACCTGGCCGGCAAGGCCGATCACCTGGCCCGGGCGGCGGTGCAGACGGTGGCCCGGACGGTGGTGGAGCAGTTGGCCGCGCCGCTGCGCGCCGAGTTGGCGACCCAGGAGGCCGAGGAGCAGTCCGGGCCGATCTCCCGTCTGCACGCGGCGCAGCGCGAGGTCGACGAGTTGCGCCGGTGCTCCACCCGGTGGCAGAACACGCTGACCGACGAGATCACCGATCTGCTCGCCGACCTTGAGTACGACCTGCGTGACCGGACCAGACAGATCCTGCGCGCGGTGGACGAGGCGTTCGACACCGCGGACCCGTTGGTCGCCTGGGACACCTTCCAGGACTGGCTGGAGCGCAGCCTGGTGGAGGCGGCGGAGGCGAACCACGAGTGGCTGATCCAGCGCTGTGACTGGATCGCCCGGCGGGTTGCCGCCAACTTCGACAGGTACGGCTACGACGTGCTGCCGCCCTGGTCGATGACGATGCCGGACGACATCGGCGAGCGACTGCCCGACCTGCAACGGCCGACGATCGACAGGTTCACCACCGGTCAGAAGCTGTTCACCGGCATGAAGGGCTCGTACGGCGGCATGCTGATGTTCGGTCTGGCGACCACCCTGGCCGGCATGCCGATGATCAATCCGGTTTCGGTCGGCATCGGGGCGCTCTTCGGCGGCAAGAGCATCCGTGACGAGAGCAAGCAGTTGCTCCGTCGGCGGCA
This sequence comes from Micromonospora sp. NPDC047762, assembly GCF_043204655.1. NCBI lineage: Bacteria > Bacillati > Actinomycetota > Actinomycetes > Micromonosporales > Micromonosporaceae > Micromonospora > Micromonospora sp. NPDC047762. The sequence continues at coordinate 75,520 of NZ_JBIDCQ010000011.1, read as the reverse complement.
GGCGACGGTCAAGACGGCCATCCAGCGGCATGTCGACGATTTCTTCGTCCGGATCATCCGAGACTGCCGCGACGCCGCCCGGCAGGTGCAGCGGATGCTGCGCGACCACTTCACGGGGCTGACCGAGGAGCTGCAGGAGGCCATCGTGCAGTCGTTCCGCAGCGCGAAGCAGGAGGCCGACACCGATGCCTCGGTGCGCGAGCAGCGGCAGCGCGAGATCCGGCTGAAGATGACCAGGTTGGCTGCGGTGTACGAGCAGGCTCAGCAGTTGACCGGTGCCCGTTCCGCCCCGCTGCTGTTGGAGCCGCAGGCATGACTGTGGGAGTGCGCCTGGACGAGGCGGCGTGGGGGTTGCTGCACCAGGCCATCGAGCTGTACCAGGACAATCCCCGGGCCGTCGCCGAGCTTCGGCAACAGGTGGCCAGGTTGGAGCAGCCGTTGCGGATCGCCATCGTCGGTCCGTGGCGATCGGGTAAGTCGACGGTGCTCAACGCGTTGATGGGCGAGGAGGTCGCGCCGGTCGAGCGGGCGGACGGGGCCTTCACCTGGTACGAGGACGGTGCCGCGCCGCGTGCCACCGCCTACCCGGTCGGGCAGCCACCGCAGGAGTTGGCGGTGGTGAAGTCGGCGACCGGGCTGCGGGTGGATCTGGGCTGGGGCGCGGGGGAGGTGCGGGACATCGTCGTGCGGTGGCCGACGCGGGCGCTGCGGCAGATCACCCTGATCGACACTCCGGCGGTCACCGGTGGCGTCGAGCAGGGCCGGGTGCCGGTGTTGGAGCGGGTGTTGCGCGACTCGGACGCGGTGCTGTACCTGACCCGTGACGGTCGCGACAGCGACCTGCGCGTGCTGGAGTCCGCACGGGACAGTGCCGTCGGGCAGTCCGCTCCGGTCAACGTGATCATGGTGCTGTCCCGCGCCGACGAGACCGGTGGCGGCCGGATTGACGGTCTGCTCACTGCCCGCCAGCTCGCTCGCCGGCACTACCGCGACCCGAGGGTGAACGCGCTCAGCGTCAACGTCGTGGCGTGCAGCGGCATGATCGGCCTGGCCGGTCGTCTGCTCGGTGAATCCGACTTCGCCGCGCTCGCGACAGTGGCTCAGGTGCCCCGGGCGGAGCTGGACGCCCACCTCATCTCCGCCGACCGCTTCCTCCGCGGCGAGCTGCCGGTACGGCTGGACACCGAGGTGCGCGACGCGCTGCTGGGCCGGTTCGGGCTCTTCGGTGTCCGGCTGGCGGCGACGCTGGTGCGCAGCGGGTTCGACAGCCGGGTGAAGCTCTCCGCCGAGTTGATTCGGCGAAGTGGTCTCACCGAGCTGCGTGAGTCGGTGACGCGGTCCTTCATCGATCGCCGCGACGCCCTCAAGGCGCGGTCCGCGCTGGCCGCGGTGGAGGCGCTGCTGCGGGCCGAGCCGACTCGGGGCTCCGCCGAGCTGGTCGGCGCGGTGGAGCAGATCCTCGCCGGCGCGCACGAGTTCCGGGAGCTGCGCCTTCTGGTGGCGCTGCGGAACACCCGGCTGGGGTTCGACGCGGAGCTGGCTGCCGAGGCGCAACGGCTGGTCGGCGGTGACGGGGTGGGCCTCGCGGCTCGGCTCGGTGTCGAGCATGAGGCCGACGTGCGGCAACTCTGGGAGGTCGCGGCCGAGGCGCAGTGGCGGTGGCGGGACCGGGCGGAGGATCCTCTGCTCCCGCTGGCGCAGCGCCGCGGCGCTCAGGTCGTCGTCCGCAGTTGCGAGGGGATGATCGCCGAGCTGGCCGCGGGCGGGCGCTGAGCACCTGCCGGCACGCCGATGGTCGTCCCCGCGTAGCCGGTATCCGACGCTGATGAGGGACGGCGGTGGAGGCCGTCCCTCACTCGCGTCGCGCCGGGATCAGCGCGGCTCGTACGTCTGACAGTCCGCGATGTCCTGACCCGGACCCACCCGGATGGACGGCGCGTGGCACTCCAGCTCGGCGTTGTGCTGACAGTCGGACCGCTTGCAGGCACCGACCTGGGCGATGACGCGGTCCAGCCCGCCCTTCGCCGAGGTGTCGATGAACGTGGCGCAGCTGGCGTTCTGCTGCCCGATGGTGATGGCGAACGCGTGGCAGCCGTCGTGGTTGTAGCCGCAGTCGGTGACTGTGCACTCGTGTACCCGCGGCATCTCCAGCATGTCGGTCATGACGATCTCGCTTCCGTCGGTGGCACCGGGTCATCTCCATACCCGGCTCCGACCGGACAATTCCCTATCTTTTGGGGTCGTTTGTGTAGGCCAGCCTTGCCTAACCACTAATGCCGGCGACTCAGGCACCGGAGCCCTCGGACTGTGGTTCGTGGCCCGAAAACCGTTATTCGATCTCACTTCACACAGTCGTCCGTGACCTGCGGAGATAACGCTCTCACGGATGCTGGGAGAGTGCTTGACGCGCCCGTGATCCGACCGCAACGATGCATTCACATGTCTCGTCCCACCACCGCCTGGCGTGATCGGCGCACGCCGTCCCCCGCACCGCGAAAGGACCCCACTGTGCGCAGATCCCTGAGATCGTGGCTCGGCCTCGCGCTGAGCGCGATCCTCGTGGCGGGCGGCATCGTCGCCTCGCCACCCACTGCCAGTGCCGCACCGTTCACCGTGCTGGTCTTCAGCAAGACCGCCGGGTTCCGGCACGGATCCATCACCCCGGGCATCGCCGCGATCCAGCAACTCGGTGCGGCAAACGGCTTCACCGTCGAGGCCACCGAGGACGCCGCCCAGTTCACCGACGCCAACCTGGACCGGTTCGCCGCGGTGATCTGGCTCTCCACCACCGGTGACGTTCTCAACGCCGCCCAGCAGGCCGCGTTCGAGCGCTACATCACCGGCGGCGGTGGGTACGTCGGCGTGCACTCCGCCTCCGACACCGAGTACGACTGGCCCTGGTGCGGGGGACTGGTCGGGGCGTACTTCGCCTCGCACCCGGCCGAGCAGAACGTCACGGTCAAGGTCGCCGACCAGGTGCACCCGTCCACAGCGGGGCTGCCGCAGCGGTGGAGCCGGTTCGACGAGTTGTACAACTACCGGACCAACCCCCGGGGCAACGCGCACGTGCTGGCCACCCTGGACGAGACCACCTACACCGGCGGCAGCATGGGTGCCGACCACCCGATCTCCTGGTGCCAGAACTACTCCGGCGGTCGAGCCTGGTACACCGGCCTCGGCCACACCGACGCGTCGTACACCGAGGCGAACTTCCGTCAGCACCTGCTCGGCGGCATCCGGACGGCCGCCGGCGCGGTCGACGCCGACTGTGGCCCCACCGTCACCAGCAGCTTCCAGCAGGTGGAGCTGGCCAAGGGCGCGGCCGAGACCGGCGAGCCGATGAGCCTCACCGTCCTGCCCGACCGGGGCGTGCTGCACACCTCCCGCAACGGCGTGATCCGGCACACCGACGCCGCCGGCAACACCAAGATCGCCGCCACCCTGCCGGTCTACACCGGCGACGAAGAGGGTTTGCAGGGCATCAAGGCCGACCCGAACTTCGCCACCAACCGCTGGGTGTACGCGTACTTCGCCCCACCACTGAGCACCCCTGGCGGTGGTGCGCCCGCCGAGGGCACGCCGGCTCAATTCGCCGTCTGGGAGGGTGTCAACCGGCTGGCCCGGTTCACGGTGAACGCGGACAACACCATCAACCTGGCGAGCGAGACGTTGATCCTGAACGTGCCGACCAGCCGGGGCATGTGCTGCCACGTCGGCGGCGACATGGACTTCGACGCGGCCGGCAACCTCTACCTGTCCACAGGTGACGACACCAACCCGTTCGACTCGGCCGGCTTCACCCCGATCGACGAGCGGGCGGGCCGTAACCCGGCGTTCGACGCGCAGCGCACCTCGGCGAACAGCAACGACCTGCGCGGCAAGGTTCTCCGGATCAAGCCGAGCGCGGCCGGCGGCTACACCATCCCGGCCGGCAACATGTTCGCCCCGGGCACCGCGCGGACCCGCCCGGAGGTCTACGCGATGGGCTTCCGCAACCCGTTCCGGATGAGCGTGGACAAGGCCACCGGCATCGTCTACCTCGGTGACTACGGCCCCGACGCGGGCACCGCCGACCCGAACCGGGGGCCGGCGGGCAACGTCGAGTTCGCCCGGATCGACAGGCCGGGCTTCTACGGCTGGCCGTACTGCACCGCCCGCAACGACGCCTACAACGACTACACCTTCCCGTCCGGCCCGTCCGGGGCGAAGTTCAACTGCGCCGGTGGGCCGGTGAACAACTCACCAAACAACACCGGCATCACCCAGCTGCCGCCGGCCGTTCCGGCCTGGTTGCCGTACGGTGGCTCCGGCTCGCCGCCGGAGTTCACCGGCGGTGGCCTCTCGCCGATGGGCGGCCCGGTCTACCGGTACGACCGCAACAGCACCTCGCCCGTGGCGTTCCCCGAGTACTACGACGGGACCTACTTCGCCGGTGAGTTCGGTCGCCGCTGGATCAAGAACATCAAGCTCGACGCGTCCGGCCAACCGCTGAAGATCAACCCGTTCCCGTGGACCGGCACCCAGGTCATGGACATGGAGTTCGGCCCGGACGGCGCGCTCTACGTGCTGGACTACGGCACCGGCTGGTTCAACGGCGACGCCAACTCGGCGCTCTACCGCATCGAGTACGCCCGCGAGGGCAGAGCACCCGTCGCCAGGGTCTCGGCCACCCCGACCAGTGGCACCGCGCCGCTGACGGTGGCCTTCTCCTCGGCCGGCACCCTCGACCCGGACGGGGACCCGTTCACCTACGCCTGGGACTTCGACAACAACGGCACCACCGACTCGACCGCGGCGAACCCGAGCTTCACGTACACCACGAACGGGACCCGAAGCCCGACGCTGACGGTCCGGGACACCACCGGAAAGACAGCCACCGCGAGCGTGGTCGTCACTGTCGGCAACAGCGCCCCGGTGGTCACCGTCAACACCCCGTTGAACGGGCAGACCTTCACCTTCGGGGACGCCGTGCCGTTCTCCGTGACTGTCACCGACGCCCAGGACGGCGCGATCAACTGCGCCCGGGTGAAGGTGAACTACGTCCTCGGCCACGACTCGCACGGCCACCAGCTCGGCAGCGTGCAGGGCTGCACCGGGGTCATCCAGACCTCGAAGGACGGCGAGCACGACGCGGCGGCGAACATCTTCGGCATCATCGACGCCGAGTACACCGACCTGGGTGGAGGTGGCCAGCCGGCGCTGACCACACACACCCAGGCCGTCCTGCAACCTCGGGTACGCCAGGCCGAGCACTTCGGTGACTCGTCCGGCATCCAGATCGTCGCCGGGGCAGCGGGCAACGGCGGCGCGGCGGTCGGCTACGTCGACAACAACGACTGGATCTCGTTCCGCCCGTACAACCTGACCGGCGTCCAGTCGTTCAGCGCCCGGGTCGGCGCACCGGCCGGTGGCGGCGGCACGTTGGAGTTGCGGGTCGACTCGCCCACCGGCCCGCTCGTCGGTTCGGCCACCGTCACCTCCACCGGCGGGTACGCCAACTTCGCCACGGTCACCGGTGGGGTCACCGCCCCGACCGGCACCCGGACCCTGTTCCTGGTCTTCAAGGGCACCGGCCCGTACTTCGACATCGACGAGTTCACCCTCTCCACCAGCCCCGGCGGTCCCGGGCCTGACCCGGACCCGGACCCCGATCCGGAGCCGGGCGCCAACCTGGCCCGGGGCAAGCCGGCGCGCGCGTCCAGCTTCGAGGGCGCGTTCACCGCGGCGAACGCGTTCGACGGCGTGGCCGGGACCCGGTGGGGCAGCGCCTTCGGGGACCCACAGTGGATCGACGTGGACCTCGGCGCCTCGTACGCCATCAACCGGGTCAAGCTGACCTGGGAGGCGGCGTACGGCAGTGGCTACCAGATCCAGACCTCGCCGGACGGGGTCAACTTCACCACGATCCGCACGGTGACCGGTGGCGACGGTGGGGTGGACGACCTGACCGGGCTCAGCGGGTCCGGCCGGTACATCCGGCTCCTCGGCACCACCCGGGGGACCGCCTGGGGCTACTCGCTGTTCGAGTTCGAGGTGTACGGCGGCGGCGGTGGAACCGGTCCGCCCGGCGGCAACCTGCTGCTGAACAAGCCGACGTCGACGTCCAGCAACGAGGGGGCCGACGTGTCCGGCGCCCAGGCGGTCGACGGCAGCCTCACCACCCGCTGGTCGAGCACGTTCTCCGACCCGCAGTGGATCCGCGTCGACCTCGGCAGCCCCACCGCGATCGGTCGGGTCAAGCTGAGCTGGGAGGCGGCGTACAGCAGCGCGTACCAGATCCAGACGTCGAACGACGGCACCACCTGGACCACGGTGAAGACGGTGACCGGGGCCGACGGCGGCGTGGACGAGCACACCGCCCTCGGCGCCAACGGCCGCTACCTGCGGATCCTTGGCACGGCTCGGGGCACCGGATATGGCCACTCGCTCTGGGAGTTGGAGGCCTACGCCAGCTGAACCACCACCGATGACGTGGCCGGCACGGGGATCCGTGCCGGCCACGTTCGTTCACGGCCTTGTATATACCGTCTATCGGTATATGCTCCCTGGCATGGCTGAGGCTCCACTGCGGGAACCAACGTTCCTGGTGCTCACCGCGCTGGCGGAGGCGCCCATGCACGGGTACGCCGTCATCGAGGACGTGCAGCGCATCTCCGACGGCCGGGTGCGCCTGCGCGCCGGCACCCTCTACGCCGCCCTCGACCGACTCCGCGCCGACGGCCTCATCGAGGTCGAGCGCGAGGAGGTGGTGCAGTCCCGACTGCGCCGCTACTACCGCCTCACCGCGTTGGGCGCGCGGCGGCTCAGCGAAGAGGCGGCCCGCCTGCGACACAACGCGGACGCCGCTCGGGTGCGGCTGCGCCGCGGCGGCCTACTGACCGACGGGGGTGCGGCGTGAGCGGCGACAAGCTGGAGCGCGGTTACCGGCGACTGCTGACCGTCTATCCCTGGGAACACCGTCGGGTGTACGAGGACGAGATGCTGGCCGTGCTCCTCGCCGGTGCGCGACCGGGTCAGCGGCGACCTGATGCCGCCGACGTGCGGAATCTGATCGGTGCCGGCCTGCGGGCGCGGCTGCGGGTGGGCGCACGGGGGTTCACCGAGCCGAGCTGGGCCGACGCGGCGACGGTGACCGGCCTGCTGGTCGGACTCGTCCTGCTGGCGTTCGCCAGCAAGACGCTGCTCGATCAGCTCGTCCGCGCGCCGGGCCTGCCGCCCGGGTTCGCGCCGAGAGGTCCGGATCTCGTCGACTGGCTGCGCGTCGCGGGCTGGGCGGGCGTCTGTGCCGCGGCGCTGGTCGGGTGGCGTTGGCTCGCCGCCGGTCTGGCCTGGGCCGGCGTGCTCGGCTGGGGTGCGCTCGTCGCCCCGCAGACCAGTGGCAACCCGACGTACGTGGTGGACATGCTGCCGCAGCTCGCCCTCGCCGTGGTGGGTGCCGCCGCGCTCACCGTGCCGGCACCGCGTCGCCGGGCGATCGCGCTGCTGGGCGTACGTCGACTGCTGGCACTGGTGCTCGCGCCAACCGCGATGGTCGCGCTGTTGGTGGCGAACCGGGTGGGTAGTCCCACGTTCAGTTTCGTCGATGGGGTGTCCTACCAGGTCTTCTATGGTCTTGAGGCGAGCAGTGAGGTCGTTCTCTGGCTCTACGTCGCGGGCCTGGCGGCCGCCGCGTCGGCCATGGTGATCGCGGTGGCCACGCTCACTCCGGAGGTACGCCGACGGATCGTCGTCATGCTCCTGCCCGTGGTGGCCCTCGCCCTGGTGATCGACAGCGCCCTGGCCGGGTGGGTCACCTCGACGATGAACATGGGGCACGCCATCCCCCTGGTGCCGGCGCAGTGGGCGATGCTGGTGCTGGTCGCGCCGGTGACCTTCCTGGCCGGGGCGTTGCTCGTGCGACGTCGGGAGGAGACCCTGCGCATGGTCGCCCTCGGCCGCAACGCGGACCGTGGGCAGTCGATGGGTGAGTGAGGCGAAGGGCTGCTCATCCGAATGAGGGTCTGCTGTCACCTTCGCGGAACACCGCTCGGCTGAGGTAGTGCCGGGACTGCCGATCGAAGCTTTCGAGCAGATCACGGGCAGCGGGCGGGACAACGGAGGTTGACGGCTCGCCGCCGGTGAAGGCCGCCACCGCAGCGAAGTCGGCGAAAGTCATCGCGGTGAGAAATTCGCTGCCCTTGGCGGGATCCAGCTCCTGCGAGGAACGGCGCAGAACCCGAAGCTCCTGTAGCCCAGCCACGCCCCGGGCGAGGATCGCGGGCGCGATGTCCTGCGTCAACAACCGCTCGTAGGCGTCAGCGAGAGCGGGCTGCGTCCATCCGCTCCACAGTCGAAGAATCATGACAGTATGCTGTCATTGCAGTAGTAGGGTGTCAATCTTCCGGTAAGGTCCAGCCGGTGGAAGAACGCAAGCAGGACCGGGTCGGCGCCTACCGTCTGCTGATGGCCGACGTGTACGAACTGGCAGGCGAGTCCCGGCGCTCAAGCGAGGATCTCGCCCGGGAAGAGGGACAGACTGCCGCCCGTTGGCACGTGATGAGCGTGCTCTCCGACGGCTCCCGCACCGTCGCGAGTGCGGCACGCAGACTCGGCCTCGCTCGGCAGAGCGTGCAGCGGGTGGTCGACGACCTGGCCCACGCCGGGATGGTGGAGTTGCACGACAACCCCGATCACCGCCGCGCGCCGCTCGTGACACTCACGGAAGCGGGGCGCGTCACGCTCACCAGACTCGTGAAGCGCTCGGACGCTGACCGCCGCGATGCCGTGGACCGAGCCGGCCTCAGCCTTAACGATCTTGATAATGCTCGCGCGACACTGCGGAGGTTGGTGGACGCCCTGCGGAGTCGGTAAACCGTCCGACATCCACCTCGAGCGCCCGCGGGTCGTCAGTCGTCGGCGACGGCCACCGGCTCCGAGCCGATGCAGCGCACCTTCAACTCGTACTCCCGGGTCGCCCCCTGGAACGTGACCTCGACGTCGTCGTCCGGGCCCCGGTCCACGTCGCGGACCCGGTAGCCCTGCGCGGGCGCCCAGGAGACGAGGCGTACGCCGCCGACGCCGCACTCGGCGACGGCAGTGCCGCCGTCGGTGGCGAACCCCCGGCGGGCCCCGGAGGTGGCGCTCGGCGCGGCGCTCGTCGTGCCCGGCGGGGCCGAGGCGGCGCCTGTCGGGGCCGAGGCGGTGCCCGTCGTGCCCGGTCCGGCCGTGGGCACCGGCTCTGGTGAGGCGAGGGCCCGCTCGATATCGGCCTCGCTGCGCACCCCACCCGGGGTGCCGGTGAGACTTTCGCCCACCAACCGGATCGCGCCCAGGCCGATCACTGTGGCGATGGCAGCGGTCGCCACCCACCCGGTGGCGACGAGGATCGAACGACGGCCCATCCCCTGACTATCCCCGATCCGTCCTTGTCGTCAGCACATCCGAACGCTAAGGCGTGGTTAACGTACGCGGCGTCGACGGTGGCAGCGGTTAGCCTGCCAGCTGTGGCCCGCCTGTTGCTCATCGAGGACGACCTGACGATCCGTACCCCACTGATCCGGGCCCTGCGCGAACGCGGCCACGCGGTCGCGGCGGCCTCGACCGCGATGGCCGGGCTCCGCGACGCGCTGGAGGACCGGCCCGACCTCGTCGTGCTCGACCTGGGCCTGCCCGACCTGGACGGCCGCGAGCTGCTGCGGATGTTGCGCGCGGTCAGCGCGGTGCCGGTCATCGTGGCCACCGCGCGCGACGACGAGACCGAGATCGTCCGGGTGCTCGACGCGGGCGCCGACGACTACGTGGTCAAACCGTTCACCGCGGCGCAGCTCGACGCCCGCGTCCGGGCGGTGCTGCGGCGGGGCCCCTCCGGCGCCGAAGGGCAGGTCCCGGCGCTGGTTGTCGGTGGGCTCCGCGTCGACCCCCGGGCGCGGCAGGTGACCCTGGACGGGGTCGCGGTCGAGCTGACGCCCCGTGAGTTCGATCTGCTGCACCACCTCGCCGGCCGGCCGGGCCAGGTGGTCACCAAACGTGAGCTGCTCACGGAGGTGTGGCAGATCCCGTACGGCGGTGCCGACAAGACCGTCGACGTGCACCTGTCCTGGTTGCGTCGCAAGTTGGGGGAGAACGCCCAACAGCCTCGCTACCTGCACACGGTGCGTGGTGTCGGGGTGCGTCTGGAAGCCCCGGCGGCGCAGCCGTGAGGGCGCGTCTCGCGCTGCTGGTCGCCGCGGTCAGCGTCCTGACCCTCATCGCGTTCCTGGTGCCGTTGGCGTTGCTGGTGCGCACCGTCGCCGAGGACCGGGCCACCGTGCGGGCCACCGCCGACGCGCAGAGCCTGGTGCCGGTGGTCGGCACCGCCGACGCGGCGACCATCCGGCTCACCGTCGAGCAACTCGCCGCGGAGTCAGGTCGACCGGTGAGCGTCTTCCTGCCCGACGGCACGGTGCTCGGCGCCCAGACACCGCGTACGCCCGCGGTGGCCCTCGCAGCGCGCGGACAGAGCCTCACCGGTGAGTCGGCGGCCGGCCGGGAGGTGGTCATCGCCGTGCAGGGCCGGGCGGACGGCACCGGCGTGATCCGGATCGCGGTGCCGCAGCACGAGCTGACCGCCGGGGTCACCCGGGCCTGGCTGGTGCTGGCGCTGCTCGGCGTGATCCTCGTGCTGATCGGGCTGCTGGTCGCCGACCGGCTGGCGCGCACCCTGGTCCGGCCGATCAGCGACCTCTCGGCCGTCTCACACCGGCTGGCCAACGCCGAACTGGACGCCCGCGTCACGCCGGCCGGCCCGCCCGAACTACGCGAGGTGGCCGGCGCGCTCAACCACCTCGCCACCCGGATCCAGGTGCTCCTGGTGCAGGAACGCGAACAGGTCGCTGACCTGTCCCACCAGCTGCGTACGCCGCTGACCGCGTTGCGGCTGGAGGCGGAGTCGTTGCGTGACCCGGACGACGCCGCCCGGATCACCGCCGCCGCCGACGGGCTCGAACGCGCGGTCACCGGGCTGATCCGGCAGGCCCGGTGGCGGCACGCACCGGCGCAACCGGCCTCCTCGGACGCGGCGGCGATCGTCGCCGACCGGGTCGCGTTCTGGTCGGTGCTGGCCGAGGACACCGGCCGGGCCGTCACCCTCGACCTGACGCCCGGCCCTCTCCCCGTCGGTGTGGCCGCCGACAACCTGACGGCGGCCGTGGACGCCCTGCTCGGCAACGTCTTCGCGCACACGCCCGACGAGACGCCGTTCGCCGTCCGGCTCGCCCGTGAGGCGGGCGAGGTGGTCCTCACCGTCGCCGACGAGGGGCCGGGCATGCCCGCCGGGGCGATCCGGCGGGGCGCCAGCGCGGCCGGGTCCACCGGCCTCGGCCTGGACATCGCCCGGCGTGCCGCGCAGGCCGCCGGCGGTCGACTGGACGTGCGGGCCGGCCCGCGCGGCGGCGCGCAGGTGCTGCTCCGGCTCGGACCGTCGACGTCGCCAGGGGACGCATAGGCCCGGCGGTGCCGGGTAGCTGCCAGTCATGGCGCGGTATACGAAACCCGAGCTCAGAGAGCAGATCAAGGAAGAGATCCAGGCCTCCGACAAGGGCGGCAAGCCGGGGCAGTGGTCGGCGCGCAAGTCGCAGCTGGTCACGCAGGAGTACAAGCGGCGCGGCGGCGGATTCCTGGGTCAAAAGGACGAACGGCAGAAGGCGCTCCAGCGCTGGGGCAACGAGAAGTGGCAGACGAAAGAGGGCGACGCCCGGGCGCGCAAGGACGGCACGACGAGTCGCTACCTGCCCAAGAAGGCATGGGACGAGATGTCGGAGAGCCAGAAGCGGGCGACCGACACGAAGAAGCGGGAAGCCTCTCGAACGGGCAAGCAGTACGTCGCCAACACCGGACCGGCCAAACGGGCGCGTCGGGACGCCACAACGGCCGGCCGGATGACGGAGATGTCGGTCGCGGAGGCGGCCAAGCTGGTCCGTGGCCTCGACACCCGACAGCTCAAGACCGCGTTGCGTAACGAGCGCGCCAGCAAGGACCGCAAGACGCTCGTCCAGCGGCTGGAAGCCGAACTCAACCGACGCGGCTGACCCGGCCCTCGACCGCCTTAACCCGGCCTTAGCATCCCGACAGCGCGGTGCTATCCCGATCTGGCCGATCCTCGGAGTCGACAACCGAGGAAAGGTGGACACCACGATGAAGCGCACCAATCTGCTTCTGGCGTCGGTCGGCGGGTCGGCGGTGCTGGCGGTGGCCGGGGTCGCGCTCGGCGTCAACGCCGCGAACGACTCGCGGACCGGCGGCACGGCACTCGCCGCGGCAACCGTCGCGCCGACCGCCACCGACGAGCCGGCAATCACCGGTACGCCGTCAGTCGGCACCCCATCGGGTACGCCGTCGAGCGCAACGCCGTCCGGTACGCCGTCGACCGGCGGCGCGCCCGGGGGTAGCGCGGTCGACGAGAAGCGCGCCGGTGAGATCGCGCTCGCCAAGGCCGGTGGCGGTCAGATCGTCGAGGTCGAAGCCGAGAAGGAGAACGGCCGACCGGTGTGGAGCGTCGAGATCGTCGCTGGCGACACCGAGCACGAGGTGGACGTCGACCGGGACAACGGCTCGGTGGTCAAGGCCGAGCAGGAGCCGGTCGACGCTGACGACGACAACGACGACGACGACAACGACGACGACGACAACGACGACGACGACAACGACGACGACGACAACGACGACGACTGAGCGCGGTCGCCGCTCACCCCGGGTGCTGCGGTGAGCGGCGGCGCGTTGTGACGCGGTGGTCGGACTGCCCCTCCCGGGCGGATCGACCACCGCGTACGTCATGTGGCGACGCGCTGCTCCTGGACCGGCGGTCGCTCCTGTGCTGTCGGCTGCCCCTGGACGGTTGGCTGCTCCTGGACGGTCGGCTGCTCCTGGGCGAACTGGGTGCGGTACAACTCGTGGTAGCGGCCACCCGCCACGAGCAGGTCACTGTGTCGCCCACGTTCGACGATGCGCCCCGCTTCCACGACGAGGATCTGGTCGGCCGCCCGGATGGTGGAGAGCCGGTGCGCGATGACCACGCTCGTCCGGCCGGTCAGCGCCTCGGCGAGGGCGTCCTGAACCGCCGCCTCCGAGGTGGAGTCGAGATGCGCGGTGGCTTCGTCGAGGATGACCACGCGCGGGCGAGCCAGCAGCAGGCGCGCGATGGTGAGCCGTTGCCGTTCCCCGCCGGACAGGCGGTATCCGCGCTCGCCCACGACTGTGTCCAGCCCATCGGGTAGCGAGCGGATCAGGTCGTCGAGGCGGGCCCGCCGGAGCACCTCCCACATTTCGTCCTCTGTCGCGTCCGGCTGGGCGAACGCCAGGTTGGCGCGGATGCTCTCGTGGAAGAGGTGCCCGTCCTGGGTCACCACGCCGAGCGCCGCCCGGATCGACTCGGCCGACAGCTCACGGACGTCGACGTCGGCCAGCTTCACCGCGCCGTCCTCGACGTCGTACAGGCGAGGCACGAGCTGCGCGATCGTCGACTTGCCCGCCCCGGAGGAGCCGACTAGCGCCACCATCTGCCCCGCTTCGGCGCGGAACGACACCCCGTGCAGCACTTCCTCACCGCCGCGCGTATCGAGCTTCGCCACGTCCTCCAGGGACGCGAGCGACACCTTGTCCGCTGAGGGGTAACCGAACCGGACCCCGTCGAACTCGACCGCGACCGGCCCCTCCGGAAGGGGTCGGGCGTCGGATCTGTCGAGGATCAGCGGCTTGAGGTCGAGGACCTCGAACACCCGCTCGAAGCTCACCAGCGCGCTCATCACCTCGACCCGAGCACTGGCCAGCGACGTCAGCGGTGCGTAGAGCCGCGACAGGAGCAGCGCGAGAGCGACCACCGTCCCGGCGTCGAGGCTGCCCCGTAGGGCGTAGAGACCACCCAGCCCGTAGACCAGGGCCAGTGCCAGCGAGCCGACGACGGTGAGCGCGGTGATGAAGACCCACTGGAGCATCGCGGCGCGGATGCCGATGTCCCGGACCCGGCGTGCCCGAGCCGCGAACTCGGCGGACTCCTCGGCCGGCCGCCCGTACAGCTTGACCAGCGTGGCACCGGGTGCGGAGAAACGTTCCGTCATCCGGGTGCTCATGGCCGCGTTGTGCTCGGCTGCTTCACGCTGCAACTGGGCGAGCCTCGAACCCATCCGGCGGGCCGGAAGAACGAAAATGGGCAGCAGGACGAGCGCCAGCAGCGTGATCTGCCACGAGAAGGTGAGCATCACGGCCAACGTCAGCATCAGCGTGACGGCGTTGCCGACCACACTCGACAGGGTGTCGCTGAAAGCCCGCTGCGCGCCGATGACGTCGTTGTTCAGGCGGCTGACCAGTGCGCCCGTGCGGGTCCGCGTGAAGAAGGCCACCGGCATGCGCTGTACGTGGTCGAACACGGCCGTGCGCAGTTGAACGATCAGCCCCTCACCAATGCTGGCGGAGAGAAATCGCGTCACCAACCCCAGCCCGGCCTCGGCGAGGGCGATCACGGCAATCAGTACGGCCAACCGGATCACCACGCCGCTGTCGGCGCCGTCCACGATCGCGTCGACCACCCGACCGGCGAGAACGGGTGCCGCCACAGTGAGGACAGCCGTCACCACACTCAGCAGCAGGAACCTGACGATCAAGGCGCGGTGTGGCCGTGCGAACTGCGCTATTCGCTTCAAGGTGGCGCGGGACAGCGGTCGCTCGTCCTGCGCGTTCATCGCGTGGTGCAGAGACGTCCACGCGGCAAATTCCATACTCATGCATTACCTCCGATACGCGAGGTTAGGACCTCACCCGAGCTTGAGGTCAAGTCACCACGCGATTCGGTGGCTACGGATTGTTCACGTTGGCCGTAGCCAGGGACCGCGTCGGCGTCGTCCACGACATTCGGTACCGCGCTCAACGACGACGACCCCGCGCCCGTGAAGCACTGGCGCGTAGAGGTTGGCCCACGAGCCTTCGCGGCTCGCTGCGGCCCGGTGCAGGCCGTCGTGAGTTGCTGCGGGTCAGCGTGGGCCCGTTGAGATCTCTCTCCTCGACCCATCCGGCCCGCGCCTGGGCACGTACCGCTCGACGCTTCGGCTTCCGCAGCGGAGGCCAGGCCAACCGGTCTCCTAGGATGCCTTAGGCGGTGCGGGGTGGGCGACGGTGTCGACCCGACACCTGGCTGATCGTTCTCGGCTGCCCGCTCCTATGTTCGTGGGTGGTAGTGGTTGCGGCGGGGAAGCTGTTCGGGGTCGAGCCAGGCGGGTGGAATGAACTCCGGATGGCCGTCGTGGCCGAGCTGGATGGTCCAGTCGCTGTGGTGCAGGTGTCGGTGGTGGTGGCCGCAGAGCAGGACGGCGTTTGCCAGGTTGGTGGTGCCGCCGTCGGCCCAGTGGTGGATGTGGTGTGCGTGGCACCAGCGCGGTGGTCGGTCGCAGCCGGGGAAGGCGCAGCCGCGGTCGCGGAGTACGAGGGCGCGGCGTAGCGGCCCGGTGATGAGGCGGCGTTGTCGGCCGACGTCGAGGACCTGGCCGGTGCCGCCGAGGACGGCGGGCAGGATGGTGGCGTCGCAGGCGAGTCGGCGCACTGTTTGCGGGGTGAGGGGCAGGCCGGTGTCGAGGGTGCCGGTGCCGAGCTTTGCCGTGAGCGCGTCGTAGGTGGTGGTGACGACGATCTGGGCGGGGTCGCCGCCGTGTTCGGGTAGTTCGCCGGTTCGTAGGGCGAGTCGGCAGACCTCGGTGAGGGCGTCGTGGCGGCGTTGCCCGGGGGAGCGCTGGTCATCGGCCGCTGATGGCGTGGTCAGTGGGTCGATGGCGGCGCGGAGTAGGCCGGCGGTTTCGGTGTCGAGGGTGCCGGTGAGTCGCAGGCGTCCGTCGGTCTGTTCGGACAGGGTGAGGTGCCGGTCGCGGGCGGCGCGGGTGGCTTCGGCGTCGAGTGCGGCTTGGGCGGCGGTGTCGGCGAGGTGGGGGGCGACGTGGTCGAGGATGCGGGTGCCGAGTTTGCGGAGCAGGGTGGGGTCGAACTGTGTGGCCCAGTCGGTGAGCAGGCTGACGGCTTTGTCGGTGGCCTGCGTGCCGGCGGTGGCGTGCACGGTGGTGGCGGTGTCGGCGATGACCCGGGCCTGCTCGATGCTGATGGTGCCGTCGGCCAGCGCTTGTCGGATGCCGGGGCTGCCGGTGTCGAGGGCGGTGGCGAGGTCGATCAGGCGGCGGGCGGTGGGGACGGTGAGTCGTAGCCGTTCGCGGAGCCAGACCGCGGTGGACGAGGCTCCTTGGGTGCGGGCGGTGCCCCGGCCGTCGATCTCGCGGATCAGAGTCAGCTTGACTGCGGCCAGGCGCTGCTCCAAGCGGTGCGCGGCGTCAAGTGCGGCGATCAGATCGTGTTCAGGCAGGGCCCAGGCGGGGGCGTCGACGCAGGCGGCGATCGCGTCGTCTGCCTGCGCCAACTCCTCGACCATGACCCGATACTAGAACAGGTGTACGACATCTTTGGTTGACCATGATCGATTCATGGCTGGTGCCGTCTCACCCCGGCGTAGTCGTCGTTGGGCGGTCACCGGAGGGCTCGTCGGTGCCGGACTCGCCCAGTTGACGGCCGGGACGGGCGTGCTGCCTGGCGGTTCCAGGAGCTGGTGTCGGCGGCGCTGCGTGCTGCCTGGCGTGAGCGAGGGCTCTGTGCCGGCGGCGCTGCCTGGTGTCTGGTGCCCGGTGCGAGCGAAGGCGCTGTCGACGGCGTTGTCCGGGTGCGT
The DNA here is from genome assembly GCF_043204655.1 of Micromonospora sp. NPDC047762. NCBI lineage: Bacteria > Bacillati > Actinomycetota > Actinomycetes > Micromonosporales > Micromonosporaceae > Micromonospora > Micromonospora sp. NPDC047762. The sequence goes on along the minus strand of NZ_JBIDCQ010000011.1, from coordinate 58,815 downwards.
GGCATGAGCGAGAGCTGGTCGCGTCGCCTCGGGATCAGCAAGAGCTGGGCGCGTTCGCTGGGGATCAGCCGGACGGGCGTCGAAGAGCCCTGGCCCACGTCATGACGTCGTCGATGGAGTTGCGGCTGAGGCCAATCGTCGGGTCGGCGGTGATCAAGAGTGTGGGGCTGCTGCGTGCTGCGGCCCAGCTGTGGGCTTGCGGCGTGTGGAGGTCGTCGATCCATGCGGCGGGCCGTCGTTGGGCGTAGGCGGCGATGACCGGAATCTTGTCGCTGGGGTGGAACGGCGCGGGTGGCATGGTGATCACGGGCAGGGGAGCGATGCCCAGAAGTGGAGCGAGGAGTCGGTTGGCTTCGTCGTTCCAGCTCGTGGCCCAGGCGATGTCCAGGACGGCGCTAGCCTCGGTGATCCAGCCGCCGTGGGTGGGGTTGACGCGGACGGGTTCTTCGCCAGGGAACAGGCGGTGCTCGGTGTAACCGGCGGGTGGTTGAGCAGTCCCGTAGGGGCTGAGGACACCGTCGACGTCGAGCAGAAGCAGCGGCCGGTTCACCCGGACGATCCTGCCGCAAGCGCCGGGTGGCGGGGCCGTCGGCGAAACGAACGGCGACCCCGCCACCACTCAGCGAGCTAGCCGATACGGAACTGCTCGCCGTAGACGGCGAACGTCAGGGGCGTGTTGAGGTTGAAGTTGCCGTTGTTGAGGAACACCCGCTGGGCGGTGTCGACGCGGGAGGTGTCCGAGTGGGCCGCTTCCTTCCTCATCTCGAGGACCCGCTCGTCGAGGAAGGCGTTCAGCCAGGTCCGCTCGTCGCCGCCCTGGGCTGGCGGCTTGGCCCGGTTCAGGGCGCGGCTGCGGATCTGGCGCATGCCCTCGTACCCGTGCATGACCGCCGCGTCGTAGTAGGCGAACTGGCCGAGCGCCCGGACCTGGTCGTTCTTGCCGTCGCGTACGGACGGGTTGAAGTAGACCCGGTCGCGTTCGGCTTCCTGGGCGGCCTGGAACACGGAGTCGTTGGCCGCGGTCCGCCAGTCGCGGGGGAAGTTGGGGTCGAGGCCGGCATGCGACGGGGTGCCGTTGACGGCGCGCAGCGCCGGCAGGTAGCCGGCGAGCACGTTGCCCGGCTTGGTGCGGGTGTACGCCTCGACCAGTTCGAGCATGTCGCCGGTGCCGGAGCAGAAGCCGATGATGCCGGCGGTGTAGCCGCGCCCGTCGCCGATGTCCTCGATGTAGGAGAACTGCGCGCGCCAGTCGAGCGAGGAGTTCTCGGCGGCCGAGACGAGCTGCATGGCGACGTCCTTCTTCGCCGGGTCGTCGAGGTTGGTGCCGGTCGGGGTGGTGGGCGGGGGAGTGGTGGGAGTGCCGCCGCCCGGCAGGGTCCACCGCTGGTTCGTGGTGCCGCCGCACGTCCAGATCTGCAACCGGGCGCCGTTGGCGGTGCTCCGATCGGTGACGTCGAGGCACTTGCCGGAGGCGGTGTTGACGAGCGTGCCGTTGCTGGCGGTCCACTTCTGCGCGCCGGTGTTGTTGCAGTCGTACAGCTGCACCTTGGCGCCGTTGGCTGTCGACGCGGCGGTGACGTCGAGGCACTTGCCGAGCGCCCGGATCGAGTTGTCGCTGTTCCCGACGGTCCACGTCTGGGCCGCGCTGCCGTTGCAGTCGTAGAGCTGGACGGCCGTGCCGTTGGCCGAGCTGGCGCCCGCGACGTCGACGCACTTGCCGCCCAGGCCGGTGATCGGGCCGGCGGTCGCGGCGCTCGCCGACGGCAGGCCGTAGCCGACGGCGGCGACGCCGATCAGCAGGGTGCCCACGACGTAGGCGGCTGTTCTCTTGTGAACCATGGGTGTTCCTCGGGGAAGGGGCGGCGTGCCGCCAGCCGGTCGGTTCGCGGTGCCCTACGGCGCCGAACTGCCGCGCCGGGCCAAGCATCAGGAAACTGTATTAACAGATACCAGTACGTCGATTCGCCGTCAATCGACGACCGCGAGGCGTGACGGCGTCTGTTCATCCCGTCGTTGGCGGGACGTACCTGCCGGTGGCTATCGTCGGGCCGTAACTGATCAACGGGCCGGTCCGTCGGAACCAGCACCGTCCGACGGACAGAAGATGGTCATGGAGTCGAGTCTGCGCGCTCGGGTACGAGCCGGTGACCCCGGCGCGTTCGCCGAGCTGTTCGACACGTACGCGCGCTCGGTGTACAACCACGCGTTCCGGCTGACCGCCCACTGGGCCACGGCGGAGGACGTCATGGCCGCGACGTACCTGCAGGCCTGGCGCTCCCGGGAGCGGGTCACCGAGGAGGGTGGGTCGCTGCGTCCCTGGTTGCTCGGCATCGCCACCAACGAGGCCCGTAACCACGCCCGCAGCAACCGTCGCTACCGCAGGGTGGCCGCAGCGCTGCTCGCCTCCGACTTCACACTGCCCGACCACGCCGACGAGGTCGCCGGCAGACTCGACGACAGCCGACGCATCGCCGCCGCCATCGACGCGCTCGCCCGGCTGCGTCGATCCGAGCGCGAGGTGCTGACCCTGTGCCTGTGGGAGGGCCTCGACTACGAGTCCGCGGCGGAGGCGCTGGGTGTTCCGGTCGGTACGGTGCGCTCCCGGCTGTCGCGGGCCCGCGCCCGGCTCCGTACCCTCGTCGACGCGCCGCCGCGCGCCGCGCGACCGCCCGTCGTGGACGCCTCGCTCGTACGGGAGGGCAGCCAGTGAGCGCGCCGGACCCGGCCGAGTGGGCGAGGATCGCCCCCCACCCCGGCGATCAGGACCTGCCGGAGGGCCGGCACGAGGTGCACCGCCGTCGCCTGCTCGCGGCGATCACGCAGGAGCCGCGTACCCGAAGAAGGGCCTTCGTGTCGTCGCGGCCCGCGCTCGCGGCGGCCGCGTTGGTCCTGGTGGTGGCGGGGATCGGCGGAGGGCTCGCGACCCGGTCCGGCGACGCGCCCCCGGCCGCGCTCCCGTCGCCCGAGGCGACCCGTCCGGCCGCTCGGCCGGCACCGCCGGGCACGGCCGCCAAGAATCGCGGGTACGGCACCGTGCGCCAACTCACCGACACGGCCGACCTGGTGGTCCGCGGCGAGGTGGCGTCGGTGACGGACGGGCGGGCGGTCTACCGCGTGGCGGAGGTTTTGTACCGCAACCCGGGCGCCCCGGTGCCCACCGAGATCATCGTGGCTGCGGAACTGGCCGGGACGGCCGGCCGGCCGAGCGTCCTCTACCTGGGCCACGTCGACCCGGCTGCGCGCGTCTACCACCCGCTCGGCGGCGAGTTCGGGATCTTCGACCTCGCCGGGGAGACGGCCACCAGCCGGTCGCCGGCGATGTCGGTGACCGGTCTGCGTAGCGAGGACGCCACCGCTGCGGGTCGCGCGTTCGTCACCACGCTTGCCGAGCTTCGTCAGCTCGCGCGCGAGCGGCGCTGACCCCGGAGAAACTGAGCCCGCAAGAAAAATGGAACTCGGTGCCCGGGACGCACAGATAGAAGGCGTAAGCAGTGCCGCGTTCCGAGCGAGACGGCCCGGGACGGCACCGAGACGCGAGGAGCGTTCCATGGCAGTCGACCTTCGCCGTACCCGGCCGCTGTGGGCCACGGCCGCCGCCGTGCTGTCCGTCGCGGCCCTGGCCGCCTGCGGCAGCGGCGGTGACGCCGACCGGGCCGCCGGGCCCGCGCCGAGCAGCGCCGCGCCGAGCAGCGCCGCGCCGAGCAGCGCCGCGCCGAGCAGCGCCGCGCCGAGCAGCGCCGCCCCGAGCAGCGCCGCCACGCCGACGGACGTCGCGCCCCCGCCGATCAAGGGCAAGCTGCGCGGGTACGCCACCGTGCGGCAGCTCAGCGACACCGCGGACCTGGTGGTACGCGGTGAGGTCGAGGAGACCGGATTCCGGGTCGACGAGGTGCTGGGTGCGACGAGCGGATCGACAGTCCGGGCCGGGGCGCGGATCACGCTCGCCCAACTGCCCGCCGGTGTGCCGGACATGGCGCACATGTCGAAGCTTGAGGCCGGCCAGGTCGTGGTGCTCTACCTCGCCCAGGACCCGGCGGCCTCGACGTTCCGGACGCTCAGCGGCGACTTCGGAGTGTTCGACCTGAACGGGTCCGGCGCGGAGGCCGTCGCCACGACGCGCTCGCAGACCATGGCCGTCAGCGGCCTGAACGCCGAGGACCCGGCCGTCTCCGGCCGCGGGTTCCGCACCACTCTCGGCCAGCTGCGGGCCGTCGCCGCCCAGGCCAGGTAGGAGGAGTGGGCACGCGGACGGCACCCGCCGAGTGCCGTCCGCGTGGTCACTGTTCCCGGTAGGTGGCCAGGTCGAAGTCGGCGTGTACGCCGTCGCCACCCAGGTCCTGCACCCACAGGCCCAGGAACGCCCCCGTGAAGCCCCACGCCGCCGGCTCACCGTCGATGATCAGCGCGGCGTGTTCGTCGGACAGGATGGTCGCGTCCAGCTCGACAGGTAGCCGCTGCCAACCGGCGCCGAGGTCGTAGTCGAAGCGCACCGCCGGCCCGTCGAAGACGGCCCGCAGGCCGACCCGGGTGACGCCGTCGACATCGACGGTCAGCTCGGGGTACGCGGTGCGCCGCCCGTTGTCGGAGCTGAGCAGCTCCAGCACCGTCCGGCCGTCGTCGGCCCGGGTCAGGTAGAGGTGGTGCCAGTTGAGCGTGTTGTAGTAGGCGGTGATCCCGGCGAGCTGACGGTGGTCGGCCGGTGCGAACTCCACCACGGTCTCCAGCGAGCACTCCCTCGCGCCGACGCGCCGCCCGACCAGGCTGGGTGCCTGTCGACCGACCGGCGACTGCCCGCCGTGGACCCGCAGGTACGACGGGCGGGTGCGCAGGTCTACCCAGTCCGGGGTGGCCGGCCGACGCAGCGTGGACCAGCACCGGCCCAGCTCGGGGGCGTCGAAGTGGTCCGTCTCGGGCTCCGCCGGCCAGGGGTGCGCGGGCAGGTCGGGTGCGACGACGTCGTCCGCCGGCACCCCTCCGACGATGCGCGGCCAGCCGCCCGACGGCCACTCGACCCGCTGGATCGCTGTCTCCCGACCCAGCACGCAGTTGCCCAGCGGGGAGTACGGGCGACCAACCAGGTGGGCCAGGTACCACTCGCCGTTCTGCGTGTGGACCAGACTGCCGTGCCCCGCCTTCTGCAACCGCAGGTCGGGCCGCCCGAAGGAGGTGAGCAGTGGCCCGTCCGGGTCCACCTCGTACGGTCCGAACAGCTCCCGGGACCGCGCCACGGTGACCTGGTGCTCCCAACTGGTGCCGCCCTCGGCGGTGATCAGCCAGTACCAGCCGTCGTGGCGGTACAGGTGTGGACCCTCGGTGAGCCCGGCCGGGGAGCCGGGGAACAGGATGCGGGGGCTGCCGACCAGACGGCGTGCGGCCCGGTCGTACTGCTGGATCTCGATGCCCCCGAAGCGGTCGCGGCCGGGCCGCCAGTCCGCGCTCATGCCCAGCAGCCACGTGGTGCCGTCGTCGTCGTGGAACAGCGCCGCGTCGAACCCGCGCCCGTGCAGTTTCACCGGATCGGACCAGGGGCCGGTGATGTCCTCGGCGGTGACCAGGAAGTTCTGCGGATCCCAGTAGCCGCTGGCGAAGCTGGCCACGTCGCTGTAGACGAGGTGGAACTGACCGTCGTGGTACGTCAGGTCGGGCGCCCACACTCCGTTGGAGTCGCCGCACCCGCGCAGATCGAGCAGGCGCCGGTCGGTGATGATCCCACCCAGGCTGCGCCAGTTCACCAGATCACGCGAGTGGTGCACGAGCACACCCGGGTACCACTCGAAGGTCGAGGTGGCCAGGTAGTAGTCGTCGCCGACGCGCAGGATCGACGGGTCCGGGTGGAAGCCGGCGAGGATGGGATTGCGGATCGACCGGATAGCGGTCGCCACGTTAGCGATGTCGGTCGACACGAGCGCTCCTCTGGACGGGCTGTCTGGAACTTCCGGAAAATCGCGGTCCTGGATCACTGGAGGCCCTACTTACGCTAGCCGCTCTTTTCGCAATAGGACAGAGGTCTTGACCGCTGGGACAACAGCTCGTAGCGTGCCGGCCATCGATCGGCATTACCGGCGAAGCATTGAAAGTTTCGGAGATCCATAGCTCCGCAGGGGGGACCGTGGGCACGGAGAACGGCCGAAACGTCACCATCGCCATGATCGCTCGGTTGGCCGGAGTCTCCGTGCCCACCGTCTCCCGGGTCATCAACGGCCGCTCCGACGTCGCCCCCGACACCCGGGAACGCGTCGAGGAGCTATTGAACCGGCACGGCTACCGCCGCCGCTCACCGTCACGGCGTACCGACGCCGCCCTCATCGATCTGGTCTTCAACGACCTGGACAGCCCGTGGGCCGTGGAGATCATCCGTGGGGTGGAGGACGTCGGCCAAACCAGTGGCGTCGGCACCGTCGTCTCGGCCATCCACTGGCGCATCTCCTCGGCCAAGCAGTGGCTCGACAACATGCGTACGCGTTCCACCGAGGGAATCATCTTCGTGACCTCGATGGTGAACCCACCGTTGCAGGCCGAGCTGCGCCGGCTCCACCTGCCGGTCGTCATCATCGACCCGGCCGGGGTCGACCCGCAGGAGTCACCCACCATCGGCGCCACCAACTGGGCGGGCAGCCTCAGCGCCAACCAGTACCTGATCAGCCTCGGCCACCGCCGCATCGGCTTCATCGCCGGCCCGCCGCACCTGATGTGCAGCCGGGCCCGGATGGACGGCTACCGGGCCGCCCTCGGCGCCGCCGGGATCCCCATCGACGACGCCCTGATCCGCCCCGGCAACTTCTACCACGAGGCCGGCTTCACCGCGGGTACGCAACTGCTGGCCCTGCCCGACCCGCCCACCGCCATCTGCGCCTCCAGCGATCAGATGGCCCTCGGCGTCTACGAGGCGGTCCGTAAACGGGGTCTGCGGGTGCCCGACGACGTCAGCGTGGTCGGCTTCGACGATCTGCCGGAGGTGCGCTGGTGCTCGCCACCGCTGACCACCGTCCGGCAACCCCTGGCCGAGATGGGCATGCTGGCCGCGCGGACCGTGCTGCGCCTCGCCAGCGGCGAGAGGACCGAGAGCCCCCGGGTCGAACTCGCCACCGAACTCATCGTCCGCGACAGCGCCGCACCAAGACGCTCGTGACCTTGCCTAGTCGATGCGCAACGCGTCGTCGACGCCCGTCTCCCGGCGGCCGAGGTGCGCCGGATCCCGACCGGAGAGCAACTCCAGCGCTGCCTTCAGACAGGCGCCGTTCTCCCGGTACGAACTGAACCACCACGTCTGGGCGTACCGCTTCGCGCTGTCGTCGCCCACGCCGTTGGCGTCGATGCCGAGGCGGCGGCACAGTGCCACGGCGCGCGGAAGGTGGAAGGTCTGGGTCACCACAGTGGCTCGCCGCACCCCGAAGATCCGCTCAGCGCGCGCACACGAGTCGTACGTGTCGAAGCCGGCGTAGTCCGGCACCACCTTGTGCGCTGGTACGCCCCGCTCCACCAGCCATGTCCGCATCGCGGCGGGCTCGTTGTAGTCGGCGTTCATGTTGTCGCCGGACACGAGGATCGCCCGCACCTTGCCGGCGTCGAACAGCCGTCGCGCGATCTCCAACCGAGCGGCGAGGACGGGTGAGGGCGTGCCGTCGGCGTCCACCTTGGTGCCCAGGACCAGGGCGACCGGGGCGTCCGGCACCTCGGACTCGCCGTAGAGGTGGCCCTCCGCGGTGTCGCGGATCCACGTCACGCTGGCCACCGTGCCGCCGGTCAGCACCACGATCCCCACCACGAGCGCGAGGACCGTACGACGGACCAACGGGTGCTCCCCGTACCAGCGTCTGGCCGCGCCGAATCGTCCCCGCATGCCGCAAGGCTATTCCGCCCGCGCTCACGACTGTCGTCGGCGTCGACCCGATGCCCTAGCCGAATCAACGGCCAGCACCGGGACCTGTGCGGCAAGGCCTGTTCCGACGACCCACCCGTCGCGGCCAGCGTCGCATAGTTAGTCGCCTTTCCGACTGACCTGAGGCTCAGCGGTGCGCGTCTGCTTCGGTATCCGGGTCACGTGCCCAGGAACCGACGGGAGGGCAGATGGTTGCGACACCCGAGATGAGGCCGTCAGCGGTGTCGGATGGGCCCGCCTGTGTCAACTGTGGTGACGCCGTCCACGGCAGGGCCAACACGCGTCAGCGCGGCCCGGACATCGCCTGGTACGTGCACTGCCCTGCGTGCGCGGCGCTGGTCGCGTTCCAGATGGAGCCTCTCGGCGTCCTTCCGGCCACCGGCGGCGTCGACATTCACCGGTGCCGCAGCTGCGGCAACCACCGGATCTGCCGGAAGGGATGGCGGACCCGCTGCCACATCTGCCTCGACGAGCGCTCCTCGGGAGCAGCGCTCGACACCGGGCGGGAGCTGCTTTCCCGGCTGTCAGCGGAGCCGGCACTGGCTCACCAGGTACGCCAGTTCGCCGATGCGGCCACCGACGACGCGGTCTCACCGCGCGCCGCCGCCGAGTTCCGTGCCGCGGTAGCGCTCGGGATTGATCTCGACCGCCGCCGCGGCGACGGCTGGACTGATCTGGCCGGGGACGTGCACGGCCTTCCCTGGTACGGGCAACGGCAGCTATCCATGTCCCACGGGACGTGGGGCGTGCATCTCCGGTGCGGGTCCTGGCAGCGGCTGACAGGCCCGGGTAAGGGCTGCGTCGCGTGCCCGCCGGAGGCCGGTGACCGGTCGTTCGCAGCGTTGCGGGACACGCCCTACCTGCTCTACCTGTTCAAGCATCGCGGGCTGCTGAAATTCGGTGTGGGCGGGATGCCGAGGGTACGGGAGCATCTCCGTGGGGGTGCCGAACTGTTGGAGGTCGTCGAGGGCCGGCACGCTGACGTCATGGCCGCAGAGGCGATCCTCAAGCGCCGTAAGCGGGAGGCGGGCAAGCCGCTGGGGGAGTGGCGGACCCGGCGGATGCCGACCAGCTTCGGCAAGGGCACCGAGGTGGTTCGCACCCGCGTCCGGATCCGGTTGACGGACGTCCTGCCGGACGGTGTGGATGTCACCGACCGTTTCGTTCGATAGCTCCCTCCTCGGTCCGCGGGTGGCCGAGCCGCCGTCGCGGATCATTCCGTCGCGGCAGTGCCGCTGAACGGCGACGATGACTATTGTCTATGGACAATCGCTCACTGTTAACGCTAACGTGACGGACAGTCGTCGATACTCGACCGATCTCGAGCCGCCGTGACGGAGCTGTCGCCATTGGCCCGAGGCGTGACGGATGACGATCGTGGCGTGGGGCGGGTGGCACGTGGCCGGCGCGAGACGGCCCGAGACCACCACCGGGCGACCCGCGCGCCACGCGGCCGAGGCGTGAACGGCCACCGGGATTCCAGGGCACCGCAGCAGCCGGGACAGTCGTGCGACGACGACCGGCCCGCCCACCTGCCCAGCGCACACCGCTGAGCAGTGGCCCACAGCTGGGCCGCCCTGATGGCGACCGTCGATCCCGGCCCTGGCCGCCGGGTTGCGTCCCGCTGTTCGGAGTCCGGGCCCGAGCAGCGGGACGCACACCCGCACGAACAACCGACGGGGTACGCCCCCGTCGGTCACCGCGTCAGCTTCGGGACCACCGCTGACTGTTGGAGCCGTTGCAGCTCGACAGGACCGCAGGGGTGCCGTTGGCGGTTCCGGCGGCGTTGGGCGTCAGGCACAGGCCGGACTGCGCGCCGGTCACCGTGCCATCGGTGTTGACGTTCCACTGCTGGTTGGTGCCGCCGTTGCAGTCCCAGATGATCACCCGGGTGCCGGGCGAGGTTCCGGCGCCCTCGGCGTCAAGGCACTTCGTGCCGTACACCTGGAGTTGTTTCGCGGCGGTCGACGTCCACTGCTGGTTGGTGCCGCCGTTGCAGTCCCACAACGTCAGTTGGGTGCCGTTGGTCTGCGACCGCGACGGGACGTCGAGGCAGCGGTTGGCGCCGGTGTTGCGCAGCGGCGCCGACGTGCCGCCGGGTGGCGGCGTGGTGGGGCTCGTGGTGTCGAAGCCGAGGAACCGGATGGCCTGCGCGGCGTCGAACGGGATGGAGTGGCCGTACCCCTGGAAGCTGATCGCCTCGACGGGCGCCGTGCCGCCGGTGCCTCCGTAGCGGGTACGCGTGGCGCTGGCCTGCGGGGAGTCGGTGAAGTTGGGGGTCTGCGACACGCCCTGCACGTTGGTCCACTGCTTGATCTGCTCGCCGAAGTTGACGTAGCTCAGCGTGGTGTCCGTGGTGCCGTGCCAGATCTGGAACCGGGGACGCTTGCCGGAGTAACCGGGGTAGGCGTTGCGGACCAGGTCACCCCACTGCTGCCCGGTCCTGACGATCCGGCCGCCGGAGCACTCGCTGTTCCACTCCGCGCCGTTGGTGGTGGCGAAGCACCCGAACGGGACCCCGGAGGAGCTGAACCCGGGGTGGAACACATCCGGGTAGAGGCCGACCATGACGTTGGTCATCATGGCGCCGGAGGAGAACCCACCCACGCCGATCCGGTTGGCGTCGACCGGGTAGCGGCTCCGGACGTGGTCGACCATGGACTTGAGACCCACCGGGTCGCTGCCGCCGTCGCGGCGCAGGGCCTGCGGTGACGAGACGTCCCAACACTTGCTGCTCCGGGTCACCGACGGGTAGATCACGATGAAGCCGTAGCGGTCGGCGAGGGCGCTCAGGCCGAAGCCGCTGTGCACCGCCGGACCGCTGCCGGTGCAGTAGTGCAGGGCGAGGAGCAGGGCCGGCTGGGCCGCGACCCGGTCCGGCACGTACAGGTGCATCTGAAGGTTCGTCGGGTTGGTGCCGAAGTTGGTCACCTGGGTGAGCGTCGCGGCCGACGCCGGGGTGGCGACCGTGACCACTGCCGTCATCGTCGCCAGGGCCGTCGCCAGCGTGGCGGCCAGCAGTGCGATCCTTGATCTCATCGGCGGTTCCTCTTTGTCGTGAGTCGGGGATCCGGCGGCAGCACGGCGGTCCGGCGCAGGCGGATCGACGACGGCGCCAGGGTGGCCCCGGGGCGCGCGACGTCCGCCGCGCGTCACCGGCGGCTGCTGACGGAACCTGATGCGACGTCCACCTGCCCCGGGGACGTCCTGACCACTGAGATCGAACCAGCGAGGGGCCTCCCGGTGAGCCGCGGACGCTGACCGCCTCGCATCGACTGTGAGCGATAACATGCCGTTCGTCAAGCTGTAACGTTCGACGATTGTCGATCTCATGTCGGGGCCTTCACGGCTTCCACTCGCTGGAGGGTGGATGCCACAATGAGGGCGGCGCTCACGTGGTCACCGCTGAGCCCGGGGGAGGGCCTTCCGCAGGAAGCGGACGGTGGGCACGAACCCGGAGGCCGTCTCATGACCCATCTGCCAGACGCTGCTGCCATCTCTGGCATCGTCGAACTGCTCGGCGGCGTGCTGCAACTCGCCGCCGCGGTCGTCACTCTGCTGGCCGCCGTGAGTGTCCGCGGGCGTCGCTCCGGGCGCGGCGAGCGCGGCGAAGACGACGTCTGACGCGTATTGAGATTGCCCAACCGACAGTGCCATTGTGGTACGTCGATGAAGAGCCGCGCGCGCGGGGCTGACGTCCGTCCACTGGGCAGCCGGGATCCAGAGGTGATCTCGGGGGGCGGTGACACGAGCGATGGACCAACCCGGGTCTGCCGTCCACGAGATCGCCCGTCACCGGTCGCACCCTGACCGGTCGGGCGGCTCATCTGCGCGAAGGAACCCCGCCCATGCCTAAACCGAAGACCCGAGCAGCACTCCTTGCGGGCCTGCTGCTCGCCGCGAGCGCGCTCGCGGGCGTCAACCCACCAACCGCCAGCGCGGCGGCCGACCCGGTCACCGTGACCGTCAACACCCGCGCGGGACTGGCGAGCGTGCCGGACACCGCTCTTGGCGTCAACCACGCCATCTGGGACTCGAACCTCGGCACCGCCGAGACATCGGACCTGCTCCGCGATGCCGGTGTGCAGATGATGCGCTACCCCGGCGGCTCGTATGCCGACATCTACCACTGGAAGGACCACACCGCGCCCGGCGGTTACGTGGCGCCGGGGACCGACTTCGACACCTTCATGGCGGGGGTCCGCCGCGTCGGCGCGCAGCCGATGATCATCGCGAACTACGGCACCGGCTCGCCCGCCGAGGCAGCCGACTGGGTGCGGTACGCCAACGTCACCAAGAAGTACGGCGCGCGGTACTGGACCGTCGGCAACGAGAACTACGGCAACGGCCACTACGGGTCCGCGTGGGAGGCCGACGACCACCCCGACAAGAGCGCCACACAGTACGCGAGGCTGGTCGTCGAGTACGCCGACGCGATGAAGGCGGTCGACCCGAGCATCAAGGTCGGGGCGGTGCTGACGATGCCGGGCAACTGGCCGGACGGGATCACCGCCGGCAGCGATCCGGGCCCGTGGAACCAGGCAGTGCTCTCCATCGCCGGCTCGAAGATCGACTTCGTGGATGTGCACTGGTACCCGGGCGGCACCGCCGCCGAGTCGCTGGCCCGCGTCAACCACCTCCCCGACGCCACCTACCTGCTGCGGCAGCAGCTCGCCCGGTACGCCGGCCCGAACGCTGACCGCATCGGCATCAGCTTCACCGAGCTGAACGTCGACGCCGGCCGGAACACCCAACCGGCCGCACTGTTCCTCGCCGACGTCTACAGCGGTCTGCTGGAGAACGGTGTCTTCACCGTCCACTGGTGGAACGTGCACAACGGCATGGGCACCGTGACGCAGGTGGCCGGTCAGACCGACTACGGCGACTTCGGGATGCTCTCCAGCGGGGCCTGCACCGAGGACGGCTCGGTCTGTCAACCGCCGCTGAACACACCGTTCGCGCCGTACCACGGGCTGAGCATGATGAAGCTCTTCGCGAAGACCGGCGACCAGTTCGTTCGCGCTGGCACCGACGAGCCTCTGGTCACCGCCCACGCCGTCCGCCGGAGCAACGGTGACCTCGCCGTGCTTCTGGTGAACAAGGACCCGGACAACGACCACCCGGTCACCATCGACTACTCCGGGTTCACCCCGTCGGCAGTCGCGCCGACGGTGTCCACCCTCACCAACGGGGCCACCGGCATCGTCACCAGCCAGTCCGGCTCGGCGACCAGCCGGACACTGCCCGCGTACTCGTTGACCACGCTCGTGCTGCGTGCGGCCGGCACCACCGCTGGACGGCCGACGGCACCGGGCCAGCCGACCGCGAGCGGCGTCACCGACCGCGCCGCGACGATCACCTGGCCGGCGTCCGCCTCGGGCGCCAGCCCGATCGCCAAGTACGAGGTGCACCGGCAGTACGGCGCGGTCAGCGAGCAGGTCGGCGAGACGACGAGCACCTCGTTCACCGTCGACAACCTCGTGCCGGGCAGCAGGTACACCGTCAACGTGTTGGCCCGCGACACCGCCGGACGCGTCTCCTGGGCCTCACCGCCGCTCACCTTCGCCACCGGCAGCCCTGCCGCCAGTACGTGCACCGTCCGCTTCAGCGCCAACAACGACTGGGGCAACGGTTACATCGGTGGCGTCGAGATCATCAACAACGGGTCCAGCCCGATCAACGGCTGGACGCTCACCTGGACCTGGCCCACCGGTTGGCAACAGGTGAGCAGCGGTTGGAGCGCCACCTGGGAACAGGTCGGCACCGCGGTGCGGGTCACGCCCACCACCGACAACCGGCAGATCGCCGCCGGCGGCACGCTGAGCGCCGGCTTCGTCGGCGCGTACGGCGGGCCGAACGTGCTGCCCACGGCGTTCACCCTCAACGGCACCATCTGTAGCACCAGCTGACATCACTGTGGTCCGGCTGACCGGTTCGCCTGGTCGGCCGGACCACCACGTGTCGCATCCGCTACCCGCGGTCGCCGTGTCACGGCGGGTCGGCGCTGTCGAGCCGACGGCGCAGCTCGGCGATCTCCACCGGGTTGTCCTCGGTGAACTGCCGCAACGCCCGCAGCCAGTTGTCCCGGGCCGCCTCGACGTCACCCGCGTCGTGCAGAACGTCGCCCAGCCGGGTCGACGTCTCGGCCACGCCCCACCTGTCATCCGACTGCTCGTAGAGCTCCAGCGCCCTCCGGTAGCAGGCGCAGGCCTCGTCGGAGTCACCCCGCTGATGGTGGACGTAGCCGAGGCTGTCCCAGGTCTTGGCCGCACCGGTCAGGTTGCCGACCCCCTCGTGCAACGCGAGTGCGCGCCGGCAGTGGTCGGCGGCCCGGTGATGGTCGCCGAGACGGGCGTGATCCCAGCCGATGGCGTTGAGGGCCTTCGCCCGCCCGACCAGGTGGCCGACCTCGGCGAAGAGGGCGAGGGCCCGCTCGTCGCACTCCAGCGCCTCCCGGTGCTGACCCTGCCCCTCGTGCACCCAGCCCAGGTAGAGCGCGACGTACGCCTCGCCGGCACGGTCGCCAAGCCGCCCGAACAGCTCGCCGGCGCACCGAAGGTGGTCCAGCCCGTTGGCCAGCTCGCCGAGCTGGTGCAGCGCCAGGCCGAGATCGCGGTGGCCGTGTGCCTCCCCGACGAGGTCACCCGCCCGTGCCGCCGCGGTCACCGCGGTGCGCTGGGCCGCGGCCAGATCCGACCATCGCGACAGCCTGCTGAGGTAGGTGGTGACGGCCCAGGCCAGCCGCCAGGCGTGACCGTCCAGGCCGGATTCGGCGGCCTGGTCGATCGCGGCGAGAAGCACGGGCCGTTCGGCGTCGAGCCACTGCTGTGCCTGCTCGCTGTCGGTGAACGCCGCGACGGCTGTCCCGGCGGCCGGCGGCGGCAGCTCGATGCGGTCCCGATGCGGCTCGATCGTCAGTGCGGCAGCGTGAGCCCCGTGCAGCCAGTGGTCGTACAGCCGGCGCATCGCGGATGCGCGGTCGCTGTCCTCCAGCAGCTCGCCGGCGTACGCCCGCAGCAGGTCGTGGCACGCGTAACGATCCGGACCGGTCAGGTCCACCAGGTGGGCCCCGAGTAGCTCGTCGAGCGGTTCACGTACCTGCTGAACGGGCAGCCCGACGAGACTGGCCACCGCCGGCAGGCTGACGTCCGGGCCGGCGTACAGCGCGAGAAGGCGGAACAGCGCGGCCGCCGGGGCGCTGAGCGCCCGACAGGACGCGGCGATGACCGACCGCACGTCGGCGACGGCGTCGCGGTCGGCCAGGGCGTCCAACCCAAGTTTCTGATCGGTGAGTTCGTCGGCCAGGTCCTGGAGCGACAGGGCCGGGTTCGTGGCGGCCCGGGCCGCCACGATCGAGAGGGCGAGCGGCAGGCCGGCGCAGGCCCCGACGATGCTGCCCGCCGCATCCGCTTCCGTGGAGAGCCGGTCCGCGCCGAGCCGGCCGGCGAGAAGGTGAAAGGCCTCGTCCCGGCTCAGACAGCCGAGTGGCACCGGACGGAGCCCTTCGGTCGCCACCAGGCCCGACATCTGATTCCGGCTGGTCACCAGGACCGCGCAACTGGCCGAGCCCGGCAGCAGCGGACGGACCTGATCGGGGTCCCTGGCGTCATCGAGCACAATCAGCATCCGTCGGTCGGCCACCAGACTCCGATACAGACCGATCTGGGAGTCGAGGTCCGTTGGCACGGCGTCCGGGGCGACGTCGAGCGCGTCCAGAATCGCGCGTACCGCCCCGGCCGGGGTCATCGGCGGTTCGGTGGGGTGAAAGCCGCTGAGGTTG
Source organism: Micromonospora sp. NPDC047762 (assembly GCF_043204655.1). Classification (NCBI taxonomy): domain Bacteria; kingdom Bacillati; phylum Actinomycetota; class Actinomycetes; order Micromonosporales; family Micromonosporaceae; genus Micromonospora; species Micromonospora sp. NPDC047762. The sequence goes on along the minus strand of NZ_JBIDCQ010000011.1, from coordinate 43,156 downwards.
ACGAAGAGCTGACCGTCCGGGTACCGGTCGAGGTGGGTGGCTGCCCAGTGCAGCGCGAGCCAGGTCTTGCCGATCCCGCCGGTGCCGCTCACCGCCACTGCGGTAGCGGTCGTTTCCCCGTACGTCAGCAGGGCCGCGTCGAGCTGCGCCAGATCCTCGGACCGGCCGGTGAACGACCCGGACGGCATCGGCAGTTGTCGGGGGACAGGTGGCCCGGCCGAGGGCGGGTCCGCCGCGACATCCGGCGCCAGGATCGACCGGTGCAGCTGCTGGAGATGCGGGCTCGGCTCCACGCCGAGTTCCTCGACCAGCAGGTCCCGAAAACGCCGGTAGTGTTCCAGCGCCTCGGCCGAGCGGCCGGCGCCGGAGAGCGCGAGCATCATCTGGCCGGCCAGGCGCTCGTTCAACGGTTGCCCCGACACGAGCCGCGACAGGTCCGCCAGAACCTCGTCGTGGTGGCCGACCCGCAGCGCCGCATCGACGCGTTCGAGCTCCGCTGTCAGCTTCTCCTGCTCCAGATCCGTCCGCACGGTGTCGAGCCAGAACGCGTCCAGCCCGGAGAACGGGTCACCGCGCCAGAGACCGAGTGCCTTGTCGAACAGGGCGAGGCGGTCGTCCTCGGACCGCTCGGCGCGGGCCTTGTCACGCAGATGACGAAAGCGGTGCAGGTCCACCGCCATCTCGTCGGCGGCCAGCAGATAGCCGCCGGACCGGCGCGTGATCGCCGCGTCGGGAACGTCGGCCAGACTGCGGCGCAAGCGGTACAGGTAGCCGTAGAGGGTGTCCCGGGCGCGTTGCGGTGGGCTCTCGCCCCAGACCCGGTCGATGAGCTGGTCGACGGAGACCGCCCGATTGACGTCGACGAGCAGCGCGGCCAGGACACATTGCTGTCGGGCATGCCCGAGGGCCACCGGACGGTCGTCAACGGTCGCCACGACGTCCCCGAGCAAGCCGAATCGCACCGCCACCCGCATCTCCTCACCGAGGCCCCGTCAATGCCTTACCCCGGTTGGACCAGCGGATACCAGGTCCGTCCCAGACCGACCCCAGACCCCACGCCGATAGTCGGTCGGGACAGCCCAGGACGGGTTGGCAACGAGATGGAGGAGAACGACATGGGATGGCTGAAACGACCGCTCGTCGTCACCGCGACGACTGCGGCGGTCCTGCTGGGCACGGGCGGCATCGCACACGCCGGCACCGACCGGGTGGCCTCGATGTCCGGCGCGAAGGTGACGTTCACCAGTTACGGCGACTCGTTCTCGGTGTGCGACACCGAGACCGACGGGTTGAACGTCTACAACGAGTACAAGTACATCCGCAAGGACGGCAGTCTCCAGCACGACATCGAGTACAACGGCCTCGGGAGCGGGACCTGCGCCTCGTACGACCACAACTTCGGCGAGGGCCGCAGCGTCACCTTCCGTGCCTGCGCCGACATGCCGGGAATCATCCCGGACCCCTGCAGCAACTGGGTGGTGGGTGTCGCATGAGGACGTTCGGGAAGCTCAGTGTGGTAGCCGTCGCCGCGACGGCGACGATTCTCGCGACCGGGACCAGCGCGTACGCCGGGACCGACGCGTCGTCCTCGGTGACCGGCTCGTCGTCGCGGTTCATCAGCTACGGAGACAAGTTCGAGAACTGCGACACGTCCTCGGACGGCCTGATCTCGTACGTCGCGTTCGAGTACGTCCGCATCGACGGATCCCTGCAGACCGGCTCGCACTACAACCCGGGAAGCAGCGGCGACTGCTCGCAGTGGGACCACAACTTCGGCGAGGGGCGCACCGTCCGCTTCCGCTCCTGCGTGGACCAGCCCGCCTGGGCCACCGACACCTGTGACCGGTGGCGGAGCGGCGTCGCCTAGCGTCGGGTGACCTGGTCGCCGACCACGGCGACAGGTCACTGCCCCGCGCGAAGGACGCTCAACGGCCCGTCCCCGACCGATGCCCGGTCGGGGGCGGGCTGGCGGCCTGGCCGACAGACGGCAGGCTCAACCGATCTGACGGACGGTGACCGTCGCCGAGCCGGTCTCGTCGGCCCACGGGTCCAGCACGAGCGTGTACGTGCCGCGCTTAGGCAGCGGACCCGTCTCGAACCGGCCGGTCCCGCCGATGATGCAGCCGCTGCCCATCGGGTCGCCGTCCGGGCCGGTCAGGAGCAGGATGCCGCACCGGTCAGGCAGACTCCCGGCAGTCACCTCGACGGTGACGCGACGACCGGCGTCGGCGGTGAACCTCAGCCGGCTCACCGCACCCGGTCTGCTGACCGTCAGGGTGGCGGCTCGGCCGTCCGCGACGCTGTCGGCCTCCTCGTCGTGAGCGTCGCGTAGCCGCACGTCCGCCGAGCCGGTGTCGGTGGAGGTCCCGTCGACCTCCAGCACGTACCGGCCGGTGACCGGCAGGACGAACCCGTCGACATGTCCCTGGCCGCCGATCACGCAGCCGCTGGTCACCTGTTCACCGGCCGGGTCGCGCAGGCGCAGCAGGTTGCACCGGTCCGGCACTGTGGCGTCGGTGACCTGGAGGAAGATCTTCTGACCGGCGCGGCCGTCGAAGGACAGACGGCTGACCGCGCCCGGTTGGGCGAGCGTCGCCCGGACCGAGGGCCCGTCCAGCGTGAGCGTCTTCTCCTCGTCGGTCACCGCAACGACCCGTACGGTTGCCCGACCGAGGTCGGCATCCCACGGATCGAGCACCACCTGATGGTCGCCCGTGGCCGTCAACGTGGTCGTGTCGATGAAGCCGGCACCGGAGATGACACAGCCGGTCGCCAGTTGCCGGCCCTGCGGGTCGAGCAGCAGCAACACGCCGCAGCGATCCGGCACGGTGGCGGCGGGCACCTCCACGAAGATCTTCTGACCGGCCCGGCCCGGCACCTTCGTCGCGGCCGTGGCGCCGGCCCTGGTCACCTCCAGGTCGACATCACCGGCGGCGGGCACGTCGCGCTGCGCGCGGGCGGCGTCCTCGGCGAACGCCACCTGCCCGGTGAGGCCGACGTCGAGCACACAGTCGGCGAAAATCTGCGGGTCGGTGACACCGGCCCGCCGGCAGACGAGTTCGGCGGTGGCCCGGTTGGGCAGGTCCCCGACGGTGAGCAGTCGGTCCGGGAACCGCCGGTCGGTGAACGTGCCGGTGTTCTGCCCCGGCTCGTAATCGAACAGCGACCGTTGCGCCTCGACGCGCCAACTGTCGGCGAAGCCCGGGTACAGCGCCTCGAAGGTGGGCGGCTGCGCCATCCGCTTGCCGTTGCGGACTGTCAGGTCGTCGCCGGGGTCACCGTCATGGTCGCCGAGCAGGCCCTGCAGCGTCCCGGCCCAGGCGGTGGGCGCGCTGACGCTCACGCTCAGCCCCCACACCCCGATCGGCTGCGCGGTCAGTCGCGCGCCGCCCGGCCACTGCACTGTCACAGTGCCGTCTCCCCAGGTGGTGACGGTGCCACCGTGCGGCAGCTTCACCCCGTCCGGCGCGGACACCGGCGCGGCGCCGTTCACCCGGACCGCAGGACCGTCGGGTGTGACGTACACGCCGACCCGGTCACCGGCCACCCGAGCGGCGACTGCCGAGTTGACGGCCACCACCGAGCTGGCCGGGAACATCGTCTGTCGTACCTGGACCTCGAAGTCGTCGGTCGTCGAGCGGGTCAGGACGAACTCACCGGCGGCCTGGAAGTCGTAGCGCAGACCGTCGTAGGTGAGCAGGTGCGGGTCGCCGTTGCTGTTCGCGCACCGGTAACCCTTGCCGATCACCGAGATCGAACAACCACCTCCACCGGGCGGTCGGGGCTTGGGCCGGTCGCAGTCCTTGCCGTTGGACGGGAGTTTCACACCGCTGTACGTCGTGCGCAGTGGCACACCGACGGCCCTGCGGTACGCGTTCTCCGCCAACACCGCGTGCACCTCGGCCGGGTCCACGGTGCTGGCCTGTTGACCGCCCTGCGTGCAGAACTGGCCCCGGTCGGTGTCGTTGACCTCGTCGAGGGCATGGTTCATCTCGTGGATCAGGGTGGCGCACTGGTCCTCGGTGAAACCCGCCCCCTCCTCCGTCAGCGCCCGCCCGTCGTTCTCCGGCACCCAGTTGATCTGCACGTCACTGCCCGGGATGTACGTCGTGGTGCTGCTCTCCGTACCGAAGATGGGTCTCCGGACTTTGATCTTCTTGCCGGAGCGTTCCAGCTCGTCGAGGACGGCGCCGTTGCCGGAGCCGCGGATCTGTCCGACGCAGCCCGCGTACTCGGCTTGCAGGTCGCTGTCGACGCTGACCACGGCGGACGCCGCCTGTGGGGCGAGCAGCACCAGGACGCCCGCCAGCACGACGCCCGTTCGCACTCGGCTCCGCAACCCGGTCACCCGCCCCTCACCTCGAACGCGACAGTGCCCTGCTCGGCCGTCGCGGCGCAGGCGTCCGCCGGCACACCGCGCAGCGGCGCTCGCAGGTAGCCCAGGACCAGCCGGTACGCCCCCGGTTGGTCGATCGGCCACCACGTGACGGTGGCCCCGCCCCGCCCGTCCGGCGTGGAGGTGGTCAGCGCCGCGCCGACCGGGCTCTGCGGGTCGCTGCCCAGCGTCAGCTCCACCGACCCACGCGGGGGCACCCGGACCAGGTTCTCGATCAGGTACGCGGTGAAGTCCCGGTAGTAGGCCGCGCCGCCAATCGCGGGCGCCACCGCCGTGCCGTCGCGGGTCAACGACATGACCGTCACCGCCCCGTCCGGCACCCGACTGAGTTGGCACTCGGCGTCGCGGTTGTTGACCAGCCTCAGCCGCAGGCTGATCTGCTCACCCATCCGGTACGACGGCTGCGAGGCGCTGACCGTCAGGCCGACAGTCGCCGTGCCGCTGGTCGGTGTCGGTGACGGACGCGACCGTCTGCACCCGACCGTGATGACCAACAGCAGCACGGCGAGACCGCTGGCGATCACCACCGTCCCTGCGCGGGGTACGCCCATGGGCCGCGAGCCTCCTCCGGGTGCCGACGGTCGGCACAGATCCCGGCCAGCCTGCGCCGAAGGGGGCCGCGAGCGCTGTCGTGATCCGGCCCGGTGGATGTCCGCTAGCCGACCCGGCTCACCCGCCACCGCCTGCGCCGCACGGATTCCGCCGTTGAGCGCCGCCCCACCACCAGATTTTGGACAGTTCCCGTCACGCCGTAACGGAAACTGTCCAAGATCTGCACGGGCTCACGGCCGGGGGTTGGTCAGCCCACCACCGACCGCAGTGGCACCTTGGCGGCGTTCAGCGCGCGTACCAGATCCCTGGCGAACGGGTGTTCGTCCACCTGGAGCCCCTGCGGGTTCGGGATCACGACGTACGCCGAACCGTTCTTCTCGGACGCCTGGGCGTCGGTGGTGAAGCGTTCGACGATCGCCCGGGTGCGCGGCAGGTCGGCGGCCGCCACCTGGATGGTGATCGGCCGCCAGCCGCCGCCCAGGTCCGGCGTCACCGGCGCGGCGGCGGCGCTGGCGCGCGCCGCGTCGACGCCGGCCGGGCGCCGGGCGTCCGATGCGGCTGTCGCCGGGTAGAGCAGCGCGTTGGCGACCAGGTGCAGGCCATTTTCGTTGTACGCGCGGAAGAGCGGATTGAACGCGAACAGCACCGCCCGACCGGCGCCGGTCGGTTCGTCGACGACGGCCGCCGTGCCCTTCAACGTCTCCGCGCCGACGGTGAAACCGTTGGCCCAGAAGGTGTCACCCGTCGGGTAGGTGAGCACGTTCGTTCCGGTGGTGCTCGGGGTGAGGATCGGGTCGCTGTTGTTGAACTCGAAGTCCTCCGCCGGGCGACCCAGCGCCACCGGGCTGTCCCGGTCGACGTCGACGCGCAGGTGCGAGCCGATCACCAGGTAGTCCGCGGGCTTGGTCTTCTCGGTGGTCGAGGTGAGCCCGGCGGTGCGGGCGACCCGCGTGCCCTCGTTGCGCAGCCCGAGGTAGGTGTGGCCCCGGCCGATCCAGTCGCGCAGGTTGGCCTGCCCGGCGGCGGTCAGGCCGCCGGTGGCGCTGCTGCCGTCCGGCACCAGCAGCACGGTACGCCCGGTGAACGCCTCGGTGTTGTCGTTGATGTCGGCAGTGGTGACCGGTGTGAGGTCGAGCCCCCACCGTTTGCCGAGCACGTAACGGGCCTCGCCGTGCGAACCGGAGGTGGTGGAGATGCCGGTGCCCTGGAACAGCCCCACGTCGGGCAGGTCGAGGCGGGTGCCGGAGGGCTGACCGCCCGGCGTGAGGGTGACACCGAGCCGCTTGGCCAGCTCGTCCACGGTCCGGCTCACCGTGGCGGCCGGGATGGCGACCCGGCTGGTCGTGAGGTCCCGGACCAGGGGTACGCCACGGCCGAGCAGGGTGAAGGTGAACTCCGCGGCGGCGGCCGAGTCCAGCGGGTACGTGTACGAGCCCCAGGGCCACGCCGGACCGGTGCGACCGCCGGAGACCTTGCGCACCAGTTCGGCCCTCGGCCGGACGGTGTCTCCGGTGTAGATGGTGTTGATGCCCATCAGCAGCGGGTTGCTCCAGGACGACACGTCGTAGAAGTACGGGAACGGAACGTACGGGTCCTCGCCCATGACAGCCTGGATCCAGTGCTTCTGCGGCTGGTCCATCGGAATCCAGTACGCGCCCTTGGGCACTGTCACGTTCGTGGCGCTGCGCCCGCCGAAGACCCGCGCGGTGGGCACCCGGGTCGCCTTCTGCACCTCGTACACCTCGACGTCCATCCGGCGCAGCCGCTCGACGAGTTGGCGGACGTCGGCGAGCTGCCGGTCGGGCAGCAGGAAGTACGAGCGGATGGTGAGATCCGGCACCGGGAACTGCACCTCGTTGGTGGGCTGCACCACCTCGTTCGGCTCCAGGGTGCCCGCCCTGCCCTGGGCGAGCGCGTCGGTCCAGATGTCGAAGTAGCCGTCCAGCACCTCGCGCTTGTTCGCGGCGGCCCAGCCGAGCGTCGACCACTGGGTGTGGAACTGCTGCTGGACCCGGTCGGCCACCGCCGACGCGCTGCCCTTCTCGTACGTCATGCCGGCCGCGCCGAAGCCGGTGGTCGGCACGGTGTCGCCGTAGCCCATGAAGAACATGTCGTACGTGTCGTAGTTGAAGTAGCACTCGGTGGTGACGGTTTCGTCGCAGGCTCCGTTGAAGCCGAAGCCGGCCTTGTTGGCCTCGCCGATGCGGTTGATCCAGTCCACCGCCTCCCCGGCGATCTCGTGGTGGATCGGATCGGCGTTGGGCGGGAAGAAGTACTGCCGGCCGCCCATCTCGTGTGCGTCGATGAACACCTGCGGCGGGTAGCGGCGCAGCAGTTCGAGCTTGCCGTCGGTCTCCTGTTGGGTGCGGGCGAACCAGTCCCGGTTCAGGTCGAAGCCGAACTCGTTCTGCCGGCGGGTCGCGTCGCGGCCGTCCGGGTTCTGGGTGGGGACGATGATGGTGACCAGGTTGTCGTTGCGCTGGGCGACAGCGCAGGACAGACCCGCTGCCAACTCGTACAGCGTCTTGAGCGCCGCGTCGGCGCCGCTCTTCTCTCCGCCGTGCACGTTCGCGGTGACCCAGACGATGGCCGGGCTGTCCTTCGCCGTCCGGGCGGCCGTTCGCGTGCTGGTCCGGCGCGGGTCGCGCAGGTCCCGGATGTCGTCGGCGATCTCGCGGAGCGCGGCGGGCCGCACGTGTCGTTCGTTGGACACCACCGCGTACGGCAACGGCTGGCCGAGCACACTGGTGGTCATCACACCGGTCACGACCCGGTTCGAGGCGCGATCGACCGCCCCGAGGTAGGTCCGGACCTCGTCGTTGGTGACGACCCGCTCCTGTCCCGCGCCGAGCGGGAAGCCGAGCACGGCGTCCGGGCTGGGCACTGTGGTCAGCCGGGCGGTCGGGTCGCTGCTGCAGGGGGTCGGCCGGGCGGGGCTCGCGGCTGCCGGGCCGCTGAGCAGGGGTGCCATACCGAGCAGGAGCGCGATCGTGGCGGCGTTGGCCAGCCGCTTCGCAGGGAGGGTCCAGAACGGACGCGACGATGGGGCCATGTCTCGGGTTCCCTTCTTGGGGGAAAGCCTCGCAGTGGCCGGAGCCTATGGACGGGCGGACGCGACGGTCAAGCTCTGATCGACTTCGGTGACTGCGAGGGCTGCCGAGGGCCACGCCGGCTGGCAGGATGACGGAGTGGGGTTGGCCTTCGCCGGAAGGAGAAGACGTTGCCCGCGTCTCAGGAGATGATCACGCTGTCGGTTTGTCCGGATCTTCCCTCTGCCGATGCTCGACGTTCTCTGGGGTCCTGGCTTCGCGCCGAGGACCGGCTCCGTGACAGTGTGACCACCGCGCCCGCCGCGGGTGCCACTGACGTGCTGCTGGTCGCCGTCGACGGTGGCGGCGCCGTCATGGTGCTGGTGCAGGCGATCGCCGGCTGGTTGACCCACCGCCGCGAGGACGTGGCGGTGCGGCTCACCGGTGCGGACGGCTGGTCGGCCGAGTTGGACGTCCGCGGTGCTCGTGACATGGATCAGGTGACAGCGCTCATCGAGGCTGCGGTGCGTGCTCTGGCCGATCACCGACCGACGGTCGAGACGAACGACCGCTGAGCCGCTCCGGCCCGAGCAGGTCGACCGGCTGCCCGCACCCGACAGTCGTCGACGTACCACCCGCCTTGACGATGACCGATATCGATCGCTGCACGATCACCCGGCCGCACGCTCCGAAGTGGATGCATGTCGGGTTCTCGACCCAGCGCTACCGCCCGAATCCCCTTGCCCGGACAGTGCACTGCGCCGGAGGAGGTGGGGAAGTTGGGGCAACCGACGGGCGAGACCGTCATGATCCGGGACTGGTTCAGTGTGCCGCGGGTGTCCGCCGAGAACCGGGCGGCGGTCTACGGCGTACGGACCCAGGATCCGCGGGTGGAGTTCGTCGCGCTGACCGTACGGTACTGGGTGGACGCGCACGCCACCCGCTCGATGACCCGCGACCGGGTGTTGCAGGCGATGACCGGCCGGATCTCCGCCGACAACGTCTGGGACCTGGTCGCGATGCTGGCGAGGCTCGGGCTGGCCGAGGAGTTCTTCGACCTGGCGGCCTCCGACGTCGACACTGACGGTACGTTCCGACGGTTCCTGCTCGGCCTCGACCCCGCGCTGCTCGACGCGATGCGCCACTACGCGGCCTGGAACGGCATCAATCCGAAGCTGTTCCTCGACGGCTTCCTGGTGGGCGTCGGGGAGTCGTTGGCGACTGTGGTGGTCGACCTCGGCAAACTCGTCCAGCTCGTCGGTCGGCTCCAGCAGGAGCAGTTCACCACCCTGATCGTGCTCACCGTGGACCCCCGGGCCGGCCTGCGACGTCTTGCCGAGCAGGCCACCGTCGTCCGCGAGGCGCTGGCCGGCGTCGTGGCCGCGCTGGATCCGAGCACAGTGCCCGAGCGGCTGCTGACGCTCTGGCGCGGCTGGGCGACGGAATTCGGGCGGCACCTGGAGGATCTCGACCCGTTCGCCGCCGGCCGGCTGCTCGGCCGGATCGCCGGCGACCTGTTCCAGGTGCTGACCGGCCTGGTCCACCTGGTCCGGCTACTCGGTGGCGTGGCGGTGCGCGCCGCGATCCGGTACGTGCCGTTGCTGATCGTGGGCGCCCGGGAGGCCGCCGCCGAGGTCCGTCTCCTGACCACCCAGATCGCCGCGCTGCTCGTCGCGATCGGCCGGGCGGCACTGCTCGCCACGCCGCAGGTAGGCCTGGCGGTGCTGCGTACCCTGTTCCCCCCGAAGGTGCTCGACGCGTTGTTCCGGCAGGGCCGGGCGCTGCTCGTCGACGCCGAGCTGACCCTGACGGTGTTCAACCAGGCCGCGCACGCCGAGGCGTTCGCCGGGGCGGGTGCGGGCGCCCGGCTCAGCGCGCTGATCAGCGCGGACGGCAAGCCGGTCCTGATGGCGTGCATGTCGGAGACCGTGTCGTCGGCCGGTCGTTCGGCCAGCCGAGCGGAGCTGAACCAGGCGCTCGACGAGATCATCAAGCGGGTCGAGGACCTGCGCGAGCTCAAACCGCCAAAGACCCCCCGCGACATCCGGGCCGCCGCGGTGCGGGCCGCCATCGCCCGTCAGCTTGAGCAGCGCCTGACCACCGTGTTCAACCGGGCGTTGCAGACCGCCGCGTACGAGGAGTTCCGCGCGCTGCGGAAGGCCGGGCAGGCGCAACCCTGGCGGCTCGGCCAACAGGTACACCGGCGGATGGCGGCCGAGACCGCCCAGTTGGTCGCGCGCTCACCGGGGTTGCAGCCGTTCGCGGAGAAGTCGCTCGCCACTGTCGTCGAAGCGGTCCGCGCGGCCAACCCGGAGCTGGCTGCGGCCCTGCGTGGCTCCGACGCGGTGCTTCGGCAGACGGTCGCCCAGCTCCTGCTCAGCCACCCGGACCGGGGCCTTCTGCTGCGTCTCGTCGGGTTCACCAGGAGCCCGGCTGGGGCCGGCGCGGAGAAGGCGTTGGCCACCCACCTCGCCGAGCGGTTCGGCTGGAAGGCGTCCACCACCGTCGGTGAGCTTCGCAGCGACCTGCTGTTGGTCGATTCGGAGGCGGCCCGGGTCACCAACGTGGACTGGACCGCGTCGACGAAGCTGGAGCGCTTCGAGAAGACGTGGGGCACGGTCGCCGACGACCTCGGCGAGGCGTTCGACGGTCGCTGGGAGGCGATCGCGGACGCCTACCAGCGGGCCAGCAAGGGCGGGGTGCCGGCTGAGGTCGTCGCCGGCCTGGAGGAGCTGACGGCGCACGCGGTGCGGGAGACCGTCGTCCGGCAGGCCGCCCTCAGCCAGTTGTTTCCCGGGTTCTTCGTCACCTCGCACGAAATGACCTACCAGGGTCTGCACGCCCTGTTCAAACTGCCACTCTAGAGGAGCACCGATGGGTGAAGTCGTCGTCGCCGAGGCGGACCTGGCGACGCTGGGGTTCAGTAACGCGCACTCCGACCGCTACGTCTACTCCAACTACTTCGTGCCGGTCCAGCTCACCTTCGACGACGGGCAGACGCCGCTGCTGCCCTTCTACGTCAAGCAGGCGCTGATCGAGGCGATGCGGTACGGCGGGCTCTCCCAGGACCGGCTGCCGCACCTGCTCAAGGAACTCGGTCTGTCGGGGCTGTGGAAAGCCAACGACATGGAGGCCGCCGAGGCCGCGCTGCCGGGGCAGGACTCCGGCATGATCTACCGGGAGCCGCCGGCTCGGCGCCAGAGCATCCTCGGCGACCAGGAGGCGGAGTTCGTCGCCGGCCTGCTCCAGTCCGACGTGGGCATCGCGTTCCTCGACCGGACCCGGATCAGGCCGGTGGGCTGCGCGCTCGGCGAGCACGTCTATGCGTTGGCGCTCGCACCCGGCGAGGAGGCGGTGCTGGAGCAGCGCACCTACACCAAGCGTGAGCTGACCCTGGAGGAGCAGGACGAAACCGAGAGGCAGACGGACGTCGAGCTGACCAGCGCGCTCACCACGGAACTGCAGGAGGGCTTCGAGCGGCAGAAGTCGCTCACCGACACGTGGGGGCTCAACGCCAGCCACACCGGCCAGTACACCAGCCCGACCGGCGTCTGGGGCACCTTCAACGCCAGCCACACGATCGGCTACACGCGCAGCGTGACGGCGGCCAGTCAGGAGACCAGCCGCCGTGCGGTGAAGGACAGTCAGACCGCCACCTCCAAGGTCGCCGCCCGCTATCGCACCCAGCACAAGACCGACTTCAAGTTGGTGAGCGAGACCGGCATGGAGTCGACCTCGAAGCGGACCGTCCGCAATCCCAACCGGGTAACGCCGATCACGCTGCACTATTTCAAGGTGCTGCAACGCCTGGAGCTGGCCCACGAACGGTACGGCGCCCGGGTGTGCTGGGCGCCGACGGTGAAGGACCCGGCGCTGGCGTTCGCCAAGAAGATCACCGACGGGCGCCAGCGGATCAGAGACAACGCTCTCGCCGCGCTGCCCACCATGCCGGTGAAGCCGGTGCGCCCCGCACCCGGCGTGCCGGCCGCCGTGGAGACCCGCACCATCCACTCCCCGGTGGTCACACTCGACAAGTGGGGCTTCACCGGCGACATGAGCGCCGACTACGACATCGACGTCACCTTCGACAGCGGGTGGGAGTGGGACGGCGACATCGAGAGCATTCGGCAGAGCCTCAACCTGATCACCCGCCGGCCGCCGTCGGGCATCGCGGCTCGGGTGGTCGGCGTTCCGGTGGTCACCGACGTCAACGGTCAGCCGGCACTGCGGGTACGCATCCACGTCGGCGCGGCCAGCTGGCTCGCCGGCCCCGGCGCCGACGTGCAGCTCGCCGCCACGTTCCGGCGTACCCCGACGCTGGTCGACCAGAATGCCGACGACGCCGCCTACAACGCGCTGGTGGCTGGCTATCTCACGGATCTGCAAGCCTGGCAGGACACGCGCGGCGCGGCGCTGGCGGCGGCCGAGGAGGCCGGGGACGAGTTCGAGGCGCGGCTGCGCGGCGGCTACTCACCGGTCAACGAGATGGTCTCGCAGATCGTCGAGGCGCACTTCCCGGCCAGTGTGCGGGACGAGGCGTGGGAGATCGACTTCTGGCACCGCGTCTTCGACTGGGAGCGCGCCTCGTTCGTGTCGTACCCCGGCTGGTGGTCGGCCGGTGACGCCCGTGCCCCCGAGCGCGACCCGAGTGACTTCCTCAACGCCAGCTGGGCCAAGCTCTACCTCCCGGTGCGGGCCGGTATGGAGCTTGCCGCGCTGCGGTGGATCTTCGGCAAGGCTGTGGCGACCCGGCTCGCGCCGGCGGTGGAGGAGCAACTGGCCGCGTTCGTCGACGAACTGGCCGCGTTCCGCACCAGTCACCTCGGCACCGGCGACGAGATGCCCGACCTGACCGGCGAGTGCCAGGAGGTGCCGGAGCGGGTCTACTGCCTTGCCAAGTGGGCCGAGCTGATGCCCACCGACGGCACTCACCTGGAGGTCGTGCAGGGTGCGACGACCGCGGCGGACGCGATCACCAGCAAGGAGATCACGGACGCGGAGGCTCTGCGGGCGGCACTGCTCGACGGCGAGCTGCAGACCAACCGGCTCAAGACCAGGGCGTACGACCAGATGACCGGGGCCGCGGACGTCGACATCCACCTCGGCACGTCGGGTAACAGCAGCCCGACGGCGTGACGCAGTGGCGGTTCGCCGCCGGCCCGCCGCCAGCCGAGGAGTCGGCCGGCGGCGGGCCGGGTGGATCGGGTACGGCTACCAGGTCGTCAGACCGAGGCCGATCGTCTTGGTCAGCGTGGCGTTGTCGTCGTCGCCGTCGAGCGACCAGATCATCGCGCCGGCCAGGCCGGCCCGTCGGATGTAGAGCGTCTTCTGCAACACGACCGCCGGATCGTCGTACGTCCACAACGTCGTACCGTCGAACAGCCAGGCGTGTCCGGCGCGCAGGTCGCGGTGCACGGTGTAGCCGTTACCGACCAGGGTCTTGAGGTTCTTGTAGTCCTCGTACCCGGCCTCGAAGGTGGCCGGCGCGGGCCCGGTGGCCGGCTGGAACAGACCGTTGCCGCCGCCGGTGATGCCGGTCCAGCCGCGACCGTAGTACGGGATGCCGAGCACGAGCTTGTCGCGCGGCGCCCCACGGGCGATCCACCCGTCGATGGCGACCTCGACGGAGAAGTCCGGGTTGTCCGGGGCACCCGCCGGGACGCGTAGCGCCGACTGCTGGTTGGCCCGTGCGTCCCAGCCGCCGTGGAAGTCGTACCCCTGCACGGTCGCGAAGTCCAGGTACTTGAAGATCTTGCGGCCCTCGTAGCCGGCGTCCATGGTGGCCGGGCTGGCCGGCAGGAACGCGGTCAGCGGGTGGTGCGCGCGGGTCGTGCGCCCGTACCCGTCGAGCTGCCGGCGGAACTCCGCGAGCAGCTTGGTGAAGTTCTCCCGGTCCTCCGGGCGGATGACGTTGCCGGGCTCACCGTCCGAGCCGGGCCACTCCCAGTCGAGGTCGATGCCGTCGAAGACGCCGGCCCCGGCACCGGCGGTGGTGCCCGGCAGGTTGCCCTTGAGGTAGAGGTCGATGCAGGACGTGACGAACGCCTTGCGGGACGCGTCGGTGCGGGCCGCGTTCGAGAAGTACGTCGACCAGCTCCAGCCGCCCAATGAGATCAGCACCTTCAGCTTGGGGTGCTTGGCCTTCAGCTTGGCGAGTTGGCCGAAGTTGCCGTTGAGCGCCTGGCCCGGGGCGTCCGCGACACCGTCGACGCTCTCCTCGGCCGGGACGGGGCGCTGGTAGTCGGCCCAGGCGTCGCCCTCACCCGGCCCACCGTCGACGTAGCAGCGACCGTCCTCGCTGACGTTGCCGAAGGCGTAGTTGAGGTGGGTGAGGCGGCTCGCCGCCCCGGAGGTTTCGAGCTTCTTGACCGGGAAGGCCCGGCCGTAGATGCCCCACTGGGTGAAGTAGCCGACCCGGTGGTAGCCGGCGCGTTCAGGTTTGGCGCCCGCGTTCGCGGCGGTCGGTGGGGCGGCGGTGACCAGAAGGGTCGTCAGAGCGACGACGGCGGTGAGACGGCGGTGACGGAATGGTCGCATCGGCACACTCCACGAGACATCAAGCAGAATTAGTTAAGAGACTTATCTGATTGATGAAGTTAAGCCGGTCACCGTCTGCGGTCAAGAGGCGTCCGTCCGCACGGGGGATTGTGAACGCGTTACCCGGTGGTAACGATGTTGTGCCATGGACTCCGCCCTGACACTGATCGGACTACCCGTCGCCCTCGGCATCATCATGCTCGGTCTGGGTCTCGGACTGACCATGGCGGACTTCCGCCGGGTGGCTCAGCACCCGCGAGCCGCCGTCATCGCCCTGGTCTGCCAGGTGCTCGTGCTGCCGGCGCTCTGCTTCTGCCTCGTCCTCGCGTTCGACCTGGCACCCGAACTGGCCGTCGGCATGATGCTGCTCGCCGCGTCACCGGGCGGCACCACCGCCAACCTCTACAGCCACCTGTTCGGCGGGCACGTGGCCCTGAACATCACCCTGACCGCCATCAACTCGGTGCTCGCCGTGGTCACCCTGCCGATCCTGGTCAACCTGTCGGCGGCGTACTTCCTGCCCGACGGGCGGAGCATCGGCCTGCAGTTCGACAAGGTGCTCCAGGTGTTCGCCATCGTGCTCGTCCCGGTGGCGATCGGCATGCTGATCCGGGCCCGGGTGCCGCACGTCGCCGAACGCCTGAACCGCCCGGTCCGGATCCTGTCCGTCGTCGTGCTCATCGGCGTGATCGCCGGCGCGGTGCTCGGCGAGCGGGAGAACATCGCCGACTACTTCGTCTCGGTCGGCCTGGCCGTGCTCGCGTTCAACCTGCTCAGCCTCGCCATCGGGTACGGGGTACCGCGCCTCGCCGGCGTCGACCGGAGCGCCGCGACGGCCGCCGGCTTCGAGATCGGCATCCACAACAGCACCCTGGCCATCACGATCGCGCTCAGCCCGGCACTGCTCAACAGCACCCAGATGGCGATCCCGGGAGCCGTCTACGGCATCGTCATGTTCTTCACCGCAGCGGCCTTCGGCTACCTGGTGACCCGCGTCGGCGCCCGGTCCGCCCCCGCCCTGACGCCCTGACGGCCGGCGCCCCGTCGCCCCGACGGCAGCCGTCGAGGCGACAGGGCGGACGGCAACGGTCAGCCGACCTGGTTGTTGTCCTTCTGCGCTCCCCAACCGTGCCAGCGGTCGATCTCGATCAGGGCGCTGACCCGGGCGCGTTCCCGCCGTGGGTACGCGTTGCCCGTGTAGTGCTTCGACAACCGGTCGATGTCCGCCAGGCCCTCGTCAGGGCGCAGTTCGGCGACGTGCCCGATGATGCTGACGTGGGTGTACCAACCAGCCTCGTCGAGCACGGTGAGGGACACCCGGGGGTCGTTGCGGACGTGCTCCAACCGGCGGCGGCTCTCGTCCATGTTCACCAGGATCCGGCCGTCCTCCCACAGGTACCAGGTGGCGGCGGACACCGGCTGACCACCGTTGCGAAGCGTGGTCATGACGGCCGGGTTCGGCTTCTGCAGCATGGCGACCGCGGCCTCGGGAAGCGGTGGCTTGGACATGAAGTCTCCTCTTCGCGACAACGTTTACCCCTGCACGTTACGCACCTGCCCACCCGATCGCGCTCGGATCGCGATCGCGGCGCGGCGGGCCGATCCCACCCCGGTGCCCGGCTGCCGCTGACGGCGGCGAAGATGTGGTCATGAGCATCTCCGCACTGCCCAGGCGTGTCGTCGTCACCGGTGCCACCGGCAAGCTCGGCCGCGCCGTCGTCGCCCACCTACGGGCCGGGGGTGTCGACGTGCTGGCGGTGGACCGCGCCGGCGGCCGCGACCCCCGCGACGTGGACGGGGAGTTCCTCCTGGTCGACCTGACCGACTACGGGCAGGTGGTGGAGGCGTTCACCGGGGGCGCCGACGAGCACGCGGGCGGCGTCGACGCGGTCGTGCACCTGGCGGCGGTCCCGGCCCCCGGGCTGATGTCGAACGCCACCACGTTCGCGAACAACTCCGCCGCCACGTACAACGTGTTCGCCGCCGCGCGGGCGGCCGGGATCAAGCGGGTCGTCTGGGCGTCCAGCGAGACGGTGCTCGGGTTGCCGTTCGATACGCCGCCGCCGTACGCGCCGGTCGACGAGGAGTACGCGCCCCGGCCCGAGTCGACGTACTCGTTGAACAAGGCACTTGAGGAGGAGATGGCCCGGCACTTCTGCCGGTGGGACCCGGAGCTGGTCATGGTGGGTCTGCGCTTCTCCAACGTGATGGACGTCGAGGACTACGCGCCGTTCCCCTCGTTCGACGCCGATCCGCAGCTGCGCCGGTGGAACCTGTGGGGCTACATCGACGCGCGCGACGGGGCCCAGGCGGTCGAGCGCGCGCTCGCGCACGACCAGCCCGGTGCCGACGTCTTCGTCATCGCCAACGCCGACACCGTCATGACCAGGTCCAGCGCCAGCCTGATGGCCGAGGTCTACCCAGGCGTCGAGATCCGCAAGGAACTGGGTGAGCACGAGACCCTGCTCAGCATCGACAAGGCCCGCCGGGTGCTGGGCTACGAGCCGCGGCACTCCTGGCGAGACCACGTGGACGTGCTGTAGGTCAGCGTGCCGCCTGGTAGGCGCGACCGACGGCGGTGGCGGCGCTGCCGGTACGGAACAGGCCGGTCTGGTCCTTGTCGGTGGCGGGCAGGCCGAACCACGCGTACCGCTGTAGCCAGGACAGCCCACCCAGCATCTTCGTCGCCGCGGTGAGGAATGCGGCCTGCTGTGCCTGGGTGGGGAAACGGACGCCGTTGGAGAAGTCGATCAGGGCGAACTCGGTGAGCCAGACCGGCAGGTTGTACCTGTCGTGCACGGCCTGGAGGTACGACTTGAGCTGGCTGACCGCGTTGGCCGTGGTGAAGTCGCCGCCGTACCAGTGCAGGGCGATGAAGTCGACCCGGTAGCCGCGCTGCTTGGCCCCGGCCATGAACCGGTCGAGCCACTCGCCCTGCCGGTCGCCGCCCCAGGCCACCGCCGGGCTGCCCAGCGGCAGGCCGGTGGCCTGCAACTGCGGCCACAGCTCAAGCGCCTGCTCGACGGTCATCTCGGCCTGGCCCTTCAGGTCCGGCTCGTTGAAGCCGAGCAGGTAACGGCCGTTCTGCTTGGCCTGTTGCAGGTTGCTCGCGGTGACGCTCTTCGCCCCCCAGATCATCGGGACGAACTCGGTGCCCTGCGGGCTGGTGACGCCCTGGTGCTTCACGTCCCAGGTGTAGTACCAACTCGCCCCGGAGTTGGCCAACGCCTGGCTGACGCCGTCGAAGGTCCACACGCCGACGCCCTTGCGCCTGGAGGTCACCGCGGTGGCCGCCGGGGCGACCGGACGCCCGGATGTCGGCTTCGCCGCCGGTGTCGACGGGGGAGCCGTCCCCGTCGGGCTCGCCGTGGCGGCGGGCGTGGTCGCGGCGGGTGTGCCCGGCAGCGGGCTCGTGGACGGTGACGCGTCGAGCGCCTGCGTCGCCGCCGGGGCGGGCGTCGGCCCGGTCGGCTGCACCACGACGATCACACCCGTCACCAGTACGGCGACAGCGGCGGCCACGAGGAGAGGCCACAGCAGCCGCCTCGCGCCGTTCGGGAGGCGGCCGAGCATCCCGCGTCGGGGTTCCGCGTGGACGCCCCGGTTCCCCCTCGCGGCGTCCGCCTCACCCTGGCCGGTTGCGCGCATCGTCTCGACTCCCTCGTTCGGTCGTACCGCTGACTGACGGAGACGATGACGGAAGATCCGTCACCTGCCTCCCCTCAGGAGACTGGCCGGCCGCACCGGGATAACGATTTCCACCGCTGATGATCTCGGGCGAAACCCTGGGCGTCTGGAGCCGACCCCCGGGGCGCACCGCTGGCCGTTACCACCCGGCCTGCGCGGTCAGGGTCTCTCGCAGATACGTCTTCGGCCTGGACCCCACTGTCGAGCCGACGACCACGCCCTGACGAAACACGAGCAGCGTCGGCAGGGACATCACCCGGTAGCTACGGGTCGCCCCGGGGTTCTCGTCGGAGTTGAGCTTCGCCACGACCATCCGGTCACCGAACTCCTGGGCCAGTTCGGCGAGGCTCTTCTCGATGGCCTTGCAGGGGGGACACCAGTCCGCCCAGAAATCAACGACCACGGGTTTGTCGCTGTTCAGCACCAGCTCCGCGAATGTGTCGTCCGTGACGGTGACCAGCGAGCCTATTTGCGTCTCCTGGGGCATGTCTTCTCCCGATGTGCGATCGCCTGAGTGAGTTGACTGTGCAGTTGCTGGCGCACCGCGCCGAGCCGGTCGATGACGGCCTCGACCTCGACGATCTTGCGCCGCAGCACCAGCACCGAGTCCGGGCAGACGTCACCGGACGTGTTGCCGGCCCGGAGGCAGGCGACGAACGGCCGGACATCGTCGAGGCCGAACCCGACGTCGAGCAGCGCCCGGATCTCCCGCACGACGCGTAGCTCCGACTCGTCATAGTCGCGGTAGCCGTTGGGGGAGCGCTGCGCCCGTACCAATCCGTGCGCCTCGTAGTAGCGCAGCGTGCGAGGGCTCGTGCCGGCCCGCTCAGCCAGCTCGCCGATCAGCATCCAACCTCCTCCATCGGCCCGTCGCGACCACGCTAAACCTTGTCGTCAGCGTCAAGGCAAGGGCCGACCGTACGAGGCGACCCTCGTCACCGACGCAGGGTCGTGGACGGCGTCTCGCCGAAGCGGCTCCGATACTCGGTCGCGAAACGACCGAGGTGCACGAAGCCGTGTTGCAGGGCAACCGTCGTCACGGACGCCCCCGGCGCGGCCGAGCGGAGCGTGCGGTGCGCCGCGTCGAGTCGGCACGCCCGCAGGTACGCGGTCGGGGTGATCTGCAGTTCACGGCGGAAGCAGTCCTGAAGCGTCCGTACGCTCACCTGTAGCGCCTCGGCGACGTCACCGACGGTCAGCGCCTCCCCGTGGTGTTCGGAGATCAGGGCGCAGGCCCGGCGGACGAGACGCCCGGGGTGGGCGTGCTGGCCCGGCTCGGCCAGCAGGTGGGAGTGGCTGTGCTGATGGGCCAGCAAAAGCTTGCCGATGAGCCCCTGTTCGAAGCGGGCGGCCACCTGCGGGTGGTCGAACAGGGACGCGTCCGCCGGCTGGGACAGCTCGTCGGCGAGGAACGCCACCCCGCGCGCCCACGCCTGCGCGCTCGGCGTGGTCATGAGCATGCCGACGTCGAGGCGGACCGGGTCGTCCACCGGGTGGCCCAGCAGGCGGGCGAGTTCCCGGTCGACGGCGTGCCGGTCGGCGTAGAAGATCCGGTGGGGTGATCCCTCGGACCACCGCATGTCCGAGGAGTCGTACGGGGACAGCACCGAGGCGACGTCGGGGGTCGAGGTCACTGTCTGACCGGCGTGCCGGACCATCGTGCTGCCGGCGCTGGGGATCTGGACGAGGTAGAAGGTCTCCAGCGCTGGCGGTTGGATGCGCACCGCCTGCCCGTAGTCCAGGTCGATGACGCCCACCCCGCCCGCCCGGCGAGCCGCCATCCGTAGTTGCACGGCGTGCACACCCGCCTGCGGAGTGAGCCGGTGTGGACAGAAGACCCGACCCACCTCGGCGCGAGCCCGGTCGACGTCCTCCGTCCGGACCGTCACCGCATCCATCCGACACCTCCCGGGCGTCCCGTCGCGCTGACCGTAAGGCGTGATCGGGCCGGACCAGATCCGAAAGCCGTCGACCCGACAGGGAAAGGGTCCGGCTGCGCACGGCGGACAGCGCCCGCGTCGAGCGGATAGCGACCTTCGCGGCCTGCTCGCTAGCGTGCGAGCACCGCGGGCGGTCAGCGCCGGCACGGTTCGTACGTCCTTCGGAGGAGATCATGAGGATTGCCGTCGTCGGTGCCGGATTCGCCGGTGTGAGCGCAGCCAAGGTGCTGCGGCAGAGCGGATTCGACGTCACAGTGTTCGAGCGCGCGCCCGACGTCGGCGGGGTGTGGAGTCGTACCCGGCGATACCCCGGCCTGCACACCCAGAACGACAAGGGCACCTACCACCTCTCCGACCTGCCGATGCCCGCCGACTACCCGCAGTGGCCGTCGGGTGAGCAGGTCCAGCGGTACCTGGAGAGCTACGTGGAGAAGTTCGGGCTGGCCGGCGCGCTGCGCCTGTCCACGGAGGTCGCCTCGGCCGAGTTGGTCAACGACGAGACCGGGTGGCTGGTCACCTCGCGGCCGGCGGGCGCCCCGGCCCCGTTGACCGTGGAACGGTACGACCACCTGATCGTCGCCAACGGCATCTTCTCCGACCCGGTCGTCCCGTCCTTCGACGGGCACGCGAGCTTCGCGGCTGCCGGAGGGCGCGTACTGGCGACGGGGGAGTTCCACGACATCGAGGCCGCCCGGGGCAGGAACGTCCTCGTGGTCGGGTACGGCAAGTCGTCCTGCGACGTAGCGGTCCCGGTGAGCGAGGTCGCCGCCCAGACCCACGTGGTGGCGCGCGAACTGCTCTGGAAGATGCCCCGCAAGCTCGGTGGAGCGCTCAACTACAAGTACCTGCTGCTCACCCGGATGGGTGAGGCGCTCTTCCGTTACCTGCACCTGAAGGGCTTCGAGCGGTTCCTGCACGGCCCGGGGAACGGTCTGCGCCAACGCATGGTCGACAGCGTCGGCTCGGTCGCGACCCGGCAGTTCAACCTGCGCGAGCTGGGTCTCGTGCCCAACGGCAGCTTCGAGGACATCGCCCGCAGCACGGTCAGCCTCGCCACCGAGGGCTTCTTCGAGCGGGTCACCGACGGCCGCATCGCCGTACACCGGGAACAGGTGATCACCGAGTTGCTGGTCGACGGTGGCCGGCCCGCCGCGCGCCTGGCCGACGGCACGGTGCTCCCCGCCGACCTGGTGATCTGCGGTACGGGCTTCCGCCAGCACGTGCCGTTCTTCGACGACGCGTTGCACGCCCGGCTCCAGGACGACGCCGGCAATTTCATGCTCCACCGGCAGATCCTGCCGATCGGCGTGCCGCGGCTGACGTTCGCCGGCTACAACTCGTCGTTCTTCAGCCCGCTCAGCGCGGAGATGGCGGCGGTCTGGACGGCCGCGTACCTGCGGGGAGGGATCACACTGCCGACCGAGGTCCAGATGCGCGACGAGGTGCGCGCCCGACTGTTCTGGATGACGAAGCGCACCAACGGACGGCACGCTCGCGGCACGAACATCATCCCGTTCTCGATGCACAACGTCGACGAGGTGCTCGACGAGCTGGGGCTCAACGTCGGCCCGCTGACCCGGGCCCGACAGTGGCTGCTTCCCGTCGACCCGGGCTCGTACCGCAGGGTGACGGCACAGATGATCCGGCGTACCGCCGACCCGGTATCCGCCATCAGCGACGGAGACCCGATGAAGATGGATAAAATACGCAGATAGGTATCAGGTGGGCCGGTCGGCGAGGGAGGCTCGGGGACGATGGCAGCGGAACGGGGCCACCACAGTGGTGCGCCCGTCTCGACGACCCTGGCCGGCTGAGCTGTCCCGCCGTCCGTGCTGACGCGCACCGAGTTCTTCCGTGGGCTCGGGGACAGCAGGAGCCCCCGCTCGGCGACCGTCCTGGAACTGCTCTTCGACATCGTCTACGTCTTCGCGCTGGCCCGCCTCGCCGGGCGGGTCGCCGACGACCTCACCATCGTCCGGCACACACTGCTGTCCGAGGCCGGCCAGACCGTCCTCTTCTTCACGGCGATGTGGATGATCTGGTCGCTCAACGCCCTGCTGGCGAGCACCTACGACCCCCGGCGCCCCGATCTGCAGGCCGTCCTGTTGGCGACGATGTTCGGCACGCTGGTGCTGGCTGTCACGTTGCCACAAGCATTCGGCCAACGCGGCGTGATATTCGCCTGCACCTACGTGATCATCCAGGTCGGCCGACCGCTCTTCCTGGTGTTCGCGCTGCGGGGTCACGCGGGTCAGGCGTTCTCGCTGCGGGTGCTGACCTGGCACCTGGCGTCCAGCGTCCTCTGGATCAGTGGCGGCATCAGCGGTGGTCTCGGCCGAGGCGTCTTCTGGACCCTCGCGCTCGCCATCGAGCTGATCGGCGCCGCCACCACCTACCCCCTGCCCCGGATGGGCCGGCGACAGCTCACCAGCCTGCGGGTCACCGTCTCGCAGGAGCATCTCGCCGAGCGGTACAACCAGTTCTTCATGATCGCCCTCGCCGAGGTGGTGCTCGAAGCCGGCGCCGCGGTCAGCTTCCCGGGCTTCACCACCGAGGGAACCATCGCCCTCGTCGCCTCGTTCGTGGCGGTCGTCTCGTTCTGGCGGATCTACTTCTACCACGTCAGATCCGGTTCCGCCTCGACGCCGAGCGGGGAGGGGATCCAACTGTCCCGGTGGGCGAGCTACAGCCTGCTGTTGATCGTCGGTGGCATCATCTGCACCGCCGTCGGCTTCGGACAGGTCATCGAGGATCCGCACCCGCCGATCGACTGGGCTCTGGTGGCCATCATCTTCGGCGGCCCGGTGCTGTTCCTGATCGGGCGGAGCACCCTGGAGAAGGAAACCCGAACCGCGCCGCGGTGTCGGGCGCTGTACTTCGGCGCGGTGGCGCTGCTCGTGGCGGCCCCGCCGATGGTGCTGCTCCCGCCGATCGCCGTGGCGGCCGTCGCGGCGATCATCCTGGCCGGCATCACCGTGTACGACCAGCGAGCCCACAAGCGTGGGGCGCAGACCAACCCGACGCTGTGACAATCCATTGCGGCCGGCGACCCCTGCGCATATGGTCGTCGGGCACGCCGTCGAGCTGGAAGGAGGTCAGAACAATGTCCGATGTTCTGCGCCCCCTCCGCGCTCCGGCGTCCGCGCGGATCTGACCCGGGGCGCGCGCTTCCCGGAGGACCAACCCATGACTGATCTGGTCATCCGTCCGCTCGTCGCGGGCGAGGAAAACCTGTTCGACTCCATGCCTGATCCGCTGCCCCAACTGCGCCAGCTCGCGTACGCCGACGGGATCGCCGGTGGCGGCTACCGTCCCGAGAACACCTGGGTCGCGCTGCGCGCCGGGCGGTTGGTGGGCCGTGCCGCCTGGCTCCTTCCCCCGGGTGCGGTCGGTGCCCCGTGGTTGGAACGGTTCGATCTGGACGCCGAGCCCGAGGTGGGCGCCGAGCTTCTGCGCGCCGCCCACGAGGCGCTGGGCGGTCCCGGTCTGTACTACGCCGCCCTGCCGGCGCACTGGCGGCGTCGGCCCGAGGTGCTGGCCGTGGTGCGGGCGCCCATGACGGCCGCTCGCCTCGCCGGGCTGGTCGAGCGGGGGGAGCGACTTCGCTGCTCCTGGACCGGCACACCCCTGCCGGCGTCCTCCGGTCGGTACGACTTCCGCGTGCCCGTCGACGTGGCGGAGGTCAACGCGCTGGTCGCCAGGATCGCCGAGCCAGATGTGCTGACCGGCGTCGAGATCGCGCGGGTGGTCGGCGGCGTCGACCTCGCCACCGACCCGCTGGCCTGGTTGGGCGACAACACCGGGCAATGGCGCGTCGCGGTGGACGCCGGTGAGCCGGTGGGCCTGGCCGGCACGGCCGGAGACGCCTGCTACCCCCTGCTCGCCTATCTCGGCCTGCTCGACGAGGCGGCCCGGCCCGAGCTGCTGGCCGAGGCGGTCCGGGTGCTGGCCGCCGGCGGTGCCCGCGAGGTCATCGCCGACGTGGACTCGCACCGGGTGGCGGTGCTGGCAGAGTTGGAGCGGACCGGCTTTCGGCAGTTGCGCTCCCGGGTCGTCTTCGCGCCGCCGAACAACAAGGAATAGCTGACCGGGTGCGCCCGGTCACCCGGGCGCACCCCCTCAGCCGGCGTTGAGCGCGGCCCCTGTCAGCATCTGACCATGCCGGAGATCATCGCGCTGCTCGTCGGCGGGTTGGCGCTCGTCGTGGCGGCGGTCGCCGGGCTCTACCTCTGGCCGGTGGGCCGCCGTGGGTTACGGGTCGCGCCGGCCCGACCGCTCGACTTCGACACGGCCACCCGTGCCGCCGCGGCCATCATCGCCGCCGAGACGGCCGATCCGGAGGTGCGACCGGAGTCGCGCAGTCGCCTGCTGAGCCACGGTTCCCGTACCGGCCGGGCCGTGCTGCTCTTGCACGGCTACACCCTCGCGCCCGAGCAGTACGAACGGCTGGCCGAGGAGTTCTTCGACAGTGGGTACAACGTCTGGGTTCCCCGGGCGCCCCGGCACGGGACCGTCGACCGGCGGGCCCACCACCGGGTCGAGGCCGGTGAGCTGACGACGTACGCCGCGCAGGGGTGGGCCGTCGCGGCGGCCCTGGGAGACGAGGTCGGGGTCGTGGGCATCTCCGGGGGCGCAGTGCTGGCCGCCTGGCTGGCCCAGGTGCCGGGAAACGTCGTACGGCATCTGCTGTTGCTGTCGCCGTTCTTTGCTCCGAATCCGCGACAGGCGCCGGCCTACGCGGTGAAACCGCTCATCACGCTGTACGGGCGTCGCGTTCTGCGGGACCGCGTCACGTCGCGGGGATACTCCCTCGCCGCCGTCACCCAGTACCTGACCATCGCGCGCACCCTGCCGAAGCCGCCACGGCGGACCGGTCTGCGGAGCGCGGCGGTCGCGATCAGCCCGCTCGACGGCGTGGTGGACCTCAGGGCGGCGGTCGACGTGCCGCGCCGGATCGCCGACGCGAACGCGATACCGCTGCGGGTGTGCACCCTGCCGGAGACGTTGGGCGTCGAACACAACACCCTCAACCTCGCCGCCCTCGGCGTCGAGGGCGACGAGCTGCGCCGGCTGTACGTCGCGCTCTACGAGGGTGCACCAGCACCAGAACCAGACCCCACGCCGACCCCCCACTAAATCCCCCCGCCCGCCCGCCCCCGCCCCCCGCCCCCGCCCCGCCCCCGCCCCCGCCCCGCCCCCGCCCCCACCCCGCCGATCTTGCACTTTCGGTTGTCGACATGAGTGGGACGCCCCTTATGTCGGGACAGCAAGTGCAAGATCGACGGGGAGGGGCAGGGGGCGGGGGAGGGGCAGGGGCGTGATCGTGTGAGGTGCTACTTGGCGTTGAACACCGGCGGGGCGTAGCCGGCTGGCTTGTCGCCAATGCCGAGGCCGGGGCTCACCACCCAGGACTGGTACTGCGGGGTGAACATCACGTAGGGCACCCCGAGTTGCCGAGCGCTGGCCTCGTCGAGACGGCGGCGCGCGTCGGCCGGGATCTCGAAGTCGAGCGCCTCGAAGTTGCTGCCGATCTGCTCGGCGCTGCTCGCGCCGATGATCACCGAGGCTACTGCGGGTTGGGTGGCGACCCAGTTGATCGCGACCTGGGCCATGCTGCGGCCCAACTCGGTGGCGACGCTCTCCAGGGCGTCGATGACCTGCCACTCGCTGGCGCTGACCTCGCGGCCGCCGGTGTCGGGATTGGTCAACCGGCCGGTCCCGCTGAGGCCGTCGCCGCTGCGGCGGTACTTGCCGCTGAGCAGGCCGCTGGCGATCGGGCTCCATGCGGTGAGCCCCATGCCCATGGTCTGGGCCATCGCCACGTACTCCGCCTCGATGTCGCGGCTGACCAGGGAGTACGGCAGTTGCAGATTGATCATCGGGGCCAGGCCGTGCGCCTCGGCGTAGCTCTGCGCCCGGGTGGCATACCAGGCCGGTACGTCGGAGAGGCCGGCGTACCGGATCTTGCCGGCGCGCACCAGGTCGTCGAGAGTGTGCACGACCTCCTCGACCGGGGTGATCCGGTCCCAGGTGTGCAGCAGGTACAGGTCGATGTAGTCGGTGCCCAGTCGGCTCAGCGACGCCTCGACGGCCCGCATGATGTGCTTACGGCCGTTGCCGCTCGCGTTCGGGTCGCTCGGGTCGACGGTGTTGGTGAACTTGCTGGTGAGCACGAGCCGTTCGCGCACAGCGGCCCGCTCGATCAGCCGGCCGAGGATCTTTTCGCTCTCGCCGGCGGTGTAGAAGTCCGCCGTGTCGATGAAGTTGCCGCCCGATTCCAGATACCGGCGGAAGATCGGCTCGGCCTCCTCCTCGGTCTTGCCGTACGCGGCGTGGAATCCGTCGACGCCGAAGTTCATGGTGCCCAGCGCCAGCCGGCTCACCCGCAGACCGGACCGCCCGAGCAGGTAGTAGTGGTTCATCGTTGTGTCCTCTCGATCACGTGGCGGCCCCGAGCGGACCGTTTTCCAGACCTTTGCTCGGCAAAATTGGACCTGCAAGTCCAAAAGCCGAGCTAGGGTCGGACGGGCAGGCACGAGGGGCAAGCGGTGAGGGAGGTCTCATGACAAGGGCGCTGACCCGCAAGGGCGAGGCCACCCGGGCGCGGATCGTCGCCGGCGCCGCCGCCGAGATCCGTGAGCGCGGCGTCGACGAGGTACGCCTCGAGGATGTGATGGCCCACACCGGCACCAGCAAGGGTCAACTCTTCCACTACTTCCCGGAGGGAAAGGAAGAACTGCTGCTGGCGGTGGCCCAGCACGAGGCCGACCAGGTCCTGCTCGACCAGGAGCCGATGCTCAGCAACCTGACGTCCTGGCCGGCCTGGCTGGCGTGGCGCGACCGACTGATCGAGCGCTACCGGGCACAGGGAGTGAAATGCCCGCTCAACGGTCTGCTCGGCCAGACCGGGCGGCGGGCGCCGGGCGCGCAGGCGATCGTGACCGGGCTCATGTGGCGCTGGCAGAACGCGATCGCCGACGGCGTCCGGCACATGCAGTCGACCGGGGACATCTCCGCGGACGTGGACGCCGACCGCGCCGCCGCGGCGCTGCTCGCCGGCATCCAGGGCGGCGTACTCCTGCTGCTCTCCACCGGAAAGACCGACCACCTGGAAGCGGCCCTCGACCTCACCATCGACTCCCTGCGGGCAGGTGCCCGGACGGCCTGATCGTGTCAGGATCTGCCCGTCCGGCCGTGTCGGTCGCGGTCGGAGAGGGGCGGTCGATCATGTCGGCAGGAATGGCGGCGGCACTGGTGGGCGGCGGGGTCGCGCTCTGCGCTGGTCTGCTGCTGGTGATCATCGCCGTGCTGGGGCGTCGCGCTCGGGCCGGGCGACTGGCGGGCCGATACACGTCCCGGCGGGGAAACTCGTCGGACAACAGCTCGTCGAGCACGGGCGGGAGCTGAGCCGAAGCCGGCACGGTTATTGTTGCGCCCGAGTTCTGGGAGATCGGAGCAGACGTGGCAGGTGACGACGACATCTCCGGGTGAGCACCCGGACCGGCCGCCGACGGGCGCGTGATCGCGCCTCCGTCGCCGCGGCCTCCGTCGTCATGTCCTGCTTCCGCCGGGGTGCCGGTGTGCGCCCCGGATCGTCGTTATCCGAGGTTCCCCATGTCTGTTCGACCTGCTCTCACCGCCCATGACCTCGTGCGGGTCCGCGGCGACCGCCGGGTGCTCGACGGCGTCTCCCTGACTGCCGCGCCCGGCCACCGGATCGGCCTGATCGGTGAGAACGGCACCGGCAAGACGACCCTGTTGCGGGTCCTGGCCGGCGTCGACGTACCCGACTCCGGCACCGTCACCCGTCCACCGGACGTCGGCTTCCTGCACCAGGAACTGCCGTTGCGGGCATCCGCCACCATCGCCGCCGTCCTCGACGACGCGCTGCGCGAGGCTCGCGCCAACCTCGCCGAGCTGGACCGGATCGGCGTCGCGCTCGCCGACGCGCCGGAGGGCACCGAGCAGCACGACCGGCTGCTGGCCGCGTACGGCGAGGTGCTGGAACGGGCACAGGACCGCGACGCCTGGGACGCCGACCGGCGTGCCCGCACGGTCCTCGACGGCCTCGGTCTCGGCGGGCTGCCCCACGACCGCATGGTGGGTGCGCTCTCCGGTGGGCAACGTGGCCGGCTCGCCCTCGCGGCGACGTTGATCCGCCGGCCGAGCGCGCTGCTGCTCGACGAGCCCACCAACCATCTCGACGACGCGGCGGCGGCGTTCTGCGAGGACCAGCTCCGTGCCATGCCGGGGGTGGTCGTGGTGGCCAGTCACGACCGGGCCTTCCTGGACGCCGTCTGCACCGATCTCATCGACCTGGACCCGGCGGTCGACGGGCCGGTCCGCTTCGGCGGCGGCTACACGGCGTACCTGACGGCGAAGCGCGCCGAGGCGCAACGGTGGCGGCGGCGCTACGACGACGAGCAGGCGCTCCTCGCCGACCTGCGCGAGGCCGCCGCCGTGACCGGGCACCAGGTCGCCCACGGCCGGGGCCCGCGCGACAGCGAGAAGATGGGGTACGGGCACACCGCCGGCCGTGTTCAGAACCAGATCTCCCGGCGCGTCCGCGACGCCGTCCGTCGACTGGAGACGATCGAGCGCGACCCCGTTCCGGTGCCGTCGGAGCCGTTGCGCTTTCACGCGACGGCGCTCGCCGTCGGTGACAGTGACAGCGTCATCGTCACGGCGGACCAGCTGGAGGTTCCCGGCCGACTGCGGGTGGCGCATTTGGAGCTCAGGTCCCGCGACCGGCTGTTGGTGACCGGCCCCAACGGGGCTGGCAAGTCGACCCTGCTCGCCGTGCTCGCCGGCCGGCTGACCGGTGCCGGAACGCTCTGGCGACGACCGGAGCTGCGGGTCGGCCTGCTCACTCAGGACAGCGTCTTCGCGGATGCGCGGCGGACGGCCCGGCAGGTCTTCGAGGCGGCCGTCGGGATGGAACGGGCCGCTGCCGTACCGCTGTCGTCCCTCGGGTTGCTCGCCCCGGCGGACCTCGACCACCCGGTGGCCGACCTGTCGGTCGGACAACGCCGTCGGCTCGCCCTCGCGGTGCTCGTCGCCGATCCGCCGGAGCTGCTCCTGCTCGACGAGCCCACCAACCACCTCTCGCCGACGCTCTGCGACGAGTTGGAGGACGCGCTGGGCACCGGCCCGGGTGCCATCGTCGTGGCCAGCCACGACCGCAGACTCCGCTCCCGCTGGCCCGGCCGAGAGCTCCGCCTCCCCACCTGAACCCACCCCCACCCCGACAGTTGATCATGAAGTTATTGCCACGACACGCCGCTGCGCAGGGCAACAACTTCATGATCAACGCGGCGGGGCGGGGTGCGGTAGTGCGCGGTGCGGGGTTGGAAACGTTTTCGTAACGGGCCCTTGACCTCTCCGCCACTTGCGGAGCAGACTCCCCGGAAACGTTTACAGCTATCGGGTGGAGGTGCCGAACGTGGGTCGTAAACGTTTACAGGAACCGGCGGACGGCCGGCCCACGGTGCACACCGTCGCCGCCCGCGCCGGCGTCTCCATCGCGTCCGCCTCGCGGGTGCTCAACGGCGTCGGCGGCAGCCCCGAGACGATCCGCAAGGTTCGTGAGGCGGCGGCCGAGGTGGGCTACGTGCCCAACGCGATCGCCCGGTCGTTGCAGTCCCAGCGCACCGGTCTGATCGCGCTCGCGGTGGAGGACATCGGCAACCCGGTCTACGTGGAGATGATGCGGGCCATCGAGGCCGTGGTCGCGTCCTCCGGGCGGCAACTGCTGGTGCACGCCACCGGCGGGCGGATCGACAACGAGACCGCTCTGCTGCGACGGCTGGCCAACCGCTACGTGGACGGCATGATCGTCTCGCCGATCCGGGTCACCGACGACCACCTCACCGCGCTGGTGGACAGTCCGGTGCCGGTGGTGGTCGTCGGCCAGCTCGGCGCGGACGCTCCGATCGACAACGTGCGTACCGACTCGCGCCACGGTGTGGCGCTGGCCGTGGACCACCTCGTCGCCACCGGCCGACGGCGGATCGGTTTCGTCAACGGTCCGCTCGACACCGTTCCGGGCGCCGCCCGTGACGCCGGATTCCGGGCCGCCCTGACCCGACACGGCATCCCGCTCGACGCCGACCTGATCGAGGTCGGCGACTTCCAGTACGCGGCCGGCCGCGCCGCCACCGAGCGACTGCTCGCCCGCGCCGACCCGGACGCCCTGGTCTGCGCCAACGACCTCATCGCGGTCGGCGCGCTGCACGCCCTGCTGGTCGCCGGCCGTCGGGTGCCGCAGGACGTCGCCCTGGTCGGCATGGACGACACCGAACTGGCCCGGATGATGTTTCCCCAGCTCTCCAGCGTCTCGCTCGGCTCGGCCGAGCGTGGTCGCCGAGCCGCCGAACTGCTCCTGCACCGCATTGCCGACGCCACGGTGCCGCCGCGACGCGAGCAGGTGCCGCCGAGTCTCGTCGTTCGCGCGTCGAGCGCCGCGACCCTGCCGGTCCCTCGACCCGCCGGCCCACCCACCACCCACCCGTCCAGCGAAGGGGTGACCGCATGACCACCCTGACCGAGCGGCCGGACGTCGAACGGGCCGAGCCGGCCCGCCGGCGCAACCGGTTCCGCTCCGACCGCACCACCATCTACCTCCTCCTGCTGCCGTCGCTGCTGCCGATCCTGGTGCTGTCGGTGTTTCCCCTGCTGCGGGGCATCTACCTCGGCTTCACCGACGCCCGCGCCGGTCGCAACGTCGAGGTCAGCTTCACCGGCCTGGCCAACTACCGGGACCTCCTCGGCGACGAGCTGTTCTGGAACTCGTTCAAGATCGGCCTTCTCTGGGCGGTCGGGGTGACTGTGTTGCAGTTCCTGCTAGCCCTCGGGCTGGCGCTGCTGCTCAACCAGCAACTGCGGTTCCGAGGCGTGGCGCGGGTGCTGGCCGTCGTGCCCTGGGCGATGCCGCCCGTCGTCGTCGGCATCCTGTGGAAGCTCGTCTACCACCCCGACGCCGGCCTGATCAACGAGTTCTTCCACCGCGTCGGCGCCGACGGACTGCGGACGAACTGGCTGGGCGACTTCAGCACCGCACTGCCCGCGGTGATCATCGTCGGGGTCTGGGCGGGCATGCCGCAGACCACTGTCGTCCTGCTCGCCGGCCTGCAGGGTGTGGGTCGCGAGCTGCACGAGGCGGCGGCGGTGGACGGGGCCAGCACCTGGCACCGGTTCCGGCACGTCACGCTGCCCGCGCTGGCGCCGGTGATCGTGGCGATCACCTCGCTGGACTTCATCTGGAACTTCAACTCGTTCGGCCTGGTCTACGTGCTCACCGCCGGTGGACCGGGCGGCAAGACGATGCTGCCGATGCTCTTCGCGTACGAGGAGGCGTTCCGCTACGGCAACTACGGCTACGCGGCGGCACTCGGCAACGTCATGGTCGTGATCATCATCGCGCTGCTCGCGGTCTATCTCCGTCGCCGGCTCAGGGAGGCGAACTGACATGTTCGGAAAGCCGAGCCGCACGAGCCGGACGCTGCAGTATCTGGCGCTCGCCGGCTACCTGATCTTCCTCGGGTTCCCTCTGGTCTGGCTGCTCTCCACGGCGTTCAAACCGCCGCGCGAACTGGTACGCCTGCACCCGACGTTGATCCCGGACAACCCGACGCTGCAGAATTTCGTGCAGGCGTTCACCGAACAGGAGCTGGGCCGGGCGGCGCTCAACAGCCTCCAGGTCTCCCTCGCCTCGGCGGTCCTGACCGTGCTGGTCGCCATGCCGGCGTCGTACGCGTTGGCCCGGTTCCGCTCCAAGCTCGGCACCGCCGCGCTGGGCTGGGTGCTGCTGTCCCAGCTCTTCCCTTTCGTACTGCTGATCATCCCGATCTTCCTGGTGCTGCGGCAGGTCGGTCTGGCCAATACGCACGCCGGGCTGGTGCTGATCTACGTGGTCTGGGCGCTGCCGTTCGCGCTGTGGATGTTGCAGGGCTTCGTCCGCAACATCCCGAGGGAGCTGGAGGAGGCAGCGTCGGTCGACGGCGCCACCCGGGTGCAGGTCCTGCGGCGGGTGGTCTTCCCGCTGCTCGCTCCGGGCCTGGTCGCGACCGCGTTGTTCTCCTTCATCTCGGCCTGGAACGAGTTCTTCTTCGCACTGGTGCTGATCAAGACCCCGGAGCTGGCCACCCTGCCGGTGGCGCTGGCCCGGTTCGTCGGCATCGAGGGCACCGCCCGGCTGGGTCCCCTGGCCGCGGGTTCGCTGCTGGCCACGCTGCCCAGCCTGATCTTCTTCGCGTTCATGCAGCGCCGGCTCTCGTCCGGGTCGCTCGCGGGCGCGGTCAAGGGCTGAACCGTCCCCCCAACCACCACCAAGGAGGTACCCCCCATGCTTCGTACCCGATTCCGCCGACTCGCGGCGGGCGCCGCGGTCGCGGTCGTCGGCCTCGGCGCGCTCACCGCGTGCGGCTCCGGCGGCGACGACGAGGCCGCGTCCGGCCCGGCCAAGCTGCGTTTCCTCAGCCTCGCCTGGCAGAAGGAGTCGCTTCAGGTCAACAAGGACCTGGTCGCCAAGTGGAACGCCGAGCACCCGGACATCCAGGTCGAGTACGTCCAGGGTGACTGGAACTCGGTGCACGACCAGTTGCTCACCTCCTTCGAGGGCGGCGACGCGCCGGACATCGTGCACTACGAGGCGTCCTCGATCGGGGAGTTCAGCAAGCAGGGCTACCTGGCCGACCTCTCCGACCTGGTCTCCGACGACCTGAAGGGGCAGATCGACAAGGGCATCTGGGACACCGCCACCGTCGACGGCAAGGTCACCGGCGTGCCGTTCCTGCTGGAGTCGCAGGTCGTCATCGCCAACAAGAAGCTGCTCGACGCCGCAGGTGTCGCGGTGCCGCCGGCCGACGGCGGCTGGACCTGGGACGAGTTCCAGAGCAACGCGCAGAAGCTCACCAAGCCCGGCCAGTACGGCGCGGCGTGGGCGTTGAAGTCGCCGACCAACCGGGTGCTCAACCTGGCGCTCAACTACGACGGCAAGTTCTTCTACGGCGACGGTGGACGCACCGAGGTCAAGGTCGGCGACGCGGAGAAGGAAATCCCGAAGCGGATCCACGACATGCTCTACACCGCCAAGTCCGCCTCCCCGGAGGCGCTCGGCATGAGCGGCGCGGACACCCTGCCCGGCTTCTTCGGCGGGAAGTACGCGATGCTGCCCGGCTCGGTGTCGCTGCGCCAGCAGATGGTCGAGCAGGCGCCGGCCGGCTTCGAGTGGGTCACCCTGCCCCCGATCAAGGGACTCTCCACCAAGCAGGCCGCCAACCCGCAGACGCTGTCGATCTCCGAGGACAGCAAGCACAAGAAGCAGGCCGCGCAGTTCCTGGAGTACTTCCTGAACCCGACGAACATGGCCGCCCTGGCCAAGGGCGACTGGCTGGTGCCGACCGGCAAGCAGGCCAACGAGCAACTGGTCAAGCTCACCGACGGCAAGCAGGGCTGGGACGTCGCCGCGGACAGCGCCGCGGACCTGACCGTCGCCCCGTTCCAGCAGGCCGACGGCTACCCGGAGTGGAAGACCAAGTACGCCACCCCGGCCCTCCAGCAGTACTTCGCCAACAAGATCACCCTCGATCAGCTCGGCACGCAGCTGGTCGACGGTGGCAAGCAGGTTCTGAGGTAACGACATGTCACTCTTGCTCGACACATCGGTTGGTTGCCTGGTCGGCGCCGCTGTCGGAGACGCCCTGGGTGGCGCCACCGAGACGGCGTTGCCCGAGCAGATCCGTGCCCGCTTCGGCGGCTGGGTCGAGGGCATCGTGCCCCCGTACCACGCCGACTGGGCCACCGCGCGACCCCTCGCGCCCTACCACAAGGGCGACGGGCACCTCACCGATGACACGTTGATGACCCACGCCCTGGTCCGCGCCTACGCGGCCAAACGGGACCACCTCGATGCCTTCGACGTGGTGGACCTGCTGGTTCCCGACCTGATCGAGCGGGTGGTGTACATCCCCGACCTGGAGCGCGACGGGGTGACCTTCCACCGGCTCGCCGCCGCCGAACGGTGGCTGGTCACCCGACTGCACCACGCCCACGCGGACCCCCGCGAGGCCGGGGTCGGCAACATCGTCAACTGTGGCGCGGCCATGTACATGGCACCTGTCGGCATCGTCAACGCGGGCGACCCGGCCGGGGCGTACGCCGAGGCGGTGGAGATCGCCGGCGCGCACCAGCACAGCTACGGGCGGGAGGCCGCCGCCGTGTTCGCGGCCTCGGTCGCGGCGGCCGCGACCCCCGGCGCGGGCGTCGAGGACGTCGTCGCGGCGGCGCTGGACCTGGCCCGCGACGGCACCCGCGCGGCCATCGACGCGGTGGTCAAGGAGGCCCGCGGTCACCACGACTGGAAGCAGGCCATCCCGGCGCTGCGGGCCGCGGTCGCCCCCTACGACACGGTGGGGGAGGAGTACCGCAGCCCCGGCCTCGGCGCGCGGCGGCCCAGTCGCCTGCACGCCATCGAGGAGCTGCCGGTGGCTCTCGGCATGCTCGTGGTGGCGGGCGGCGACTTCCGGGCCGCGGTGCTCGGCTCGGTCAACTACGGCCGGGACGCCGACTCCACCGCCACCATGGCCGCCGCCATCGCCGGGGCGCTCGGGGGCGCCGACGCGGTGCCGGCGGAATGGTCCGACGTGGTCGCCACCGCCTCAAGGACCGACCTGGTGGAACCGGCCCGGGTTCTCGCGACGGTGGCCGGCGAGGTCTTCGAGCGCGACCAGGCCCGCTTCGCCCGCCGGGCGGAGCGGTTCGCCGGGCTGGCCGCCGGTGCCACCCGGGGGGTTGGGGGCGAGACCCGGTGAGGATCACCTGGGTTCAGCCGGAGGACCTGCTGCCGCACGAGCTTGCTGCCAGCCGGGACGAGGGGCGTGACGTCGCCGCGATCGCTCAACGGTGGACGGCGGCCGGCGGGGACCTGACCCCACCGGTCAGCGGGGCGTCGGTGAACCCGGCGTCGCCGGAGCTGCGGGTCCTCGCCACGGAGCTGCTGGACGCCGCCGACGCGGTGCCCGCGGTCGACACCACTGACGAGGCCGACGACCTGACCTCGCTGCGGACCGGGTGGCCGACCACCTGGTCGCTGCCGACCGAGGCGGCGTACGACCGGTTGCACGGCGGGTGGCTCGGCCGGGCGGTCGGCTGCCTGCTCGGCAAGCCGGTGGAGAAGATTCCCCGCGAGGGCATCCGGGAGATCCTCACCGCTACCGATCGGTGGCCACTGCGCGACTGGTTCACCGCGAAGGGGCTCCCGGCCGACGTGGCCGCCCGCTGGCCGTGGAACCGGCGCAGCGCGCCGACCAGCCTCGCCGAGAACATCGACGGGATGCCCGAGGACGACGACCTGAACTACGCGTTGCTGGCGCTGCGGGTGCTGGAGACGCACGGTCGGGGCTTCACCAGCGCCGACGTGGCGCAGGCGTGGCTGGACTGGCTGCCCGGTGGGCGGGTCTTCACCGCCGAGCGGGTGGCCTACCGCAACCTACTGCTCGGGTACCCGCCGCCGCAGAGCGCCCGCCGGCACAACCCGTTCCGTGAGTGGATCGGCGCGCAGATCCGCACCGACGTGTACGGCTGGGTCAACCCCGGCCGGCCGGACCGCGCCGCCGAACTGGCGGTACGCGACGCGACGGTCAGCCACGTCCGGGGAGGGGTGCACGGCGCGCTCTGGGCTGCGGCCCTGTCGGCAGCCGCGCCGGTGGCCGACACCGTGGACGAGGTGCTGGACGCGGCCGAGGCGGTGCTGCCGCCGACCAGCAGGTTCGCCGCCACGGTCCGGGAGGCGCGCGCCCTCGGCGCGGGCACCGACGACTGGGAACGCGTCGTCGACGAGCTGTACGCACGACACGGCCACCTGCACTGGGTGCACGTCCGCAACAACGCGGCGCTGGTGGCCGCCGCCCTGGCGTACGGGCGGGGGGACCTGGAACGGTCGATCACCGCCGTGGTCAGTGGTGGCTGGGACACCGACTCGACCGGCGCGACGGTCGGCGCGGTGACCGGAGCGCTCACCGGCGCGTCCGGGTTGCCGCAGCGCTGGGTCGCCCCGCTGGGCAACCGGCTGGCCAGCAGCATCGCCGGCTTCGACGGGATCGGCTTCGACGAACTGGCCGAGCGGACCCTCGCCCTGGCACAGCCGGCGACGGAAGGGAGCGTGGCATGAGCGCGCGGGTGGCGGTGGTGGGCAGCAGCAACCTGGACCTGGTGGTCACGGCGTCGCGGCTGCCCCGCCCCGGTGAGACGGTGCTCGGCGAGAACTTCCGGACCGTACCCGGCGGCAAGGGCGCCAACCAGGCCGTCGCCGCCGCCCGGGCCGGTGCGGCCTGCGACTTCGTGGGCGCGGTGGGCGACGACGAGTTCGGTACCCGGATGCGGGCCAGTCTCGTCGACGCCGGCGTGGACGTCAGTGGTCTGCGGACCGCCGCCGGCCCCTCCGGTGTCGCGTTGATCGCCGTCGACCGGGACGCGGAGAACTTCATCCTGGTCGCGCCCGGCGCCAACGGAACGCTGACCGAGCTGGACGCGGACGACCGGGCGAGGATCGCGGCGGCCGACGTGCTGCTGCTGCAACTGGAGGTGCCGCTGAGCGCCGTGCTCCAGGCGGCGAGCTGGGCCCGGGCCGACGGCACCACAGTGGTGCTGAACGCCGCGCCCGCCGCCGCGCTGCCCACCGCCCTGCTCGACCTGGTCGACGTGCTGGTGGTCAACGAGCACGAGGCGGCGGTCGTTGCCGAGGTCGCCTCCGACGACCCGCCGATGCTGCTCGACGCCCTGCTGAAGCTGGTGCCCCGGGTGGTTCTCACCCTCGGCGCGCGCGGGGCCGCGTACGCCGATCGACACGGCCTGCGTCTCGCGGTCCCGGCGCCGCAGATCGACGCGGTGGACACCACCGCCGCCGGTGACGCGTTCACCGGCGCGCTCGCCGTGAGCTGGGCCGAACGCGGCGGCGCCAGCAGCGAGGACACCGTCACCGCCAGCCTGCGCTGGGCCTGCGCCGCCGGCGCGGCCTGTGCCCAGCGGCCCGGAGCGTCCACCGCCCTGCCCGACCGGCCGGCCATCGACGCCCTCTACGACGCGACCTACCGAGGTGCACCGTGAGCTTCAACCCGTACGTCCCGCGCCCGATCGACCGGCCGACCGAGGTGCCGTTGGGCGGGCACGCCGACCTGAGCACCCTGGACGAGGCGAAGATCTTCGCCGCCCCCGCCGACCCGGCCGACTGGCCGGCCTGGCGGGAACAGATCGCCCGGTGGCGGGTCGACGCCCGGGACCGGATCGGCTACGTCGGCGAGCACTACGACGAGATCGCCGGTGACTGCTTCAGCGTCTGCCTGGCCTGGCTCTGGGACGAGACGCTCTACGACCACGAACGCGGCGTCTTCACCGTCGACGAGTTCCTCGACGCGGCCGGGCGGGACTTCGGCGGCTTCGACGGGGTGGTGCTCTGGCACGCGTACCCGGTCATCGGCCTCGACGACCGCAACCAGTTCGACTGGTACCGGGACGTGCCGGAGCTACCCGATGTGGTGCGCGCGTTCCAGCAGCGTGGGGTGCGGGTCTTTGTCGACTACAACCCGTGGGACACCGGAACCCGGCGCGAGGTGGGCAGTGACGCCGAGGAGGTCGCGACGCTGGCCGGCAAGCTCGGCGTCGACGGGGTCTTCCTGGACACCCTCAAGGAGGGCGCCGGGGAGCTGCGCGCCGCGCTGGACGCGGTGCGCCCCGGCATGGTCCTGGAGGGCGAGAGCCGGGTGCCGCTGGCCCGCATCGCCGACCACGCCATGTCCTGGGCGCAGTGGTTCGCCGACTCCGAGGTGCCCGGCGTGCTGCGGGCGAAGTGGTTCGAGCGACGGCACGTGCTGCACCACACCCGGCGCTGGCACCGCGACCACCTCGACGAGCTGCACTCCGCCTGGCTCAACGGCGTCGGCGTGCTGGTCTGGGAAAGCGTCTTCGGCGTCTGGGTCGGCTGGAACGAGCGCGACCGCGCGGTGCTGCGGGCGATGCGCCGGGTGCAGACCAGCCACGCGGCGTGGTTGCGCGCCGAGGACTGGGTGCCGCTCGCCGACCACCCCGGCGACGGCCAGGTGTACGCGTCCCGCTGGACGCACGACGACGAGCCGCTGTGGACGGTGGTGAACCGGGGCGCGGACCACGACGGCCCGTGGCTGGTCACCGACCCGAGCGCTGGCCGACACTTCGTCGACCTGGTCACCGGTGCCGCGTTGACCGTCACCGAGACCGCCGACGGTCGACTGGCGGTGGGCGGCCCGCTCCCCGCCGGCGCGATCGCGGCCGTGGCGCGCGGACCCGCCTCCGCGCACCGGCACGACCCGTCGACCGGCGACCCGTCCTTCCCGGCCCGCGCCGCGGTGCGAGTCCGTACGCCATGGGCGCCCCGACCGCAGGTGCCGCCGGGCCTGGTCGCCGTCGAGGGCGGCCGGCACGACCTGGTCGTCCGGCACCGGGTACGGGAGACCGGGCTGTACGGCGAAGCGCCCTACGTCGACGAGTGGAAGCCCCTGCCGCCCCGGCTGCACCACCCCGGCACGCTGCGGCGCAGTGTGCGGCTCGGCCGGTTCGCCATCGCCGTGCACGAGGTCACCCATGGCGAGTACGCCGAGTTCCTGCGCGCCGCCGGCTACGTTCCGGTGCGCCCGGAGCGGTTCACCGCCGGCTCCGGTCCGGCCGACGCCCCGGTGACCGGGGTCGAGCTGGCCGACGCGCGGGCGTACGCCGCGTGGGCCGGGCTGCGACTGCCCACCGAGGACGAGTGGCAGGTCGCCGCCGAGGCGGGGCTGCTCGTACGGCGGGAACCGCTGGTGTGGAACCTGACCGAGAGTGAGCACTCCGACGGTCGTACCCGCTTCGCCATCCTCAAGGGCGGCGCCCAGTACCGGGCGCAGGGCTCCGACTGGTACCTCGACGGCGGCCCGCAACCGGCGGACGTGTCGGTGAAGCTGCTGCTCACCGGTGCCGGCCTCGCCCGCTCCGAACAGGTCGGCTTCCGTTGTGCGGCCGACCTGCCGGAGGTGACCCGATGACCGCGCCACTGGACGGTGTCAAGGTCGTCGACCTGGCCACCCTCTTCGCCGGGCCGCTCGCGGCGGCGTTCCTCGGTGACTTCGGCGCCGACGTGATCAAGGTGGAGCATCCGGCCAAGCCGGACCCGTCGCGGGGGCACGGCCCGGCCCGCGACGGTGTCGGGCTCTGGTGGAAGGTGCTCGGCCGCAACAAGCGCACCGTCACCCTCAACCTCTCCGACCCGGACGGCGCCGCGTTGCTGCGTCGGCTGCTCGCCGACGCCGACGTGCTGGTGGAGAACTTCCGCCCCGGAACACTGGAGCGGTGGGGGCTCGGGCCGGCCGAGCTGCACGCCGTCAACCCCCGGCTGGTGATCACCCGGATCAGT
Source organism: Micromonospora sp. NPDC047762 (assembly GCF_043204655.1). NCBI lineage: Bacteria > Bacillati > Actinomycetota > Actinomycetes > Micromonosporales > Micromonosporaceae > Micromonospora > Micromonospora sp. NPDC047762. The sequence continues at coordinate 3,598 of NZ_JBIDCQ010000011.1, read as the reverse complement.
GGGTTCGGGCAGGTCGGCCCGTACGCCCGCCGGCCCGGCTTCGGCACCCTCGCCGAGGCGATGAGCGGTTTCGCCGCGGCCACCGGGGAACCGGACGGGCCGCCCACGCTGCCCCCGTTCGGGCTGGCCGACTCGGTGAGCGCGCTCGCCGCCGCGTACGCGGTGATGCTCGCCCTGCGGGCCCGCGACGTCACCGGCGCCGGGCAGGTGGTCGACCTCGCCATCATCGAGCCGATCATGGCGATGCTCGGGCCGCAGGTCACCTGGTACGACCAGCTCGGCTACATCCAGCCCCGGCTGGGCAACCGGTCGAACAACAACGCCCCGCGCAACACCTACCGCTGCGCCGACGGGCGCTGGGTGGCGGTCTCCACCAGCGCGCAGAGCATCGCCGAGCGGGTGCTGCGACTGGTCGGCCGCGGCGAGCTGATCGACGAGCCGTGGTTCGCCACCGGCAGCGGGCGGGCCGCCCACGCCGACGAGTTGGACGCGGCGGTGAGCGCCTGGGTGTCGCAACGGGACCGCGACGAGGTGGTGGCCGCGTTCGAGGAGGCCCAGGCCGCGGTCGCTCCCGTCTACGACGTGCGCGACATCCTCGCCGACCCGCAGTACGCCGCGCTGGGCACCGTGCGCACCGTGCCGGACGAGGAACTGGGCGAGGTACGGATGCAGAACGTGCCGTTCCGCCTCACCGAGACGCCCGGCGAGATCCGGCACGCCGGTCGGCGGCACGGCCAGGACACCGACACGGTCTTCGGCGCGCTCGGCCTGAGCGCCGAGGAGTTGGCCGCGCTGCGCGAGCGGGGGGTGCTCTGATGCTGTTGAGCTGGCTCTACGTACCCGGCGACCGCCCGGACCGGTTCGCCAAGGCGGTCGCCTCCGGTGCCGACGCGGTCATCCTCGACCTGGAGGACGCCGTCGTCGCCGGACGCAAGGCGTACGCCCGGGACGCCGTCGCCGAGTTCCTCACCGAGGCGCACCCGGTGCCCGTGCAGGTCCGGGTCAACGAGCTGACCGGCCCGGACCTTGATGCCGACCTGGCGGCGGTGGCCGGCCGGCCCGGGTTGGCCGGGCTGCGGCTGCCGAAGGTCGAGTCGGCCGCGACGCTGGCGGCCCTCGCCGAGCGGGTCGACGTGCCCCTGCACCCGCTGATCGAGTCGGCGGCCGGGCTGGAGGCCGCGTACCCGATCGCCGCCGCTCACCCCGCGGTGGCCTCGATCGGGCTCGGTGAGGCCGACCTGCGCTCGGATCTGGGGGTGAGCGACGACGACGGGCTGCTCTGGGCGCGCGGCCGCGTGGTGGTCGCGGCCCGCGCGGCCGGTCTGGCCCCGCCGGCCATGTCGGTGTACGCCGACGTCGTCGACCTCGCCGGTCTGGCCGCCACCTGCGCGGCGGGCCGACGGCTCGGCTTCCTCGGCCGTGCGGCGATCCACCCACGCCAGCTCCCGGTGATCGTCGACGCGTTTCGCCCGGCCGATCGGGAGGTGGCCCGCGCCGCGGAGCTGCTGGCCGCCGTGGCGGACGCGCACCAGCGGGATTCGGGGACCGTGGTGCTGCCCGACGGCCGCTTCGCCGACCGGGCGATGGTGGCCGCCGCGCGGCGCGTCGTCGACCTCGCCGCCCGCTACGCCGCCTGAGCCGCGCCGCCTGCTCCTCCAAGTCGTCGGTGTGGCCATCCGCCTGCCAGCGTCGACCCCGCCGGACCGCCCACCGAGCGCGCGGCTACGCGGGGTCGAGGTGATCGAGCCGTTCGAGGTCAGCGGTGCCGGACCGAACCACGGCCGCCGCCAGCGCGACGGTCGCCGGCTGGACGCCGCTCTGCTGCTCCGCGGTGGCGATCCGGACCGACTGTGCGAGATGCGCCCGCAGGTGCCCGGCGAGCAGGCGGTGAAACGGCTGCCCGCTGGCCGCCCGCAGCGCGGCCATCTCCTGCGCGGTGGCCATGCCCGGCATGTCGTGGCCCTCGTGCGGATTCGTGGTCGGCGCGGCGGCGTCGGCCAGTAGCCGGCGGGCGGACTCCAGATCGGCGCGTCGGGTGGTGGCCACCTGGGTGGCCGTCTGCCGCCAGGCCGGGTCGGTGGTCCGCCCCGGCACCAGATCGAGGACGGGCAGCAGGCGTTCGGTCATCGCCACTGTCAGTTGCAGCCAGGCGACGTCGGTCGGGTTGAACGCCGTACCCGTGGGGGTCGGCGTGGTCGTCGCCGGTGGTGCGGCCACGGGTGGTGTGGCGGTGCTGACCGCGTCCCGTGGCCCGGGGCCGCAGCCGGCGACGACCAGCACGGCGATGAGCACCGTGGACGCTGCGGGCTGGCGCATCCGATCTCCCTTCCGAACCACGGCGGCGGGCCCGGGTGACCGGACCCGCCGCCGTGGTGTGGAGCTGTCGCTCAGATCGGTCGGCCGTCGTGACCGCACTTGATGACGGGACGGATGCAGTCCTGGACCCGGCGGGCCAACTCCGCGACCGGCCAGGCGTTGAAGAAGTCGCCGTGCATGGTGTAGCCCGGCCCGGAGGCCAGCCGGAACCGCGACGGATCGCCGGTGACCGGGTACCGCAGCACCTGGCGCAACTTCGGCACGTGCACCGGGTGGGTGCTCGGGCAGGCCTGGTTCACCGGGTACGCCAGGTGGCTCTTGTGGTCCGGCGAGTCGAGGTCACGGCCGTTCCAGCACTGCGGGAAGTCCAGGTACGACTCCAGCATCGTGCCCGACGGGCAGTTGACGAAGTCCTTCGACGGCGGCACGTGCCCGGCGTGCAGGCAGGACCACCGGGCGATGCTGTCGTTCGGCCCGGTGGCCTTCGCGTTGCCGGCGACGAGCCGCAACCCCTGCGGGAACGGCTGGGTGTTCGCGACGACGTCGGCGCGTACGCCCTCGCCCAGGTAGTAGAACGTGGCGATCGCCGGTTCCACCGCGACGTTGTCCTGGTACAGGGTCGGCACCCAGTACGACGAGACGTCCACCCGCGGGTTGCAGGTGGTGGGCGAGTTGACCAGGTCGGGGAGGGTGGTCCTGGCGTTCGTCACAGTGCTGCCGAAGAAGCTGTGCATGTGCGACGCCCCGGGCAGCCCGGGGAAGACGATCGGGTCGTCCGGCAGCCGGTGGCTGTAGGTGCAGTCGGCGGGGAACTCGGCGACCCGGATGGCGTTGGCGCCGAAGTCAGCGCCGGCTTGGCCGGGGGCGGCGTCGGCCCGGTTGGTGGTGGACACCAGGTACGTGCCGAGTAGCACCAGCAGGGCGCCGATCGCCGTGGCGAGGCGCAGTCGGCGGGGGATGCCGGAGAGGGGTGCGGCCCTGTCCATCGTGACTCCTGTCGGGGGACGGGTCAGGGACAGCTCCGGCGCCGCCGCCGAAGGCATCGGAGTTGTGCCTGGCCAGACTGGGTGGTGGCCGGTTGGGCCGGGTGCGAGAGAGCGCTCTCACTGCACCCAGCCTCACGCCGAAGTCGACAATTGTCAATACGTGCCGCAGATGGTGGAAAGACGACGAAGGGCCGGACCCTCGTGGGGTCCGGCCCTTCGGTCATGTGGTTCGGGTTGGGTCAGCTGGTGGCGTAGCCGCGGGTGGCGATCCAGTCGGCGAGGTGTTCGACGCTGAT